>NZ_SIRR01000005.1 GCF_011634895.1 Rheinheimera pleomorphica | reverse complement strand
CTCGCTTTAACGGTAAAAGATGGTTCTTAAATGAGCAGGTTTTTACTCAACCTGCTTGACGTGGGGAGTCATACCAACGCTTTTAGCAGAGGCGCGCCTTTTTGCGCGTCCTGCTGGCTAAACTTGTTAAATGCCAACTGCACTGCTGACATTGTTGATTCTTCGTACACCCACAACTCGACACCTTCTGGAATCAAATGGTTATAAGTACGAATATAGTATTCCGCTAATGTTTCCTTACGCTTCTCACTATAATCACGAAGTACAAACATTATTTTTCGATAACTCGGAGGGGTGGCTAAAAAATAGTACATGGCCTCATTCCAAACAGTCAGCTTAGCACTTGGCACATTGTCATTTGGCGCAGTCCATTTGTGCGACTTGCACTCAATTAGTACTTTTTCTTTTAGGCAGCCCAAATCAAATGCGTGCTCTTTCTTGATTTCGCCGATACCGACAGGAATTTTTATATTGAGATCAAGAGCAAGTCCTTCGCTGGCAAAGAATTTTTTAGCAGCCAACTCAAAATCTCTTCCTACGTGAGAATTGGACTTTGAACCTATTCTTTGGTGCGGCTTATCCATGACTCTCCTTGGCATTTAACGCTCGCAGCACAGGCCGAAACCCGCGAAGCGGTTGAGGTCCAGGCCACGCAGTGGCCGATTGTGACTACGCTTGTTAGGCATAAATTAATGCTCGCCTTTTAATACATGTAGAAACAAACACGACAAACGATATTAGAGTTGATACTGGCAAAAGCAGAACTACGGGAATACCTTGAATGCTCTCATTCAGATAAAGCACCAAGAAAAAAGCTATTGTAGCCAGTAAGAACAAAAATTGGATAAATACCGCCTTTCCACAGCACCTAAATATCATGTGATAGTCAACGTCTCTCTTTTTCAGTGCGCCTATACCGTAAAACACAGGCAAAGAAATAACTGCTAAAACAACTACCGGCGCAAAAGTTAGCAAGCTAATTACAAAATTTTTTGTTGCCACGAAATCCATATTGTTGCCTAACGCGTTGCTAATGGGCTGCCGCAGCGCAGCGTAGGCAGTCCCGTGGAGGCCACGCTGTTTGTGGCTGGAACGAAATTAAGTAACTTGTTATATAGAGTGTTCATCATTACTGAAATACTCCTCCGTATTCTTGTAATCCAGATATATCAAACAGATAAATACCTAAATTAGAAATATCTTTCAGGCCTCTTTCGCTTCCAGGATGTTCAATTGGTGACCAGTAACAAAGCTCAGTGTACGAATTGCCAGATTTGGGCCGAAAACACCAAGTTGACCCATCTAAACCGCGAACATTATCAGGCCGTGAATTAAGCAAAGCATTTTTATACAAATCATCAATTTTGCTTTTGGTCTCACTAGTGAGCCTAACTTTGGAATGATAATTCAGCGCTGGCCTTATTCCATCTTCAGACACATAGGCTGTCTGATATAGCTCAGAAACTAAAAAACTTACATCTTTCCCAACGCAAAACCTGAAAACCATATCGTCACGTAGCGAATTGTTAACTGCTAACTCAAACATCAAGCCATGAAAAACTTCATTCTCAGAGCAGTTTGGCTCTTCAGCAAATGCCTTACCTGCGAAAAAAAGATATGTAATTACTAATAACAAAATTTTCACTGAACATGATGCCTTAAGATATAACGCTCAAAGCAGCTGCGCGGTACGCGTCGGCTGGCTTTGCTTGATACTCATTGAGCCTTCTCCCCAGCCCAGCCATTTGGCTAAGCTGGAAGGCGACCAAACCAAAAAGGAGAAGACCCAATGAAATTTTATACTACACAACATCCGTACTATTGTGGAATTGATTTGCATGCCCGCTCTTTGTACGTCTGTATTCTGGATGCTGCAGGTGACACCATCTTACACCGTGAAATCAAAGCATTGCCAGAAAATCTACTCAATTTATTAACACCTTACATCGGCAATATCGTGGTTGGCGTTGAATGCATGCACTGCTGGTATTGGGTCAGTGATTTCTGCGCTGAACACGGTATCGATTTTATTCTTGGCCATGCACTGTATATGACAAATTCTTCAGGAAAGAATTTGGACAGCTTTAGCTGGCCCGAAGGGAAAAGGACAGGAAGTACTTTTCAACGCGATACACGGCGGTAAAGCCAAGAATGACCGCATCGATTCCTATAAGATTGCCCATCTTATTCGCGGTGGCAATTTCCCGCTGGCCTATGTGTATCCGCCACAAATGCGCGCTGCCCGTGATTTATTGCGCCGACGCACCCGTATTGTCCGTCACGGTGCCGATTCAAAAGCACATGAGCAAGGCCAAAGCGCTCAGCGCTCTGGCGCATAAAGTCGGTCGCTGCGTGTATTACATGTTGAAAAACCAGAAGGTGTTCGATGAGAAACGTTTCTTAGCCGGTTAAGTCGCGGGGCAAGGTGAGCTGAACGTCTAACTGGAACACCATGGCTGATGCTCAAATGATGGTTGGGTATCCCTTAGCCATAAGCTGAACACCCACCTTCTGGCACACTGCCGTAGCCAGCGCGCTTGATTAGACACCTTGTCGCCGCGCATTTACCCATCAGCAAGATGGTTTGCACCTGTGCTGAGCCTGAAACTAACTGGCTTTAAGCCCGACGCCTTGAATAGTGCCAGCGACAGGTTAACCGATGAATGTCTGGTGCCCCTGCTGTCAGCAAGGATGCTGAAATCAGCAGGCGCTCATTGAGCATGAGATAAGAGAGCCCCGATATGTGTTTGTTGCAGGCTATCGCCTGGCAACCATGATGACAGATGAAGCAGTCTATCTTGCTGATGGACAACAGCCTGGCCGCTAACGCTACCAGAAGAGCGGTTTTACCTATTGACTCCGAGAAGGCTCATATGTGTTAGCGTCAATACCTAACCTCATTGACCTTATATAATCGGCTAGGCGAACCAAACACATCTATAAGTTGCTGCTTTGTCAGTGGCAGTGAATAAAATGCATTTCCACCCGGGATTCCGATAACCGGATACTCACGACCTTCAGAACAGTGCGAGCATATTCCTATAGATATAAACCGACCGTTTCGAAATACGATGTGGAAACCACCTCCCGCATAGGCCTCATCTTCTTCCGCTTTTTTCTTCCAATGCTCTGGCCATTGCGGCGGAGGAACGAATCGCGGCAAATACCTGGCGGCTGACTCGGGATTCAATTCCGCTAATAGTATGGGAGTTGCCTCTGGTGTCAGTTTCAAAAATGCCTGCATTATTTGATCATCAACCACTTTGTCAATTTCTATAAATATTGTGTAGTAAAGAGTCTCGGAAGCACCATTAATAGGTTCCCCATGGGCAACCAAACCGTCTTTCTCAAAACGGGAAACATTGGCACATCCTGACAAAGTGCCTATTAACAAAACCACCATCCAAATCCTACGCATATACCTGCTCGCTAACGCCGCCAGCGTGCGCGGCTTTGTAGTGAAGGCAAAGCCGCAGCGGAAAAGGCGTCGCCGTGACTGGCATTGTTATAAACCACTTTACCCACTTACTTCCGCCGATGTTGAGCCTACGTCTTTTTTAAGTACTAATACCACCAGATAAACCAGCGCAAATGGTGGAATAATACATAGCACCACGCCAAGTAAACCCGCCAAAACCGGCGTTTGCGTTTTACGGCGACCGAGGTAATAGCTTAATGCGCCTACAACCAGCACAAATACAAACATAATTTGGCCAACTAGCGTTGCATTGATATTCAAATGAACTCTCCTTGTGGTTTATAACGCTTATTCGGCGGGTCGACCCGTAGTTAAACACGGGTCAACCCGTCTTTGTAAATTTAATGTACAGAACACTACACCGCTTTTTTAGAACTGACAACAACTTATCGGTACAGTTTATATTTGTGTTGGCGACAAATACGGGTTAACCCGCCTAACAAAGCACAGGTAGCTATTAGCAGCGTATAGGTTATAAACACAGCGATGAAATTTGCGGTTATATGGCTACAAAGTAGCAGCTGTTAAAACAACGCCCAATAGCTGATCACCACCATCGCCAGTAGCAGGCTGGGCCAGTAGATTAGCTTGGGTAGCATAAAGTCATGCATTACCAGTTTGCGCTGCACGTTAACCGGGGCGTTAAAGATAAAGCTGCACAGCACCACTAAGATCATGGCGATATACAGCAGCAGATAGAAATACTCGATATAGACAATGCTCTGCGCCGGAAACTTCGTGCGGGTGTTTACGTGCGATAAAATCACCACAAAAAACAGCGCCGATATGGTGCCGATAACCGACATAATAGAAAAACCATTAAACGCCAGGGTGCTGCGTTTGCGGCTTATTGTCATTAGCACGGCAAATAGCAGGGCGGCGACGGTAAACATAGGAATAAGGTTAACCACAAAGGCATTAATAAACTTGCGTTTGAGCACCACATTAAAATGCAGCTCGGGGGTATGCTCAGTGGTGGCCGTCTGGTAGCCAAAGTTAGTGTGATAGGTGGCGGTTTTAAAATCGAAAAAGGTTTCGTCTATCAACCAGTCACCCAGTACGATATCGGTATCCAGGCCAAAATAGCTTTTAATGCCGGTGTCGGGGTAGGCGACAAGGTCGGGGACTAATGTGCTGTGGCCGTCAAAGTCATTGGATAAAATGCGTAGCCACACGGTTTGATGATCCAGCGGGTACTTACTGTAATCAAACGGCTGGCGTACGGTGGTTTCAAACATCCAGCCATGCAGGGTTTCATTGCCTTGCACATCTTCGTACTTTTTACGGAGTTCATTGGCGCCTTCTACCGCTTCAGGGAAGTAAAAGCCGGCTTTGGCCTGCACCGGGCAGTCGGGCGCTATCGGCACTTTTTGCCAGATATAACCACTGATATGTACATCATTGGCCGAATGAAAATTAAGGGATTGCAAATACACACCGGTTGCTACCTGGGCACAGGGCGGGATAGCCTCTTTACCGGCCAGCGCTAATTTGGCTTTTAAATTCTCCCGCGCCATGTCCATGTTTAACAGCTGATGTGCGGTGGGCACAAAGGCTTTATCAGCCTGATACCACATAAAGGCCAGCGCCAGGATACCGAATAAGGTACTAAACAGGCTAAGCAGCAGGTAAAAACGGAAATTCTGTATCAGGCGGGAGCTGGTTTTTTCTGGCATATCAACATGATTGATTGAATTAGCGGCCCGATAAGCCTAGCTGCTTAGCGCAGAATTGCCAGTGCTGCTGTATGGCCAGGCTGACAGTTACACCTGCTTTATTTGGCCATCTAAACGTATAGAAGTTGACTTTGCCGCGGCTTTTGCGCAAAGTAGCCGCTATGTACGTTAACCGGGTATGGCTATGCCTATTAAAGTGATCGATCAGTTGCCGGCGGTAGAAGCGCTGTCGGCAGAAAATGTGTTTGTGATGACCGAGAGCCGGGCGCAGTCGCAGGATATCCGGCCGCTGAAAATTGCTATTTTAAATTTAATGCCGAATAAAATCGCCACTGAAATTCAGCTGCTGCGTTTGCTGGCCAATAGCCCGTTGCAGGTGGATGTCGATTTGCTGCGCATTGACGATCATGTCAGTAAGAACACGCCGCCGAGTCATTTAAACTGCTTTTACCGCTATTTTTCTGAAGTGCAGCAGCAAAAGTATGATGGCTTAATTATTACCGGTGCGCCGCTGGGGCTGGTCGATTATGAAGATGTCACCTACTGGGCGCAGTTTGGCGATATTTTGCGCTGGGCCGATCATAACGTCACCTCCACCTTGTTTTTATGCTGGGCAGCGCATGCCGCGCTGTATCAGTATTATGGCTTGCAGCGTGAGATCCGCGGTGAGAAACTGTCCGGCGTTTACTGGCAGCAGGTGACCCAGCCGCTGTGTCCGCTGGTGCGCGGCTTTGATGATGAATTTTTAGTGCCGCACTCGCGCTATGCCCAGGTGCCGAAGCAAAAATACCAGCAGCATGATGATTTACATATTCTGGCCGAGGCCGATGTGACCGGGGCTTATTTGCTGCAAAACAGCAGTGGCAGCCGGGTGTTTGTGACCGGCCATCCGGAGTATGATTTAACCACGCTGGATGATGAATACCAGCGCGATGTTAGCGCCGGCCTGAACCCCAGAGTGCCGGAAAACTATTACCGCAATAACGACCCGCTGCAAGGGCCGCAAAAGCTGTGGCAAAGCCATGCGTTTTTACTGTTTAGCAACTGGCTGAACTACTATGTGTATCAGGCCACGCCGTTTGAACTGAGCCAGATTGGCCAAAGCGCTTAAGCTACTTCGGATGATAAAGAGCATTATATGACTGCAAGACTAACGCCGGAACATTTTCGTAAGTTGTTATCTGAGCGTATTTTTATTCTCGATGGCGCCATGGGCACCATGATCCAGCAGCACCGCTTAGAAGAGGCCGATTATCGCGGCAGCGAGTTTGCTAACTGGCCTTGTGATGTCAAAGGTAATAATGATTTATTGGTGCTGACCCAGCCGGATCTGATAGCCGATATTCACCGCCAGTATTTACTGGCTGGCGCTGATATTGTTGAAACCAATAGCTTTAACGCTACCACTATTGCCATGGCCGATTATCAGATGGAAGGGCTGTCGGCGCGGATTAACCGCGAAGCGGCCGCGCTGGCGCGTAAAGTCTGTGATGAGGTCACCAAGCTTGAACCGCACAAACCGCGCTTTGTCGCCGGCGTGCTGGGGCCCACTAACCGCACCGCGTCAATCTCACCGGATGTTAACGATCCGGGCTTTCGTAATGTCAGCTTTGATGAGCTGGTAGCAGCTTATACCGAGTCGACCCACGCCTTAATTGCAGGCGGCGCCGACATTATTATGCTGGAAACCATCTTTGATACGCTAAATGCCAAAGCCGCCGCCTTTGCCGTGCTTAAGGTATTTGATGAGGTAGGCTTTACGCTGCCGGTGATGATCTCAGGCACCATTACCGATGCGTCCGGCCGTACCTTGTCGGGCCAGACTACAGAGGCGTTTTATCACAGCCTGGCCCATGTTGAGCCGGTGTGTTTTGGCCTGAATTGCGCCTTAGGCCCGGATTTACTGCGGCCTTATGTCGAAACCCTGTCTGGCGTGTCTGAAGCTTATGTGTCGGTGCACCCCAATGCCGGCTTGCCAAATGAATTCGGTGAATATGATTTAGGCGCCACTGAGATGGCTGCCGAGATTGCTGATTGGGCCAGACAAGGCTTTTTAAATATTGTTGGCGGCTGCTGCGGCACTACGCCTGAGCATATTAAAGCCATCTTTGATGCGGTAAAAGATGCGCCACCACGGCAGCCGAAAGCGCCCAGCCATAGTTTTCATTTAGCCGGCCTTGAAGCCTTTTCTCTGGAGTGGTAATGCAGCAACAGGCCCGATTTATTAATGTTGGCGAGCGGACGAATGTTACCGGCTCGGCAAAGTTTAAAAAACTGATCTTAAACGGTGATTTTGAAGCGGCGCTGGATGTGGCGCGGCAGCAAGTCGAAAACGGCGCCCAGATTATCGATATCAATATGGACGAGGCGATGCTCGACAGCAAGGCTGCCATGGTGCGTTATCTGCAGCTGTTAGCCTCAGAGCCGGATATTTCACGGGTGCCAATTATGGTCGACTCGTCGAAGTGGGAGGTGATTGAAGCCGCGCTTAAGTGCATTCAGGGCAAGGCGGTGGTGAACTCTATTTCGCTTAAAGAGGGCGAGGCACCGTTTTTACAGCAGGCACGTTTACTGCGCCGTTATGGTGCGGCAGTTGTCGTGATGGCGTTTGACGAACAGGGCCAGGCCGATACCAAAGCGCGTAAGGTCGAAATATGCCAGCGCGCTTATCACATCCTGACTGAGCAAATCGGCTTTCCGCCAGAAGACATTATTTTTGACCCGAATATCTTTGCTGTCGCTACCGGCATTGAAGAGCACAACAACTATGCGGTTGATTTTATTGAAGCCACCCGCGAGATCAAACGGCTGTGCCCTTACGCCAAAGTCTCCGGCGGTGTATCTAACGTATCGTTCTCGTTTCGTGGCAATGACGCGGTGCGCGAAGCCATTCACTCGGTGTTTTTATACCATGCCATTGCCGCGGGCATGGATATGGGTATTGTTAACGCCGGCCAGCTTACCGTGTACGACGATATCCCTGAGCTTTTAAAAGAGCGGGTCGAGGATGTGATTTTAAACCGGCGAGAGGATGCCACCGAGCGCTTGCTGGAGATTGCCGCCCAATTTAAAGGTGATGGCAGTGTGGCTGAAAAGCAGGATGACGCCTGGCGCAGCCTGCCGGTAAATAAGCGGCTCGAACATGCGCTGGTTAAAGGCATTACCGACTTTATTGATATCGACACGGAAGAGGCGCGGCAACAAGCAGAAAAACCGCTGCACGTGATTGAAGGCCCGTTGATGGACGGCATGAACGTGGTCGGTGATTTATTCGGTGAAGGCAAGATGTTTTTGCCACAAGTGGTGAAATCGGCGCGGGTAATGAAAAAAGCCGTCGCCTATTTGCAGCCCTTTATCGAGCAGGAAAAAGAAGGCGGCCAGGCGCAGGGCAAGGTGCTGTTGGCGACCGTTAAAGGCGATGTGCACGATATCGGCAAAAATATCGTCGGTGTGGTGCTGCAGTGCAATAACTTTGAAGTGATTGATTTGGGCGTGATGGTGCCTTGCGCGGAATTGCTGCGCGTGGCCAAAGAGCAAAATGTCGATGTTATCGGCTTATCCGGCCTGATTACGCCATCGCTGGATGAAATGGTGCACGTGGCCAAAGAAATGACGCGCTTAGGCTTTACTCAGCCGCTGCTGATTGGCGGTGCCACTACCTCTAAAGCCCATACCGCAGTGAAAATTGAGCCGCATTATCAGCATGGCGTGGTCTATGTGCCCAATGCCTCGCGCAGTGTGTCGGTGGTGCAGGCGTTAATTGGTAAAGACAGCAAGGCCGACTATTTAGCGCGGATTAAACAGGAATACGTGGTCGCGCGTGAGCAGCATGCGCGTAGCCGGCCCGGTGAAAAGCTGCTTAGTTTTGCGCAGGCGAAAGCGAATAAATTTCAGCTTGATCTAAGCAAAGTGGCGCCGGCACCGAAGCAGCCGGGCGTGCACTTATGGCAGGAAGTTGATCTCAACATTCTGCGCGATTACATCGACTGGACACCGTTTTTCTTAACCTGGCAGTTATCCGGCAAGTACCCGGCCATTTTAAACCACGCTGAAGTGGGTATAGAGGCGCGTAAGCTGTTTAAAGATGCCAATGCGATGCTCGATACCATGATTAACCAAGGCCATGTTAAAGGCAAAGCGGTGTTTGGTCTGTTCCCGGCCAATAGTGACGGCGAAGATATTATTGTTTACACCGACGAGAGCCGCACAGTAGAAAAAGCCCGGCTGTATAACCTGCGCCAGCAGCTGCAGCTTAGAAACAATGCGCCCAATTGCAGCCTGGCCGATTTTATCGCGCCGGTGGACAGCGGCGTTAAAGATTATATCGGCGGTTTTGCTGTCAGCACCGGTTTTGGCGCTGATGAATTTGCCGCTAAGTTTGCCGCCGAGCATGATGATTACAACAGCATTATGGTAAAAGCGCTGGCTGACCGTTTGGCCGAAGCCTTAGCTGAATACCTGCATTTGAAAGTGCGCCGCGAGTATTGGGGTTATGCCAGCGATGAAAGCCTGGATAATGAGCAGCTTATTCGTGAGCTGTATCAGGGCATACGACCAGCACCGGGCTATCCGGCCTGCCCGGAGCATACCGAAAAAGGCACCTTGTGGCAGCTTTTAGATGTGGAAGCACAAACGGGCATTACGCTGACCGAAAGCTACGCCATGTGGCCGGGCGCAGCGGTGAGCGGCTGGTACTTTGGCCACCCGGACAGCAAGTATTTTGCCGTCAGTAAAATAGGCGAGGACCAGCTAACTGACTACGCGGCGAAAAAAGGCTGGAGCAAAGCCGAAGCCGAAAGCTGGCTGGCGCCGAATTTACGCTAGCCTGGTTTTTAGCTTAAGTAGTTGTTATGCATCAGGCTCTGTTGTTCCTGCTATAGCAAATAGCTTGCATTTGGCCGACAGAGTCAGGTAAAACCAGCTAGACTTAAGTAAAAATGTGGCAGGAGTGCCCGATGGCGAAATGGCTTTTATTGTGTCTTGGCTTATTGGCTTGTACCCAGGCGCTGTCAGCACCGCTTAACGTGTTGGTAGGGCAAAATAAGCCGCCTTATATCCGGCTGGAAACCGTCAGTGGCTATGAAATTGAACTGCTGCGTGAAGTAGTGCGGCGCATGGGCCATGAGGCGGTGTTTATCTTTGTGCCTAACGCCCGCATTCGCGCTTTACTTGAAAGTGGTAATGGTGATATTGCCAGTTTGCAGCCTAACCTGCCGGATGAGCCTGGTCTGTTTTTTTCTCAGCCCTATATTCGCTACCAGAATGTGGTAGTCAGCCGTAGTCAAGATGAGCTGACGCTGCAGCATCCGGCTGATCTGGCGGACAAAAGCGTTATCGCTTTTCAGGGCGCGACTAAGGTATTAGGGGCGGATTACCGCGACGCGGTGGCGCAAAATTTGGCTTACCAGGAGACGGTTGACCAGCGGGCGCAAGTGGATATGTTGCTGTTTGGCCGCGCTCAGGCGATAGTGCTGGACCGTAATATCTTTACCTTTCATCAGCAAAATGCTGCCCAGCCCGCGGCAGTGACCATGCATGAGCTGTTCAGCTCGACCTTATACCGGGCGGCGTTTCGGGATCCGGTATTACAGCGCAGCTTTGATAAAGCCTTGCTCAGTGTGATACTGGACAACTGGTACCAGCAACTTCAGCTGAGCCACTTTATGCAAGTAAACCAGCATCTGCCTAATCGTTTTTACTGCGCGGACGATCAGGCTACGCTGAAGCAGCCTGATTAAATTAGTGCTGTGTTAACCAGTAAGCCAGCTTGGCGGCCAGCTCAGCTGCGGTAATAGGTTTAGTCAGCACATCGTTCATGCCGGCAGCCAGGCAGCGTTGGCGAATAGTGTCGGTGTTATGCGCTGTCATCGCAATTACCGGCAGCGTTGCCAACGGCGGTTGCTGGCGCAATTGCCGGGTGCAGGCGTAGCCATCAACACCCGGTAGCTCTATATCCATCAGGATCAGTGACACTGAGCGCTGCGCCAGTGTGGCCAGTGCCTGCTCACCACTGCTGACAGTCACCACCTGGTAGCCCAGCTTTTGCAGCAAAATGACCGCCAGCGTCTGGTTAAAGTAATTATCCTCGACCAGCAGGATTGTCTGGCCGCTACCCTGTTGCGGCAGCGGTTCTGCGCTGACTGCTGCTGTGGGCCCGGCCTTTGCAGCCACCAGGGGGAAGCTTAGTGTAAAGCTAAAACAGCTACCCACGCCGGGCTCGCTTTGCAATTCAAGCTGGCCGCCCATCAATTGTACCAGGCGCTGACAAATGGTCAGCCCCAGCCCGGTACCACCATATTTACGACTGATTGAGCTATCGGCCTGGCTAAAGGCGACAAACAATTGCTGTTGCTGCGCCGCACTGATGCCAATGCCAGTGTCACTGACGGCAAAGCGTAAGCGGCACGTATTTGCCTGGCACAGACTGTCTATTTGCAGTGTTATCTGCCCCTGCTCGGTAAACTTTATCGCGTTGCTTAGCAGATTGATTAGCACCTGCGACAGGCGCAGGGCATCGCCGCATAACATAGCGGGTAGGGGTTCACTCAGTGTTAACTTAAAGCCCAACTGTTTTTGTGCCAGCTGCGCACTAAACAGATCGGTAACCTGCGTCAGGGTATCTTGCAGGTTAAAGGCGGCTTGTTCCAATTCCAGTTTGCCGGCTTCTATCTTAGAGAAATCGAGAATGTCATTGATAATACTCAGCAAAATACGGCCAGAGGCGCGGATTTTCGTCAGGTAGTTTTGTTGGGTAGCAAAGTCCTGGCTGTGCTGTGCCAGGTCAGCAAAACCCAACACCGCATTTAGTGGCGTGCGTAGCTCGTGGCTCATATTGGCCAGAAACTCACTTTTTGCCTGGGTTGCCGACTCCGCAGTGGACTTGGCATCTTGCAACTGCTGCATGGTGTGCTGTAAATGCGCGGTGCGTTGTTCTATCAGCGCAGTAAGCTGTTGTTTATCCTGCAGCAAGTGGTAGGTGCGCCATTTCAGCAACAGATACATTAACAGCAAAGCCAGTACGCTATACACCAGCCAGGCCAGGGTGCTGGCATACCAGGGCGCTGGCAGGCGGATATTCAAAGGTGCTGACAGCTGCAAGTTGCCCTGATGGTCACGGCTGCGCACCATAAACTGATAATCACCGCCGGGCAGGTTAGTGTAATCGCGGTACAGTTCGCTGCTCCACGGTGACCATTGCTGATCATGCCCGTGTAACTTGACCTGATATTGCGCCGGAAATAAATGGCTGAAATTCGGACTGGCATAGTCAAATCTGAGTGCGGTGTTGACAGCATCAAGTTTAAGTTGTGCCGGCAGCTGTCCGCCATTGTAGAACACCTCACCATCAAGGGCTCTGAGCCGGCGCAGCAGCGGTTGCTTGGGGGCCAGCTGACGATGTTCATTTACCGCAAAACGAAAGATACCCTCAGCCCCGCCAAACCACACCACATGCTGTTTATCTATCAGCAGGGTGTCCAGCGGGATATCCTGCAGCGGTGCTAATGCCGATGCCTGCCAGCGATATTGTCCTGTGTTGTCGGCATATAATACCCCGGCCTGACGGGCGCCGGTATCGTTGTCCCAGGTGAGTAACCAGATATTATTATGCTGATCGGTGTGCGGATAGCGCACCCAGGGCTGACTGCCGCTGAAGGCCTGTGCCAGTTGCTGGTGCAGGACAAACTGCTGCCTGGCCGCGTCAAAAGCGTAAAAGCCGCCAACCGTAGCAATTAACAATTGTTGTTTGTACCAAAATACCGTATTGCGATTATTACTGGGTAAGCCTTGCTGTTTGCTAAAACGTTTTACCGGTAACGGCACTGAGTTGCCGCCCTGCCAGTGCTTGGGCAGTTGCAGGCGGTAGACGCCATGGGCCAGGGTGCCCAGCCATAAGTCGCCATCTTCGGTTTCCAGGATGCTGTTCAGATTGCCGCTAACACCGGGTACTCTGCCTTCGTCATGCCATTGCCCCTGGCTAAAACGCATGCTGGCTAAACCGTCTTGCAAGCCGATAAACACCCGCTGTGGGTCCTGCACAGATTGATACAACACTTTACTGGCCAGCTCTGATGGCCGCAGCAAGCGCAGTTGCCGCTGTTGTAAGCCATAGACGCCATTGCTGTTGGCGATTAACAGTTGCTGCTCAAAACGGATAAAGTCCCAGGTTTGCTTTTGTACTTCGCTAATGGCTTCAAACCGGTTCTGCCGGTTTTTAAAAAACAACCCCAGGCTGGTACCGGCGTACAGCGTGTCCTGATGCTGATACAGTGCCAGCACATTGCCGTGCAAACCGCTGGCATCATTGTAATAAGAGATAGCGGCAGACAGGTCAATCCGGCTTAAGCCATGATCCAGCGCTAACCATAAACCTTGTTGATGGTCCTGAAAAATCGCTCTGACATTTTGGTCTACCAGACCATGTTGGATATTAATATGGCTTTTCAGCTGGCCGTCAGGTTGCAAAATAAATAAGCCATCCTGCGTACTGCCAAGGGCAAAGTCGCCGTTGTGCAGTTTTAGGCCAGTGTATAGCATGGCGCGTGATAGCTGATGATCAATGTCGGTTTGCCACGGTTTACTGCCATGGCTGTCGAGTAAAAACAGTTTTCCTTCACGGCTGCCGGCCAGCAACCGCTGCTGATCAAACTGTTCCAGCAAAAACACACTGGTGCTGGCAAACTGTTCTGAGCCGGGCACTAAACTAAAGGCCCCGTTTTTCAGCTCCAGCAGACCTGTGCCCTCTTCACGCACTATCAGGCGGTTATTCAGCCAGAACGCTTTATGAAAGGCACTGTTGGTGCGCCAGACATTGACCTGTTCCTGGCCGACCCAAAAGATGTAATCACGGCTGATAAAATAGGCACCCTCTGCGCTGGCGAAGGTTTGCCGCACGTCCTGAAAGTTATGGTAATCAGCGGGAATGCGCTCTAACAAAGATACATAACGGCTGCCTGCCGGATCTGTGGTATCCAGGTAACCGATTTCGCCTTTTGAGCCGACATAGATGCGGCCATCTGGTGCCAGTGCCAGCGAGCGTACCACGGCCTTGTTCCGCGTTGGGATCATACGCCAGCTGGCGCCATCATATTCCAGTATGCCAACATTGTTACCCACGTATAGCAGGCCGCGTGGGTCTTGCAAAATGGCCCAATTCTGGGTGCCACCGTTGTAGTCTTTCGGTTTAAAATTGCTCAGCAAAGGGGTGCCATGCTGTGCCAGTGCCAGCAGTGGGAAACTACAAAAGCACAACAATAGCAGCGCCAGTTGCCAGTAGCGACGAGTAGAGTGCGATAGCATTACCATGCCTCCTGTTGGCACAGCTGCAGCGGCAGATACAGTGGCCTTATTTGCGCAGCACTTTATCAAGATAACCCATGGCAAACGCCGATAAAACAAAAGTAATGTGCATTAGCAGGTACCACATAATTTTGTCATTGGCTATCGTTTCGGTGTTCATAAAGACTTTCAGCAAATGAATGGAAGATATCGCCACGATGGAGGCGGCGACTTTATTTTTTAAAGAACCGGAGTCCAGTTTACCCAGCCAGCTGAGCTTGTCGTCGTTGCCTTCCAGGTCCAGCCGTGAGACGAAGTTTTCGTAACCGGAAAACATCACCATTACGATCAAGCCGCCAACCAGGGCAATGTCAATCAGCGACAATACCACCAGGATCAGTTCAACTTCCTTCATGCTTAAAATAATAGGCAGGATATGAAAGACTTCCTGAAAAAACTTAATACCCAGCGCAATAAGCGCCAGGCTCAGACCAAGGTAAATTGGTGCCATGATCCAGCGAGACGAATACATCAGTTTTTCAAGAAAATTTTCCATGTTACCCCCAAACTACCCAGAGGCTGTATTATGCGGCGATAGTGGCAGAGATCAAGCTCTGGCTGCGCTTTTGTTTATTGTCTGAGCCTGCAGTAAGTTAACGCATATTTTCGCACTTTGCCGCAACTCGACAGGCGTAGGCGGCTGAATGTGATAGCGTCTGCGCGTTATCCGTGACCGATGTGCTGTTATGAAAAGAATATATCGTTGTGTTGTGCTGTTTAGTGTGCTGTTTAGCGTGCCGGCTGTCTCGCAAGAGGGGTTCTGGCAAGCGCAACAGTTAAACACTGCAGGGCCGCTGCTGACACAACTGGGGCTGACAGCGGCAGAGCAAAACACGGCACTGCCACTGACGGCCATTACGGCGGCAGTGGCACGTGTTGGCCAGTGCAGTGGTGCCTTTATTTCCGGCTCGGGCTTGTTGATCACCAGCTCAGACTGTATAGCGGCCTGGCTGCCTGACCAGGCAAAGACGGGCTTTTCCGGCCCGGCCGAGCTACCACTTCCGGGTTTAACGCTGGAGGTGTTACAGCAGACTGAAGATGTGTCACTGCGGTTACACCGCGAACTGAGCGGCATCGCTGAGCCGCTGGCACGCGCTGGCAAACTACAACAGCTGCAGCAGCAACTGATATCACAATGCCAGCGCCAGGCGGACGACCGTTGCAAACTAAAAAGCCTGCACGACGGCCTGGAATATCAGCTAATTCGCTATAAAAGGCTGCAAGATGTGCGCCTGGCTTACCTGCCGTCACAAAGCGAAGACAGCTTAGCACACAGCTGGCCACGTTATGGCGCTAACTATGCTGTGCTGCGGGCTTATGTAAATGCTACAGGGCAGGCAGCCGATTACCACGACACTAACTTGCCATATTCCGGGGCTTTTGTTGCGTTGTCAGCCCAAGGGGTAACCGAGCAACAATTATTACTAACGCCGGGCTTTGCCGGGCGCAGTTATCGTTATCGTAGTGCGGCAGAGCTGCGTTTTCAGTTTGAACACTGCTATCCACGTTCCGATCAGTACCTGCAACAGCTGATACAGTTGTTACAGCAGTTGGCACCTGCGGGCAGTGAGGCGGCACAACGTTATCACAGCAGCCTGATGCAATTGCAGCAACAGGCGCAGCGTCAGCAAGCCATGTTAAGCCATTATCAGCAAAGTAATATGCTGGCGGTCAGGCAGCAGCGTGAGCAAGCGTTGTTACAGTGGATTAATGCCAGCCCGGTGCGCCAACAGTTATATGGCCCTGTGTTGACGAAACTGCAGCAACTGCTAAGCCGGCAGCAAGATATGCAACTACGCGATCTGGCACTGCAGTATTTTCAATATGCACGTTTACCGGCGCTGGCCCGCCAGCTTTATGAAACGGCACGGTTGCCTGAACCGCAGCGACATGATGCCGTTGCAATATTGCAGCAACAGCTTAGCGGCCTGGACGACCAGTTCGACCCCCGGGTAGATATGGAGCTGGCGTTGCATTTTCTCTGGCAATACTCACAGCTACCGGCCCGGCTGCGCCTTGCGGCTTTAGACCAGTATTTCGCCCTCAATGACGGCTTTAACCGCGAAATAGTGCGGCATAAACTGTCAGCAATATACCGCGGCACGGGTCTGCGCGACGAAGCCCAGCGGGCATTGTGGTTACAGCGCAGCGCGCAGCAGTTTGAACAAAGCACGGATCCGTTGCTGAACTTCACCGTTGCGATGCAGCAAACCACTGAGCAACTGGCCGCTGAGCGAAGCAATTTGCAGGTGCAGCTATCTGCGGCCCGGGCGGCAGTGATGGAGGTGCTACTGGCTTATCACGAGGCCCAAGGCAAGCAAATGTACGCAGAAGCCAATGGCACTTTAAGGTTCAGCCTGGGACGGGTTAGTGGTTATCAACCGATGGATGCGGTGTGGTATCAGCCGTTTAGCAGCTTACACAGTTATTTGCGCAGGCAGGGTGCAACGGCCAAGCCTGACAGCGCCACCGCTGCAGCAACGGGCAACACAGCAGTAAACTTTTTAACCACCACCGATACCGACAGCCATTACAGTGGCGCCGTCACGTTTAATATGGCGGGAGAACTGGTGGGCATCTTATATGGCGGTGTGCAGCAGAGTTTGCTGGCAGACTGGTACTATGATGCGGATTTTAGCCGCACTGTAAATGTCGATGCCCGTTTTATTCACTGGCAGCTGCAACAAGACCCGGCTGGACGTGCATTGCTGGCCGAAATTACGATGCAGCCCTGACGAGGGCGCACCGGCTTTTTAGCGTGCCACTCTTAATTTGCGCTGATATACAGTATCATTAGCCACTGCCTTCTACAGCGCCGGCCAGTGCCGGCATCTGTTATCACCGTGGAGACTTTGTGAACAAGCCGTTTCAATTAAAACTTATTATCCGGCGTGCGCCGGCGCTTGCCGCTATTGGCTGGCTTAAACAGGCCTGGGCGCTGTTTATGCAGGCACCTGTAGTGTGGTTGCTAAGCTATCTGCATATGTTGGGCTTCCTGTTGCTGAGCATGTTACTGCCGCCGCTTAGCAGTTTTATTGTTGCATTGCTGATGCCGTTTCTTACGGCGGGTATTTATAAAATGGTGGTAGCAGCACAGCAAGGTCACGCCATCAGCGTTAGCGGTTTGTATCAGGTGTTTAAAGAGGCGCAGTACCGGCGGGTGTTTATCCGCTTAGCGCTGGCAGAATTAGTCGCCTCCTTGCCGCTGGTGTATATGTATGCTTTGATGCTTGAACAAGCAGAAAGCCACAGTTTTAGTATGCCGCTGGCGCTGCTGTTTGCCGCCTGGTTTACCTTAACCAAGATGGCGTTTGCCTATACCGTTGCGGTGGCGTATTTTCTGCAACAACACAGTGTGCTGGTGGTGATGCAGGCCAGCCTGGTGGCGTGCTGGCGTAATATAAGCTCGCTGACCTTGTACAGCCTCTTGAGTCTGGTGCTGATAATGCTTACCATGCCAACGTTCTTTATTGGCTTAATTGTGGTGATACCGCTGCTACATATAGCGTTCTTTTTATCGTTTAATGACTTTTTTGCCTTGCAGGTTAACACTACAGACGAGGGCGTGCTGGAAGTTTAGCCATGGCGGAGCTTACTGATTTAAAACGAATGGCGCTAAACTGGTTAAGCCGGCGCGATTACAGCGAGGCTGAGCTCAGCCAGCGTTTAACGCGCCAGGGCGGTAGCGAGGCGGATATTGCCCGGGTAATGGCCTGGTGCAAAGCAGAAAACTACCTTAATGAGCAACGTTACCTGCAGATGTTGCTGCGTAGCAGAGCAAATAAAGGCTATGGCTTAAGTTACATTATGCAGCAATGCCGACAGCAGAAGATCAGTCAGCAGCAGGTGCTTAACTGTGCCGCTGAACTTCAGATAGACTGGTTTGCGCTGGCGTTGCAGCAGTATCAAAAAAAGTACGGCGACAGCATTGCAACAGAATATAAAGAAAAGCTAAAGCGGATGGCGTATTTGCAACGCCGCGGCTTTAACAATGAACAAATTCAATTTGCGATTAATTTCACAGAGTAAAACCCAAAGCGGACAGGATTATTGCATGACTATGACATCGGCCAGTATCAGGCGCGCCTTTTTAGATTTCTTTGCCAGCAAGCAGCACCAAGTGGTGGCCAGCAGTTCGCTGATCCCGGGTAATGATGCCACCTTATTATTTACTAACGCTGGTATGGTGCAATTTAAAGACGTTTTTCTCGGTCAGGACCCGCGCAGCTACAGCCGCGCGGTGTCGGCGCAGCGCTGTGTGCGTGCCGGTGGTAAGCATAATGATTTAGAAAACGTTGGCTATACCGCGCGTCATCACACGTTTTTTGAAATGCTGGGTAATTTCAGCTTCGGTGATTATTTTAAACAGGATGCCATCGCTTACGCCTGGGAGTTTTTGACCGAGGTGGTGAAACTGCCAAAACAAAAATTGTGGGTAACAGTGTATGAGACCGATGACGAAGCTTACGATATCTGGTTAAAACAAATTGGCGTGCCGGCTGAGCGTATTATCCGTATTGGCGACAACAAGGGCGCACCTTATGCGTCCGATAACTTCTGGGCTATGGGCGATACCGGCCCTTGCGGTCCTTGTACCGAGATTTTCTATGATCACGGCGAACACATCTGGGGTGGCCCGCCGGGCTCGCCGGAAGAAGATGGCGACCGCTATATCGAGATCTGGAACATTGTGTTTATGCAGTTTAACCGCCACAGCGACGGCCGGATGGAAGCTCTGCCCAAGCCCAGCGTTGATACCGGCATGGGGCTGGAGCGTATTGCGGCTATTTTGCAGCATGTGCACAGTAACTATGAAATTGATACCTTTGTGGCGCTAATCAAAGCCGCCGCTGACGCTACCGGCGCAACCGATTTAACCGATAAATCCCTTAGAGTGGTGGCCGACCATATTCGTAGCTGCGCCTTCTTAATTGTTGATGGCGTGCAACCGTCAAACGAAGGCCGTGGTTATGTGCTGCGTCGCATCGTGCGCCGTGCCGTGCGCCACGGTAATAAGTTAGGTGCCAAAGGCGCTTTCTTCTATAAGCTGGTTGCCGCCTTAGTAGCGCAGATGGGCGAGGCTTATCCGGAGCTGGCAGAAAAACAAGCCGTGGTCGAAAAAATACTGAAACTGGAAGAAGAACAGTTTGGCAAAACGTTAGAGCGGGGTCTGGTGATCCTGGAAGAGGCGCTGGCGGCGTTAACCGGTAGTGAACTGCCTGGTGAGCTGGTGTTTAAGCTGTACGACACTTATGGCTTCCCGGTCGATTTAACCAATGACGTGGCCCGTGAAAGAGGCTTTAGTATCGATCAGGCCGGTTTTGATGCTGCTATGGCAGAGCAGCGCAAACGCGCGCAGCAGGCATCAAACTTTGGCACTGACTACAATGCCCAGTTAACGTCAAGCCAGCACACCACTTTTACCGGCTACGAGCAGGAGTTTGGTAACGCTACTGTGGTTGAAATACTGCAGCAGGGCCAGGCTGTGACGACATTAGACGACGGGGCTGAGGCACTGATTATTCTGGATCAGACGCCGTTTTATGCTGAGTCTGGTGGCCAGATAGGCGATAGCGGCACACTGACATTAAGTAGTGGTGCTGTGTTTAGCGTCGACGATACGGTAAAGCTGGCTAAAGCCTTTGCGCACAAAGGCCGCTTAACCGGCCAGCTAAAGCTGGGTGACAAAGTGGACGCCCGTATTGACAGCGCCCGTCGCAGTGCTATCAAACAAAATCACTCTGCTACCCACTTGCTGCACGCGGCTTTACGGAAGCTGCTTGGTGAGCATGTTACGCAAAAAGGCTCTTTGGTTGGCCCGGAGCGGTTACGCTTTGACTTTAGCCACTTTGAAGCGGTAAAACCCGAAGAGCTGCGCCAGATTGAACGGCTGGTGAACGAGCAAATCCAGCTAAACACGGCGCTGCAAACCCGATTGATGCCGATTGAACAAGCCAAAGCCGCCGGCGCCATGGCGCTGTTTGGCGAGAAATATGACGACGAAGTGCGGGTGCTGTCGATGGGGGACTTTTCTATCGAGCTGTGTGGCGGAACCCACGTTAGCCGCACCGGCGATATTGGTCTGTTTAAAATCGTCTCTGAAGGCGGCATAGCCTCAGGGGTACGTCGTATTGAAGCCGTTAGTGGTGCAGGTGCTGTCAGTTATATCCAGCAGTTGGAACAACAGGCTCAAAGCGTAGCCAGCGCAGTAAAAGGCGATGTGTTGTCGATAGCCGAGCGGGTGCAGCAGACGCTGGAGCGCAGTAAGCAGCTGGAAAAAGACATTGAACAGTTAAAGGCCAAACTGGCCAGTCAGGCCGGGGCCTCTTTGCTGGAGCAGGCACAGCAGGTAGCCGGTGCAACGGTGTTGGTGACGCAGTTGCCAGCCACCGAGCCTAAGGCACTGCGCACTATGTTGGACGAGTTGAAAAACAAACTCAGTTCAGGGGTGATTTTGCTGGCCACCGTTAATGACGACAAAATTAGTCTGATTGCCGGTGTCACCGCGGATTTAACCGCTAAGGTACATGCGGGCCAGCTAGTAGGTTGGGCCGCCGAAAAACTGGGGGGTAAAGGCGGTGGCCGCCCTGATATGGCGCAGGCAGGAGGCTCTGATGTTGCCGCTTTGCCAGAGCTGTTAATTGAGGCTCAACGCTATATCAGCGCGAAATTAAGCTAAACTGCTTAAATCAAACTTAGAAGGGCATTATGCCCTTCTTTGCTGATCGTGTTGCCCTGGCATTGCGTAAGGATGGCATGGGCGGCTTGCCGTATCGCCGCGGGTAAATATCGCGTATTTGCCACAGCCGGCTGGCAGATTGATACAATATTGGCGTTTCGCAGCAAAATTGCTGACAATTAACGTTATTTATTTAAACGCCTGACTTTTAATCAGCTAAGTAGCTGAGTTATGATACGGCGCTTTAGTGTATACCGGTGTGAGTGGCGCTGGATTAAAGGAACAAGGAGCAAACGAATGCTAATTCTTACTCGTCGTGTTGGTGAGACACTGATGATCGGTGATGAAGTGACGGTAACGGTGCTGGGTGTTAAAGGTAACCAGGTACGTATTGGTGTAAATGCGCCAAAAGAAGTGTCAGTGCACCGCGAAGAAATTTATATGCGGATCCAGGCTGAGAAAGGCTCAGCCGATACAACTTATGGTGAAGACGACTAATTCTCGCGCTTTTCCTATGGCTTGCTGGCCAATTGTGTCGTTTTTATACGTTTTATGACGTTATTTCGACGAATTGCTTAAAAGGTCGGCAAACGCACTTTTCAGTTCTAAAAATTGTTTGACTTATTTTCCTGAGACATTAATATACACGCCGCAACACAGCGCGGAGAAATGGCCGAGTGGCTGAAGGCGCACCCCTGCTAAGGGTGTATAGGGGAAACTCTATCGAGGGTTCGAATCCCTCTTTCTCCGCCATTTTTTATTAGACCGGACGCATAGCTCAGCTGGATAGAGTACTCGGCTACGAACCGAGCGGTCGGAGGTTCGAATCCTCCTGCGTCCGCCATCTGATAAGGGCGCACCTGGCAAGGTGCATTAAAAAATATATGCCACAAAATGTTACACCCCGGACGCATAGCTCAGCTGGATAGAGTACTCGGCTACGAACCGAGCGGTCGGAGGTTCGAATCCTCCTGCGTCCGCCATCTTCGAAGAACCCGCTAAGGTTAACACCAAAGCGGGTTTTTTATTGCGTGCTATACGCAGCTTAGACGCAGGCGGGTGAGAAGCTCCGTAGGTTCGACCAATTTGCCGGGAGCAAATTGGCGCAGCGTCAGCTGGCCCGCAGGGCAGGGCGGCAGGAAAGCCGCCATCCATCCTCCTGCGTCCGCCATCTTCGAAGAACCCGCTAAGGTTAACCCCAAAGCGGGTTTTTTATTGCCTTAGAACCCCAGGCTAACGGTAAAGCTGGCTGTGCGCTCAGCGCCCAGCAAGTACGCGCCTTCCTGACCACCGGTAATGTAGCTTTGGTCGGTAACGTTGTTTAACGTCAGCGCCAAGTCAACAAAGCGGAACATATCACTAGTTGCCACCTGATGGCGGTAACCGAAATAGGCATTCCAGATAGTCGAGGACGGAATGCTGTCACGGTTCCAAACGTTAGCACCATTGATCTCTGCGCGTTTCGCTGCACCATAGTAATCTGCTGTGAATTTACCGCTAATACCGGCGCGGTAGCTGCCGTCATTGTAATTTAGCGCGGCAACCAGCATCTGTTCCGGTATGGCGGCGACTTTATCGCCGGCACGATAGCCATTAATGGTTTCGCTGTACTCAGCGTTGTTGAGGGTAAGTGACGACGTCAGGCTAAAGTTTGGCGCAAAGCGCCATTCCAGACTGGCTTCGATACCGTCAGATTTCACACCACCAACGTTGACAAAGGTACCATCGAGCTCTGTAAGGTAATCGGGTAAATCGCCAATTTCTTCATAAGCCAGCAGTGTAATGCGGTTGTTAAACTTAACGTTATAGTAGGTGGCCGACAGATTAAGGCTGTCACCAAAGTAACGTAAGCCCAGGTCGAAATTGTCTGCGGTTTCCGCCTCCAGCTCAGCAAACTCCTGACCAGCCGTGTTTAAAATGGTATCCGGGATGGCTTTAAAGTTTTCGGCATAGCCGGCAAACAGCTCTAACCTGTCGTTCAGGCGGTATACCAGGCCAATGCTTGGCAGCAGGTCTGAATCGCTGTCCAGTTTACCGTTGTTCGCCGGATTGAAGTTGTCGGTACGTTCTATATTAATCAGGTACTGTTGAGCGCCTAAAACCAGCTGCAAATCGCCCAGGGTTAAGGTGTCCTGCAGGTAGAATTTGATAACGTCATGTTGATAGTCGTCGTCAAACTGCACCCAGTACGGGGTTTCATCAAAATAGTGATATACCTTAGGATCAAGTACGGCATGCCAATCACGGATCTGGCTGCGATCTTGCTGCTCCAGCCAGACGCCAGCACGAATGACCTGATTATCCAACGTCCAGTTCAGGTTGGCCGTTATACCAAAACGTTGTTTTTCATAGTGGGTATGGCGATAAGATGCAACGCGGGTGACCGCTGAAGTGTCGGCGTCGCTGTCCAGGATTGGCTGGCCGTTGGCATCGACGTAATTGAATGTCGTACGGGTTGTCCCATTGCCTTTGCTGATCAGGTTGCCTGCGGCGTCAGTGGCATAAACCTGGTACGGCGGTAACCAGTCACCGCGACCATTTTGCAGATGCAGATAAGGTGTAACATCCATCTCAACCGTGTCAGTAACGGCAAATTCTGCTTTAACATACAGCAGGCTGTTTTCGCGCAACGTTGACCAGGCTTCCGCAAAATTCTGATCGATATCCGGGTTGCCGGTCCAGGTACTGGTTAAGCCATCCCAGCGCGGGTTTTGCTTAAACTGTTCCAGTGAGCGGTAGTCGTAGTTATCTTCATGCGCATCGTTATACGACAGCCGTGCTGAGATGCGGGCGCGCTGCAGTTCGCTAATGCTTTTCGCTTCAAAGTGAAGGCGGTCACTGTAGCCGTTGCTGCCACTGCCAATCCAGCGCTTGTTGTAGCTGTCAGACAAGCTGAAATAGGCTGTAGTGTTGCCAAGCACTTCACCGGTGTCATAACGGGCATAATAGCGCCGGGCGTTGTGGCTGCCGTTAGATATTCCTACCTTGGCGCCGCGTTGCATATCGGGGTTGGCGGAAACAAAGTTTAGCGTACCGCCCAGTGCATCTAACGACGCTGAAGCAATATCTGCTGCGCCCTGGCCTACTTCAACGTAGCGGGTATTTTCGCTGTCCAGATAGCGGTTGGCTTTGCTGCCACCGGCATAGGCTGAGCCACCATTGGGTACGCCGTCTATCGTAATACCCAGCTGCTGATCGGCGCGGTCAATAACAAAGCCACGCATACTAATGGTGGTGGTGTAATCATCACTGCCAAATGCATCTCCCTGGCCAATGTTGACGCCGGGCAGGTTGTTGACCAAATCCAACACATTGGCAATAGGCGCTTGCAAGTGCTGCATGTTGGCATCGGTACTGTTGTTGGCGTAGCTGACGCGCTTACCCACTACCGACAGCACTTCTACGTCCTGTAGCTGAGTGGATGGCAAGGTGTCTGCCTGGGTTGCTGTGCTGAGTGTGGCAGCCACAGCCAGGCTGATGGCTTTGAGTTTAGGTGTGCGCACTATCATTCTCCTGACAATATATGTGATTTATGTCGTTGTTTTTTTATGGTCGGAGCAGTTCCGACGGCGGCCAATTTTGCGCACTAAATGTTTAATTTATGTGTAATTCATATTTAGCTTTTGTGTTTTTACCTTGATGTTTTTATGACATTCACAGCCTTGTCATACTCTGACGGCATGCTGCAACGGACATAGTTTGACGGGGAGCATGGCTGATGAAGGGGTTAAACAAAGTGCTATCTGGCACGGTTATTACGCTGCTGCTGGCGGCAACAGCCAGCGCCCGACAGCCAGCCGCCAGCGTACAGCTGGGGCCACGGCCATTTTATCTGCTGCAGTCACTGCCTGAAGGCGCGTTAAAACAGCAACTGCAAAGCTGTGCTGACGGGCCTTTTTATCGTACCGATTTTTCCATAGCGCATCGCGGTGCGCCGCTGATGTTTCCGGAGCACAGTGCCGCCTCTTACCAGGCGGCTATTAGCATGGGTGCCGGTATTGCGGAGTGCGATGTCACCTTTACTGCCGACAAACAGCTGGTATGCCGCCATGCGCAGTGCGATCTGCACCAGACCACTGACATTTTGCTGCGGCCCGAGCTCGCTGCTAAATGCCGCCAGCCATTTCGCGCAGCCAATGCAGAGCGTAATGCCCGTGCTGAGTGTTGCACCAGCGATATTACGCTGGCTGAGTTCAGTGAGCTTTGTGTACGTATGGATGGCGTAGACAGCAATGCCAGCACAGTAGAGCAGTATCTGCAAGGTACACCAGGCTGGCGAACTACCTTGTATAATCAGTGCCAGGCACCAATGACACATCGTCAGTCCATTCAGTTGTTCTCCAGCGCCGGTGTTAAAATGACACCCGAGTTAAAACAGCCCGAGGTGAAAATGCCCTTTCAGGGCCGTTATAGTCAGCAGCAGTATGCGCAGCAGTTAGTTGATGAGTATAAAGCAGCCGGTGTGGCACCCTCGCAGGTATTTTTGCAATCGTTTAACTGGCAGGACATTATCTATTGGCTGGAACATGAACCGGAATTTGCCCGTCAGGCGGTGTATCTGGATGGCCGCTATGCACAGCGTCGTTTTGATCCTATGCAGCCAGATAGCTGGCAACCATCAATGGCGCAACTCAAGGCGGCCGGGCTGAATATTATCGCTCCGCCGCTGTGGGTGTTAGTGACCGAGCAAGATGGGGCTATAGTACCATCGGCTTATGCCAGGGCCGCCAAAGCCGCTGGGCTTGAGATAATTGCCTGGAGTCTGGAGCGTTCAGCCCCGCTGTCACAAGGTGCTGATTGGTATTATCAGTCTTTACCTACGCTGGCACGGGATGACAGTGCCGTGTTACAGCTGCTGCATGTGCTGGCGCAACAGGTTGGTGTGAAAGGCGTGTTCTCCGACTGGCCGGCTACCACCACGTTTTATGCTAATTGTTTGCTGCCAATGGCGACGGACTAAGCGCTGCAAAACGGCTATCGCCATCGCTAAGTGGTTGTGATTATGCTATAAATTGACACTCCACTGCGGCGATTTTACTCAGGCTGAGTTCAGCTTGGTTCTGGTAAAACCCGCTAAGCGCGCAACCACGGGTATGCCTGAATCGTGACAGCCACTATCGCCCAAGCCCAGCTTGATACCAAAGCGCCTGCAGTGTCGCTGCTGGCGCTGTGCCCGCATTGCGATTTGGTCCAACGCTTGCCAGATTTGCAGTCGGGTGAAGAAGCCCGCTGTAGTCGCTGTGGTCACCATTTGGATGCGCGGCACCCGGAACCGGTAGTGCGGCCGGTACTTTACGCCGGCTCGGCGTTGTTTATGTTACTGCTGGCGAATTTGTTTCCCTTTGTCAGTATGTTTGCCGCCGGCAACAGCAATGAAATGAACTTTTTTGATACCTCCTCGGTACTGTTTACCGAGCATCATCAATGGCTGGCCATTTTAATCTGGCTGTTTATTCAGGCGGTGCCGGCCGCCTGCATGTTTGCCATTTTGTACCTGAAGTTAGGCATGGTGTATGCGTTGCCAGCACGCACCTGGGTGGCCCGGGTGCTGTATATGTTAAAGCCCTGGAGCATGGTGGATATTTTTTTGATGGGCCTGATCATCAGCTTTGTTAAGCTGGTCGCTGATGCTGATATTTCGCTGGGGCCCAGCTTCTGGGCGTTTTGTTTATTTTGTCTGCTGCACCTGCGCGCGTTTCAGGTGATAGACCGGCGTGAGCTGTGGTCAAAAATTGCGCCTTGTCCAATACCTCAGGTGGCCGCACAGCCTGGTAAGAGTGGTCTGGCGCAAAATTTAAAATTGTGTCAGGTGTGTACGGCGCTGGTGCCGATCACCCAAACCCAGTGCAGCCGTTGCCATACTAAAGTCAGGTTACGCCAGCGCGCCAGTCTGCAAAACACCATAGCGTTGTTAATTGCCGCAACCTTGCTGTATATTCCGGCCAATTTACTGCCTATTATGCGCACGGTGTCGTTTGGCGAAACCATTGATTCGACCATTATCAGTGGTCTGGTACTGATGTGGCAGGACGGCGCTTATCCGGTGGCGATTATTATTCTGATTGCCAGTGTGATCGTGCCGGTGGCAAAAATTCTGATCATGTTCTGGTTATGTTATTTAACCCGTCTGCCTGTTAGCCAGCGTCAGCGTCATTCTACGCAAATATACCGGCTGGTTGATTGGGTAGGGCGCTGGTCTATGGTAGATGTGCTGGTGGTGGCGATTATGGCCGCCTTAGTACGGTTCGATTTATTAATGAGTGTTTACCCCGGAGTAGGTGCCTTAGTGTTTGCCGCCGTTGTTATTTTAACAATGCTGGCCGCGCTGAGCTTTGACCCCAGATTACTCTGGGATCCGTTAACAGAACAGCATGAGGGAGTCGGTTTTGACGCAGCAACTGAGCGCTAAGGTAAGCCGGATAAAGCAATGGTCACCGATTTGGGTGGTGCCAATCGCTGCAGTATTGATTGGCATCTGGATGCTTTACAACCACTATCAGCAGCAGGGCGCATTATTAACGCTGCTAACGGCCGATGCTGAGGGCATTATTGCCGGTAAAACCCAGATTAAAAGTCGCAGTGTTGATGTTGGCCAGGTAGTTTCGGTTGAACTAAGCACAGATTTGAAACAGGTGATCATCAAGGCGCGAATGAAACCTGCCATTACGCCGCTGTTAAATGCCGATTCGCAATTTTGGGTGGTTAAACCCCAGGTGGGCCGTGGCGGCATCACCGGCTTAAATACGTTGTTATCTGGTGTTTATATTGAGCTGCAGCCAGGCGAGTCAACGCAGCAGCAATTACAGCATCCGTTACTTGATGCCCCACCGGTGGCACCGGCTGATGCGCCCGGGATCCGCGTTATGCTCAGCACTGCGGACAGTGGCGGCCTGGCCGTTGGCGATCCGGTGTTGTACCGCGGTTATGAGGTAGGCACTGTTGAGTACAGTGAATTTGATTTAGCCAGCCGCCGCACGCATTACCAGCTGTATATCCGTGAACCTTTTGATGTGCTGGTTTCAGAGAACGTGCGTTTTTGGCTCAGTAGCGGCTTTTCGCTGGACTTGTCTGCCGAAGGACTGCAGGTTGATGTGGGCTCTGCTACCACCTTGCTAAGCGGTGGCGTCAGTTTTGACCTGATGCAAGGCTGGCCGGCGGGCGGCGCGGTAAAAGATGGTACTGAGTTTCAGCTATTTCCGAATAAACAAAGCGTGCAGGAAGGTTTGTACAGTGAATTTGTTGAGTACCTGTTGTTTTTTGACGAGTCGGTACGTGGATTAAAAGCGGGCGCGCCGGTAGAGTACCGCGGGGTGCGGGTGGGCACTGTTGCCAGCGTGCCGTTTTTCTTTTCTATTGATAAGCCGTTTGAAGTATCGCTGCAGCAAGGTATTCCGGTGCTTATTCGTATCGAGGCCGGCCGTCTGTATGAAAATCTCAGCCTGGCGCAATTGCGCCAGGAGCTGGACAAAGCGGTACAGCGTGGTATGCACGCGGCGCTGAAAACCGGCAACCTGCTGACCGGCGCCTTATATATCGATCTGGATATTAGCCAAGACAACGTCATTGATATTGAGCAACAAGCGTTGCAGGCCCAGCGCATGGCGCTGAGCGACAGTGCCGGTTACCCTATGCTGCCTACCGCCCGTAGCGGCCTGAGTAATATTGAACAGAAAGTGCTGATGGCACTGGATAAAATTAATAATCTGCCGCTGGAGCAATTGCTGCTGCAAAGCGAGCAAACGATGCAAAGCACCGAAACGCTGACGCAGAATGCCTCTAAAATGGTGGCCCAGCTCGATGCGTTGATCGCTAACCCGCACTTACAACAATTACCCGCCCAGCTGCAGCAAAGCTTGCAGGACTTGCAGCATATGCTGTCGGGGTTCAGCCCGGGGGCGCCGGCTTATGACAACCTGAATGGCAATTTGCAAACTCTGGATCAGGTGCTGCGCGAGTTGCAACCGGTATTACACACCTTGAATCAACAAAGCAATGCGTTGGTATTCGAAGCTGAGACAGCGGCAGATCCGCAACCAAAGAGGGCAAAACAATGAAATACGTGCTGGGTGCGATGTTAATGCTGTTGGCCGGCTGCAGTAGCAGCCAGCAGCCGCTAAGTTACTATCAGCTACCGGCAGTGCCGCTGTACAGCAAACAAGATGTGACTATAGCCCAAGAGCTTTATGTTGAGCCGGTGCAGGTTGCCAGTTTTCTTAATGGCCGTGGTCTGGTGCTACAGCAATCGGATGTTGAGCTGGTTGTGGCGCGCCAGCATCTGTGGGCTGAGCCGTTAACGCAGCAACTGCCGCGTCAGTTAACAGACCGGTTAGCGCCACAGCTAACACATTACGTGGCGGTATTGCAGCCAAGCAGCAGCACAGTGCGTGTTACGCTGCAACTGGACGGTTTTCATGCCCTGGCCGATGGGCATGCCATTGTCAGCGGCCGCTTTGCCATTAGCCAGCGAAAAGGCACTGAAGCTTTTTCTATCCGGGTGCCACTAACCGGGGATGGTTATCCGGCGCTGGTTGCCGCGCTGGCCGAGGGCCTGCAGCAGCTAAGCCAGCACATAGCACAGCGGCTGAATAATCCGGCCTGAGTTTCACCTTCTCAGGCCGGTTCTTTATCTGGCTATCAAGGTCTGGTTAGTAAGTTTATTTAGATGGCTAGACATTTGAGTGTCTTTACGTGTAATCTCTAAGCGTTATGCAAATTGTTAGCATAAATAGCAGCTATCACTGAGTTTTATTTAGCAGGCCAGCGTTAACTGCGCATAATGCCAGGTCGGCTGCATAAAAGCAGGCTGCGCCGACAGGGTTCAACTATTCTGACTATACCTGCGCTGTGTCAGCCGGGTGTAACAACTGAGGGAGAGCAGAACGATGGTCGCAGAATTATTACTGGAAGCTGCCAGCCTGATGTTAATTGGCATGGTGGCAGTGTTCGCCTTCTTATTGCTGTTGGTGTTAGTAGTGCAGCTGATAAGTGCGGTGGTACTGCGTTATTTCCCGGTGAAGGCAGCAGAAAAGGCGGCCATAGTGGATAGCAGCAGTGGCCCCAGCCCGGCAGTGATCGCCGCGATTTCAACCGCGATACATCAGTATCGGCAACAACACTAAGAGGACTCAGGCATGAGCAAACCGTTATTATTGACTGAACTGGTGCTGCGTGATGCGCATCAGTCTTTACTGGCGACCCGGTTGCGGCTGGAGGACATGCTGCCAATTGCAGCTAAGCTCGACAAAGTGGGCTACTGGTCAATGGAGTCATGGGGTGGTGCGACCTTTGATGCCTGTATCCGTTATCTTGGTGAAGACCCCTGGCATCGCATTCGTGAATTAAAAAAGGCGATGCCAAATACCAAACAGCAAATGTTGCTACGGGGCCAGAATTTGCTTGGCTACCGCCATTACGCCGACGATGTGGTCGAAAAATTTGTTGAACGCGCGCACGACAACGGTGTTGATGTATTTCGTATTTTCGATGCCATGAATGACATCCGTAACCTGCAAACCGCCGTGCAGGCCGCCATCAGGGTTGGCGCTCATGCGCAGGGCACCATTTCTTACACTGTTAGTCCGGTGCATACCATTGATATGTGGGTGGATATGGCGCGCCAGCTCGAAGATATGGGCTGTCACTCTATATGTATTAAAGATATGGCGGGTTTGCTAAAGCCGTATGAATGCGAAGAGCTGGTGACCCGCATCAAAGAAGCCACCAAAATTCCGTTAGCATTGCATTGTCATGCCACCACAGGCTTGAGTGTGGCCACTTACCAAAAAGCCATTGATGCCGGCATTGATATGCTCGACAGCGCCATCTCATCAATGAGCATGACTTATGGCCACAGCGCTACCGAAACCCTGGTTGCCATAACGGAAGGCACTGCACGTGACACCGGCCTGAATTTAGAATTATTGGCCGATATTGCGGCTTACTTTCGTGATGTCCGGAAAAAATATGCTCAGTTTGAAGGCTCATTAAAAGGCGTTGATGCCCGTATTTTACTGGCGCAGGTGCCCGGTGGCATGCTGACCAATATGGAAAGCCAGCTCAAAGAGCAGGGCGCGCTGGATAAGTTGGATGCTGTGCTCAAAGAAATCCCGCATGTGCGTGAAGACCTCGGCTTTTTACCACTGGTTACGCCCACGTCGCAAATTGTCGGCACCCAGGCGGTATTAAACGTGCTGACCGGCGAGCGTTACAAAAGCATCACGAAAGAAACCGCCGGTGTATTAAAAGGTGAATACGGCGCGACCCCAGCACCAATGAATGCAGAGTTGCAGCAGCGGGTGTTAGCAGGTGCTCAGGCGATAACCTGTCGTCCGGCGGATTTACTCGAGCCTGAATTGGACAAGTTACAGCAAGAGTTGAATAGCCTGGCGAAAACCGAAGATATTCGTTTAACGGCGCAGCCGGTAGACGATGTGCTGACTTATGCGCTGTTCCCACAGGTGGGGCTGAAGTTTTTGAAAAACCGTGACAACCCGGCCGCCTTTGAACCGGCACCACAAAGCGCAGAGCCTGAAACCAAGCCAGCCGCCGCCAGCAGCAAACCTGCTGTCAGCGGTCCGGCCAGTTACAGTGTACGGGTAGATGGCAAAGTGTATGAGGTGGAAGTGGCGCCGACAGGTGAGCTGAGCTCTGTTAAGCCTGTGGTGTCGGAAAATATCCCCGGCAGCGCTTCTGTTACCGGCAGTGCCACCTTAAATGCACCGCTGGCGGGTAATATCTGGAAAATTGTCACTAAAGTGGGTGCCACGGTGAAACGCGGTGATGTGGTGATCATTATGGAAGCGATGAAAATGGAAACTGAAGTGCGCGCCGTATCTGACGGCACCGTGGCCAGTATTCATGTCGCCGCCGGTGATGCTGTCAGCACCGGTGATGTGCTGATCAGCTTTGATTAAGCGGCGCTGAGGAGTTTTCATGGACGCTGTTGCAACTTTAATTGCTTCTACCGGTTTAGTTAATTTTACTGCTGGTCAGCTGGTAATGATGTTGGTGGGCTTTACCTTACTGTATCTGGCGATTGCCCGCGGTTTTGAGCCCTTGCTGCTGTTGCCGATAGGCTTTGGTGCTGTGCTGACCAATATTCCGTTAGCTGGCATGGGCGAGCCGGGCGGTTTGCTGTATATGATTTACGAAGTGGGCATAGGTACCGGTATTTTTCCGCTGCTGATTTTTATGGGGGTGGGCGCCATGACCGATTTTGGTGCTCTGATCGCTAACCCCAGAATGCTGCTACTGGGCGCTGCGGCGCAGTTTGGTATTTTTGCCACTCTGCTTGGTGCGATCGCGCTAAACGCAGTACCCGGGCTAAGCTTTACGATGAAAGAAGCCTCGGCCATTGCGATTATTGGTGGTGCAGATGGCCCCACCGCGATTTTTCTGGCATCGAAGCTGGCGCCAGATTTATTAGGTGCCATAGCGGTGGCGGCTTATTCATATATGGCATTGGTGCCAATCATTCAGCCACCTATTATGCGCGCCTTAACCACGAAGGCGGAACGCAATGTTCAAATGGTGCAGCTGCGTAATGTCAGCAAGAAAGAGAAAATTATTTTCCCGCTGGCGGTGTTGTTACTGACAATCCTGCTGTTACCCAGCGCTGCGCCGCTAATAGGCATGTTTTGTCTGGGTAACCTGATGCGCGAGTCCGGTGTGGTAGAGCGGTTAAATAAAACGGCGCAGAACGAGCTGATAAATATCGTTACTATCTTCCTTGGCCTGGCGGTCGGTTCTAAACTCAGCGCCGATAAGTTTCTAACGCTGCAAACGCTGGGCATTTTGCTGCTTGGCGCAGTGGCCTTTGCTATCGGCACGGCGTCGGGGGTTATTATGGCCAAAATTATGGCGAAGTTCTCCAAGCAACCGATCAACCCGCTGATTGGCGCAGCCGGCGTGTCTGCTGTGCCTATGGCCGCACGGGTAGTGAATAAAGTGGGGCTGGAAGCTAACCCGCATAACTTCCTGCTAATGCATGCGATGGGCCCGAATGTGGCCGGTGTCATCGGCTCGGCGGTGGCCGCTGGTATCTTATTAGCCTTGGTTGGCTAATCTTCTGGTATACCGCAGCACTGAGCAAAAGCAAAAAGCCCGGCAAGTTGCCGGGCTTTTTATTAGGTCGAATCCTTACGGCGCTGCTGTAGCGTCGCCGCTGGTTTTCGCCAGCAACACCCGTTCTTTGGTCAGTAGTTGCGCCAGTATTTGTTCGGCCTGAGCAGTGAACAGCTGTTTTTCGTTACCTTGTAGTGGTGTGGCCTGCGGCAATTTTACCGTCCTTGGATTACGGTGCACACCATCGACAACAAATTCATAATGTAAATGTGGGCCGGTAACGCGGCCGGTGCCACCAAGACGGCCAATAGCTTCACCCTGGCGTACTTTTTCGCCCTTACTTACCAGACGTTTAGACAAGTGCAGGTACTTGGTTACAATATTATTGGCATGTTGAATAAACACATAGTGGCCATTTAAGTTGTTATACGCAGACGCAATAACCCGGCCATCACCGGCAGCCATAATAGGCGTGCCAACCGGCGCGGCGTAGTCGACACCATTATGTGGTCGTACGGTTTTTAGCACCGGGTGCAAACGACGGGGGTTAAAGTTAGAGCTAACATACTGAAAGCTGACCGGCGCGCGTAAAAAGGCCTGGCGCATACTGGCACCGTCAGGTTTGTAATAGTTGCCATCAGTATGGCGTACTGCCTGATACAAATGGCCCTGATTAGAAAACTGCGCAGCGACAATATTACCGTTACTGATAAATTCGCCGTCAACATACTGGGTTTCGTAGAGCACACTAAAACTGTCACCAGCACGAATGTCTAAGCCAAAATCGATATCCCAGCCAAAAATACCGGCCAGGCTCATAATTTGTGCTTCACTTAGGCCTGCGGCAATGCCGGCACTCCAGAAATTACTGCGAATTTCAGCACTGGCAAACTGGCTGCGCAGCTCAACTTCTTTTTTCAGTTCTTCGGCAATGAAGTGGCCTTCAGCGTTGCGGCTAATACGCAAGGTAGAAAGATGGTTAAGTGCATAGCGTAGCTCCTGCAGATCACCTTCGGCGTCAAGGCCAAACTCGAGCTGCTCGCCGGGGAATAAACGGGTCAGGGTTTTTACGTCTTTGCCAAGCGCCAGTATGTCCAGCATAACTTGCTGGCTGACATTGGCTTTTTTGAATAATGCCGATAAGGCATCGCCTTTTTGCACCTGCAGCACTGACCAGTTTAACGACAGATCTTCTTCTGGTAACACTGCTAACGCAGCCACCTCTTGTTCTTGTTCGGCTTCAGCAGAGGTATCTGGCAGCGCCAGACTATAGCGTTTACCGATTTCCAGACTGTCCGTTTTACTGCTTTTGGAAGCAGCAGCCTGCTCCGACGGTAGCAGTAAAATGGTAGTCAAAAACACCGAGGTGGCAGCAATAAGCACACGATGTTGTTTCGGAATTTTAGTCACTAATTGACGCATAATATTAGTCTGGGCTCAACAAACGCACAAAAACCGAGCATATACGGTTTTTTTGCCTGACACCAGACTTTTGTGCGTTTCCCCTGGGCTGAACATGCTATAGAATGCGGTTTGTTTGCACAATCAGGTTAAAAATCGGGAGAGGAAAATGGCGGATTGGGAGCTGGCTTTAGCTGAATTAAAACGCGGCTGCGAAGAAATTCTGCTGGAAGAAGAGTTAATTGCCAAACTCAAAGAGGGCAAGCCGCTAAAAATCAAGGCTGGCTTTGACCCAACAGCACCAGATCTGCATCTTGGTCACACAGTGTTGATCAATAAATTACGCACTTTTCAGCAGTTGGGCCACGAAGTCATTTTTCTGATCGGTGATTTTACCGGTTTAATTGGCGATCCGACCGGTAAAAACGTGACCCGTAAACCACTTAGCCGTGAAGATGTGCTGGCCAATGCTGAAACCTATAAAGAGCAGGTGTTTAAAATACTCGATCCGGCAAAAACCCGGGTGGCGTTTAACTCACAGTGGATGGAACAGCTAGGCGCAGCCGGTATGATTAAACTGGCGGCGCGGCAGACGGTGGCGCGTATGCTGGAGCGCGATGATTTTAAAAAGCGCTATGCCAATAACCAGTCTATTGCCATTCATGAGTTCTTGTACCCACTGGTGCAGGGCTGGGATTCTGTTGCGCTGGAAGCTGACGTTGAAATGGGCGGTACCGATCAGCGTTTTAACCTGTTGATGGGACGTGAGCTGCAAAAAGACGAAGGTCAGCGGCCACAAACGGTAATGATGGTGCCGCTGCTGGAAGGCCTGGACGGCGTGCAGAAAATGTCGAAATCCTTGGGCAATTATGTCGGTATAACCGATGCCCCGAGCGATATGTTCGGCAAAATTATGTCAATTTCTGATGAGCTGATGTGGCGTTATTATGATTTGCTGAGCTTTAAACCGATTGAGCAGATTAATGAGCTTAAACAACAGGTTGCAGCAGGTGCTAACCCGCGCGATATTAAGATTTTGCTGGCAAAAGAAATTATTGCCCGCTTTCATGACGAGGCTGCGGCAGAGGCGGCACATCAGGATTTTATCCAGCGTTTTAGTAAAAATGCCTTGCCGGATGATATTCCTGAACTGACATTAAGCTGTGAAGGTGATGACATGCCAATTGCTAATCTGCTAAAAGAAGCTGGCCTGGTCGACAGTACCTCAGAAGCTATTCGTATGATTAAGCAAGGTGCGGTTAAGCTTAATGGCGAAACGAAAATTGATGACACTAAGCTGGCCGTGGCGAAAGGCAGTACTGATATTTACCAGGTGGGTAAGCGTAAGTTTGCCAAAATTAGCTTAATTTAATTGTACTTAGCACAACACCTCTGCCGGTGTTGTGCATCTCTTCTGCAACCCCACTCAGCGTTTAAGCCTCGTACTGTCAGGCGGATGGACTACACTGTAGTTAATCACAGCCATTAATACGAGGTATCTTATGACCACGCCCAATCCTTACGCCGACACGCTTAATGTGGCGCAGCAGCAGTACCGTATTTTCAGCCTGAGTAACGCTGCAAAGCAATTTGGCGATATCAGCCGCTTGCCATTTTCGTTAAAAGTGTTGCTGGAAAACCTGTTACGCAATCTTGACGGCGACACGGTGTCAGAAGCGGATATTCAGGCGCTGGTCGACTGGCAAAAAACCGGCAGCTCAGAGCGTGAAATTGCCTTTCGCCCGGCGCGGGTACTGATGCAAGACTTTACCGGCGTGCCAGCGGTAGTGGATTTGGCCGCAATGCGGGCGGCAGTAGCGGCGCTGGGCGAAGATCCGGATAAGGTTAACCCGTTATCGCCGGTAGATTTAGTGATTGATCATTCGGTGATGGTAGACCGTTATGCCAGCGCGGATGCCTTTAGCGACAACGTTGATATTGAAATGCAGCGCAATCATGAGCGTTATGCCTTTTTACGTTGGGGCGCCAAGGCCTTTGCTAATTTCCGTGTGGTGCCGCCCGGCACCGGTATTTGCCATCAGGTTAATCTGGAATATCTGGGGCAAACTGTCTGGGCCGAGCAAACTGATGACGGCCTGATAGCCTATCCGGACACGCTGGTGGGCACAGATTCACATACTACGATGATCAACGCTCTGGGTATTCTCGGCTGGGGTGTTGGCGGCATTGAGGCCGAAGCGGCGATGCTGGGCCAGCCGGTATCTATGATCATTCCGCAAGTCGTGGGGGTTGAGTTTACCGGCGTGCTGCAAGCGGGGATCACGGCAACCGATTTAGTGCTGACGGTGACACAAATGCTGCGCAAGCATGGTGTGGTGGGTAAGTTTGTTGAGTTCTTTGGCGATGGCCTGGAGCAGCTGACACTGGCTGATCGTGCCACCATCGCCAATATGGCACCGGAGTACGGTGCTACCTGTGGCTTTTTCCCGGTCGATCAGATAACGCTGGACTATCTTAAACTTACCGGGCGCTCTGATAATGTTATTGCCCGGGTGAAAGCCTATTGCCAGGCGCAGGGCCTGTGGCGGGATAAGGCCGCTGAGACCGTATTTACCGACAAGTTACATCTGGATCTTAGTACTATAGTGCCTTCACTGGCGGGGCCAAAACGGCCGCAAGACCGGGTGAGTTTGGCCGATCTGAAACAGCATTGTGCTGATGACAAAGCGCTGGACTTGAAAATGCAGGCTCGGCAAACTGAGTTGTTAAGTGAGGGCGGGGGGCAGAGCAGGCCGGCGGCAGATAACAGTTTTGAGCTAAACGGGGCGCGGATAAAGCTGCCTGAGCACGCAGTGGTGATTGCTGCTATAACGTCCTGTACTAATACCTCTAACCCCAGTGTATTAATGGCCGCAGGCCTGCTGGCAAAGAATGCGCTGGCCAAAGGCCTTAAGCGTCAGCCTTGGGTGAAAAGTTCTCTGGCGCCGGGCTCCAAAGTGGTAACCCGTTATTTGCAACACGCCGGCTTGATGCAGCCGTTGGAGCAACTGGGGTTTTATCTGGTGGGTTATGGTTGTACCACTTGTATCGGTAATTCGGGCCCGCTGGCGCAACCTATCGAAAACGCCATTAGCAAGGCCGACTTAAATGTCTCAGCGGTGTTATCGGGTAACCGCAACTTTGAAGGCCGTATTCATCCGCTGGTGAAATCGAACTGGCTGGCGTCACCACCCTTAGTGGTGGCCTTTGCGCTGGCGGGTACGACAAATATAGATTTAACCCGTGAAGCTCTGGGCCAGGATGCGCAGGGTAACGATGTGTATTTAAAAGATATCTGGCCGGATAACAGCGCAGTTGCAGCCGAAGTTGCTAAGGTACAAAGCAAGATGTTTGCAACCGAGTATGCCCAGGTGTTTGACGGCGACGCCAACTGGCAGAGCATCGCGGTACCCCAGGCGAAAACCTATGCCTGGCCCGATTCTACGTATATCCGCCAGCCGGATTTTTTCCGTGGTCTGTCACGCAAGCCAAAACCGGTCAGCGATATTATCAACGCCCGAATTTTGGCCATGCTGGGCGACTCGGTGACCACTGATCATATTTCACCGGCGGGCAGTATTAAACAAAGCAGCCCGGCCGGAGAATATCTGCAGCAGCATGGCGTAGCGCCGGCTGATTTTAACTCTTACGGCTCGCGCAGGGGCAATCATGAAGTGATGGTGCGTGGCACCTTCGCCAATGTGCGTATTCGTAATGAAATGCTGCCGGGCAGCGAAGGTGGCGTTACCCGGCATTATCCGTCGGGTGACACCTTGTCCATCTTTGATGCTGCTATGCGTTATCAGCAGCAAGAGCTGCCACTGATTGTGGTCGCCGGCAAAGAATATGGCACCGGCTCGTCACGTGACTGGGCGGCCAAGGGCACGCTGATGTTAGGCGTGCGTGCCGTGCTGGCAGAATCATTTGAACGCATTCATCGTTCCAATTTAATTGGTATGGGGGTGCTACCGCTGCAGTTTTTACCGGGTACTGATAGAAAAACCTTGCAACTGACCGGTGAGGAGAGCCTTAGCCTGCGAGGTTTAGCGGCGTTGAAACCGCGGCAAAAGTTAGCACTGATTATCAGCTATGCCGATGGTGGCAAACAGGAAGTGGATGTACATTGCCGCATCGATACCGCCAATGAGCTGGCGTATTACCAGCATGGTGGCATTTTGCACTATGTATTGCGCCGGATGATTGGTGAAGTATAAACCGATGGCGCCTGCTAAGCAGGCAGGCGCCTGATGTCAGCTATTGCGGTTCTGCCGGCGGTAGTAAGCCCGATTTTATATGCAGATCGCGCTGTGGGTAAGGTATGGTAATGCCGGCTTGTTTAAAGGCACGCCAGATAGCGACATTGATATCCGATTTTACCGTGTCGGCGCCGTATTCCGGATCGGCTATCCATACCCGTAATTCCAGCTCAATACCACTGTCGGCAAAGCTTTTTAGCATCACGGTAGGTGCGGGTTCATTCAGTACCCGTTTCGATTTGTTAGCGCACTGCAGCATCAGTGCCATCGCCTGCTCAGGGTCGTCTTCATAGCTTACCTGTACCAGAATTTTTACCCGTACATTGCGGTCTTCATAGCTCCAGTTAATTACCTCTGAGGTGATTAGGTTCTCATTCGGTATTAACGTATCGACCCCTTCGCGGTTGCGCACCACCACATAACGGGCTTTTAGCTCGTGTACCCAGCCAAAATTATCACCGACGGAGATCACGTCACCGGGTTTCACACTGCGATCGAGTACCAGAATAAAACCGCTGATAAAGTTTGACGCAATGCGTTGTAAACCAAAACCCAGGCCAACGCCAAGAGCGCCGCCAAATACCGCCAGCGAGCTAAGGTTAATGCCCACGGCATTAAGAGCAATTAAAAACGCGATAGTAATCAGCAAAAACTTACTGAATTTGCTAAAGCCGACCTGCATGCTGGGGCTGACGTGTTTCGCTTTTTTCAGTTGCTGGTTTAACAGCTCCGCCAACCACAGCGCCAGGGTAAAGGCCAGAATAATCACCAGCGTCAACTTCACTGCGCCCAGTAACGATAAGCGGCTGTCGCCCAGGTTAAAGGCCAGCGCATCCATCAATTGCAGCAGCGGCTGCAACCAGCCGGCCAGATGCAATACCACCAGCAGCCAGATGCTGATAGCGATAACCGGCTCAGCCGATTTTAACAACGGGCTGGATAAAAATGCCTTGCGCAAAATATAAACCAGCAAGCGGATAGCGCCCAGCGCCAGGGCAATGGGCACCAGCAGCTGTAACAGATTGTGGCTGAGCTGATTAGCGCTAAAGATGGCCTGACTTAATGCTAACAATGCTGCCAGGCTCAGTGGCAGCAGAATACGATGCGAGCTGCGTAGCGCAACATGACGCAGGCCCTGACCGCCGCTATCACTTAGGCGCTGGCCCAGCACACGATTAATCAGTACCGCCAGCGCGATACTCAGTGCAATAGCAGCTAATTGATACCACAGTGATGTTTGTTGTAACTGCAACAGCAGGTGCTGCCACAGCGCAAGGAAATTTTCAGCCATAGGTTTTTTCGTAAACTAAGTTATTGTTTTACCTTAGCAGAAAAGCACAGATTCGCCTATCCCAGCCTTGCTTGGGTTAACCAATACGGCAAAGCTTGCTTTTTTGTCAGGTTAATCTAAAGTGATATCAAAATAATATCATTTCAAGAGGGTCTTTATGTTGCAGGAACGCATGATTAACAGCAAAGGTGGTTTTGGCATGATTGGCATCCTGCTGATGCTGCAGTTGGCTGGCATTGTCGGTGTGGTGGTGTTGCCCGGGGTGATGAAAGCGCTGGCGCTGTTGCTGGCGGTCGTGGTGTTTATTTGCTGGTTTGGTTTTTATATGGTGCATCCGAATCAGTCAGCGGTATTACAGCTGTTTGGCCGTTATGTCGGTACTGATTTAAACAACGGCTTGCGCTGGTCTAACCCACTTTACAGCAAGCAAAAAGTGTCGCTTAGGGTACGTAACTTTGAAAGCAGTAAAATGAAAGTTAACGACAATGCCGGTAACCCGGTAGAAATTGCTGCCGTGGTAGTATGGAAGGTCGTCGACAGTGCTGAAGCGGTATTCGAAGTCGATAACTACGAGAACTTCGTTAATATTCAAAGCGAATCTGCTATACGGCATTTAGCCTCCAGCTATGCTTATGATGCCGGTAACGATGAAGCGATCAGCCTGCGCAGCAGCACGGATGAAGTCACCGAGCTGTTAAAACAGGAAATTCAGGCGCGGCTAAACAAGGCGGGTGTGCAGGTGTTGGAAGCGCGCATTAGTCATCTGGCGTATGCGCCGGAAATTGCCAGCGCTATGCTGCAGCGTCAGCAAGCCGCTGCCATTGTTGCCGCCCGCCAGCAAATTGTCGAAGGTGCAGTCGGCATGGTAGAAACTGCACTGCAACGGTTGTCTGAGCGTAATGTGATCGAGCTGGATGATGAACGTAAAGCAGCGATGGTCAGTAATTTGCTGGTGGTATTGTGCGGTGATCACCATGTGCAGCCGGTACTGAACACCGGCAGTTTGTACCAGTAGCCTCTGCGGTAATTGGAGTTATAGTGGCGAAAAAAGCCTTTGCCTTACGTTTGGATGAAGCCATGCTCAGCGCCTTGCAGCGCTGGGCAGATGATGAGTTTCGCAGTGTCAACGGCCAGATAGAATACCTGCTGCATCAGGCGCTGCAGAAAAACGGCCGTTTGCCGGCTAAAGCCGCTAAGGCGGTATCTGCGGCTGAGGATGTTAAAGACCAGGATGGTTAAGCTGTAGTGTTGTATTTTTTATGTAAAATAATGATTTCCTGCTGATTTGGCTGGCGCTATAATCGCGCCGCTTATGGATGACTATCAGTATGGAGATGATATCAATGCAGTTGCCCCCCGCGATAACCTTACTCAGTAAAAGCCTGCTTGGTGGCCTGGCCGCCGTGCTGGCCGTTATTTTTGTGTTAAGCCGATCGGTGTTTTATGCCGAGCCGGGTTATGTTTATCATGTGCGCACCATCTTAGGCGCTGAGCATGTGGTTAGTGATGTCGGTTATCAGTTTTTCTTTTTTGGCCGCTGGAATGCCTGGAAGCGCTCGCTTACCGTGCAGGCAGTAACCGGTGGTTCAGATGTTATGGATTACGCCGAAGTCGAAAATTCAGAAGACAGCGCGGCCTTACCGCCGCAAAACATTATGTTTTTAGATCAGGTTGATGCCAACGCCCAGGCGACGGTGCGCTTTTTAATTCCGACCGACGAAGTGGCCTTTACCCGCTTAGCGCACGAGTACCGCACGCCGGAGAACTTATTGCGTACTGCGCTTATTCCGGCGTTTAAAGAAACACTACAGGCCAATGCGTCGCTGATGAGTGCCGAAGAGTATTACTCTGGCGGGCGCACCGAGTTTAACAATGAATTTGAAAATCAGATGACCAACGGCATCTATGTGGTACGCCGGGAAGAAGAAAATCTGGCGCAATTGCGCAGACAAAAAGGTACCGCGAATGTGGCACTGGGCACTGAGCAGGAAGATTTTGGCGATGAAACCCGTGTTAGCTTTGTGGTCAACAAAGTGCGTGACAGCGAAGGCCAGCCGCTGCGCAAACGGCAAAAATTTGTTGATTACGGCATTACCGTCGTCGATGCCCGCATCACGCAAATGAACCCGAACCAGCGCTTTGTCGAGCGCATGCAGTTAAAGCAGAAAGCCTCTGCCGACAGAGCCATAGCCCGGGAACAGCGTATTCAGGAAGAAGAGCAGCGCTTGCTGGCGATTTCACGCGGTGAACGTGAAGTTGCTGAGCGTCAGGCTAAAGCCAAGGTAGAGCAAATTCAGGCCACTACGGAGGCCGATACGCAAAAGCAGCTGGCGATAACCGAAGCCGAAAAACTGCAGGCACAAGCCAATATTCAGCGTGAAACGGCAAAAATCAACCTGGAAAAAGCCGAAATAGAAGCACAAACCTTACGTACGTTAGCTGAAGCCGAAGCTTACCAGAAGAAAGTGATCCTGCAGGCCGATAACGCACTGGCACAAAAGCTGGATGCCGAAATTCAAATTCAGCGCATCTGGGCGGAATCCTTTGCTAAGCGCGCCGTGCCGCAGTATGTGTTTGGCGCTAATGGTAATACGCCAACCGGCAGTGACAGCGAAGCGCGGATGTTTATGCAGATGCTGACCATGGATGCGGCCAAGCGCTTAAGCTACGACCGCGACCTGAAGAAATAGCCCTATCTCTATATTGCTAATGCAATAACCAGGACACCAGCGGCAGTGTTAACAAACCGGTGAGGATACCCAAGCCGATAATGCCGCTGACCAGGCGGGGGGCCAACCCCGCCATTATCGCAATAGCACCGGCTGAGATCATCGGTGGCATCGCCGCCTGAAAAATACTGATATCAACCGCCACACCGCTGTAGCCCAGACTAAACCACAGTGCGGCTGCTAAAGCCGGCATCATTACCAGCTTAATGCCCAGTGCACTTAACAGCGGTGATATTTCGGCTTTGCTGAATTTTACCGTTAAGGCAAAACCCACTGCTACCATCACTACCGGCACTAAGGTTGCGGCCAGATTATCAATTAACTGGTTTGCCAATGGCGGGTACTCAGCGCCGCGCAGTAACAAACCCAGTGCCAGTGCAATAAAAGATGGAAAAGTGATTATTTTAATCACTATACCTTTAACCGTCGGTTTAGCTGCAGTGGGGCTGTATAGCGCTGCAATAATGGTGACATAAGTAGCCAGCGCAATAAAAGAGCCAACCTGATCGTACACCACCGCATAGGGCATAGCGGCGCTGCCAAATAAGGCTTCGGTCATCGGAAAGCCTAAAAATGAGGTGTTCCCCAGTGGCAGCACTATTAATAACGCGCCGGTGACCTCGCGTGACCAGTGCAGTAACTTACTGAGCAGCAGCACGGTAGCCACGACTGCCAGCAGTAAAAACCACGGTGTAATGGCCGGTATCAGCAGCTCTGCCGAGAACTGCAGCTGCGGCACGTTTTTTAAGATCAGGGCCGGCAGTGCGACATACAAAACGTACATATTCAGCGCTATGCCACTATTCTCAGGCATCGTCGGTAAACGGCGTAGCAGCACACCTATCAATAAATAGGCTAATACCAGTAAAAAGTTATCCATTGCTCTCACTTTGTTTATAGGCGGCAATTAATGCCAATTTGGCGGCCCTGGGCAGCTGTTTCAGCTGATACTCAGCTTTGGCGGCGGCACTTTTATCAGCCAGGGGTTGCTGGTATACCAGTTGTAGCGGCCCTTTACCGCGCAGCGCCTTGGCGCCACCGGCCAGCTCGCCACTGTGCTGGCGTAAACGCCGCTGTGGCTCAGTGCTGATACCGGTATACAGCACACCCGCCGCAGTTTGCACCATATACAAATACCAGTTGCTCACCGCGCTAACTCCGCTGCTGGCTGATCTGCTATACTGCGCCGGTTATTTGGCAGGCTTTGGCAAAACAGGAATTTTAATGTCATTTCAATCTCTCGCGCTGGCGGCGCCTATATTACGTGTGCTGCAAGAGCAAGGTTATAACGCACCGACCCCGGTGCAGCGGCAAAGTATACCGGTTATTTTGGCCGGTAAAGATGTGTTAGCCGGCGCGCAAACCGGCACCGGTAAAACCGCAGCCTTTACTTTACCGCTGCTGCAGCAGATGCTCAATGCGCCTAAGGTCACAGCAGCTAATCAGGTGCGGGTACTGGTGCTAACGCCCACCCGCGAGCTGGCGCAGCAAGTGTATGACAATGTGCGCAAGTATAGCCAGTACCTTGACTGTCGTTCAGCGGTGTTTTACGGCGGCGTATCGATACGGCCGCAATACGATGACGCCGAGCAGGGGCTGGACATACTGGTAGCCACACCGGGCCGGCTGATTGACCACCTGCACCAGAAAACCGTCGATTTATCTGCGCTGGAAGTACTGGTGCTGGATGAAGCCGACCGCATGCTGGATATGGGTTTTATTGTTGATATTAAACGCATTATGGCTAAGTTGCCGGCCAAGCGGCAAACGCTGCTGTTTTCGGCGACCTATTCTAATGAGATTAAACAGCTGGCCGATGAGCTGCTGAACAGCCCGCAGCTGATTGAAGTGGCCGCGACCAATGCCACCGCCGAGCGGGTAGAGCAGCAGGCCTATCTGGTAGACCGCCACCGTAAGCGCGAGCTGCTATCGCATGTGATAGGCCGTAACAACTGGCCACAGGTGCTGGTGTTTGTCCGTACCAAGCACGGCGCTGACAGGCTGGCAAAGCAGCTGGCGAAAGATGGCTTAAAAAGTGCGGCCATTCATGGCGATAAAAGCCAGGGCGCCCGCACCAAAGCACTGGCCGACTTTAAGGCCGGCAGTGTACGCATCTTAGTCGCGACCGACATTGCCGCCCGCGGCCTGGACATTAACGAACTGCCGTATGTGGTGAACTACGATTTACCGCAAGTGCCGGAAGACTATGTACACCGTATCGGCCGAACCGGCCGCGCAGGCAACAGCGGCGTGGCGTTAACGCTGATCACGCCGGACGAAATTAAAGCGCTGCAGGAGATTGAGCGGCTGATCCAGCAGGTGATTACCGCTCAGGTGTTACCAGGCTATGAGCACGACCCGACTTACGTTACGCCAGAGCAGGCGCAGGCCAGACATGGCGACGGGCCGAAAAAGCCAATGAAAAAAGGCAATTTAAAAGCCAAGCTGCGCGCTAAGGCTTTAGGTAAAGCCTGATCAGATATCAAAGCAGACATTAACGTCTGCTTTTTTGTTGCTCATTTTGTCTTTATGTGGACAATAATTATGCTTTAGTCTACACTGATAGTCAGTTTGATTGGCCGTGAGGTGGTTATGCAGGCAGTACAGCTTGATAGACAAAGCCAGCGCAATGTGGCGGCAACCGGGCTAAAAACGGTGTTGGCTATTTTAGATAAATGGCAATGCTCGCCCGAGCAAATTCAGCGTATTTTGCAAATTTCCAAAGCGGCCTATTACAAGTACCGTAACGACCCTTACTGCGCCAGCTTAAGCCAGGATCAGCTGGAGCGTATCAGCTATCTGCTGAATATTCACAGTAGCCTGCGGCTGTTGTTTGATAATCCACAAAACCTGTACGGCTTTATGGCGCTGCCCAACCACAACCCTTACTTTAATGGCAAAAGCCCGCTGCAGGTTATCAGCAGCGGCCAGTTTGCTGCGCTGTATGAAACCTTTAAACATATTGATGCACTACGTGGTGGCATGTGGTAACTGGGGCCAGTTTAACGCCACAGGCTTTACCCCAGGTTAAACTGCCACAGCAGCGCAGTTACCGGCTGATTAATTCCAAGTATCCGCCGGTATCGGTATTTGATGATGTGGCCAGCGCTGATGAGTTCGACGCCTTATTTGCGCTGCAAGCGCTTACTAACCCCAGGTTGCAGGCGCAGGCGGGTAATTTAACCTTATTGCCACGCAGTGACATTCCGTTTGGTATTGCCGGTTGCTCTTATGCGGTCGCGCCTTTTACCCATATTAACCCGGCGGGCAGCCGTTTTTCTGATGGTCGCTTTGGTGTGCTGTATCTGGCCGATACTGTGCAAACTGCGCTACGCGAAGTGGCTTATCATCAGGGGAAATATTGGGCTAAGGTGCCGGGCTTGGCCTATGAGCGCTTTGTGTTTAAGGCGTTAAGTTGTCAGTTTAGCGATGTTAGCCTGGCCGACTTAACCAGCTTGCCGTTACAACATGCGGTTTATCACCCGCAAGATTACAGCACGGCGCGCGCGCTGGGCATAAGCTTACGTAAACTGGGTGGTGCCGGGTTGCAGTATCATTCAGTGCGTAACGAGGGGGCGCTGTGTTGGGGGCTGTTCAGCCCAAAGCCGGTGACGCAGATGCTGCAAAGTGCCCACTATGAAATGATCTGGCAAAACGGTGCTATCAGCGCAATAAACCAGCTTGTCAGCTGCAGTGACTAAAGCTGCTAACTAGCTGCGATACAGGGTTTTAATCAGGTGGAAGCCAAACTGGGTTTTCACCGGCCCCTGCACTTCCAGCAGAGGGCCTTTAAACACCACATCATCAAACGGCTTGACCATCTGCCCCTTGCGAAACTCGCCTAAATCGCCGCCTTTTTTACCTGACGGACACAGTGAATGTTGTTTGGCCAGCTTGCCAAAGTCGGCGCCTTTGGCCAGTTGCTGTTTCAGCTTTTCGGCTTCTTCGCGGGTTTTAACCAGTATATGTAAGGCGCAGGCTTTGGACATTTTTGAATCCTCTATCGAAAGGCTATGCGTAGATTGGAAGCCCGTTTCGGTCGTCACAGAGTGTCTGAGTGAGTGTGTAAACACTCGCGAGTTGCTGTGGCGAGCCGGGGCGGGTGTTGCAATCGGAGCTTGTTTGCTCAATTAACAAGCTTAGTGGTAACGCAGCTACTACGCAGATCTTTTCTTCGACACGCCGTAAACCCATCCCTGGGGGCTCGTCTCACGCCATCCGGGCGTTCAACGGTCGAAGAAAAGACTACTTCGCATCTGCTCTTCACGTTAGCAGATTAATTTGATTAACGAGGCTGTTGCTGGGTAATACAGTGAATATTACCACCACCTAACAGAATTTCCCGCCCTGGCACGGTAACCACTTTGTGCTGTGGATACAGGCTTTGCAGTATCTCTGCCGCAACCTTGTCATTCGGATCGTCAAAGGTTGGCAGTATTAAACCGCCATTGCACAAATAGAAGTTGATATAAGAGCCAGCCAGGCGGGCATTAGCCTCGCGTGGAATGGCGCTCATGGTTGCATCTACCGTGGCATACTCTTCGGCCTTGGCAATAATCGGTGCCGGTACCGGCAGCTTATGCACCTTTATTTTGCGGCCTTTGGCGTCGGTAGCGGCCTCCAGATAGTCCAGCGCCGCTTTGCTGCGAGCATATTGCGGGTCTGTCTCGTCATCTGTCCAGGCCAGCACGACTTCGCCTGGTTTAACGAAGCAGGCCATATTATCGATGTGGCCGTCGGTTTCGTCGTTAAAAATACCGTCTTTTAGCCACAGCACTTTATCAATGCCGAGATAATCGCGCATCTGCTGCTCGATTTGCTCACGGGTTAGATGCGGGTTGCGGTTGCTGTTTAGCAAGCACTCTTCCGTGGTTAGCAGGGTACCTTCACCGTCAACATGAATAGCACCGCCTTCCAGCACAAAGCCTTCAGTACGGTAGCGTGGCAGCTGCTCTATGCCCAGCACTTTGCTGGCTACCTGGTCGTCTTTATCCCAGGGGAAATATAAACCACCGTTTAAGCCGCCCCAGGCGTTGAACGTCCAGTCAATACCGCGCACGTCGCCTTGAGCGTTAGTGACGAAGGTTGGGCCGGTATCACGACACCAGGCGTCGTTATTGGAAATCTCCACTACACGGATCGGAAACTTAGTACCGACATCGGTCAGCTGCGACAACGCATTCGCGTACTGCGCCGCCGAGGCGCCTACCGTTACCGGTTCAAAACCGGCAATGGCTTTGATAACGGCAACAAAAGCCTGCTGCGCCGGTTTGGCACCTAAACGCCAGCTGTCAGTACGCTCCGGCCATACCATCCAGGTTTGCTTGTGCGCTGCCCATTCGGCCGGCATGCTAAAGCCATCAGCGCGTGGGGTGCTGTTAAGGGTTGTAAAGGCCACTTAGTTACCACCCTGTGTTGTAGGCTGCTTGGTTTCGCCATCTTTGGTAAGCACTGCACCGTATAAATCGATACGGCGGTCACGGAAAATACCCCAGGCGCGTCGCGTCGCGGCAACAGCGTCTAAATCAAAGGTATGCACTAACACGGCTTCTTCCGTCTCGCCCGCTTCCTGTACTTTGGCACCAGTCTCGTCAGCGATAAATGAGCTGCCGTAGAAGGTAATATGGTAATCACCTTCGGTCTCAGTACCAATACGGTTAGACGCAATCAGCGGCATCAGGTTAGCAGCGGCGTGGCCTTGCTGCGTGCGCTGCCAGTGATCGCGCGAGCTAATCGTCGGGTCGTGTGGCTCACTACCAATGGCCGTTGGGTAGAACAGTAGCTCTGCGCCCATTAGTGCCATGCTGCGGGCGCACTCGGGGAACCACTGATCCCAGCAAATACCGACACCGATTTTGGCGTACTTAGTAGCGAATACTTTAAAGCCGGTATCACCCGGGGTGAAGTAGTACTTTTCGCTATAACCCGGGCCGTCCGGAATATGGCTTTTACGGTAGGTACCCAGATTTTCACCGTCGGCGTCGATAATCACCACGCTGTTGTACAGGCAGTTACCGGCCTTTTCGTAAATGCTGATTGGCAGCACGACATTTAGCTCTTTGGCAATTTTAGTAAAGTGCGCCACGGCTTTGTTCTCGGCTACTGTGGTGGCAAAGGCTAAATAGTCTGGTTTTTGTTTCTGGCAGAAATAATTGCGCTCGAACAGCTCCTGCAACAGGATGATCTGTGCGCCTTTAGCGGCAGCGTCGCGTACTAAACGCTCGCCACGGGCAATGTTTTCATCGACATTCCAGCCGCCAATCATTTGGGTGGCAGCAACAGTTACATTACGCATCAGTTATCTCCGGCAGAGGTAAAACCAACAGGCTAGCATCGTTACCGACACTTGCCAAACAGGGCGCGAAAAATGCCGTATTTTTGCCCGGCCGTCAACGCTTTTTGATAAAAAAACAGCAGCGGAAAACATAACCGTGTCCGCTGCTGTAAATAGCTGAGAGAGGACCTGAAAAGAGAGAGGTTTATGGCAACGCCAGCTCGGCCGCTTTTAGCAGTAATTCACTGTGCAGCCGGGTTTTATAGTTAATGTGTACATAACTAAATACCGCTTCGCCAGCCGTGTTGACGATATACACCGCCGGTACCGGCAGTACCACTTTCTCTGTACCGGCTTCAGTAGTGATCAGGCTGCCCAATTTGCCTTTATACGCCGCAGCGGTTTTATCATCCAGATAATACGCCAGACCAAAGGCTGAGCTGGCAGCAAAGTTGCTATCAGACAATAGGGTATAGTTCAGCTTGCCGCCGTCGGTATCCTGCAGGCTTTTATTAATTGACGCCACGCTATCCGGCGTTATCGCAATTAGCTGATAACCGAGTTTGTTTAACTGAGGTTCAATGTCACGTAATGTCGCCAGCTGGGCGTTACAATACGGACACCAGCCGCCGCGGTAAAATACCAGTATCGACGGCTTTTGCTGCACCAATTTGGTCAGGGCTACCGCCTTATTGTCTGCTGCGGTCAAGCTGACTGCCGGTATGGTTAAACCGTTTAGCAGTGGCGTTACCTGCTCGGGTGATGGCGCTATAGCGGTAGCAGCGAAAAGTTTGACACTGAACAACATAGCCCCAAGTGCAATAAGGTAAGTTTTCATAGCGGTTCCTTGTTAGGTCTCAATTTAATCATGTGACCCAGTAAGACAGGGGAAAGCCGGTTTTACTTTCACCACAGCGGCAAAATAGTAGCGGCAAGACAAGGTTTTTCGCTTTTTAACCGGCGTGTCGTACAATGCATTTAACAGTGAATAAGACAAAGCGTTATGAGCAGCAACACTTCAATCAAACAGTTTGATATCAGTATTGTCGGTGGCGGTATGGTCGGCGCGGCTATTGCGTTGGCATTAAGCCAGGTCGGCCTGCAGGTAGCGTTAATTGAAAAACAAGCGCCACCAGAATTTACGCCAGAAAGTGCGCCCGATCTTCGTGTCTCGTCCATTAACCTGGCCAGCGAGGCCTGGTTAACCCAGTTAGGCACCTGGCAAGTCCTTGCGCAAATGCGGCTTTGCCCTTACCAACGCTTACAGGCGTTTGAGCAGCCACACAGTATCGTTACGTTTAATGCAGCTGATATCAAGCGCAGCCATCTGGGCCATATTGTCGAGAACAACGTGCTGCAGCTGGCGCTATGGCAGCAATTTGGCGCTAATCTGACGCTGTTTTGCCCGTCATCCGTTACTGCGCTTGAGCAAAGTGCTGATAGCACTGTAGTCACGTTGGATACTGGTGAGCAGCTTAGCAGTAAGCTGGTCGTGGCCGCTGATGGTGGCAACTCGCAACTGCGGCAGTTAGCCGGTATTGGCACTAATGGCTGGCAGTACCAGCAGGCCTGCCTGGTGGCGTTGGTGAATACGCCTTACCCGCAGCAGGATGTGACCTGGCAGCAGTTTACACCAAGCGGCCCTAAGGCGTTTTTGCCGCTGTGCGGCGAGCAAGGTTCAGTGGTGTGGTACGAAGAGGCCACTAAAGTAAAACAGCTGGCGGCGCTTAGTCCGGCACAACTAACTCAGCAACTGATTAACGCTTTCCCGGTGCAAATCGGCGAGGTGGAGGTGGTCGCCAGTAGCTGGTTTCCATTGGCGCGGATGGATGCCAACCGTTACTACGCTGGCCGGGTGGTATTAGCAGGCGATGCCGCCCATACGATAAATCCGTTAGCCGGGCAGGGCGTTAACCTGGGCTTTGCTGATGCGAAATTGCTGACAGAGCTGATTATTGATGCCTGGCGGCACAATGGCGATATAGGCAGTGAAAAACTGTTGCAACGCTATCAGCGCAAGCGTAAGCCGGCTAATTTGCTGATGATGAGCGCGATGGATGGTTTTTATCAGGTGTTTGGTAATGATATTGCGCCACTTCGCACTGTGCGTCAGTTGGCACTGAACGTTGCTGCCCGAAGCATGCTGCTTAAAACGCTGGTAGCGCGTTATGCGGTGGGTTCCGAATAAACAGGGATTCTCTTAGCTCAGCAATACGGTTGCAACGCCTACAGTGCTCGCCATAGCAACTCGTCCTTATGCCTACGGCAGGACTCAGACACTCTATGGCTGTGCGCTGCAGGGTTCCAACCTCTTAGCTTGGCAGGTTAGAACTCTTTTGGCGCAGCCGCAGAAAAGCAAAAACCCAGCCTAAGCTGGGTTTTACTGTTTAATGGCAGGGGCGGCTGGATTCGAACCAACGCATGGCGGGATCAAAACCCGCTGCCTTACCGCTTGGCTACGCCCCTGCAAAACGGGCGTGTCATGTCGTTTTCAAAACCACACAACCTATAATTAATGGCAGGGGCGGCTGGATTCGAACCAACGCATGGCGGGATCAAAACCCGCTGCCTTACCGCTTGGCTACGCCCCTGCAAAAACTTGTGTGCATCCACTTTAAAAGTGGTGCGGAGAGAGAGACTCGAACTCTCACACCTTGCGGCGCTGGAACCTAAATCCAGTGCGTCTACCAATTCCGCCATCCCCGCATGCACAGGTAAAGTTAAAGTGGTGGCTACAGCGGGAATCGAACCTGCGACCCCAGCATTATGAGTGCTGTGCTCTAACCAGCTGAGCTATGTAGCCACGCTAACTTGACCTAAGCAAGTGGCGCGTATTATCCAGAACTGCCCCTATAGCGTCAACCGTTTTTTTGCGTTTAAAAATCAATGTTGGTTTGTTTGCTGATTAAATATGCAAAACGCTGGTTTCACAAGCAATAAAAAAGCCGTTGTCGGTAAACAACGGCTTTATTTCGCTAAAATTGGATGTTAGACGTTAAAGCGGAAATGCATCACATCGCCATCTTTTACGATGTAGTCTTTGCCTTCTAAACGCCATTTGCCGGCTTCTTTGGCACCGGCTTCACCGTTGTACTGCACAAAGTCATCATAGCCAACCACTTCAGCGCGGATAAAGCCTTTTTCAAAGTCGGTGTGAATAACACCGGCCGCCTGTGGCGCAGTGGCACCAATAGCGACAGTCCAAGCGCGTACTTCTTTTACGCCGGCAGTAAAATAGGTGTGCAGGTTCAGCAGTGAATAACCACCGCGGATCACCCGGTTTAAGCCCGGCTCTTCTAAACCCATATCCGCCATAAACTCGGCTTTCTCATCATCGTCCAGCTCAGCAATTTCTGATTCAATCGCTGCGCATACCGGCACCACTATGGCCCCTTCTTTGTCAGCAATCGCCTGCACGATATCTAAATAAGGATTATTTTCAAAGCCGTCTTCGGTCACGTTGGCAATATACATTGTTGGCTTGATGGTTAAGAAGTTCATGTAAGCAATTAAGGCTTTCTCTTCTTTATCCAGTTCCAGCTGACGCAGGGTTAAGCCTTGCTCTAAGTGGGCTTTTACTTTTTCCAGCACCGCTATTTCGGCTTTGGCGTCTTTATCACCGCCCTTGGCTTTTTTGCTGACGCGTAAAATAGCGCGTTCGGCGCTGTCCATGTCAGACAAGACAAGCTCCATATTGATGGTGTCTATATCATCAGCCGGGTCGATTTTACCGGCGACGTGAATGATGTTTTCATCGTCAAAGCAGCGCACTACGTGGCCGATAGCATCGGTTTCGCGGATATTAGCCAAAAATTTATTGCCCAGGCCTTCGCCCTTTGAGGCGCCTTTAACCAGACCGGCAATATCAACGAATTCCATGGTGGTGGGCAGTACGCGCTGCGGCTTAACAATAGCCGCCAGTTTGTCTAAGCGCAGATCCGGCACCGGTACGACGCCGGTATTAGGCTCAATGGTACAGAACGGAAAGTTGGCCGCTTCAATGCCTGCTTTGGTTAACGCATTAAACAGGGTGGATTTGCCTACGTTTGGTAAGCCAACGATGCCACATTTGAAACCCATAATTAGTATCCTTTACGTGCTGTAAAAAGTTGTACCGGCTTGTCAGCTGGCTTTAAAACTGTGCAGACGGCTTTGTGCTTTTACCAGGCCATCACGGGCCAGGATGTCAAAGCAGCGCGTTGCTTCATCAATACTTTGTTCTATCAGGTGTTGTTCACTGGCTGGCGCTTTGCCCAGCACATAACCGGTTACCTGATCTTTATGGCCGGGATGGCCAATGCCAAGGCGTAGGCGATAAAAGTTCTGGTTATTACCCAGACGGGAGATAATATCGCGCAGGCCGTTATGGCCAGCATGGCCGCCGCCAAGCTTAAATTTGGCCACACCGGGTTCCAGCGCCATTTCATCATGCGCCACCAAAATTTGCTCGGGGGCCAGCTTGTAAAACTGTGCCATTGCCAGCACGGCTTTACCGCTTAAATTCATGTAAGTAGAGGGGATAAGTAATTTGAATTCTTGGCCGGCACAGATAAATTTGCCGGTATGACCGAAAAATTTCGGTTCATTTTTCAAGCTGGCATTAAAGGCGTGAGCCAGCTGCTTAACAAACCAGACGCCGGCATTATGCCGGGTCTGGCTGTATTCCGGGCCTGGGTTACCCAGGCCCACAATCAACTGAATGGCTGATTGAGTAGTGTCAGACATTACTCAGCGGCAGTTTCTTCAGCGTCAGCTGCTTTACCAGCTGGTTTGTTCACAGAAACAACAGCTAAGTCCTGACCTTTCGCTAACTGCACGAAAGTAACGCCTTTAGGGGCTTTGATGTCAGATAAGTGCAGGTGAGCACCCACTTCAACGTCGCTCATGTCAACTTCGATAAACTCTGGTAAGTCTTTTGGCAGACAAGAGATTTCGATTTCGTTTGCTGCGTGTACTACTACACCACCTTTTTTCACTGCAGCTTCTTCGTTTACGAAGTGTACAGGAACAACAGTAGTCAGTTCGTGGCCAGCTTCAACGCGTTGGAAGTCAACGTGCATGATTTTTGGCTTGAACGGGTGACGCTGCATCGCTTTAACAATGGCTTTAACGTCTTCTTTGCCCACTTTGATGGTCAGAATGTGCGAGTAAAACGCTTCAAAGCTCTGAGCTTTTAACAGCTTAGAGTGCTCTAACGTGATAGCAACCGGTGCTTTGCTACCACCGTAAATGATAGCTGGTACTTTGTCTTCGTGACGCAGGCGGCGGCTCGCACCTTTCCCCGCATCAGTACGGACTTCTGCATTTAATGTAAAAATGGCATCAGACATGATGTACTCCAAAAATTAAGGTTTCCCAAGACTCGCGACCAGTCTCAGGCTGGATGCCCCGTTTCAGGGGCGCGACATATTACCACCAGCCTTTGTAAGCTGCAAACATTAAGCTTTTAGAAATGAAAAAAGGCGCCATCAGGCGCCTTTTCAACAACAGCTGTCGCTTAGTCAAACATTGACGAGATAGACTCTTCGTTGCTGATGCGGCGAATACACTCGGCCAGCATTTCGCTTAAGGTTAACTGCCGCACTTTGCTTACCGCTTTCATTTCAGCAGTAAGCGGTATGGTGTCGGTAACAATCAGCTCATCAATCACCGAGTTGGCGATATTTTGTGGTGCGCTACCCGAAAATACCGGGTGTGTGGCGTAAGCAAATACCCGCTTGGCGCCTTGCTCTTTTAACGCTTCGGCCGCTTTGCACAGGGTGCCGCCGGTGTCGATCATGTCGTCGACGATAATACAATCGCGATCTTTTACATCACCGATAATGTGCATTACCTGTGACACGTTGGCTTTCGGCCGGCGTTTGTCGATAATGGCCAGGTCGGCATCGTTTAGCAGCTTGGCAATAGCGCGGGCGCGTACTACACCACCGATATCAGGTGATACCACTACCGGTGATTGCAAATCTTTTTTGCGCATGTCTTCGAGCAGCACCGGGCTGGCAAAGACGTTATCTACCGGCACATCGAAGAAGCCCTGAATTTGCTCGGCGTGCAAGTCTACCGTTAATACCCGGTCTACCCCGACGCTGGATAAAAAGTCGGCAACGACTTTGGCGGTAATAGGCACCCGGGCAGAACGTACGCGACGGTCCTGACGGGCATAACCGAAGTACGGCATTACTGCAGTAATACGGCCGGCTGAGGCGCGACGCAGCGCGTCTACCATTACAATCAGTTCCATCAGGTTATCATTGGTTGGTGCGCAGGTAGACTGAATAATAAACACATCAGAACCACGCACGTTCTCATTGATTTGAACGCTGACTTCGCCATCACTGAAACGGCCGACTTCGGCATCTCCAAGTTTGATGTACAGGCGGCTGGCGATTTTACTTGCGAGTTCTGGTATGGCGTTACCAGCGAAAACCTTCATGTCAGGCACGGTAGGATCCTCAGGGCAGTGGTGAGTCCGGTTTATCAATATGCAGCGGTAACACACCGCTGCCGTTACTTATTCGGTATCTGCCAACGCAGCCCATACAGGCGACTGGTTGACCCCTCTGGCAATAAAACCCTGGCAGTTAGCCGGTAATTGCATAAGGGCATGCTGAGCACTGGTCTGGTCCGGGAATGCGGCGAACACACTGGCGCCAGTACCCGTCATTTGACACGGCGCGTATTCTACCAACCACTGTAAGGTTATTGCAACATTCGGGTAGAGCCGCTCGACCAGCGGTTGGCAGTCATTGTGCCAATCGGCGGTGAGTACCTCTTTGTATGGTATCGGCGCGGAATTGCGAATTAAATCAGGATGCTGAAACACTTCCGCAGTGCTGACATGGCAGTTTGGTGTTACCACTAAGTACAGTTTTTCGTCCAATTTGACCGGTTGCAATTTTTCACCGATACCTTCGGCAAAGGCGGTAAAACCGCGGACAAACAAGGGGACATCGGCACCCAGCTGCAAGCCCAGTTTGGCTAGCGTGTCGATGGATAAATTAAGCTGCCACAGCTTATTTAATCCCAGTAAGGTGGTAGCTGCATCAGAAGAGCCGCCGCCTAAACCACCGCCCATTGGCAGGCGCTTATCGAGATAAATATCACAACCTAAGCGACAGTCGCTGTATTGCTGTAACAGACGGGCCGCCCGTAGCACCAGATTTTGCTCTGTTATCAGCTGTGGATCATTGCAATCGAGCCTGATATCGCTGTCAGCTCGCAGCTGAAAAGTAAGCTCATCACCTACATCCAGCAATTGAAACAACGTTTGCAGGTTATGGTAGCCATCAGCGCGGCGGCTGGTAATATGCAAGAATAAATTCAGTTTCGCCACGGCGGGCAGGGTCAGAGGCTTCATTGCCAGCTCCGGATCACTATTTTAATCTGGGTATCACTGCTTTTTAGCGTTACACGCTTTGGCAATGACAAGGCATCAGGAAAAAAGCTTTGGTATTCTAACTGCCAGCTAATGCCGGTGCTATCGGTTAGGGTAAATGCCGTCACCCGGTCAAATTCATCGCGGCGGATATTACGGCCTTTACTACCGGGTAAACCGCGCAGATACAGCGGCATGTCCTGCAGTGGCATCGACCAGCCAGATAACTGCAACAGTAAGGTGCTGGTATCAACGGCTCGGTAAGTCTCACCTTTAATGGTAATGGCGCTGCCATCTGCACTGTCGGTTAATTCAAACAGACTAATGCCAAGAAAATTACTTAAACGGGCGCTGTAATGCGCCGCATCCTGTTGTTGCCAGCGTAAATTACCACTGATCGACTCGTCAGGGGTTTTAATACCGACACTGGCCTGCAGTGCAAACTGCTGCATTAACAGAAGTTGTTGTTCACGTTGGCTATGGTTTAGCGGCGTCTGGGCAGGCTCGGGGCGCTGCATCAGGCTACAACCGCTTAATACCGCTATGATAAGGCTGGTCACCAGGGGGCGGAAAAAGGCATACACCACACTAAAGTCCTTCACTGAGCTTTCTTAGCTTTTATTAAGTTGGGGCTTTTTGTACAATTCGCCCCCTGACAACTCTGATGATACAGGTGATGGCCATTTTTGCACTCGGCATTAATCATAAAACGGCACCGGTGGCCCTGCGTGAACAAGTTGCTTTCGCGCCTGAGCAGTTGCCTGAAGCCTTGCGCGAGCTGACCACACAAACCAGTATTTCAGATGCGGTGATTTTATCTACCTGTAACCGCACTGAATTGTATTTTAACGGCAGTACCAGCCAAGCGGAACAGGTAATTAGCTGGCTGGCGCAATTTCATGCGTTAAATGCCGCCGAACTGCAACCGCATTTGTATTTGCACCAGGACAATGCTGCCGCTGAGCACCTGATGCAGGTGGCCGCTGGTTTGGATTCATTAGTGCTGGGCGAGCCACAAATTTTGGGGCAGGTAAAGCAGGCGTATAACCAGGCACGCAATGCCGGTACAGTAAACCCGCAGTTTGAGCGCTTGTTTCAAAAAACCTTTGCTGTGGCCAAGCAAGTACGCACAGAAACCGACATTGGTGCTAATGCGGTGTCGGTCGCTTTTGCTGCTGTCAGCCTGGCCAGACAAATATTTGGCAACCTGGCGAAGGTGCGGGTGCTGTTGATAGGTGCCGGCGAAACCATCGAGCTGGTGGCTAAGCATATACAGGAACAAGGCGCCGCGCAGTTAACGGTGGCTAACCGTACTTATGAGCGTGCTGTGCAGCTGGCCGGTCAGTTTTCGGCGTCGGCGATTACCTTATCGCAGGTGCCGCAGCAGTTGGTTGATGCTGACATAGTGATAAGCTCCACCGCCAGTACTTTACCTATTGTCGGCAAAGGCATGGTTGAGCAAGCCCTGAAGCTGAGAAAGCATAAGCCCATGTTTCTGGTAGATTTAGCGGTACCACGTGATATCGAGCAGCAAGTGGCCGAACTGGAAGATGCCTATTTATATACCGTCGATGATTTGCAGTCGATAGTGGCGCAAAATCTTAGCAGCCGCCAACAAGCTGCCGAACAGGCAAAGCAAATGATCAGTGTTGGCGCGGCAGAGTTTTCCCAGTGGCTGACGTTACAGGGCAGCGTAGACTGGGTGCGCGATTATCGCCAGCGCTGTGAACTTATCCGCACCGAATTACTGGCAAAAGCGGTTAATCAGCTGGCGGCGGGACAGGATGCGGAAAAAGTGCTGGCAGAATTCTCAACGAAACTGAGTAACCGGCTGATGCACAGCCCAACCAAGGCCATTCGTCAGTTAGTGCAGGACGAACAACTGAATAAACAAAATATGATCAACACCTTGTTAGATCTGTAATCAGGCATATAAAACACCATGAAAGAATCGGTATACCGTAAGCTGGAGGGCCTCGCTGAGCGCTACGAAGAAGTGCAGGCGCTGTTAAGCGATGCCTCCGTGATAAGCGATCAAACTAAATTTCGCGAACTGTCAAAAGAGTACAGCCAACTGGAAGATATCAGCAAAGCCTTTGCCGATTACCAGCAGGCGCAGCAGGATTTAGCCTCGGCTGAAGAGATGCAAAAAGACAGCGATCCTGAGATGCGCGAAATGGCGCAGGAAGAGTATAAAACGGCCAAAGAACGCATCGAGCAACTGGACAAAGAACTGCAGATCTTATTGCTGCCCAAAGATCCGAATGACAATAACAGCTGCTTTATTGAAATTCGAGCCGGCGCCGGTGGTGATGAAGCGGCTATTTTTGCCGGTGACGTCTTTCGTATGTACAGCCGCTTTGCCGAAAAACGCCGCTGGAAGCTGGAAGTGATCAGCGCCAGCGATGGCGAGCATGGTGGTTATAAAGAAATTATTGCCAGTGTGCAGGGCGAAGGCGCTTACGGTACGCTGAAGTTTGAATCCGGTGGCCACCGCGTGCAGCGGGTGCCGGCGACCGAATCGCAGGGCCGGGTGCATACTTCCGCCTGTACGGTGGCGATAATGCCGGAAATTCCGGAAAGCGAAGCAATAGAAATTAACCCGGCTGATTTAAAAGTAGACACCTACCGCGCCTCGGGCGCAGGTGGTCAGCACGTTAACCGTACAGATTCGGCGATTCGTATTACTCACTTACCTACGGGTATTGTCGTCGAATGTCAGGACGAACGCTCACAACATAAAAACCGCGCCCGTGCCATGAGTGTGCTGCAATCGCGCATTCAGGCGGCCGAAGATGAGAAACGCCGCTTAGCGGAAGAGTCAACCCGCCGCTCACTGGTGGGCAGTGGCGATCGCTCAGAGCGCATTCGTACTTATAACTTCCCGCAGGGCCGTCTAACCGACCACCGGATAAACCTGACTATTTACCGCTTGAATGAGGTGATGGAAGGCGATCTGGATCAGGTGCTTGAACCCCTTAAACATGAGCATCAGGCCGATTTGTTAGCCGCACTGGCCGACGAGAACCGCTAAGTGCAGCTGGCGCAGTGGCAAAAGCGGGCACAGTTGCAGCTGATGGCGGTCAGCCAAACCGCCGATATTGAAGCCCGCCTGTGCCTGTGCCATGTGCTAAAGGCCAGCAATAGTTATTTATACAGTTACCCTGAGCGCGAGCTCAGCGCGGCTGAACTTGATGCGCTCGGCGACTTGCTTGAGAAGCGTTTACAGGGCCAGCCACTGGCCTATCTGTTTGGTTATTGGCACTTCTTTGATTTACAGCTTAACGTGGCCCCCAGCACACTGATCCCCAGACCAGATACCGAGCTGCTGGTAGAGCAGGCGCTTAGCCTGCGTTTACCGGCACAGGCCAAAGTACTGGATTTAGGCACCGGCACCGGCGCCATTGCGTTGGCGTTGGCACACAATAAACCGCAGTGGCAATTAACAGCGGTGGATTATATTGCTGATGCGGTGCAGCTGGCCGAGCACAACCGGGAGCAGCTTAATATCAGTAATTGCCGCGTGCTGCACAGTAACTGGTTCAGTGCCCTGGCCGGCCAGCGTTTTGATCTTATTGTCTCCAACCCGCCTTATATCGACCCGGATGACAGCCATCTTAGCGCGCTGCGTTATGAACCCATCAGCGCGCTGACGGCAGCGCAACACGGCCTGGCCGATATCCGCCATATCGTGCAACAAGCCACACAGCACCTGAACCCCAATGGTTGGCTATACCTGGAACATGGCTATGATCAGGCGGATGCGGTGTGCCGGTTATTGCAAGATGCTGGTTTTACTGAAGTTAGTTCAAAACGTGATTATGGCAACAACTGGCGTATCAGCGGTGGGTGTTTATCAGCGTAATTATGGCTTTTTCTTTGACCGCGTTATCGATCCGGCATATAACTAATTCAGCGTTTGCAATTTGCTATGACAGCCAAGGAAGAAGTGAATGACTGATGATTTTTTATTTGCTGAAGAGCCGGAACAGGTTGAGCAAACACTGCATGGCAGCTGGAAGATTCTGATTGTTGATGATGAACCGGAAGTCCATGCCGTTACCAAGCTGGCACTGAGCGATTTTACCTTTCAGGGCAAAAACCTGAGTTTTTTTAGTGCCTATTCCGGTGCTGAAGCGAAACAGCTTATCGAGCAACATCCTGACGCCGCCATTATGCTGCTGGACGTGGTAATGGAAACCGACGATGCCGGTTTATTGGTGGCCCGTTATATCCGTGAGCAGTTGCACAATGACCACGTGCGTATTATTTTGCGCACCGGCCAGCCGGGGCAAGCGCCGGAGCGGCAGGTCATTATTAATTACGATATTAATGACTACAAATCTAAAACCGAACTTACCGCGCAAAAGTTATTTACCGTGATTATGTCCAGTCTGCGTTCATACCGCGATATTTTGTCCCTGGAGCAAAGTCGGCAGGGCTTAGAGAAAATTATTAATGCCTCGGCCGATTTGTTTTCATCGCACTCGATGGAGCAGTTTATTGATGGCGTGTTGCAGCAACTGACGTCAATTTTGGGCTGTGATGAAAATGCGTTGCTGGTCAGCTCGTCGATGGTCGCGGGTAATATCAGCGGCGAGGTGTCTGATCCGCATAAGCTGGTGGTATTTGCCGGCCAGGGCGAGTTTGAACGCCAGGAAGGTAAACCGGTGCAGGAAGTACTGGCGCCAGAGTTACTTGAAGCCTTTGAGGTTGCACTAAAATCACGCGGTATAGTGTACCGGGATAATTATTTGGTGGCGTATTGCACCAGTAAATTTACCCATGGCTCCTTGCTGTATATTTCTGGCTTACCAGGCGTTATGACTGACAGCCAGAAAAAACTGATTGAGCTGTTCTCGCAAAATGTACAGATTGCCTACGAAAACGTGCAATTGCAGCATGAAATTGAAGACACCCAGCGTGAAATTGTTTACCGCTTAAGTGAAGCCGTCGAGCATCGCTCTATCGAAACCGGTAACCATGTAAAGCGTGTGGCTTTTATTTGTTATGAGCTGGCCAAAGCCTATGGCCTGGAAGAAGAAGAAGCTGAACGGCTGATGTTTGCTGCGCCTTTGCACGATGTTGGCAAGGTCGGCATACCTGATGGTATTTTAAATAAGCCTGCCAAGTTACAGGGCCAGGAGTGGGAAGTGATGAAAACCCACGCCAGTATCGGCTATGAAATTTTAAAAAACTCCAAACGCAGTATTATTCAGGCCGGTGCCGTTATTGCACAGGACCACCATGAAAAATGGGATGGCACGGGCTACCCTGCCGGTAAAAAAGGCGAAGACATTCATATTTATGGTCGTATTGCTGCACTGGCGGATGTTTATGACGCCTTACGCCACCGGCGCTGTTATAAATCAGCCTGGAGTTTAGAACAGGTTATGGCCCATATCGACAATGAGTCTGGCAAGCAGTTTGACCCTAAGCTGGTAGAAATATTTAAGCAGCGGGTCGACAAACTGGAGGCAATACTGCAAAAATACCCGGACAGCGAAGACTAACCGCAGCCAGCTTACGCTGGCTGTTTTATTACGAAAAAGGATAAATTTATGTATATGGCCTATAAGCATATTCACCTGTTGATGGTGGTGCTCAGTGTCAGTTTTCTGTTAATTCGTTTTGCGATGAGTTTAAAGCCTGCTGCTTTGCTGCAGCATAAGTTCTTTAAAATTGCGCCGCATGTTATTGATACCTTGCTGCTGCTCAGCGCCCTGATGCTGATGCTCACCTTACAGCAATATCCGTTTGTAAATGCCTGGCTTACCGAGAAGTTTCTCGCTGTGCTGGCTTATATCGCCCTGGCGGTGATGGCATTTCGTGGCCGCACGGCTATGATCCGCTGGTTGTGTTTTCTTGGCGCCTTGGGTTGGCTGGGGCTGGCACTGCGGGTTGCGATGACCAAACAGCCGGTATTTTTACCGGTTTAATATTAACTGCTGTTTTTCTGGATTGAACATGAGCACTGACACCATTAATGTTGCCGGTATACCGGTCGCCAATCATTTACCCTTCGTGCTGTTTGGTGGCATGAATGTGCTGGAATCGCGTGATCTGGCCATGCGCATTGCTGAACACTATGTTGAGGTAACTACAAAGCTGGGTATTCCTTATGTGTTTAAAGCGTCCTTTGATAAAGCTAACCGCTCGTCAGTACACTCTTACCGTGGCCCGGGGCTGGACGAGGGCTTAAAAATCTTCGAAGAAATTAAGCGCACCTTCAATGTGCCGCTAATCACTGATGTTCATGAGCCTTATCAGGCTGCGCCGGTGGCCGAAGTGGTTGACGTGATCCAGCTGCCGGCTTTCCTGGCCCGCCAGACTGACTTAGTTGTCGCTATGGCCAAAACTGGTGCTGTTATTAATGTAAAAAAACCACAGTTTTTAGCGCCGCATGAAATGCGCCATATAATTACCAAGTTTAAAGAAGCCGGTAATGAGCAGGTATTATTGTGCGAACGCGGCAGCTGCTTTGGTTACAACAACCTGGTGGTTGACATGCTGGGCATGGATGAAATGAAGCAGTACGGTCCGGTGATCTTCGACGCCACCCACGCGCTGCAAAAACCTGGCGGGCGAGAAAGCTCTGCCGATGGTCGCCGCGCTCAGGCAGCGCAATTAGCCCGTTCTGGTATGGCGCTGGGGCTGGCGGGGTTGTTTATTGAAGCGCACCCGGACCCGAATCAGGCCAAATGCGATGGTCCTTGTGCGTTGCCGCTGGCCAAACTGGAGCCCTATTTGCAACAAATGAAAGCGGTAGATGACTTAGTCAAGCATTTTGCCGTATTGGATACCGCAGCCAACTGAAAAATATTACGGGACAAGCAGTGTCCTGCTGTCCCGTAACCTGTCCTAAGGTGCTGGCGGTTAATTTGCCGCCGCAGCGATATCCTGAATACTGACCCGGCCTTTGATGCGGTCTTCATAAGGTTGCAGCATGCGGGTGACTTTAACCGCCTGGTTAGCGCGGGCAAAGTCCATCAGTTGCTGACCATTACAAACAATTTTCTCTACCGCATCCTGCTTACGGATATGGTACGACTTTAACGTTTTATGCAAGCCTAAGCGGTCATCTGCCGCCGTTTCAGTACAAACTTGTACCAAGGCGTTGTACAGGTAGCTGTTTTTTTGATAATCGCCGGCAAAAGCCGGTACTGCCATACTGGCACTGGCCAGAGATACTGCGAATAAAAGTGCGGTTTTCATGATGCTGTCCTCTGTTACTGGAACTATGGCGTTTGCCATAACAGTATTCTGGCAGTCATGGCCTGCTGTTGCAGTCGCATTGGGTTAAGAGGTGGCGCCGTTGTTACTAAGTGATAAGGCGGCGCCAGATAGTGACTAACGGTGGCTTAATTTTGCGGCAAAGCGCTCAGTTGGTCGGCCCAGTTCAGCTTATAGCGGCGTGAAGCATTGACCTTTTTACCGTCAGTCAGGGTAAATTCATAATCGTTATTATGCGGTTGTAACTTATGGACATGATGCAGGTTAAGTAAAGTGGAGCGGTGTACCTGGACAAATTGTTTTGGCAGGCGCTGTAACAACTCTTTCATTGTTTCACGGATGATCAGGGTTTCATGCAAAGTATGAATACACATATAGTTGCCAGCAGCTTCAATCAGCATAATCTCAATGTCATCGAGCAATAAGGTTGAACCACCGGTTTTAAAGGTGAGTTTATTTACTGGCGGGGCAAGTGGCTGATCGGGTTGCTTATCCAGTGCGGTGCGGGCGTCCAGCAGCGTTTGCGCCAGACGTTGGCGCGATACCGGTTTGAGTAAATAGTCAAACGCAAAGTGTTCAAACGCCGGGAAGGCAAACTGCTCATAGGCCGTCACCAGAATAAACAACGGTTTGCTCATCGCAGAGCTTTTACCTGCTTGCTGCAGAATATCGATACCTTTAATGCCGGGCATCTGAATATCGAGAAACACGATGTCAATGTCGGCGGCCGTTTGTAAAAACTGCAGGGTGTCATCGCCATTGTCAAAACAATCCACTATTTGCAGATTTGGATAGACCGCCAGTTTGGCTTTCAGATTGCTAATTGCCAATGGCTCATCGTCAGCAATAACCACCTTAAGTGCGGCTGTCATGCAATACCTCCATTGCTATACGTAACTGGCTGTAAAAGCCGCTGGCGCTGTGGCTGAGCGTTAAGCCGGCGGCAGCGCCAAACAGCAGTTGCAGCCGTTCGGCCAGATTAATCAGATTAGCCGGTTGCCGGGGATCGGGCCAGCCAGCGTGCGCATCGGCACCTTGCTGTGCCAGCGTAATGATCAGATTGTCGGAGACCAGCGCAACACTGATCTGCAAACAAATATCACCAGCGTGTTCTGCTACGCTGTGTTGAATGGCATTTTCTGCCAGCGGCTGTAGCAGTAAGGGCGGAAATTGTAATGCGGGCAACTGCGCAGGCAATTGCCAGTTCAGCTGTAACCGCGAACCAAAGCGCACTTGCTGTATCGCCAGATAGGCGGCCAATGCATCTAGCTCGTGCTGCAACGGAATAAATTCGTCCTGTTGGTTTTTTAACGAATGGCGCAGGTAAGTAGATAAATGCTCAATCAGTTGCTCTGCTGCCGCGCCACTGCGCTGCACAATCAGCGAATTAAGCGCATTGAGGGTGTTAAACATAAAGTGCGGATTTAACTGATAGCGCAGTACTTTTAATCTGGCCTGACGGGCCTGCTTTGCCAGCTGTTGTTGTTGTAGCACACTGGCATAGTGTAACTGATTGGTTTTAATCAGCATAAATACAGCCAACCAGCCTGCCAGCGGCAACAGCACCAAGGAAAACGCCAGAAAGTACTTCAGCACTGAGCTGACATTCTGCAATGTATCAGAGGCATAGGTTAGCACCAGGTATTGCCGCAGCACCACCATCGCCAGCCACAGCGGCAGCAGCACCAACAGCAGCCGTTTAAGTTGCTGCAGTAGCGGACGTGGCTGCAGTAATTCATGTTGTCCGAGCAGGCCGGTTACCGTCAGATTAATCATTGTGACCAGACTGTAGATGGCTAAATACGGCCAGGCGGCTTCATCCTGCAGCGGCACCAAAATGACCAGATGCGTGTACTTCACCAGCAAATAACTTAGCCAGTACAGCAGATGCCAATACCAGAAACGGGCTAACCCTTGCTGCTGAGCTATGTTGCTCATGCGGTTTGCCATGGTAAACAGATATCAACTTTAAAACCATGCGGGCTGGCGCCGATGGCTAAACTGGCCTGCTCACCAAAGTGCTGACGCAGCCGGTTACGGATATTATCCAGCCCGACGCCGGCGCCGCCGCAGTTTGTCTGTAACTGTGAGCCAGGCCCATCGTCACTGACACACAAATGCAGGCTGTTGTGTTCGCGTACACCGCCGATGGTAATAGTGGCGCCTTGTTTGTTGGTGGCTACGGCATATTTGATGGCGTTTTCAACCAGTGGCTGCAACAGTAAAGCAGGAATACGCTGGTGTTTTAAGCTGTCATCAATTTGCCAGTCTACTTTTAATTTGTCACCAAAACGGGTTTTTTGCAGTTGCAGGTAGGCGTTAATGGCAGCCAGTTCATCGGCCAGTTGTACCAGGCTGTCGGGTGACTTGCTCAGGGAATAGCGCAAAAAGGTCGCCAGTTGTTCTGACATGGTTTCAGCGTCATCATAGCGTTGTGCCTCTAGCAGGGCACAGACAGAATTTAACGCATTAAAGGTAAAATGTGGATTAAGCTGATGGCTTAGCGCCTGTAGCTCCAACTGCTGGATTTTTTGACTCAGTTCACTGGTTTGTGCCAGCCGCTGCAGTTGTTTTTGGTGCAGTAATACCGTGAGATAGCAGGCGGTCCAGACAAAAAACGCCAGTACTGACGTATCCAGATTACCTATCAGCATACGAATATCGACAATCTCTTTGTCCCACAGCAGCAGCCAGAAAGCGTTTTCTGCCGGTATGTAAAGTGCTGCCAACAGGGCCACGCCGGGCAATAGTTGCCAGTTACTAAAGGTATGTTGTAACAACCGCTGATACGTCCAGATCACCAGTATGGCTGTCATTAGCATCGCAACCAGATCACTGGCCAGCATCATCGGCAGATAACGCCACTCATAAGGTTTGTCATGCAAAACAGCACCATGCCAGGAGCTAAGCAGGCCCAGCGAAAAAATGGCCAGCCAGTAATACAGATTAAAGCGTAATAACGATTGCAAGCTAACAAACGGCATATCTGACCCCAACGGCTTAACTGCATCTGAGTATAAGTGACAGCAGCGTTTTTGCTGCCATGGCAGGATAACCGGATGAAAATCCGGGGTAAATCTTCATAAAACTGCCATTTTCCGTCAAGCCGGATAGGCTAAGCTGTCATACCAGTGTCATTGAGCCTGGCCAGGAGAGGGTGTGCAGTTGCAGGATACATTGCCGGAGCTGGCACAGCTGGAGCAGCTGCTGATGACAGCCCCGGCTGAGCTAAAGGTGGAGGTACTGGCGCAAGTACCGCATATGGCGCAGCGGCTGCCGCTGTATGCGTTAACGCTGGGCAATACCGCAGCAGATAAACCTGCCGTTTTGCTGGTGGGCGGCGTGCATGGGCTGGAGCGCATTGGTACTCAGGTGGTGCTGGCCTATTTACAAACCCTATTGCAGCGTTTGCCCTGGGACTTGTGCCTGCAGCATACGCTTGAGCAGTGCTGTATTTATTTTATTCCGCTGCTAAACCCCGCTGGTATGGCCAATGGCTGGCGGGCCAATGGCAACAGCGTGGATCTGATGCGCAATGCACCGGTCGAGTGTCTTGAGGGGGCGGCCTGGCTGGTAGGCGGCCAGCGTATTAGCCGGGTGCTGCCCTGGCATCGTGGCCGCACGGATAAGCTGGAAATTGAAAGCCAGGCGTTGGTTAACTTTGTGACGCGTGAGCTGTTTAACCGGCCATTTTCCCAGGTACTGGATTGTCATTCCGGTTTTGGCCGCACTGATCGGATCTGGTTTCCCTATGCCAAAAGCCGGCGTCAGCCAATTGCACATCTGGCTGAAATGGCCCGGTTGCGGCAGTTGTTGTTTCAGGCTTACCCGCATCAGAATTATATTTTTGAACCGCAATCACAACACTATCTGTGTCATGGCGATCTTTGGGATTATCTGTACGATTTATCGCTTGAGCATCACACCACTATGCTGCCGTTAACACTAGAGATGGGATCCTGGAACTGGGTGCGCAAAAATCCGTTTCAGCTGTTATCCAGCCTCGGTATGTTTCATCCGGTAAAGCCGCACCGTGTCAAGCGGGTGCTGCGCAGCCATTTGATTTTAATTAACTTTTTAATTAATTCTACGATGTCATACCAGCGGTGGTTGCCGCTGGCGGATAAAGCAGAATTACATGCCGAGGCAGAGCAGCTATGGTATTAGCCAGCGCAGTACCGGTATTGTTGATCCGCGGCCTGACCCGTGAGCAACGGCACTGGGGGCAATTGCGGCCAATGCTGGCGCAACAGCTCGCTAACCCGGTACTGAGTTTTGACTTTGCCGGTACAGGCCAGCTGTGGCAGCAGCGCTCGCCGTGCAGTATCAGCGCTTTGCGTCAATCGATACGGGCACAATTACAGCAAAGCCCGCTGTTTTACGGCAAGGTACATTTAGTGGCATTATCACTGGGGGCTATGCTGGCGGCAGATTGGGCAACCCAATATCCTCGCGAAGTAGCATCACTCACTTTAATTAACAGCAGTGCCCGGCCGCTATCGCCGTTTTACCGCCGTTTACGCTGGCAGAATTATCTGCCGTTACTTGGCAGTATGCTGCTAACTGCTGCCCAGCGTGAGCAGCTTATTTTGCGGTTAACCAGTGCGGCAGCGTCGTCACACGCTGATATGCTGGCTAAGTGGCAGTTATGGCAACAACAATGTCCGGTCAGCACAGGCAATGCGCTGCGCCAGCTATGGGCCGCCAGCCGGTTTAGGGTAACGCCGGCACCGCGCTGTCCGGTGTTGATCTTAAGCAGTTTGGGCGACAAACTGGTTAGCCCGCAGTGTGCAACCGATCTAGCCAACCATTGGCAGGTACCGCATATTCAGCACCCCTGGGCTGGGCACGATTTGGCGCTGGATGATCCACTATGGTTGTGTCAGCAGCTGGCGGCGTTTCTCAGCCAGCAGCCGGGCGTGGATTAAGCCAATTGTATCTGCAGTTGCTCGCCATGACAGTCAATAACATCACCAGCGTTAATTTGCCGGCGTTTACGGGTTTCTACTTCGCCATTTACTTTTATCAAACCGGCATCTATCGCTGCTTTAGCTTCGCCACCACTGCCGAATAAGCCCTCAAACTTTAAAATTTTATACAGTTCAACCGCCGGTTTACTTAGTATTACGTTACGCATATCAGATCCTAGGCAGATGACTCTGCTGATTCAGTAAAGTTAAGGTGGGGTTTTCCAACGATATAAGCGCGGCGAAATACTGCAAAGTACTCGGCCAGGGCGTCTGCCGCGGCATTGTCGTTAGCGAGTTTCAGTACTTCAATCGCCACTTCAGCGGTGCACAGCTGATGTAAATGCGCGGCTTCGCGTAGCTGATAACGTGAGCTTTGCTCGGGTTGAATGCCCAGCACCGGCAGTGTTGCCAGATAGGGGCTTTTAAACATTTTTTTTGCCTCACGCCAGGTGCCGTCCAGCATAATAAACAGCGGCATTTTGCCATTTTGCACAGCAACCAGCTCAAGCGGGCTGTTAATACAGCGCTCAGCTTCGGCGTATTGCTGCGGAAACACTAGTATCGGCGCGTAGTCTGGGTTGGCCAGCAACGCCAACAGGGTGGCATCAGGTCGGGTTCTGTCCCAGACAAAGGCATGATTATCCGCAATTACATCAGCAATAATGCGGCCGGTGTTACTCGGCTTATAGCACTCGCCGGTGTACATAATAAAACAAAAAGCGCTGTGACTGCTGACACGGGGTTTGCTGGCGCAGATGCAGTCAGTGGCGGGCAATAAGCACTGCTCACAGCGTTTAACTTTACTGCCACGGGCGTTAAACACCCGGGTGGCTTTGGCCAGTTCTTGTATGCGTAAATTCAGCACCGAATTTGTATCTGACATGTCGCTGTGTAAAAGCCACTTTGTAGTTTTGGGCCGCTATTGTAGCCGCTTTTATGCTACACTGCGCGCAGATTTTTCTGCCGGGAAGTACCGTGTCGATAGCCCGCCAAGCCTCTGAAATTACTCTGCCTGCCGTTAATAACGGCTGGCATACAGTGTTACAGTTTCTTTGTAACCACTTTCCGTTTATTGATGAAGACACCTGGCGGACGCGCATTGCAACAGGCAAAGTGCACTGGTTTAATGGCGAGGCGATTACCGAACATACGCCCTTTTTACCCAGCAAGAGGCTGTGTTATTACCGTGAAGTCGCTGCTGAGCCGGTGATTCCTTTTGCACACCATATCCTGTATCAGGACCAGCATATTATCGTGGCCGATAAACCGCATTTTTTGCCGGTGACGCCAGGCGGTGAATACGTTAATGAGTGCTTACTGGCGCGGCTAAAACGCGACACCGGTATTGACGATATAGTGGCGGTGCACCGGCTGGATCGCGAAACGGCCGGGCTGGTGTTGTTTTCGCTTAATGCACAAAGCCGGGCAGATTATTATCAGTTATTTAGCTCTGGCGCTGTGCAAAAGCAGTATCAGGCCGTAGCCCGTTTAACAACAGAGGCACAGGCGGGCAGTTTGCCGCTAAGCTGGCATATTGCTAACCGCATAGAGAAGAGCCAGCCGCGTTTTATTAATGCCATAGTACCAGGGGCGGTAAATGCCGTCTCTGATATCGTATTATCACAGCGGCGTGATGGTGTTGGCTTATTTCAGCTGACGCCACATACGGGCAAAACCCATCAGTTGCGCTTACATATGCTGTCATTGGGCATGCCAATTCTGCATGACAAGTATTATCCGCAGCTACTGCCAAAACAGGCAATAGAGTTTAGTAAGCCATTGCAATTACTGGCCAAAACCCTGGCCTTTACCGATCCTGTCAGTGGCGAAGTACATCGTTTTACCAGCCGTTTTCAGCTTAGTGCCTGGTCTGCTCTGACAAAGGATTAAGCAAAGTCCAGTTGGCCACCTCAGGATGAAAAAAGCCCGCCTCGGTGTAGGCTTTGCTAATTCTGCCTTCGTTAAAGTTTAGCTAAGGTTTAGCACCGAATGTGCTTTTCATTCAACACCGTAAAATGAAAACTGTGGCGGCAACTGCAAAAATCTCAACTATGCTAACTACTGAGTATGTAAGTACAACCAACATTATTCCTATCTATGGACGAGAGCAGTTATGAGCAGCCTGAAAAATTTGTCTGTTAAATTACAAATCGCATTGCCCATTGTTTTGTTGTCAGTTTTGATTGCCATTGTTGGAATAAAAAGCCTGATCACCGTCAATGGCGTGATAGCACAAACTGATATTGCTATTACCAGCCTGACGCCCGCTACTACGGCAGTATTAAACGCAGATAGAGATTTGTATCAGGCTGAATTGGCGATGCGTGAATATGTATTGTTAAGCGCAGAAGGCCGGCCGGTTGCTGAGATGAAAAAAGACTTTGATGACAATGTGCAGCAGGCACTGCAGCGGATGCAAACAGCTGCCACCCTGGTGCGCCAACATGATGTCCGCACCATGGCTGATAGTGAATTTACTAAAGTGTTTAATAATTGGCAGAACTTGGCAAAACAAGCCATGCAATATGCGCAGCAGGGCAACACCCAACAAGCGCGTGTATTGATTGAGGGCAGCGAAAGCGCCGCTTTTTCAACCTTGCGTGATGAATATAACGGCTTAGGTGAGCGCATTGATGCGCGTGCTATTGCGCTGGGCGAGGAATTATCCGCTTATGTTAGTCAGCAAAAAACACTGACCATTTTATTAATGGTAATTGCGGTAGCCATTGCTATTGTCACTATAGTGTTTAGCCCAAATCTGATTGTAAAACCGCTCACACAATTAAAAAGCATGGTCAGTGAGCTGGCCAGTGTTGGTGGCGATCTTACCCGCCGGTTACCAGTGAGTGGCAGCAATGAAATTGGCGATGTTGCACAGAAAACCAATGACTTTATTTCCACATTACAAGTGATGATACGGGAGATCCAACAGCAACTGACCGAGCTGGAACAGGCTTCGGCCAATATTGCGGCAAAAACCGAACTGACCAGCAACAAAGCGGGCGAACAAACAACCCACATTGAGCAGGTGCTGACGGCGATACACCAAATGCAACATGCGGTACAGGAAATAGCCGGTAATGCGTCTTTAACCAGCGGTGCAACCGAAGAAGCCAACAGCGCCGCGGACAGCTCGGGTAAGGTTATCCGGCAATCTATGCAGCAAATCAGTGTGTTAGCACGGGATATCGAGCGGGTTGTAGAGGCTATCAGCAATTTAGAGGTAGAAAGCCGTAATATTGTCTCAGTGCTTGAAGTTATCGGTGGTATTGCCGAACAAACTAACCTGCTGGCGCTTAATGCGGCCATTGAAGCCGCACGGGCAGGTGATGCCGGTCGTGGCTTTGCCGTTGTTGCTGATGAGGTGCGTACGCTGGCATCCAGGACTCAGCAATCCACCAAAGATATTCATGACATGATTAGCAGATTGCAAAATGGTGTTAGTCAGGCCGTTTCTGCGATGAACAATGCCAAGAGTCAGGTGGCGCAAACCGAGCAACATGCGGAGTCAGCCAGCACTTATCTGGATAACATAGTGGCAGGCATAGCCAACATTAATGATATGGCGATGCAGATTGCAGCAGCGACAGAGCAACAGTCGACGGTCGCTGAACATGTTAATCAGACGGTAAATGGCATTAGTCAGAATGCGACTGAATTGTCTGATATTGCCCGGGAAACCGGTAACGACGGCAGCCGTGTTCGTAGCCTGGTGCAAATGGTTAACAGCCAGGTTGGACGCTTCAGGGTGTAGTATATCGTTGCAACAGCGTGTCTAACTGATTGGCAAAGGCCTGGCGATCACTCTGGTTCAGCGGTGGTGGGCCACCGGTATGCACACCGCTGCCGCGCAGGGTGTCCATAAAATCACGCATCGTCAGTTTCTGTTTAATGGTATCGTTACTGTACAGCTCTCCACGCGGGTTTAGTGCAAAGCCACCCTTGGCCAATACCTCAGCAGCCAGCGGGATATCGGCAGTAATGACTAAATCACCGGCCTGGCAGCGGCGTACTATCTCGTTGTCAGCTTCATCAAAGCCGCTGGAGACCGTAATGGCCGAGATAAACTTTGATGGTGGCACCCTTATCAGTTGATTAGCTACCAGTAGGGTGCTGATCTGTTTGCGCTCGGCCGCGCGGAAAATAATCTCTTTAATCACTACCGGGCAGGCATCGGCGTCAACGTATATTTTCATGGTTTAACAGTTTCATCCTGATAATGATGATAAAAACGGATTTCATCCGGGTACGGAAAGATATCTTCTACCACGCCATCGCGGATATTCTGCTGCTTTTGCCGCCAGTAAGCGGCATCGAGCAATTCAGGGTGCTTACTAAACAATAACTGGCGAATGTCTGGCTGGGGGGTGACAAAGGTAGCCATTTGCTCAGGGAACACATCGCCGGGCGCAGCACAAACCGTGCCTTCGGCAAACATGGCGTCTTCATAATTGTCGGTTTTTGGAAAGCTTCTGAAATTGACATCCAGCATATACTGCACTTCGTCGTAGTCGTAAAACACCACCCGCTTGTGCCGGGTTACACCAAAATTTTTCAGCAGCATATCGCCGGGAAAAATATTCGCTGCCAGCATTTGTTTAATGGCCTGGCCATAATCGTCCATAATATGGGCTTTTTCTTCATTTGAGGCATGCTCCAGATACAAATTCAGCGGAATCATGCGTCGCTCTATATACAGGTGCTTAATTACGACTAAATCATCTTCGAAGCTAAGCGAACCACCGATGGCCTGCTGCAGCTCTTCGAGCAACTCGGCCGAAAAACGGTTTTTCGGCAATGCCACATAAGAGTATTCCAGGGTGTCGGCCATCCGGCCAACCCGGTCATGTTTTTTCACCAATAAGTAGCGGGCTTTAACGGTGTCGCGGCCAAATTCTTTACTGGGAGCGAACTTATCGCGGATAACTTTAAACACATAAGGAAAAGAAGGCAGGGTAAATACCATCATCACCATGCCGCGGGTGCCGGGCGCGGCGACAAAGAGATCATTGCTTTTATCCAGATGGCTGAGCAATTCGCGGTAAAACTCGGTTTTACCTTGTTTATGCAAGCCAATACTGGCGTAAAGTTCTGCCAGGGTTTTATGCGGTAGCAGTTCGCGTAAAAAGTGCACCAACGAGGACGGCACCTGGGTCGCCACCATAAAATAGGCGCGGGAAAAGCCAAAAATTATCGTCATTTGTTTAGCATCGGTAACCAGAGTATCGATATACAAACCGGCGCCTTCGCGGTGTAACAACGGAATAATAAATGGCTGCTGACCATCTGGTGTGACGGCGCGACCAACAATATAGGCGGCCTTATTGCGGTAAAATACCGACTTTAAAATATCAAAACGAATTTGGTACACCGGATGGCGGCCATGGCTGGACTGCGCCATAAAACTTTTTACGATTAAGCGGATATCGCGGTCCAGGTTAATAAAAGGCGTAATAAAACCAAAGCCGGAGACAATGTTACGGATAGTTTGTTTTAAGCCGTCCTGCGCAGGAAAGTAGCTGTCGTACACCGAGGCAATAGGGGCCGGTAAATGTTGTTTGCTCAGGGTAGATTCAACAAAAATATTCTGGTTATGAAAGTATTTACGCTCAAACAACTGGCAAAATACCGAGTTGTAAAAGGTTTCTGCCAGCTCTGCTTGCGGGTGGAAAGCCAGAAACGCCATATAATGCTGCTTCACCTGCTGCCACAGCGCTTCGTTTAAACACTGGGTTGGCAGCTCTCTGGCCAGATGGGCAATGGCCTCGGTAACCCGTTGATCGTAAAAAGAAATACGGTCTGAACTATCTTGCTGAAAAGCACGCCAGTCGGCCAGTTCAAAACGTTGCTTGGCTTTGGCGGTAATTGCCTGAAATAAACCAAAGTGACGGCGAAAACCTTTTAAAATAATTTCAGCGATTTGTTGGGCTTGCGGCATAAGAACTATAGCTGTGTTTGCTGTAAGTCTATGCTAGCAGCTGCACCCTGGTGACAAAAGCCACTTTTACCGACTTTACTGCGAAATGGCGCAGAGTTTGATGATTTCTTGCTGTTTTCCGGCAAGGCCGGCTTTACTGAACTATGTTTAGCAAAAGGTGTCGCGACCTTTTGGCATCAGAACAAGGAGCTTGTATGAAAAGAATAATATTAAGCAATTTACCGGGCATGATGTTGTTACTACCGCTGACAGTCAGTGCCGACGTCAATATCTCAGGCTTTGCCACCGTTGCCGGTGGCCGGGTCATGAGCGGCGACGGTGTCGAAGCGTTTGGCTTACCGCCGACGTTTTTGGCCAATTACCCGCAGGTAGGGGTATATGAAGAAGAATGGTCATTTAAGCCGGATAGCCGTATAGGTTTGCAGGTGTCAGCCGACTTATCGGAAGGCTTGTCGGTAACCGGCCAGATCGTGGCACGCGGCGCAGATGATTTTGATGCCCGTTTTGAATGGGCGTATGTGTCATATCAGCTGAACGACACCTGGACCTTGCAAGCCGGTAAGAAGCGTTTGCCACTTTACTACTATTCAGACTTTTTTGATGTTGGCTATGCCTACCTGTGGTTGCGGCCGCCGGCCGACAACTACACCTGGCAGATCTTTAATTACACCGGCATTAATGCACTGTTTAATACCCAGCTAGGCAGTTGGGATGTCAGTGGTAATTTGTATACCGGACGTGAAGATGACAAGGAAAACAAACTGTTGTCGCAGTTCTTTGGCACTAATCCGGTACGTGAAATCTGGAAAGATATTGTCGGCGGGGTAGTCAGTTTTAACCGGGACTGGCTGGATATCCGCCTGACATACATGACCTACGTTAATGAGCGCTATCAAACGGTAAATGGTATCACCGAGCGGGTAGAATGGGATGGTGAGTTTGAACGACGTGGCAAGTTTGCCGGTATCTCTGTCAATATTGACTACAACAATCTGGTACTACTGTCAGAGTTAAACCAGCTAGATCTGGACGGCAGTAAGTTTGATACCTATATGGTGTCGCTGGGCTACCGCCTAAACAATGTCACGCCTTATATCTCCTATGCCGATTTTGATAGTGACGGTGAGGTACACAACACCACCAGCATCGGTTTTCGCTACGACTTTCACAGCTCTGCAGCGTTTAAACTGCAGTATGATGATGTGGAAGACAATGGTTACGACGGTTTGATGGTAGCAGGTGATAGTAAATCCATCACCTTTGGCGTAGATCTGGTGTTTTAGGAGGCAGGATGAAAACCTTACTTATTGCGGGCAGTTTATTGCTGTCTTTTACTGCTGAAGCGGCGATTGCCATTGTTGTACATCCGTCGAATCAAACCAGTTTGACGCAGGAAGATCTGGCGCGGTTGTATACCGGCAAACTGAGCGCTTTCTCAGATGGCTCCTCTGCGGTGCCGGTAAACCTGGAGAACACTGTGCCACTGCGCTCAGAGTTCGATCAGAAGGCGCTTGGTCGCTCATCGAGCCAGGTTAAGGCGTTTTGGTCCAAGCTGGTGTTTACCGGTAAAGGCACGCCACCCAAAGAGGTGGCATCTGATAATGAGGTGTTGGCGCTGGTTGCTAATAATCCGAATATTATCGGATATGTCAGTGCCAATGCCGTATCCGATAACGTCAAGGTGTTGCTGACGTTGGAGTAACAGTAACAGGCCGGCTAAGCCGGCCTGTTATCAGGATACCACCGGCTGTATGTCCAGGCCGTAGCCAAACATTACCGCCAGTACCAGTACTAAGGATGAGGCCAGCATCAGTTTAACCATCAGCGGCAGACAAAAGCGGAACCAGTGGCCGTAAGGAATACCGGCGATACCAATAATGCCCATCAGTACGGCATTGGTTGGTACTATCATATTAGAGAAACCATCACCAAACTGATAGGCCAGCACCGCAACCTGACGCGGGATCTGCAGTAAATCGCTCAGCGGCACCATTAGCGGCATAGTAACATACGCCTGGCCACTGCCTGAGGGCACAAAGAAGTTCAGCAAGGTCTGAATTAATAACATGCCGACCGCCGCGGCTTCAGCGCCCACATAAGATAATGGCATAGACAAGCCATGCACCAGGCTGTGTAAGATCTGGCCGTCTTCCATCACCAGTGAAATGCCGCGCGCCACACCTATCAGCATTGCTGTGGTGGTTAGCTCCATGGCACCGTCAATAAATTTCTGTGCTGCGGTATCGGCCTTGACCCGGCCAACCACCGCCGCAAACAAGCCCCAGCCGATAAAGCAGGCGCTTAACTCATATAAGTACCAGCCATGTATTTTTATACCATAAGCGACCAGCGCTATAGTGCCGACAAAACTGGCCAGGATCACTTTATGGTTTAAGGCCAGCGGGGGATAGTTCACCTGTGCTTCGGTACCCAGTGGGCAGGGTAAATCGGCCACCATAGAGTTAGCCGGGTTAGCCAATACTTTTTTGGCGTAGCTCCAGACATGATGAAAACCAATCAGCACAAAGGGGACAAAGATAGCAAACCGCAGCCAGTTACCTGACATAGGCGGCAAATCAGCTATTTGCTGGGCAATCAGCACGGTAAAAGGGTTAAACGCCGATACACCATAACCTATACCATAGCCGGCTACTGTCATGCCGACAGCGGTCATCGCATCCAGCCGCATGGCTTTGCACAAGGCCACTAAAATTAACACAAAGGGAATATACTCACCGGCAGTACCGATAAAGCTTGATGCCATGGCAAAACAAAACACCACCATAAAGATCAGCATCTGCGGCTTTTCGCCGTATTTTTCCAGTAAACGGCCAATTAAGGCATCGACAGTGCCGGTAGCACGGGCAATAGATAATACACCGCCTAAAATCATCACAAAGAAAATAACATCCTGCGCACTGGCAAAAGCCCGTGGTATAGCGGTAAGTAGTTGCCAGGGGCTTAAATACTGGCGTTCTTCCACCAGCGCAAAGGTCCCGGGCACCACAGCAGAACGGCCATTGGCCAGGGTTTGGGTTTCAAAAAAGCCTTGCGGCACTATCCAGGTGGCGACCATCGCCAGTAGCATCATACTGAATAACAAAGTCAGGGTGTGTGGCACCCGCATCCATTTAACCATAACCGAACGGCCCTGTAGTGTTGTGTCAGCGCACTGCGGCGCTGTTAGTAATTTGGCGCGACAGTCTACCGCAGGCCGTCTGACAGGACAAATAGTTACGTATTGTTCAGCCAGGGCTCAGGCTCTGTTTAATACAGTTAGCGGGTGCTATCAACTTATTGTCTTTACAGGAGTCTGTTATGAGTGCCGTTAAACAACACCATAGTCAGCAACAACCGTTTTATTTTGCGCAGCAGAAAACCGTGGATTTAAGCCAGCAGGAGCGTCAGGCACTAAGCCTGGTATGGACTGACAACAGTGCAGATAAGGCACAGCCGCGGCGTGAAGCTGACACCGCGCATTGTGCTGTGCTGGGGTATAACTAAGCGTTATTGGTTAAATAGCTGTGGTTGCATATAGGGGATCATCGCCAGAATAATGGCTTGCTGATACACCCCGGAGCGGGTCAGCAAGTGATTCGTCAGCATAGCAATAGCGCCGCCTTGCTGCTTGATATTACGCTGCGCAAACATAAGGTCCATCACATCGCCGAGCTCTTCACCCTGCTGTATCGCCAGCAGGGCGGCGGGCGGCAAAGGTAAACTGGCGGAGCGGGTTTTACTGATACGACCCTGATGTGAAATGGCAATCCAGGCAAAGCTACAATCACCGTCCAGGCCGGCTTCCAGCGCAACATAATAGTCGGCACCCGGCACCGCTGTTGTAATAGCCTGTAGCCGGTTCAGTGCACCTTGCAAGGTTTCCTCACTACTCATTGGCTGAGCCGCAACACCTGAAGCGGTGCTCTGGCCGCGACACGCTAATGTTTGGCCGGCAAATATCTGACTGAAAGCCAGTTGTACGGCACTAATTTTAGCCGGGTTGGCCGACGCGACGACAATGTTCATTTTGCTCTCCCGTGTTACTCGCTGGCGCTAGCATAGCAGTTAAACTGCCACCACCTGAAGCCTGCTCTTGCCGATCTGCATCGGGCTGATTAGAATCGGCGCTCACAACTACAGCGTTAATGCAATTTGAGGTGGGCATGAATAAAAATATGATTACCAATGGCTTAGCAGCACTGGTTACGCTTGCAGCCTGGTATTGGCAGCAACCGCTGTTGCTCAGTGTCGGCTTGTTTGCCCTGTCGGGAGCGTTAACCAATGCCCTGGCAGTGCATATGCTATTTGAAAAGGTGCCGCTGTTATATGGCTCAGGTGTGATCCCGGCGCGGTTTGAACAGTTCAAAAGCGGCATTTACCAGTTGGTGATGACACAGTTTTTCAGCAGCACTAACATTGACCGTTTTTTAGCGGATAAGCAGCAAAGCCATAGCCCGACCTTTGATTTTGAACCGGTCATTAATAACGCCGATTTATCACCGGCCTTTGACTCCTTGTTAAAAGTGGTCGAACAATCCTCCTTTGGTGGCATGCTTAGCATGTTTGGTGGCAGCGCGGCACTGTTGCCATTAAAAGAGCCATTTATTGGCAAGCTAAAGCTGGCGCTGGTGGAGGTTTCGCAGTCGGATGAGTTTAATCAGCTGGTGCTGGCGCAGCTGGACAAACCGGAGCAACTGGAAGGTATTCGCAGCCAGGTGGATACCATAGTGCAGCAGCGTTTGAACGAGCTAACGCCGGCCCTGGTCAAAGACATTATTCAGCAAATGATTAAACAGCATTTGGGCTGGCTGGTGGTGTGGGGTGGTGTTTTTGGCGGCCTGATTGGCTTGGTTGCAGCCTTGATACCCTTATAAAATATGCAGCGCGGCAATAGCCGCGCTGATGCGGGCAAACTTAACCCTGTTTAGCGGCGTATGCTTCAACCTCCCGCCAAACCCGCAGCAAGTTGCCGGAGAGTATCTTGTCGATATCCGCTTCGCTATAACCCCGCTTTAGCAAACCGTCAATCAGATTAGGGTAGCTGGCGACATCTTTTAAACCAATCGGCAAAGAGTCGCCCACGCCATCGTAATCTGAACCTATACCAACGTAATCAATACCCACCAGTTTTACCACATGATCAATGTGATCCAGCACCGTATCTAAGGTCGCAAACGGATAAGGATGCTTTTTGCGAAACGCCAGTTCAAAGGCGTCATCATCAGGGACGCCGGCATGTTTTGCTGCCGCTTTACGTAAAGCGCCATATTGGTTTGCCATTTGCGTAACGAAAGAAGAACCGAAGTTTATTTGCACCACGCCGCCATTTTTTGCCAGCGCCTTGAGCATATCGTCATCCATATTGCGTTCAAAGCCTGGTGTGTAGCTGCGCAGTGATGAATGTGATGCAATCACCGGTACCTTGCTCAGCGCTACCGTCTGATAAAACGCTTCGTCAGAGACGTGCGAGATATCAATCATCATGCCGATATTGTTCATCGCGACCACTAACGCTTTACCAAAGGGGCTTAAGCCGTTCCAGCGCCGGCGTAAATCGTAGCTGGAGTCAGCGATATGGTTACTTTCAGAGTGCGACAACGTAATGTAGCGGATACCGCGCTGATAAAAGTGCTGCAGATTGTCTAACTTGCCTTCTATAGGCGTGCCGTTCTCCATGCCAAGCGCCAGTGATACCTTGCCACTGCCAAACTGATTTTGTACATCTTCAGTGCTGTATGCCATGGCAAATTTATCCGGTGCCCGGCCAACCAACGCTTCCATGCTGTCAATCAGTTGGTTCGCCAATTGATAGCCACCACCGGTGCGCTCATACGACGCCGGTATATAAATTGACATAAAGGGCGCATTCAAACCGCCAGCCTGCGCCCGCGGGTAATCAAATTCGCCACGTTGGGTGGCGACAGTAACATCTTCCCAGTCTTTATGCAGTCGGTAGGGCACGTCGATGTGGGTATCAATAATAATGCTTTGCTGTGCAATTTGCTGTGCGCTGCGTTGTGTTGGCAGACTATCGGTCGGCGCGGCGCAGGCTGTCAGCAGGGCAGCACTGCATAAAAAGGCCAATGGCCGGAGTTTTAGCAACATTTTTAGCTCCTATCAGGAGAAAGTGTGCTGCTATCTGAACAGGTTTTTCGGGGCAGAACAAGCGCTGTCAGACCAGTTGGTAAATTTTAGCGACAACACCAAACAGCAACTAAACTTAGCCCGATAAGCTGTTGCTTATCAGGTGCCGGGCTGTATCAGGCAGGCAGCGCCGGTTTAGCGTTACTTGTAACTATAGGAGTAATCGCATGAGCTACAAATATTACGAAGGCAACTGGGGCGAGATGCGCGCCAGGGCTAAACTGCAGTGGGATAAAATCAGTTACGACGAGCTGGAGCAAACCCGGGGCAATTTTGATGAGCTGGCCGACATTATCCAGGAGCGTTATGGCCTGGACCGGGAAGATGCTATGACGCAGGTAGAGGACTTTTTCAGCCGCTACTAAGCATATTATTGTATTATTTTGCCGGCCGGGCAGCGTATTGCTGCCTGTCCGGCTATTTTCGTTTACACTGCCCACCTGTTTTCTGTCGGCCTGTTCTCTGTCCACCTGTTCTCAGCGGAGTTGTTATGATGCGTAATTTTTGCTTCAGTCTGTGTTTGTTCTGTACCTTCGCCGCCAGTGCGGCGGTAGACTTGGAACAAACAATGAAGAATATGGGCTTTCAATTTAAGCAAGCGATAACAGCCACAGACAGCCATGCCTTATTGCCGGTATTAGACGAGTTAATTGTTCAAACCACGCACGCCAGGCAGGCACAGTTTACTGAAGATAAAGCACAGCAGTTTCGGCACGGCCTGGCGCAGGTGCTGACTGAACTGGAAGCCGCTAAAGCAGCAGCGCAGCGTGATGATCTTGCCACAGCCCAGCAGCACTTGCGGCAGGTTGAGGCGTTGCGTAAGCAATATCATAAGCAGCGCAAGGTCAGTATCTGGCAATTATTGTTTGGCTAAGCAGCAATAAAAAAGCCATCCGGCGGATGGCTTAACAGCAGCGGACGAAAAAGCAGTTTAACCGGCCAAGCCAACGTAAACGTTTTGTACGTCATCATCTGCATCGATAGCATCTAAAAAGGCTTCAACTTCAGCGCGTTGTGCGTCATCCAGCGTCACCGGGTTGTTCGCGCGATACACCAGTTTGGCACTTAGTACTTTATAGCCAAATTCCGGTAAGGCTTTGGCAACAGCGTCCAAGTCGGTGGCTTCGGTTAAAAACACCACTTCGTTCTCATCGCCCTGCTCAAAGTCCTGCGCGCCGGCTTCTATTGCCGCCAGCTCCATATCGGCATCGGCCGTTTCAGGCTCAGCTTCAATCTGGCCTAAGTGTTTAAAATCCCAGGATACGGCACCTGATGTGGCCAGCTGGCCTTTTCGAAACAACTGCCTGATACTCATAGCGCTGCGGTTTTTGTTATCGGTTAAACACTCTACAATCACCGGTACCTGATGTGGCGCAAAGCCTTCATACACTACGGTTTCATAGTTAGCCGGGCCATCAAGTAAACCGGCGCCTTTTTTAATTGCCCGTTCCAGAGTATCTTTGGGCATCGACGCTTTTTTGGCCGCCTCTATAGCAGAGCGTAATTTAGCGTTCATATCCGGATCGGCGCCATTGCGCGCGGCAACGGCAATTTCTTTTGCCAGCTTGGTAAAAATACGGCCTTTAGCATTGGCCGCATCCATTTTGTGTTTGGCTTTCCATTGTGCGCCCATGATTGCGCTCCTGTATTTTTAGCTATCAAAACGAACAGGGCGCTAGTCTAGCCAATAGCAGGCTTTTAACGCAACAAAAGGTCAGATAAATCTGCGCTGATACCTCTAATGGCCGGCTTTGTTATCACTTATCTATGCATGTTCAAGCGCCAGCTGGGCAACATGTTGCTGTAATTGTGGATAAAACAGCAAAAAGGTGTGTTCCAGGCTGACATAATTGGGCGCTATGTCGGTCAGCACTCCGCTAAACTGATTGCTAAAGCGGATACGTTTGGCAATACGCTCCAGTGCTATTGCTACGGTGGGCAAATGCTGGTAACTGCCGAACCAATCATCTGAGCGGACACTTTGCATCGTGCGTTGCATCGCCAGGGGCATTAAAGGTTCAGCGTCTGCCAACTGGCGGTACAGCTGATGTTTGTACTGGGTAAAAGGTTGCGGGTAAAACTGTTGCCAGTGCCGGATTAAGAAATGATCAAATAACACGTCCAGCGCTATACCAGCAAAACGCCGGCGCTGTGCAGAAAATAGCAACCGGGATTGACGTACCAGCGGGTGCTGGTCGGTAAACCTGTCTACAGCACGATGATTGGCAAGCCCCGCCAGTATGGTGGCAGGCAGGCTATTTAGCGGAACACCTTTGCAGAAGTCGCCTAACAAGTTGCCGACTAAAGAATGATGATTAGGCTGTGCTAAAGCGAGGTGAGCAAGATAATTCATCTGGCGATTTTTACCTGATTTATGCTAAATATCATATTTTTGTCAACTTATCTGCCGCCGGTATGCTGGCATTGTACCTAACATAATTCTAGTATGGGCTATCAGTAACTCAGCATAGATAGAGGTAAATGATGTCAATTAACAACATAAGTAATAACAATAGCGCCCAGTTGCAAGTATATGCGCAGGAAAAAAGTGCTGTGGCTACCAACACTGCGCAACGCGAAACCAATAATGCTCAGGTTAACCGTGCAGACTCTGTACAAATAAGCGAACGCGCCAGAGCGCTGTTAGAAAAAGAAACGGTTGTAACCACGCAGGGCAACGGCGGCGGCATAATTCCTCCTGGTAATGCACCTGCAAGCTCAACTGGTAAAGATAGCGGTATCAGCACCTTAGGCAATGGTGGCGGTATAATTCCGCCTGGTAACTAAATTTACTATTTACGCATAGGAATATCAGAGATATGGAATGGGATTGGCTGGAGTTAGTTTTATTCAGTTTGGATAAGTATTTGTTTATTGCTTATTTTTTGCTACTAATTGTAGCCATTCGAATTGAAAATAAAGTGTCCTCTGTTCTGATTACATTTACCGTTGTTGCGGTAACTAACGGTGTAATGACGTCTTTGGTTCCTGTGCTCTACCAGATTGCCGCAAAAGAAGGTATTGCCTATAAATTTGTCTGGTATGGTACTTTTTGTTTGATCGATGTATTAGCAATATATTTATTGTTTAAGTTTCATAATATGCTCAAACAAAGTGTTAGTGCTGTAGCGGAGTTGGCTGGCGTTGCCTTTTTACTGCTAGCCACCTTACAAAGCCTGTTTTTTGTAGAACAATACCTGTTTTTGACTGATTACACCCGTGGGTTATATCAGTATGGAATACCGCTGATAAATACCATTTTGATGCCTTTGTTAGTACTGGTATGGGCGATGCAAAACGTTACGTTCAGACAGAAATTTCATGGAGTCAGTTGATGGTCTTTTTATTTGTCAGCTTTATGGTTTTACTCAACGCATTAGCCTTGCTGATGTTTAAGCGGTTGCATTTTTTGCGCTCTATCAGCCAGATCCAGGCTGAGGTTGAGCTTGAAATGCATAGCAGGGCCCATCAATTGTTGGTCAGGCGCGATCAGTTAGAAGTTGGGCTGGTAAAAGATGCCGCCGCCACCGCGGATGAGCAATGGAAGGGCGATTTAGCCGAATATATGGAAGAATTTGAACAGGAAGCGCTGCAGCGGGCAAAGCAGCGTTTAACCCGGGTATAACCAGATCAATATTGCAGCTTAAACAACAGCTCACTCAAATCAGGTTGCCACAGATGCTGTTGTTGCACCCGGTAGTTTTTCAGCAATACGCCCTCAGCCAATAACAATTGACGTTGCCGCTCTGCACTTTCTGAACCTGGCGCAAACGCCAGGCTTCTGTCGCTGCGCAGTACCCTGAACCAGGGCACGGCCAGATGTTCCGGCGCATAGCCCAGGGCTTTACCCACCAAACGCGCCCTGCCGGGCAAGCCAGCCAGATCGGCTATCTGGCCATAGCTGGCAACCTTGCCTGGCGGAATTTGTAGAACGGTCTGCCAGATCCGTTGATAGTTGTTCTGCTGCATGGGCTCGTGCCTTCAACCGTAAGTTACAGGGCTTAAATAGCATGACGCGTTACCACCGTTTTGCCAATAGGCGCCAGGGTTAGCATCGCCAGTTTCAGGTGCTGAATACCAAACGGAATACCGATAATACTGACAAAACACACTATGGCATGGCCAAGGTGGCCCAGCGCCAGCCAGATACCAAAACACAGAAACCAGATAATATTACCCAGGGTGCCCAAAGTGCCGGTGCCAAGATCATCAATGCGGTTAATATAACGGCGGTTTACCGCATCCTGGCCAAATGGCCAGAATGCCATCTCGCCAATGACAAAGCAGCTGCGGCCAAACGGGATGCCGATAATGCTGATAAAACACAGCAGGCCGGCCAGCCACCACAGCAGGCCCATGATAAAACCACCCAGTACAAACCAGAGTATATTAAAAAGTAAACGCAGTATGCTCATTATGACTATCTCGCTGTTATCAGATGAGTCTCAGTAAGCAGCTGCTATGCCAGTTTTATTTTGTTTAAAAACAATTATTTATAATTTTAGCTTGTTGCCTGTGCACATTTTTTAACTAATAAGTGGTAAATTCAGCCAGTTTTAAGCGGGAGTAGATAAGTTGCAGTTAGCGCATATTAAAGCAGTGGTATTTGATTTAGACGGCACCCTGGTCGACTCTAGGCTAAACTTTGCCGCCATCTGTGATGACATTGGCTGGCCGCGCGGCACGCCCTTGTTAGAGCAATTAGCCCAGCTAACCGACGTTGCGGAGCATGACAGAGCACTGCAGATTATTCGCCAACATGAATTGCAAGGCGCGCGTGAAGCGTGCTGGATGCCGGGGGCAGAATGTTGTTTGCAGCAACTGCAGCGCGTCGGTCTGCCACTGGCACTGTTAACCCGCAATATGCGTGAGGCAACGGTTCTGACTATTGAGCGGCTGGGTATTCCAATAAGCCGTGTGTTAACGCGTGAAGACTGCGCGGCTAAGCCAGATCCGGCAGGCCTTTTACTTTTCTCGTCGCAATTGCAAATTCCGCCGCAGCAGATGATTTATGTCGGAGACTATATTTTTGATCTGCAAACGGCCAGCAACGCCGGGATGACATCGTGTTTGTATCTGAACAGCAATAATCAACACTTTGCAGCGCAGGCAGATTGGTGTTTTAGCCATTTTGACCAGCTAGCGCAAGCACTGACGGGATGAAACGCCAGCAGTATTTTGCAAAGTGCTGAATAAATAAGCTAGGATGCAGCTATCTTTAAGCATATTGTCAGCCCAAAGCAGGAGACGCGGTAGGTGCTAAAACGGTTAAAAGACGATTTCTATCTGGCGATGCTAACGCTGGTTGGTGTAACAATCGTACTTTGCGTAACACCTTACGGCATTTACCGGTTATATAGCGGTAATTATATTGTCGGTATTGCTGATCTGATAATGGTTGGCTGCGCTATTGCTGCCACCGTCACGGCATGGCGCACCGGAGATACAGTGAAACCCGGCCTGTTTATGGCGGTGGTCTTTTGTGTTGGCGCTATACTGGTCTGTATCAGCCTGGGCGTGGATGGCGTGTTTTGGGTATATCCGTTTTTGGTGTTTGTGTTTTTTCTGGTGTCACCGCTGCGAGCCTTTGCATTACTGCTGCTGATGTTGCTGGCGTTGTTTGCGATCAGCAGTTTCAAGCCTGATTTAATCTTCTCCAGCCAATTTCAGATGTTAGCATTTTTCGTTACTACCTCTATTACCAGCTTGTTTGCCTTCATTTTTGCGTATCGGGCCCAGATACAGCGTCGTGAGTTACAGCGATTAGCCACCACAGACAGTTTAACCGGGGCGTCAAACCGGCGCACCCTGAATGAGCAACTGGTATTGGCAATAGAGCAGCAGAGCCGGCATAACCGGCAGTACGGCCTGATTTTGCTCGATTTGGATCACTTTAAACAAATTAATGATAAATATGGCCACAAAACCGGTGACAAAATATTGATTGAGCTGGTGCCGGTATTGCAATCGCTGCTGCGCCAGCATGATCCGGTATTCCGGTTTGGTGGTGAGGAGTTTGTCGTGGTGGTGGCCGATATTAGCGCTGCTGCCCTGGAAAAGCTGGCAGAGAAGCTGCGACAGGGGGTTGAACAAAAAATGTTGCTACCCGATGGCAGCCATATTACCACGTCGGTGGGCATTGCCATGCTGCAAGCAGGAGAAGATTGGGAAGCCTGGTTACACCGTGCCGATATGGCGTTGTACCAGGCGAAGCATCAGGGCCGCAATCAGGTAGTAGTTGGCTAAACCGTCTACTCGCATCTGTTCTGGTTGTTCAGATACGGTACCAATATGGGGGCCATGCTATTCATTACCTGCAGCGGTAATGCTGATGTAAAACTAAATTTTTCTGCGTGGGCATCCGGAACATAAGCGGTAAGTACGCCAAAATGCTGATAACCAAGATAAAACACAAAGGTCGCTGTGCGGTTCAGGGCTTTTGAACTGATTTGCTGACCTTTGGCATTTAATTGCACCAGACGGTTGTCGCCGGTGCCTGTTTTGCCGCCTATCGCTATCTGAGCGCTCGCATAGGAAGGTTGTAACCGTCTGGCGGTGCCGTCAGTGGCAACTTGCTGTAATACCGTGCGCACCGCTGCAGCAACTTCAGGCTCAAGCACTTGCTGCGCCGGGGGCATTGGCCGGTTAAAGTGCGTTTCATAAGGGGTATCTATCGCAAACGACAGTTGGTCAATGCGGATAGTGGGTTGCTTTTTACCGTCGTTCAAAATAATGCCTACGAGATCGGCCAATGCCGCTGGCCGGTCACCTGAGCTACCTAAGGCCGTGGCCAGAGACGGTACCAGATAGTCAAACGGATAGCCCAATCGCTGCCAGCGTTGGTGTAAGTCCCAAAACGCTTCTATCTCCAGCATATTGCGGATACGGTTATCGCGGGCACTGCGAAAGCGGGTCTTAAACAGCCATTGATACACTTGCTGACGGGTGTCACTGCTATCAGCAATTGCCTGCGCTAATGCAGCGTTGGTATTTTGCTGTAAATAGGCCAGTAACCACAGCTCCAGCGGGTGGCTGCGTGACAGATAAGCACGATCCGGTAAGCTAAAGGCATCGCCCTGATATTTGTCGTATAGCTTTTGCCACTCCATTTCACTGACGGCGCCATTAAACTGATGTTGCATCAGGCTGGCAAATTGTGCTGGCGTTGCATCCGCTTGAATGAACAAATAGGCTGCCGCCAGCCGCTCGGGTGTTTGCCGGCTGCTGCTCAGATAGAGTTGCAAACGCTGCTCACTACTTAATGTGTTATATTTTTGCCAGAAGCGGCGTAAAAAGGTTGTGCCTTCACGGTCAGCAAAACGGCGCAGATATTGCTCCCGGCGTGGATTGTCGTCGTCTTTCAGTAACTGGTAACTGCTGTTTTCACCGTGATAAATAACATAGTTCACCATGTCCTGTAGCAAGCGCACAAAGGGCAGGTTGATAGAGTGCTGCAGGGCTTCTGCGATAGTGGGGTTAAGCTTGTCTTCCTCTTTTCGGAAGTTGTTAAAGGTATGCAGGCCGCCTCCGGTAAAGAAGCTCTCCTTAGGATCTGCACTGTAGCGTCGTAACAGTGCCGCTTGCAGCATGGTATCTAAACTCACTCCGGGTTGCTGGCTGATATAGTTTAACGCCCATTGTGTCAGGTTGTCCTGTGGGGCTATCTCAACAAACTGCAAGGTTTGCGGGTTTTCTTCGGCATACAGCCGGTGTAGCTCGGCTACCATCTGCAGATAGCTAACCAGCACCCTGAGTTTAGCGGTAGAACCCAACTCCAGTTTACTGGCATCGTTCATATCAAACGGCTGATCAGTGTTGTCGGTTTGCACTCTGACTTTATTACCATTGTCAGTGGTTTGGTAAAGGGTAAAACTGTAGCGTACGTTAGCTTGTTGCCCGGGTTGTAACAGGCGCTCGGCAAAGAGGCCAGCCTGCTCTGCGGTCTGATACTGGCTTAAACTGTGTAAATGCTGACTGATATCGCGTTGCAACGCGGTATTAATGCTGGTGCGACTTAGCAAATCTAACCGGTCCAGCTGGTACATATTCTGGTCTAATAGCTGACCCAGCCGGTTTCGTACCATAGTGGTGGCTTTAAAATCCTGCCCTGGCTGTGCAACCAGAGCCGCTTTAGCATGAAAACTCAGTTTTTGCGCCAGGGCTTTGTTGGCCAGCCCGGCGGGCACAATACCTTGTTGCTGCATTAGGCTGATATAGCGGTTACTCAGATTGGCCAGATCGTTGCGCCCTTGCAGTAAATAATAAGAAGGCCGGCGCTGGGCAACAATAAGCGCTATCACCTGCTTTAATGCCAGGCCTTGTTCATCAGTATAAGGGGCGCCTTGTTGCAATAGTTTGTTAACCTGAGCGGGCTGTTCGCCAAACCAGGCATGTAAACCCTCGCCGACACCATGCACGGCGCCGAAACTGGCGGTGGCTGCCAGCGGCACGGTATTAATATAATCGAGTACAATGTTTTGTCTGCTATCAGAGGTATCAACACTGTTTTTGTAGGTACGAACACTGGCTGACACTAACTGGCGGAACTTTTCCGTCATATCAGAGGTTAAGCCTTGTGGGCTATGGCGGTATTTTTCCAGTTGGGTTGCCAGTGTACTGCCACCTGCTGCTGCCGCAGGAATACCTGCCGCACGCTGCAGTTGTGACCACAGTGCGGCGCCTAAGCGGGGAATATTCAGTACCGGATTAGCGTGTGGATGGCCGGGCGTTAGTAAGCTTCGGTCTTCAACATATAGCAGGCTTTGTACTATCAGCGGGGCGACATCGGCTAAATGTGTAAACTGAAACGCCGGCGCCTGGTGTTGGTATAACAGATCCTGTGCACAGCCCTGAATGCTCAAACCTGCTTGTTGCTTTTCCCGATAAGGTGGGTAAAAGCCATATTGGGTGTAACGCATCAGGTTGTCGGAGAACTGGCTTTGCGCTGTGATCTGAAAGCCGGTTTGTTCCAGGGTTTCACGCCACTGAGCTAATTGGTTGTAACCAAATCGCTGGTCAAACGGACCTTGAGCCGGATAACGGATCTGTGACGACGCTCCGCTGACTAACTGATAGTCAAGCTTAGACGCCAGCCAATGCCAGAAATGTGATTGATAAAAGTGGTTGCGGCTTTCCTGATACAGCAAAGCTGTTAGCAGAATAAACATCAGCAACAGCAACCAGGGCGTTAAACGCAATGGCGGTTTAGGTGGCGGCACATAGGGTGCCTCACGCACATTATCAAACTTCGTCCGCTGTAGCAGCGGCTGAGCATTTAATGTCGGCTCTTGCCTTGGCCTGTTGCCATTGCGGCTACTCATACCAACCGGTTAGTCTCCATAAGTTGCACGGTTTAACGCCGCAGCCCGCTCAGCGCGTTGGGTATTGGCTGGCACCTGCCAGCCTTGTAAATTGGCTTTAATTAACTGGCACAACGCATCAATATGCTGCGGTTCTGCATTCAGCGCGCTGATATATTCATAGTGCTGACCACCGGCATGTAAAAAGTATTCCCGGTTTTCTTCTGCTATCTCTTCGATGGTCTCCAGACAATCAGCAGAGAAACCCGGGCAAAACACCTGCACGCTCTTTACACCTTGTGCCGGCAGGGCTTTTAGTGTGTCATCGGTATAAGGTTTTAACCACTCTTCACGGCCAAAGCGCGACTGAAAGGTGGTCAGATAGTCATCTTCGCCCAGCCCCAGTTGCTCTGCTATTAAGCGCGAGGTTTTATAGCATTCGCAGTGGTAGGGGTCTCCGTTTAGCAAATAGCGTTTGGGGATACCGTGATAAGATAAAATTAATTTGTCAGCCCGACCATGCTGTTGCCAGTGGCGACGGATCTTATCTGCGGCGGCGGCAATAAAGGGCGGATAATCCGGGTAGTGTGATACAAAACGTAAATCCGGCAGCCAGCGCCGACGCATAAAATTGCGCGCCAGCTCGTCAAAACTGGAGGCTGAGGTCGACGCAGAATATTGTGGGTACAGCGGCAACACCAACAGTTTACGCACGCCCTGAGCAAACAGCTTATCCAGCACGCTGTCAAAGCTGGGGTTACCATAGCGCATGGCAAACTCCACTACCACATCCGTCATGCCTTCTTGTTGCAACTGCAGGGCAATAGCATCGCGCTGCGCCTGGGTGTGAAACAATAGCGGTGAGCCCTGGTCAGTAAATACGCTGGCATAAGCTTTGGCCGAGCGGCGCGGCCGGAATTGTAAAATTACGCCGTTTAAAATCAGCCACCATAATACACGCGGTACTTCGACGACACGGGGGTCAGATAAAAACTGTTTTAAATAGCGCTTTAACGCTTTGGGTGTGGGCTCGTCTGGCGTACCAAGGTTAGTTATCAGTATGCCGATTTTATCGGCCTGTTTGTGGTCGAAATCGCGGGTATTGATATAGCGCATAACAGAACGGCTGCTCTTTTAGTGATGAAACTGTTGTTACGCCCAAGCTGCGTGAACAGTTTACTGATTAAAAGCCTGAGCCGATCTTAGCAGTTTCTGCGATGGATAAGTAAGCAGGGTAGAAAATTAATCTTTAGCGGCGAAATTCGCCGGGCTGTTAACGTCGCAACCCGGCTGTGGTGTTAGTGGTGGTGATGGCCGCCTTCACCGTGAGCGTGGCCATGAGCAATTTCTTCTTCGCTGGCTTCACGCACGGCTAATACGTCAATGGCAAATTGCAGTGTTTTGCCGGCCAGTGGGTGGTTGGTGTCGACATCGGCTTTAAACATGCCTACTTTGACAATAGTCACCTGGCGCTGGCCGTGTTCGGTTTGCACCACGGCTGTCATACCCGGTTGCCATTTCTTGGCGCCCAGCAGGTGTTTTACCTGAATACTTTGAATCGCATTTTCATCGCGCTCACCGTAAGCTTGCTGTGGTGTTAAGGTAAGGTCGAGTTTGTCTCCGGCAGCTTTGCCGGTTAACGCCTGCTCCAGCGCCGGCAGCATTTGCTGATGGCCGTGCAGATACAGCAGCGGGTGGCTGCCGTGCGAGCTTTCAATTTGCTTGCCAGTTTGGGCATCGGTTAGGGTGTAATGAAACTGTACTACGCTGTTGTTGCTGATTTGCATAAGCTGATATCCGCTGCGAGAAAAGCCGTTATTATCCGGCGACAACAGAGAAAAATCGACTGCTTTTTAGCTTTGTTCCTAAAGTGGTAGTTGGCGCTTTGCTATTTGCTCACTACACTGCAATTAACGCAGTAATTTAGGCAATCTATACATGGATAAAAGTCTGGCGGCGGTGTTTGTCATGCTCTGGCTGTGGTTCACGCCTGCTGTAGCGGCACAAACTGAGTTTGTCGTCGGTACTGAAGATCTGAATTTTTATCCTCACTACGATTTCACCAGCGCTGACAGTCAGGGATTCGCCAATGAGGTATTGCAGCTGTTTGCCCGCAGCTATGGTTATCAGTTCAGCTTTCAGCCGTTGCCCGTTAAACGCTTGTACCATGAGCTGGATAATCTGGTGGATTTTATCTACCCTGACAACCCAAATTGGGTGAAATATCAGGGCTCGCAAGCCAGTCGGTTGTTCAGTGAGCCGCTGATTTACAATCTGGGCACCACTTTGGTATTGCCCGCCAACAAACAAATTCGCTTAGACCAGTTTCGCACCTTGGCGGTTATTCATGGTTTCACCCCGACGGCCTGGCTGACGCTGCGCGGCCAGTATCGTTTTAAACTTTATGAAGTGCCCAATGCCGTATCGGCTGTGAATTTAGTGCTAAAGGGAGAGCTGCAAGGCGCTGATGTTGAATACAATGTGGCGCAGCAAGTTTTGCGCCAGCAGCAACAACCAGGCGCTTTAGTGGTAGCGGACAACCTGCCAATGACGCGGGTGGCATTTCATTTATCCACCGTGCGCCATCCGCAGGTATTGCAGCAATTTAATCGTTTCTTACTTAGCCATCAGGCAGAGATAAGCGCGCTAAAACAAAAATACCAGCTGACAGACAGCCTGCCGCAGTAGCAGGCTGGCCATAAGCGGTCTGAACCTGGCCGCTTAGGTTGCGGCCTTCATACTGCTGACAAATTGCGTTAACTGTGCCAGTAGCTCTGCCGGTTGTTGCTGATACTGCTCTATCAGCTTAACAATGGCTGAGCCCGAAATAGCGCCGGCAGCACCGCTTTTTATTGCATTCTGCACATGTGCTGGCGTTGAGATACCAAAGCCGAGCAATGGCGGTGCCGGGTTATAGCTGCGAATACGCGCTATCAGCTCACTGGTTGGCATAGCGGCGGCGGTTTCAGTGCCGGTGACACCGGCACGGCTTAGCAGATAGGTATAACCACGGCCATATGATGCTATCTGGCGCAGATCGTCATCATCGACATTAGGCGGCACAATAAAAATCGGCGCTATATCATGCTTAATGGCGCTTTGGCGGAATAGTTTGCTCTCGTGCAGCGGCACATCGGCTATCAGCACTGAATCGACGCCGGCACTGGCAGCCTGGGCATAAAAATTATCCAGACCGCGCGCCATCACCAGGTTGGAATACAGCAGCAAGCCAATCGGAATAGTGGCGTGGTACTGGCGGATTCTGGCAATAATATCAAAACTGATAGCCGGTGTGGTGCCGGCGGCCAGGGCGCGGATATTAGCGCCTTGTATCGTTGGGCCATCGGCTATCGGGTCAGAGAAAGCAATACCCAGCTCCAGTGCATCGGCACCGGCGTCAATTAAGGTTTTAATGATGTCGAACGACAGTTCAGGTGTCGGGTCGCCAATGGTAACAAAGGGCACAAAGGCGCCACGGCCTTCGCGGCTTAAGCGGTCAAACATCTGCTGATAGCGCTTCATAACTGGCCTCCTGCTAATACGCTGTGCACATGGGCTAAATCTTTATCGCCGCGGCCGGATAAATTCACTAATAATACTGTTGGCTCAGTAGCCTGCTCGGCCAGTTTCAGTGCATACGCCAGCGCATGTGAGCTTTCCAGTGCCGGAATTATGCCTTCACTTTTCGCCAGCTGCTGAAAGGCCGCTAAGGCTTCATCATCGTTAATGGCCACGTATTCAGCGCGGCCGGTCTGCTGCAAATGGGTATGTTGTGGGCCAACGGCCGGATAGTCGAGACCTGCTGAAATGGAATACGACTCTTCAATCTGACCATCGTTGGTTTGCATAATGGCCGTATAAGCACCGTGTAAAATGCCATAGCTGCCGGTTGATAACGCAGCGCCGTGCTGGTGGGTGTCTAACCCTTTACCACCGGGTTCAACGCCAATCAGCTTTACGCCCTCTTCAGCGATAAAATCAGCAAAGATACCAATGGCATTAGAGCCGCCGCCAACACAGGCGATCACCGCATCGGGTAATTTACCCTCGGCTTTGAGTATTTGCTGCTTGGCTTCTTCGCCAATCATTTTTTGAAAGTCGCGCACTATGGTCGGGAACGGGTGTGGGCCGGCGGCGGTGCCCAGCATATAATGCGTCGTGTCATAAGTGGCAGACCAGTCGCGCATCGCTTCGTTTACCGCATCTTTTAGCGTGCCACTGCCGCTGGTTACCGGAATGACGGTCGCGCCCATCAGCTTCATGCGAAACACGTTCGGTTGCTGGCGCTCAATATCTTTGGCGCCCATATAAATGCGGCACTTCAGCCCCAGCAAGGCGCAGGCCAGTGCTGTGGCCACACCATGCTGGCCGGCGCCGGTTTCGGCGATCACTTCTTGTTTGCCCATGCGTTTAGTTAGCAGCGCCTGGCCTAACACCTGATTGGTTTTATGCGCGCCGCCATGCAGCAAGTCTTCGCGTTTCAGGTAAATTTTCACCAGCGGATTGGGTGAAATATTACGGCACAGGGTCAACGGCGTTGGCCGGCCGGCGTATTCGGTTAGCAGCTGTTGAAACTCAGCATGAAAGGCCGGGTCTTGCAGCGCATCAACATAGGCTTGCTCCAGCTGTTTAAGCGCTGGCACCAGCAGTTGCGGCACAAACATGCCGCCGTACTGGCCAAAATAAGGGTTAAGTTTTAGCTCACTCATAGTGAAACTCCCGCAAAAGTGTAAAAGCTGACCGGATCTTCGCCGCATCTTTGATGCCTGGCGCGCTTTCCAGCCCTGAATTGAAATCGAGCCCGGCAACCGGCAACCTGGCAGCAGCCAGGCAATTGTCACTGTTTAAGCCGCCTGCCAGCATGATAGGTTTACTGGCGCTCTGTTCGGCCAGCAGTTGCCAGTTAAAACTCAGGCCACTGCCGCCGTGCTGCGTTGGATGATAGGCATCGAGCAAGATAGAATCGGCATAAGAGGTAAATGCAGGCAACTCATCTTTTACCCTATAGGCTTTCCAGATCTTGCAGCCAGGCGGTAATAGCGGCTTTAATGCGCTGATATAGCTGTCATCTTCGTCACCATGCAGCTGTACGGCGCTCAGCTTTAAACTGTGCGCCAGACGGGTGACTTCAGTCGGCTCAGCATTAACAAAGACGCCGACATAATTAAGCGGCGCAGCTTGCTGCACCGCAGCGGCCTGCTCTGGTGTCACGTTGCGTGGCGATGGCGGATAAAAAATTAAGCCGCCGTAATAAGCGCCGCCGGCAAAAGCCGCTGCGGCATCTTCTGGCCGTGTTAAGCCACAGGTTTTATGCTCGCCCAGTACCAGTTTGCGCGTAGCATCAGCTAAGTCATGTTGCGCCATTAGTGAGCTGCCAACTAAAAAGGCATCGGCGACCTTGGCTAAATGCCGCACCTGCTGGTTAGTGTAAATGCCCGACTCTGATACTACCATTCTGCCCTCTGGGATCAGTTTGGCCAACTCAAAGCTGGTGTTAAGGTTAGTGCTCAGGTCACGCAGGTCACGGTTATTAATACCGATAAGCTCAGCATTTAGCGCCACGGCACGCAGGGTTTCCTCTTCATTGCTGACTTCGGTTAATACCGTCATATTAAGCTCTGCCGCGGTGGCAGCAAGCTGGCGGTATTCATTATCATCCAGCACGGACAGCATCAGCAACACGGCATCGGCGCCGCAGTGGCGGCCTAAATAGATTTGGTAGCTGTCGATAATAAAGTCTTTATGCAGCAGTGGTTTATCAACCAGGCTACGCATGGTGCGCAAATAGTCATATTTGCCTTGGAAGAATTTCTCATCGGTTAATACCGAGATGCAATCGGCGTACTGGCCGTATACCTGAGCGAGTTCTGCAAGATTAAAATCGGCCCGGATCAAACCTTTCGACGGCGAGGCTTTTTTGCATTCTAAAATAAACCGCGGCCCCGGCTGCTTCAGCGCGGCAAGAAAATCGTGCTGGCTCGGTGTTACGCTGCTGATAAAAGTGGTCAGAGGTTGCTGCTGTTTCAGTTGTGCCACTTCATCGCGCTTATGCGCCACGATTTTTGCCAGCACATTGGGCATAGTATCAGACATCGGCAGCCTCCTGCTGCTGGCTTAGCTGTTTAAACTGGCTGAGCGTGCTAAAGGCTTTGGCTGAGCTTAACAGTTCCAGTACGGCGCGGGTGTTGACTTTTAAATCATCACCCATGCCGGCAATTTTCAGCATCGCCGCGACGTTTATTGCCACAGCGGCATTGTGCGCACTTTGGCCCTGGCCTTGCAAAATGGCCAGCGTAGCGGCGGCGTTCTCAACCGGCTCGCCACCGGCTAAAGCGCTAAGCGGCATTTGCGTAACGCCAAAATCGTCTGGTGTCAGGCTAAACTCGCTAAGCTCCCCGTCTTTTAACTCACAAACATAGGTATTACCGTGCAGCGCGACCTCGTCACAGCCACTGCCATGTACTACCCAGGCGCGTTTTACGCCCAGCTGTTGTAGCGCCTGCGCCATTACGCGGCACAGTTTAGGATCATATACGCCCAGCAGCTGATAATCCGGCGCTGCCGGGTTGACCAGCGGGCCTAACAGGTTAAACAGGGTGCGGCTTTTTAGCGCATTGCGTACCGGCATCGCATGTTTAATACCGGCATGATAAAGCGGCGCAAATAAGAAGCTGCAGTTTGTTTGCACCAGGCTGTTGGCCGCTTGAGCCGGTGTCATCTGAATATTGATGCCAAGCTGTTCCAGCAAATCGGCCGAGCCAGAGCGTGATGACACGCTGCGGTTCCCGTGTTTTACCACCTTTAAGCCCATGGCTGCGCCAACAATGGCGGCTGTAGTAGAGATATTAATGGTATTACTGCCATCGCCGCCGGTACCGCAGCAGTCAATGGCGCCACTCACCGTTTGCGGCAGGCTTTTCGCCGCGCGGCGCAGTGCACTGGCGGCACCGGCAATTTCAGCGGCCGTTTCGCCGCGCATTTTCAGCGCCACCAACAGCGCAGTCAGCTGCACCGGTTCAACTTCGCCTTGTACTACGGCGCTAAAAAACTGCTCGGCCTGGGTAAAGCTCAGCGGCTGGCCGGTTAAGCTGTGTTGTACGGTAGCTAAAATTGGATCTGTCATCGTCAGTCTCGCAATAAATAATCAATACTGTTTTTCAGCAATGGCTTACCCAGGGTGGTCAAAATAGACTCAGGGTGAAACTGAAAGCCCAACATGCGTTTTTCTTCATTAATCACTGCCATCGGAATATGCCGGTCGTTGGCCAGCAGGGTTAACGCATTGGGCATTTCGGTGGCCATTAATGAGTGATAGCGCGCCACCAAAAACGGCTTGGGTAAACCGGCAAATAACGGATGCTCATTCAGCGTTATCGCGGCTGTCTTGCCATGTACGGTTTCACCGGCGCGGCCGACCACACCACCAAAGTGTTCAACAATAGCCTGATGCCCCAGACAAATGCCTAATACCGGAAATTGTGCTTCACACCGCTTTAGCAATGCCGGCATTGAACCGGCATCAGCTGGGCTGCCGGGGCCTGGCGAAAGCACCAGTAATACCGGCTCTGATTCAGTCAGCATCTGCTGGTAAATATAGTCAGCCGGTACGGTATTGCGGTACAGCTTTACCGGGTAGCCCAGCTGGGAAAATTCATCGACCAGGTTGTAAGTAAAAGAGTCGATATTATCGAGTAAATAGATGACGGCCATCAGTTGCTCCTCCCGGCGCTGCTATGCGCTGACACTATGGCATTTATCACGGCCTGGGCTTTGCTGCGGGTTTCATCGGCTTCGGCCTGGGCGTTTGAATCAAATACCACACCGGCGCCGGCCTGAATATAAGCGGTGCTATCGGCCACATAGGCCGAGCGGATCACAATGCAGCTGTCAAAATCGCCGTTACCGGATAAATAACCGACAGCGCCACCGTAGCTGCCACGGCGTTTGCCTTCGACGCCACGGATAAGCTCGGCGGCTTTCACTTTCGGCGCGCCAACCAAAGTGCCCATATTCATGCAGGCCTGATAAGCATGCAGCGCATCCAGCTCGGGTTTTAGGGTCCCGACAACGCGTGACACTAAATGCATCACATAAGAGTAGCGATCGACTTTTAGCAGCTCTTTAACATAGCGGCTGCCCGGCACACTGATACGGGCGACATCGTTACGGGCTAAATCAACCAGCATTAAATGCTCGGCTTTTTCTTTTTCATCCTGCCTAAGCTCCAGCTCAATGCGGCTGTCCAGATCTCGGTCTATGCTGCCATCGCTTTTAAAGCCACGCCGCCGTGTACCGGCAATAGGGTAAATTTCGACCTGGCGGTTTTGGGCATCAAACTTCAATGCTGACTCGGGTGAGGCGCCAAACAACGTAAAGGCGGCATCCTGCAAATAAAACATATAAGGGCTGGGGTTTTGCTGCTTTAAGCGCTGATAAGCCGCCAATGGATTGGGGCAGGGCAGGGTAAAGCAGCGTGAAGGCACCACCTGAAACACGTCACCGGCAACAATATGCTGCTTTAGTCTTTCGACCTGAGCAACAAAGTTTGCATCGCTGATATCGACCTGCACCTGTGCCTGTATTGCGGTGGCGGCTGTGGTGGCCGCGGCGGGCGTTTGCAGCAATTGCTTAAGTTGCTCCAGCCGTTTGCCGATGACAAAACAGTTGGCGGCGGCCTGCTCGCCACAAAACACATTACCCACTATTCTGCTGTGGCCGTTTTGATGATCCAGCACCAGCAGGGTTTCGGCCAGATAAAACACATAATCCGGGCACTGGTTTTCTGCGGTTGGCACTTCTGGCAACTGCTCAACCGTGGCCACCATGTCGTAACCAATAACGCCGCCTAAAAATACCGCAAAGGGCTCGTCGCTCTGACACTTTAGCGCGGTTTGCAAAGTGCGCAGTACGCTAAAGGGGTTAGGCGCTTGCAGCCTGGCGCTTTCTTCCAGCAACAGCGCCGGGCGCTGGTAGGTAACACGCAGTTGGCCGTTTTGTTGCTCAACGGTCGCATCTGCGCTGAGTTTAGTCGCCAGATACGGCAGCAGTACAGCGCCATTGTTACTCACCGCCTGCACAACCACGCTTTGATCGTTGCATTCAATCCGCAGCGCCGCATCAATCAGCAGCAGGCTTTTTAAGTTATCTTTGCTGTCTATCTCGGCTGATTCCAGCAGCAGCGAATACGGGCTTTGCGCCGTCAGCAGCTGGTAACAGGCCAGGGCGTCACTGTGATACGGCAGCGGCATCGCTATGCTGGCCACCTCGCCCGGCGTATCGGTAATATGACTAAAAATCATGCTTTTCCCTTATTTTTCAACACGCTTTTTGTTTTGCCGCTTCGCACAATTTTGCCAGCCCATAAAAAAAGCCCGCTTCTTGTGGAAACGGGCTTTGGTAAATAAAGCGAATACAACGCCTACACACGCCCGTTGGGAATGTGCCACCACCAGTTAGTCAGGTTAGGGGTTGTGATAAATTGCATTGGCTTTGGTTACCTCGTTGGTTATGCCAACATAAAACCGCAAAACGGTAGCGGGCGTCAAGTGCTTATTTGTTATAACTCAGAAATAAAAGCGTATAAGTGGCCAGATGGCTGATGCTTGCACAAAATTGCTAACCGTTAGCTTTTTCCAATTGCTGAATTTTCTGCCAAATTTCTTCGCTTTCTGCGGTTAAATCAGCAAATAACCGCATATCGCCATTACGCTGGGCGTGCATCGCTTGCTCCAGCTTCTGATCATAAGCTTTGCGCAATTTTTTTACCGGATCGGATTTTAACCAGCCAAACATAATGCCACCTGTGCAATTTAAGATGTTAGCTTTACGCGACAACAGCGCTTCAGGTTCAGTTTATTTTGTGATAACCCACTGCTGTGCGACAATAGCCGCCTTAATTTGAGGTGCGAATGAAGATTGATTTACACAGCCATACCCATTGCTCTGACGGTGTCCTGTCACCGGCCGATTTAGTTGCGCGGGCAGTGGAGAAGGGCGTGGATGTGCTGGCGATTACCGACCATGACACCGTGGCTGGCTTAGCCGACGCAAGACAAGCCATTAGCGACCAGCAATTGCCGCTTGAGCTGATTAACGGTGTGGAAATCTCTACCAGCTGGCAACAGCTGGAAATTCATATTGTTGGATTGAATATTAACCCGGATTGCCCACAATTCTTAGCCAGACTAGACACTCAGCGTCAGGCACGTGTGGTGCGCGCAGAAGAAATGGCGCGCCGGCTGGAAAAAAGCCAAATTCCCGATGTGTTGCCTGCAGTGCTAAAGCTGGCCAACGGTGCCGCCCTTACCCGTACTCATTTTGCCCGCCATCTGGTCAGTATTGGCAAAGCCAGCACCATGGATGGCGTGTTTAAAAAGTATCTTGGCCGCGGCAAAATTGGTTATGTGCCAAATAACTGGGTTGCGATGGACGAGGCGATTGCCTGGATCCATGAGGCTGGTGGCGTCGCTGTGCTGGCGCATCCGCTGAAATATAAGCTAACCACCAAATGGGTAAAACGGCTGGCTGAGCAGTTTGCCGCTGCCGGTGGTGATGCAATAGAAGTGATTTCACCGCAGCAAACGCCGGTACAAAAACGTGAGCTTTGGGCACTGTGCCAATTGCATGGTTTAACGGCGTCAGTGGGGTCAGACTTTCATCAGGCAACAACTTGGAATGATATCGGAAAAAACCTATATTTAACCGACGATGTGTTGCCGGTGTGGGCCAACTGGCCACTGCTGGCCACAGCTTAGCTGCTCCGATAGCAATTAAATAAGTAAAGAAGAATAACAATGAGCCAATTTTTTCATATCCATCCGGAAACGCCACAGCAGCGTTTGTTAAAACAAGCGGTGCAAATTATTCAGCAGGGCGGTGTGGTTATTTACCCAACCGATAGCGGCTATGCGCTGGGCTGTCATGTTGGCGATAAAAACGCCATGGAGCGTATTTTACAAATCCGTCAGGTCAGTGGCGATCACCATTTTACGTTGCTGTGCCGCGATTTATCTGAGCTGTCGGTGTATGCCAAAGTGGAAAACAGCGCTTTTCGCTTAATTAAAAACAATACGCCCGGTGCTTATACCTTTATTTTGCGCGGCACTAAAGAAGTGCCTAAACGCTTATTAAACGACAAGAAGAAAACCATCGGCCTGCGGATCCCGGAAAATAAAATTGCGCTGGCATTGTTGGCAGAGCTTGGCGAGCCGCTGCTAAGCACCAGTTTAATTTTACCCGGCGAAGAATTTGCTGAAAGCGACCCGGAAGAAATGCGTGCCCGCTTAGAAAAACAAGTCGATCTGATTATGCACGGCGGTGTTATAGGTGAAGCGCCAACCACAGTAGTCGATTTATCCGAGGATGAACCTGTGCTACTGCGTGAGGGCCGTGGCGACCCGGCGCCGTTTCGTTAATAAGGCCACAACGCTTGAGCGATACCTTATCTGACAGCCTGCCTGATAGCTTAACCATACAGCAACCACTGCCGCTGGCCTTTGTGCGTGGCGAAGCGGTGCTGGAGCGGCCGGAGGATTTATATATACCGCCGGACGCGCTGGAAATTCTGCTGGATGCTTTTGAAGGCCCGCTGGATTTTTTGCTGTATTTAATCCGCAAGCATAAGTTTGATATTGTCGATTTGCCAGTAAACGAAATAACCCTGCAATATATGGAATATATTGAGTTAATGCAGGGGCTGAACTTTGAACTGGCGGCTGAATATTTAGTGATGGCGGCGATGCTGGCGGAGATTAAATCGCGTTTACTGCTGCCCCGGCACAGCGAAGTCGAAGATGAAGAAGCCGATCCGCGTGCTGAGCTTATCCGCCGCCTGCAGGAATATGAAGTATTCAAACAGGCTGCGACCGAGCTGGACAGCCTGCCGCGTGATGAGCGCGATCATTTTACCGCCAAGGCTACGCTGGCAGAAAACTTTGCCCCGCTGCTGATTTTGCCGGATGTTGATTTAGCTGAGCTGACACTGGCGCTTAAAGATATTGTCAAACGGGCGAAGGATTTTCAGCACCACCATATTAAACGCGAGCATTTATCTACCCGTGAGCGCATGAGCCGTATTCTGGATTTATTAAGCGCGCATCAGGGCTATCTGGCGTTTTCCGCCTGCTTTGATGTCACAGAAGGCCGCGAAGGTGTGGTAGTGACCTTTTTAGCCATGCTGGAGCTGACCAAAGAAAAGCTGGTAGAGATTATTCAGGTTGAGGCCTATGGCCAAATTCATGTCAAATTAAAGGACGCTGAGGCATAATGGCGGGCAAAATAAATGACGTGCAGTTAATGCAGCTGGTAGAAGCGGCCATTTTTGCTGCTGATAAGCCGCTTAGTACTGAGGATTTACAAAGCAGCGTGCTGGATGGCTTAAATGTCAGTAAAAAGCGCTTAAACGATACCTTAGCGCGGCTGATGCAAGACTACGCCGGGCGCGGTATTATTTTAACGGAAACAGCATCCGGCTATCGCTTTATTACCAAACCGGAGCTGAGTGATTATTTAGCCCGGCTATGGCCTGAGCGCTCGCCGCGCTACTCGCGTGCTGTACTGGAAACCCTGGCACTGATTGCCTATCGCCAGCCGATTACCCGCGGCGAGATTGAAGATATCCGCGGCGTGTCGGTTAGCAGCCAGATCATGCGCACCTTGTTAGACCGTGGCTGGGTCAAGGTGGTAGGTCATAAAGAAGTACCGGGCCGGCCCGGCTTATACGCGACAACAAAAGAATTTTTAGATTATTTTGGTTTAAAACATTTAAACCAGTTACCGCCCTTGCCGGAATTTCAGGCCATTAGCCTGGATCTGGCCGACACCGTCGTGACGACAGGAGAATTGCACTAATGAGTGAAAAAGCCGGCAGTGAAAAACTGCAAAAAGTATTAGCCCGCGCAGGTTTAGGCTCGCGCCGCGAAATGGAAGACTGGATTAGCGGTGGCCGCGTTACGGTAGACGGCAAACCGGCCACACTGGGCGACCGTGTAAGCCCGACCCAGCAAGTGCGGGTAGATGGCCACCCGGTACAAATTGCCAGCGAAGAGCAGCAAATATGTCGCGTGCTGGCTTACCACAAGCCGGAAGGCGAGATTTGCTCGCGTACTGATCCGGAAGGGCGGCCAACAGTATTCTCCCGCCTGCCCAACATTAAAGGCGCGCGCTGGATTGCCATCGGCCGGCTGGATATTAACACCTCAGGTTTATTGCTGTTTACTACCGATGGTGAATTAGCGAACCGTTTAATGCACCCCAAGTTTGAAGTCGAACGTGAATACGCGGTAAGGGTGTTTGGCGAGATCAATGATGCGATGATCCAGCGTTTACGCACCGGCGTTGAGTTAGAAGACGGCAAAGCCAACTTCAAAAAAATTAAAGCGCTGCCAGGTGAGGGCATTAACCGCTGGTTTCATGTAGTGTTAACCGAAGGCCGTAACCGCGAAGTACGCCGCATGTGGGAGTCACAGGGTGCTGTGGTTAGCCGCCTTATCCGCGTGCGCTATGGTGATTTACTGCTGCCAAAACACTTACCGGCCGGTGGCTATGCCGAATATCCGCTGGAAGAGGTAAATTACCTGCGTAAGTTAGTCAGCTTAGCGCCGGAAGTGGCCACCCTGGTTAAGCCGGAAGACCGCGACGAGCGCCGCCGCCGCATGGCCAGCATGAAACGCGCGGTACGTAAGCACGATATCGCCGCTAAAACCCCGGCGCGTACACCGAAAGAACGCAAGCCAAGCGAAGCAAGGCCAGCTAAACCGGACGCCGCTAAGCCGGCAGGTCGCAGAGGCCCGGCCAAGCCCAAAGGCAAGCCAATACGGCAGCCTAATGGTAAAAAGCCCAGCCGTGAAGGCAGAGGTTAAGCACTAAAGATAAAGGCGCGAAAGCGCCTTTGTTGTGTCTGAGAAATACTTCAACAGCGGTTAAGTGCCGGTATACACTGCTCTGGGCACAGCAAATAGTGTAGCAACCGCAATTAAACCGCCGATGACTGCAATCAACGGGCCGGTGATAAAGCCACCAAGCTGACAATAACCCATCACTGAGCCGGTTATCATTAGCATTAAACCAAGGTTTTTTACTACGGCTGCGTTGCGATGCTCATGGCTCCATTGCTGACAATTAGCGCACTGCAACATAAAGATACCGTTAACTTTTTTAGTTGCGACATCCTGTTTTAAACTCACTTGGTGTTTGCAGGCAGAGCATTGCAGCGTTTTCATGAATGTACTTCCCTTATGATTTATTCAATAACTTGATTTATATAATATTTTGTTTGGCGAAAGGCCATGAGTATTTTTGCCCACCAGACTTAAGTTGGGTGTGTTTTGTCTTCATTTTTTAGCAGTAGCTTGCTGCAAAGTCTTGCAAGGCCAAATCCCACCAGAAGTGCCACGAAGAAGATCCACCAGGAGGAAAAATATAGTCCCGCGAACATAGCGATAATAAAGCTGATAAAGGTCAGTAATTCATCCAATAATTCCGCTATTGAAGCTCTTAACGAGTTAAAAAAGCCTTGTTTCCTGCCTTGCATAATTCTACTCCTTAGCTGCAGAGACCTTTCAAATTAATATTTTCTGGTCTGCGGCAGAACTCCTTGATGGGAATCGGGGTTGACTCAATACTGTTCGCAATTTGGACTGCTTGTATTTCTGCGAATAATGCGGACGATATACCATCTTCTTCAGTTGTCGTTTTAGGTGTATGAGGTATGGCACGAAAAGCGTCCGGTATACGTTCTGTGTTTCCTGTAAGGACTGCGTTCATAATAGCGTCTGGAGAGTTATAACCCGACGCTATTGCCTGAATAGCTGCTCCAAAGCTCGCAATTGTTAGGTTAGTAATTCGCGCAGACCATTTTTTGGCGGAAGGAATGTTTTTACCTAATCTGCCAACCATAGTCGCGTAGTTAGTAAATATACCGCCGTGAAAGCGGCCTGCAATATCGCTTTTTCGGTATTTAAGATTAAAACGTACAACTTGTAATATATGTTGTTGTGTTTGTTCAATATTCTCTGATCTTAAAAGCTCGTGCAAAATTTGAGCTAGAGCATTTTGCCGCAACATGGCTTCAGCCTTTCGTTTCGGACCTAAAGATCCAGTGATCATCAGAACTTGAATTATTCCAATCCACCACGTTTTGGGATGGTTGTATATACCATTACTGTATCGTTGCCATACAGGAGCTTGGTTCTTAGCAAAATCACTAAAAAAAGCTTCTGAAAGATGAGAATTGTCTTTGCTAAGCTGTTCCATTAATTGTTGTACAGATTCTTTTTCATTTGCAGATAGTATGAGTGTTTCAGCTCCGTTGCCGCTGGTAATAGCCATTGTTCCCTCTTTAGCTTGTTTATTTAATGTAAATTAAAAGTATTAAAGCATGGTGTGAGGGTTTTAAGCAACAAAAAGACCTCAGTTGAAGGCCTTACCAAGATATGTTCGCCACTCCTGAGGTTTGGTTTTACACTGGAATTACTTGAAAGAACTTACTAAAACAAGGCTGACTAGTGCCTGATATTGATATGTTAACCCTGCTGGTTATTGCTGTGGCGGTGCTGTTGACCGGTATTTCCAAATCCGGTTTTGCCGGGGCTATTGGCGGTATTACCGTGCCGTTAATGTCGCTGGTGATAAGTCCGGCGTTGGCGGCAGCGTTGTTATTGCCGATTTTAATCATTGCCGATGTGCTGAGCCTGCGTCAGTGGTGGGGGCAGCACAATGTGCAGCATTTAGCGCTGCTGCTACCGGCAGCATTGCTCGGCATAATTGTTGGCTATGCCAGCTTTGGTTGGTTAGATGAAACCGGCTTACGCTTGCTGCTGGGGATAATTACGCTGCTATTTGCGCTGAATATGCTGCTAAAACTGGTAAACCAGTCATGGTTAACGTCGCCCTGGGCCGGCCGCGTGTTAGGCGCACTGAGCGGCTTTACCAGCTTTGTTGCTCATGCCGGCGGGCCACCGCTGAATATGTATTTATTGCCACAGGGCATGCCGAAACAACACTATCTGGCCACGGCAGTGGTGTTTTTTGCCGTGGTTAACCTGCTGAAACTGCCGCCGTATTTAATGCTGGGGCAACTTAATGCTGCCTTGTTTGGCTATGCGTTACTTAGCTTGCCGCTGGTGTGGCTGGGGGTAAAGCTTGGCATAAGCTTACAACATAAATTCAGCGAAAAAGCCTTTTACCATGTAATCAGTATTAGCATGTTGCTGCTCGGTTTGCGGTTGATTTATCAGGCAGTGCTCAGTTAACGTACTGTACTTTTGCGTACCATTTTATACAGCAGTTCTGGCGATAAGCGCGATACCAGTGCGCCAAGGCGCTCTTTTAACCCACCGATAACAATATAGCTTTTGCCTTTTAGCAGCGCTTTTACTGCTTTTTCGGCAAAGGCGTCTGCGCTCATGGCATTGGCCTGGGCGTCGTCCATGCTGCCAAGCGCGCTGCCATCGCCGGTTAAGGCGTTAAGTGATACATCGGTTTTGACAAAACCCGGGAAGATAGTGGCCACCGTTAAACCCTGATCAAAGAGTTCAGCACGTAAGCTATTGGCCCATAAATGCAGTGCCGCCTTGGCAGCGGAATAACTGCCGCGATATTGAGTGCCGACTAAACCGGCAACGGAGGAAACAAATACCACCTTGCCGCCGCCATCGGCCAGCAATAGCGGCAGTGCCTGGCGGGTTACATTAATCTGCGCGAAATAATCGACTTCAAACAGCTTGCGATCGGTGTCTGCAGTAGTGTCGACAATCAGCGCGCGCTGGCTGATACCGGCATTATTAATTAACCAGTCCAGGCCGCCAATTTGCTGTTGTATGGTGTCAATTGCCGCGGCGATAGCGGCATCGTCGGTAATATCCAGCGGCAACAACAAATGTTGGCTGCTGTTGGCTAAACTGGCGCGTACCCGCTGCAGCTCGCTCTGCCGCCTGGCACTTAGTACTAGCCGGGCGCCGTCGGCAGCCAGCTCGCGGGCCAGCGCCTCGCCAATACCGCCCGAGGCACCGGTGATCCAAATTACTTTATTCTGTACTGCTGAATTTTTCATATTGCGGCTTTTTCTGCTGCTTAGTCTGACATGACAGTAAGCCGGTTCTAGCCCTGTTGTAAAGCCTTGTTTGGCTGAACTTTATATTTGCGTTTGTAGTAGCCGGTCAGTGTAATAAGTGCGGTAGTTCCAATAACCGGTGCGGCCAGCCAGCTAACCAGTAGCCAGTTATCAGGTAATAGCTCGGCCAACATTCTACGACCACCGGCGGCAAAAAACGCGGTGTAAACAGCGATACCACTGCCGACCATGGCTCCGAAGTGTTCAATAATCCAGGCACGTGGGCTTACCTGTTTTTTATAAACGTACAGGGTCATGGTGCTTGCTGTTATAAGACTAACCACAGCAAAAATAATCAGTAATGGCATGCCTATGCTGAACCCTTGATAAGCCACATATATCGCCAGTGGAAACATGGCAAATACCGGCCCCTGATAGTACCAGCGGCGCAACAGGCTGCGATCGGCTTTGGCTTTTAATACGCCGATGGCGTGGCGCACGGATACCCAGGTAAGCAGACTGACTAGCAGTAAAAACTGCGATACCGGAATGCGCCAAACCAACATGCGTTGAATGCTTTCAGTACTGAGTTGCTTGCCGGCAGTGTAAATGCCAACAGGATCATATAAGCCCATAAGGCAAAGAATGATGCCCGAGCCGGAGACTGTCAGCATCAGATAATAAAATATTTTACCGGCATTGATATGCACAGGACTGCCTTTGCGGACAATAACCGGAACCCAGTACAGCAGCAAGGCAACGGCGCCCAGTGCAATATGTAAATACAGTAAAGCGGTATGCAGCGTTAGCATAATGAAGCTCCTTTGGTTGTTAACCGCAGCTTACGCCCTGGCTGATGCCGACGCAGGTGCCGAAAGTCAGGAATTCTCACTATGACTTCTGGCCTATTGCAGTTGGTATAAAGCTGCGCATAATGGCGCAATGAAACGAAAATTTGATTTTGCCACCCTGGCCGGTGTACTGACCTGGCTGCTGGTGTATGGCATCAGTATTTTTATCCTGCAACGCGTTCAGCCAGGCACCAGCCACTGGCTGGTGCATGTGTTATTTCTGCTGTACGGTGCTTTGTTCATCTTGCTTACGACAGAGCAGGGGGATTTTGCTCTGAGCGGCCGTTTTGGCCGGCCACTGTTGGCATTACAGTTGCTGCTGGCCTTTGCGCTGCTGTGGCAGTTACCGGGGCGGCATTTTGAGTTTTTGCCCATTTTAACCGTGATCTGGGCGGCGATGTTACCTTTTGTGATGCGTACCGCGCAGGCCATGCTGGTGGTGATCATGGTGGTGGTGGGCTGGTTTGCGGTCGTTGCCTGGCAAAGTGGTCATAGCGTGTGGATCACTGCCTTGTTGTACGGCAGTTTCCATCTGTTTGCCGTGTTAGTGCAAAGCGCCAGCCGCGATGCCGAAAAAGCCAAAGAAGAGCTGGAGCAAAAACACCAGCAACTGCAGGCAACTCAGCAATTGCTGCAGGCGGCCTCACGTCAGAGTGAACGCACCCGCATTGCACGTAATTTGCATGATTTAGTCGGACATCATCTGACGGCATTAACCATACAGCTGCAGGTTGCCGGCCATTTAAGCAGTGGCGACGCGAAGCAGCAGATAGACAAGTGCCATCAACTGGCCAAATTATTGCTGGCCGATGTGCGTGAGGCGGTAAGCACGATGCGCCAGTATGCAGATGTGACGCTGTTGGACGCGATACAGCCGTTAGTGGCGTTATTACCTGAGCAGCTTAACGTAAGATTACAGATCCCTGCCGCTATTATGCTTAACAATTTACAGCAAGCACAGCATTTGCTCTGCATAGTGCAGGAAGCCATTAGTAACAGTTTAAAACACAGCGGCGCATCTGAAATGCAAATCACTGCCAAGGTCACCGACGGCAAACTGCAACTGACTATTGTCGATAATGGCAAATTATCGGCAAACTGGCAGCCGGGTAATGGCATCAGAGGCATGCAGGAACGTCTGGCCGAATGCGGTGGCAGTTTGGCTATTACTCAAGCGCAAGGTGCGCTGCAACTTAGCATGTGTTTGCCGTATCAGGAGAGTGATAATGCATAAGGTGTTGCTGGTAGACGATCAAAAGCTGATACGCGATGGCATTAAAAGCTTACTTGGCCTCTCCGGCAAAGTAGAGGTAGTGGCGGAATGTGCCGACGGCAGCACGGTTGTGCAGGCTTGCCGCCTGTATCAGCCAGAGGTGATTTTGCTGGATTTATCCATGCCGCTGATGAATGGCGTACAAACCCTAGCGGCCTTACAGCAGGCAGGGATCAACACGCCGGTGCTTATTCTGACCACCTTTGACGAGCATGAGCTGGTGTTAAAAAGTATCTCCCTGGGGGCGAGGGGCTTTTTACTAAAAGATGTGTCACTGGACACCTTAGTTGAAGCAATCAGTACTCTGGCTGGCGGTGCTAGTTGGTTTGCCCCGAATATTACTGAACGTTTACTCGGTAATGTACGGGCCGGTAACAGCGATTTTAGCATGCCGGCGCAGCTGGAGCCGTTAACCGATAAAGAGTTGCAGATTTTGCAGCTGATGGCGGCAGGTTATAGCAATAAAGAGATTGCTACTGCGCTGTATAAATCTGAAGGTACAGTAAAAAACCAGTGCTCGGCTATTTTAAGTAAGTTGGGGGTGCGTGACCGCACCCGTGCCGTGTTGTTAGCGCTGGAGCTGGGGCTTATCAGTTAGCTGCAATAACCATTAGGGTTAGCCTGCTGCCAACGCCAGCTGTCGCGCACCATATCATCCAGCGTTTTTTCGGCCTGCCAGCCCAGCAAGGCTTTGGCTTTGGACGGCTCGGCATAACAAATGGCTATATCACCTGGTCGGCGCGGCGCAGCGCTGTAAGGCACTGCCACGCCATTAACCCGGCTAAAGGCATTTACCATATCCAGTACACTGTAACCGCTGCCTGTACCGAGGTTAATGGCCTCAATACCGCTGTGCTGCTGCAGATACTGCAAGGCTTTAACATGGCCGCGGGCTAAATCGACCACGTGAATATAGTCACGCACACCGGTACCGTCGTGGGTGGGGTAGTCATTACCGAATATACTCAACTTGTCGCGTTTACCGACAGCCACCTGCGAGATAAACGGCATTAAGTTATTCGGGATACCGCTTGGATCTTCACCAATACGGCCGCTGTCATGGGCACCCACCGGGTTAAAGTAGCGTAGCAAGGTAATACCCCAGTCTGGCTCTGCCGTTTGCAGATCTTGCAGTATATGCTCGATCATCAGTTTGCTCTGGCCATAGGGGTTAGTGGCAAAGCGCGGCGCTGTTTCCGGGATTGGCACCTGTTTAGCATCACCATAAACGGTAGCAGATGAGCTAAATACCAGTTTTTTAACAGCAAAGTCGCGCATTACCCGGCACAGCGTCACCGTACCGGCAACGTTGTTATCGTAGTAATGCAGCGGCAGTTCGGTGGACTCGCCCACGGCTTTTAAACCGGCAAAATGCACCACGGCACTGATGTCATACTGGCTGAATAGCTGACGCAGCGCTGCTTCATCGCGGATATCACCCTCAATGCTAATAAGCGGTTTACCGCTTAACTGTTGCACCCGGTTAAGCGCTTCAGCTGAGCTGTTACTAAAGTTATCAAAGCTCAGCACCGAAAAACCGGCGTTTAACAGTTCCAGTGCAGTATGGCTGCCAATATAACCGGCGCCGCCGGTCAGTAAGATATAACTCATGCGACTGTCCTTGTGGCTGGCTAATTAAGGTAACACTTTTTTAAACGGTTTTACCGTTGAGCGCGCATACACCCCGGCTGCCAGGTAAGGGTCGGCATCGGCCCAGGCTTGGGCGTCGGTTAAGCTGGCAAACTCGGCAACCACTAAAGAGCCGCTAAAACCAGCCGCGCCTGGGTCTAAGCTGTCAATCGCCGGTAATGGCCCGGCTAACAGCAGGCGGCCTTGGTTTTTTAATTGCTCTAACCGGGCTAAGTGTGCAGGGCGGGTTGCCAGACGCTGTTCTAAACTGTTGGCAACATCTTCTGAGTAAATCATATAAAACATGAGGCTGTCCTTTTTCGGCGCGGATTTTACTCGGCGCACGATAGCAGATCCCGGTCCGGCTTCCAACGCTGTTAAACGCATCGGAGCAGTGCAGTACTAGGATTTAGTGTAACAGCCTGTTAGCATGCAGGGCGCTTACAAAAAAATGAGCTCAGCTCAATTATTCTAATAAGAAAGATTCAGGGAGTCCGCGTACTAATGAAACGTGAACAATTTAGCTCCAGCCTGGGCTTTGTACTGGCTGCCGCCGGTTCAGCTGTAGGTATCGGTAATCTGGTCGCCTTTCCGGTAATGGCCAGTAAAAATGGCGGTGCCGCCTTTTTAATTATGTATGCCTTTTTTGTGTTCTTTATCTGCCTGCCGGTAATGCTGGCCGAGATGAGTCTGGGCCGCCATACCCGGCAGAACCCGCTGGGTGCTTACACTGAGATTGGCCAGAACCGCGCCTGGCGCTCGGTTGGCTGGTTGTCGGTTATCACGCCTTTTATGATTGGCGTGTTTTATCTGGTGATCACCGTATGGATCTTCGGTTATCTGGCCAAATCGGTTATGGGCCAGTTGAACGAGCTCGCCGGGCCAGACAGTTTTGGCAGCTTTATTAACAGTAATGAGCTGTTTATCTATATGGCCGTAGTAATAGGCTTAACCTTCGCTATTTTACAAGGCGGCGTAAAGCAAGGCATTGAAAAAGCAGCGCGGGTATTAATGCCAATGCTGTTTGTTATGCTGATTGCGTTGGTGATATACGTGTTTACGCTGGATAACGCTATGTTAGGTGTTAAGTTTTTCCTGATCCCGGAGTTTGACAAGCTGACCGGCAAGGTGCTAAACGGTGCCTTAGCGCAGGCGTTTTTCTCGCTGTCGCTGGCGATGGGTATTTTAATTACTTATGGCTCTTATATTCAGAAAAACAACAACATAGTACAAGCCGGTAAAATGGTGGCGGGTTTGTCGCTGCTGGTGGCCGCTTGTTCTGGTTTGCTAATCCTGCCGGCAGTATTTTCCTTTAACCCGGATATCCAGTTAAGTGAGCTGTCTGAGTCCAGTATCGGTATGATTTTTATGTTTCTGCCGAAGATATTTTTAGCGCTGCAGGCCGATATTGGTTATTTCGGTGCGTCTTTTATTGCCAGTTTCTTTTTCCTGTTAGTGTTTTTTGCCGCGTTAACCTCACTGGTATCCATTATTGAAGTACCGGTGTGCAGCTTAATGGACGGTAAAGGCGTCAGCCGGCGCACAGCGCTGTTTTCACTCGGCCTGGCGATGATAGTGCTGGCAGTTATTTGTGCCTTGTCCTTTGGCCGGGTAGAGGCATTAAGTGAATTGCTAAGTTATGGCGGTAAAACAAAGTCGTTTTTTGATCTGGTGTACGATATTTTCTACGAAACCATACTGCCGTTAAATGGCTTATTGCTGTGTTTGTTCGTGATTTACCGCTGGAAAAAGCACAACTTTGATGCGGAAATAAGCCAGGGTAACAGCAGCTTTGCCGGCTCATTGCTGCAAAAGTATGTCAATTTCTCGCTGGGTACCTTTATCCCGTTTATTCTGGCAATAATTTTCGTCAACACAGTATCAACCATCTTTTTTGGCAGAAACCTGTTGTTCTAGTTGGGTTAAACCAAACAAAAAGGGGCAGATTTCTCTGCCCCTTTTTAATGCTGTTTCAGTTAAGTGTAACTGGCGTTACTTCGCTAGTTTTTGTTGCATAGCGGCAACGACAGACGGAATATCCAGCATCTCTTTTTCGCCAGTACGGCGATTTTTGTACTCTACCTGCTGGTTATCCAGGTTGCGCTCGCCAATAACAATGCTGTGCGGAATGCCCATCAGTTCCATATCGGCAAACATTACGCCGGGGCGCTCTTTACGATCGTCAAACAATACTTCAAAGCCAGCGGCAGTCAGTTCGTTATATAACCGCACGGTGGCTTCTTCAATCCGCACAGATTTATGCATATTCATTGGAATAAGTGCAATGTGAAACGGTGCTATCGCATCCGGCCAGATAATGCCGAAATCATCGTGGTTTTGCTCAATGGCGGCGGCGATAATACGCGATACGCCAACACCGTAGCAGCCCATCGTCATGATCTGGTGCTTGCCTTCTTCGTTTAATACGCCGGCTTTTAATGCCTGCGAATAGCGATCGCCTAGCTGGAAGATATGGCCCACTTCAATACCGCGTTTGATCACCAGCTTGCCGTTACCACAAGGGCTTGGGTCGCCCTCAACGATATTACGCAAATCTGCCACACTGTAGTTTTGGATATCACGATCCCAATTTACGCCGGTTAAATGGAAGCCATCTTTGTTGGCACCGCAGCTAAAATCAACCAGGTGTGCCGCGCTGCGATCGACAATCAGTGGCAGCGTCATACCTACCGGGCCTAAAGAACCGGGGCCGGCACCGATAGCCGTACGGATTTCTTCCTCGCTGGCAAATACCAGTGGGCTTTGCACTTGCGCTAGCTTCTCGGCTTTGATTTCGTTTAATTCATGGTCGCCACGCAGCACCAGTGCTACCAACGGCTGGGTTTTATCGTCATCGCCTTTTACGCCATACACAATCAAAGTTTTACTGACTTGCTTAATGTCCTGGCCTAATAAAGCGGCTACTTCAGCAACGGTTTTAGCATTAGGCGTGGCTACTTCAGTTAATGGCTGACTGGCCTCCGGGCGTTCACCCGCTGGCGCAATAGCTTCGGCCATTTCGATATTGGCGGCATAATCGCTGCTATCAGAGAAGGCGATAGCGTCTTCACCTGATGCCGCCAGCACGTGGAACTCGTGCGACATGCTGCCACCGATGGCGCCGGTATCGGCCAGCACCGGCCTAAAATCCAGCCCCAGGCGGGTGAAAATATTGCAGTAGGCCTGAAACATCGCATCATAGGTTTGTTGCAGGCTGTCCTGGCTTAAATGAAAGGAGTAGGCATCTTTCATTAAAAATTCGCGGGCGCGCATCACGCCAAAACGTGGCCGGCGCTCGTCACGGAACTTGGTCTGAATTTGGTATAAGTTCAGCGGCAGCTGTTTGTAGCTGGTAATTTCGCGCCGGACTAAATCGGTAATGACTTCTTCATGCGTCGGCCCCAGCACATAATCGCGCGTATGGCGGTCTTTAAAGCGCAGCAGTTCGGCGTCCATTTTGTCCCAGCGGCCAGACTCCTGCCACAGCTCAGCCGGTTGTACCATTGGCATTAACACTTCAATGGCACCGGCTTTGTTCATTTCTTCGCGCACGATTTGCTCGACTTTGCGCAGTACCCGCACGCCGGTGGGCAAATAAGTGTACATGCCCGATGCAACGCGGCGGATCATGCCGGCACGCAGCATAAGTTTGTGGCTGATAACTTCGGCATCCGCCGGGGTTTCTTTGACGGTAGATAGTAAGTACTGACTGCTGCGCATCGTATTCTCGTATGTCGTGCTAAAAATTGCCGCCATTCTAGCAAGGCGGCGGGGGCAATTCTATTGGAGTTTTATCGGGTGTTTAATCAGCTTTGAACTGACTTGCTGGCCACTTTGCATACCGCCTACCGAGTAAATGTCGCCATCGATTTCTACCAGTGAGCGTAAATCCATTACCGCCGTGGTGTCTGAGGCTTTTAACCAACGCTTATCGGCGACAGAAAATACCCAAACTTTACTGTCCGGCTCTGACGGCTGACCATTATAGCCAATGCCGTTGTAGTTGTACGGGTTGGTGCTGCCGCCAATAAACACCAGCATATCTTTGCCATCTATTTGCGTGTTAATAGCGGCCATGCGGTAGCGTGCCGTGCCGGTAGGGTGTTCTATCAGGCGCCAGTCTATTTTATTGGCGTTATCGCTTACGGTACCCAGATAACAGGCTGGCTCAGCCTGGTACGTCGGGCTTTTATCGGCGTAATAATTAAGCGCCACCCCATCGCACAACAGCATCGTATTACCGGCCATGGCACCGGCTAAGCCAAATACCGGCTTGCCGGGAAATGGCGTGGCCTGTGACCAGCGCTGGGTAAAATTATCAAATTGCTGCACCAGATTAACATTGCCATGGTCGCTCCAGCCACTGACCAGGTAGATGTAGCGGTTTTGGTAGGTAAGTGCCACGGCGTCATCAACCGGCACCGGTATATCATTTAGTTTGGTGTAGCGGCGGGTAATAGGATCCAGCCGGTAGCTGTCGGCCGCCGTTTGCTCGCTGCCATCGGCATTAACGCTAAAGCCGCCAAAGACAAAAAAGTTATTATTCAGTGCCACTGCACTGGCGGCAATGCGGCCAGTTAAGCGCTGCTGGCTTGGCACCGGAGGTAAGCTTTGCCAGCCAAATTCGCCTAGCGTATGCATAAACACTTTGTTGTGAATATCGCTGTGCTGCTTTGCCGGGCCTATGCCCATAAAACTGGCGATATAGGTTTTGCCGCGGATACTGGTGCTGGCTACGGCATTATTGCTTACCGGTTCGGGTAAATCGGGTAAGGTGCTGGCCGATAGGGCAACACAGGTTGCTGCAGCGGTCAGCTTAAGGCTTAAGCTGATGAATTTCAGTAACATGGTTATGCTCTCCGCTTACGGTCCATTTAATATTGTAGTGGTACAAGCTCATACCATAGCTTTGTTCGCCATCGCGCTGTTTTTTGTACGACGGTCTGGGGTCTTGTTTTAATACCTTCTCTATAAATACTTGTAAATCGGGGTATTGGTTTTGCTGCCGGCAAAAGCTGCTGGCTTGTTCGGAAAAACTTACTGTCATCGCCGTTTGCGGTGCGCTGTCAGCGAAGCCTGCGGCAGCCTCAGGCAGGGCATCGGAGTAAGGCAGATAGGGTTTGATATCGATAACCGGTGTGCCATGCAGTAAATCAATGCCGCTGAGTTTTAGCATCAGCTTACCGTTTTTACGCTCAACCCCTTCCAGCTTGACTACCGACAAGCCGACCGGGTTAGGCCTGAACGTCGCGCGGGTGGCAAATACGCCTTTGCGCTCATTGCCGCCCAAGCGAGGCGGGCGCACCATCGGTGACCAGCCTTTATCCGCGGTTTCATGAAAGACAAACAGCAACCACAGATGACTAAAGCTGTCGATACCGCGCAAAATGGCATCATCGCTGTACTCTGTTTCCAGTTCCAGATAACCGACCGCCTCAGGAATGAGCCCGGGCTGGCGCGGAATAGCAAATTTTTGTTTGTACGGCGATGTGATATAGCCGACCACATTAAACTGAAACGATGCCATAGGCTCCTGTTAAGCGTTATGAAGTAACACAGCGGTATTATGCGGTTTTTTGCCAAAACAACAAGTTAAGCTAAAGACGTCTGAATGTCTTTGACGCTAATGCTAAGGATGCGGTAAAACGTAGTCTACCAACTCACAACAGATATTAATTATGGAACGCAAAATTTTATTAACGGAATGCCCGGATTCGAAAGGCTTGATCGCGCAAATAACCAATATTTGCTACAAACACCAGCTGAACATTATTCGTAACACCGAATATGTTGACCCGGTCAGTGGTCGCTTTTATATGCGCACCGAGCTGGAAGGCGTCTTTAACGATGCCACCTTACTGTTTGATTTAGACCGTGCACTGCCGCCGGGCTCCGAGCGCAGTTTAGTCAGCCAGCGCGCTAAGCGGGTGGTGATCCTGGTGACGAAAGAAGCGCATTGCCTTGGCGATATTTTAATTAAGGTTTTTGATGGCTCATTGGCGCTGGATATTGCCGCGGTAGTCGGTAATTACCCGGAACTGGAGCAGCTGGCGGCCCGTTTTGATTTACCTTATCACCATGTCAGTCATCAGGGCTTAAGCCGTACTGAGCATGAAGCGGCACTGCTGGAAGTGATTAAGCCTTATCAGCCGGAATATCTGGTGTTGGCCAAGTTTATGCGTATTTTGACGCCGGCCTTTGTCGCGCAGTTTCCGGAAAAAATTATCAATATTCATCACAGTTTTTTACCGGCTTTTATTGGTGCTAATCCTTACCAGCAGGCGTTTGAGCGCGGGGTGAAAATTATTGGTGCCACTGCCCACTTTGTGAATGATGATTTAGATGAAGGCCCGATTATTCAGCAGATGGTGGCACCGGTTGATCATAATTTTAGTGCTGAAGATATGGCACGCGCTGGCCGTGATGTAGAAAAAGCGGCGTTGAGCAAGGCGTTACAGCTGGTGGTGGAAGACCGGGTTTTTGTGCATGGCAATAAAACGGTGATCCTGTAAAGCAGGTTTTACTTTACAACGTTTATCTTTAATACTTGGCACATCACCACTATAGGGCTTTATGATGAAAACTATTCTGGCCGGTCTGCTGTTATTCTGCGCTGCGCTAGCTAACGCAGCACAAACAGAAACGTTGGCACTGCACCCCAAATTAGAGCCGCTACGGCCTTACCTGAACCAGCATTGGCAGGGCGATTTAACTCAGCCGGGGAAAAGCGAAAAAGTTATTGATAGATCATTGTGGAGCCGGGCACTAAACGGCCAGGCGATAAAAACGGTGCATTCCATCAACGATGGTCAATACGGTGGTGAATCCTTTATTTTCTGGGGCGAGAGTAAACAAAGCCTGGTGTATTATTACTTTACCACTGCCGGTTTTTACACTCATGGCACTATGGAGTTTAATACCCAAAGCGGTGAGATAGTTGCGCTGGAAAATGTCGAAAATAACCAGAACGGCATTACCCAAGTGAAGTCATTTAGCCGCATTATGCCAGACGGTACTTTGCAGACAAAATCCAGTTATTTACAGAACGGCAACTGGGTTGATGGCCACAGTGCTACCTATAAACCGGTAGCAGCGCAGCCGATTAGATTTAAGTAACTATTTTTCGCCAGCGTCAGTTAAATCCAGGGTGTAAATATCGTCTATTTTATCGGCACAAGAGTGGCTGACGCGTAAATCTTTTACCCGGCCGTTGCGCAAGCTGTACACCCAGCCATGAATCGTGAGTGGCTGGGCGCGCTCCCAGGCTTCCTGCACAAAGCTGGTATGGCACAAATTGCGTACCTGCTCCATTACGTTAAGCTCTATCAAACGGTTTAAACGCTCGTTTTCATCGCTGAGTGCATCCACTTCATCACGGTGCATAGCGTACACATCTTTAACATTACGCAGCCAGTTATCGACAAAACCAACCCGCTGTTTGGTCATTGCCGCTTTAACGCCACCGCAGCCGTAGTGGCCAACCACTAAAATATGCTTAACTTTTAAGATATCAATGGCATATTGCAGTACTGACAGACAGTTCATGTCCGAATGCACCACCAAATTAGCGACATTACGGTGCACAAATAATTCACCTGGCAGCAAGCCAACAATTTCATTCGCCGGCACCCGGCTGTCGGAGCAGCCAATCCATAAATATTCCGGTGCCTGTTGCTCAGACAATTGTTTAAAGAAGCCCGGTTGTTCTTTTTCTATCCGGTCAGCCCAGTTTTTGTTATTTATAAACAGCTGCTTAAAATCTGGCATTATGGTTACCCTATGCTTAAAAATCGCGTCACGATAGCCGATCTTACCCTGTTTTAGAGCACCGACCAGCTAAAGCTGCATAAAATTAGCTGTCGCATTAAGTTAGGCCAGGTGGCTGACGTATATCAAACAATCTGGCTATACTGTGGCAACGATTGTTTTATAAGCGCAATTTCAGCAGATAAATTCAGCAAAGGAGTGAGAATGATCCCCGTTATACTTTCCGGTGGTTCGGGCACAAGGTTGTGGCCGTTATCCCGCGCAAAAAAACCTAAGCAATTTCTACCGCTGCTTAATGATAAAAGCATGCTGCAAAATACCTTGCTGCGGCTTAAGGGGCTGCCTGATTTGGCAGCGCCAATGGTGATATGCAACGAAGATCATCGTTTTATGGTGGCAGAGCAACTGCGGGAACTGTCGCTAGTGCAACCGGAGATCATTTTAGAACCGGTAGGGCGCAATACTGCACCGGCCATTGCGGTGGCGGCGCTACAAGCGATGCGCGCTGGCGATGATCCGCTGCTGTTAGTACTGGCCGCGGATCATGCTATTAAAGATATACCGGCGTTTCATCAGGCGATAGAGCAAGCTGTACCAGCGGCCAAGCTGGGCAAGCTGGTGACCTTTGGCATAGTGCCTACCAGTGCCCACACCGGATACGGCTATATTCGCCGCGGTGCGCAAGCCGATACGGCGTTAGCTGAAAGCGTTAGCACCGTAGCACAGTTTTATGAAAAACCTGATGCCGCAACAGCGCAACAGTTTGTCGACAGTGGCGAATATTTCTGGAATAGCGGCATGTTTTTATTCAAAGCCAGTCGCTTGTTGGCCGAATTACAGCAATTTTCGCCGGATATCGTTGCTGCGGCAGAACGGGCCCTGGCTAAGGCAACAACGGATCTCGATTTTATCCGGCTGGACACAGAGGCTTTTGTGCAGAGCCCATCCGATTCAATTGATTACGCTGTGATGGAAAAATCGGCTAACGCGGTCATGGTGCCGTTGGATGCGGGCTGGAGCGATGTCGGCAGCTGGGATGTGTTATGGCAGGTAATGGCCAAAGATGAACTTGGCAATGCCTGTCGCGGTGATGTGTTACTGGAGCAGTGTAAGAACAGTTATGTTAATGCTGAACAACGCCTGGTCGCAGTGATAGGCCTGGATGATGTGGTCGTAGTCGAGACCAAAGATGCCGTGCTGGTAGCCAGCAAAGCCCATATCCAGGGAGTGAAAAATATTGTCGCTAAGCTGCAAAGTTATGGCCGCAGCGAAGTTGATCTGCATCGCGAAGTATTTCGTCCCTGGGGCAAATACGACTCTGTTGATCACGGCAACCGCTATCAGGTGAAGCATATTACCGTTAAACCCGGCGCGAAATTGTCAGTGCAAATGCATCATCACCGTGCCGAGCATTGGGTGGTCGTCAGTGGTTCTGCCCTGGTACGTAATGGTGACAGAGAGTTTCTGGTAACGGAAAACGAATCGACCTTTATTCCGGTGGGCACTGTCCATTCTTTAGAAAACCCTGGCAAGATACCGTTGGAGCTGATTGAAGTGCAGTCGGGCAGCTATCTTGGTGAAGATGACATAGTACGGCTTGAGGATAAATATGGTCGCAATTGAGCAGGCACTGCGTTGTTTTAAGGCTTATGATATCCGCGGTAAGCTGGAAGAAGAGTTAACCGAACACCTGGCCTGGTGTATTGGGCGAGCTTATGCACGGGTAGTGCAAGCCAAAACCGTTGCGCTAGGTGCTGATGTCAGAGCGACATCTGAGCCGTTGAAGCGCGCCCTGGCTTTGGGGCTGTTAAGCGAAGGCGTTAATGTTATCGACCTCGGTATGACCGGCACAGAAGAGGTGTATTTTGCCGCGCAATATCTGGATATTGACGGTGCTATTGAAGTGACTGCCAGCCATAACCCGATAGATTACAATGGCATGAAACTGGTACGACAAAATGCCCGGCCAATAAGCGGTGACACTGGCCTTAACGATATTAAACAACAAACCGCTGTTTTGTTGGCAGAGCCGTTCCCACAGCAGCAGTTTAGCCAGTTTTGCCAGCTAGCAGCTACACAGGCTCACTTCAGCTGGCAAGGTGCTAACTGGCAACAACAATCGGTATTAGCTGCCTATGTTAGCTGCATACTGAGCTTTGTTAACCCGACACGATTGAAACCGATGAGATTGGTGGTCAATGCCGGCAACGGCGCTGCAGGTCATGTTATTGATGCTATCGAAGCGGTGTTTACGCAAACGAAGGTGCCTGTGGAATTTATTAAAATTCAGCATCAGCCTGATGCCAGTTTCCCACATGGTATTCCTAACCCTTTGCTAAGCGAAAACCGTGCTGCGACATCTGACGCTGTGATCAAACACAAAGCAGATTTTGGCATTGCCTGGGATGGCGATTTTGACCGTTGTTTCTTGTTTGACGAAAATGGCCAGTTTATTGAAGGCTATTATATTGTTGGCTTACTCTGTGCTGCGTTTTTAAAGCAACACCCAGGACAGAAAATCATCCACGACCCACGGCTGTACTGGAATACCCATGCAGTGGTTAAGTCTATGCGTGGCCAGGCCATTATGAGTAAAACCGGCCATGCGTTTATAAAAGAGCGGATGCGCGCAGAAGATGCGGTATACGGTGGCGAGATGAGTGCCCATCATTATTTTCGTGATTTTGCCTACTGCGACAGTGGCATGATCCCCTGGTTGCTGGTCGCTGAACTGGTCGCGCTAAGTGGCAAACCGCTGTCAGCCCTGGTATCACAAATGATCGTTGATTATCCGTCATCGGGTGAGCTTAACTTTCATATTGCAGCGCCACAGCAGGCCATCGCCAGAGTGCAACAACATTACCAGCCACAAAGCACTCAGCTTGATTTCACCGATGGCCTTAGTATGGAATTTGCAGACTGGCGTTTTAATGTGCGCAGTTCTAATACCGAGAGTGTATTAAGGTTAAACGTAGAGTCAAAGCAGAATATAGCTTTAATGGAACAAAAAACAGCGGAAATCATTTCAATCTTAACCGAAGCTGAATAAATGATATTGTTTTTGCAATGATTGTATTTTTTATATCTTTATTTTAATGGCCAATTTGCTTATCCTTGCAGCATAATTGTTTAGAGGAGATAGCGATGTCAATTTTATTAGATAAACGTGAATTAAAGAAAGCGGCAAAGGAACTAACGCTGGTTAAACTGACGGATGTTATTGAAACCCTGAATGCTGTTTTAGCTGAACGGCAGAAAGAAGTCGAACTTATCACCCAGCTAGAGCAATTAGCGAAATCGCAGGGTTTCACTTTAGAGCAGCTGGGTTACAAACTGAATAATGATTTTGTAGCAACTGATGCAAATGACAGCCCGGTAAAAGCGGATAAGCGTCCAACTAAACCAAAGTTCAAAACGATAAATAAAGACAGCCAATATTTTTATGTTGAAAATGGCCAGTTGCAGTTGTTGCGTACTCACACGATGAAAAAGGGGTTGCAGGACCGTGGTATTGATGTGGTGCCGGTGAACAAAGTCGACAAAAAATATGCTAAACAAATCGACAGCTTAATTGCTGATGCGACAGCGCAGGCAGTCGAGAATTTTAACGGCAAAGTAGATGCCTGGAACGAGTGGGCTGCCGCGAATGGTGAAGAAATTCTAAGCAAAAAATAATATTTTGCCAAAGCATCACGCTGAGATAAAAAACCCGGTTAAAACCGGGTTTTTTGCTATTTGGGCTGGGCGTCAAGCGATTGACCGTTAACATCGAGGCTGTCATCGCTCATCAGATACAAATACAGCCACATTAAATCGGCAGGTGTTTTCAGCAGACTAACGTCTTCACCCGGATAAGCTCGGCTGCGCATCTTAGTGCGGGTAGCGCCTGGGTTTATGCAGTTAAACCGTATAGTACTGTTATCATATTCATCGGCAATAACCTGCATCAGACCTTCAGTGGCGAACTTTGAGACGGCATAAGGCCCCCAGAATGCCCGGCCTTTGCGACCCACACCTGATGAGGTAAATACCACTGATGCATGCGGTGCCTGCTTTAATACCGGTAGCAAGGCCTGCGTCATCAGCATGGCGGCCGTTACATTCACCTGCATAATGTCTTGCCAGGTCGGCAAATCAATATGCTCAAACGGGCTGAGCACGCCCAAAATGCCAGCATTGTGTAATACGCCGTCCAGTTTACCGAATTCTGCACTGATGGTGGCTGCCATATCCCGGTAATGCTTAGCGGTGGCGCCTTTTAAATCTAATGGAATAATCGCGGGTTCTTTGCCACCAGCGGCTAAAATTTCATCATACACGGCAGTGAGTTTAGCGACCGTTTTACCCAGCAGAATAACCGTGGCGCCATGACGGGCATAAGTTAACGCTGCTTCTTTCCCTATGCCATCACCAGCGCCGGTGATCAGAATCACTTTATCCTGTAGTGCGTCGTTAGTTGCTTGATAACTTTGCATAAAATTTTACCTGTTGCCGCAAAAACGGCGCCAGCATACGCCCAAATGGCCAACTTTGCACCTTTCTTCGTCGATTCTGTATTTTTCAGCTAGCGATTTCTTTTGGTTTGAGTTAACTTTAACTGGTCGTAGCTGTTACAGCTATATTGGCAACAGGTTTCTAATAAGCAAGGTAAGCTTTTGCTTTGCAAATAAAAAATAAAAGTCAGGATAGGGGAGAAACTATGAACAAGCTGGCACTTAGCATAGCTGTCGCACTCGCTTTGGGATTAACCGGCTGCGGTGGCGAGTCTTTAGAAGAAATTACACAAGAAGAACAGGGCAGTATTAAACCCTTGTCCCGCGTAGTATTCGATCCGGGTGCAGCCAGCCCGCGGTTATCAGTACCGAATGATTTACTGTTTCAAGGTACGACGGATGGTACTTTAACCACTGACTCGGGTGATTCACCTGACTATACCAATCCGCAGGTCGCGTTAGGTGCGCTGGACGGTTGGTCAACCCAAAATCCTTATACGATTGCCGTCGATGTTGCCGCTGGTGCCGAGCTGGTGGCGTCTTCTGTACAGCAACCTGGTGCTGTGCGCCTGTTTGAGATGGTGATGCAGGGGCCAACCTCTGCCGTTGAAGAGTGCCAAACGGCTAATCAGGGTTTTGCTTGTCAGGTAGTGTCAGAACTGGTGTTTGGTCAGGATTACGTTACTTCAGTTAGCGGCAATAATATTGTGGTAGTGCCGCTTAAACCACTCAAACCCGCTACAACTTATATGACAGTGTTAACTTCGCTGATCGAGGATGACAATGGTCAGTCTCTGGCACCTTCAACTTCCTATGAGTTGGTTAAGCAAGATGATGAGACCTTGCCACTAAGCACTGAGTCACAGTTAGCCTTGCAAAAATTGATTAACAGCTTTGAAGATGTACTTGAAGCAGAAGGTGTTGACCGTGGTAGCATTGTGTACACAGCGGCTATGACAACCCAGTCTACCGATGTTGTCTTTAACACTCTTAAGCAAGTTATTGCCCAAAGCGCGTCACAGCGACCTTTAGTGGTAACCGATCAAGGCTATAATGCAGGGCAGGCGCTAGTTCAGGCCGGTTCAATTCCAGTTGGACAAGATAACTTAACCAATCCGGCTTATGCCGCAGCAACAACGGCAAAAGTATATAAAGGTAGTGTTTTATTACCTTATTTCAGTCCGGTGTCTACTGGTGAAAACCCTGATGCTGCGCTCACTGGGCGCTGGTTGGCGCAGTACGATAGTCCGGTAACTTTATTGGGCGCTATTAAGGCAGGCTTATTAGATCCCGCTCTAACAGGGTTAACAGCAGAAGAGCTGCAAAATCCAGCAAACTTATTTGGTTTCGATTTTGACCTTGATAAAGCGCGTCATATTACTAAGTTTAACCCCTTGCCTAAAGTAACTGAGCTAGACAACGTGCCAGTATTAATGACAGTGCCTGATCTAGATCAGATTAACTTACTGCGTTCTTTACAGCAGCAAGATCCTATTACTGCTCCTGCTGGCGGCTGGCCGGTAGTTATTTTTCAGCATGGTATTACCAGCGAGAAAGAAAATATGCTGGCGATAGCTGGAACTATGGCTATGGCGGGATACGCCGTAGTGGCAATCGACCACATGTTGCACGGTGAGCGTGGATTTACAGTTACAGTGACTAATGAAGAGGGCGCTGAAGAAGAGTTAGTGATCAATGCGACAGACAATGCCGCAACCGATTACATGAATCTGCAAAGCTTACTGACAACCCGTGATAACGTGCGTCAGAGCATCAGTGATATCCTGGCGCTGCGTGCTGCACTTTATGTTAGCAACCTGACTCAAGCCGGTACTATAAACCCTACTAAAGTGTCTTTTATAGGTCATTCTCTTGGTGGTATTGCTGGCACTTCGGCCATTGCCATGGCTAATACTCCGGTACAAAATGATAAACTTGAAGAAGAGCAGAAAGCTGAAATTGATGCTTTATTTAAAGTTGATACTGCTACACTGGCAATGCCAGGTAGTGCGATTGCAAATTTCTTGCTGGATTCAGCACGTTTTGGTCCGGTAATTAAAGCCTCTGTATTATTTGGTGTTGGCGGTGAGGAAATTAGTACAGCTTTTACGCAGTTTGCTACAGCGCAAAGTGGTTGTGGTGAGCCACTAGTTGCACCTTTTGCAGCGTGTTACAACGCTTTTGAGCAGTTCCTGTTGCAACAGGGGCAGGATGCAACTGTTGCGGCACTTTATGCTGGTTATAATCAGTTTGCTTTTGCTGCGCAAACGGTAATCGATAGTGGTGATCCTTCGAACTATGCTCAACATTTGGTAGAAACAGAAACACCTACTTATGTTATTGCAGTGGTAGGTGATGGAGATGCAAATTTACCAGATCAGGTTATTCCGAATGGTTTTAATAGCGCATTGCAGGCTGCTGGCGCAGGCAAAATGCCACTTGCTGGTACTTTGCCATTAGCCCGCTTATTAGGTGCTGAGCAAGTTGGTAATGTTGCTGGAGCCTTTATGCCTGAGGGTAACACTGCTATCTCATCTTATACAGCGGGTGATCATGGTTCTATTCTGAGTCCAGCAGCAAGCGCTGCCGCTACGCAAGAAATGCAACGTCAGACTGCAAGCTTTATTGTCTCTGGTGGTGCTGTTATTCAAGTGAATAACCCAGCAGTGCTAGCACCGGCTAATTAAGATTAGTACTTGCATATCCAAGCCCGGTTCGCCGGGCTTTTTCTTTTTGTATCAGGCGTTACAATACAGCGACGCGCAGCAATCAAACATTTGTTTAGGGGAAGGCTTTGGAATTTCTATATGAATACGGTTTATTTTTGGCCAAAAGCGTGACCTTGGTGGTTGCGGTTGGCGTTGTTATAGCGCTGGTTGCCGGTGCTGCCTCGGCCAAAGCAAAGCCGAAAAAGGGCCAGTTGCAGTTTACGGATTTAACTGAGCAGCACCAGAGTATGAAAGCGGACTTGCAGCACCAGCTGCTGGACAAAAAGCAGTTCAAATTGTGGCACAAGGCACAGCAACGTGACAGTGCGCAGGCTAAACCAAAGTTATACGTAGTTGATTTTCATGGCAGTATGGATGCGCGGGAAACAGAATCACTACGCGAGGAAATTACCGCCATTCTGGCTATTGCCACCGCGGAAGATGAAGTGTTACTGCGGTTGGAAAGCGGTGGTGGCGTAGTGCATGGTTATGGTTTAGCCGCATCGCAGTTAGACAGGTTGCGCCAGCAGGGCATTAAGCTAACCGTAGCAGTTGATAAGGTGGCGGCCAGCGGCGGTTATATGATGGCCTGTATTGGCAATAAAGTGCTAGCCGCGCCTTTTGCCATTATTGGTTCTATCGGCGTTATCGCGCAATTACCGAATTTTCATAAGCTATTACAGCAAAACAATATCGACTTTGAACAATTTACTGCCGGTGAATATAAGCGCACGGTAACCTTGTTTGGTAAAAATACCGAGCAGGGCCGACAAAAGTTTCAACAGGAGCTGGAGCAAACACACCAGTTATTTAAGCAGTTTGTGCAACAACACCGGCCACAGCTGGATGTGGAGCAGGTGGCAACAGGCGAACACTGGTTTGGTTATCAGGCACTGACACTGAATTTGATTGATGAGATCCAAACCAGCGACGACTATCTGATTGCTCAGTTACCACAACGCCAGGTGTTTCAGGTGAAATATCAGCTACGTAAAGGCATTGCAGAGAAAGTAGGTATGGGCTCGGCGAATGTGCTTTCGTTGTGGTGGCAAAAGATGATGCAACAGTACTGGGCGCGCTGAGATGGATGCCGACTTCTGGCTGGCACGCTGGCAAAATAACGAGCTGGGCTTTCAGCTGGATGCGGTACATCCATTGTTGCAGCGCTGTTTGCCTGAGGTGCTGGCGCAGCACCGCCGTGTGCTGGTGCCGTTGTGTGGTAAATCACTTGATATGTGCTATCTGGCGCAGCATTTACCGGTGACCGGTGTTGAGCTGTCACAAATAGCCTGTAATGACTTTTTTGTTTCGAATCAAATTGCCTATACCGTTACGGCGCAAGCACCGTTTCAGTGTTACCACAGCGAGCGTATTGCCTTGTGGCAGGGCGATTTTTTTGCTTTAACCAAAGCGCATCTGGCTGATGCTGAACTGGTTTATGATCGTGCCGCCCTCATTGCACTGCCGCCACAGATGCGACAGCAATATGCGGCTAAGCTTAAACAACTGTTACCCTCTGGCAGCACGATTTTATTGATTAGCCTGGAATATCCGCAACACGAAAAGCAAGGGCCACCTTTTAGTGTGTCACAGCAAGAGTTGGCGTTATTGTTTGAGGGGGCAAAAATTAGTCTGCTGGCCGAATTAGAGCAAACCGGCAAAGGTTTTGCCAGACGTCGTTTTTTGACCTCGAGTCTGGTCGAGAAGGCTTATAGTATCCGGCTGCCATAACAGCAGCCGGTTGTGTTATTACCGCTAGCGTAAATGGTGAAAGTCGATATTCTCTTCTTTGCTGCCGGCATTGATGTCGTTAAAGACCTTGGCATCAAAGGCGCGCTCGCTTTTACCGACAATACAGGACACCATGGCATCGCCGGTGACATTTACGGCAGTGCGCGTCATATCCAGCAAACGGTCAACACCAATTATCAGCGCGATACCTTCTACCGGTAAACCCACTTGCTGTAAAACCATCGCCAGCATGATAAGGCCGACACCGGGCACGCCTGCGGTACCTATTGATGCCAGCGTGGCGGTTAAAATAACCATAAGATAGTCACTCAGGGTTAAATCAACGGCAAAAACCTGTGCAATAAATACTGTTGCGACGCCCTGCATAATGGCGGTGCCATCCATGTTAATGGTTGCACCCAGAGGCACGGTAAAAGACGCAACACTATTTTTAACGCCCATTTTCTTTGTCACGGTTTCCATCGTCACCGGCATAGTGGCGTTACTGCTGGAGGTGCTAAAGCCAAATAAGGCTGCATCTTGCATCTTTTTAAAGAAAATTAATGGATTAAGGCCGGTAAATAGTTTCAGGATAATGCCATAGCTCAGAGTGCCATGCAGGATTAACACCGCCAGGACGACACCAAAATACTTCGCCAGACTGGCGATGGTTTCAAAACCCAGGGTAGTGAACAGCTTGGCCATCAAAAAGAAGACGCCATAAGGTGCCAGGTTCATTAGCAAGGTTACCAGCTTCATAATCACGTCGCTAAGATCGTTAAATACCGCGCTTAAACGCTCGCCGGCTTTGCCACTCATTGCCATGGCGATGCCAAACAGTACGGCAAACACGATGATTTGCAGCATATTGCCTTTGGCCATCGACTCTATCGGATTACTGGGGAAAATATTAATAAAGACCTGTGACAGAGCTGGCGCTTCGCTGAGGTTAAAACTGGCCTCGGATTGCATTTGCACGCCTTCACCGGGATTAATCAGCAAGGCAGCAAAAATGGCCAGGCTAATAGCAATAGCAGTGGTAACCAGATACAGTGCTATGGTTTTACCGCCTAAACGGCCTAATGCTGAGGTGTCTGATAATGAACAGGTTCCACAGACCAGCGAGACAAACACCAGTGGTACAACCAGCATTTTTAAACTGGCGATAAATATTTCACCGCCGATATGAAAAAAGCCATCAACAAATAATGCTTTTAACGGAATGTCTAATCCCAGCAGATGCAGGATACGTTCTTCTTGTCCGGCCAGTAAAAACTTAAAAAAGAAGCCAACGGCGATGCCAGCTACCATGCCAATCACTATGCGGGCAGTGAGCCCGAGCTTTTTATTATCTGTCATAACATCAGACGAGTATTCAGTTCATAATGTTGCTAAGCCTAACAGGTTGGTTTGATGAAAGGCAGATTAGCGCAAATTTTTTTTTAAATTTGCTGTGACGTTTGCCAGATTAATGGTTTAAGATACAGAATTAACAAAAACTATATAATAAAAACAGCTTGGGAGAGTTTTCATGCGAAACATCCAGCGACTTCTTGTTGCGCTACTCGTTACAACGCTTGCTGCCTGTGGCGGCGGCGGTACTTTAGACAGCGGTGATGGTGGCGCCGGCGGCGGCACTACACCCGTGTTTAGCCTGAGCGTGGCCTTGTCTGATGCCGATGGTCAGTTAGCGCAAGCGACGCCGCTAACCGTTACTGCAACATTAACGGCAACGAACAATGGTGTTGTGTCCGGGCGTCTTATCGAGTTTACGTTAAGTAATGCTGCTCTGGCGACGTTGAGTAACACCGCAGGTACAGCGGTAACTAATGCTGACGGTGTTGCAACTATTACCTTATTAGCGGGGGGGAGCAGTGGCGCCGGTACGGTAACAGCAAGCTTTGATGAGGCGTCAGCTGAGGCGGCTTTTGTGTCTGCCGGTGATGGTGGCGAGCAGGTTGACGTTACCGTTGGTTCAATCGTACTGATAGCCGATACTTTGCAGCTTGGAACGGGTATTCAGGATAAAGTTGAACTGACGGCGTTAGTGCGTGATGCTAACAATGTGGTGCTCGAAGGGGTGCCGGTGGTGTTTTTTGCTGAATCTGGAGAGCTGCAACCGCTGGATGACGCAACGGCTGAAAATGGCGTTGCCCGTGCCACGTTGACTACGCAAACAGATAAAAGTAACCGCAGCATGTTAGTCACAGCACGGGTACAGCAACAAGTGTCTGAACTTACAGTGGCTGTAGTAGGTAATCAGTTAGAGATAGCAGCGCCGGATTCTATTGTATTAGGTGATACGGTTACTATTGATCTGTTTTTAACTGATTCAAATGGTGCGGGTATTCAGGGGACGGAAGTGCAAGTAGCATCAGCACTGGAGAACAGCTTGAGCGACGACAGCCCGGCAACCTCTGGTTCTTCTGGTAAAGCCAGCTTCACTTATACTGCAGTGAATAGCGGCAATGATGTATTAACCGTCTCGGCTGCTGGTGTTACCACAGTTACTAATATTAATGTCAGTGCCGATGCTTTTGCTTTCTTAGCGTTAACAGATAATGCCGATGACGTTTTGCCTGGCGACCCGGTGCAGGAAGTGCCGCTAAATACCGCTCAGAAAGTTGAAGTGGAATGGTTGGTAAGTAATGCACCTAACCCCGCTGCTACAGTAAATTTTGCTACTACCCGCGGTGTTATTGCCGATCAGGAAGCTAATCTGGGCAATGCTGTCTCTGCTGAAAACGATACTGATGCTGATGGTGTGGCGGAGGCTTACATCCGTTCAGCCTATGCCGGTTTGGTCACATTAAATGCCACCGCCGGTGAGGATGACAGCGCGGTAAGTGCGAAGAAAATTATCGAATTTGTCGCAACAACGCCTGCTACCGTCGAAACGCAGGCCATTCCGGCGAAAGTTGGCCCGGGCGAGTCGAGCACAGTGCGTGCAGTAGTGCGGGATGCCAATAATAACCCGGTGAAAAATCAGAAGGTAGTATTTACGCTGGATAATGCAGCCGGTGGTGTTATCAGTAGCGGCACAGCAACCACTAACTCACAGGGCATTGCCACTACTGTCTTTACTGCGGACGCTAACACAGGTGCCGGTGTTGATGGACTGAACCTGCAGGTGCAAGCCGCATTAGAGAATAATAATGCCATTGCTGATGCTGCGGATATTGCCGTCGGTAAGCGCACGCTGTTTTTCCGTTTTGGTACCGGTAACGAAATGGAAGAGCCTACAGCCAGTACTTACCGCAAAGAGTTTTCAATTATCGTGACGGATAGTTCTGGCAATCCGGTTGCAGGTCAGCGTGTTAACCTGACAGTAGTACCGCTTTCGTATGGTAAAGGTGCCTGGGTCAGAGTACCGGCAGTGGGACCGTTTGAATATTATGATGCGGCACGTTCTATTACTTGTCCGAACGAAGATATTAATCTTGATGGTATCTTGGATATCACTATTGAAGATACCAATGGCGATGGTGAGTTAACGCCGGGTAATGTTGTTGCGGTGCCAGAGTTTGTTACGGCCGACGAAAACGGTATAGCTCAGTTCCATTTGACCTACACTCAGGACTATGGCGCCTGGATTGATATTTTGATCCAAGCCTCAGGCAGCGCTGCCGGTACAGAAAACGTGTCATCACGCAGCTACACCTTAGATGTATTGTCTGATGATGTTACCAATGAAGATATCCCGCCGCCGCGGATACCATATGGTGAAACGCCAAACTGTGCTTCAACGGACTAGCGGTAACGAAGTTTGTAACAGAAAAAGGGAGCCAATTGGCTCCCTTTTTCTTGTGCAGTATTGCTAAATTATTTTAGCCTTGCTGGAACGGGTAAACCGAGCCTAAGTTCAGAATTTGCGTCAGCTCATCCAGGGCGCTGCGCGATTCCTGCAGCAATTGCGGGTCGGCCAGGTCGGCTTCTGAAATTTCATCACGGTAGTGTTTATCAACCCAGCTATTCAGGGTAGTAAATAGCTGATCATTCATCAGCACGTGCTGGTTAACTGCCTGCTTTTCCTGCTCGCTCATGGCAACCCGTAAGCGTAAACAGGCCGGGCCGCCGCCGTTACGCATGCTCTGCTTCACATCATAGTAATGCACTTGCTTAATCGGTGTATTGCGCTGTGTCAGTTCAGCTAAATAGGCGGATACTGCCGGGCTATCCTGGCATTCGGTTGGCGCAATAATCGCCATCTCGCCACTTGGTAAGGTGATTACCTGAGTGTTAAACAGATAAGTTTTTACCGCTTCAGCGACGGAGACTTCGTTGTCCAGCACCTCAATTAAGTGTAATTGGCTATCATCACCAAACTTACGCTGCAACTCTGCCAGTTTCGTCTGGCTGTCAACAAACGCCTGCTGATGGTAAAACAGCACGTTTTGGTTACCCACAGCAATAACATCATTGTGAAACACGCCCTGATCAATCACATCAGGATGTTGCTGCATGTACACCACATGTTCGTCACTTAAGCCATGTAAACGGGCTACCGCCTCACAGGCTTCCAGCGTATGGCGCGCCGGAAAACGCTTGGGCGCCGGCTTACTGCTATCGAACGCATAACGGCCAAATACAAAGAGTTCCACACCGCGCTTACCATAAGCGCTGCAAAGTCTGGTATGATTAGCCGCACCTTCATCGCCGAAGTGGTCATTGTCAGGCAAGTGGCTATGGTGAGCAAAGTGCTCAGGATTGCGAAACATGGCCTTGAGAATGTTGCCGGTGGTAAGCGGCTCCAGCGAGCGGTGAAACTTGTTGGTCAGGTTGGCCGGGGTAAAATGAATTTTACCGTCGGCAGTGTCGGCACTGGGTGAAATGGTAGCGGCATTGGCTGTCCACATGCTGGATGCAGAGCATACGGCTTTAAACACAGCAGGCGCCTGTTTGGCCGCTTTAGCAATGACCTGGGCATCAGAGCCGCTAAAACCAAGCCGGCGCAGTGTATAAACGTCTGGACGCTCCTGGGGGGCTAATACTCCCTGTACCATGCCAAGGTCGTGCAAGGCTTTCATTTTACTTAAGCCCTGTTTTGCCGCCTGGCGCGGACTGGAGGTATTTTTAGCGTTAGATAACGAGGCAACATTGCCGATAGATAAACCGGCATAGTTATGGGTTGGTCCGACCAGACCATCGAAATTTGCTTCAAAGAATTTCATTTTTGCTTTATATCCTTTATTTGGATTGGGCACTGTTTTTATTATTTTTGCGGCCGCTTAGGATGCTTCATTAGTTCTGGCGAAGCTTTCGCCAGACAGCTCTGAAAATGAGCTGGTTTGCATAATAATGAGTTTATTCACTTGTCACAACTGCGGTTTACGGATATACGTTAAAAAAGCAGCATAACAGACATGCATAAAATGTTAGGGATCCTGGTATTAAGATGGCGAAATCACTGGTAATAGTCGAGTCACCGGCAAAAGCGAAAACAATCAATAAATATCTTGGTAACGACTTTGTCGTCAAATCCAGTGTTGGTCATATTCGTGACTTACCGACCAGCAGTAGTAAAGAAAAGTCGGCGCTGAGTAAAACACTGAGCAAAGAAGAGAAAGAATATCAGGCGCTGGTTGACCGCATGGGCATAGATCCGGCACATGGCTGGAAAGCCCGCTATGAAATCTTACCCGGCAAAGAAAAGGTCGTTAAAGAATTAAAAACCTTAGCCGAGAAAGCCGACACGGTCTACCTGGCAACGGACTTAGACCGTGAAGGAGAAGCGATTGCCTGGCACTTGCAGCAGATTATCGGCGGTGAGCCGCAGCGGTTTAAGCGGGTGGTATTTAATGAAATTACCAAAAACGCTATTCAGAATGCGTTTAAAGAACCCGGCGAGGTCAATGTTGACAGAGTCAATGCGCAGCAAGCGCGCCGTTTTCTTGACCGGGTGGTCGGCTTTATGGTGTCACCCCTGTTGTGGAAAAAGGTAGCCAGAGGGTTATCTGCCGGCCGTGTACAGTCTGTCGCTGTACGCTTGGTGGTAGAACGCGAGCGTGAAATTAAAGCCTTTGTACCCGAAGAATACTGGACTGTGGCAGCCGATACGCAAACGGCGGCGCGTCAGGCACTGCAGTTAGATGTGGTCAAACAGCAGGGAAAAGTTTTCAAGCCGGTTAACAAAACCCAGGCTGAGCAAGCGTTGCAGCTGCTTACCAACGCCAGCTATCAGGTGCTGGAACGAGAAGATAAACCCAGCAGCAGCAAACCACAGGCGCCTTTTATTACCTCGACATTGCAGCAGGCGGCCAGCACCCGCTTGGGCTATGGCGTGAAAAAAACCATGATGTTGGCACAGCGACTGTATGAAGCGGGCCATATTACCTATATGCGTACCGACTCAACCAACCTCAGTGCTGATGCGGTTGGCGCATGCCGGGATTATATTGCTACCCATTTTGGCAGTAAGTATTTGCCGGAGCAGGCGCTGAGTTATGGCAGCAAAGCTAATGCGCAGGAAGCGCATGAAGCGATCCGGCCATCAGATGTTAATGTACTCGCATCAAGCCTTGGCGATATGGAGGCCGATGCCCGTAAGCTGTATGAGCTAATCTGGCGCCAGTTTGTGGCTTGTCAGATGCCACCTGCGCAGTATGACGTCACTAATATCACCGTACAGGCCGCGGATTTTGAGCTAAAGGCCAAAGGCCGCGTGTTGCGCTTTGATGGTTGGACCAAGGTACAGCCGGCAGTAAAGCGCAAGGACGAAGAAGACAATGTATTGCCTGATGTTAAGCCGGGCGAAACCTTAAGCCTGCAACAACTACACAGTGCGCAGCACTTTACCAAGCCGCCAGCCCGCTTTAGTGAAGCCAGCTTAGTCAAAGAGTTGGAAAAACGGGGCATCGGCCGGCCTTCTACCTATGCCGCCATTATTTCGACGATTCAGGACCGTGGTTATGTCAGGGTTGAGAATAAGCGCTTTTATGCGGAGAAAATGGGGGAAATCGTCACCGATCGTCTGGTCGAGAACTTTAACGATCTGATGAATTACGATTTTACCGCCAATATGGAGTTAAAGCTGGATGATATTGCCAACGGCCAGGCGCAGTGGCGTAAAGAGCTGGATAATTTTTACGGTGATTTCTATCAGAAACTGAAAACGGCGGAAAACGATCCCGATCAGGGCGGCATGCGGGTAAATCAGGTAGTGGTAACCGATATCGCGTGTCCCAGTTGTGGCCGGCCAATGGGCATAAGAACGGCTTCTACCGGGGTATTTTTAGGCTGTACCGGCTATAATTTGCCGCCTAAAGAGCGCTGCACTACCACGATGAATCTGGTTGCCGGTGATGTGGCGGTCAATGTCAGTGATGATGATGAGATGGAAACTGAAGCATTGCGGCAGAAAAAACGCTGCGGCAAGTGTGGCACAGCGATGGATAGCTATCTAATTGACGAAAGCCGGAAGTTACATGTTTGTGGTAACAACCCGGCGTGTGATGGCTTTGAAGTTGAGCAGGGCAGCTTTAAAATTAAAGGCTACGATGGGCCTTTGATTGAATGCGATAAATGTGGCAGTGACATGCAGCTGAAATCGGGCCGCTTTGGCAAATATTTTGGTTGTACTAACAGCGAGTGTAAAAACACCCGTAAACTGTTGCGCAGCGGCGAAGCGGCACCACCAAAAGAAGACCCGGTGCACTTGCCTGAGCTTAAATGCGAAAAATCCGATGCGTACTTTGTGTTGCGTGATGGTGCAGCCGGCTTGTTTCTGGCGGCGTCAACTTTCCCCAAATCACGTGAGACCCGGGCACCCTTAGTAGCAGAGTTGGCTAAGTATCGCACGCTGTTGTCGCCGAAGTTTTATTATCTGGCCGATGCACCCGCGCAAGATCCCGAAGGCAACCCGGCGATTGTGCGTTGGAGCCGTAAAACCAAGCAGCAATATGTGATGTCAGAGAAAGACGGCAAGGCAACGGGCTGGTCGGCCTGGTTTGAAGACGGTAAATGGGTGGTGTCTAAGCCCTGAATCTGAGCTTGATAAATGAAACAGGCCGCAATAGCGGCCTGTTGTTTATCAGCGGAGAGTTACCATTTGCGTTTGGGAGCAAATAGTTCGTCTAAGTCTTTGTTTTCTTTTTCTTCTTTTTTCTCTCTGTCGCGCAAGTTGCCCTCTTTTAGCTGTGTGGCGATGTCTTGCAGCGCTTGCATCACCTCCGACTTACGGCTTAGCGCATAATCGTCCTGATGCGGCGTGCTGGTAAGTGCTGTCAGGGCTTTTTCAAAATACTGCCGGGCAGAGCCGAGCATATTGTTGGTTCTGGCCTGATTGCCGCGTTTTATCTGGCTTTCGACATTAATGCGCAATTGCAATGTTTCCAGGCGCTTATCTTCCTGAATCACCATTTGTGTGTCGACATTACCGCGGGCGTGCTCTGCACGCAGCACAGTGCGCAATTTTTTAATGCCTTTAATCATGCCGATAAGTTGCTGGTCGTTATCGGGCAGGGTAACTGTTTCGGTAAAGCTGCTATCGGCATGGCTTTCGGTTAACCTTTTTTCGGTTTCCTGCAGCCGCTGCTTTATATCACGGGCACCTGGTTCAAGCTCTACCATGGCCCTTAAGGCAAAGGCGATGCGTTTTAACAGCATCTGGCTGATCCCCGGCGACAGCGGCACATTGGCTGAATTGACAATCAGCTCTTCCGTGTCTTCCAAAATAGTACGCAGCTTGCCAAACTCTGCCCGTTTTAACGCTGCCAGCCGTTCTTTATGTTGCTGGATAGCATTAACAATGATGGCGATAACCACCAGGGCAACAACCAGCGTTATTATTAAGGTTAACAGCATTTAAACCTCATGCCAGACTGACTTCAGTCATCATAGTAATCATAAAATAGCTGAAATAACAGCTGTCTGCCTGCTTTATGGCAGGCTAAGACGGAATACGCCTCCCCCCAGACGGCCACCATTACTCAGTTCCACAGTACCGCGCTCACCTTTATTCTGGTGAGCACTGGCAATTAGCTTAGCAAAAAATATTCCAAGTCCGGTGTGATTATTTGCCAGATCCGGGGTATTCATATTAAAAGCGGCGGTGTTAAGCATAAAATCCGGAAAGCCACGGCCATCATCTTGTACTTCTATACACAACCGGTTGTGTTGCACTGAGGCCGTTAACAACACCTGGCTGTTGCAGTAGCGCAAGGCATTGGCAACGGCGTCGTTTAGCAGGTTAACAATCAAATCGTAATCGAAGAACCAGCATAGGGCGTCGGGATGTTCCAGCGCAATCTGTACTTTTTGCTGCCTGCTGAAAAACTGGTTTTTCAACAGGATCTCCTCCGTGATGTCGGCAATATAGTGTTCATCAATTTGCACCGGCAACTGATTACGTTCCATCCGGTAAAGCGACAATAGTTGCAGCAAATTTGAGTTAAGCCGGTTAGCTTCATAATTTAGCCGGGCTAACTCGTCTTGTGCATTGTCAGATAAATGGTTGCTCTCTTGCTGAATGAGCTCAGTAGATTGGATCAGCATACATAACGAGTTTTTCATATCGTGTACGGTAGACGCCAGTACCGAGGCAAAATCAATGCCGGTAACCGTGTTAGTCATAGTTTCTCCTTCACCGCGGCTGGCAGCGCCGTTATTTTTAGCTACCATTAGTTATAGCAACACCTGAATTAAAAATAAGTTGGAATATCCTGCCATATAGGTATATTGAGCAATGATATGCCATTACCGGATCTGTGACACATGAAATTGCAGCAGCTGCGTTATATAGTTGAAGTGCTGAACCATAATCTGAATGTCTCTTCCACCGCTGAAAGTCTTTATACCTCGCAACCTGGGATCAGTAAACAGGTGAGGATGCTGGAAGACGAGCTGGGTATTCAGGTATTTGGCCGCAGCGGCAAACATTTAACCCATGTGACGCCAGCCGGGCGGGATGTGATTGACATTGCCCAGCAAATACTGGCCAAGGTTGAAAGTATTAAAGCGGTAGCCAAAGAGCATACGCTGCCAGATCAAGGCAAGTTAAACATTGCCACTACCCATACTCAGGCCCGCTATGCTTTGCCGCCGGTGATTAGCGGTTTTATGCAAAAGTATCCCAAAGTTTCGCTGCATATGCATCAGGGCACACCACAACAAATCTCTGAGGCGGCATCGCGCGGTGATGCCGACTTTGCCATTGCCACCGAAGCCTTGCATTTATATAACGATTTAGTGATGTTGCCCTGTTATCACTGGAATCGCAGTGTCATTGTCCGCCATGACCATCCTTTACTGCAACTGGATCGCAAAATTACCATTGAAGATGTTGCACAACATCCGATAGTAACTTACGTGTTTGGTTTTACCGGGCGTTCTGAATTAGACCGGGCTTTTGCCGCCAAAGGCCTTGAACCGAAGATCGTGTTCACGGCAACGGACGCCGATGTGATAAAAACCTATGTCCGGCTTGGGCTGGGCGTAGGTGTTATCGCATCAATGGCCATAGATAAAACCTTAGATAAAGATCTGGTGGCAATTGACGGCAGTCATTTATTTGAAGCCTCGACCACCAAAATAGGCTTTCGCAAAGGTGCCTTCTTGCGTACCTATATGTATGATTTTATAGAACGTTTTGCACCGCACCTGACAAAAGACGTGGTTGAAAAAGCCAATATACTGCGCAATCAGGAAGAGATTGACCGTATGTTTGCCCGCTTTGAGTTACCGGTCAGATAATCCCATTTAGCTAAACGCCGCCGTCAGTTTGTTGCACGGCGATGGTTTAATTCGTTATTGCAAATAGTAATAATTCTCAGTATCATGCCTGTTAAGTTTTTATTGCCGTGAACATAAAGTAGTTATGACTGAATTCTGGCAGGGGCCTGCCCTGGCAAAACTGATGCGGGCAGTGCACAGCTATAGTTCTATGCTGGTATTGATGCTGTTGCTGTTTTTTGCCGTCACCGGTATTACGCTAAATCATCCTGATTGGCTATACAGCAAGGCCGGCCAGCAAAGCCGCCAGGTTGATGTGGCGCTGCCGCAACATCTGCGTTTTACCACCTTACCAGATTCTGCCGCTGAGCAGGCTAACGTCGCTATCCAGTTTCGGGACTGGTTAAGCAGCGAACAGCAACTGAAAGCCTCAGTATTCAGTTACGCTTTTGAACCCGAAGAGGGGTTACTCGAGCTGGATTTCAAACGACCAGCCGGCTATGCCACTGTACTGGTCGATTTTCAGTCCGGTAAGGCGGCTATTGATACGGAATTTGCCGGTTACCTGGCGCTGCTTAACGACTTACATAAAGGCCGTAATGCCGGCACCAGTTGGATACTGCTGATTGATCTTACCGCCATTGCCTGCATTGTATTCGCGCTGACAGGCTTTTATCTGTTACTAAAACAACCTTCCCGGCGCAGCCTGGGTAACAGCCTGGCGATGTTGGGTATTTTTATCAGCCTTTTCGCTTATATTTTGTCGTTACACTAATGCCGCCAACAGGCGCCTATTTGGGAGTTTAGTATGAAATTAGCCGTTACGGCTTTATTAGCCTGTTTTACAGCAGCGGCGCTGTGCAGTACCCGTGTCAGTGCCACCGCGAGTGAAATCAGCCTGCAACTGCCAGTTATTGAAACCAGCCAGTATCACCGGCCTTATGTGGCGGTGTGGGTAGAAGATGCGCAGCAGCAGCCGGTAAAGCTTATTGCCTTATGGGTAGAAAAACCGGACTGGCTAAAAGATCTGCGCCGTTTCTGGCGCAAGATAGGCCGCAGTGATACGGCTTTGGTTGATGCCGTAAGTGGTGCTACGCAAAAGCCCGGTACCTATAAGCTCTACTGGGACGGCAAAGATAACCAGGCTCAGCCTTTGGCGGCGGGCCAATATACTTTGCTGGTCGAAGCCGCGCGCGAGCAGGGCGGGCGCAGTCTGGTTAAACAGGCGTTCACGCTGCCGGCCCAGGGCGCTGTCATTGATATTGCTGCCCAGGGTGAACTTGGCCATATCTCGGCACAGATACGTTAACCTATTTGCTGATCATTATTGATCATAAGGACTTTTATGTTGAAAAAAACCGCCGTGTTGTTATCAAGTTTGCTGATTAGCAGCAGCCTCAGTGCCCATACCTTGTGGCTTGTCCCCAGCCATTATGTATTGTCTAAACCGGACAGCTGGATTAGCGTTGATGCTTCCGCGGCGAACATGACTTTTGTACCGGATAAAGGCATCGCGCTGAAATCGCTGACGCTGTATCTGCCCGATGGCAGCGCAAAGCCGGTAACGGAACTCTATCAGGGCAAACGTAAATCGATGGCTGACGTGCAATTGGCCGGCGATGGTACTTACCGGCTGGAACTGGCTAACCCCGTGCGTTTTTTCACCAGCTATGAAATAGACGGCGAGCGCAAGCGTTTACTGGCCAATAAACAGGCGCGTACGGCGCAGTTACCAACAGGTGCGACTAAGGTTGAAACGGTGCAGATGCGTAGCCGCAACTTTGCTTATATTACCGTCAATGGTCCGACAGACACGGTACTGAAACTTCAGGGGCAGGGGCTGGAGCTTAGCAGCAATACTCACCCGGCCGATGTTGTCGCCCAAGAAGCGCTGCAGTTTGTGTTTAGCCTAAATGGTAAGCCGCAAGCCGGTGTTAAAGGTGTATTGTCTTTCGCCGGAGAGCTGTACCGCAATGACGCCGGGCGGGTGGAATTTGAAACCGGCGCAGATGGTGTTGTCAGTTTTACGCCGGCGCAGGCTGGCCGGTATCTGATCGAAGCGTCTTATTCTGCAGCGACGGCCTCAGATTTGGCTGATAAGCTGCGCGAATCACTGACCTATTCTTTTGAAGTGGCACTGCCTTAACCGCTACCGCAGTAAGTTCTGCCACCAAGCCAGCCTAATATAGTAGGCTGGCTTGGTGCTATTTGTTACACTGCCGCCATCTCTGGCAGTGCTATCAGGAACACCTATGCAGATCTTTGCCGACGAAAATATGCCGCTGGTACAACAGTTTTTTGCCGAGCTTGGCGACGTGACCTTGTTCAACGGCCGCAATGTGACTGCATCGCAACTTGAGCATGCAGATATCTTATTGGTACGCTCGGTGACACAGGTCAATGCCGACCTGTTGGCATTGAATACTAAGCTGCGTTTTGTCGGTACCGCGACAATTGGCACAGATCATATCGACCAGCATTATCTGGCACAGCGTAATATTCCCTTTAGCAGTGCGCCGGGTTGTAATGCGCAGTCGGTGACAGAATATGTGCTTAGCAGCCTGTGGTGTCTGGCGCAAAAATATCAGTGGGATCTGAGTGATAAAACGCTGGGTATCGTTGGCGTTGGCAATATCGGCAGCCGGTTGGCGCGGGCATTGCAGGCACTGAACATCAAGGTGTTACTGTGCGATCCGTGGTTGGCCGAGCAGCAACCTGGCTTTGCGCACACGGCGTTTTCTCAGCTTTGCCAACAGGCCGATATTATCAGTTTTCATACACCGTTAACGTCGACCGGTCGCTGGCCAACACGACACTTGTTAAATGCTGACACACTGGCACAGTTAAAACCGGATTGCGCAATAATTAATGCCGCCCGAGGTGCTATTGTTGATAACACGGCCTTGCTAGCTGATTTACAAGCCGCGACGCAGCGCAGGGCAGTGGTGCTGGATGTATGGGAGCATGAACCCGACATTATGACAGCCCTGTTGCCTTATGTTGATATCGCCACCGCCCATATTGCCGGCCATAGCATTGAAGGCAAGGCGCGTGGCACCGAAATGCTGTATCAGCAATGCTGCCAACTGCTGCAGCGACCGCTCAAGCAGTCGCTTGACCGGCTATTAGCCGTGCCAGCGATGGAAAAATTACAAATTAGTCCAAATTTTGGGCTTCCAGATGTCCAAAATCTGGCAAGACTGTTATATGATGTGCGACGTGATGATGCTTTGTTGCGCAATTATCTGCACAGTCACGGCTTTGACTGGCTGAGAAAAAACTATCCGCCGCGGCGGGAATTCAGCTCATTGCAATTATCCGGCAGTCTGATCCCAACGTTTCTGCCGCAATTAGGGTTCAACCTCGCACAATAACCAGAGGAATTGTCATGGCTTCGCAATACAATGTTGCCGTTTTAGGTGCAACAGGTTTAGTAGGACAACATTTAATCGAAATTCTGGAGCAACGCGACTTCCCGGTCGGCGAATTGTTTCCGTTGGCCAGCAGCCGCTCTGCCGGCGGTACCGTGACATTCAGAGGCAAAAAGGTGAAGGTCATTGATGCTGAAACGTTCGACTGGTCACAAGCACAAATCGGTTTGTTTTCTGCCGGTGGCAGTGTATCAGCCATTTATGCGCCTAAAGCGGCTGATGCCGGCTGTGTCGTGATAGATAACACCTCGCATTATCGCTATGAGCCCGATATTCCGCTGGTAGTGCCGGAAGTCAACGCCCATGCTATAGCGGACTACCGTAACCGCAATATTATTGCCAACCCGAATTGCTCAACCATCCAGATGCTGGTGGCGTTAAAACCGATCCACGATGCTGTGGGCATCAGCCGCATTAACGTCGCCACTTACCAGTCTGTCAGCGGTGCTGGCCAGGATGCAGTAGAAGCGCTGGCGCACGAAGCCGCACAATTGATGAATGGCCGTCCGATTGAAAGTGAAGGCAAATTTGCCCGCCAGATTGCCTTTAATGTGATCCCGCAAATTGATGTGTTTATGGATAACGGCTACACCAAAGAAGAAATGAAGATGCACTGGGAGACGCAGAAAATCTTTGGCGACAGCAGTATCTCTGTTAATGCCACTGCAGTGCGGGTGCCGGTATTTTTTGGCCATGCTGAAGCGGTGCATATTGAAACCCGGATGCCAATTAGTGTTGACCAGGTAAAAGCCCTGCTAGCCAATGCACCAGGCGTAGTATTGCTGGAGAACAATGCTGATTTTCCTACACAGGTCTGCAGCGCTGCAGGCAAGGATGAGGTGTTTGTTGGCCGGATTCGACAGGATTTATCACACGAAAATGGCATTAACCTGTGGGTAGTGGCGGATAATATCCGTAAAGGTGCGGCAACCAACAGTATTCAGATAGCAGAGCATCTGATCCGCGATTACCTCTAATTTGAGTTGGCCCCCAGTTAGGGGGCCGCATTGCCGCAATGCCATCAACCGTAAAGGTGGCATTTTCGTCTTGCCTTCCCTGTTATATCAACGCTATGTTTAAACACTGGTCTAAATTGCTGCAGTGCTTTATATTTTAGCGAAATTGCCAGCATAAAAAGTTGGAACATTGTTTGCTTAGGATCTAAAGCCTGGCAGCCGTGCTGCCGACAACTTTGTATCAATACGCCTGAATTGGGGTAGGAACTGTTAATGCCTTTGTTATTTGTTGTCTTTATTGCCGTGTTAGTCAATTTTCCGTCGGCGCTGCTGGCGCAGGAAAACGCGACCCAGATCCGTGGCCCACGCGGCAGTGATGCCCCTCCAGCCCCCTTAACCATAGGCCCGCTTAGCCCATCAGACACCTTATGGCGCGTGGCCCAGCGTGTCAGGCCGGATACAAATGTCAGCCTGTATCAGGTGATGTACGCGTTGTATCTGAAAAACCCGGATGCCTTTTTAGAAGGCAATCTCAATCATCTGCGCCCGGCGGCGGTACTGACGTTACCCACTTTAGAGGAAATACAGCAGGTTGACATCACTGTCGCCAGACAGAAGTCGGAGCAGGATGACCAGGTGTGGGCGGCGCGGCAAAAAGCTGCCAGCAACAACAATCAGGCGACGCAAACGGCAGCGACAGTGAGTGCTGAACCAACAGCACAGTGGCAAGCAGAGTTATCCCGTATCGGTGAGCAACAACGGCAAGAACTGGATAGCTTGCGCAGCCAATTTGCTGAGTCTATTCAGTTGGTTGATACCATAGCCGACGAAAACTTGCAGCTAAAAACCAGCCTGGCCAAAGTACAGCAGGAGCTCGAGCTGATAAAGCTGCAATTAGGTGACGACAGTGCAATGCAGCAGCAAATTGAATTGTTACTGCAACAACAGGCTGAATTGTTACAGGCGAAGGCCGCGCAGGACGAGGCCGCGGCAGAGGCGGAGAGCAGCGATTGGCAACAATGGCTGAAACATCCACTGGCGTGGGTATTGGCCGCTTGTATACCGGCATTATTGGTGCTGCTGAGTATTTTACTCTGGGTAAAAAAGCGCAGTCAGCATACAGAACAGATAGTAAGTGCTGCAACAACGGAAACGGCGCCAGACCCTGGCTATCATTCGCCGTTACCTCCGCTGGACAACACTGAAATAGACGACAGCCTGTTTGAAATTGACGATGCGCTACTCGAAGAAGCCTTTACAGAGCCGGAAGAACCAACGGCAGCCGTTGCTGACACGGATGACTTACTGGAGTTCGATGATGAGTTGTCATTTGAAGATGACAGCTTGCTACCCGCTGAGCATGACGCTGCGCTACTGGATGACCAAACGGATGCCGATGCGCTGGATGATTTTGATCCGGACAATATTTTATCTGACACTGACTTGTCAGCACTGTTGGCAGCAGCAGATGATGATGATGTGATTGAGCTCGCTGATGATGATACCGCTGTTGGAGCCGATACGCCGCCAGAGTCGTTACCCGAACCGGATGACTTTGATATCGATGATCTTATCGAAGAAGTTGATTTGGACGAGCTCAGCGAAGCCGAGCCGGCTTTAGCCACAACCCAAGAGCAACAACTCGTACAAGCGATGGCTGCGCCGGCTGAAGCGGCAGAGCCCGTGGTCGGCGACAGTTTTCCCGATGCAGACGTAAACACGCAGGACGATACCCGTACAGAGCCGGAAGATAGCCTTACCGAGGCGGACGATAGTGTTACAGAGGTAGCAGAGCCGGCAGTTGATGACAATATCGGTTTCGACAGTTCTGAACTTGATGCCTTCGCGGAAAGCCTGGCGGCAGAGCATGGCACCGCTGACACGCTGGAGCAAGATAATCTTGACCCAACCGATGAGGCATTACTAAACGCCGAACTGACTGAACTGTTGGATCAGGTGAATGACGCTTCGGACGCTGAGCCTGTGGAAACGCCTGATGCTGATGAGCTGGCGATAGCAATCGCTGATCAGACCATCGTTGACGATGGCGCCGTTGCGGATATAGACGAAGTGTTGCTTGATGACACCGATAGCGAGGCCGAAGAACCCGCAGCAGCGGTGCCCGATCTGTTGACACAGGAAGATGATTCGGTCGACAGGCCAAGCGAAGCGGCCTTGTCAGTAGAAAACCCGAGTAAAATGTTGGATCAGTATCCCCAACTTGAATTGTCTGACGAGGAGATCTCTGCAGATCAGGACACTGAGGCATTACTATCAGAGCTTGATGCCCTGGCTGATGACGATTTGCAGGCCGAGGCACAGGACAGTGAGCTGGAACTGGACCCGATACCCGACGCACAGTTTGATTCACTGATGTCAGAGCTTGAAGCGATGGCAGATAATCTGGATGCGGCCGAGCACGAACTGGAGCAGCAGTCCGATGAGAGTCTGGCGCACCAGCTTGAGAATGCGCAACAGTCAGATAATGGCTTCGACTTTACCGATGATGATTTTGTCGAAATTGACACCTTGCTGGCCAGTGCCGGTCAGCAGGAGCAAGACACGGAGCGTTTTAATAAGTTGAATGTGGATGTCGGGCTGGAGGAATACGCGGCGATCATTGGTGAGCATGAGCAACGCGATGTTGATACTGAAGACAATGGCTTTTCGGCAAAACTCGACCTGGTGCGGGCCTATATTGAAATGGATGACAGCGAGAGTGCCAATTTATTGTTAGACGAAATTGCGGCGTCAGATGCACCTGAACATATTAAAGACGAAGCGCAACGTCTGCGCCAGTAAGCGGTAACAGCGCTGTACTAAGCACTGGCTTGCGTTATAATCGCCGCCGTTTAGTAAAAGGGGGCGGCATGCGCATTGCACTGGGGATTGAATACGACGGTTCAGCATTTTACGGCTGGCAGCGACAGCGTGAAGTGAATAGCGTACAACAAGAGCTGGAGACGGCGCTGAGTAAAGTGGCGAACCAGCCAATAGAGCTGTTTTGCGCCGGCCGCACTGATGCTGGCGTGCACGCGACCGGCCAGGTGGTGCATTTTGATACGTCGGCAGTACGTGACAGCAAAGCCTGGGTGATGGGCACGAATGCGCAATTGCCCGATGCCATAGCCGTGCGCTGGGCACAGCCGGTGCCGGATGACTTTCATGCCCGTTTCAGTGCCACGGCCAGGCGCTATCGCTATATTATTTATAACCACAAATACCGGCCGGCGATTTTACGCTCCGGTCTGAGCCACTATCACCAAAAGTTGGATATTTCACTGATGCAGCAAGCGGCTCCGCTGTTGCTGGGTGAGCAGGACTTTAGTTCATTCCGTGCCGTACAGTGCCAATCGAAAACACCCTTTCGCAATGTACAGCATTTAACCATTGAGCGGCGCGGCGACTACATTGTGTTGGATATTAAAGCGAATGCATTTTTACATCATATGGTGCGCAATATTACCGGCAGCCTGTTAGAAGTAGGCATGCAAAACCGCCCGCCACAGTGGATTGGCGACCTGTTGGCGGCAAAAAATCGTAACCTGGCTGCAGCGACGGCCAAGCCGGGTGGCTTGTATCTGGTGGATGTTGATTATCCGGCGCATTTTTCCTTGCCCAAACTTGCCGTAGGGCCGTTATTTTTGCCAGACTAAGCGGCACTACTAAGACCAGTTTTCTGTATTCGGCGCTGTAGGTTTTATGCTTTAATAGCGCCGGTTTACTGAATTTCGGCGTTTTTTAACGTTTTTACGCCATAGCAACTGCGCTGTGGTGTTAGCTATAGGACAAATTTATGAGTTGGCTAGAAAAGATCCTGCCCAGAACATCCTCTTCTTCCGCGCGTCGAAATATCCCGGAAGGTGTCTGGACTAAGTGCACCTCGTGCGAAGCGGTGCTATATAAAGCTGATTTGGATCGCAATCTGGGCGTCTGCCCTAAATGTGATCATCATATGCGGGTATCGGCCCGCGCCCGTCTGACCAACTTTTTGGACACCAATTCAACCAAAGAGCTGGCAGCTGAGCTGGAGCCACAGGATTTACTGAAATTTAAAGACAGTAAGCGCTACAAAGACCGCATCAGTGCTGCGCAAAAAGACACTAACGAAAAAGATGCCATGGTAGTGATGCACGGCAGCTTAAAAGGCATGCCGATTGTTGCGGCAGCCTTTGAGTTTGACTTTATGGGCGGCTCTATGGCCTCGGTCGTCGGGGCTAAATTTGTCGCAGGTGTCGAGCATGCGTTAAAACACAAAGTGCCTTTTGTCTGTTTCTCTGCCAGCGGCGGTGCCCGCATGCAGGAAGCGCTGTTTTCATTGATGCAAATGGCCAAAACCAGTGCGGCCCTGGCCAAAATGAGCGAAGCGGGGCTGCCGTATATTTCGGTATTAACCGATCCGACCATGGGCGGCGTGTCGGCAAGCTTAGCGATGTTAGGCGATGTCAATATTGGTGAGCCCAAGGCGCTGATCGGTTTTGCCGGCCCGCGGGTTATTGAACAAACCGTGCGGGAGAAATTGCCTGAAGGTTTCCAGCGCAGTGAATTCTTATTAGAGCATGGCGCTATCGATATGATTGTTGACCGGCGCAAAATGCGCGATACAATTGCGCGATTAGTCGCTAAGTTTATGCAGCTGCCTGCTCCGGTGTCGGAGCACGACGCCGCTTAAGGGTTTCATGTCAACTTCTCTGCCTGCCAGCCAATCGTGCCACAGCCTGGCCGATTGGCTGCGTTATATTGAGCAAAGCCATCCTGTCCATCAGATTGAACTCGGTCTTGAGCGTGTGCTGAACGTTGCAGCCCGCGCTGATTTGCAGCATCTGCCCGGTAAAACGGTACTGATTGGTGGTACCAATGGTAAAGGCACCACTGCGCGGGCATTAGAACAATTGTTGCTGGTGCAGGGTCACAGTGTTGGCGTATACAGTTCACCGCACCTGCTGGCCTTTAATGAGCGTTTGCGCCTCAATGGTGTTGATGTTGCCGATGCAGATTGGCTTGACGCCTTTGCGTTTATTGAACAGCTGCGCGGCGATACCGAGCTGACCTACTTTGAATTTACCACTTTAGTGGCTTTTCGTATCTTACAGCAGCAACAGGTTGACTATTGCCTGATAGAAGTTGGTCTTGGCGGCCGGCTTGATGCCACTAATATAGTGTCACCCGCTGTCAGTGTAATAACCACGGTAGATTTAGACCATCAGGACTGGTTGGGCAACGACAAAGAAAGTATTGGTTTTGAGAAAGCCGGTATTTTTCGCGCCGGCAAACCGGCCGTGATAGGCGAACTGGCGCCCCCGCAGTCGATGTTGCAGCAGGCGCAAAAACTTGGTTGCATTAAGGTGCAGGTGTGTCAGCAATACCAGTACACCGAGCAAGCGCATAGCTGGCAGTGGCAGGGGCAAACCGCCAGTTATAATGACTTGCCGGTACCGGCCATGCCGGTGCAAAACGCAGCTTGTGCTCTTGCTGTATTGGAGCAGTTAGACGCTTTACCGACCGCGGCACAACTGTGCAGTGTGTTGTCAACGCTGACATTGGCCGGGCGCATGCAGTGGTTGCAGCAACAACCCGCCGTGATTGTTGATGTGGCGCATAACCCGCAGTCAGCAGCCTATCTGGCGCGTTGCTTAACCCCCTTAAAACCCCGTTATCGGCGCGTAGTGGCCTTAGTCGGGATGCTAAAAGATAAGGATATTCAGCAAACTCTGTTACCCTTGACGCCATTGTTTGATCAATGGCATCTTGTGTCTCTGGCTGGGCCGCGTGGCGCATCGGCGCAGCAATTGGCTGAAAATCTCAACGGCGTTGGTACAGCGCTGCAGCTACACGACGACGTGCAGCAAGCTTACCAGCGTATCAGTACAGCCCTGAAGGCGGACGAGTTATTGGTTGTATTTGGTTCTTTTTTCACTGTGTCCGCCGTCTTGGCAGGGCAACAGGAGGCAAAGTGACACCGGCATTTAAGCATCGTTTACTGGGTAGTGCTATTTTGGTGATGGCAGGTATTATCTTTTTGCCAGATTTACTGGATGGCGAAAAACAAATTGTAAAAGATGATTTTAAAGTGATCCCTAACCGGCCTGAGTTTAAAGGTGTGCAGCAGCAACAGGTACTTGACCCACAGCAGTTTGAGCAGCTACAGGCAGAAGTTGCCGACCAGCCAGGCAATGAACAGGCGCTGGATCAAGCTGTAACGACGGAGCAACTGCCAGCGCAAAACTATGCTCAGGTCACCGCGCCGGTTCAAGCTGATACTGCCAATAAAGCGTTGAGCAACCCGGCACTGGCACAAGCCGGCTGGGTAGTTCGGGTTGGCAGCTTCAGTAAAGCGCAAAACGCCTCCGCGCTGGAGGCAAAGTTACGTCAGGAGGGGTTTGTTACCTTTACCCGGCAAATTACCAATAGTCAGGGGCTGAAATTGACCAGTGTATTGGTAGGGCCAGAGCTGCGTAAGCAACGGCTGGAGCAGCAGCTGCCGCGGCTAGAGCAACTTACCGGCATTGAGCGGTTAGCGGTGATGAGCTATCAGCCAACTGAAAATAATTAGCCAAGCAGCCGCCCAGTTTGATAGAATGCGCGCCGTCATCAAGCAACCTTTGGTAGCACATGGTTTGGGTTGATTTTGCCATCCTGGCAATTATAGCGTTATCGGCAGTGATAAGCCTGGTACGCGGCTTTGTCAAAGAAGCTATCTCTCTTGCGGTTTGGATCCTGGCGTTTTTTATTGCCAGCCAATATTATCCTCATCTTGCCAGCCTATTCAGTTCCATGCAGGACGAAACCCTGCGTAATGCGTCTGCTATCGCTATTCTGTTTATTTGCAGCCTTATCCTCGGCGCCCTGATTAATTTTGTGATTGGCAAGCTGGTGCAATCAACCGGCCTCTCCGGTACAGACCGTTTGTTGGGCTTAGTCTTCGGTGCGCTTCGTGGCGTGCTGGTAGTCAGTGCCATGTTATTTTTTATGGATGCGTTTACCCCGGCGGCAAGTGCTGTCTGGTGGCAGAGTTCAACCCTGATCCCCGAATTTGGTTTTATCATTGAATGGTTCTTCGATTATTTGCAGAGCCATTCCAGTTTTATGCAAAAGCCTTAACACTGGCGAGGAAGAAAATCCATGTGTGGTATTGTTGGAATTGTTGGGAAATATCCGGTTAATCAGGCACTGTATGATGGTTTAACAGTGCTGCAGCATCGAGGTCAGGATGCGGCCGGTATTGTTACCGTTGATAACAATACGCTGCGTCTGCGCAAAGCAAACGGCCTGGTAAAAGACGTTTTTGAAGCCAGACACATGCAACGTCTGGCTGGCAATATTGGTATTGGTCATGTGCGTTATCCTACCGCCGGCTCATCCAGTACAGCTGAAGCGCAGCCGTTTTACGTCAACAGCCCCTTTGGTATTGCGCTGGCGCATAACGGTAATCTAACTAACTCGCATACGCTGAAAGAGGAAATCTTCCGCGTCGCCCGTCGTCATGTTAATACCACCTCTGACTCGGAAGTGTTGTTAAACGTATTGGCGCATGAGCTGCACAACACCGGCGTGATGGAGCTGCAGGCCGAGCATATTTTTCGTGCCGTGGCCAATGTGCATCGCAAGGTAAAAGGCGGCTATGCGGTTGTTGCGCTGATTATTGGCCATGGTTTACTGGCGTTTCGCGATCCCAATGGCATCAGGCCGCTGGTCATGGGCAAACGTGAAACGGCGCTGGGTACTGAATATATGGTTGCCTCCGAAAGTGTGGCACTGGACGCTGACGGTTTTACCGTGCTGCGCGATGTGTCGCCAGGTGAGGCGGTGTATATTACTGAGCAGGGAGAATTACACAGCTTCCAATGCGCAGAGAACCCAAGCTACACGCCGTGTATTTTTGAATATGTTTATTTTGCCCGGCCAGATTCAACTATCGATAATATTTCGGTATATGCCTCAAGGGTTGCGATGGGCACTATGCTGGGGCAAAAAATTAAGCGTGAGTGGGCACATCTGGATATCGACGTGGTGATCCCCATTCCGGAGACCAGTAACGATGCGGCGCTGCAAATTGCCACTGTATTAGGTTTACCTTACCGTCAGGGCTATGTAAAAAACCGCTATATTGGCCGCACCTTTATTATGCCGGGCCAGGAAGCACGGAAAAAGTCGGTTAAACGTAAGCTCAACGCCATTAAGCAAGAGTTTAAAGATAAAAATGTGTTGCTGGTAGATGACTCTATAGTGCGTGGTACCACCTCACAGCAAATTATTGATATGGCCCGTGAAGCAGGGGCGAAGAAAGTCTACTTTGCCTCGGCTGCACCGGAAATTCGTTTCCCTAACGTCTATGGTATCGATATGCCTTCTGCCAATGAGCTGATTGCACATGGCCATGATGTTGATAGCATTTGCGATACCATCGGCGCTGATGGCTTAATTTTCCAGTCCTTACCTGATTTGATTGAAGCGGTGCGGCTGGAAAATCCGGAAATCAAACGTTTTGAAACCTCAGTATTTGATGGCAACTATGTGACCAACGATATTGATCAGGAATACCTGAACCGGTTGGATCAAATGCGCAGTGACGATGCTAAGGCTAAATCAGGTGCTGCTATGGCAACTAATCTGGAAACCTATAACGAAGGTTAAGCCACAAGCAGTGAGACATAAAAAAGGGAGCATGGCGCTCCCTTTTTTCATGGTGCCCTCTGCTAATGAGTAAAGGTGGGGCCGAAGCCCGAACTCCATAATATTGCGGTGGCTGTTAAGATACACACCAGCAATACCAGGCCGCAGGTTACCACGGAGCTGGCGTATATAAAGCCGCGCTCTTCAGGTATGTGCATCAGTATTGGCACTCCGACATATAACAAGTACACCGAGTAGGTCAGGCCAATTAAACCCACAGTCATTACCACCCACAGCTCAGGATACAACCCGGCAAAGCCCACCATAAACAGCGGCGTAGAGGTATAAGCTGCCAATTCCAGTGTTTGGGTATAGGTGGGTTCAGCACCGAAGGTGTGCGCCATCCAGTGCGCCAGTAATGCCAGGGCGAAGACCCCGGCAATTAATGCAATATACATAGCGATAGACAGCATTAATGCGCTGTCATGCGTCAGCATAATGCGATCGCCAACGCCGATACTCCAGCCTAAATGCACCGCAGAATAGTAAGCGCATACTGACGGGATTAACGCCACCAGTAATATATGGATCAGGCTGTATCTGAAACTTTCATGTCTTGCATCTATGGTATGCCATTCTTCTTTCGGATGTGCATACAGTCCCCATAAGTGATTCAATATCATAATTATTATCCTTGTCACTACGTCTGAACTACCGGGTTATGCTGTCATAACCGTTATATCAGTTATGGCCAATATAATGCGCTTCGTCAAGCTATCTGAATAAAATTTGAACATGGTAACGGTGTTTGGTTCCGCCAGCGGCTTCCGGTATAATTCGCCGCACTTTAGTACAACAAAGCCATAGCATGTTAAACGCAGAAATCAGTCAGTTATTACAGCCAGTACAACAGTTTTTAGCCTGTGAAACCCCCGACAGCTGGCTAAACCGCGCCGCCCGCGCCGAAAGCTTACCGGTACTGCTACTTGATCATCTGATTTGCGAATTAAAAGCTGCCCAGAGTGCCATGTATCTGATCCGTCGTTATGCGGTAGATGAACAAAGTGGTGAAGCCTTATTGCAGTGGCTTAAGCCATACGAAGACTTTACCTACCGTGAGCAGGGCGATTGGCGGGCACTGGCAGGTCTGAGCCTGAAAAAGTCGATGCTTCCCAAGGCTAACAGCAAATATGCTCAGGATCTGATAGACAAAATGGTGCTGCTGATCAAAGAAGAGCTGCATCATTTTTATCAGGTGCTGGAGATGATGGCGGCCTGTGATATTGAATACCAAAAAATCAGCTCCAGCCGCTATGCTAAAGGCTTGCTGCGTCATGTGCGTACTTTCGAGCCGGCAGCGATGGTAGATAAACTGATTTGCGGCGCTTTTATTGAAGCCCGCTCCTGTGAGCGCTTTGCCAAACTGGCACCATTGTTAGAGCCGCGTATCGGCAGTTTTTATTTGTCATTGCTACGCTCAGAAGCCCGGCATTATCAGGATTATCTAAGCTTAGCCCGTGACATAGCGGCAGAGGATTTGAGTGAACGTATCGCTTTTTTTGCTGCTGTTGAGGCTGAGCTGATTAGCACCGCCGATAGCGATTTTAAATTTCACAGCGGTGCGCCAGTCGAAAGTTAACTATGGCTGCAGCCGCTACCTCTGTTTGCGCGGCGCGATTATTTTCGCGCTACTGGCTTACTGCTATGCTGTTAGTTGCCTTGAATAGAAGTGGTTTTTAGTCAGCCGGAGAGCACATGTCGCAACTAAGCGCCAGAATGTGGCGAGGCCTGGCCTGGGTAACGCTGCTCGTTTTGTGCCAGGCCTGTAGCTCAGGTAAATACATTTACTGGGAAAATACCGCACCGGCGCACAGTGAAGCCGTAAATGGTTTTTTGGCTTATCAGTATATTGGCTTAAATCAGGTTGCGGATGAAGCAGTGGCCGACTACTGCCTGCAGCTTACGGCCCAGCGTTCGCCGGGGTATCAGTTGTTTCTGTTGCAGTTAAGCTGTGCCGAGCGCTGGCTGGCACTGCCACTAACCGGTGAGCAGCGTCAACAGGCCATAGGCTACTACAATAGGGCGTTAATGCCGTTGGTTAGAGCTGCTATCTCCGGGCAGGATACCAGGCCGCTAAATTTACAGCTTAAGCTACAGGTCGACAGCGATGAAAGTGGCCTAGCATTCGAACAGTTTTTTCTGACCGCTGATCTACAAGTCTATGACCCTTTTATGTCGCGCCAGCAGGACAATGGCTTAGGCATTACTGTGGTGGGGCAGCGTGAAAATACCGGCGCTGAACAGGACCGTTATTTTCCACCGGAGGGCATTTTCCGCCCACTTACGGTGATGCCGGTCAAGTTGGATTTTAGCAACCCGGTATTACCGGTACTGACATTACGCGGCGTTTATATGCAACAGCCGCAACAGTGGCCGTTTGGCCAGCAGCAGTATGCGCTGAACTACGATCCGGCGTCGGCCTATTTGTGTTTGGTAGAAGCGGCGGTGGCCGATCAACTTGAAACAACCGGCCTGTTTAATGCTGACAAAGTAGAAGATAAGCTGGGGATCTATGCCATAGAGCCGCTGAGCAAAGATAAAATTCCGCTACTGATGATCCACGGTTTAAATTCCAGCCCGTTAATATGGCGCCGCTTAAGCTGGGCGATATTTTCCAATCCTCAGTTGTCTGCGCGCTATCAGGTATGGCATGCGTTTTACCCATCCGGTCCGCCGCCGTTTTTTAATGCCATGCGCTTAAGAAAACTTACAGATGCGCTGTTGCAGCATATTTCGCCGGATCTGCAAGCAGTAGCTGCCAATAATATGGTAATCGTAGGACATAGTATGGGCGGCATTATCAGCAAAACCTATGTGCAAAACAGCGGTAACGCCTTATGGGATACTACGTTTTACCGGCCACCCGCTGAATTGCCGGTCGATGACGACACCCGGCACACCTTAGAAGATATTTTTATCTTTACTGCCAAACCCTATGTTAAAGCAGTGGTGTTTATTGATACGCCGCATCGTGGTGCTGCTACTGCCGATGGCTGGATTGGCCGTTTAGCCTCAGCCATGATTACGCTGCCGCAAACCATGAAAAACGTGTTTAACCAAATGTGGTTGGCGCTAACTAAAGAAGATATTAAGCCTGCTATGCGCGGCTTTATGCGTGGCTTTGGCCCCAACAGTGTGGATGTGTTATCGCCAAAGCACCCATTAGTGCAACAGCTGAGCCAGCTACCGCTGCAGGTGCCGGTCTATTCGGTGATTGGTAATAATGATCCGTTGCGCTGCCGCAGTGCCAGCAGCTGTAAAACCTTACATGATAGTGTAGTGCCGTATCACAGCGCCCATCTGCAGGCAGCACAGGCTGAGGTAGTTGTGCCATCACAGCACAACTCTTATCAGTCACCAGAAGCTATAGCGTTTATTACGGCTATTCTGCGTCAAGCACCACAGCATTAATAAAAAGGTTGTTTTATGCGCACAGCCGGTGTCGAAGCTGTGGTTATAACCCGGCAAAATACAGTTGCCACTGGCTGGCACTCACTTTTAAATAACTGCTTTGGGTATACCAGTCGCCCAGTACATAGCGCTCGGCAGCTTTGCCATTTACGTGTAACTGATGCACAGCAGGGCGGTGGGTATGGCCGTGAATAAGTTTCAGCACGCCGGCTTCAGCCATCACTTTGGGCACTTCGTCCGGTGTTACGTCCATGATCTGCCCCTGCGCCTGTGCCAGATATTGCTGCTTATGGCGGGCACTTTTGCGACGGGCTTTACGCGCCAGGTGCTGACGATACCACAGCGGGGTATGCAGCATTAGCCACTGCCACCAGGGTTGGTTCCACCATTTACGGAATTTCTGATAGGCAATATCCAGTGTGCACAGGCTGTCGCCATGCATAATTAGCGTAGAGCGGCCATATAAATCAACTACCTGCAATGGCGGCAGCAAGGTCATGCCGCAACGATTGGCATAATCTTGTCGCAGAAAAAAATCGCGGTTGCCATGAATAAAATACAAGGCAACACCAGCGTCGCTAACGGCTTTTAACGCACCGGCAACCTCAGCCAGTAAAGGCTCTGGGTTATCGTCACCTATCCAGACTTCAAACAGATCGCCGAGTATATACAGGGCTTCAGCCTGTACGGCAGTGTCGCGCAAAAAGCGTAAAAAGGCGGCAGTGATGTCAGGCCGATCTGCAGCGAGGTGCAGATCGGCAATAAACAACGTGTGGGCTTCAGCCATTACAGCGCTTAGGCGTGCAGTTCAGCTTTTTCGATAATAACCGGTTTTACCGGTACATCACTGTGGCCGGCGTGGTTACCGGTCGCTACTTTTTTAATGCTGTCTATTACGTCCATACCTTCAACCACTTCGCCAAACACGCAATAGCCCCAGCCAGAGCCGGTTTCAGAGCTGAAGTTTAAAAAGTCGTTGTCAGCCACGTTGATAAAAAACTGGCAGGTAGCGGAGTGTGGGTCGTTAGTGCGCGCCATGGCAATAGTACCTTTTTTATTCGGCACCTTGTTGTTCGCTTCGTTTTTAATTTTGCCTTTGGTATCTTTTTGCTGCATGTCTGGGGTAAAGCCACCGCCCTGGATCATAAAACCATTAATCACGCGGTGAAAAATGGTGTTGTCATAAAAACCGTCTTTCACATAACTGATAAAATTTTCCACCGTAGCAGGGGCTTTGTCGGCAAACAGGTTTAATTTAATTACGCCGTAGTTAGTGTGTAAGCTAATCATAATAAGGTGTCCTTAGTTCAAAGTGCGCTCATTCTACCGTACGCAGAGCAAATCATAAAGCAAGGATAGCCGCGTTACAGCACCGGTGATACACTAGCGCGCTGGTGCAGCTGCTGCACTTATTTCAGCTTTCAGCCTTTTCAGGTGAGTGTTTTTTAGTCAAAGGACGTCGGGGAAGACATGTTACATATCTACAATACCTTAAGCAGAAAAAAAGAACTGTTCACACCAATAACACCCGGTAAAGCAGGGCTCTATGTCTGCGGTATTACGATTTACGATTATTGTCATGTCGGCCACGCCCGCACCTATGTTGCCTTTGACGTGATAAACCGTTATTTACGCTTTTTAGGCTATGACGTGACCTATGTGCGTAATATTACCGACGTTGACGACAAAATTATTAAGCGCGCCGCCGAAAACAACGAAAGCTGCGACGCCCTGACCGAGCGCTTTACCCAAGCCATGCACGCCGATTTTACCGCTTTGGGCTTACTGCCGGCGGATATCGAGCCACGGGTAACCACGCATATGGCCGAAATTATCCGGATGATTGAGCAGTTGATTGCCAAGGGCTATGCCTATGTGGCCAAAGATGGCGATGTATTGTTTGATGTCAGTAAATATGAAGCCTACGGCGAGCTTAGCCAGCAAAATCTGGAGATGCTGCAGTCCGGCTCACGGGTAGAGGTCGCCGATAACAAAGACGACCCGCTGGACTTTGTACTGTGGAAAGCCGCCAAGCCGGGCGAGCCGTTCTGGCAATCGCCGTGGGGCAATGGCCGCCCAGGCTGGCATATTGAGTGTTCCGCCATGAGTGCCAAGCATTTAGGCGAGCATTTTGATATTCACGGCGGCGGTTCAGACTTACAGTTCCCGCACCACGAGAACGAAATTGCCCAGTCAACCTGTGCCCACGGCCACAAGTACGTCAACACTTGGATACACACCGGTATGGTGCAGGTAGATAAAGAAAAGATGTCTAAATCACTGGGCAATTTCTTTACGGTAAAAGACGTGCTGGCGCAGTACAACGCTGAAGCAGTGCGTTACTTCCTGTTATCCAGCCATTACCGCAGCCAGCTGAACTATTCCGCGGAAAACCTGCAGCAGGCGCATGCGGCGTTGGGCCGCTTATACACCGCGCTGCGTAATGTCACGCCAAGCCACAGTATTGATTTAAACAGCCCGTACATAGTGCGCTTTAAAGCGGCGATGGATGACGATTTCAACACTCCGGAAGCCTTACCGGTATTGTTTGAACTGGCGCGTGAAGTAAACCGCTTTAAAGAAACTGACCCCGCCAAGGCTGCCGAGCTGGCTGGTGTATTAAACTTATTAGCTGGCGTGCTGGGCTTACTGCAGGGCGATGCCGAGGCCTTCTTACAATCAGGCGCATCGGATGATGATGTCGCCGAAATAGAAGCGCTGATCGCTCAGCGTAACACCGCCCGCGCCAACAAAGACTGGGCAGCCGCAGACGCCGCCCGCGATGCGTTAACGGCAAAAGGTATTATCGTAGAAGATAAAAACGGCGTAACCAGCTGGCGTAAAGGCTGATTTAGTAACCCTAATGAAAAAACCGCCTGTTGGCGGTTTTTTTATGCGCGAAAGTTGCAGCAGGCAGGGCCCAACAAGTTAGCGGATATTTCCCTGAAATAGGCTGTACCTATAAGTCGTTGTAAGTCTTATAGAAGCGGTGTAATGTACAAGGTATTCTATTGCCAGACTAATTTTCCGCTGCGCTCCAAACTAACCGCAAATACGGGCATTAGGCTATCGTAGAGATATTGATAACAACTATAGTTCGTTGAATTAGATAGGAATTTTATGGATAAGCGTTATCAAGTTTTTGTTAGTTCAACTTATGTAGATCTACAAAAAGAAAGGCAAAGTGTCTTGCAAACGTTAATGGAGATGGATTGTATCCCTGCTGGAATGGAATTGTTTCCAGCTGCTGATGAAGAACAGTGGGAATTTATCAAGCGAGTGATTGATGACTGTGATTATTACTTGCTAATAGTTGGGGGACGTTATGGTTCTACAGCAGATGATGGACTCAGCTATACGGAAAAAGAGTTTGATTATGCGGTCAGTAAAGGCATCAAGGTAATAGCTTTATTGCACAAATCACCAGATGAATTACCAAGGTCAAAATCAGAAACAGAAGAAGCCAAATACAAAAAGCTACAGAGTTTTCGAGATAAAGTAAGCACTGGTCGATTAGTTCGTTACTGGTGTAATCCAGAGCAGTTGCCAGGTGAGGTCTCTCTTAGCTTAAACAAGACTATTAAGATGTTTCCTGCTATAGGTTGGGTTCGCGCTGATTCAACGGCTTCGCCTGAATTGTTAGCTGAAATAAACGAATTAAGAAAAGAGAATAACAATTTAAAATTTCAACTAAACGAAAATAACGCCTTGCCACTCAAAATATCTTCAGCTGAGTTAGCCGATCTCAATACCAAAATAATGCTTAAAGGCAATTATAGTATGTATGCCCGTAGCATGAATCACCAAACCATACATACGAAGTGGTCTAAAGAAACCACATGGGCAGAGCTTTTTGGCACTATTTCGCCTTTCTTAGTTGATAAGCCTTATGAAACCTCAATTAGTGAGTTTATAGCGTCACACTATAGTGGCGTTGATACGAACGATTACAATGTAAGCAGTTTGGTTGTCGATATTCAGGTTTTATTTACTATTCGGATACAGCTTGTAGCGCTAAATTTAATCTCGGTAAAAAGCGATGAAAACGTGTCTAAATGGGAGTTAACAGATGCTGGAAACAAAAAAATGCTGGAGTCTAGAGTCGTGAGGGCAAGTTAAGAATAATTGCGGCCAGATAAAAACTAAATAGACTGAGTAAAACCATTAGATTAAAACCGGTCTTCAGGCCGCGTTAGCGGCCAGTGTTTTGTCCACCAGCAAGATTGACTGCTTCATCTGCAATCATGCTTATCAGGCGATAACCTGTAAATATATGCATAAATGGTAAAAGGCTTTAGTTGCAGCAGTTAACTCTTGGCTAGTTGGCTGATATTCCTCTGAAATATGCTGTAATTGTGGTCAACACAAGCTGTACCTATAAGTGATTGTAAGTTGAAAAGAATCGGTGTAATGTTTATTACATTAAATTGATAAAGCAGGATAGTTAGCATTTAAATACGGTTTTTCCGCCGGATAAATGTTATGTGCTCAGGCCGTTGTCAGAGGAACTTGAATGTCAGTAACTTTGGTTGACCCATTATCAGAAGTTTCAAGAAAAGAACGACGGATGCTGCTCGGCCTTAGTATGTTGTCTTTGTTTTTCACGCATGGTGGAGCACTACCAACAAAGTTCACTGCCCTTGGTGTTGAGCTTGGCACCGGAGAACAGCGTACGTTTCTTTTTATAATTGCAGTAGGGCTATTGTATTTTCTATCAGCCTTTTTCTTGTATTCAATGTCGGACTTCATAGTTTGGAGAAAGAAGATGACGGAGGAATACATTAAAGAATCTAGGGGAATGATCCAAAGCTATATGTACGACAATTCCCCACAAAACCAATATGACGCGGAAGTGCAATTTGAAGAAGAGAAAGCTTGGCGAAAATACCAAATATGGAGTCGGTTAACGAAGCCAATGTCACTCTTAAGGGCGATATTCGAGTTCATGCTGCCGATTATCGTAGCGATCTATTCGATAGCGAATGTATTGACTCATGCGTATTCAGAGACATAACAAAAGGCTGTTGTCGCTCCTTCTGGGCCGGTGCGGCCAATGTGGCTATAAGCCCACCTCAAAGTCGAACATGCGGCGGACTGAGGTTGTCGTCTATTTCGTTGGGCTATTTCTTGCTATATCTAAGGAAAAATTATGAAGTTACCGTACTTTAAAATCAAAGATGCTTTTAACGAAGCCAAGGATAGTTTTTCTTATGGAAGTGGAACTGACAAATTTTCATCCACTGCAAAATTGTTAGGGAAATCAGTTGCCAATATTGGGATGCTGGCTGTTGAGATTGGTGCTGAAGCAGTGAAAAATTTACCAGAAGCGACTGGAAAAAAAGCCCAAGAGCTTCTTGATAAAAATTCCGATTCAATGTCAGAAGAACAGATTGAAAAAGCCAGGCGAGCAGTAGAGCTTGGAAAAGAAGGGAAAGAGCGTCGCATTAAAAAAGAGCGGGAAGATCGGGTGAAAGAGCGTCAGCAAGAATCCTGAGTTCGTAAGTCTCGTTTCTTGGTGAGATAGATTAAGTCCGATTTCTAAGTGGGTTTTAAAACAAGTGTCAGTTGTGACGAAAACTAATAAAGTTTTTTTTATCATTCAAAGTAATAAGGATAAAAGTTATGTCAGGAAAAATCACTTTGCCTCACAAGTGCCCTAAATGTGGAGTAGTAGCTAAAACAGAGCAGGAGCTAGATAAAATTTTTGGTTATAGAACCAAAGATGGTGGTGTTACTAACCAGAGTCAGTGTAAAAAGTGCAGGTGAAAGCCTAACACATACTATCCTTCTCGGATTAAATAGGTAAAACAGCTGTTCTGGCCGCGTTAGCGGCCAGTCTGTTGTCAATCAGCAAGATATACTGCTTTATCTGTCATTATGATTAACTGACTATTTATCAGCGATTTAAGATGTATTTCCCTATCGGAGTAGCAACTTCTAAACGATGAGTGGCTTCACTGAGTATTTGCCAGGTAATTTGTTCATCATCCGCAATTAGCGTAAGCACTTTGTCTTGCCTGGTGTAGGGGTACTGCCGGTTGCCATAGCCCTTAATAACCTCTGTTATCGTATCCGCATTTATATCAACAAAATTACCGGCTTCCAGTTGATTGACACTGCCATCATCATAAACCACTTCTGTCATCACCCAGCGGCCGAAAATATCATCACTTTCACTGGCATTACTGCAAGAGGACAAGACTAAAGCGAATAGGGTTAGTGCAAGCATATTCTTTATTTTTGCCATAGATTTATACATAACCTGCAGTAGTAAGGACGCTTTGCTGCCACTTTAGTGTTGGCAAAAATTATTGAAATCATATATATAAATTATCTATTTATAAACAAATAATTATCAATTTGGCTTGTCACTGGTGATTGGGTTGTAAACATACAGCGGCACGCCAACTTGAATTTTATACTCCTTTGGCGTATGGTGCGCTTATGCTGACAATCATTGAATCACCGCTATTTACCAAGTTGTGGCCTGATTATTGGACTGAAGAAGAACGAGCCGAATTTGCCGCTTTTTTAGCTGCCAGCCCTGAAGCGGGTGACGTGATACCAGGCTCCGGCGGTTGCAGAAAGATCCGCTGGTCGCGCTCAGGAGCAGGAAAACGCGCCGGAGTCAGAGTGATTTACACGACTCGACTTAAAAACGGGGCTTTGGTGTTGTTAGTTATTTACGCCAAGAGTGCGCAGGAGAATATCCCTGCTCACTTGCTAAAACAAATAGCACAGGAGATGGGCAATGCCGATTGATGAAAAAGAGCTGCTGAAAAGAGATGCTGGCCGCAACATTGGCGAAGAACTGCTGTTGGCGATCCGTGATGTTAAGGCTGGCAGAGTTGGCCAAAGCTATGCTGTTGAGCCCAATGAAATTATTGCCACGCGGTTAAAGTGTGGCTTGTCACAAACGCAATTTGCTAAGGCATTGCATATTTCACCGCGCACATTACAGCAGTGGGAGCAAGGGCGGCGTCAGCCGTCAGGTGCGGCTGAAACTTTGCTGAAAATTGTGTCGAAATACCCAGAAATTCTAGAAGAAGTAATGGCTTGATGTCTGGCCCGGCAGCGGCTACTGCAATTGCCGCTGCCAGTCAGCTTTAGTATTTATCGTGATACAGCTCGCAGGCTTCCAGTGTGTTTTCTATTAAACTGGCAACGGTCATCGGGCCTACACCGCCGGGTACCGGGGTGATATAGCGTGCATGTTTTACTGCTGTGCCGTATTCGACATCGCCGACCAGCTTGCCACTGTCCAGCCGGTTAATGCCGACATCTATTACCAGCGCGCCGGGTTTTACCCAGTCACCGGGAATAAACTCTGGCCGGCCTACGGCAACAACTAATAAATCGGCGCGGCGTACCTGGGCTTCCAGGTTGCGGGTAAATTTATGACACACTGTCGTGGTGCAGCCTGCCAGTAGCAGTTCAAGTGCCATCGGCCGACCAACAATATTAGAGGCGCCTACGACCACGGCATCCATGCCTTTTACGTTAACACCGGTGCTTTGCAGCAGGGTCATAATGCCTTTAGGCGTGCACGAGCGCAGGGCTGGCATGCGCTGGGCTAAACGGCCGATATTGTACGGGTGAAAGCCGTCGACGTCTTTGTGCGGGTTTATCCGCTCTAAAATGGCTGAAGCATCCAGACCAGCCGGTAACGGCAGTTGCACTAAGATACCGTCGACGGTGTTGTCGTTATTCAGTTTATCAATTAACTCAATCAGCTGTTGTTCAGAGGTGTCAGAGGGCAGGTCGTAGGAGACTGAATGAAAACCTACTTCTTCACAGGCTTTGCGCTTACTGCCAACGTATACCTGAGATGCCGGGTCTACGCCCACCAGCACAACGGCCAGCCCCGGCGCTCTTTTACCTGCAGCAACCCGGGCGCGAACCTGAGCGGCGACTTTGTCTTTTGTTGCCTGGGCAACGGCTTTGCCATCGATAATTTGTGCTGTCATCTGCTTACGTCTCTGCCATGATTTTACTGCGGCATATTTTCGCACAGCTACCCGCTGAACGCCATCCTGCAGTGCCCGCTGTGTAATGGGTTCAAATAATAGGCAATCGGTTGAATTGTGCAAAAAAAGGTTTGACGCTATAGCGGCTCAGCTGTAATATTCCGCCCCGTTGCAGCAGTGCAGCAAAGTCGGTGATTGGCGCAGCTTGGTAGCGCACTTGGTTTGGGTCCAAGGGGTCGCAGGTTCAAATCCTGCATCACCGACCATCTTTCTGACAGCATATAATCTGCGTTCAGAAAACAGCTTGGTAGGGCTTTCGATTTTGCGCCCGTAGCTCAGTTGGATAGAGCAACGGCCTTCTAAGCCGTGGGTCATAGGTTCGAATCCTATCGGGCGCGCCATAACAAGCGCAGTATAGTTTCAGTGGTGGTTGTAGCTCAGTTGGTAGAGCCCCGGATTGTGATTCCGGTTGTCGTGGGTTCGAGCCCCATCATCCACCCCATCTCATTTGCTTCAAAACAGTCGGTGATTGGCGCAGCTTGGTAGCGCACTTGGTTTGGGTCCAAGGGGTCGCAGGTTCAAATCCTGCATCACCGACCATTTTCCCACAATTTAAAGCAAGACAGCGCACTTGGTTTGGGTACTCTCAACCCCACGGGTCGCAGGTTCAAATCCTGCATCACCGACCATTCTCCCACAATTTAAAGCAAGACAGCGCACTTGGTTTGGATACTCTTAATCCCACGTGTCGCAGGTCCAAATTCTGTATCACCAGCTATTTTTCCTTGTTAAAGCCTGCGTTTTAGCACATATCAATTACTTAAATTTAACAAAAATCCTATTTCCTCCATCATATTGCCTGAGGTATGCTGCAAATAAACCAGCAAATTAAGGACAATTATTTTGGTTATCGCTGAAACGCCGCGTTTGTGTATCCGCCATCTTACTGCTGCGGACGCTGCTTTTACCTGCCAGTTGCTGAATGATCCAGCCTTTATTGCGCATATTGCGGATAGAGGGGTGCGCACTGAACTTGATGCTATGCATTATTTGGCTGAAGGCCCCATTAAAAGCTATCAGCAGCATGGCTATGGCCTGTTTTTGGTTGAAGACAACGCTAATCATATCCCGCTGGGATTCTGTGGCCTGCTGTACCGCGATTTTTTGCAGGAAACGGATATCGGTTTTGCCTTTATGCCGCAGTTTCGTGGCCAGGGCTATGCTTATGAGGCGGCAGCCGCTGTAATGCATTTTGGTTACGGCAAACTCAAGCTTAAGCGCATTGTCGGTTTGACGTCGGCCGGTAATATGGCATCAGTAAAAATTTTGCAGCGCCTGGGGCTACGCTTCGAAAAGATGGTGCAAATGCAGCCCTCTGCCGAGTATGTTCAGCTATACGCCTGAGCTCAGCGGATAAAAATGTAATTAAATTACATTTTTATCCGCTTTTGTAACTGCAATGAGTTGTTATGGTGGGTATTTCCTGTGTTTATAGTTTATATTAATCATTGTCTTACGTTTGGTTTGGCGTAGCTGTACGCTGATAAAACTGTAACCCAAGTGGAACCGGGTTACAGTTTTTGCTACTATAGCCGCCGGAACAACCATTGGAGGAGTTATGATTAACCCATCCTGGCGTCGGGTCGTGCTTAAAGTCGGCAGTGCCCTGATCGCGCCAGAAAACCAGGGGTGTAGCGAGCAGTATTTGCGTCCCATCGCCGAATTTATCCGGCAGTGCCGACTGCAGGGTCTGGAAGTGATCCTGGTCTCATCAGGTAGTGTGGCCGCTGGCCGTCATCATTTTAATTTTCAACATCAACGGGTACCCATCGCATTAAAACGGGCGATGGCGGCAGTTGGCCAAAGCCAGCTAATGAACTTCTGGAGCCGCTGTTTTGACTTTCCCTGTGCTCAGGTATTACTGACACATGGCGATTTAAGCGACCGCGTGCGTCATGTCAATATTCAGAATACATTACGTAGGCTGTTAGACCATCAGGTGTTGCCTATTGTCAATGAAAACGACACTATCGCCACCGACGAGTTAAAAGTCGGTGATAACGATAATCTGGCTGCGATGGTGGCCACTGTTGCCAACGCTGATGCGTTGATTATTTGTTCTGATGTCGACGGGCTTTACACGGCCGATCCGAATAAGGATCCGTATGCCAGCCTGATACCTGAAGTGCGTAAAATTGATCAGCGTATTTATGCCCTGGCGGGCGGTGCGTCATCCAGTGTTGGTACCGGCGGCATGCGTACCAAAATTGAAGCTGCTGAAAAAGCCGCCGCTCAGGGTATCGACACCGTGATTATCGATGGCCATAAACCAGAAGGGTTTCAGTGTATTTTAGCGGGTAAAAACCCGGGCACCATTTTTTATGGTCAGGCTAAGCCCTTACCGGCTAAAAAACATTGGGTACGCCATACGTTACGCGCCAAAGGTGAAATTTGGGTTGATGATGGTTGTATTGAAGCCTTATGTCGACAAGGTGCATCCTTGTTATGCAGCGGTATCGTTAATATTCATGGTGAGTTTGATTCAGGTGATGCGGTACTGGTGCGTTGTGCCTCTGGTAAGCGTAAAATTGCCAAGGGTGTTAGTCGCTTCAGCGCCAGTGAGCTGTTTTCAATCAAGGGCCAGCAAAGCCGCGATATCGAATCCTGTCTGGGCTATTGCCCTGCCGGCAGTAATGCCGTTATTCATCGCAGTGAAATGATGTTATTGGAGAGAATATGAGTACCGATGTAGCGGCGACAATAGCCGCCAAAGCGTCAGTCGCGGCCAAAGCGGTCGCCAACCTGACCACTGAGCAAAAAAACCTGGTGTTGCAAAGTATGGCCAATCATATCCGTGCCGCCAGCACTGCAATCCTGGAGGCAAACAAAGACGAAGTGGCCACGGCCAATGCCAATGGCACCAGTGCCGCTATGCTCGATCGCCTCACGTTAAACAGCGATCGTATTGAGGCCATGGCGAAAGCTATCGAGCAGATCATCGCGCTGCCCGACCCGGTAGGCGCTACGAGGCAGATTGAACAACGCCCTAACGGTATTAATATTGAAAAACGCCGCATTGCGCTGGGCGTGATTTGCATGATTTATGAAGCCCGGCCAAATGTGACGGCCGATGCCGGTGCCTTATGTTTTAAATCTGGTAATGCCGTGATCCTGCGCTGTGGCCGCGAAGCGATTCAGACCAGTCTGGCGATTGCTGGTGCGATGCAACGGGCACTGCGTGAGCATAAATTACCGGATGAGGTCATCAGCATAGTGCCAGACCCTGACCGCGACCTGATGCTGGCGCTGTTAAAGCAGGATCAGTATATTGATTTAGTCATTCCGCGTGGTGGCGAGGGGCTCATTCGCTTTGTTACCGAGCACAGCCGTATTCCGGTTATTCAGCACTATAAAGGTGTGTGTCATTTATATGTAGACCAAAGCGCAGACTTAGCCATGGCCTTAGGGTTGTTGCTAAATGGCAAAGTGCAGCGTCCAGGCGTATGCAACGCGCTGGAAGGCTTGCTGGTAAACCGGCATATTGCCACGGACTTTTTACCTATGGTTGCTAATGCGTTGGCGCAGCATGATGTTATCGTACATGCCTGCCAGGCCAGTATTGGTTACTTTAATCAAGCACAGCCGATTGCAGATAACGAATTTGGCCAGGAGTATCTGGCACCTGAAATTGCCGTGCGTATTGTTGATGATGTCGATGCTGCTATGGCGCATATTGACCGCTTTGGCAGTCAGCATACTGAGGTTATTTGTACACAAGATCAGGCGATTGCCGAGCGCTTTATTCGCCAGGTAGACTCAGCTGTAGTGATGCACAACGCTTCGTCGCGTTTCTCGGATGGGGGCGAGTTGGGGTTAGGCGCTGAAATTGGTATCTCAACCAGTAAATTGCATGCCTACGGCCCGATGGGGCTCGAAGCGCTGACCACAGAGAAGTACGTGGTAACAGGTAACGGCCAAACCCGCAATTAACGGCAATAGCCGGCAATAAAGCACAACGCAGCATTAGTAATATCCTGACTATGCTGCGTTTTTTATTTGCCCTTCGCCGGTGCTGTCGTGTGCACTGCTAAGGGCTCGACGCCAGACATTTACCCCGCTATAATGCCGCGTCCTATTTTATAACAGGTCTGGTTCAGTGCTGCGTTTTGATACCAGATCACTCTAGTAAGGCGTTGATTAAACGCCTGTTTTTGAATTTGAGGTAACAAGATGCAAGTTTCTGTGGAAACCACTCAGGGTTTAGAGCGCCAGGTCACCATTACCGTACCGGCCGATAAAATTGATGCTGAAGTAAAAAGCCGTTTACGTGATCTGGCCAAACGTCAGCGTATCGACGGTTTCCGTCCGGGCAAGGCGCCGGTATCTCTGATCCAAAAGCGTTATGGCCTAGCGGTATTGCAGGAAGTGGCAGGCGAGCAAATGCAGCGTCATTTTTACGATGCGATCATTGCTAACAAACTGACACCTGCCGGCACACCTACTTTTGCTCCTGGCCAACTTGAGCAGGGGAAAGACTTAGAATTTAAAGCCACTTTCGAAGTGTATCCGGAAGTTGCAGTGAAGAATCTGGATAAAATTGAAGTCAACAAGCCGGTTGTTGAAATTGCCGATGCTGATTTAGACAAGATGCTTGAAACCCTGCGTAAACAACACGCGAAATGGGAAGAGAAAAAAGGCAAAGCCGCAACAGGCGATCGCGTAGTAATTGATTTTGTCGGTTCTATTGATGGTGAAGAATTTGAAGGCGGTAAAGCGACTAACTTCACATTAGAACTGGGCCAGGGCCGGATGATCCCAGGCTTTGAAGACGGTATCGTCGGTAAAAAAGCCGGTGAGCAGGTGACTGTTGAAGTGACGTTCCCAGAAGAATATCACGCTGAAAACTTAAAAGGTAAAGCTGCCAGCTTCGCCGTGACGGTAAATACGGTAGAGAAGCAGGTTCTGCCAGAGCTGAACGATGAATTCGCTGCGCTGTTTGGTTTAGAAACAGCCACTGTTGATGCGCTGAAAACTGAAGTGCGTAAAAACATGGAGCGAGAGCTGAACCAGAACATCAAAGCCAAGGTTAAAGACCAGGTGATCAAAGGTTTACTGGCAAATAATGACGTAGAAGTACCACAGGCGCTGATCAAAGGTGAAGTTGACGTATTGCGCAAACAAGCCCTGCAGCGTTTTGGCAACAACCTGGACCCGAAACAATTACCAGAGCTGCCAGCGTCACTGTTTGAAGAGCAGGCAAAAGATCGCGTTAAGGTAGGTTTACTGCTGGGTGAAGTGATCAAAAGCAACGAGCTGAAAGTTGATGACAGCAAGGTACAGGCGTTAATCGAAACTGTCGCCTCAGCTTACGAAGATCCACAAGAAGTGGTGCAGTACTACAACAGCAACAAAGAACTGCTGCAAAGCATGCGTAATGTTGCGTTAGAAGAGCAAGCCATTGAAGTGATCCTGGCCGGTGCTAAAGTCACTGAAGAAAAAGCCGCGTTTGACGAGATAATGAACCCGCAAACTGCCAACTAACGTTGACTTATTTTGGCGTGACGGCTTTAATGGCTCGGACAACAGTTCGGGCCATTTTATTTTCCGCAACAGTAAAATCCAGCCATTTAGAGGGAACCCTATAATATGTCTATGCCGCAACATCTGAACGACATAGTAAACGCTCTGGTACCAATCGTTATTGAGCAAACCGCCAAAGGCGAGCGCTCTTTTGATATTTACTCACGTTTACTGAAAGAGCGGGTCATTTTTTTAACCGGTCAGGTGGAAGACCACATGGCTAATCTGATTGTGGCGCAATTATTGTTCTTAGAATCAGAAAATCCGGAAAAAGACATCTATATTTATATCAACTCGCCAGGTGGTTCGGTTACCGCTGGTTTATCTATCTACGATACGATGCGTTATATCAAACCAGACATTGCCACTGTCTGTGTCGGGCAGGCTGCCAGCATGGGGGCTTTCCTGTTATCTGGTGGTACTAAAGGCAAGCGCTACTGTTTACCTAACGCCAGGGTGATGATCCACCAACCGTTAGGCGGCTTCCAGGGCCAGGCAACGGATTTTGAAATTCATGCCCGGGAAATTTTAAGCATAAAAGAAAAATTAAACCGCCTGATGGCTGAACACAGCGGTAAAAGTTATGAGCAGGTATGTAAGGATACTGAGCGCGATAACTTCTTAAGTGCGCAGCAAGCCTTGGAATATGGCCTGGTAGATGCCATATTAACGCAAAGAGAAACGAAGTAATTATAGGCGCGGCCCAACGCTTTAGGGCTGCACCGCAGTGAAAGAGGTAGATACATGTCCGATCACCGCACTGACGGCGATAAGAACGGTAAGTTGTTGTACTGTTCTTTTTGTGGCAAATCACAGCATGAAGTGCGTAAGTTGATTGCAGGCCCACAGGTTTATATTTGTGATGAATGCGTTGATTTATGCAATGACATCATCCGCGAGGAAATTAAAGATATTTCCCCGAAACGTGATGCCGATAAATTACCGGTACCGCGCGAAATTCGTGCCCATCTGGATGACTATGTTATTGGGCAGGAGCATGCAAAAAAAGTATTAGCCGTAGCGGTGTATAACCACTACAAGCGTTTACGCAGCGCGCAGCACAAACAAGATGTTGAGCTGGGTAAAAGTAACATCTTGCTGATAGGCCCAACCGGTAGCGGTAAAACCTTGCTGGCGGAAACCCTGGCGCGCCTGTTGGATGTCCCTTTTACCATGGCGGATGCGACGACATTAACCGAAGCCGGTTATGTTGGTGAAGATGTGGAAAACATTATTCAGAAGCTACTGCAAAAGTGCGACTACGATGTTGAAAAAGCCCAGCGCGGTATTGTCTATATTGATGAAATTGACAAAATTTCGCGTAAATCGGACAACCCGTCGATCACCCGCGATGTGTCCGGTGAAGGCGTGCAGCAGGCGCTGTTGAAGCTGATTGAAGGTACTATTGCCTCAGTGCCGCCGCAAGGTGGCCGCAAACACCCACAACAAGAGTTTTTACAGGTTGACACCTCAAAAATTCTGTTTATCTGTGGCGGGGCCTTTGCCGGTCTGGACAAGGTTATCGAGCAGCGCTGCGCCAAAGGTGCGGGTATTGGCTTTGGTGCCGAGGTACGCAGTAAAGAAAGTAGCCGCAGTGTCAGTGAGTCGTTCCGTGATGTTGAACCGGAAGATTTAGTAAAGTATGGCCTGATCCCGGAGTTTATTGGCCGACTGCCGGTAGTGGCAACCCTGACCGAGCTGGATTTAGATGCCTTAGTGCAAATTCTTAGTCAGCCGAAAAACGCTTTAGTGAAGCAATTTGCAGCCCTGTTTGCCATGGAAGATGTCGAGCTGGAATTCCGTGAAGATGCACTTAAAGCCATCGCGCAAAAAGCGATGGAGCGTAAAACCGGTGCCCGCGGTCTGCGTTCTATCGTCGAAGGCGTATTGCTGGATACCATGTACGAGCTGCCGTCGATGCAGGATGTAGCCAAAGTCGTGATTGACGAGACGGTTATCCGCGGTGAAACTGACCCTATTCTGATTTATCAGAGCAGCGAGCCGGTTGCAGCAGAATCACATTAAGCTGCGGCACAGAACAAAAAAAGGAGCTGAATCAGCTCCTTTTTCGTATATGTAATTGAAGTTTTTAAAATGAACCCCATATACTGAAACATATTCGCGCCTGCAGTAACTAATTTCGAGAGAGAATCAATGACATCAGAACACGCTGAACGTTTGCATATGCCGGTGCTGGCACTGCGAGACGTAGTGGTTTACCCGCATATGGTGATACCACTGTTTGTCGGACGGGCAAAATCGATTAAATGCCTTGATGCGGCGATGGAAAACGATAAGCAAATTTTCCTGGTGGCGCAAAAAGATGCCACCCTGGATGATCCTGCCGCTACCGATCTGTATCAGGTGGGTACCGTTGCCACTATTTTACAGCTGTTAAAGCTGCCTGACGGCACCGTAAAAGTGCTGGTTGAAGGCGGCCGCCGCGCCCGGCTGAGCGAGTTTACCGAAACGGATAAAGCCTTTGCTGCTTACGTTGATATTATTGAAACGGCCGAGGTAGACAGCCGTGAGCAGGAAGTGTTTTTACGCTCTGCGATTAATCAGTTTGAAGGCTACATCAAGCTGAACAAAAAAATCCCGCCGGAAGTGCTAACGGCATTAACCGGCATTGACGACCCGGCCCGGTTAGCGGATACCATGGCTGCGCATATGCCGCTTAAGGTCGAAGACAAGCAAAAAGTGCTTGAGATCTTTGATGTTACCGAACGGCTGGAATACCTGATGGCAATGATGGAGAGTGAAATCGACATTCTGCAGGTAGAGCGCCGCATTCGTAGCCGGGTAAAAAAGCAGATGGAGAAAAGCCAGCGCGAGTACTACCTGAACGAGCAAATGAAGGCCATTCAGCGTGAACTGGGTGAGCTGGAAGATGCGCCGGACGAGTTTGAAACCTTAAGCAAAAAAATTGAGCAAGCGCAGATGCCACAGGAAGTGGCTGATAAAGCCCGCAGCGAGCTGCAAAAGCTGAAGATGATGTCACCGATGTCGGCTGAAGCCACAGTGGTGCGCAGCTACATTGACTGGTTGGCCAATGTGCCGTGGAAAAAGCGCAGTAAAGTGAAAAAGAACCTGGCCGTAGCTGAGCAAATTCTTAATGCTGATCACTATGGTTTGGAGAAGGTTAAAGAGCGCATTGTTGAATATTTGGCAGTGCAGCAGCGGGTGAATAAGCTAAAAGGCCCTATTTTGTGCCTGGTTGGCCCGCCGGGTGTGGGTAAAACCTCGCTGGGGCAATCAGTCGCTAAAGCCACCGGGCGTAAATATGTACGCATGGCGCTTGGTGGGGTGCGGGATGAAGCCGAGATACGTGGCCACCGCCGCACTTATATTGGTTCTATGCCGGGTAAAATTATCCAGAAAATGGCCAAAGTAGGTGTGCGTAACCCGCTGTTTTTACTGGATGAAATTGACAAAATGGCATCAGACTTCCGCGGTGACCCGGCCGCAGCCTTGTTGGAAGTGTTAGATCCGGAGCAAAACACGGCCTTTAGTGATCATTACCTTGAAGTGGATTACGACTTATCCGATGTGATGTTTTTTGCCACCTCAAACAGCCTGAATATTCCGGCGGCCTTGCTTGATAGGATGGAGGTGATCCGCCTGGCCGGCTATACCGAAGATGAAAAACTGAATATTGCTAAACAGCATCTGATACCAAAACAGGTTGGTCGCAATGGTTTGAAAGCCAGCGAGATTGTGATTGAAGACAGTGCCATCATCGGCATTATCCGCTATTACACCCGCGAGGCCGGGGTGCGCAGTTTAGAGCGGGAAATCTCTAAGTTGTGTCGTAAAGCGGTAAAGCAAATACTGCTGAGCAAAGATTTAAAGCAGGTGGTGATAAATCAGCAAAACCTGGAAGATTTCTTAGGCGTGCAGCGTTATGACTACGGTAAAGCCGAAGACAGTAATCGTATTGGCCAGGTGACCGGCTTAGCCTGGACAGAAGTGGGCGGCGATTTACTGACAATTGAGGCGGCGTCGGTCGTGGGCAAGGGCAAGCTAACCTTTACCGGCTCACTGGGTGATGTGATGAAAGAGTCGATCCAGGCCGCGATGACAGTGGTGCGCAGCCGCGCAGCCGGGCTTAGGATTAATGAAGACTTTTACGAAAAACGCGATATTCATGTACATGTGCCAGAGGGTGCGACGCCAAAAGATGGCCCCAGTGCTGGTATTGGTATGGTGACCGCACTGGTGTCCAGCCTCACCGGTAACCCGGTGCGTGCTGATGTGGCAATGACCGGTGAAATCACCCTGCGTGGCGAAGTGTTGCCTATTGGTGGCTTAAAAGAGAAGCTGCTGGCAGCGCATCGTGGTGGTATTAAGCGGGTGCTTATTCCACATGACAACGTACGCGATTTAAAAGATATCCCGGAAAACGTCAAAGGTGACATTGAAATTTGCCCGGTTAAATGGATAGATGATGTGCTGGAACTGGCGCTACAAGAGCCTTTAGAGCGCGTTTCGGTGCCGGATACGGCAAAAAATTCAGCAAAAAGCAAAAAAACGGAAAAAAATCCTGCATAGGGGCTTTTCATTCCCGTTGGCTGTGCTAAGTTATGGACAGTTTCGACCAAGCCCTTGTTATACAAGGGCTGCAGTCAAAGCCATAATTATTAGTTTTGTCGCTTCTTTTGCTTGCAAGCTCAAAAAATGCTTGTTATAACGATGAGGCTCACTTACGGAACTAATAACGTGTAAGTGTTGAAAATAATAACAATTGAAGGGGATGATATTGTGAACAAGTCTCAACTTATCGACAAAATTGCTGCTGGTGCAGACATTTCTAAAGCGGCAGCAGGTCGTGCTTTAGATTCGTTCATCGACGCTGTTACCGAAGCTCTTAAGGAAGGCGACTCTGTAGCATTGGTTGGTTTTGGTACTTACAGCGTACGTGAGCGTGCAGCCCGTACTGGCCGTAACCCACAAACTGGTGCAACTATTCAAATCGCTTCTGCGAAAATTCCTTCTTTCAAGCCGGGTAAAGCGTTAAAAGACGCCTGTAACTAATCTGACGTTTTGCCGCACAGGCAAAGCTCAGTTTGGGAGTGCTGTTACCAACGCTGGTAAATGACAGTAAGGCAACAAGGTCGCTGAATACGGCAACCAACGTCTCCCAAGGCTTCTCTAAAAAAAGCGCATCTGTTAAGATGCGTTTTTTTTTACGGCAACACCAGACAGGTGTCGTTGCCCTCCGGCTGCTTAAAGTTGAATAAAGAGATCGCGCTAAGATGTTAGAAAAAATCAGAGAAGGCTCACAGGGAATTATTGCCAAGTCTATTTTAGGCCTGGTGATCCTGACATTTGCTTTGGCAGGTGTTGGTAGTTATTTAAGCACTCCAGCCGAGACCAATGTTGCTGAAGTGAACGGCGAAAAAATCAGCCGTGAAGATTTTGAACAGGCTTTTCAGAATGAACGTGCCCGTATGCAGCAACAATTTGGTGAAATGTATGCTGCGCTGGCGGCAGATACGGCCTATATGAGCAACTTCAGAAGCGAAGTGCTTGAACGCCTGATTGACGAAACACTGCAAAAACAGTTTGCCAATACACTGGGGCTGCGTGTTAGTGACGAGCAGGTGCGCGACGCTATTCGTGGTATGACAGAATTTCAGATCGACGGTCAGTTTAATAACGATCGTTATATCGCTTTACTGCGCCAGGCTGGCTATCAGCCAGAGCAGTTTCGCGAGCTGATCCGTGAGCAAATGTCACGCAATCAGTTAATGATGGGGTTAGTGGGCAGCGAGTTCGCGACAGCAAAAGAGATGCAGCTACTGCTGAGGTTACAGCAGCAGCAACGTGATATCAGCTTTGTGCGCTTTAACGCCGCAGACTTTGCGGCTCAGGTTACCCTGACAGAGCAGATGCTGCAGGATTATTACACCATGAACCTGGCGCAGTTTGAGACAGAGCAAAAGGTCGCAGTGGAGTATATTGAAATTTCTGCCGCGGCATTGGCGTCAGATGAGCAGGCTACGGCGGAAGAAATTGAGGCCTATTATCAGGCTAATAAGGCCCGTTACACCCGCGAAGAGCGACGTCAGGTGGCGCATATCATGTTGGAGTCAGAACAGGCCGACAGCACTGTTGCTGCAAAGGCTGAAGCCTTGTTGCAGCAACTGAATAACGGTGCAGACTTTGCCGAACTGGCCAAGGCGCATTCTGCTGATACCTTCTCTGCCGAAAACGGTGGCGTGCTGGATTGGTTGGCGCCGGGTGATATGGATGCCGATTTTGAAACGGCGGCTTTTGCATTGTCAGAACAGGGTGAGCTAAGTACGGTGGTAAAAAGTGCTTATGGTTACCACATTATTAAGCTGGTGGCGTTAGAGCCTGCTCAGGTGCAGCCTTTAGCTGAGGTGGCGGACGATATCGCGCAGGTGTTAAAACAAGACCGCGCTACCGCTGAGTATTATGAATTGCAACAGCGTCTGGCTGAAGTGAGCTTTGAAGTGCCTGACACGCTGGAAGATGCTGCTGCCGCCACAGGCCAGAAAGTACTTACCACACCCTTGTTCAGCCGCACCGAAGCGACAGCGCCATTATCTGAGCCATTGGTGATGAATAAATTGTTCGACGCTGAATTTATCGAACAACGCATGAACAGCGAAGTGATTGAGCTGGGCAAAGAGCGCGCCATCGTTGTACGGGTAACCGATTATCAACCGGCCCGCACGCAATCACTGGATGAGGTGAAAACCGAGGTTGAAGCTGGCGTTCGCGCCGAACAAAGCGCTTTACTGGCAAAACAGCAGGCAGAGGCCATGTTAGCTGCGATCGCCGATAGCAGCCTGACAGAGCAGGCCGCCGCCTTATCCATGACGGTAGAGCAAGCTGCGGATACGCCACGGTTTGGTGGCAGCCTGGACAGTGAAATCCGCGCTAAAGCCTTTGCTATGGCTCGCCCAGCAGACAAGCCGGAAGTGGCGTTGATCAGCTTAGCTAACGGTGATGCTGTGTTGGTCTCGGTGACGGCAGTGAAAGATGCTGATGTTACTGTAGTGCCCGAGGCTGCACAGTTGCAGCGGCTAGCCGATCAGCAAGCCGAGCAGGCTTATCGTGCGGTGATTGCGGCGTTAAAAGCCAAAGCAGACATCAGCCGCAATCTGCGTGCGACACAAAGCACAGAACAGCTTTAACCTGTAGTGCATTGAAAAAAAACCGTGGCTTGCCACGGTTTTTTTATGCGATGGCGCTGTTGATCAGCTTGCGGCTGTAATCGTGCTCTGCATGTTTGAAGACATGGGCAGTGTTACCGTAATCCAGCGCCTTGCCCTGATGTAGCACTAGCAGATCATCCGCTATATGCTTTACCAGTCGCAGGTGGTTGGTAATAAGCAGATAAGCCAGACCGGTTTTTTGTTGCAGCTCCAGCAGCAGGTTGACAATCTGCGCCCGCAATGAAGGGTCCAGCGCCGTTAACGCTTCATCCAGGATCAGCAGTTTCGGATCGAGAATGAGTGCCCGTGCCAGCGCCACCCGTTGTAACTGGCCGCCGGAAAACATGTGCGGATAGTAATCGCTGTGCTCATTCAATAAGCCAAGCTGCTTTAAGGTCTGATGAATTTTGTGCATCCGCTGCTGGCTATCCATACGAGTGTTAAACCGTAATACGTCATCCAACATCTGACCTATTTTCTGCTGGGGGTTTAGTGATTTAGACGCATCCTGGAAAATAAACCTGACCATATGGTTATACTGGCGATAATGGCGCAGCTGTACTTCGGTGCCGTCTAGCAGGATGTGGCCGTGATCGGGCTTTTCAATGCCCACCAGCAATTTCGCCAGGGTGCTTTTGCCTGAGCCGGTTTCACCGACAATCGCCAGCGTTTTGCCCTGCTGCAGGCTGAAACTAATATTATCCAGCGCATGCACATGGCGATAGCGAAACCAGCCCGCGGATTTACGGTAGCTTTTGCTCAGGTGGCGGACATCCAGCAACATACTCATGATTCTTTGGTTCCGGTTAGCGGAAAATGGCAGCTGTAAAAATGGTTCTGCAATCTTTCCAGAGTCGGTGTTTTTACGCATTCTTTACGGGCATTCGGGCAGCGTGGGCCCAGCCGGCAGCCAATCGGCAGGTGCTGTAATACCGGAATACTGCCAGGCAGGGCATACAGTGGTGTTTTCGGTTGCAGGTTTGGCTGAAACTCCGGCACGCTTTTAATCAGCGCATGGGTGTAAGGGTGAAAAGGCTGCTTGATAATAGCGGCGGTTTCACCGGCTTCAACCAGCTGACCACAATATAAAACGCTAAGGCTCTGGGTATAGCGGGCAATACTTTCCAGCTCGTGGCTGATAAGCAGCACCGACATGCCTTTAAGCTGATTAAAGCTGGCCAGCAAGCGAAACAACTGGGCCTGGGTGGTGCTTTCCAGTGCTGTGGTGGGCTCATCAGCGATCAGCAGCTTAGGATTCTTCGCTATGGCCATGGCAATCATTATTTTCTGGCATACGCCTTCAGACAATTGGTACGGATAGCTTTGTAGTACGCTTTGGTGATCGCGAATACCCACTTTATGCAGCAAGCCAATGGCTTTGCGCCGGCGCAGGTAACTGCGCTTCCACCAGGGACCTTCCAGCAAATGGTCGGGGATGGCTTCTTCTAATTGCTCTAATATAGCTGCAGTGGGGTCGAGACTGCGGCTTGGCTCTTGATAGATCATCGCGATGTCGCGGCCTATCACGCGCCGCTGCTGCTCGTAGGGCAGGGTCAGGATATCCTGGCCACGCCAGTTGAAACGGTCGGCACTGATTTGCCAGCGTTTATTCAGTACCCCTACTATGGCTTTAGCCACCAGACTTTTGCCTGAACCAGACTCGCCAACCAGGCCGCGGGTTTCACCTTCACGCAAACTGAGGTTCACCCTGTCGACGGCCCGGATCAAGCCATCAGGCGTATTGAGCTCTATTGTCAGGTTCTTGATATCTAATAACAGCATTAGTTTTCCCGCCGCTTTTTAGCCGCTGCACGTAAGCCATCACCAACCAGGTTAACCGACAACACGGCCAGAAAAATCAATAAGCCTGGTATAGCGACGCCCACAGGGGCAACATAAATCAGATCCAGTGAGTCGGCGATAATGGCCCCCCATTCGGCGGTGGGTGCCTGAGCCCCCAACCCCAAAAAGCCCAGTGCAGCGATATCCAGGATGGCGGTTGACAGTGCCATGGTGGCCATTAAGGTTAAACGCTCCCAGATATTCGGTAGCACTATACGGCTGAACACTTGCCAGTTATTGGCACCGTCTAGCCGGTAAGCAATCACATAATCCTGGTTTAGCTGCTCGGCGATCGCATTGCGAATGCCATGAACAAACTGTGGCAACAACGCCAGCATGATGGCCCAGGTCGTATTGAGCAAACCCGGGCCAAGGATCGCAACAATAATAATGGCTAACAGCAATGACGGGATGGTGAGGGCTAAATCCAGCACATGATTAAACACGCTGGATTTTACACCGCGGCTCATGCCAGCCAAGGTGCCCAACAGTAACCCCATTATTAAGGCACCCAATACGGTAATCATAGCGATACCAAAGGTGTAACGAGCGCCGACCAATAACCGCGAGAACATATCCCGGCCCAGATCATCGGTACCAAACGGATACTGCACCAGTCCTAGCTCTGACCAGGACGGCGGCAGTAGCAACAACGCATCATTTTGCAGATAAGGATCGTGTGGGGTGATTAACGGCGATAACAGCGCCAACAGGAAAAAACCACTAAACAGTATTAAGCCAGCAATGGCACTGTGTTGCCGCGAGAATTCACGCCATAGCTGGGTGAGCGGTGAACGGGCCAGATATTCATCAGGCAATAAGCGGAACTTCGCCATCTTAACGCTTCCTTGCCAGAGGGTTAAACAGGGTGTGCAAAATTTCTGTTAACATGTTTACGCTAATGACTAAGGTTGAAATAACCAGCAAACCTGCCTGGATAGCCGGGTAATTGCGCTGATAAATGCTATCGATCAGCCAGCGGCCGATACCGGGCCAGGAGAAAATCACTTCGGTAATCATTGCCAGGGTGATCAGGGTGCTAAATTGCAGACCGATCTGGCGGATCACCGGCAATAGCGCATTGCGCAGACCATGGCGATACAACACCTGGCCACGGTTTAACCCTTTGGCGCGGGCCGTTTTAATATAGCTTTGCTCCCACACGTCCAGCATCGAATCACGGGTGAACCTTATCATTACGGTGGTGGGGAAGGTTGCCAGGACCAGTGTCGGTAACAGCAAATGCCGCAAGGCGTTGATCAGCGCTTCTTGCTGGTGATGGCTGTCAGATAACAAAATGTCCAGCAGCATAAAGCCGGTAACATGGTTAACTTCGTACAATACCCCTATTCTACCGGCAGTAGGCAGCCAGCCCAGGCCAAGTGAAAACAGCATGATCAACAGCAGTGCCCACCAGAATACCGGAATAGAGTAACCGGTGACGGCAATAGCGGAAATGAGCTTGCTTAGTACGCCATCGGGTTTAACGGCGGCAATAATGCCAATTGGAATGCCGATAAAAAAAGAAATAAACAGCGCATAGGCGGCCAGCTCCAGCGTCGCCGGCAGCAAAGTAAGCATCTCCTGCAGCAGCGGTTGTTGGCTGGCGAACGACAACCCCCAATCGCCGCTGAAAATTCGCGTCAAATAAGCCAGATACTGGGCAATATACCCCTGATCCAGCCGGTACAATGTCGTTAACTGCGCCAGTTGTTCGCTCGAAGCACTGCGCAAACCGCTAAAGTTTTGCCAGGGTTCGCCCGGGAATAAATAGCCTAGGCTAAAGGCCAGTATACTTAGCGCAATAAATACAAATGCCAGCAACACCAAGCGACGCAGCAAATACAAAATCATTTGATATCCTTGGTCGCATTGGCCAAAGCGATGCCGCCATAAGGGTTAATCTGGATGCCCTTAATGGTGCTGTTTATCGCCTGAAAGCGTTGTGAATGCGCTATCGGCAGCAGGGGCATCTGTTCACTAAGATACTGCTGCGCCGCCATATAATAGCTACGCCGTTGCTTCTGATCTGCGGTTAACAATGCCTGGGCAATGAAACGGTCAAAGTTTTCATCACACCAGTTTGCCCGGTTAGTACCGGTTTGCGCGGCACTGCAACTGAGCAGTGGCCGGAAGAAATTATCCGGGTCGGCATTGTCAGCAGACCAGCCGATCAGCACGGAGTCATGTTCATTGGCGCCGAGTTTACGGCGAAAGCTGTTCCACTCGTACGACACTATACTGGCCCGGACACCAATTTGCGCCAGGTCAGCCTGCATCAGCTCAGCCATTTTCAGCGCATTGGGGTTATACAAACGCTGCACCGGCATCGCCCAGATATCCATACTAAAACCATCAGCATAACCGGCTTCGGTTAATAGTTGCCGGGCTCGTATGGGATCAAATTGCTGCGCACTTAAATTAGGGTTGTAGGCCCAGGAGGTTGGTGGTAATACAGAATTGGCCGCAGTGGCATGGCCAAAATAAACCGCCTGTAAGATAGCCTCTCGGTTAATCGCCAGCGCTAAGGCCTGGCGCACCTTAACGTTGTTAAAAGGCGCCTTGGCCGTGTTAAAGGCCCAAAAACCCACGTTCATACTGGTGCTTTCCTGCACATCCACATCGGGCCGCTGGCTGATAAGGCTTAATTCTGCCACGCGCGGAAAGGCCACTACATCGCATTCGTGGGTAAACAACTTGGCCATACGCCGGGCGTTGTTTGGCACTATGTCAAATACCAACTGTTCTGGCTTGGCCAGTTCGCGCCAGTAATGACGGTGGCGGTAATAACGGATCAGCACATCTTTTTGGTACTCTCTAAAGCGGAAGGGCCCGGTACCGATCGGATGGCTGTCTAAACGGGAAAGATTACCGCTGGCCTGCAGCTGTTGGCCATATTCAGCAGATAAAATGGCAGCAAAGTCGGTTGCCAGGTTCGACAAAAATGAGCTGTCAGGCCGGCTCAGGGTAAAACGTACTTGTGTGCGGCTGGGCGCCGTAACACTTTTAACCAGCCCGGCCCAGTCGACACTTTGAAAAAACGGATAGTTCGCGCCGCCCTGGGCATGAAACGGATGTTCTGTCAGCATAATACGGTTAAAGGTAAATACCACATCATCGGCGCTGAGCGGCCGGCTGGGCGTAAAATATTCGGTATGATGAAACTGTACATCCGGGCGCAAAGTAAACTGATATACCAGGCCATCGTCGCTGACCTGCCAACTGAGCGCCAGCCCTGGCAACAGCTCGCCGCTGCCGGGGGCAATGTCCAGTAAGCGGTCATACAGCTGCTGGCTGATAGCGTCTATGGTGGTGCCGGAGGTCACCAACTGCGGGTTGAAAGACTCAGGCGAACCTTCTGAGCAATACACCAGACCACTGCGCACTGTCTCGGGCAGCTGCGGCTGACAGGCGCTTAGCACGCTGGCTGCGCTTAACAGCCAAAGCCGGGTAAGGTAACGGGTGTTAGCGGTTGTTATCCACGGCAGGTTCATGCTTGCTGGCTTTCCAGTAACTGATACTTTTTCATGTAACCACGTAGCTGATGATAGGTCAGATTAAGCAGTTCAGCGGTTTTTTTCTGGTTATACTGGCTTGCGGCCAGCGCTTGTTTAATCAGGTTTATCTCAAAGTCTTGTGACAGGGTTTTAAAATCCTGTACCTGGCTAAAATCGAATTTATCCGCGGTTTGTGACGGTGCACTGGCCGGGGGGGCGGCTGCCGCTGCAGGCTGTTCTGGTGTTGTGCTGTGCGTTAAACGCGTGGCTTTAATACGTTGTGTCGGGCGGTAGGGCGACTCAAACGGATCTAACTGGATCTCATGCACCGGCACATAAGCGTTATTGGTGCGATAAACACTGCGCTCTACCACATTTTTCAGCTCGCGCACATTACCCGGCCAGTGGTAGTCGAGTAAGCTGCGCTTGGCCTTTTCGCTAAAGCCACTAAACAATTCAAAGCCAAGTTCGCGCGCCATGTTAATAGCAAAGTGCTCTGCCAGCAGTAAAATATCTTCGCGCCGCTCGCGCATAGGCGGCAGGGTAATGACATCAAAGGCCAGGCGGTCAAGTAAGTCGGCGCGAAACTCACCCAGCTCTGCCAGTGCCGGTAAATCTTCGTTAGTGGCGCAAATCAGCCGCACATCGGTCTTGATAGAGCGGCTGCCACCAACGCGCTCAAACTCGCCATATTCAATGACCCGCAGCAGTTTTTCCTGCACCAGACCGGGAGTATTGGCCAGCTCATCTAAAAATAATGTGCCGCCGTGGGCACGTTCAAACCGGCCTTCATGGCGTTTGCTGGCACCGGTAAAAGCGCCAGCTTCATGGCCAAATAACTCGCTTTCCAGCAGGTTTTCATTTAGTGAGGCGCAGTTCAGTGTCAGATATTGCTGATCCCAGCGCTGTGATAAGAAGTGCAGGCGGGCGGCGATCAGTTCTTTACCTGTGCCGCGCTCACCAATAATTAACACCGGTTTGTCCAGCGGTGCAATTTGTGACACCTGATCCAGCACATTTAAAAAGCTGTTAGACTGGCCCACCAGATTGTCTTGTTGGAATTTTCGGTTCATGGCGTGCTATTTGTTAGTTAATTTGGCTAATTAGTAGTGTATTTCATAATGCCAGGCAGCAGAAGCTTTTCGACAAAATAAATAAAAACCAATACTAATCATAGCGTTAAAATAATCTGCAAAGTTGGCAAGAAAACTGAATAAGCTGGAATGTACTAATCCAGTCATATACAGAGGTAAATATTATGGGTATTTTTTCACGCTTCTCCGACATAGTGAACTCAAATATCAACGCATTGTTAGATAAAGCCGAAGATCCGGAAAAAATGGTGCGGTTGATTATCCAGGAAATGGAAGACACCCTGGTTGAAGTGCGCTCGTCATCAGCAAAAACCATTGCTGAGAAAAAAGATTTGCAACGTGTGGTAAACCGTTTGCAGGAAGAGGTTGCAGACTGGCAGGCTAAAGCTGAACTGGCTTTAAGTAAAGAGCGTGACGATCTAGCTCGCGCAGCGCTGATTGAGCGGCAAAAAGCAGCAGATCAAGCCGATGCGGTAGCTGCGGATATTGCCAATCTGGATGAACACATCGGTAAGCTGCAGGACGAAGTGGCGCAGTTGCAGGAAAAACTGGCTGATGCCAAAGCGCGGCAGAAATCCATGCTGATGCGCCAGCAAACTGTGGCATCACGGTTGGAAGTGAAAAAGACGCTGGACAGCAACCGCATTAATGATGCGATGTACAAGTTTGAGCGCTACGAGCAAAAAATTGACACCTTGGAGGCCCAGGTTGAAGCTTACGATTTAGGTAAGAAAACCCTGAAAGATGAGTTTGCCGAGCTGGCTGCACAAGACAAAATTGATAATGAACTTGCTGCGTTAAAGGCTAAAGTTAATCAAAAAGGTAAAGACGCCTGATTATCAGGCGTTGAGGAGTCGATATGGAAATTTCAGAGGTTATTGGCATCCCGTTTATTTTGTTTATGATTTTTGTGGCGCCGATCTGGGTCATAATGCATTACCGCAGTAAAAATAAAATGGGACAAGGTTTATCAGATCAAGAGCTGACGCAGTTAAATGAATTGGCTCACCGGGCAGAAAAAATGGCCGATCGCATTAAAACGCTGGAAGCGATTCTGGATGCCGAAAGCCCTAAGTGGAGGTCGCAACATGACTAAACCAAAGCGGGAGCTGTTACGCGATGACGCCAATGGCAAGATTGCCGGTGTCTGTGCCGGTATCGCTGATTACTTTGGCTGGGAATTATGGCTGGTGCGTATTATCACCGTATCAGCGTTCTTTCTCGGTGCCGGTGGCCTGGTACTGGTGTTGTATATCGCCGCCTGGGTGGTACTGGAAAAAAAGTCCAAGGCCGCCTTCAAAACCAATACTACGGCTGACTTAAGTCCGCAGACACAGAAGGTGGTCGAAGTGAAAACCCGGCTTTGGCAACGTGGCGAAGCCCCAAAAGAAGCCCTGCTACACTTAACCAGTCAGTTTGACGGCCTGGAGCTGCGCCTGCGTGACATGGAACGTCATGTTACCTCGGCCAGATTCCAGTTAAACCGCGAATTTAATAACCTTTAAGGTGGTATTGCCACAACCTATGAGTTTCTTTAGCAAAGTACAGCAGCAAGGGCGCGAGCTAACCGGTCGCGCCTTTAACCGTCATCTGCGTCTGGGCGTTACCGGCTTAAGTGGTTCGGGTAAAACGGCTTTTATTACGTCTTTAGTCCAGCAATTGACACAGGGTGATAACGCGGCTAACTTGCCTTTTTTTAGTGTGGTGCGAGAGCAACGCTACCTTGGTGGGCGCTTAGCTGAGCAGCGGCTGGCCGTGCCACGTTTTCCGCTGGAGCAAAACCTGCAATGTCTGGCACAACAGCCTCCTGTCTGGCCGCCGTCAACCCGGCTTTGGTGCCAGTTAAATTTGCAGCTGCGTTATAAAGCCAGCGCCGGACTCAGGGCGCAACTACAGACTCACAGCGAACTGGCACTGCAAATTGTCGATTACCCCGGTGAATGGTTACTCGACCTGCCGATGCTGGACATCAGTTATGCCAACTGGTGCGAGTTTAGCTGGCAGCTGTTTGCTAAAGATCATCGCCAGGCTAAGGCTGAGGCGTTTAAGCAGCAATTAGCGGCAGTGAATTTGCACGACGACAGCGAGCTGGCATTACAGCAACTGACCGATGCTTATAAACAGTTGCTAAGCCAGTTTCATCAGACCGCGGGTGCTTACCTGAACCAGCCCGGCCGCTTGTTGGTGCCTGGCGAGTTGGCTGGCGCGCCGATGTTGCAGCTGTTTCCTTTGTTACCCGAACAGGCGGCACAAGACACGGCCCTTAGCAGGAAGCTGGCACAGCACTACCAAAGTTATTGCCAGCATGTGATTAAACCATTTTATCAGCAACACTTCGCGGCGCTGGACCGTCAGGTGATCCTGGTAGATTGCTTGTCTGCACTTAATGCCGGCTATGCTGCCATGACAGAGTTGCAACAGGCGCTGCGGCTTATCTTACAAAGTTTCCACTATGGCCCCTCAGGCTTGTTAAACCGACTGTTTAAGCCACGGATTGATAAAGTACTGTTTGCAGCCAGTAAAGCCGATCATGTGACACCTGAGCAGCATAAAGCACTGACACTGTTGCTACAGCAATTATTGCAGCAGCCGCTAAAACACAGCCAGTATCAGGCCGCCACCACCGAAGCGATGGCGATTGCCGCTATCCGTGCCAGCAGCTCGGGTTTTGTCCAGGTAGAGGGGTTGCCACAGCCGTGTCTGAGTGGCACCGATGTTGAGGGCAAAGCGATGACCTATTTCCCCGGTGAAGTGCCGGCAACGCTGCCCGATGCATCGCTATTTAGCCGCCATCAGTTTAGCTTTGCTAACTTCAGGCCATTGCCGTGGCAGGAACATCAACCGTTACCGCATGTCAGAATGGACCATGTGCTGCAGTTTTTGCTTGGAGATAAACTACGATGAGTGAGTTAAAGCAAGCGCGTTATTTTGACCCGCAACATGCTGCTGAGCCGGCACCGCTGCAAGCGGCCAGCCAGTTTACAGCAGGCGCTTTTATTGCTGAGCCGGCCACTGCTGACAGCGCAACGGTTAAACCGAGTCCACGCTGGTGGTGGCGGTTAGCCGGGTGCACCTTATTGACCATAGTGCTGTTAGCTGTCTGGCAGTGGGGACTGTGGCTTGAACAAAGCTGGCAACACAGCCTGATTTATGGCGCTGTGCTGACCTTTATCTCATTGGCGCTGGCGCTGTTACTGGCGGCGCTGCTGTGGCGTGAGCTGGCGCTGTGGCGCCGCTTGGCGCGCAACCGGCGTTGGCAACTAAGTGCCGAACGTATTGGTAACAGTGTGCAATATGGTGAAGCCGGGCCTTTATGTCAGGCGATAGCGGCAAGTTTACCTGCCAGTGCGCCGCTCAGCGCGGCACTGGCGCATTGGCGCAGTGCAGTAAAAGATGAACACAGTGATGAAGAACAACTGCAGTTATTTCAGCATCTGGTGTTGTCAGTACTGGATAAGCAAGCGCAACAACTGGTCTACCGGGCGGCAACGGACACCAGCATGGCAGTAGCCATCAGCCCCTTTGCACTGGCCGATATGCTGCTGGTGCTATGGCGCAGCAGCCGTTTAGTGCGTGAGCTGGCGCAATTGTATGGCGGCAGTATTGGCCAGTTGCGTAGCCTGGTGTTATTAAAACAACTGTTTACTGCTTTGCTGTGGGCCGGAGGCTCAGAGCTGGCACTGGATATGGCGTCCGATGTTATCGGTAGCGAGCTGACCGCTAAATTATCGGCCCGGGCCGGGCAGGGATTGATTGCCGGCTTATTAGTGGCACGGCTGGGTAATTTGGCCCAGCAACAGTTAAGACCGCTACCGGCAGATGCCACGACACGGGTTAGCATCAGCGCGTTAAGCAAAGCCTTGTTGCAGCGTTTTAAAGCGGCAGTGCAAACTAAAGCTGACAGTACACCGTCGCTTTGATGATACCGCCAGACTGCAAGATGTCTGGCGTGCTTCCATAAATATCAGATTCTGCTATTTGTTACAGCGACTTTAACTTTCAGTAGCAGTACATTTATGCACGACAAGAATAAAAACGCCGAAACCCTGTGTATTCACGCCGGTAAAGAAAAAAACCAATATGGCACTTTAGCCACACCTTTATACCAAAGTTCAACCTTCGTATTTGACAATGCTGAGCAGGGCGCCGCCCGCTTTGCCGGCGAAGCCGAGGGCTATATTTATACCCGCTTAGGCAACCCGACCACGCGCGAACTCGAGCTAAAAATTGCCGCGCTCGAAGGCATGGCAGATGCAGCGGCCACCGCAACCGGTATGGGCGCGGTGGCCGCCAGTACTATGGCGTTCTTACAGCACGGAGACCATTTAATTGCCAGTAAGGCGATATATGGCTGCAGTTTTGCGCTGTTTAACCACATGTTTGCCCGTTATGGTATCGACGTCAGTTTTGTTGATATGACTGACCATAGCGCGGTTGAGCAAGCGATAAAGCCCAACACCAAAATGTTGTTTGCCGAAACGCCAATCAACCCGAATATGGTGGTGCTGGATTTGGCGTTTCTGGGCGATTTTTGCCGCCGGCATCAGCTGATCTCGGTTATCGACAACACCTTTATGACGCCACTGCTGCAAAAGCCGGCCGAGTACGGCATTGATATTGTTATTCACAGTGCCACTAAGTACTTAAATGGCCACGGTGACGTGGTTGCCGGTCTTATCGTGTCTGACAGTGAAACCATTAAAACCATTAAGCTGACCACGCTAAAAGATATGGGCGCGACCATCAGTCCGCATGATGCCTGGTTAATTATCCGCGGTTTAAAAACCTTAGCGGTGCGCTTAGAGCGCCACTGCAGCAATGCGCAAAAGGTCGCGGAGTTTTTAGCGGGGCACCCGGCGGTACGCGAAGTGTATTATCCGGGACTGCCGTCACATGCTGGCTACAAGTTTATTGGCACGCAAATGAAAGCCGCCGGTGGTGTACTGGCGTTTGAACTAAACGCCAGCCTGGATGATAGCCGCTATTTTATTAACCAGTGTCAGCTGTTGAGCCTGGCGGTCAGCCTGGGCGATGCTGAATCACTTATTCAGCATCCGGCGTCTATGACACATAGCCCCTACAGCGCTGAAGAGCGACAAATGGCGGGGATCAGCGATGGGCTGATTCGGGTGTCGGTCGGGCTGGAGCATGTCGACGACATTATTGCTGATCTGGCACAAGCGCTGGCCAAAATGCAGCAACAGCAGCGTTAAGTACTGCGCATCTTGTAAGCCATTCTTTACGCCTACCCGGTTAACTTTAGGCGGCAACGAGATTAACTCTTGCCGCGCTATCGCTTAGTATCCGCACTAACTAATTATCTGCACATACTAATAAACGTCATATAACGCAGATAAGCGGGACACCCCCGTATAACAAATGGTTCAACAGGTTGTTTATGAGTAAGTCGAGTAAATATGTTTCCCGTCAGTCGGACGAGCACGGCGTTATCGCCTGGTCTGAGGAAGAAAACCAGATTTGGCATGAGCTGATCAGCCGTCAACTGGGCGTGATAGAAGGCAAAGCCTGCGATGAATATATGGCTGGGCTTGAAAAGCTGCAATTACCCACTGACCGCATTCCGCAACTGGAAGAAGTCAGTAAGGTGCTGCGTGCTACGACCGGCTGGGAATGCGCTGAGGTGCCGGCACTGATTAGCTTTGATAAATTTTTTGAGCTGCTGGCAAACAAACGTTTTCCGGTTGCAACCTTTATCCGCTCGCGCGAAGAATTTGATTATTTGCAGGAGCCGGATATTTTCCACGAAATTTTTGGCCACTGCGCCATGTTAACCAATCCGGCTTTTGCTGAGTTTACCCATACCTATGGCAAGCTGGGGTTGGCAGCCAGTAAGCAGGACAGAGTGTATCTGGCTCGTTTGTACTGGTTTACCATTGAGTTTGGCCTGTTAAATACGCCGGATGGCCTGCGCATATACGGCGGTGGTATTTTATCTTCGCCAGGTGAAACCCGTTATGCGCTGGAGTCTGATGTGCCTGAGCGCAAAGTCTTTGATGCGGTAGATGTACTACGTACACCTTATCGTATTGATATTATGCAGCCGATTTACTTTATGATAGAGCGTATTGACCAGCTATTTGATATTGCGCATCTGGATATGATGGCATTGGTTGAACAGGCTAAAGCGTTGGGGCTGCATGCGCCAAAATTTCCCCCGAAAGAAAAACAAGCGAGTTAGGAATTATTCATGTCTGAATTAAAAGCAATGCAATGCGAGGCCTGCCGTGCTGACGCGCCCAAAGTGTCAGATGCCGAATTACCGGAATTAATGCGTCAAATCCCGGATTGGACGCCAGTAGTGCGCGACGGTATTTTGCAGCTGGAACGCGAGTTTAAATTTAAGAACTTTAAATTGGCCTGGGCATTTCACCATAAAGTGGCTGAGCTGGCCGAGGCAGAAGGCCATCATCCGGCGTTATTACTGGAGTGGGGCAAGCTGACGGTGACCTGGTGGTCACATTCAATTAAAGGCCTGCACAAAAATGACTTTATTTGTGCTGCCAAAACCGATGCGCTGTTGTCGGCCTGATTGGAACGAAGTGGCGTTTAGACGCCACTTCTGTTTAGTAGATATTTACCCGCCCCACGTCTTACTTAGCACAGCACACGGCTAAATTGGTTTTTGTTCACATTTCTTTACAAAACTACTGGTCTCTTGTTGTCGTTATACCGTATTATGCTGCTCATTACATCGTCGTGAGGCACTTTGCGGTATGCGGTTAGAAATTCAATGTCAGAACCGGCTCGGGCTGGCGCAGGAAGTATTAAATGTACTGGTAAGTTATCAACTGGACTTGCGCGGTATTGAAGTGGATCCCGGTTTAAGCCGGATGTACGTGTCCTTTCCGACGGTTAATTTTGAAAAGTTTCAGGAACTGATGGCAAAAATGCGCCGCATTGCCGGCGTGGAAGATGTGAAAACCACGGCTTTTATGCCGTCAGAGCGCGAACACAACGAGCTGTCTACCTTATTAAAAACTTTACCCGATGGTCTGATTGCGGTGGATATTAAAGCCAATGTTACTGTGATTAACGAGGCCGCGCTGGAAGTCTTAGCCGTGTCACACGATGCGATTGCCGGACAATCGTTGCAGGGCATGGTGAAAGGCTTTAATTTTCAGCGCTGGTTAGAAGGCGATGAAGTGCTGGCGCAAACCCGTCGTATAGAAATTCACGGCAAGCGTTTTGTTGCCGATATTCTGCCGGTAATGGTACCGGATGAAACCGGCCATGAAATTCTGGCTGGTGCCGTGATTAACTTAAAATCTGAAAGCCGGCTGGGGCAGCATATCGTCGCGTTTAAAAAAGGCGATCAGGAGAGTTTTAACACCTTACAGGCGCATAGCAATGTCATGCGTAAAGTGGTGCGTGAAGCGAAAAAAATGTCGCAGCTCGATGCGCCCATTTTAATTATGGGCGAAACCGGCACTGGCAAAGAGCTATTGGCCCGCGCTTGCCATGCCGCCAGCAGTCGCAGTGGCAAACCGTTTTTAGCGCTCAATTGTGCGTCCTTGCCAGATAATGTCGCTGAGTCTGAGCTGTTTGGCTATGGTGCCAATGCCTTTCCCGGCACGACGGAGGGCAAAAAAGGCATTTTTGAACAGGCCAACGGCGGCACAGTATTTTTAGATGAAGTGGGCGAGATGTCGCATTCACTGCAAACCAAGCTGATCCGGTTTTTACAGGATGGCAGTTTCCGCCGCGTGGCTGATGAAAATGAAGTAAAAGTGGATGTACGGGTGATTTGCACCACACAAAAAGATTTACCCGGCATGGTGCAGGAAGGCAAATTCCGTGAGGATTTGTTCTATCGCTTAAACGTACTGACGCTAAGTTTGCCGGCACTTAGAGAGCGCAAGCAAGACGTCGTGCCACTGGCGGAGTTTTTTATTGCCCGTTTTGCCGCCCGCTTAGGCCGCAAAGCACCAAAACTCACTGACAGCTGCATGACGTTTTTACAAAACTACCCCTGGCCGGGCAATGTAAGGCAGTTAGAAAATGCCTTGTATCGCGCTATTACACTGCTAGAAGGCTTTGAGCTGGATAAAGAGCATTTGCAGCTACCCAGTTACAACAACGACTTTGGCTATTTAGAGCAAGACTTTGACGGCACCCTGGACGAAGCGGTAAAACGCTTTGAAGCCAATCTGTTACGTAAGCTGTTTCCGGCCTATCCCAGCTCGCGCCAGTTGGCGAAAAAGCTCGGTTTAAGCCATACCGCGGTTGCCAACAAGCTGCGCGATTACGGTATAAATCGCAAGAGTGTAAAAATTTAACTACGCTTTGTCTGTAAAGTAATACAAAAATACCGCTGCCAATGCCAGTTGGCGGCCCTTTTTTGCCCTGTTATGGGTACTTTGTGCGTTTCGTAGCGCCAACTTTACAAAACCAGTGTTTGGCCCTGAGCTAAGTGTCGACTGTTGGCCTCTTCCTTTTTTTTGCCGCTAGCGCATTATTAGCGCCATCTAAGACGTAGCAGGGAATACACCAATGATTGATAACATTAACCCACTGGGTACCGATGGTTTTGAGTTTGTTGAATACACAGCGGCCGATGCAGAAGGCATTCAAAAGTTAAAAGATTTATTCTACTCACTCGGTTTTACCGAGGTGGCTAAACATCGCTCTAAGCAAGCCTGGCTGTATAAACAGGGCGATATCAATTTTATCGTCAATGCAGAGCCTAATTCACAGGCAGAGGAATTTGCCCGCGCCCATGGCCCCAGCGTTTGTGCTATGGCGTTTCGGGTAAAAGATGCCGCTCATGCACTGAAACATGCGGTAGCCAACGGCGCCAAAGAGTACAAAAACCAGATTGGCCCGATGGAGCTGAATATTCCTGCTGTGTACGGCATTGGCAGCAGCCTGCTGTACTTTGTAGATCGTTATGGCGCAAGCAGCGTGTACGACATTGACTTTAAGTATTATGACAACTGGCAGGTTGAGATGGCCAAGCATGGTGTTGGCCTGGAAGTGTTGGACCATTTAACCCATAACGTAATGCGCGGCAATATGAATGTCTGGGCCGGTTTTTACGAGAACATCGGTAACTTCCGTGAAATCCGCTATTTTGACATCGAAGGTAAGTTAACCGGTCTGGTATCAAAAGCGATGACAGCGCCATGCGGTAAAATCCGTATTCCGATTAACGAGTCCTCTGATGACAAGTCACAGATTGAAGAGTTTATCCGCGAATACAAAGGTGAGGGTATTCAGCATATCGCCTTAACCACCGACAATATCTATGACACTGTACGCACGCTGCGTAGCCGTGGTATGGAATTTATGCCAACGCCGGATACATACTACAACAAGGTGAACGAGCGGGTAGAAGGCCATACTGAAGATTTAGATCAGCTGCGCGAGCTGCGTATTCTGATTGACGGCGCGCCAATGAAAGACGGTATTTTGCTGCAAATCTTCACTAAAACCGTTATTGGCCCAGTGTTCTTTGAAATTATCCAGCGTAAAGGCAATGAAGGTTTTGGCGAGGGTAACTTTAAAGCCCTGTTTGAATCGATTGAAGAAGACCAAATTCAGCGCGGAGTGTTAAGCAATGCGTAAATGGGCATCGTTTCCATTAAAGGAAGGGGATGTATCACGTCAGGCGCATGCTGATTTTCCTGAGCAGGCGATTTATGAGCGCGAAACCGGTCGTAGCGGTTTTTTTGGCCCGGCGACGCACTTTCATCATCGCCATGCGCCGACCGGCTGGACCGACTGGCAGGGGCCGCTTCGGCCGCACCTGTTTAACTTTAACGAGATTGGCAAAGACAATGCTAACTCGCCCTGGGCGGTGCCAAACCTGTTATTTAATGCGCATTGTAAAATGCGTACCTGGCGCTTAACTGACAGCATGAGCAAATTGGTGCGTAATGCCGATGGTGATGAGCTGCTGTTTATCCATGAAGGCAGTGCTGAGCTTTACTGCGACTACGGCCATATGTCAGTGCGCGACGGTGATTACATTGTGATCCCGCGCTCCACCATGTGGCGTTTAGAGCCAAAAGAGCCGATGTTTATCCTACTGATTGAAGCCACCAACGACAGCTATCAGCTGCCGGAAAAGGGGCTGGTAGGTAACCATGCTATTTTTGATGCTGCGATGCTGGATACACCGAAAATTAACGACGCCTTTAAAGCACAATACAGCGAAGACAGCTGGCAGGTTGAGGTAAAACGTCATGGTCAGGTGTCAGTGATTACTTACCCCTATAATCCACTGGATGCCATTGGCTGGCACGGCGATTTAGCGGTAATGCGTATTAACTGGCGTGATATCCGCCCGCTGATGAGTCATCGCTATCATTTACCGCCATCGGCGCATACCACCTTTGTCGCGCAGCGCTTTGTGGTGTGCACCTTTGTGCCGCGGCCGATTGAAAGCGACCCGGGTGCATTAAAAGTGCCGTTTTATCATAACAATGATGATTATGATGAAGTGCTGTTTTACCATGCCGGTGATTTTTTCAGCCGCGACAATATCGAAAAAGGTATGGTGACTTTCCATCCGGCCGGTTTTACCCATGGCCCGCACCCGAAAGCGTTTCAGGCCGGCCTGGAGTACCGCAAGAAGTTTACCGACGAAGTAGCGGTAATGCTCGATACCCGCGATGCGCTGGAAATGGGGGAGGCGGCGCTGGCCACCGAAAACCCGGAATACGTTAACAGCTGGAAAGTAAAACCCTGAGCACGCTTGGTTAAGGATAAAACATGAAGTTAGCAAGTTTAAAAAATGGCAGCCGTGATGGTCTGCTGGTGGTAGTCAGCCGTGATTTAAGCCGTTGTGTCGCAGTGCCGACAGTGGCGGCGACGATGCAGCAACTGCTGGATAACTGGGTGCAGTTAAGTGTAAAGCTTGAAGAGGTATATCAGGCACTGAACAGCGGCAAAGTTGATGGCGAAATGGCCTTTGATCAGGTGCAATGTGAGTCGCCGCTGCCACGTGCTTATCAATGGGCTGATGGCAGTGCTTACGTCAACCACGTAGAGCTGGTGCGTAAAGCTCGTAATGCCGAAATGCCACCCAGTTTCTGGACCGATCCTTTGATGTATCAGGGCGGCTCAGACGACTTTATTGGCCCGCGAGATAATGTTGAAGTGGTAAGCGAAGATTACGGTATCGATTTTGAAGGCGAAGTTGCAGTCATTACCGACGATGTTGCTATGGCGTGCAGCGCCGATGAGGCGCGTAGCAAAATCCGTTTGCTGATGCTGGTAAACGATGTATCACTGCGTGGTCTTATTCCAAATGAGCTGGCCAAAGGCTTTGGTTTCTTTCAATCGAAGCCGGCATCGGCTTTTAGTCCGGTGGCAGTAACGCCGGATGAACTCGGTGATAAATGGCAGGGCGGCCGGGTGCATTTGCCGCTGCTATCGACTTACAACGGCAAGTTGTTTGGTAAACCTAATGCCGGTGTCGATATGACGTTCGACTTTGGCCAACTGGTGGCGCATGCGGCGAAAACCCGCAACCTGGGTGCCGGCGCTATAATTGGCTCGGGCACGGTGTCGAATAAGCAGGGTACTGATCACGGTACCTCAGTGGAAGAGGGCGGTGTAGGTTACAGCTGTATTGCCGAGATCCGTATGATTGAAACCATCCGTGATGGTAAGCCGTCAACGTCATTTATGAAGTTTGGCGACACTATCCGCATGGAAATGCTGGACGAGCAGGGCAATAGCATTTTTGGTGCTATTGACCAGCAAGTAGTGAAGTATCAAGGATAACCATGAAACTCTATGGCTACTGGCGTTCATCTGCCGCTTATCGGGTGCGCATCGCACTGAATTTAAAACAGCTGAGCTTTGACAACCTGCCGGTACATCTGGTGAAAAACGGCGGTGAGCAGCATAGCGACAGTTACAAAGCGCTAAACCCGGCGCAGCTGGTGCCTACCTTAGTCGATGGCGATCTTAGTCTGAACCAATCGCTGGCGATTATTGACTATCTGGATGATACGTACCCCGAGCCAGCCCTGTTGCCCGAAGCTGCCGCAGCTAAAGCTAAAGTGCGGGCGCTGGCGCTGGATATTGCCTGCGATATTCACCCGCTGAATAATTTGCGGGTGCTGCAGTACCTGACCGGCCCGCTGGCGTTAACAGAGCAGCAAAAGCTGGCGTGGATAACGCACTGGTTAAGCACCGGTTTTACGGCGCTGGAGCAACGTTTAGCGCAAAGTGCTGGCCAGTATAGTGTTGGCGATACCGTGACACTGGCTGATATTTGCCTGGTACCGCAGGTGTACAACGCCCAGCGCTTTGCACTGGATATGACACCTTACCCAACAATTAATGCGGTATACCATAACTGTATGCAACTGGCCGCTTTTGCGCTGGCCGCCCCCGAGCAACAACCTGACGCCCAGTAACATCACCGGCTGCTAACGCAGCCGGTTTTATTTTGGTTAATGTCGACAAAGGTTAATAGGTTCTGGACGAGCATTAAACCTCGCCTATGCTTAAGCTGTATTTTGTTTTTCTTATGCAGCCTGTGGCAACATGCTGTAGTATTGTTTATAGGCATCAATCATTGGTTAGTCCGGTAGCGGGCTCAGGGGTAGCACACTATGAGTAAATTGATGGCGGCAGTAAACCAGCGCACGAACCTGGTAGGCAATAACCGGCTCGAGCTGTTGTTATTTCGCTTACATGGCGCGCAACCCTTCGGCATAAATGTGTTTAAAGTGCGCGAAGTGCTGCAATGTCCTGAATTGACCGAAATGCCAGGTTCAAGCCCACATGTGCGGGGCATTGCCCATTTGCGTGGCGTGCCGGTAATGGTAATTGATTTAAGCCAGGCTACCGGTGGTAAACGTATAGAAGATTTGTCTACCGCCTATGTTCTGGTGACGGAGTATAACCGCCATACCCAGGGTTTTTTAGTCAATGGTGTCGACCGTATAGTCAACACCAATTGGGACCAGATTTTGCCGCCGCCCAAAGGAGCTGGCGCAGGGCATTATCTTACCGCGGTCACCGAAATAGACGGCAAGCTGGTGCAAATTATTGATGTTGAAAAGGTCTTCTCTGAGATCACACCGGTAAACGAAGATGTGAGTGAAGATGTAAAGACCAAAGCAACCGAACGCGATTTTGACGACTTAATTGTGTTAGTGGCGGATGACTCGGCTGTGGCGCGTAATCAGGTAAAGCGGGCACTAACGTCGATTGGCATTAAAGTTGAGTTGGTTAATGACGGTAAGCTGGCGCTGGACTGGCTAAACGCCAAAGCGGCTGAATTAGGCGGCGATATTTCAGCCAAGGTGCCGTTGCTGATTTCAGACATTGAAATGCCAGAAATGGATGGCTATACCCTGACCGCTGAAATTAAAGCCGATCCTTTGCTGCGCAATATGCATGTTGTGCTGCACTCATCGCTAAGCGGGGTGTTTAACGAAGCGATGGTGAAAAAAGTGGGGGCCGATCAGTTTATCGCTAAATTTCATCCTGATGAATTAGTGTCGGCGGTACAAAAATGGATGACGGACAAATAAGATAAGCTGTCCGGATAACCGAAGGTTCTCAGTTAATAACAGGTTGATACGATGAAGTTATGTTGGCCCAAACGGGTGTTAAACCGGGCCTTGGTTTATTTAGGGCTGTTTGGCATAGTATTTCAGCTGACAGCCGCCTTATATGCCTGGTGGCATGGTGTCAATTTACAGCTAGGTTGGTGGATCACACTGGGAGCGCCTCTGCTGTGTATTGCCTCAGGTGCTGTGCCGGCATTGCAGCTGCAAAAAGAGTTTAAGTAACAGTGCAAACCGTGCGGTTACTTTGTCGGTTTAAACATGCCTTCCACCCGCACCTCTTTAATGCCTTGTTCGGTAAACAGAAAGTTTACCTGAGCGGGGCCGCGATCAAAATAAAACCGCTCACCATTTAACTCCAGCACAAAATGGCCCTTAGCTTTAACGGCAGAGGTGTCCTGGTACAACGCCAGTTCATGGCCGTCCAGTTCCAGGGTGAAGCCATTAATCGGCTCGTTAATAAAGTCAGATGCCCATACTTGCTTATCGTCTTGCAGAATCAGCGCTAAAGAGTATTTTTGTGGCACTGAGGGCACCATCAGGCTGTAGCGACCGACAATAAAGCGGTACTGGCCATCCTGGCGAAAATAGCTGAAGCCAAAATCAAAGGGCTGGCTTTTACCATTGCTGAGGAACACCGTACCTTCACCGGAAATATCAAACTGCGCAACACTTAAAGGGCTAATCAACAGCAAACTGCACAGCAACCAGTATTTCATCAGTCGGCTCCTTTGATTAGCCGTTTTAGCTTAAACCTGAGTCATATTGACCACCAGTTTTAACTGTTGGCCGGGTTGTAAATAATTGTCAGTGTTGATGTTGTTCCACTTCACTATATCGGCAATGCTAATGCTAAACCGTTGTGCAATACGTGCCAGCGAGTCGCCTTTGCGTACCTTGTAGGTCACCGTTCGGGAAACACCAGCCGTTACCTTCTGATCAGGCTGTTGCCAGATTAGCAGTTGTTGCCCGGGCTTCAGCGCTGAGCGCTGTGCTATACCATTCCATTTCGCCAGCTGTGCCACAGTAACTTTATGCTCACGGCTGATATCCCACAGTGTATCACCCTGCTGTACAGTATAGGCCAACTTAGTGCCGCTAACCTGTTGTTGTGCTTTAGCTATGCGGTTTGGCGCGCTTAAGTCGTAATTACTGTCGTCCTGCGCCGCCACCGGTATTAACAGGTGCTGGCCCAGCCGGATAGTACTGCCATTTAATTTATTAATGCGTTGAATAGCGCTGATATTCGTACTGTGCTGTTTGGCTATTTTACCTAAAGTGTCGCCTTTGCTTACCGTATAGCGTTGCCAACGCAACCAGTTCTGGCTCGGGGTCTGCGCCAGCTGCTGGTTAAATTGCGCGCTGTGCTGTTTGGGGAGTACCAGATAATGCGGGCCGTCCGGATCGGTTGCCCACTGGTTGAAACCGGGGTTAAGTGCCTGTAGCTCTGATACGCTAAGGCCGGCCATTTCCGCTGCGATGGCCAGATCTATCTGACTGCCCACCTCGATAACGTCAATTTTGGGTTCGTTAGCAATAAACTTCCAGACGATATCAAAATCATCGGGGCGTTTTAGAATATCGACCAGAGCTAACAGTTTTGGTACATAGGCCGTGGTTTCAGCCGGCAGGTCCAGTGACCAGAAATCGGTAGGTAAGCGTTTTTGCTTGTTGCGCTTAATGGCTTTAAGGATGCGGCCTTCACCAGAGTTGTAGGCGGCAATGGCATTTAGCCAGTCGCCTTCTAATCTGTCATGCAGGTATTGCAGATAGTCCAGTGCGGCACGGGTTGAGGCGATCACATCGCGACGGCCGTCGTACCAGAAGTTTTGTTTTAAACCAAAACGTTTGCCGGTTGCCGGCATAAACTGCCACATGCCGGACGCTGCAGCATGTGAGTAAGCAAAAGGGTCAAAAGCGCTTTCGACGATAGGTAATAACGCCAGCTCCAGCGGCATGCCGCGTTTCTCAATTTCCTGTACTATGTGGTACAGAAAGGGTTGGGCGCGGTTGGCAATGCGGTCGAGATAAGCCTGATGGCTGCTGTAAAAATTGCGTTGTTCGACGATGGGCCGGGTTTGCGGCACGTGAAAGCTCAACTGCATCTGTATGCGTTGCCACAAATCTTCCAGCTCTGTGGCATCTGGAGTGGGGGGCTCGTTGTCGGGAAGTTGCCCCTGATACCACAGCCGGTTAGCAATCTGTTCAGCGCTGGCCGCCTGTTTATGAAAATCTGCTGACGACACTGCTGTCGTTGCTGGCTGGGGAATTGTTGCGTCAGACGTATTATTGCTTACGCAACCGGCGAGTAAAACGGCCGCAGCCACAGCAGAAATTCTTATCAACATTACTTCATTCCACGTCTAAAAATACGAATGTTACCGTTTCGCTGCACGATTGCAAGTCAGGCTTTAAACTGATCTTTTGCTGCTCTTAACGCCGTAAAGAGCGCCAAAGCATTATCTTGCTGCCAGTGCTGTTGCAACAGTTTGTTATTACAGCGTAAAAACGGGTTAATTTGTTTCTCCCTGCCCAGCAGAGCTGGCAGAGTTGGTTTATTTTGTTGTCTTAACTGCGCACAATGCCGGGCATAACTGACCAGCTCAGCATTGTCGGGTTGCGCGAATAAAGCAAATTTCAGGTTTGCCAGGGTATACTCATGGGTGCAATACACTTGAGTGTCGTCCGGCAAGGCGGCCAGCTTTTGCAGTGATTGCCACATCTGTGCCGGGCTGCCTTCAAACAGGCGACCACAGCCAGCGCTGAATAAGGTATCACCGCAAAACAAAACCGGGGCTGAATAAAACGCAATATGCCCAAGGGTATGACCGGGAACGTCTATGACGTTAAATTGCAGGTTAAGCTCAGGCAGGTGCACTGTATCACCTTGTTGTACCTGTTCAGTCAGGCCGTCGATGCGCTGCTGCTCAGCGCCAGGACCTATGATCCTTAGCTGAGGAAATTGCTGGGCTAAGCGGGCAATGCCACCGGTATGGTCGTGATGGTGATGCGTGATTAACACAGTGTGTAGTTGCTTGTTATGCTGCGTTAAAAAACGTAGTACAGCATCAGCATCACCCGGATCGACGACCAAACAATAAGGCGTATCAGGCTGACACAGTGCCCAAATATAGTTATCCTCAAAGGCTGGTATGGGTGTAATCTGAAACATAATGGCAGTTACCGTGATTAAACTAAGGCACAATTTAGCATGAAACCGGCGTTAAGCGAAAAAGACCGGCGGTGTCCCTCTGAATGGCAGCAATTTAATCAGGGGGACGCGCTGTCGGGCGCAATAGCCAGTGAGCTAACATCCTGGTGGCAGCGCATTTTTGGCTACTATCTGCTAAAAGTGGGTGATCTGAGCTGTCAGCTTGATACCAGCGGTTGCAAGATACGCCATCAGATTAATGTTGGCCGTTATGGCAAGGATGTGATGTTACACGCCGAAGCTGATGCCCTGCCGTTTAGTGAGCACAGTGTAGATGCGGTGCTGTTAAGCCATTGCCTGGAATTTACGCCGGACCCACACCATGTGGTGCGCGAGGCGCATCGGGTATTGCGCGCCGATGGCTATCTGCTATTAACCGGTGTTAATCCCATTAGTCTGGTTGGCATACTGAAGTACTGGCCAGCGCTGCAACAGCGCTATCCATGGCAGGGCCGGTTTTTTTCGGCATCACGGATTAAAGACTGGCTGCATCTGGTTGGCTTTGAAGTGTTATCCGAACAGCGCTTTTTCTGCTCTGCGATGTTATCGCGCGATTATCGCCCCGGCCATGTCAAACAATGGGCTGAGCAGCATTTGAGTTACTTTGCTTCAAGTTATCTTATCGTTGCACGCAAACGTGAGCTGCCCCTGACGCCCATCAGGCCCAAATGGCAGTTAAACCCCGCTTTTGCGCAATCGGTAAAAGGGGTAAGTGCCAGACAACAGGCTGATTAAGCTTGTTGTATATAGCGCCGGGCGGCCGCAAGGGCGCTGTCTGCGTCAAGTTTCATAAAATAAAGCCGTGTATTCTCCTGCTCGGGTGGCGCAGCGATAATAAAACCCAGAGTCTGATAACACTGCAACGCAACGGTATTGTGACGGTGGACATAAAGAGAAATGTCGCGGCGTTGTTGGCTTAATGCCTGGCTGATTAAGGCAAAAATCAGTGTTTTGGCCAGGCCCTGACCGCGGTATTCAGGCTTGATAACCAACCGGGCCAGATGATGACAACCAAAGCGGTCACATAGCTGGCCAAAACCGAGGAGTTCAGCGCCATCTGGCGTCAGCAGGCTATAGCTTTGGGTGCCAGAGCGGCATAACAGCTCTAAAAAGCGGGCGTCATTACAGGGGTAGTCAAAGTTATCGCCGCCCCAGCTTTGTTGCTCAGCGGCACTGTGAAACCAGCTGCGTAGCTGACTCATCTGATTTAGGCTGGCTAATGCCAGCTGCGTCGTCATCGTCAATGTCACTTTTCTGCTAACCGCTTACCAGATTAAATCATCCGGGATCTTAAAGTCGGCGTAAGGATCATCTTCGTCTTGTTGTTGCTGTTTCACGTTCAGCACTATGATGCTATCGCTTTGCCGCTGCTGAATTTTCTCAGCCACGGCAGCCGGTACCAGGAAATACTGCTCGTCTTGTTTGGCAATAGCTAACAAGCCGCGGCTTAATTCGTCATGCAGTTTGTTGTTCACATACAGCCGTTTTACCAATTTGCCATCGGTAAAGTTATAAGCCACATCGCCCTGCGCTTTGATGATGTTGTTATTGATAAGCTGTCTGACCTGGGCCGCTATAGCCTTTTGTTGCAGCTGTGCCTGCTTTTGCTGATTTAATAAGCGGTCACGTTCAATTTGTTGTTGGCGGCTCTGCTCAGCCAGCACACTGGCTTCGTTTACCACCTGCTGCTTTTTGCCGGCCTGCACTTTTTGCTGATGTTTTTCCTTTTTAACCGCTTTGAGCTTTTTGGCGTCAGCCAGGCCAGCTTTAAGCAGTTGTTCTTTTAATGCATTACTCATGGTTAACCCTGATCGATGATGCGTTGGTTAGCGGTTAAAATAATAGCTTTATAGTAACGCAAAGCGACACAGAATCGAAATCAAACTAACCCAAATAGCCAGCTTCGGTTATCATATAGCGGTAATTTAAGGTTGATGAGGTTCATTTTGCCATTTCATGATTTATCGCTCGATCCGCGTTTATTGCGTTCGGTACAGCATCTGGGGTTTGTTAAACCTACTGATATTCAGCAGGAAGCCATACCGGCGGTGATGGTGGGACGCGACCTTATCGTGTCGTCACAAACCGGTTCCGGTAAAACCCTGGCCTACTTGCTGCCAATGATGCAGCGTCTGCTGAAAAGCCGGCCGCTGTCAAAGCGCGATGCCCGGGCATTGATCCTGGCACCAACCCGTGAACTGGCAAAACAAGTGTATGCCCAGCTGCGACTGTTTGTTGCCAACACGCCACTGACGTCTGCACTCATTGTTGGTGGTGAGAACTTTAACGATCAGGAAAAGCTGTTAAAGCGTGAACCCAATATTATCGTGGCGACACCGGGCCGCTTTGTTGATCACCTTGAGCATAAATCGGTTTTTATTAATGGCCTGGAAATGCTGATCCTGGATGAAGCCGATCGCATGCTTGATCTGGGTTTTATGCCACAGTTGACCATTATCAATAAAGCTGCCGACCATCGGCTACGGCAGACTCTGTTGTTTTCGGCCACACTGGATCACGCTGAAGTGGATGAACTGGCACTGGCGCTGCTGAAAAATCCGTACCGGGTCGCAATTGGCGCCTCGTATCAGCAGCATCAGGATATTAGCCAGCAATTTTATCTGGCCGACCATTTAACGCATAAAGAAGCCTTGTTGCAGCATTTTTTACAGCAAGCTGATATTAATCAACTGATTATCTTTACTGCCACCCGTGAGGATGCTGAACGTTTAGCGCAGTTGTGCCAATCGCTGGGCAAAACCGCAGTGGGCTTAAGCGGCAAGCTGTCGCAAAGCAGTCGTAACAGCGTGATGCAGGCTTTTGCCAGCGCTAAATATCAGGTACTGGTAACCACAGATTTAGCCTCACGTGGCCTGGATTTACTGCAGGTGTCTCATGTTATTAACTTTGATCTGCCCAAACATGCCGAAGAATATGTTCACCGTATTGGCCGTACCGGCAGAGCCGGAGCCAAAGGTGCCGCCATTTCGTTAGTGGGGCCAAAAGATATTGCAGCACTGCAGCGGATTGAAGCGTTTTTGCGCCAGCCTGTCGACTTCAGTGTTATTGATGGCCTAGCAGCAAGTTTTGATGGCAAACAGCGGCCTGCTGCGGCGGCAACGAAAAAGCGGGCAGTGGATAAAGCCGTGGGCGCTAAACGTCCAACAAAGCCTAAAGCTAAAACCAGCACCGCCAGGCCACAGTTTTTTCAGGGCGGTGATGATGGTATGGCACCGGTTAAGCGTAAGCAAAAATAAATTTTACGCTGATTATTTTTTCAGCATTATTGCTGCTACACTCAAGTTGTTATTGTTAAACATAGCAACAATAACAGGGTTATCAGTAGTGTGGCTCATATTGCTGATACGGCCAGAGCAGAAATATTTGCACTGCAGCAGGCAAGGTTATTGACCCCTTATATGGCTTAACTGATAATGAGGGCGAAAATATATACTAGCTAGCAGATATGGCCGGTAATATTTAAGTCGCCAGCGAGCTGGCAAATTTAGTTAAAGTAAGAGAGTGTTATGTCACAGTTAATTTCCGGTTCAGTTAAGTGGTTCAACGAAGAGAAAGGTTACGGTTTCCTGGAGCGTGAAGGTGGTAAGGACGTTTTTGTTCACTTCCGCGCTATTAATGGCACCGGCCGTAAAACTTTAGTTGAAGGTCAGAAAGTTACTTTTGAAGTAACTGAAGGCCAAAAAGGCCCACAAGCTGAGAACGTAACTGTTATCGGATAATTCCGGCCAGGCTTGCATAAAACCGGCATTTGCCGGTTTTCTGTTATTGGGAACCCGCGAAATGGTTTCCCGGAATATCGGCCGTTAAAAGGGTAAAGCCAGTTGTTGCAATGCCGATGTTTTAAAACCGATTTGCAGGCCAATTAGGCGTACGCCCTGTTGTTGCCGCCGCTGCCAGGCTTCATCCAGTAACGGCAATAATTTATCCAGTTGCAGGGGTTGGCCCTGTTTTTCCACTGTGGTCTGGCGAAAATCACTGAACTTTAATTTAACGCCTACTTTTTGTACCGGCGTCATGCGCCCTGCCGCCGTGTTACTGTAATGCTCGAGCCGGCGCTGCAGTTGCGGTAGTAGTTGGCTTAAGGTTTCGACGCACTCGGTATATTTCACTAAATCATGCTCCAGCGTACGCTCTACACCAAGCGATTTACGCTGCTCATTACTACACACCGGCCGTTCATCTATGCCCTGACTACGCTTTAGCAGGCTATCGGCCTGGGCACCAAAATGTTTGACTAACAACGCCAGTGGTGCCGTGGCAATATCGGCGCAGCTGTGCAGCCCAAGCTGGCTTAAGCGTTCAGCTGTTTTGCTGCCGACCCCTGGCAGACGTTTTAATGGCAGCGTTTTGACAAAATCTGCAACCTGGCCCGGTGTAATGACAAACAGGCCATCGGGTTTGTTTTCGTCACTGGCAATTTTGGCTAAAAACTTATTCGGCGCCACCCCGGCAGAGGCGGTAAGGCCGGTTTCGGCAAAGATACTGCGGCGGATATCTTCGGCAATGCGGGTGGCGCTGCCATGAAACAGCGTACAGTCGCTGACATCCAGATAAGCTTCATCCAGCGACAGCGGCTCTATCTGCTCAGTGTAACGGGCAAAAATGGCCCTGATCTGCCGGCTGGCCGTTTTGTACTTATCCATATTGCCGCTCAGTAGCGTCAGCTGTGGGCAGAGCTTCAGTGCCTGACCGGTTGGCATGGCTGAGCGTACGCCAAAAGCGCGGGCTGGATAATTGCAGGTGGAGATGACGCCGCGTGCCTGGCGGGAGCCGCCAATGGCGACTGGAACATGGCGCAGAGCCGGGTTATCACGCATTTCCACTGCGGCGAAAAAGCAATCCATATCAATATGTATGATTTTACGCATAGCCTTGCCTTGGCTGTTTATATATACAGTATATTAGGAGGGTGTTGGCCTGTTGTAAAGCCTGTGACACAGCTGCGCGGTGGTTAATTTTTATTTAGACATTTAGATGTCTAAATTCGCAGTGCATAAAGCGCAAATTAGCGGTAGAATAGCGGCCAATTTTTATCAGCCCGTTTTACCGTACCGCATTTTTTTAGACTAGGCGTGCAAGCCGCACCAGGAGAGAGCATGTTAAAGCGTGATATGAATATTGCCGATTTCGACCCGGAATTATGGCAAGCCATAACCCAAGAAACTGACCGTCAGGAAGCGCATATTGAGCTGATTGCGTCAGAAAACTACGCCAGCCCACGCGTATTACAAGCGCAAGGCTCTCAGCTGACCAACAAATATGCCGAAGGTTATCCGCACAAGCGTTACTACGGTGGCTGCGAATATGTTGATATTGCTGAAGATTTAGCCATCGCCCGTGCTAAAGAGTTGTTTGGCGCGGACTACGCCAATGTGCAGCCGCACTCGGGTTCTCAGGCTAACTCTGCAGTATTCTTAGCGCTGTTAAATGCCGGTGATACCATTTTAGGTATGAGCCTGGCGCATGGTGGTCACTTAACCCACGGTGCGCATGTTAGCTCATCCGGTAAACTGTACCATGCCGTGCAGTACGGTCTGCACCCAGAAACCGGTGTGATTGATTATGATCAGGCAGAGGCATTAGCGCTGGAGCACAAGCCAAAACTGATTATTGCCGGTTTCTCTGCGTATTCCGGTATTGTTGATTGGCAGCGTTTTCGCGATATCGCCGACAAAGTAGGCGCTTATCTGATGGTTGATATGGCGCACGTTGCCGGTTTAGTTGCGGCAGGCCTGTATCCTAACCCGGTACCGGTTGCAGACGTGGTAACCACCACCACGCATAAAACGCTGGCTGGGCCACGTGGTGGCTTGATTTTGGCACGTAAAAACGAAGAAATTGAGAAGAAACTTAATTCTGCCGTATTCCCGGGTGGCCAGGGTGGCCCGCTGATGCATGTTATTGCCGCCAAAGCCGTGGCGTTTAAAGAGGCGCTGCAACCTGAATTTAAAGTCTATCAGCAGCAGGTACTGAAAAACGCCGTAGCCATGTGTGATGCGATGATGGCGCGCGGTTATAAAATCGTCTCTGGCGGTACGCAGAATCACTTGTTCCTGATGGATTTAATTGACAAGGACATCACCGGTAAAGAAGCGGATGCCTGGTTGGGACAGGCACACATTACCGTCAATAAAAACTCGGTACCCAATGACCCGCGCTCGCCTTTTGTAACCTCTGGCCTGCGTATTGGTACCCCGGCTATTACCCGCCGTGGTTTTGGCGAAACCGAAGCCCGCAGCGTGGCAAACCTGATTTGTGATGTACTGGACAGTCGCGGCAATGCGGCAGTGATTGATAAAGTACGTAGCCAGGTCGGCGAGCTGTGCAGCCGCTTCCCGGTTTATGCCTAAACACGGATTAAGTGCTATGATGGCCGCTGTTGCGGCCATTTCTTTATCTGGCTTTTCTTTATAGCGCTGTTGCCAGGCTTAGCAGGATATGAATTATGTACTGTCCGTTTTGTAATGCAGATGATACCAAGGTAATCGACTCACGGCTGGTGGCAGACGGCCACCAGGTCAGGCGCCGGCGCGAATGCCTGGCTTGCCATGAACGTTTTACTACCTTTGAAGCGGCTGAGCTGGTCATGCCGCGCATTATAAAGCGTGATGGCTCACGCGAGCCATTCAACGAAGATAAATTGCGCAGTGGTTTGTTACGCTCACTGGAAAAGCGCCCGGTATCGACCGAGCAGATAGAGCAGTTGATCAATAAAATAAAATCGCAGTTGCGCGCGACCGGCGAGCGCGAGGTTGGCAGCCAGTTGCTGGGTAACCTGATTATGGACGAGTTAGTGAAGGTAGATAAAGTGGCCTATGTGCGCTTTGCCTCGGTATATCGCTCGTTTAAGGATATCCGTGAATTTGGTGAAGAAATTGCGCGCTTAGGAGAAAAAGCCTGATGTTCAGCGCTGCCGACAGCGCCTTTATGGCGAAGGCGCTAAGCTTAGCTGAGCTTGGCCGCTATACCTCCAGCCCGAACCCGAATGTTGGTGCCGTGTTGGTAAAAGACGGCCGTGTAATAGGTCGTGGCTATCACCTGCAGGCTGGCGGGCCCCACGCTGAAGTATTCGCTTTACGCGAAGCCGGTAGCGCGGCGCAAGGGGCGACGTGTTATGTGACGCTGGAACCCTGCAGCCATCATGGCCGCACGCCGCCCTGTGCTGAGGCGCTGATGGCCGCCGGTGTCAGCCGGGTGGTGGTGGCAATGCAAGATCCCAACCCGCAGGTGGCGGGGCGGGGCGTGGCAATGCTACGCGCGGCGGGTATCCAGGTCGATGTTGGCCTAATGGAAACGCAGGCCAGAGCGCTGAACCCGGGCTTTTTAAGCCGGATGGAGCTGAAACGCCCTTATGTACAGTTAAAACTGGCGTCCAGTTTAGATGGCCGCACGGCGCTGGCCAACGGTGACAGTAAATGGTTAACCAGTGAGGCGGCGCGCGCCGATGTACAGCATTACCGGGCGCAAAGCTGTGCCATTTTATCTACCGCCAGCACAGTGCTGGCAGACAACGCCAGATTAAACCTGCGTGCTGAACAACTGCCATATCAGGTGCAACGGTTGGAAAGCGGCCAGTTACGTCAGCCCAAAAGAGTGATCCTCGATCGCAATGGTACCCTGGATCATAAACTGGCACTGTTTGCTGACGGCGGAGAAGTGCTGCTGTGTGTCAGCAAGCTTGAAAACAACCGGCAGCTCCCCAATATTGCCAGACAAATTCATTGCCCACTTAACGCGCAGGCGCAGTTTGACTTACCCCTGTTACTGGAACATTTAGCCTTGCGCGAGCAGATAAACACTCTGTGGGTAGAAGCCGGTGCAACCCTGGCCGGCGCTTTGTTGCAATTAAAACTGGTTGACGAATTGATCGTGTATTTAGCGCCCAAGCTGCTGGGTAACACGGCACAACCACTGGCGGTGTTACCCCAATTTAGCGCCCTGGCACAGGTACCCGAACTTAGTTGGCGCGATGTGCGTATGGTCGGGCCGGATTTACGCCTGACGGCAACTTTAGGCTAAGGCATGTAACAAGGATAACCGATGTTTACAGGTATTATTGAAGCCACAGGTGAGCTCAGTGCCATCCGCCCGCATGGTGATGATCTCAGCGTGACTATCGTCAGCGAAACCCTGGATTTTAGCGACGTTAAGCTTGGTGATAGTATCGCCAGTAACGGCGTCTGTTTAACGGTGACGGCGCTGGGTAAGCGCAGTTTTGACGCTGATGTGTCGTCTGAAACACTGGCGCATACTTTGTTCGGTCATTATCAGCGCGGGCAGCGGATTAATCTGGAAAAGGCGATGCTGCCAAGTACCCGCATGGGCGGGCACATAGTCAGTGGCCATGTTGATGGCGTTAGTCAGGTGGTGAAGCTGGAGCAAAGTGGCCGTGCCTGGCAGGTTTGGCTGGCGTTGCCTAAGCAGCTGGCGCGCTACATTGCTACTAAGGGCTCCATTACGGTGGATGGTATCAGCCTGACTGTCAATGAGCTGAGTCAGAATGCGTTTCGTTTAACCATAGTGCCGCACACGGCACAACACACCACTATTGCCGCATTGAAAGTGGGCAGCAAGGTTCACCTTGAAGTCGATTTGATTGCCCGTTATCTCGAACGGCTACTGAACAAAGACAACGCTGGTGCGTCCGGCGGAGTCAGTCTGGCGCTGCTGTCGCAGCGTGGCTTTTTATAAATAAGGTCTGTTATGCAACTGAATACTCCTGCTGAAATTATCGAAGACATCCGTCAGGGCAAAATGGTGGTGCTGATGGACGATGAAGATCGCGAAAATGAAGGCGATCTGGTGATGGCGGCAGACTATGTTACGCCTGAAGCGATTAATTTTATGGCCACCTATGGCCGCGGCTTAATTTGTTTAACCCTGACGAAAAAGCGTTGTAGCCAACTGGCGCTGCCACTGATGGTGGATGCCAATAAATCGCCGTTTGCCACTAACTTTACCGTGTCAATTGAAGCGGCTGAAGGCGTAACGACCGGCATTTCGGCAGCAGACCGGGCCCGCACTGTAAAAGCCGCCGTGGCGCGTGATGCCCGTCCGGCCGATATCGTGCAGCCTGGCCATATTTTTCCGCTGATGGCACAAGACGGTGGTGTACTGGTGCGCGCCGGTCATACCGAAGCCGGTTGTGATTTAGCCCGGTTAGCAGGCCTTGAGCCGGCGGCGGTGATCGTCGAAATTTTAAATGACGACGGTACTATGGCGCGGCGGCCAGATTTAGAAGTGTTTGCCAAAAAGCACGGCATTAAAATTGGCACCATTGCCGATTTAATTGAATACCGTAATTTAAATGAAACCACGATCGAACAGGTCGCCAGTTGCCAGTTACCGACCGAAGTCGGTGATTTTCAGCTGATAACCTTTAAAGACACCATTGATAACCAAATTCATTTTGCGCTGGTAAAGGGCGAGATAAACCCGGAGCAGCCGACGCTGGTGCGGGTGCATCTGCATGACACTTTTAGTGATTTGCTGATGGCAAACCGCGCAGCCAACCGCAGTTTTCCACTGCATACTGCAATGGCGCGCATCGCTAAAGACGGTGGCGTCTTAGTACTGCTGGGTAAACACGAAACGACAGAGCAATTGATCCACACGGTGCAGGGCTTTGAAGCTGAAGATAAAGGTGAAAAGCCGCGCACTACACCCTGGAACGGTACCTCACGCAATGTGGGCGTCGGCTCACAAATTTTGGCCAGTCTGGGGGTTAAAAAAATGCGCTTACTTAGCCAGCCGAAAAAATACCATGCGCTGTCGGGCTTTGGCCTGGAAGTGGTGGACTACGTTAGCGAGTAACAACGGTAACTTGATAACATGAAGCGCAACAGTGAGCCAGAAAGACTATGCCGGTTTGCGCACTGTTGTGCTATTATGCACGGCTAATTTTTAGCGGTCAGATTTTAAGGGCAACGTATGCAGGTGATTGAAGCAGGGTTTTCTGCCAACGGTAAAAAGTTTGCGTTAGTGGTAGCGCGGTTTAACAGCTTTATTGTTGAAAGTTTATTAAGCGGCGCCACTGATACCTTACAGCGTATCGGCAATGTGGCTGAGCAGGACATTACTGTGATCCGTGTACCCGGTGCTTTTGAATTGCCGCTGGCGGTGCAGCGGGTGGCAGCCAGCAAAAAGTATGATGGCATTATTGCGCTAGGCGCCGTGATCCGTGGCGGAACACCGCACTTTGAATATGTTTCCGGTGAATGTACTAAGGGTATTGCTCAGGTCATGATGCAGCACGATATCCCGGTCGCGTTTGGCGTATTAACGGTAGACAGTATTGAGCAAGCGGTAGAGCGCGCCGGTACCAAGGCCGGTAACAAAGGTAGCGAAGCGGCCATGTCAACGCTGGAAATGGTTAATCTGCTGGCCAAGCTGTAACAGGAAGAGACACACATGAAACCTAATGCCCGTCGTCAGTCGCGGTCACTTGCAGTACAGGGGATCTACAGCTGGCATGTTAGCCAGAACCCGATTGCAGATATTGAACAACAATTGTTGCTGGAAACCAACGTTAAGCATATTGACGTAGGTTATTTCCAGGACTTGCTGCGTGGTGTGGTTAAAAACCACGCTACGCTGGATGAAGCACTAAAACCTTATTTAGATCGGCCATTTGACGAAATTGATTTTGTCGAAAAAGCCATCTTACGGGTGTCGGCTTATGAACTGAAGTACCGCATTGATGTGCCCTACAAGGTGATCATCAACGAAGCGATAGAGCTGGCTAAAGCCTTTGCTGCTGATGACAGCCATAAGTTTGTTAACGGCATTCTGGACAAAGCCGTTCGCGTACTGCGTCCAAGTTAAAGGAGTGCCGGCATTAGCCGGCTTCTTAGTTTTATGGGTGAATTCGAACTCATTTCCCGCTATTTTGCCAAATGTGGCGTTCAGCGCAGCGATGCCGCCATTGGTGTCGGCGATGATGGTGCCGTATTGCAGGTACGTGATGGCTACGATCTGGTCGTGACGACCGATACCATGGTGGTTGGCACGCACTTTTATCCTGACGACGACCCGCGTGCGCTTGGCCATAAACTGGTTACGGTCAATGTTAGCGATTTGGCAGCGATGGGGGCAGAGCCTGCCTGGCTATCACTGGCGCTGACCTTGCCAACAGTAGATGATGCCTGGTTAGCCGCCTTTAGCGCTGGCTTGCACGAAACCGCTGAGTACTATAATTGTCAGCTGATTGGCGGCGATACCACGCGAGGGCCGCTTAGCCTGACGATGGTGGCCAAAGGCATAGTCCCGCGCGGTAAAGCCATTACCCGCAGCGGTGCCAAGGTTGGTGATTATATTTACGTGACCGGCACTTTGGGCGATGCGGCATTAGGCTTGAAGTTGTGCCAGGGCTTGCATGAAGTCAGCAAAAAGCACCAAACCCATATTCTGCAACGCTTTCATTACCCATCGGCCCGGGTAGCGCTGGGGCAGGCACTGCGAAATATTGCCAGCAGCGCGATGGACTTATCCGATGGCCTGTACAGCGATATCCAACATATATTAAAACGCTCTGCCGTCGGCGCCAGTATTGATGTCAGCAAATTACCCTTATCGCAGGCGGTAAAAGATAGCTGCGATAACGCAACCGCGACGCAGTTAGCATTGTCTGGTGGTGAAGATTATGAATTGCTGTTTACCGTGCCTGAAGCCCGGCGGGGTTCACTTGACGTGCTGTTGTCTCCCTACGGCATTAACTTAAGTTGTATCGGGCGCATTACCGGCGTGGCCGGTAAGCTGGAACTGAAGCAGGGCGAGCAGCTGTTAGACTATCAACATCAGGGCTTTGTGCATTTCTCATGAGTACAGTTCAGTTTAACCTGAAAAAATGGTATCAGTTTCTCGCGTTGGGCTTTGGTAGTGGCCTGGCTAACAAGGCGCCGGGTACCTTTGGTACTCTGGCCGCGGTGCCGCTGGTTGCGCTGTTACTGTGGTTAGGCAACAGCTATTTATTGGGTTTTGTGTTAACCGGCGCTGTGTTGGGGGTTTATTTATGCGGCAAAACCGCAGCCGATATCGGTGAGCATGATCATAAAGCCATCGTCTGGGATGAAATTATCGGTTATGGCATTAGCCTGTTATGGCTGCCGTTACACTGGCAAACCTTATTGCTGGGGTTTGTGTTATTCCGGCTGTTTGATATTGTAAAACCCTGGCCCATCAGTGTGCTGGACAAACATGTGCATGGCGGCCTGGGAATTATGCTTGATGATATCGCGGCCGGTATTGCCACTCTGGCAGTGCTGCACCTGTTACTGCCTTATTTACCTTTGAACTAACGTTATTCAGGGACGGGAGCCGCGCAATGAAACACACCTTACTGTTGCTTTTATTGCTGTGCTCTTTTGCCTGTTTCTCTTATACCCAGCAATCTGTTTACGATTTCGACATCAAGCATTGGGGCAGCAGCGACGGCCTGGCCAGCAATTCGGTACGTGCCGTGAGTCAGGATGCTCAGGGCTACATTTGGTTGGCCACGCAATACGGTTTAAACCGGTTTGATGGCGTACAGTTTGAGCATTTTAGTAGAGAAACGCAGCGGCATTTAGCCAGTAATGTAACTACCCGTTTATTAGCTGATAGCAGTGGTTATATGTGGGTGGGCACCAAGGCAGGCTTATCTGGTTTTGATCCGGCCACACTCACCTTTGACCGCTATCAGATCCTGTCGGAAGTGACGGCGATAGTGGAAGTCTTACCCGGTGAAATCTGGGTGGCTGCAGACTCGTTGTTCCGTATTCGCGATGGCAAAGTCAGCCGGGTAGAACAAATTCTTGGTCAGGTAAGCCAATTAGAACTGGTTAATAATCAGGTTTGGGTTGCCAGTGCTGAAAAGCTGTACCGGCTTGACACTGAAGGTAACATAGAGAGCTTCGTGTTACCTGCGGAGCTGATGCAGACCCCGGTGTATGATTTGTACTGGACCGAAAATGGCTTACATATCGCCGGCGAAGCCGGTTTTTATCATCTGGATGCTCAGGGCACAGTCAAGAAATGTCAGTTACCGGATCAGAGCAACACCGCCGTCTATAAACTGCTGCGCGATAGCCGCGGCAATAGCTGGATTTCGGCGCACCGTAAACTGTTCCATAAACACAGCGGACAAGACTGGCAGCACATCACCGGTGATGAGCTGGGCAGTTATCCCTGGTTCAGTGACATCTTTGAAGACAAAGAACAAAACATCTGGCTGGCCAGTTTCAGTGATGGCATCTATCGCGCTTCAGCCGGCCATATCCGCCGTGTTGTGCCGCAGCAAGCTGATCCCGTTATTCGCAGTGTCGCGGTGACGCCGGACAACACCCTGTTAATTGCCGGCCAGTCTGACGTTGGTGAGATAAATGCCGAAGGGGGATATCAGCAATTGCTTGATACCAGCGCCTTGGGCGCCAGTACCGTTTATGATGTGTACTGGCCGTCGGCACAACAAATGTGGCTGGCGACTGACGATGGTGTACAGCGCTATCAGCGCGGTGAGCGCGGATTAACGCCGCAGTTTGCTAATTTAGCTGGCTTTACTGTGCGTGTGTTGCAGCCCGACGCCGCCGACGGTGTTTGGATTGGTGGCGTTATGGGCCTGTATCATTTTAGCGATGATACCTTACGGCCTTTTGCGCTGAATGATGAGCTGGAGTCACGCAATATTACCGTCTTGCAGGATAGTCAGCAGCAGCTGGTGTTTGGCACCACCCGTGGTTTGTATCAATACCAGCAACAAGGTTTAACCCGGCTGGGAGTCGGTACAGCGCTGTACAACAGCTATATCACGGCCTTACAAGTTCTGCCGGACGGCACTGTGGTGGTGGCCACCCTGGATGATGGCATTTTTGTCCGCTTTGCCAAACAGCAGCAATGGTTGCAGTGGCATACCGGCAATGGCTTAACCCAAAGCCCTGTGGTCAGTTTGACATTTGATGCTGCGCAGGACTTACTGTGGATCAGCAGTAACAAGGGCATTTTTCGCGTTAAGCCAGAAGCACTGGCGCAGTTAAACAGCGGCGCTGTGTTGGCACAGGAAGTGCTGGGCCCCTATGACCGTCAGCTGGGCACAGTGCCGGGCCGCTGCTGCAACGGGGCTGGCCATGCCAAAGTCGCTTACTGGCAGCAACAGTACTGGTATCCAACGCTAAAAGGCCTGGTAGCGGTGCCGACACAACTGCAGCATAAGTTTAACCGCACTGTGCAGCCGGTGATTAAAAATGTGCAGGGGCAGCACTGGTATAACATCAATAATCAACGTCAGCGGCTGGTCCTTGAACTGGATGATCGTAACCTGACGATTAGCTATTCGGCGCTAGAGTTTGTTAAACCGGCGGCATTAAAGTTTCGTTATCAGCTGCAAGGCTTTGATCAGCAGTGGCATGAGGTGGCTGACAGACGCGAGGCCGTTTATACCAACCTGACGCCGGGCCGTTTTATCTTTCGTTTGCAAAGCCGATTTGATAATCAAGCCTGGCAAGATGCGCAGTCGACTCAACTGGAGCTGATAGTGCCAAAACGGTTTGATGAAACCCTGATTTATCGCGGGCTTTGGTTGTTGTTGGCACTATTTTGTTTGTATGGGGTGCTGTGGCTGATGCGGCGCAACACCGTATATCAGCGTCAACAGCTGGAACGGCTGGTACGCCAGCGCACTCAAGAGCTGGAAAACAGCAACCTTAAGCTAAATGAGTTGAACGAGCAGCTGGTGCTGCTTACCCATAAAGACAGCCTGACGGGCCTGCGCAACCGCCGCTTTATGTTTGAACAACTGCCCAAAGATATTGAGCATTTTCAGCGTAACCGCGAGTCGATGTTGGCGCAGGGTAAATGTGTCGCGCTGATTCATTTGGATCTGGATAATTTTAAACAGGTAAATGATCAATATGGTAACAGTGCAGGGGACAGCTGTATTCAGCAGGTTGCCGGCTTATTGATCCGCGAAACCCGCGGTTCAGATTATGTCGTGCGCTTTGCCGGCGAAGAATTTGTGCTGGTATTGCGTGATATACAAACTGAACTGGTCGAGCAGTTTAGTTATCGTCTGAATGAGCTGGTCGGTAATACCGTGTTTAGTTTGCCCGATGGTCACCGTACCCGTTTAAGCTGCTCAGTAGGCTATTCTATTTATCCGCTGAACCTGTTGGGCGGTCAGTTAATTAACTGGGAAATTTCACTGCAGCTGGCCGAGATGGCGTTGTACCATGTTAAACATGCCGGCAAGAATGGCGTAGCGACGATTGAATTTGATCAGCAGGTCGATGCCTTTGAGTTTGAAGACTCCGCCCATATTGAAGCCCAGGTCGAACGATTATTAGCCGCAGGCCTGGCGCATTTTGTGCTGAAAAATACCAGTATCTGAACCGCCCCCGGCACTACCGGGGGCAGGCGAATATTTCATTAACGCTGAGCGTTAATGCTGGCCAGAATGCCGTCACTGTCCAGCGCCAGCTCGGTATAGATTTCCTGCTGGCTGCCGTGTTTAATGAAATGATCTGGCAGGCCCAGGTTCTGGCATTGTACAGCCAGGCCTGAGCGGGCGATAAACTCATTCACCGCTGAGCCTGCGCCGCCCATAATGGCGTTATCTTCCACTGTCACAAACCGGCTATGTTGCTTGGCTAATTTATGCAGCAAGGCCTCATCCAGTGGTTTAACAAAGCGCATATCGACCAAAGTGGCATTCAGTTGCTCAGCGGCCAGCTGACAGGCACTGAGCAGTGGGCCAAAGGCCAGAATAGCAAGCTTTTCACCCTGTCGCACTACCCGGCCCTTACCTATGGCCAGTAACTGCATCGCACTGTCCGGCGTTATGCCGGTGCCACTGCCGCGCGGATAACGCACGGCAGCGGGGCCCGGGTACTGGTAGCCGGTATACAACATTTGCCGGCATTCATTTTCATCAGACGGCACCATCAGCACCATATTGGGGATGCAGCGAATAAAGCTAATATCAAAAGCACCCTGATGGGTTGGGCCGTCAGCGCCCACTACGCCGGCGCGATCAATAGCAAACAACACATCCAGATTTTGCAGGGCGACGTCGTGAATAAGCTGGTCGTAACCGCGTTGCAAAAAGCTGGAGTAAATGGCCACTACCGGCTTTAAGCCTTCAATGGCCATACCGGCTGCCAGTGTCACGGCGTGTTGCTCGGCAATGGCAACATCGAAATAACGTTTGGCAAAGGTTTTGGAGAACCGCACCAGATCCGAGCCTTCACGCATGGCCGGCGTAATCGCCTGTAAGCGTTCGTCTTCGGCCGCCATATCGCAAATCCAGTTGCCAAAAATATTGGAAAAACTGGGCTGGCTGGCTTTTTTCGCCGGTTGCTTGTTTTGCTCCGGGTTAAATTTAGCCACCGCATGATAGCCAATAGGGTCGGCTTCGGCCGGGGCATAGCCCTTACCTTTCTTGGTTACAATATGCAGCAGTTGCGGGCCTTTTAAGTTTCGCATATTACGAATAGTATCGACCAGGCCCAGCACATCGTGGCCGTCAATCGGGCCGATATAATTAAAGCCCAGCTCTTCGAAAAAGGTACCCGGTGTCACCATGCCTTTAAAATGTTCTTCAGCGCGGCTGGCCAGCTCGTGCAGCGGTGGCACACCGCTTAAGATTTTTTTGCCGCCTTCACGCAGGCTGGTATAAAAGCTGCCGGACAAGATGCGGGCGAAATAGCGGTTTAAGGCACCGACGTTTTCCGAAATCGACATCTCGTTGTCGTTCAGTATCACCAGCATATCCGGGCGTACTTCGCCAGCGTGGTTCAGCGCCTCAAATGCCATACCCGCAGTAATAGCGCCATCGCCAATCACGGCCACGACCTTACGGTTACTGCACGCCTGCTGTGCCGCAATGGCCATCCCCAGAGCGGCACTGATTGAGGTACTGGAGTGTCCCACGGACAATACATCGTATTCGCTTTCTTCGCGGTACGGAAACGGATGCAAGCCATCTTTCTGGCGGATCGTGTGCATCCGCTCGGCGCGGCCGGTCAGAATTTTATGCGGATAAGCCTGATGGCCCACATCCCATATCACCCGATCAAACGGCGTGTTATAGACATAATGCAGCGCTACAGTAAGTTCTACCGTGCCCAGGCCTGAGGCAAAGTGGCCGCTGCTTTGGCTGACACTCTGTAATAAATAGCTGCGTAACTCGTCGCTGAGTGCCACCAGCTTGTCTTGCGGCAGCTGACGCAGCTGCTCGGGGAGATTAGCCTGCGCTAAAAGCGGGTAATCGTTAATATCTAACGCCATAATCCATGCCTGTGTTAAAACCTGCGTTCGATAATGTACTGCGCAAAAGCGCGTAATTCATCAGTGTTATACGGTAAGCGTGCCAGAGCGTTCAGTGCATCCTGATACAATTGTCGGGCTTTGGCTTTAGCCTGGTCCAGACCCAGCAACGCCGGGTAAGTTGATTTATTTGCCTTACTGTCTGAGCCTTGTGGCTTGCCCAGGGTCTGGGTATCGCTTTCAATGTCGAGAATATCATCCTGCACCTGAAAAGCCAGCCCTAAGGCGCGGGCAAAACTCAGCAGGTTAGCTTTGTCGTCCAGCTGACGCTTTGGACTGCACAGCCAGGCCAGTTCGATTGCGTTTTCAATTAAGGCACCGGTTTTTAACCGGTGCATTCTTTCCAGCTGTGCCAGGCTGGTGTGCTGGTTGGTTTGTGCCAAATCTATCGCCTGGCCGCCACACATACCGGCATAACCGGCAGAGCGGGCAAAGCCTTGCAGCATAGCAACGATTTCACTGGCCTGTACCTGCTGATAAGGATGGTTGGCTAAAATATCAAAGGCCAATGTTTGCAGTGCATCACCGGCCAAAATGGCGGTGGCTTCATCAAAGGCTTTATGGCAGGTTGGTTTGCCTCTGCGCAGGTCATCGTTGTCCATCGCCGGTAAATCATCATGGATCAGCGAGTAACTATGCAGCGCTTCAAGTGCGCCGGCCGGACCGTCTAAATCATCCAGACTGGCACCGAGCATAGTGCCGCAACTGTACACTAAAAAGGGGCGCACTCTTTTGCCGCCCAATAACAGGCTGTACGACATGGCATCCAGTAACCGGTTATCTGTTGCTGGCAGCTGTGTCAGCACCCGCTGCAGATACTGCTCTACCCGCTGTTGATAATGCGACAGGTTTAGTGGCAACACCTTAGTTTTCCTGTTCTGGTTCAAAAGGCAACAGGCTTTCTTGCTGCTGTTGCTGCATTAATAGTTGGACTTTTTGCTCGGCGCTTTGCAGTAATTGCTGGCTGTGCCTGGCAAGGGTAATGCCGCGCTCAAACTGCTGCAGCGATTGATCCAGTGATAGTTCGCCCTGTTCCAGTTGCTGCACTATTTGTTCAAGCTCTGATAACGTCTGTTCAAACTGACTTAAATCAGCTTTTTTCTTGCTCATACCACCCCCACAAAAGTGTGCGCAAAGGTAACCTAGCAGGCTATTATGGTCAATCAGAAAGCGGATGTGAAAGGCTAAATTGATAATTTCATGTAATTTATACTTAATCATTGCGCGCTTTTGTCGATAAACAGCTATCGTCTGAGATAAACTTAAACGCATAGCGGACGCTGCAGTGTTGTAACTAAGGAGAATAAAGTGGATTTAGCTACCCTGGTCGGTATGTTAGGTGCAATAGGTTTTGTTGTGATGGCGATGATCCTGGGCAGTAGCGGTGCGCCCGGCATGTTTGCCGATACGGTGTCGGTGCTTATCGTGTTTGGTGGCTCTATTTTCGTTGTCATTTCTAAGTTTACGCTGGGGCAGTTCTTCGGCGCCGGTAAAGTGGCCGCCAAAGCCTTTATATTTAAAATTGAAGCCCCGGAAGAGCTGATTGAAAAGGCGGTACAACTGGCCGATTCAGCCCGTAAGGGAGGCTTTTTAGCACTGGAAGAGGCGGAAATACCGAATGCCTTTATGCAAAAGGGCGTAAATATGCTGGTAGATGGCCATGACGCGGATGTGGTGCGGGCGACTCTGCTAAAGGATATTAGCCTGACCGAAAAGCGGCACGAAACCGGCATTGCCATTTTTAAGAGCCTGGGTGATGTGGCGCCGGCGATGGGAATGATAGGTACCCTGATTGGCCTGGTGGCGATGCTGTCGAATATGGATGATCCTAAAGCCATAGGCCCGGCGATGGCCGTCGCCTTATTAACAACGCTGTACGGCGCTTTTATTGCTAATATTATTGCGATACCGCTGGCTGATAAGCTGGCGATCCGCAACCAACAAGAAAAGCAGAATAATCAGCTGATCCTGGATGCCATTTTAGGCATTCAGGATGGCCAGAACCCGAAAGTGATTGAAGGCATTTTGCGCAACTATCTGGCGCAGGGTAAACGTGAGCCGGCAGCGGAGTAAAGCATGAGCGAGCAAGCAGAAGAAGAATGCAAATGCCCCCCGCCGGGGTTGCCGGCTTATATGGGAACTTTTGCCGACTTAATGGCGCTGTTGATGTGCTTTTTCGTATTGCTACTGGCGTTTTCTGAAATGGATGTGCTGAAGTTTAAGCAGATTGCCGGTTCAATGAAATTTGCCTTTGGTGTGCAAAATAAAATAGAAGTAGAAGATATTCCTAAGGGCACCAGTGTTATTGCTATGGAATTTCGTCCCGGCCGGCCCGACCCAACGCCGATTGAAACCCTGCAACAGCAAACGATGGAAATTACTCAGCAGGTAATCGAGTTTCAGGCCGGTGAAGAAGACTCGGCCGGTGGCCGGCAAGAGCAACGTGAAGATTTAAGCGGCGGCCAGTCGGTAAGTAATGCCGAAGAAGTGATGGATGGCGAGTCAGCCGCTGCTGAAGGCGAGAGTCAAGCGCAGCAGGACCAAACCAACGAGATGGTTAAAAAGCTGGCTGAGCAGCTGGAAAAGCAAATTGTTGACGGTGCTATTGAACTGGAATCGCTGGGCCAGCAAATTATTATCCGTATTCGTGAGAACGGCTCTTTCCCGTCAGGCTCGTCGTTTTTACAGCCGCGCTTTAAACCCATTATTCAGCGTATTGGCAGCTTGTTAAACGATGTGCCCGGGGAAATCACCGTAACTGGCCATACCGATGATATTCAGGTCTCTGATGAACTGCACAGCAATAACTGGGACTTATCGGCTAAACGTGCGGTGTCGGTGGCGACGGAAATGATCAGAGCACCGGGGTTCGACCGCACCCGCCTGGTGGTGGTTGGCCATGCTGATACTAAGCCTTTGGTGCCGAATGACACTGAACTGAACCGGCGGCGTAACCGCAGGGTTGAAATTTCGATTATGCAGGGTAAAGCCAAAGAGTCAGAGCCCATCAGCCTGGAACCGCCTGCACAGTAAGCCGGGAATTAACCGCTAAATAGTGCGCAGATTAGGTCTTTGCAGACAGATCCGCTATAATCTGCGCCACTTTTTTTCCTGCTAACTTGTGCTTGTGTCTGATGATTGAATTTTTAATAAAACTGCACCCTGAAATTGCCATTAAAAGTAAGTCGGTGCGCAAGCGCCAGACCCTGCTGCTGGAACGCAACCTGAAAACCATTTTGTTGCAGGTGGATAGCCGGGTTGCCGTCAGCAATAATTTTGATCATCTTACCGTGCGCTGTGACAGCGATGACGTTACATTACGCCAGCGTATGATAGAGCGGCTGCAATGTATTCCCGGCATTGTTGCCTTTGCTGAAATGCAATCAAGCCGGTTTAGTTCTTTGCATGATATTTTTGAACAGGTGCTGGCCGTTTATGCCGAGCAACTTGAGCATAAAAGCTTTAGTGTGCGGGTACGGCGCAGCGGCAATCATGATTTTACCTCGATTGAAGCCGAGCGCTATATTGGCGGTGGCTTAAACCAGCATGTCGGCAGTGCCCGGGTGCAGCTGAAAAAGCCGGATCTGGTGGTATCGCTGGAAATAAAAAAAGACTTACTGATCATGGTGCGGCAGGTGCATCAGGGCATGGGTGGTTTTCCGCTGCCATCGCAGTCAGATGTGTTGTCACTGATCTCTGGCGGTTATGATTCGGCGGTGGCCAGTTATCTGATGATCCGTAAAGGCCTGCGCACCCACTATTTATTTTTTAACTTAGGTGGCGCCGCCCATGAAGCCGGGGTGCGGGAAATGGCATTTCATATCTGGCAGAAATATAGCCTGTCGCACAAGGTAAAATTTGTCAGTGTGAATTTTGCCCCTGTGGTTGATCAGATCCTCGAAACTATCGACAACGGTTTAATGGGCGTAGTATTAAAACGTATGATGATGCGTGCTGCCAGCAGTGTGGCAGAAAGCTTAGGCATTAAAGCCATTGTTACCGGCGAAAGTATTGGCCAGGTATCCAGCCAGACCATTACCAATTTGAGTGTGATAGACCGGGTAACCGAAACCTTGATCCTGCGACCACTGATTTATCAGGACAAACAGGAAATTATTGATCTGGCGCGCAAGATTGGCGCTGAAGATATCGCTAAAAGTATGCCGGAATACTGCGGTGTGATATCGAAGAAGCCGACGGTCAATGCTGTGCTATCTGAAGTGTTAGCCAGTGAGCAGCAGTTTGATTTTAGCGTGTTAGAACACGCCGTCAGTTCGGCCAAAGTGTTGGATATCCGCACTATTGATTATCAGGCGGAGCAACAGGCCCATGTGGTAACCGAGCTGGCACAACTTCCCAAAGACGCCATCGTGCTGGATATCCGCAGTCCGGAAGAAACCGATATTAAACCACTAAGCGTAGACGGCCATCAGGTGATTGAACTGCCGTTTTTCCGCCTGGCATCGCAGTTTGCTGCGCTGGATCAGAGCAAACACTATTACTGCTACTGTGAGCGTGGTGTCATGAGCCGTCTGCAGGCCGTGGTATTGCAAGAGCAAGGCTTTAGCAATGTGGCGGTATACCGGCCTTAACCTTTAAGATTGCAGCTTTAACTGTAGTTGCAGCACTTGTTCAAGCAGTGCACTGTTGTGCGGTACCGCTATAGCAAAGCGTGCCGCCTGACGTACTACATAGCCGGTGATAGCGTCAATCTCGGTACGGCGTTTATGGGCAATATCCTGCTGCATAGATGAATAATTTTCTGCCGTTGCACTAAGCACCTGCTGCAGTTTGAGCTGCAGCTGGGCTTCGTCCAATGCCACGCCACAGGCGCTGGCCACCTGGCAGACTTCCTGTAATACCGCTGCCAGCGTGGATTGGAATTGTGTTTGTCGCAGCTCACCGTTGCGGCAGTTATACAACGCTGTGAGTGGATTTATCGCGGCATTTATTGCCAGTTTTTGCCATAAAAACGGCGTAATATCCTCTGTCAGGGTAACCGGCCCCAGCGCCGCATTCATTGCTTGCAATACGGCCTGACAATAGGGCGCGGCCGCACGGTTTAGCGCGGCTAATACGCTTTGGCCTTTGCCGGTATGTTGTAAGCTGGCACCTTGCTTTAAAGCGCCGTGGGTGGTGGTGAGAAACCATAAGCCCTGGCCAGGTTGCAATAAAGGTAACACCGCATCGATGGTCCCCATACCGTTATGGCTTAATACTATTTGAGCATGAGCACTGAGGTGCGGTAGCAGCTGGTGCACGGCATCAAGCAGCGCATAGCTTTTTACCGGTATCAGTACGGCGTCAATGGCGCTGTCAGACGGTGAGAATTCCCACTGCTGACCGGCAAAGTGGATCTGTAGTGGGCGAGGCTGTCGCAGCCACAGGCTGAGCGGATACCCGGCCTGTTTTAGGTGACACGCCGCCAGTGCGCCAATAGCGCCCTGGCCAACGATAGTCCAGTTTAACGCTGGCTGCGTGGGCGTATTTTGTGCCACAGGGCCCGCACCAGATAAAAACTGACTACGCCGGCAATATCCGCCAGTAAATCCCACCAATCACCATTGCGGCGGGTAAAGTTGTCCTGTACCAGTTCAATGGCACCGCCATAACCACCCAATATTATAAAGGCGGTCAGGGCTTTAAGTTTAAAACCTTTCCACAACAGGGCCGCCAGCACCGCAAAAATAGCAAAATGCGCCACTTTATCTAAATGCGCGAAACCGCCGCCAATTTTATGGCCACTGAGTTCAGCTAAAAAACCTGCGGTAGCCAATAAAAAGCACAGCAGACACAACCTGCGATAAAAAGCTTGCGACACAACGAGTCCCCGATCCAGAAGTCGCTCGGATTGTAACAGTTTTCTGGTTATAATCACCAGCAGACAGAATGGCTTAAGCAAAGGAGACTTGTCATGCCTTCATTCGATATTGTTTCGGAAATTGATATGAACCAGGCTAAAAACGCGGTGGAAAACGCCAAGCGGGAGCTTGAAACCCGTTTTGATTTTCGCGGTGTTAACGCCAAGATTGAGCTAAACAAAGAGCAAATTGAGCTGACTGCTGAAGCGGATCAGCAAGTGATGCAGTTATTCGATATTTTTGCGACTAAAGCCAGCAAGTTGCAGTTGGATGTCAGTAGTTTCAAAATTGAAAAAGAAGAGCGTCACGGTAAGTTTATCACGCGCCATGTCAGCATTAAGCAGGGCATTGATAAAGACATGGCAAAGAAAATCGTTAAGCTTGTTAAAGACAGTAATATTAAGGTGCAGGTGGCCATTCAGGGCGAAGAGCTGCGTGTTACCGGTAAAAAGCGTGACGATTTGCAGGCGGTAATGCAGTTGGTGCGCACTTCTGATCTGGGCCAGCCATTTCAGTTTAAAAACTTCCGCGACTAGCAGTAGAGCATATTTAGCTATCCAGACGGCTATTGACATTTAGCCGCTTCAGCGTAAACTGCTCGCGGCTCCAACAGGGAGCCGCTTTTTCAGGTGCTGCAGGCCACTGCAGGTAAACGGGAATCTGGTGTAAAGCCAGAGCTGCCCCCGCAACGGTAAACAACTGAACTGTCCCCACAGCCACTGTCGCAAGATGGGAAGGCGGAGACAGGCGCAAGCAGGTTGTCAGCCCGGAGACCGGCCAGAAAAAATTCCTTAACTTGTCAGATGTGCGGTGGGCACATTGTTGGAGCTTACATGTTTAAACCTGCTTTAGCGGCCTTGATGGTCGCATCCTGTTTTTGCTCAGCCTATGCTGAGGACATCGAACATATCAGTATTTACGCCAACCGCACGGCAACACCACAGCAAGAGGTACTGGCCAGTGTGACAGTGCTGCAGCGCGATGAGATTGTCGCCCGCCAGGCCAATGATTTACCAGCACTGCTGGCGCAACTGCCTGGTGTTAACTTATCGCGTGACGGTGGCCGTGGCCAAAGTAGTGGGGTATATATTCGCGGTGGTAATACCGGCCATACACTGGTTTTGATTGATGGCGTGCGCAGCGGCTCCGCGACGTTAGGCTATAAGTCGCTGGCGATGCTGCCGCTGGAGCTGATCGAGCGCATTGAAGTGATCCGCGGCTCACGCGCGGCCTGGTATGGCTCAGATGCGTTATCGGGTGTTATTGCCATTACGACCCGCCGCGCGGCCGGGGTTGAACTGAATGCCAGTATGGGTAGCTATGGTCAGGCGGCAACAGACATGAGTGTCAGCCACAACTCCGGGGCGCTTCGGTTAAGTGCTACTGCGGGGGTAAGCCGGGCAGATGGCTTTAATGTGCGCGAAGATCTGGACCCTGATAAAGATGGCTACAACCAGAAGTTTATTAAGCTGGCGGCCGATTATCAGACCACGCTGGGGGTAGTAACAGCGCAGGCTGATGTTAACTCGGGTTTTTATCAGTTTGACACTGCCTGGGGCAGTGAAGATGAAACCGATACATTGAACCGTGCTTATCTGCTGGGTTGGCAGCATCAGTACGGGCAATGGCAGCATCAGGCACAGCTAAGCCGCAACCTTGACCGTGAAGCAACCTTTGGCCCTGATTCACGCAGCCCGTTTAATACCGAACGTGACGAATTTAGCTATCAGGCTGCGACAGCATTAACTGATACGCTTAATGTACTGGCGGGGGTGAATTGGTATCAGGAGCAGGTCAGCAAGGCCGCGCCAAACTTTGAACAGGACAGCCGGATAAACCGGGCGCTGTTTGCCGGTTTAACTTATCAACAAGCGGCGCTGCAACTGGAAGCTACAGTGCGGCGCGATCTGATCAATCAGTATGGTGGCAATAACACCTGGCAACTGGCAGGCGGCTATCAATTGTCTGAGCACTGGCAGCTGCGCGTCAGTCGGGGCGCGGCTTTTAAAGCGCCAAGCTTTAACGAACTGTATTACCCCGGCTTTGCCAATCCTGATTTAAAGCCGCAGCAGTCAATTTCTGACGAGGTGGCATTAACGTACCAGCGTGGTGGACACACAGCCCAGTTGGCCTGGTTTGATCGCGATGTGACTAATTTAATTCAGGGCGTAGAGCAGGCAGAAAACGTGCTATTAGCCAGTATTCGCGGCGTTGAGTTCAGTGTAAAACAACAATGGCAACAACTGAGTACTGACGTTGCCTATACCTGGCTGGATAGCGAAAACCATAGCACTGGTTTTAAGCTGGAGCGTCGGCCTGAGCATAGCATTAACTGGCGCGGTATGTATGATGCAGATACCTGGTCGGTATTCGTCAGTGCGGATTATCAAAGCGAAACCTATCAGGGCGCTTTTGCACCGGTGAGTGATTTAGGTGGTTTTACGTTGTGGGGCCTCGGCGGCAGCTATCAGTGGAGTCAAACACTGGCCGTGCGGGCGAAAGTAGATAACCTGTTTGATAAACACTATCAAAGCAGTGCCGGCTATGCCACGGCAGGGATCAATTTTGGTCTTAGCCTGAGTTATACGCCACATTAGCAAAGTAGCCGCGTGGCTGGCTAAGGGAGATCATTGGCCGGTTGTTGCTCTTCTGCTTGCAGGTACTGAAAATACCGTTCGCTCTGACGGTGTTGTTTCAGTACTTGCCATAACTGCTGCGCCAGAGCCGGATGTTGCTGATAAAATGCCTTGCTAAACACCAGATAACCAGTGGTGCGGTACAGCGGCGGCCTTAGCACCTGTAACGCTGTGCTCAGATATGACGGCAAAGGCACGTGGTTTACTTCGCACAGACTGGTGGTGGCGTCTACTCTGCCTTCTTGTACCAGCTTAAAGGCCTGCTGTTGTGATTGCACTTCTACGATATTCACTCCTTGCGGATACACCGGCGTAACATAGCCCAGTGGCCTGGCAATAACCACTCCAGCATTAAGGCGCTGCATCAGGTTATCGCCCGAGCGTTGCACCAGGCAAGTGGCATGCTGGCTAAGTGCCAGATTGGCATCCGGAACACCTGCCTGACGCATTGGAAACACGGCGAAGTTAGTTCGCGATGTGGCGTAGGTAGCCACCAGCGCATCTACTTTATTTTGCTGCAATAGCTGCAGGCAACGTAACCAGGGTTTACGCTGCAGTTGCATTTGTAACTGCGGCACATCGGTAATTGCGGCTTGCAAATGTTCAATGGTCACACCCGGCGGGCTTGCAACCCGGGCGCCTTCGCCAGCGTAGTAAGGCAGCAGTTGTTTGTCTTCAAAACAAAAGCGCAGCGGCACCTGCTGCTCTGCCTGCACCATGCCACTGACGCTGGTTAATAGTGAAAGTAAAAACGCAGTGCTGCTAAGCGTCATGCTTTAATAACTCCTGATACCGCTGACGGAATTTAGCCAGTTTGGGCGCTACCACGACCTGGCAATAGCCCTGGCCGGGATGCTGTAAAAAGTAGCCTTGATGATATTCTTCGGCGACAAAAAACGCACTAGCCGGGCTGAGTTCAGTGACGATAGCCGCATCGAATACCTGTTCAGCGCTAAGCTGGTTGATTATCTGTAGTGCAAGGTCCCGCTGCTCGTCATTATGGTAAAAAATGACCGAGCGATACTGGCTGCCAATATCATGTCCCTGCCGATTCAGTTGGGTTGGATCATGCAGGCTGAAAAACACCAGACAAAGCTGCTGAAAACTTAACAGGCTATCGTCAAACTGCAGTTGTACCACCTCGGCATGGCCGGTGTCACCATCACAGACGCGCTGATAATTTGCGCTGTCGGCGCTACCGCCCATATAGCCACTTAGTGCCACTATCACACCGTTTAACTGGTTCATTGCCGCTTCGATACACCAAAAGCAGCCTGCGCCAAAGGTGGCGGTTTGTATTGCCATGGTATTACTCCTGTTTTAGGCCGTCGCTGATAGTGATGGCCTGTTAGTACGCAAGATAGCGCTGGATCGATCTTTTCGCGAATGATTTTGCCATGTACAAGCCGCGCCTGCAGATATGAGGCCAGCATACTGGCACCGTGCCCAATAGGGGCGAAGCCAAATAATTAAGGCGCCGGTTGGCGCCTTAATTAAGCATGTTTAACAGCACACTGCTGAACACCTAGTGCGGGTGCACCTCGTCTGCAGCGTGTTCATCCGGTGCTTCGTTTTCCAGCTGATGCAGCTTTTGCTCCAGCCGTTTCGGCGAGCCGGTGTTGCGTGCTATGACCATATAGGTTACCGGCACGACGTAGATTGTCATCAGGGTGGCCAGTGCTACGCCGGAGAAGATCACCATACCTATCACCATCCGGCTTTCTGAGCCCGGCCCTGAGGCGACAATCAGCGGTATGCTGCTCATTGCCGTGGTAAAGGCGGTCATGACGATGGGCCGCAGGCGCTGGCTGGCAGCTTGTTTTATCGCCTGACTAAACTCAACGCCGGCATCGCGTAGCTGGTTGGCAAATTCGACAATCAGGATGCCATTTTTTGCCACCAGACCAATCAGCATCACTAAACCAATCTGGCTGTATATGTTCAGGCTCATGCCGGTAAAGTACAGACCAGATAAAGCGCCTACCAATCCCAGCGGTACGGTGATCAGGATCACCAGCGGGTGAACAAAGCTTTCAAACTGCGCCGCCAGCACCAGATAGGTGATCAGTAACGCCAGAATAAACACCATCAGCGTAGAGCTGCCACTTTCCTGAAACAGCAGGGACTCGCCTTTGTAGTCAATGCCTACCGTGTCCTGAATTTCGGTTTTAACAATGTTTTCCAGATACTCCAGCGCTTCACCCAGGCTATAACCTGGCGCCATACTGGCGGTAAGCGTAATACTGCGCATACGGTTATAGCGGTTCAGGCTGGAAGAGGTTGCCTCTTCGCGTAAGGTGACCAGATTATCCAACGGAATAAGTTGGCCGGACGTTTCAGAGCGTAAGTAGACATTCGTGATACTGCCGGGGGCGGTGAAGTCATCATCCAGTCCTTCAATAATCACGTCATACTCTTTACCGCGGTCGAGGAAGGTAGTAACGCGGCGTCCGCCCAGCATCGCCTCAAGGGAGCGGCCGATAGCGCCAACCGAAATACCCAAATCGCCGGCGCGCTCGGTATTAATATCGACCAATACCTGCGGTACCGTTTCTTTGTAATCGTGGTCCAACATCAGAATATTCGGGTTTTCTGCTGCCTTGCTAATAACAATATCGCGCCAGCGTGCCAGCTCTTCATAAGTGTTACCCTGCAACACAAACTGAATGGGCCGGCCGCCGCCGCCGCTGCCACCTAAGCCACTGCGCATAAAGGTAAAAGCACGTACATCGGGGATCTCGTTCAGTTTTTGGCCCACTTCGCCCATCAGCTCCTGCGTACGGCGCTTGCCATTGTGCCAGTTTTCGGTGCCAACAATGGCGACACCGCCACTATTGCCCCAGCCGGGTACCCGCACCAGTAAACGGTTAAACTCGCCTTGTTGATAATAAGGCATCAGGACGTCTTCAATCAGGCGCATATTACGGCTGTTGCTGGCATAGCTGGCCCCTTCGGCCGGACTCATCATAACGAAAAATGTGCCGCGGTCTTCCGGTGGCGCCAGCTCGCTGGGTAGCAGTTTTACCAGCAGATAACTGGCAACAAAACACAGCGCAACCACCACCATTACCGGCCAGCGTGTCGCACAAACCACATCCAGCTGGCGCCGGTAAGCGGCTTCAAGCTTATGAAAGGCGGCATGTAACCACAAGCCTAACTTGCTTTCGCGTTTTTGGTGCGTTAGTAGTTTACTGCACAGCATGGGGGATAGCGTTAAGGCAGTAACGCTGGAAAACGCCACGGCCGCAGCGATGGCCAGGGCAAATTCGGTAAACAGCTTACCCAGCTGGCCTTGCATAAACACCAAGGGCACAAATACAGAAATTAACACCAGGGTGGTGGCGACAACGGCAAAGCCCACTTCGCGGGCACCGCGGTAAGAGGCCACCAGCGGATGTTCGCCCAGCTCTATGCGGCGGTAGATGTTTTCCAGTACCACGATAGAGTCATCCACCACCAGACCTATTGCCAGCACCATGGCCAGTAAGGTGAGCAGGTTTACTGAAAAATCCAGCGCAAACAATACGGTGACTGCCGCTACCAGTGCCACCGGTACTGTTACCGCCGGAATAAAGGTGGCGCGGATATTACCGAGGAATAAAAAGATCACCACCACCACCAGCACCATGGCGATGGCCAGCGTGTTGTACACTTCTTTAATCGATTCCGCGATAAACAGTGAGGAATCGTAGCCCGGCTCTATGGTAGTACCGGCAGGCAAGGTTTGCTTAATGCGTTCCATCTCGGCCCGGGCAGCTTGCACAACTTCCAGCGTATTGGCCTTTGACTGCTTAATAATACCGATACCGAGCAGGTTTTTGCCGTCACCACGGAACTCGCTTTCTTCGTTCTCAGCGGTAAGCAAGACATCCGCGACTTCGCCCAGCCGCACCAGATAATTATTACTGCCACGCTTAATGACCAGTTTGCGAAAGTCATCCTGAGTTTTATAACTGCGGATCACGCGGACGGTAAAATCGCGCTCGTCTGATTTAATGTTACCGGCGGGCAATTCGACGTTTTCTGCGCGCAGCACGTTCTCAATATCCTGCACGGTAACGCCGCGCGATGCCATGGCGTCACGGTCCAGCCAGATACGCATCGCATAATCCCGGGCACCGCCCAGTTGCAGGCGGGCGACACCGTCAACCACCGAAAAACGCTCGACAATATAGCGGTCAGCATAATCGGTCAGCTCCAGTGAAGTCATGGTTTCGCTGTTTAACACAAACCAGGCGATGGTATCTTCATCATCACTGGCTTTGGAGACTTCTGGCGGGTCGGCCTGATCCGGTAAGTTGTTCAGGGCCCGCGATACGCGGTCGCGCACGTCATTGGCAGCCGAATCAATATCGCGTTCAACATTAAACTCGATAGATATATTCGAGCGACCATTGCGGCTGGTAGAGTTAATATTTTTTATGCCTTCAACACCACTGATGCGATCTTCCAGCAGTTGGGTAATTTTCGATTCAACAATCTCGGCCGAGGCGCCGGGGTAGTTCGTACTGATACTAACAATAGGGGTGTCAATATCCGGATATTCCCGCAGCGGCAGCATACTAAAGCAAACAATGCCAAATACCACCAGCAGCAAATTGACGACGCTGGCAAATACCGGCCGTTTAACCGAGGTATCAGATAACCACATGCTTAACCTCCGACCCGGTTAATCGTCAGGCCTGAGCGCAGTTTCTGAATGCCTTCTACCACCACCTCATCGCCTTCTTCCAGGCCGGATAAAATTTCGACCCAGCCCGGAATGCGCTGGCCGATAGTCACTTCAACCTGCTGCACCTTGTTGTCGGCATCCACTTTATACACAAATTGCTTTTGCTGTTGCGGTACCAGCGCTTTTTCGGAAATTTGCATTGCCATGCGGTTATCCAGCTCCAGTTTGACATTTAGCAGCATACCGGGGCGCAGGCGTAAATCGCTGTTGGGCAGTGCGCCATGCACGGTTACGGTGCGGGTTACCGGGTCGAGCCGGGTATCTACCGCACTTACCTTGCCGTTAAAACGCACCTCACCGTAAGCGGCGTTAGTTACGCTTAGTGGCATACCTACTTTAATGTCGGCCAGATAATGCTCGGCAACGCTGAAGGCAACACGTAAGGTGCTCAAATCGTCCAGCGTAGTGATCACGGTGCCGGCATTAATATAAGCACCTTCACTGACCTGACGCAGGCCTAGATAGCCGTCAAAAGGTGCGCTGATGATCATCTCAGCCAGTTGGGCTTTGGCAATATCCAGCTGTGCTAAAGTGGTATTAACCTTGGTTTGTTGCTCATCCAACAAAGACTGGGCGGTGGCCTGGGTGGTTGCCAGGTTTTTCAGTCGCGCCAGCTGGCGCTTCTGATCTTCCAAAATGCCCTCCAGCTCGGTCACTCTGGCACGCTCTTCAACATCATGCAGCCGGGCAATGACGTCACCTTTTTGCACCCGTTTGCCTTCGCGTACATTTAGCTCGGTAATAAAGTCACTGGTGGGGGATATCAGCGTAATCGAATTATTAGAAATGCCGGTGCCAAGCGAACTGACACTGCGGATCATGGCTTTGGTTTCAACTTTGGCAGTACTTACCGCTACACTGGCCGGACCGCGTCGGGCTTCAGATTGCTGGCTGGGCGCCCAGTACAGATAGCCGACAAAGAGCGCCAGCGCGATCAGGATAAACCAGATCAGTTTTGAATGTAATTTTGCCACAGTAACCCCATGTAACCGCTAATAAGAAATCCAGCCTTATTGTATGGAAGAAACGGCGGTTTAGATTTCCTGTTATCGCAATGCTGTAGGCGTTGGTCGATTTAGCCGCATGGGTTTGCGCAGATTGACGGCAAGATGTACAGTGTGGCTGTGGAACTTTTACGGATCTCCTGTCATCGAAAACCCACAGGGGTGACAAAGTGCAAAAGCAGATGCAGACAGTACAAATTCAAGGGGCAGAAAGCCGGGGTGGTGCCAGCCTGATGTTAATCAGCGGCGCCATATTATTGGTGTTGCTACTCAGTTTACAGTGGTTAGAGCAGTTGGCTGTCTGGCATGCACTGGCGATAGTTGCTGCCGGTTTGGGTGTGTTTGCTGGCTGGGCGAAATTGGCGCAGCCAAAATATTTTTTGCAGTATGACAAGGCTGGCGTACGCTATCAGCACCGCCATGGCAGCTGGGTATTGCCTTGGCATGGCTTTCTGTACAGTGGTATACCGCAGTATAACCAACAAGGTATGGCGTTTATCGCCTTCAGGCTGACAGACTATGACAGCTTTTTGCAACAATTGCCCCCGCGTTTAGCCGTGCGGATTATGACGGAGCAGCGGGCATTGTATATTGCCGCTGTGCGCCAGGGCTGCAGCGATGGTCAGTGTGCCAGTGAGTTACTGGCTGAAGGTGACAATTTTAGTACGAAGCGGCAACAGTATAATGGCATTAAGGCGGCTTTTGCCTGGCGCATGCAAAGGTTAAACAGCCAAACCGGGTTTGACGTGTTTATTCCGGTAAGTCTGGCTGAGCATGACGCAGAGCAATTATGTCGGCAAATTAATCAGGCCAGACTACAATTAATACAAAATACAGTCACCTAGACACTCTGGGCCGTCTGTATCATAATATTGGCATTATCACAGGTTTAGCAGGGTAGTAAATGAATAATTACGAAAAGCCTTTTTTGGTTAGCGGTCGTAACACCTTGATCCACAAAAACAAAAAGCTAGATTTGGTTGTGGTGAATGATGATGATGATCCAAATATTATTGTCACCCGGCATGGCGTTAAACTGTTCACTGAAAGTGTTCCTGCCAACCGCGCAGAAGCCAAAGAGCGTTATATGGAGGTGGTCGACATTTCCAGTTCTGACGTGTTTGGCGAAGTGAAAACGCTGTTATTTATTCAGGCAATTAATAATAAAGAATATAAAGTGGATTACAGTAAAAAAGGTACAGACTTGTTTATTCGTATTCACCAGGAAAACTATATTTAATATTATCAGGCTAAATGGCCCTGCAGTATTAATCAGGGCTTGCCTTTGCGCCGGTTATTTGTTTCATTAGCTGAGCTTACGTGCAGTAATTAACAGTGTGAAGCCTTATGCAATTTACCGAGCACAACAATAGTATAAAAATAGCCGTGCCAGTGACGCTTGACGCACTCAGTGCGCATGACGTAAATACCCAGCTGCAGGCCGCCGGTTTTGGCCGTTGCCTGATTATTCAGGATCAAATCACCAATTTGTTGGTAGAGTACCAACAAATCCAGCAAAAAATTAAAGAAAAGCTGCAGCCTGAAGGCGCACTGCTGACATATCGTATAGCTGAAAAGCGTGATGCCGAGATCAGTTTTAACATTGCCGATGATCAAATGTCGGCCGCTGCTATCATTACTGCGGCCTGGGGCGGCGCGCCGGTCTCGGCCAATGCGTTGGTAAAAAGTGCGCAGGAAGCCGGTATCGTATTTGGCTTTAGCAAAGAGCATATTATCAAATTGGTTAGCCATGCCAGTAAGGCCGAGCCTGGCAGCAAAGTAAAACTGGTGATTGCGCGCGGCAGGCCGGTGGTACATGGCGAGAACTCACGCTTTGAACCGCTGATCCCAGAAATGCAAAGCCGGCGCAATAAACCTTTGGTGCAATCTGAAGAAAAAGCCGATCTGCGCGATTTTGGTGTTATTCCTGCAGTACGTAGCGGCGACACCTTAATGCGCCGCCATCCTCCGACAGCGGGTGTTGATGGCATGACCGTTACCGGTTCGGCTATCGCTGCGGTACCCGGGCAGGTAGTGGAATGGAATCTGGCCGAAGGTGCAGAATTATCGGCTGCCGATACCGATTTACTGGTCGCTGCGCGTGATGGTTTGCCCCGGGTCATTGACAATGGGGCCACTGTCGATGAAGTGTTCAGCGTTAAAAATGTCGATCTGGCGACCGGGCATATTATTTTTAAAGGCTCGGTGGTGGTTAACGGCGATGTAACCGAAGGCATGAAAGTGATTGCCGGTGGTAATGTGTTTGTTAAAGGCTTTGTTGAAGGCACCCTGATTGAAGCCGGCGGCGACATTAAAATTGGCGGTTCTATTATTGGCCATCAGATAGCCACGGCGGAAAAGGACAGCCAATACAGTACTGAACTGAAAGCGAAGGGCGATATTCAATGTAATATTGCCCAATATGCCAGGTTAAGCTGTGATGGCAATGTCTACATTAACAAGCAGATGATGCATTGTGCCGTTGCCGCGGCCAAGGTGTATGCCGGGCCGGAAGACAACCCGAATGGCAAGGTGATAGGTGGCTATTTTTATCTGGATTACGGTATTTACACCGGTAATCTGGGGGCGCCGTCGAGCAGCAATATTTTAATTGAGCTTAACCGTCTGGTAGACCCTATAGCGCAGAAGCAGGAAGTATTGCGTACCAGTATCAGTGCAGCGAAAAAAGACATGCAGGATATTCGTGAGCAACTGGAGAAGCTGAAAAAAATAGAAGGTAATGCCCAGATAGAAAGCCGTAAACAGGAATTGCAGCACCAGTTTGAAGAGCATCGTGACGTTGCGCTGGCATTGATTGAAGATGTGAAATTGCTGGAGACGCAGCGGCGCGAAAAACTGGACGCGACGTTAATCGTTGCGCGTCAGCAACTGTTTTCCGCAGTGGAAGTGCATTTTGGTAAAGATTTGATCCGTAGCCGGCGCGAATATGGGCCATCGAAGATATTGCTGATCGATGGCAGCCCGGCGATAGAGCCATTCCTGTGATATTTTCGATAGCCGGCCGTACTGCTGCGGTATCAGGCCCTGTGCTTAGCGGCTGTCGGGCGTACACTTAATGCCAGTGTGATCATCGGGCCCGACTCATGAAACTGAAAGTATTACTCAGCCTGCTGTTATGTAGCCATAGTCTAGCTGCTGCCGAGTGTAATATGGCTTTTGCACATGGCGTATTAATAGCGCCTGAGCATATCCGCATCTTGCAGAATAACCGTACCCATGTGCAGATCAACGGCGATAAGCAATTGTTTATCCGCGGTGAGTGGATAACGTTAACCACACAAGACACAGAATTGTTATTCCAGTACAGCCAGGGTTTACGTAAATTTGTACCTGAAATTGTTAGTATTGCCGTAGACGGTGTTGAACTGGGTTTGTCCAGTATTGAGGCGATGTTTACCGGTATTGGCAGCAAAGCACAGCAGGCCGAGTGGCGGGAGCTGGTGCGCGAGACGACCTTTCAGTGGATGTCGCGTTTTGTGCGTACTAACGAGCATTTTTATCTGGCACCGCAAAGTCTGAACGAGCTGGATTATTTTTTGCACGGCGAGCTTAAGCCGCAACTGGATAATCTGGCCCGGCATACTGTCGGCGCCGTTTGGGGGGCGCTGCGTGATGCATTGCGCCACTCTGACAGTAACTTTGAGCGCAGTGATAATCAGGAGTGGCAATCAGTAGGCGAGCTGGTAGATAAAATTAATCTGGGCCTGGACGCCAAGGCTGTCGAGCTGGAGGCAAAATCGGCGCTGTTTTGCCAGCGCATGCAAGAGCTGGATAAAATAGAGCAACAGCTGCAGCAGCGGCTGCCGGCGTTAAGCGCTTATGATGTCGTGGTGCAAAAAGACTAGGCGGCTATTACCGCGTCAGACAACGCCATATTCTTCGCCCAGCACCGGTGGCATGGCGTTATCCACTTCATCATTTATTGCATCCAGGGTTTTCTCTGCTTCAGCCAAAGAGCTGACTTCAGCCACATGGAACAGCGCCTCACCTTCATTGACTAACGGCAGGTTATTGCGGCCGATAACAATACCAGCAAAGCTGGCCTGTACAGCCACTTCAAAGTCAGAATAGGGTGAGTAGATATGCGCCAAGATATCACCCGGTTTTACCGTCTGGCCCAGGGTGACGTAATAACGTGCTATGCCGTCGTGCTCAGCCCTAACCCAGCTGCTCTTTTTCGAAAATAACGATTTGGTGTTCGGCCGTTTGCGCCCGGCGCGTAGCATACCCAGGTCGGTCATGACGTTTAAAATACCACGCACGCCCACATTTATTGCCTGTTCATCAAAGCGCAGCGCTTCGCCGGCTTCGTACAATAAAATGGGAATGCCCAGAGTGTTCGCGGTGCCGCGCATGGTGCCCTCCCGGCTGGCCGCTTTAATAATAATCGGCGCGTTAAACACTTCTGCCATGCGCAGTGCCATCTTATCTTTTGCGCTGGCCCGCACCTGCGGCAAATTTGAACGGTGAATAGCTCCGGTGTGCAAGTCGATGGCATGCGTACAGTTTTTTAAAATTTTATCGGTAAACTGAAACGCCATCCGGCTGCCTAACGAGCCTTTCTCACTGCCGGGAAAGCTGCGGTTTAAGTCGCGCCGGTCTGGTAAATAACGCGACTGTTGCACAAAGCCGTAAGTGTTCACTATCGGCACCACTACCAGGGTGCCTTTTAGTTGGTTCAGTCTTGGCAGTTTTAGCAGGCGGCGGCATATTTCCACGCCATTAATTTCATCACCATGCAGTGCCGCGGCAACCAGCAGCACAGGCCCGTCTTTGCGGCCATGAATAACATGGGCGCCGATATTCAGCTCAGTGTGGGTATACAATTTGCCAAACGGAATATCCACTACGGCACGGCTACCGGGTGGAATAGTGCTGTTGCCCAGCACAAAGGCTGCTCTGCTGCCTGTTTGCATTAGCCGGTTCCTTTGGTATTGAGTTTACGCCGTGTTTTATGCGCGGCCACTTTCTGCTCTAAAAAAGCAATGGTCAGCGCGGCGATATCTTTATCGGTGGCCGCTTCTATGCCTTCTAAGCCCGGTGAGCTGTTTACTTCCATAACCACAGGGCCATGGTTAGAGCGCAGTAAATCAACGCCGGCCACATTTAAGCCCATGGTTTTTGCTGCACGTATCGCGGTACTGCGTTCATCCTTACTTAGCCGCACCGTGGATGCCGTGCCGCCGCGGTGCAGATTAGAGCGAAACTCACCGGCCTTGGCCTGACGTTTCATGGCGGCGACGACCTTGTTGCCCACGACAAAGCAGCGGATATCGGCGCCGTTGGCCTCACGGATATATTCCTGTACTAGGATATTGGCATTTAAGCCCATAAAGGCTTCAATCACGCTTTCTGCTGCGGTGCGGGTTTCGGCCAGTACTACGCCGATACCCTGAGTGCCTTCAAGCAATTTGATCACCAAAGGTGCACCGCCAACCATATCAATTAAGTCGGGGATATCGCCGGGTTTGTCGGCAAAACCGGTTACCGGCAGGCCTATACCTTGACGCGCCAGCAGCTGCAGGCTGCGCAGTTTGTCGCGGGCCCGGCTAATGGCGACAGACTCATTTAAGCTGTATACCCCCATCATCTCAAACTGACGTAGCACAGCGGTACCGTAAAAGGTAATAGAGGCGCCGATACGTGGGATCACAGCATCAAAGCCTTCTAAGGCTTCACCTTTGTGGTGAATCGAGGATTTAATCCGGTTAACGTTAATGTAACAGGTAAGCGGGTCTATTACCTGCACCTCATGGCCGCGGGCCGTGGCGGCTTCAACCAGACGTTTGGTGGAATACAGTTCTGCATTACGCGATAAAATCGCAATTTTCATGCGTGCTCCGACAAGCGATATATTTTTGCCTATTGTAAAAGCCTGCCATAGTTGTAGCAGCAACAATACTTGTTGCCAGCACAAATATTGTTGTTGCTTTTTAGGCTAACAGAAATAATGAACCTAAGCCGAGAAAGGCAAAAAAGCCAATGACATCAGTCACCGTGGTTAAAATGACTGAGCCTGATAAGGCCGGGTCAATATCCAGTTTTTCCAGCCAGATTGGAATAAGGACCCCGGCAATAGCCGCCACCACAATGTTGATAATAATCGCCATACCAATAATGCCGCCAATTACCCAGTCACCAAACCAGAAATAGGTAGTCAGCGCAATAACCAACGCCCAGAGCACGCCGTTAATAGCGCCAACGCCAAGCTCTTTGCGTAGCAGTGTCATATAGGTTTTCGGGGTAATTTGCTCCAGCGCCAGGCCGCGAATAATCAGGGTTAAGGTTTGGCTGCCAGCGATACCGCCCATACTGGCAACTATTGGCATTAACACGGCCAGCGCGACCACTTGCTGTAAGGTGGCTTCAAATAAGCCTATGGTCCAGGCGGCCAAAAAGGCGGTTAACAGGTTTATGCCCAGCCACAGGGCACGGCGTTTGGCGCTGTCAAACACCGGCGCGAACAAGTCTTCCTCTTCATCTAAACCGGCGGTGTGCATAAACTGGCTTTCTAAACTACGCCGCACGTTTTCCAGGGCTTCGCCGATGGATAAACGCCCCAACAGCTTGCCCTCGGCATCGACGACCGCCAGGGCAGTGTAGCCCGAGCGCGAGACGATATCTGAGCCCTGATCCAGCTCCATTTCACCTTCCACCAGCGGCGCATCTTTATCGATAACGGTTTCAATCGGTAAGTGGCTGCCCAGACCCAGTAATTGCGTGGCATGCACCAGGCCGACATAGCGGCCGGTGCGGTCGACGACAAATAAGGCGTCATGGTATTCCGCGTCTTCTGCTAACTGGCGAAACATGCGAATTGCATCACGCACTTTGGCGTTTTTATTGATGATCAGCATATCGTGGTCAGCGTAACGACCACATTGATCTTCATCATAACCTAAAGCGGTATCCAGCCAACGGCGCTGGCTGGCGTCGAGCCGGGAGCAGGCGTAGTCGTAAATGCGCTGTGGCAGCTCATCTAACAACTCAATTAAATCGTCAACTTCCATATCTTCAACCAGATTGCGCAGTTGCGCTTCATCCAGTTGTTTAAAGATATTATCCCGCGCGTCGACCCGCATATACGTCAGAGCGGCTATCTGATCATCGGTGCGCAGGCTTAGCCAGGTGCTTACCCGCTGCTCTACCGGCATTGCTTCGAGCGCAATCGCGATTTCTTCCGGCTCCAGCTGGCTAAGCTTGTCGGTCAGCTGCCCGGCTTCGTTCTCGTCAAAGCTGTCGCGTACTATTTCTTCAATATCCAGCGGTTGGTTTTCAGCCATCTACAACTCTCCGTTTGGTGTTACCACCAGCCGCGTATTTTAAACCAAATCAGCCCGCCTATACCGCCCAGTGCCATCGCCGCCAGCACGATAAAATAGGCGGTAGGCATTTGCAGCTCGGGCATGTAAACAAAGTTCATGCCGTATATACCGGCGATAAAGGTTAGCGGAATAAAAATGGTGCTGACAATGGTCAGGACTTTCATTCTTTCGTTGATCTGATGCGATGTAGTAGACAGATAGCCTTCGACCAGATCGCTAAGCTGATCGTAGTATAAATCAGTCATGCTGTGCAGCCGCTCAAATTTTTCATAAAAATCACGAATTTCAGCGTTGCTAAACTGCCGCAGCAATGGATTTTGCTCTTCATACAGCGCATCTGAGAAAATATCTTTCTGGTAGGCCAGATTGCGGTTAATTTTACGCAGTACCGAGCGGTAACGCATAATAAGCGCCATCTGCTCGTCGCTGCCACGATGCAGCATCACATCTTCCAGCTCGCTTTGTTCATCTTCAAAGTTAATCAGCTTTTCCAGATAACTGGCCGATACTGCCAGGATCAATTGTTTTATCCAGTCAGCAATAACAGCACTTTGGCCAGCGGCCATTTTCGGCGTTAGCTGCTCTTGCAGCTGGGTATTATGGCAATGTACGCGGCTTATTAAAACCTGTTTTGAATACAAAAGGTTAACCTGAGCACTGCGGGTGTATTCAGTAAAATCAGCATCAGCATAGCCGCGCAATATTAGCAGGGTAAAGTCGGTTTGTGCCTCCAGCTTAGGTGGATGGCGCTGGCGACTAAAGTCTTCGGCAATGGTCGGCGTAATCGCAAAGCGCTGCAGTACCTGCATTTGTTCATCCAGGCTGGCATCATTCAGGTTAATCCACAGCCGGGCATCGGCCGGGATTGGCGCAGCTAACTGCTGCCAGCTGCGAACATGCCAGCTTTGGCTTTCGGGTTCAAAATAGTTAACTGAAATCATGACCTTGCTCTTGCCGAAACGGACGGTTATCTGCGAGTGTTTACAGCATACCTATAAAAACGCATAACGGGCAAATCAGGCAGTGTTGGATTTATCAGCCAGACTGCGCTGTTCTGCCTGCTCCAGGATCACCGCACCACAGCCTTGCTGCGCCAGTTTGTCATCCGGATTATACAGCGGGCACTTGCTCATGCTCAGGCAGCCACAGCCAATACAGCCGGTCAGGTAATCGCGCAGTGTTTGCAAATAGGCAATACGGGCATCAAGCATTTGCTGCCAGTCTTTTGATAACTGCTGCCAGTCATCCATAGTGGGTGTGCGGTTATCCGGCAGCGATAAAAACGCCTGTTTGACTTCCTCCAGGCTAATACCAACTTTTTGTGCGGCTTTAATCACCGCTATGCGGCGCAGCACTTCCGGTTTATACCGGCGCTGATTACCGCTGTTACGCCAGCTTTTGATCAGGCCTTTTTGCTCGTAAAAATGCAGTGTACTGACATTCACGCCGCAGCGTTTTGCTACCCGGCCGACGCTCCACGTTGCCTCAGACATTGTTTGCTCCGATTTTTTTCTGTTTTTTCAAAAAAACACTTTACCTTAACTTAGGTTAAGGTTTTACCCTGCTGGTCGACTTAATGCAAGGAGACCCTGTATGTACTTAGAGCACGTTAATCTGGTGGTGGCTGATATGGATGCCATGTTACATTTTTACCGCGCGGCTTTTCCTCACTGGCGCATCCGGGATGAAGGCAAAGGCGAGTGGTACGGTAAGCCACGGCGCTGGCTGCACTTTGGTGATGATTATCATTATCTGGCGCTGAGCGATCATGGTGAAGGGCCAAACCGTAAACTTGAGGGGCACAGTGTTGGTTTGGCACATTTTGCTTATGTTACCAATAATTTAACTGCAGTTATCAATAGACTACAAAGCGCCGGTTATGCCATCGCTAAGCCCGGCGCTGAAGACCCATACCGCAAAAACATTTACTTTGTTGACCCGGCCGGCTTTGAGGTGGAGTTTGTTGAGTATTTAAGTGATCTGCCGGCTGAGCGTAATTTGAACCTGGATAAAGCCCAAACACAAAGCAATAAGCGGGAGGTGCTATGAAGATCCTCGCCTTTGCTGCCAGTAACCACCCGCAATCGATCAATCAGCAACTGGCGTTAAGCACGGCCAGATTGCTGCCGCAGGCCAAAGTAGAGACGCTGCAGCTTGATGATTATGACTTACCGGTGTACAGCGAACTGCGCGAACAAGCGCTGGGTGTACCGGCCCAGGTTAGTGCATTTTTACAGCGCGTTGCTGCCGCCGATGGTCTGATCGTGGCCTTTGCCGAGCACAACGGTAGCTTTACCGCTGCGTTTAAAAATCTATACGACTGGGCCTCACGCGCACAGCGGCATATTTTTCAGCATAAACCGGCGCTGTTTCTTGCTGCCGCGCCGGGGCCGGGTGGGGCAAAAAGCGTGCTGCAGGCGGCGGTAAGCGCTGCGCCCTATATGGGGGCCCGGCTAACGGGTACAGTGTCGGTTGCCAATTTCCATCAGGTGTTCGACCCGCAGGTGCAACTGGTGAAAGACAGTGCCGTGTTTATTCAGCTACAACAGGCTGCGCTTAAGCTGCAGCAGCATATTCAGCAGCAGGCTGCTTAGCGGGGGCAATTATTGCTTGTGTTATTGGCGTCGGGCCCTAGACTTAGCCACAATTTTTGTAATGAGGCAACACTATGGCTGACGCTATACAACAACATATCAGCAGCATTGCCTTGCTGGTACATGACTATGATGAGGCAATAGCGTTTTACACGGAAAAGTTGGGCTTTAGGTTGCTGCAAGACAGCGATCTGGGCGCTGGCAAGCGTTGGGTGCAGCTAAGCCCACCCGGCAGCAGTCATTGCAACTTGCTGCTGGCCAAAGCCAGCAAGCCACAGCAATGCGCGGCGGTGGGTAATCAGGCTGGTGGGCGGGTATGGTTGTTTTTGCACACGAACGACTTTTGGCGCGACTACCAGTCGATGGTCGCTAAAGGTGTGCAGTTTAACGAAACGCCCCGCGAAGAGCCCTACGGCACCGTTGCGGTGTTTGAAGATTTATATGGCAATAAATGGGATTTATTACAGTTAACGTCGGGCTAACCCATGGCAAACGACTAGCAGCTTTAAATGAGGTTAATCCTATAATGGAAACAGTCTTACAGTTCTGGTTTAACGAAATAAGCCCGCAGCAGTGGTGGATAAAAGATGCGGCTTTTGATCAGTTTATCAGCAAACGTTTTTCGCTAACCCTGCAGCAAGCGGCAGCAGGCGAGTTGTATCCGTGGCGCCAGACTGCGCAAGGGCGGCTGGCCGAGATTATAGTGTTGGATCAGTTTTCGCGTAATATTTATCGCGACACAGCCAAAGCCTTTGCCCACGATGCTATGGCTTTGGTGCTGGCGCAGGAGGCGGTAGCCAGTGGCGCGCTGTTACAGCTCAATGCCGACGAGCGTAATTTTTTGCTAATGCCTTATATGCACAGTGAATCGGCTGTTATTCATCAGCAGGCCGAGTTGTTGTTTAAGCAGTATGCACCGGACAATAACTATCAGTTTGAGTTAAAACATAAAGCCATTATCGACCGCTTTGGCCGTTACCCGCATCGCAATAATATTTTAGCGCGCAGCTCAACAGCGGAAGAAGTTGAATTTCTTAAGCTACCCGGTTCCGGTTTCTAACAAGTAAAAGCCGGTCAGTTGACCGGCTGGCTGTTATACACCTAAGGCGCTCAGGCCTGGGTGGCGGCAATATATTCGTCGACCAGTTGCTCTAACACATCCAGTGGTACGGCGCCGTTTTTCAGCACTACATCGTGGAACACGCGGATATCAAATTTATCGCCCAGTGCGGTTTTAGCTTTTTCGCGCAGTTCGATAATTTTAATCATGCCAACTTTGTATGCCGTCGCCTGCGAGGGCATCACGATATAGCGTTCTATCGCTTTTTCAATTGCACTTTCGGTATTCGGGGTGTTATCCAGCAAGTACTGAATGGCATCTTCGCGGCTCCATTTTTTGGCATGAATGCCGGTATCGACCACTAAACGGCAGGCACGCCATAATTCCATGGCTAAGCGGCCGAAATCAGAGTAGGGGTTCTGATACAGACCAATCTCTTTCGGTAGCAGTTCAGTGTATAAGCCCCAGCCTTCGATATAAGCAGTATAGCCACCAAAGCGGCGGAACTTAGGCATATCGGTCAGCTCTTGCGCTATCGCCAGCTGCATATGATGGCCCGGTATACCTTCGTGATAGGCCAGTGCTTCCAGTTCGTATTTCGGCATATCGCTCATACGGTACAGGTTAGCGTAGTAAATACCCGGCCGTGAGCCATCCATTGATGGCTGCTGATAAAAGGCTTTGCCGGCGCTTTGTTCGCGAAACGGCTCTACTGCTTTTACTATCATGTCGGCTTTGGGTTTAACCAAAAACAGCTCGTCTAAGCGCGAGCGCATCTGGTCTATCACCGCTGTTGCCTCTGCCAGATAAGCGGCTTTACCCTCTGCAGTATCCGGATAGTAAAACTGCGCATCGGTTTGCATAAAGTTAAAAAAGGCTTTTAAGTCGCCGTCAAAGCCGGTTTTTTGCATAATGGCACGCATTTCACTGTGAATACGGGCCACTTCGTCCAGACCAATCTGATGAATTTGCTCTGCCGTTAAGTCCGTGGTGGTAGTGCGCTTAAGGGCAGCGTTATAAAAGGCATCGCCGTCTTTAAAGCGCCAGACACCATCTACCGTATCAGCTTGTTGCTCCAGTTGCTGTAAATAGCTGATAAGACTGGTGTAAGCCGGTTTGACACTGGTTAACAGTGCAACCTTGGCTTCGTCCAGTAACAGTTTTTTACTGTTATCATCCAACTGTAGCTTCGCCAGCTTTTGGCTGAAATCAGCCAGTAAAGTGCTGTCCTCAGCGTCGTCAAAGGGGGCGCCTTTAATCACATTTTCACTGGCCGAAATCACATGGGCAAACACAAATTTAGGGGCAATAATGCCGGCCTCGGCGCGCTGCGCTAGTTGCTGCTGCAGTTGGCTGAACAGTGTGGGCACCGCATTTAAACGGGCGATATAGGCTTTGGCATCGCTCTCATCGCTGATACTGTGCTGGTTTATCAACAGTGACGGCACCTGCGAGTGGGTGCCAAACATCTGGTTAACCGGATAGCTATACAAACGCCACTTGGCATCGGCCAGGGTTTGCTCCAAATTGCGCTGCATTAGCAAATAGCTGACGCGGGTATTCGAATCCAACGCGTTAACGTCTATGGCTTGCAGCATGGTCAGATGCTGCCTGGCTAACTCCAGCCCTGCCTGATAATGCGCATCTGATAAATCCTGCCACTTATCATAGTCGTCTTTGATACCCAGCCGGGTTTGCGTCACTGGATTGCGCCGCACATTGTCCATAAAAATTTGTTCAAACAACGCATTGGCTTTGTCGCTTTCGCTTTGCTGCTGCACGACGACTGCCGGTTGCGCCGTTGTTGTGGTTTGTTGTTGTGGGCCGCAGCCGGCGAGTAAGGCCGCGCTGATTGCCACGGGCAAAGCTAAACGGCGTAAAGACCTTGGTGTCATATCGGTTTCCTTTTTCATTGTCGTTATGCGGGTAACTGATTTTACGTCACTGCCAGCGAATAAACAGGCCAACTATCGCATGCTGGCTGTTACACGCCCCAGCGCGGGTTGCACTGGGCTAGATAAACAAGGTCAGTAAGTCGTTCAGATAGCGCGCACCTTTATCGGTAATTTGCCAGTGCTGCTTGCCAACATGCAGCAGGCCTTTTTGCTCAGCTTCGGCAATGGCAGCGCTGATAGTGCTTAGCGGCAAGCCGGTATAGGCGGTAAAGTCATCAGTAGGGCAGGGCTCGAGCAAGCGAAATCGGTTCATAAAAAACTCAAATGGCCGGTCTTCCGGCGCAACTTGCTCACGACTGTCGACATAGCCGCGGCTGATATCCATATAACCTTTGGGGTGCTTAATTTTTACCGTGCGCAAAATACTGTTCCGGCTAGGCAGTGTAATTTTGCCGTGGGCGCCACAGCCAATACCTAAGTAGTCACCATAACGCCAGTAATTTAAATTGTGCTGACAATGCTGGCCCGCTTTGGCATAGGCTGAAATTTCGTATTGCTGATAGCCGTGCTGTTGTAGCAGCGCCAGGCCTTGCTGCTGAATATCCCATAAGGTATCGTCCGGCGGTAGCACCGGTGGGCGTGAAGCAAAGGCGGTATTGGGCTCTATAGTCAGCTGATACCAGGATAAATGCGGTGGGGCTAAATCTATTGCCTGTTGCAAATCGGCCAGGGCGCCGTGGATGTCCTGAGCTGGCAAGCCATGCATTAAATCCAGATTAAAGCTTTTAAGCGGTAATTGCTGCGCCAGTTTGGCGGCCCGTATTGCTTCATCACTGTCGTGAATACGCCCCAGCGCTTTGAGTTGTGCACTTTGAAAGCTTTGCACACCAATAGAAAATCGTGTCACGCCAGCGCCAACATAACCAGCGAAGCGTTCCGCCTCGACGGTGCCAGGGTTAGCTTCCATGGTAACTTCCATCGCATCGTCACAGGCTAACTGCTGTTTCACGCCGCTGATGATTTGGCCGATGCCGGCGGCTGAAAATACGCTGGGGGTGCCGCCACCGATAAAAATACTGCTGACGGTGCGCCCGGCCACTAAAGGGGCATCCTGCGCTAAATCGGCCAGTAAATGGGCAATGTATTCCTGCTCGGGTATACCTTGCTTAACGGCGTGTGAATTAAAATCGCAATAGGGACATTTTTGTATACACCAGGGGATATGAATATACAGCGCCAGCGGCGGCAGTTGCAGCGCCACCGCTTAGAACCCGGCTTCCAGCTGCGATAACAGCTGGGCCAGTGCCTTGCCCCGATGACTAAGCCGGGCTTTATGCTCACGGCTTAGCTCAGCGCTAGTGCAGCCTTCGGACGGCACAAAAAACACCGGATCATAACCAAAGCCAGCGTTGCCAGCCGGGGCCTGAGTGATTCGGCCCTGCCAGACGCCATGGCATACCAGCGGCGTCGGATCTTCGGCATGGCGTAAGTACACCAGCACACAATGAAAACGGGCACTGCGTTTATCATCGGGTACGTCTTTTAGCGCTAACAACAGCTTGTCAATATTGGCGCTATCGCCAGCGGCCTCACCGGCGTAGCGCGCAGAGTAAATACCTGGCGCGCCGCCAAGGGCATCCACCGCCAGGCCCGAATCATCGGCAATCGCCGGCAAGCCGGTGGCCAGCGCCGCATGGCGGGCTTTTAAAATAGCATTTTCAATAAAGGTCAGGCCGGTTTCATCGGCGTCGGTGACACCGAGTTCAGTTTGCGGCACAACGCTAAAATTTAGCGGTGCCAACATCTGGCTTAACTCTGCTACCTTGCCTTTATTGCCGGTAGCCAGCACGATTTTGTTTGTCATGAGATAAAATTAATCTACGTAAAATGTCTGGTCGAATTTCAGCTGCTGGCTCTGGTTGCCACTGCTGATATTAAGCGTAAAACTAAAACGCTGCTCATGGCGAAATGGCAACTGCGCCAGATAATACACCGCATCGCCTTCAATTACTTCGCTAAACTCCAGCGTACGCTGGCGGCCCTGCAAATCTTTGGCAATGCCGCTTATCGCAACTTTTTGCGCCTGCTGTGTGCTGCTGTCCAGTACAGAAATGTTAATAATGCCATTGTATTTGCTGCGTTGCAGCCGGTATTGCTGCGCTACTTCGGCAGTCAGTAAGGGGGCCGGAAAGGCAATATAATGCACATCCCAACTACCCAGTTGCTGTTTTTGCTCGGCCTGTGCAGACAGGCTGATGCTAAGTCCCAATAGCAATATAAGCAGAAAGCGGTTCATGATGTACTCCAGTGTCAGATATTGACTGTTAAGTATAGTGCTTAAACCAGCGCCAACTGGCTTTTTACCAGCTCGGGCAGACGCTTGGGGGCGATAATAACGACGGTTTTGTGCCGGCTTTGCTCACCCTTTTCAATCACCACCTGTGATTTGGCCACGGCAAAGCTTTTGGCCAGAAACTTCTGTAAATGGCTATTTGCTTTGCCATCAACCGGCGGCGCGGTAATGGCCAGCTTTATCTCGTCGCCATAGCAGCCAACCCAGTCATCGCGGCTGGCTTTAGGCTGGATATACAGCTGTAAGCGCAGATCCGGCCCGACGAATACTGCCGCGCTCAAAGGCCGCTAAACCAGCTACTAAACAGAATATTTAAAAATTGCAGGCCAATCAGCACCACCAGTACGGATAAGTCCAGGCCACCCAGTGGCGGCAAAATGCGGCGGATGGGTTTTAACAGTGGCTCGGTCAGCTGATGCATAACATATTCAACCGGGCTGCGACCCTGGCTAAACCAGCTTAGCAGGGCGCGGATCACTAAGATCCAAAACAGCAGGGTAAAGACTTCTTTGACTAAAAAAATTACGGCAAAAATCAGGCTGGGCACGACCAGCATTTGGCCAGACTGCAGTAACTGCAGTGTCGCTAACTTGGCCAGCATAATGGTATAGGCCAATACTAAGGTGGCAGTATCCAGGCGCCCAATACTGGGAATAATGCGCCGCAGCGGCAGCACCAACGGGTTAGTGGCTTTAACAACGAACTGACTAAAAGGGTTGTAAAAGTCGGCCCGTACCAGTTGTAACCACAGGCGTAGTATTACCACCATCAGGTATAAACTAAAGGCGGTATCTATCAGAAACAGCACAGCTTGCATAAGCTCTCCGGCAATAAAATTTATAAACTCTGCGCCATTTCCTGCGCCCGCTTGATGGCGGCATACATGGCATCGGAAACCATTTTTTCAAGGCCCTGGTTAGCAAAAGTGCTGACCGCCTCATGGGTGGTGCCGCCTTTTGAGGTCACTTGGGCACGCAATTCAGCAAAGCTGTGCTCGCTGTTTAGCGCCATAGTAGCGGCGCCCAGCGCCGTTTGTGCCACCATTTGCTTGGCCTGTACTGCATCAAAGCCCAGTTGTTCGGCAACCTGTTGCATCGCCTGCATAAAGAAAAAGAAATACGCCGGTGAGCTGCCGGTAACCGCGATGACATGATCAATTTGCGCTTCGTTATCCAGCCACACCGTCATGCCGGTACCACTGAACATATGATCAACAAAGGCTTTTTCATAGTTAGAGCAGGCAGTAGCAAAGAGCCCTGTTACGCCTAAACCGACCAGCGACGGTGTATTGGGCATAGCCCGTACCAGGCGAACTTGCCCCAGCCATTGCTGATAACGCGCGACCGTAATACCTGCCGCTAAAGTGACAAACAGCTTTTCAGTGATCTCCGGTGCGGCCTCTAGCAGTGCAGTGCAGACGTCCTGCATCATCTGTGGTTTTACCGCCAGCACGATAACATCGGCTTTTTTTACTGCTTCAATGTTATCCAGTGTGGTCTGAATGCCAAAATCGGCCGCCAGGGCGGTTAATTTGGGCTGGCTGCGGTTGGCGGCAATAATGTTGTCGGCCGGATAACCGGCTTTTACCATAGCGGCAATCACACAGCGAGCCATATTACCGGCACCAATAAACGCAACCATATTGTCATTCATCTGTTTCATTCTTCCTCTTGCTAACGTCGGGGCACCCATTTAGCTTTAGCTACGGGCACCAAAAATTGCAGTGCCTAATCGTATCATAGTTGCGCCATATATCAGAGCCAGTGGCCAGTCATCAGACATTCCCATAGATAACTCACTGGCCTGTGGGTAATGTTGCTGCAACTGTATCGATAGTTGTTGCATGGCGGCAAAGGCGCTTTCGCTGTGGCCCGGCGCCGGTATCGCCATCAAGCCTTTTAATTCCAGCTGTGGCAGCGTGCTGATACTTGCGGCCAGGCTTAGCATGTCGCTGGCGGCAATGCCGGCTTTGCTCTGTTCAGCACTGATATTAATTTGCAGCAACACCTTAAGCTTGCCCTTAGCCGCGGGGCGTTGCTCGTTTAAGCGCTGGGCAATTTTTAGCCGGTCAATACTGTGTACCCAGTCGGCGTGTTCTGCCACCAGTTTGGTTTTATTCGATTGCAGCGGGCCAATAAAGTGCCAACTGATATCTGCATACGCGGCCAACTGAGCGGCTTTATCTGCCAACTCTTGCGGGTAGTTCTCGCCAAATTGGCGCTGCCCGGCCTGGTAGGCCGCTATGACGGCCTGCAATGGCTTGGTTTTACTGACGGCAATTAACTGTACCGGCTTTGATACAGCCTGTGCCTGGCACTTTTCGTTCAGGTTCTGATAGGCGAGGCTAAGTTGTTCTGCTATGTTATTCATATCAATTGGCAAAGTGGAGTAAAAATTGTCATGGATATTACCGAATTATTGGCTTTTAGTGTGCAACATAAGGCATCAGATTTACACTTATCTGCCGGTGTGCCACCGCTGATCCGCGTAGATGGTGATGTACGCAAGTTAAATATTCCGCCGCTGTCACATAAAGAAGTTCACGCCCTGGTGTACGAGATTATGACCGACAAGCAGCGTAAAGAATACGAAGAAAATCTCGAATCAGACTTCTCCTTTGAAGTACCCAATTTGGCCCGTTTCCGGGTTAATGCTTTTGTCACTAATCGCGGTGCAGCCGCGGTGTTCCGTACTATCCCCAGCGAAGTGTTAACGCTGGATGATTTAGGGGCACCGGATATCTTTAAAACCATCGCTGAAAACCCGCGTGGTTTAGTGTTGGTTACCGGGCCAACCGGTTCGGGTAAATCGACCACCCTGGCCGCGATGATTGACTACATTAACACCATGCGCCACGACCATATTCTAACGATTGAAGATCCGATCGAATTTGTACACAACAATAAATCCAGCCTGATTAACCAACGTGAAGTGCACCGCGATACCCACAGTTTCAGTAATGCACTGCGTTCGGCACTGCGGGAAGATCCGGACGTGATACTGGTGGGTGAATTGCGCGATTTAGAAACCATCCGTCTGGCGATGACCGCCGCAGAAACCGGCCACTTGGTATTTGGTACCTTGCACACCACCTCGGCGCCGAAAACCATTGACCGTATTATCGACGTGTTTCCGGGCGAAGAAAAAGACATGGTACGTTCTATGTTGTCTGAATCATTACGTGCGGTTATCTCGCAAACCCTGCTGAAAAAAGTAGGTGGTGGCCGTATTGCCGCGCACGAAATTATGGTCGGGTTACCGGCTATCCGTAACCTGATACGTGAAGATAAAATTGCCCAAATGTATTCGGTAATTCAAACCGGTGCTGCTCATGGCATGCAAACCATGGATCAGTGTCTGGTGAATCTGGTCAACCGCGGTTTAGTGACGCAAAAAGATGCGGCGGCCAAAGCGCAGGATAAGAATACTTTTGGCACCATGGGCAGGATATAAACCGCTATGCAGCTAGATGATTTTCTTGAAAAAATGGTGGCTGAGAAAGCCTCTGATATGTTTGTCACCGCCGGCATGCCGGTGGCGGCAAAGATCAATGGTGAGCTGCTGCCAATTGACGATGCACCTCTGACCGATGCCGGTTCGTTAAAGCTGGTATTGTCGGCAATGAACGATAAACAGCAGCAAGAGTTTATGACCAGCAAAGAGTGTAACTTTGCCATTGCCAATGAGCTGGGGCGTTTTCGTATCTCGGCCTTCTGGCAGCGTGATTGTGCCGGTATGGTTATCCGCCGCATCGTAACGCAAATTCCGAATGTTGATGACTTAGGCCTGCCGCCGATCATGAAAGAAGTGATCATGTCCAAGCGCGGCCTGGTGCTGTTTGTTGGTGGTACCGGCACCGGTAAGTCGACATCACTGGCGGCGCTGCTGGGGTATCGAAACCGCAATGCTAAAGGTCATATTTTAACTATCGAAGATCCGATAGAGTTTGTGCATGAGCACCATAAAAGCTTAATTACCCAGCGTGAAGTTGGCATTGACACTGAGTCGTTTGAAGCCGCGCTGAAAAGCTCATTGCGCCAGGCGCCGGACGTGATCCTGATTGGTGAAATTCGCAGCCAGGATACCATGGAATATGCGCTGTCGTTTGCGGAAACCGGGCATTTATGTATCGCGACTCTGCACGCCAACAATGCCAACCAGGCGATAGACCGCATTATGCACCTGGTACCAAAAGAAATGCACCAGAAGCTGTTGTTCGATTTATCACTAAACTTGCGCGGTATCGTCGCGCAGCAACTGGTGCCCACCGCAGATGGTCAGGGTAGGGTAGCGGCAATAGAGGTGCTGTTAAATTCGCCACTGATTGCAGATTTGATTGCCCGCGGTGAAATGGGTGAGATTAAAGCGGTAATGACCAAATCCCGCGAGCTGGGTATGCAAACCTTTGATCAGGCATTGTATGACTTGTATCAAGCCGGTCGTATCAGTTACGCCGATGCCCTGCACCATGCTGATTCACCGAATGATCTGCGTTTAATGATTAAACTGCGCAGTGGTGATACCAAAGGTGCCGGTTTCCTGTCAGGTGTAACGATAGAAGGTTTTGAAAAGACTGACGATTAACCAGACGGTTCAGCCAAAGAGGCCAGTATGAGTATTGCTCAGATCATGACGCACCGCAGCAAGTTGGTGACGACCATGGCGGATGCCAGCCTGGCCTCCTTGCGTGAGGTTTTTGCCAAAGCGCGTTTTCAGCATGTGCCGGTAGTCGACCAAAGCAACCGCCTGGTGGGGATCGTATCGGTAAAAGATTACTTTCGTGAGTTAAGCCCGGTTATGGACTCCGCATCCGATCCCTCTGTCGGCATGTTTATGCGGACACGCAAGGTACATCAGGTAATGGTAAGCCCTGTTATCACCATCGGCGAAAGCACGGCGGTAAAAGCGGCAGCGGCCTTACTGCTACAACACAATATCAGCTGTTTACCGGTGGTAGATGAACATAAGCATTTGCTTGGGCTGGTGTCGTGGAAAGACATACTGCGGGCTGCGCTGAACAAAGCTGCGGTGCAAAGCCGCTAACCCTGCTGCTGATAGCGCTTATGTAATATGGTCACGCGCTGTACATAGGCCTGGGTTTCAGCAAACGGTGGTATGCCGCCATAACGTTTTACATTGCTGGCACCGGCATTGTAGGCAGCTAATGCCAGGGCTAAATCACTGTTATGCTGTTTTAGCAATTGCGCCAGATAACGGCTGCCGGCAATAATATTCTGCTCCGGATGGCTGGCATCTTGCACACCTAAAAACGCTGCTGTTTGCGGCATCAGTTGCATTAAACCGACAGCACCTTTTTTCGATACTACTTGTGGCCTGAACGATGACTCGGCATGGATCACCGCGCGGATCAAGGCGGGGTCCAACAGGTGGGCATCTGCTGCTTTGGCAATAATACGGTTATAAGGTTTGGTATATAAAGGCACGGTGTGCCAATTAATATTGGACACCGGATCGCAGGCAAAACAATCAAAGCGCATCAGCTGATAAGGCCGGTTCAGTGGTTGGCGGTCGGAAAATAGCGCTGTACCATCCTGTTTGACCGATTTATACACTGCTATCTGACCAGCAGACGCGTCAGTCGCTGGCGCGACGCTAGGGTGCAATGACTGACCGGGCACCAGCTTGAGTTGTTTTTTCGCGGTGTGGCTGTCTGGCTCTGTTGCTGCAGCAAAACAGGCAACACTCAGACAACTGAACACAACGACAACACGCAGCACGGCTTTATTCCTTAAGCTGTAACGGGATTGCAAGTAAAGCACTTAGCCAGCCAGATCTCAAGCAGTCAGCCTGATTTATCGCGATGCAACTGCCTGTTTAACCAGAATAGCAGTAGACAAACCGTGACTATCACCAGCGGTACACTCAGACTTTGCCAGCGCGGGCTATCCAGGTGCGGCAACCAGTAACTTAGGGCGCTAATGGCTTTGTCACAGAGCTGTACGGCGTAGTAACTAATAGCGACCAGGGATAAGCCCTCAACCATCTGTTGCATATTCAGCTGCAGTTTGGCGCGTTTATCCATCGATGCCAGCAATTGCTGGTTCTGCTGCTCCAGTTTTAAGTTAATCCGGGTACGCAACAGTTCAGTAGAGCGGCCCAGGCGGCCAGAGAGCGCATTTTGCCGGAACACCACTGACTCACTGGTACGAAATGCCGGCGTTAAGCGCCGCTCGGTAAAATCCTGTAGTGATAACAGGCCCTCTATTGGCGTTTCATTTAAGCTTTTGATCCGATCCAGCGTTAATTGATAATAGGCGGCAGTGGCTTGCAGCCGTGAGCTGGTATCGGCAATTAAATGCTCAGTTTGTGCTGCCATAGTGGTAATTTCGTTTAGCAGGTGCTCATCATCATTTTTCTTATGTTCAATACGTTGGATAATGTCGGACAGTTGTTGTTCCAGTAAGGTGAGCCTGGCCAGCGCCTGACGCGATAAAGGCCAGCCCAGTAAAGACAGCTTGCGGTAGTTACCCAGATCAAACAGTTGCTGCACCAGACGGCCCAGCGCTGAGGGGCTTAAGCCCTGATCCAGTAGCAGCATGCGACCGGCACCTTCAGCGTGTTTTTGAAAGTCTGTCCAGATCCTGGCTTTTTTGCCTGCCAGCATACTGCTGATGCAATTGTCCGGGTTAAACAGCTGATCAATATCCGTGTTCGCTGTTAGCTGGGCCGGTGTAATAACACTCAGCTGCACTACGCGAAAGATCTGCCCGGGGATACTATCCAGCCAGTCTTTGCTGGGCAAAAAATCCAGTGGATCGTCAAACAGCTGTTTCTCGCTGCCCGGCTGAATAAACACATAGCTGGAAAATTCACCATGTTTTTCAAACCTTAGGGTTCCGCCGAACAACGGCAGGTTAATGTCGTGGTCAGTTTCGCTAAAATAGCTACCCTGTTGGCGGGCCAGCTGCTGCATAAAGCTTAGTTCGTTGCTACGCGAGGCCGGCGCAACGGTTAACATAAACTGACACAAGCGACAGGGCGCAACCAGCGCCGGAAAGGTGCGCTGTTGCAATTCTTTATCCAGTACATCACGCAAAGGATGGTTGCGGTTATGTAATCCGGTCATAGTTATGCTCCTGGGTCAGAGGACAAAAAATAGCGTGAGCAAAAATACCGATAGCGGTGTTCTGCAGTTGTTATGCCACAGTCGCCGGGTTTAAGCGTTAGCGGCCAATTTGCCGTTAAATAATTGCCATAGCGTGAAATTTTTTTGACGTGTTAACATTGCCGCCGCTGCGCTGGCGTTTTGTTGCTGGCTTTTGCCCCGAAATAACGCACAGGTGACGCAATACAGTGCGCTCTGGCTTACGTTTTGTCATGGCCACAGGCTACAATTAACGTCTTCGCGTCTTGTACGTCCATTCGGATCTTTGTTGTTATGTCTGTATTAATAAACCGCAGCCTGGTTGTCGCGGTAATCAGCGTTTTGCTGGCGATGATCACCATTCAATCCGGTGCCTCTATCGCTAAGCAGTTATTCCCACTGATCGGCCCGGAAGGCACAACAGCGCTACGACTTGGTTTCTCGGCGCTGGTGTTATGGTTAGTGTTCCGGCCCTGGCGGGCTTTGCCTGAAGGGCGTGACTGGCAGGCTGTTATTGTTTACGGTTTGTGCCTGGGCGGCATGAATATTCTGTTTTATCTGGCGATAGCGCGCATTCCGCTCGGGATAGGCGTAGCACTGGAGTTTACCGGGCCTTTGGCGGTGGCGCTGTTTTCCTCACGGCGTAAGCGCGATTTAATCTGGGTGGGTTTTGCTATCGCCGGTATTTTACTGCTACTGCCAGATATGCACGGCGTGGATGCACTTGACCCTGTTGGTGTAATGCTGGCGCTGGCTGCCGGCGCCTGCTGGGCCGGCTATATTTTATTTGGCAAAAAAACCAACACGCAAAGCTCTGGCGGTATTACCGTGGCCTTAGGCATGACAGTGGCGGCACTGGTGCTGGTGCCGGTAGGTGCTGTTACACAGGGCATGGCGCTGTTCAGTTGGGACGTACTGCCGCTGGGCTTTTTGGTCGGTATTTTATCCAGTGCTATTCCGTATTCGCTGGAGATGGTGGCGTTAAGAAACATGACATCACAGAATTTCAGTGTGTTTATGAGCATGGAGCCGGCCATAGCCGCATTGGCAGGCTTTTTAATTCTCGCTGAGCTATTAACGCTGTGGCAGTGGCTGGCGATTGGCTTGGTGATCGTAGCGTCGCTCGGTAGTTCGTTAACCTCGTCTCAGGCTAAAGTGCCTGAGACGAGCTAGCACAGTATTATTTTGGCATTACAACACTATCCAGCACATGGATAACGCCGTTGCTGGTAACGATGTCAGTGGCAATGACCTCGGCGCCGTCTACAAAGACTTTGCCATCTTTAACTTCGATACTCAGTTCCTGGCCCTGTACTGTTTTGGCAGAGGTCAGATTGACCACATCAGCGGCCATTACTTTGCCGGCCACGACATGGTAGGTCAGTACGTTAGTCAGTGCGGCTTTGTCTGCAACCAATGCGTTTAAATCAGCTGCCGGAATTTTAGCGAACGCAGCGTCGTTAGGTGCAAATACGGTAAAGGAGCCTTCGCTTTTCAGCGTATCTACCAGCTCCGCCGCTTTTACTGCAGTAACCAGGGTAGAAAAGTTACCGGCTGCGACGGCCGTATCAACGATGTCTGCTTTGGTTTTATGATTGTGCGCCTGCGCCGTAATCAGCATTGAGCCTAACAGTACAGTGGTGGTAATAAGCTGTGACAATTTCATAGCGTTTCCTTTTTTGTCTGAATGGGACACAAGAGTCGGCTATAAAAACGCCAGTTGTCAGCTGGCAGATCAGATTTATCTTTTTGCGCTGTGGCTAAACCGATGAGTTTTTCGGCGCGTACGGTGAAAAAGTTGATCCAGTTCGCTGCAGCCCGCCAGCTTTTTCGCTATATCTATTATTAACACGCCAAATACTGCTTAAAGGAGCCTGATATGACCATTACCACTGTTGCCCAACTGATGACCGCCGATCCTTTGTGCGTTACCCGGGACGCCAGCTTAAAAGATGCACATGATTTAATGCGGCAGAAGAATATCCGTCATATTCCGGTGATTGAAAAAAACGGTGAGTTAGTCGGCATGCTGACACAGAAAATTATGATTGCCAAAGTGATGGGCTTAATGGCGCAATATGGTGCTACTGCATTGGAGCGCAAAGAAAAACAACAGCTGGTGGCGGACATGATGGCAACCGATTTTGCTGCAGTAACGCCGGAGCAATCGTTAAAAGAAGTGGCTGGCTTTTTTGTCAAAAACCGCCACGGTTGTATGCCGGTGGTGGATGAAAACAACAAACTGAAAGGCATTTTAACCTCGTCAGATTTTGTCCGGCTGGCAGCAGAATTATTGGAAAAGCAATAAAAAAGCCGACTATACCGCCGGCCTAGGTTGTATGGCTCACGCCGGTTTACTCACGCCAACTCGCCGTAAACCCTTCCATGGGGGCTCGTCTCACGCATCCATGCGTTCAACGGTTGGCTTAGAGTAATCCTCTGCTCGCTAATTCTTCACGCCCATTTCTTTTAACAGATTATCAGCGCCATCCAGCTGCATTTGCCACAGCATAAAACGGTGATCTACCTGAATTGAGCGGGTGTTATCCGGGTTGTAGTCCCAGTCTGAAATAATCGAATCCAGCGTGCCGTCAAACGCCAGGCCTACCAGTTCGGCTTTGCTGTTTAATACCGCTGAACCTGAGTTACCACCGGTAATATCCAGCGTCGCTAAGAAGTTAACCGGCACTGAGTTTAAGCTTTCTACTTTGTATGGGCCATATTGCTTGGCTTTTATCGCGTCTAGCTGGCTTTGCGGGGCGTTAAATTCGCCTTCGCCAGTGGCTTTAGCCGTAATACCGCGCAGCGTGGTAAACGGTGCCCAGGCATTGCCATCTTCGTTGCCATGCGCACGGCCTTTAACATTGCCATAAGTTACCCGCAGTGTGCTGTTGGCATCCGGGTAAACGGCCTGGCCTTTCGACTGCATAAAGGCGATTTTGGCGCGCATATAGCTGGCGTAAGCCTGCTGAATTTTACCGGCCAGCTCTTCTTCTGCAGCTTCCTGTTTTAAGTTCCATTTATGCAGGGCAACAGCCGCTTTGACAAAGCTGTCATCTACCGCAGCGATTTGCTCTGGTGTCATTTCCAGCAGCGCAGTGCGTTTATCCAGTGCGGTTAAACCTGTGTTGGCATACCAGCTGTCAATCAGCGCTTTAAGATCGGCTTCAGACATGCCATCTTTGATGCCCATTACTTTGTCGAATTCGCTATCACGTTGCTTTTTCGGCTGGGCGGCATAACGGCTTAGGTTATACAGATCCAATGCTTTTTCTACGCTAACCGCAAAGTTACGCTCCATACCTGCGATAAAAGCTTTGTAGCGTGGTAGATCACGACTTTGGAAACCGGCTTTGCGTTCTGCGTCCGGTTTAGTGCTCTCTTGTGCTAAACGATACAGTGCGCCTGCAACGGTAAGCAAACGTGGTTTAGCGTTGTCCAGTAAATAGTCTTTACGATCTTTGTCCTGACGTTGCTTCAGCAGCTTTTCAATAGCTTTTAAGTCATCGGCGTAGGCTTTTTTGTTATCGCGGCTGCTGTTCACCCACTTGGTCAGTTCAGCGTGTTCGGCTTGCTTGCGGCTTAAAAAGTCGCTGTCGGCAAAACTATCCAGCATACCCTGACGGTTTTTCATATAATTATTTAAACCGGCCACGCGGCTGGCGTATTTTAGCTCAGCATCTTTATCGTCGGCGGTTTGTTTGGCAATAATATCCAGTGTGTTTTTAAAATGCGCTACGGTGTTAGGGTAGGCCCATTCAAAGGTCTCACTGACTTCACTTGGCAGGCGGTGGCGGTTAGTACGGCCCGGGTAACCCATGGCCATAACAAAATCACCTTCTTTTACGCCGTCTTTGGCCAGGGTTAAATGAAAATCTGGCTTATAGGGCACGTTGTCGGCACTGAAGTCAGCCGATTTACCTTGTGGGCTGACATAGGCGCGATAGAAGCTGTAATCACCGGTGTGGCGCGGCCACATCCAGTTGTCGGTGTCGCCGCCAAATTTACCTACGCCTTCAGCCGGCGCATGCACTAAGCGCACGTCTTTAATTTCCAGCTGTTTAATACGGTAAAACTCCAGGCTGCCGTAGAATGCAGCTACAGTACAGCGGTGGCCTTCGTCTTTTTCACACTCAGCTACCAGCGCTTTCTGGTTGGCTTCAATGGCGTCGATACGCTTTTTGCCGCTTAGCTTGGCAGTGGCGGCATCAATCACTTTATCGCTAACGTTATCGACCGCCTTGGTAACAAAGATACGGCTGCCCGGCGCAGCAGGCACTTCATCAGTTAAGGTTTTGGCTAAAAAGCCATTGGCTAGTAAGTCGTTCTCGGGCGTTGAGTTATGCGCAATGCTGCCATAGACGCAGTGATGGTTGGTTGCAACCAGACCATTAGGCGAAACAAAAGACGCCGAACAACCGCCTAAGCTAACAATAGCGGCAGCCGGAAATTCAGTCAGTTTGGTTAAATCGGCTGGGTTCAAAGCTAAACCGGCGGCTTTTAATTCGTTGGCAATTTGTGGCAGTTGTTGCGGCATCCACATGCCTTCATCAGCCATGGCGAAGCTGCTGGCTAATGCCAGCACAAGTAAGGATTTTTTCATAGCAACTCTTTTATTTATAGTGTTAACAGAAGTGTTAAACGTTAGACCGCAGCTATAGTCATGGTCCGGGCGGGGCTTGTCAATAGACAGACAAAGGCTGTTACATTTTTATGCGCTAAATGGATGACAGCGTGCGTTGTAGCGGTTTATTGAGGAGCTTGATACCAGCAAGGCTGATTCTGGCCACCGCGCTTGGCCTGATACATCGCCGTATCGGCCTGGCGCAATAACTCGTCGCAGTTGGTGTCGCCTTTAAATAACACCAGGCCAATACTGCAGGCACACTGGTGCATACTGTTATCGTCAAGCGGGTAGGGTCTGGACAGCTCCTGTACTATTTTACAGGCAACAAGTTGCATATGTTGCCGGCTGCGGCGGGTATCCGTGTCAATATCGCGCAGCAATACAATAAACTCATCGCCGCCAAATCGGGCGACGGTATCGGCCTGACGCACCGCAGTTTGCAGGCGGCGCGCGACTTCTGCTAACAAGTTGTCACCCATGCGATGGCCATAAATATCGTTTACCGGTTTAAAGTTATCCAAATCGATAAACATCAGGCCACAGTATTTTTGGCTGCGCTGGCTTGCTGCCATCGCCTGCAGCAGGTGTTCTTCCAGTAAGCGCCGGTTCGCCAGGCCGGTTAAGCTGTCATAAAATGCCAGCCGGCGGATCTGCGCACTGGTTAAACTGCGGCTGATGGCAAGTTCAGCCAGATTGCTATAGGTTTTTATCTTTTCCAGTAGTTCAGCTGATGGCTCAGCGGTTTGTTTATGATAAATGGCAAAGGTGCCAAGTACCTTCCCCTGAGCATTTTTAACCGGTTGCGACCAGCAGGCATTCACCTGCGCCATTTCAGCTAACGCCCGGTAAGGTTGCCAGTACGGGTGTGAGCTGATATCGCTAACGATAACGGTTTCACCACTGAAGGCGGCTGTACCGCAAGAGCCGACACCGTGACCAATTTCGACGCCATCAATCGCCTGATTATAAGCATCAGGTAGTGACGGCGCCGCGCCGTGGCGCAGGGTTTTACCGTCTTCATCCAACAATAAAATGGAACACAGTGTTTCCGGATGCAGCTGTTCGACCTGAGTCACCAGATTATGCAGCACGGCTTTTAACTCAGCACCTTCGCTGATCAGGCTTAAAATCTGGTTTTGCAGTGTCAGCTCCTGGGTGCGTTGCAGTACTTTAAGTTCAGTCTGGAACAAACTTTGTTGATAACGGTTATTAACAAGGCTTAATTCGGTAATTTGCAGCGCTAAGGACGCAAGCATATTCAGCATGGCGGGCAGTTTGGCCTCATCGACAATGGGAACTTCAGCCAGGGCGGCCAGATAGTCTTCTTTATTAAAACCCGCTTCTTTGGCTTGGGCGCTGAAATATTCCGGGTCGGGCTCCTGCAATAAAAACTGGCCAATAAACAGGTTGGCGATATGCTCGCCATCGAGAATAATGGGTGTGGCACAATCAGTTAAACCGTTGCGACAGCGATAAATCGAGTAATTTTTACCTTGCTCTAGTTGTAAGGCTAAATCGCGATCACTTTCCAGGCAGCGCTGCAGAGTTGGCCCGGTCTGCCGATGAAACTGAACACAAGCCCGTTGCCAGCGCGAGGATGCCAGCACTTTGCCGTTAAGATCAATAAGTGCAATCGGTACATTCATCACCTGTAGAAAATTTTCAAACAAGGTGTTTAAACGGGAAAAATCCAGCGCAGCAACCAGTTTACTGGTTACCGTTGTATTGGGGGCAGGCAATGCCTGATTCCAGTCAGTGGACATTGGATCCAGCATTTGGATCAGGTTTGCCTCGCGGTGTAAATGCGGCGATTTGTTTGTCATGACGACATAAGTGTAGCTAGCAGAATGTTGCGCCGCCACAGTTGACAAGAATGAATTATGTCTGCTGCTGTACAGTGATGCTGCCAGTTGTTTTGCTTACTTATGCCGCTGTTGTAATACCTTAATAACATCGTTCAGTTCCAGCTTTTGGCTGCGTAGTAATACGAGCAAATGGAAGATCAGATCAGCCGCTTCGTTGGCTAGCTCTTCTTTATCGCCAGCCATCGCCGCTAAAGCCGACTCAACACCTTCTTCACCGACTTTTTGCGCAATGCGTTTTACGCCTTTAGCAAATAAACTGGCGGTGTAGCTGCTGGCCGGATCGGCGCCTTCCCGGGATTTAATTACCTGCTCTAAGTCATATAAAAACGCCAGTTGCGGGCTATTGGCGCTGTTGTCATGCCAGCAGGTTTCGGTGCCAACATGGCAGGTGGGCCCTTGCGGCAGTGCCAGCACTAAAATACTGTCGGCATCACAGTCGCTGTCGACGTTGACCAGCTGCAGGGTATGGCCTGAGCTTTCGCCTTTGGTCCACAGCCGCTGTTTGCTGCGGCTGTAAAAGGTGACATTGCCGCTTTGCAGTGTGTGCTCAAGTGCCGCCGGGTTCATATAGCCCTGCATTAGCACCTTGCCGGAGATGGCATGCTGTACTATCGCTGGCAGCAGTTGGTTTTCCGGCCAGCTTAGTTGGTTAATTTTCTCAGTTTTCATCTTATGTTCTCGTTTTTTCTGATGCTGCGCCAATTTGCTAAGCGACGAGACCTGACTGCTAAGCAGAGCGTCTGTGGCATGGATGCCACAGAGGAGCCTACAGGGAAGTATCTACGGCGTCTCTGCGTGTAGTCAGGTCTCAGAGCCTGAACCAAGAGGCATGCTCTTCGAACGCGCCAAGACTCCGTACATTTTTTCTGCGACACGCCATAAACCTTCCCTGGGGCTCGACTCCGGCCATCCATGGCCTCCAACGGTCGCCGAAAAAAGTACATACGCCTTGGCTCAGCTAGTCATTGTCATTATCAAGGCCGGATACTGATGCCATCAGCGATCAATTTGGCTTTTAACTCAGCAATTTCAATAATACCTTTGTGAAACACACTGGCGGCCAAAGCACCATCAACATCGGCTTTTTCAAATACATCAGTAAAGTGCTGCATAGTGCCGGCGCCACCACTGGCAATCAGCGGCACACTGCACACTTCGCGGATGCTTTTTAGCTGGGCAATATCATAGCCCTGACGCACCCCATCCTGATTCATACAGTTAAGTACAATTTCGCCGGCACCCCGGCTTAGCACCTCGCTGACCCAGTCGCGGGTCAGCCACTGGGTTTTTCGGGTGCGGCTTTCATCACCGGTAAACTGGTATACCTGATACTGGCCGGAAGTGACATCAAAAAAGCTGTCGATGCCAATCACAACGCACTGCTGGCCAAAGCTGTGGTTAAGCTCGTTAATCAGCTCAGGTCTTAGCAGAGCCGGGCTGTTTATCGAAATTTTATCAGCACCCATTTCCAGAATTTTGCCGGCATCGGCCACTGTTTTGATGCCACCGGCGACACAAAACGGAATATCTATGACCTCGGCAATACGCTGCACCCAGCTTTTATCGACCACCCGGCCATCGCTCGACGCAGTGATATCATAAAACACCAGCTCGTCGGCGCCGGCCTCGGCGTAGCGCTGCGCCAGCGGCACTATATCGCCGATAATTTCATGGTTGCGAAACTGTACGCCTTTTACCACCTTGCCATCGCGTACATCAAGGCAGGGAATTAACCGTTTTGCCAGCATGCAATGGCCTCCTCAAGCGTAAATTTACCTTCCAGCAGTGAGCGGCCTAAAATAACGCCGGCTACGCCACTGCCAATTAAGGCGCGGATATCATCCAGCTTGCCAATACCGCCCGAGGCCTGCCACTGAATTTGCGGATACTTGCTGGCCAGCTCTTTGTAAAGCTGCACATTAGAGCCAGTTAAGGTGCCGTCTTTGCTGATGTCGGTACAAAGCACATGTTTAGCACCGGCAGCGATATAACCGTCCAGCACCTGCTCTAAGGTGATATTGGATTGCTCAATCCAGCCATGCGAGGGCAGGGTTTTCTCACCTTTGTCATTTATGGCGACATCCAGCGCCAGTACGATGTGCTCGCCGCCATATTTGCGCACCCAGCCTTGCACCAGCTCGCTCTGGTGTATTGCTAAACTGCCTATAACGACACGGCCGGCACCGGCATCAAGTAAATCAATCACATCCTGCTCGCTGCGCACACCACCGCCAACCTGAATATGTAAAGGTGAAGCGGTCATCAGCTCGGTTAAAAGTGCCAACTGACGTTTAGTGGCATCTTTAGCGCCGGATAGATCGACAATATGCAGCCAGTTAGCACCAGCCTCGGCGTATTGATTACGCAGGCCAAGCGGGCTGAAGTCATATTGGGTGGTGTTGTCGTAACGGCCCTGATAAAGCCGCACTACATTGCCGTCAATTAAGTCGATGGCGGGGATAATCATAACTGCCACTCCAGAAAATTCTGTAATAACCGTGCGCCGGTTTTACCCGAGCGCTCAGGGTGAAACTGGGCGCCGGCGACATTGTCTTTGCCAATGACCGCAGCAAAATCAGTACCGTAATGGCACTGCGCCAGACTGTACTCGTCGGGTGCCACCGCAAAGCTGTGCACAAAATATACATAGTCTGTGACAGAAAAGCCGCGCAGCAGCGGGTGGTTACTGATGCTGTGCAGCGTATTCCAACCCATATGTGGCAGGCGCAGGCCAGCGCTTTGCATGGGCCGCACTTCCGACGGGATAAGGTTTAAGCAAGCGACATCGCCCTCCATGCTGTGCGCAGTCAGCATTTGCATACCCAGGCAAATACCCAGCAGCGGCTGCTGCAGGTGTTGCAACGTATCGATAAGCTCGGCTTGCTGAAGTTTGGCCATGGCGTTGTGCGCGGTGCCAACGCCGGGTAGCAGCACCTTATCGGCGGCTTTAATGGCTTTGGCATCACGGCTGATGCTGGCCTCAACGCCCAGGCGTTTAAAAGCAAAGTACACCGAGCTGATATTGGCGCAGCCGGTATCGACAATCACCAGCTTCATCACAGCACTCCTTTTGAGCTTGGCAGCGCTTCACCCGACACCGTGATAGCCTGGCGCAATGCGCGGCCAAAGGCTTTAAACAGGCCTTCCACTTTGTGGTGTTTGTTGCCTTCTGTAATGCTCAGGTGCAGCGTCATCAGCATGGCATCGCTTAATGAGCGGAAAAAGTGCGGTACCATCTCTAGCGTTAAACCGCCCACGGCGCCTTCACCCAGCTCACCGTTAAACACAAACAGTGGCCGGCCGGATAAATCCAGCACACATTCAGCGCGGCATTCATCCATTGGCAGCACAAAGCCAAAGCGGTTAATGCCGCGTTTATTGCCCAGCGCTTGTTTTAACGCCTGGCCTAATGCCAGTGCAGTATCTTCAACGCTGTGGTGATCGTCGATGTGCAAATCACCTGCCACCTTTACCTGCAGAGAAAAGCCGCCGTGGGTGGCAATTTGCTCCAGCATATGGTCGAAAAAGCCGACGCCGGTGTTAAAGCTGTTATTGCCATTGGTATCCAGATCGACACTGATTTCAATATCGGTTTCCCGCGTGGTGCGACGCACGGTCGCTTTACGGCCACGGCTTAACAGCTGCTTGGTGATTTGCGCCCAGCCTAAGTTGTCGCGGTTATACTGAAACGCCGGCAGACCCATGTTCTCGGCCAGCTGCACATCGGTGATACGATCGCCGATCACATAAGAGTTGGTAAAGTCGATTTTGCCCTGCTGCAGGTAGTCTTTGACCAACCCCAGCTTCGGCTTGCGGCAGCTGCAGTTATCACGTTCAAAGTGCGGGCAAATCAGCACATCGTCAAATTTGATGCCTTGCGAGGTTAACAGCTGCATCATTTTTTCGTGCGGTGCATCAAAGGTATCACGCGGGAAGCTATCGGTACCCAGGCCATCCTGATTGGTCACCATCACTAAACGATAACCTGCAGCCTGCAATTTTAATAAAGAGGGCACCAAATCAGGCTCGTAAGCCAGCTTTTCCAGGCTATCGAGCTGCTTGTCAATCGGCGGCTCTTCTACCATGGTGCCGTCGCGGTCGATAAATAAAATAGGCTGGCCACTCATGCGCTTACTCTCTCTTTGCTATCGGTGTTAGAAAAATACTGCTGCATCGCCTGTGTCAGACGTTGCATTTCATCGGCGTTACCAATGGATACCCGCACCACTTCAGATAAACCCAGCTGACTGGACTGATTGCGAATTAGAATATCGCTTTTAATAAGTGTGTTTACGCAATCTGCAGCGTTTTTCACCTGCAGCAGCACATAGTTAGCATTACTTGGCCACACCTTGCTTATGCCGTTTTGTGTGTTAGCAAAGGCGATAAACTGGTCTCTTAGCTGGTTTATCGTCGCCACACTTTGCTGCATTTGCGCAATACCGGCTGTGGATAACGCCTGGGCGGCAATTTGCGCTACCGGCTCGGCGATCGGGTAGGGCGCGATCATCTTCTTAAGTGCGTTTATCACTTCTGGTGCGGCTAAGGTAAAGCCGCAGCGCAAGCCGGCCAGGCCAAAGGCTTTAGATAAGGTGCGTAAAATGACCAAATGCGGGTAGTTTGCCAATTCACTCGCCAGTGTCGCTTGTGGCGCAAACTCGATATAGGCTTCATCGACCACCACCAGCGCTTTACCAGCGAAATGCTCAAGTACGGCAATAATTTGCTGACGCGGGATCAGATCGCCGGTCGGGTTATTCGGGCTGCAAATAAACACCAGCTTGGGGCTGGTGGCAAAAATGCCGGTTAAATCCAGCTGCTCATTATTAATCAGCAGCACTTTATTCACAGCCGTTTGGTTGCTTTCAGCGCTTATCGCATACATGCCGTAGGTTGGCGGGCAAATAGTAATGCTGTCCTGTTTCGGCTCGCAAAAGCTTCTGATCAAAAGCTCAATGCCTTCGTCCGCGCCGCGGCTTACCAGTACCTGCTCAGGTGATACACCGGCATAGGCGGCATAAGATTCGATCACCGCTTTTGGCTGACAGGATGGGTAGCGGTTAAAAGTGCCATCCAGCTGATAGCTGGGCGCTAAGGCATTTTCATTGGCGTTAAGCCAGACTGCACCGCCACTCATGCTGCTGCGCGCCGAGGCGTAAGGCACGAGGTCTTTGACAATTTGTCTGGCCAGGTTGTTTACGCCAGTTGGGGTAGTGTTTACCATTTTGTGCTTAACCTTCAATAGTTGTGAGTTCTGCCAGACGTAGCCGCACCGCATTGGCGTGCGCGTCCAGGCTTTCGGCTTGGGCCAGGGTAACAATAGCCGGGCCGATATTACGCATACCCTGTGCACTTAGCTTTTGCACCGTGAAGCGGCGGTAAAAATCGGCCAGCGATAAGCTGGATACCGTTTTGCTGTAACCGTAGGTCGGCAGCACATGGTTGGTACCGCTGGCGTAGTCACCGGCAGACTCCGGCGTCCATTTACCAACAAAAATACTGGCGGCGCTGTTAAATTGCGCTACCAGCTCATCATCGCAGGCTGTTTGCACAATTAAATGCTCCGGCGCATAAGCATTAGTAACGGCCACCGCCTGAGCTAAATCGGCGGTTAAAATATAGCGGCTGTGGCTAAGCGCGGCCTCTGCGATGTCTTTGCGTGGCAGTTGCGATAGCTGGCTGGCGACTTCTGCCTGCACGGCAGCTATTAAGTTGCTGCTGTCACTGACTAAGATCACCTGTGAGTCCGGGCCATGCTCGGCTTGCGATAACAAGTCGGCAGCAACAAAGGCTGGGTTAGCGCTGCTATCGGCCAGTACCAGTACTTCCGACGGGCCGGCTGGCATATCTATTTGAGCGCCTTTGGCATCCTGGCTGACTTGCTGCTTGGCTTCAGTAACATAACGATTACCCGGGCCGAAGATTTTATCCACTTTGGCGATGCTTTGGGTGCCATAAGCCAGTGCAGCAATGGCCTGGGCGCCGCCGATGGTGTAAATCTCGCTGATACCACACAGCTCCGCCGCATACAGAATCTCCGGCGCGATATCGCCCGCTGCCGGCTTACCCGGTGGTGTTACCAGCACAATACGGCTACAGCCAGCCAGTTGCGCCGGTATACCCAGCATCAATACGGTTGAAGGCAGTGGCGCACTGCCGCCGGGGATATACAAACCGACCGCTGCTATGGCGCGGCTTTTTAGCTGGCACACAACACCGGCACTGGTTTCTACTTCGATATCACGCGGCAGCTGAGCCGCGTGAAATTTACGAATATTATCGTATGCCAGCTCAATAGCCGCTCTACGCCCGGGTAACAGTTTTGCCAGCTGCGCTTGTTTCTCTTTGGCATTTAACGCTAACGGGTTACTATCAAGGCCATCAAACTGTTGGCTATAGGCACCTAGCGCCGCATCGCCGTTCGCACGAACATTGCGGATAATCTCTGCCACCTGCGCACTTAACGATGCTGAATCCGCCAGCGCAGGCCTTGCCAGAGCCGCCTGTTGCCCGCTTTCGGATAATGAAGCCCAATCAATAACGCGGCTCATGTTTACTCCATCATTTTTTCAATTGGCAGCACTAAGATGGAGCTGGCGCCCAGCGCTTTTAACTGCTCCATGGTTTCCCAAAACAGCGTTTCACTGCTCACCACATGAATAGCAACCATGGCATCATTACCGGCCAGTGGCAGCATGGTGGGGTTTTCTGCACCCGGCAGCAGCGCAATCACTTCATCCAGGCAGGCGCGTGGGGCGTGCAGCATAATGTATTTGCTTTCATTGGCTTGCATCACGCCGTTAATGCGCGGCATCAGCTTATTGATAAGTTTTAGCTGACGCTCATCGCTTAAGCCTTTGCGCTGAATAAGTACCGCTTTGCTGCGGTAAATCACTTCCACTTCTTTTAAACCATTGGCTTCGAGCGTAGCACCAGTAGACACCAGATCACAGATAGCATCGGCTAAACCGGCGCGCGGCGCGACTTCAACCGAGCCTTTTAAATTCACAATGCGGGCATTTACGCCTTGCTGTTTTAAATAACGGCCGAGCAAACGCGGGTAAGTGGTGGCGATGGTTTTGCCGTCTAATGAGGCAGCGCCCTGGTAGTTTTCTTCCTGCGGCACGGCAATGGATAAACGGCAACCGCCAAAATCCAGCCGCTTTAGTACAGTGTAATCAAAGCTGTCGTTATCTAATTTGCGCTGCAATGACTCTTCTTCCAGCACGTTTTCGCCGACAATACCTAAATCACAAACGCCATCCATCACCAAACCCGGAATATCGTCATCCCGTACGCGCAGGATATCGATATCCATATTCTCGACATGGGCAATTAGTCGCTGCTCGCGCAGGTTAATTTTTAAGCCGCAGCTGGTCAGCAGGGCTTGGGAGTCGACCGATAAACGGCCAGATTTCTGCATGGCGATGCGTAAACGTTTTGATTCTGTTGCCGGACTCATACTGGTCTCCGTGACGATAAGTAAAATGTGTAATACGAATAAACAAAAACCCCGGGCCTGGGCTCGGGGTTTTTGTTGCTGTACCACCGGAGCGCCAGAAAATAGCCCTCCGAAATATCCGGACGGCTAGTCGCTATGATGATGCAGTACAGTGACGTTGTTCATTGGGCAATTCTTGCTAACTAAGATGTTATACAACTTAATCGCTGGCGCGTTAAACTGCAAGTAAAAGTTTGGTTTTTATTTTTAAATGGGAGATTATTAATTGTATGATTTTAAATGGCTTTTAATGATTGTTGCTTTTGGCGTGAAAAATATATTTGCACGCCGCTGGCTGTGTCGCGCTGCTTTTGTGGTTAATAATTGCGCTGGTTGTATAGTCAATTTGTGTCAGACGGGTAGCTGTTGCAGCTGCTTTGGGCTTAACGTCAAAAGCTGATAACCGTGCCGGGTGATAACAATATCATCTTCGATGCGCACACCGCCAAAGCCCGGTTTATACAGGCCGGGTTCAATGGTAACCACCATATCGGCTTGCAATGCGACCTGGCAGCCGCGGCGCATTAGCGGGTATTCGTGCAGCGCTAAGCCGACACCATGGCCTAAACCTTCACCGGCATAAACGGCATACGGCGAGGCGTTAAGTACCTGCTGTGCGATGTGATTTAACTGATGGCCGCTGATACCGGGTTTTACCGCCGCCAACGCCGCCTGCTGGGCGTTAAAAACGGTTTGATAAAACTGCTGCTGTTCAGCACTGGCCTGACCCAGTACCACAGTGCGGGTCATATCCGAGCGGTAGCCTTCGACGCGGGCACCAAAATCAAGCAGGATAAAATCGCCGTGCTGAAAACGGCGCTGGCCCGGCTTACCATGGGGCAGGGCACTGCGCTCACCGGACAGTAAAATGGTTGGGAAAGCTAGCTCATCCGCGCCCAGTGCATAGATTTTCTGCTGCAATAAATCGGCCGCTTCGCGCTCCGTCATGCCCAGCCGCAGTTGCGGCAGTAACCAGACCAAAGCGCTGTCGGCAATAGTGGCCGCCTGGCGCAGGCATTTAAGCTCGTGTGGATCTTTGCAGGCGCGCAATTGCTCGATCAGATTGGTTGAGGGGCTTAGTGTTAGCGGCAAATCATGCTGCAACTGCGAAAATAGCTCGACGCTAAGATGGCCATATTCCAACTGTAAGCGGTTAACCGGCAAGGGCCGCAACAAGGCGGCGATGCATTGCCCCAAACTTTGCGCTGAGCGATCGCGGCAGATAATGTCAAAGCCGGCGCACTCGGTTTCGGCTTGCTCAGTGTAGCGATAATCGGTGATTAAAAATTGCCGCTCGGCGGTGAGCAACAAACTGGCCGAGCTACCGCTAAAGCCACACAGGTAGCGGATATTGAGTGGTTCTGTCAGCAGCAGGGCCTGATAGTCCAGCTGGGCCATCAGCTGGCGTAATTTAGTTAAACGCATCGGCAATCTCCTTTTTGTATACAATATCCAATGTTACCAGTCTCAGCAAGTGATGTTTTTAACGCCAGGCTAAGTTATTGCTGCAGCAATAAATGTATTTGATATACTGCATACCATGTTTAGGTAAAAGCAGGCTGACTGATGGTTGTTGAATATAAAACCCGTACCCAGGTAGTAGTTGAGGCGATCCGGGAAAAAATTCTTACCGGTGCCATTAAAGCCGGTGAGCCATTACGCCAGGCGGCGCTGGCAGACGAGTTAAAGGTTAGCCGTATTCCGGTGCGTGAGGCGCTGCTGCAACTGGAAGCCGAAGGTCTGGTTGAGTTTGAAGCGCATAAAGGTGCCACCGCAACCAAGTTATCGGCTGAGCAGGTAACCGAGTTATTTGAACTGCGTGCCTTACTCGAGTGCGAGCTATTACGGCTTGCGATCCCAAAGCTGACTGAGGCTGAACTGGCGCAAAGTGAGCAATTACTGCAGCAGATGGCTTCGGCTTTTCATGATGTGGGAACTAAGAGCTCCTGGAGCGAGTTAAATACGCGCTTTCATTTAAGTTTATATAAAGCTGCAGATCGGCCGTTAACCTTTGAAATAGTTCAAAATTTAATTGTTAATTCAGATAGATATATCAGAGTTCACCTGTTATTGGCGGGGGGGATCAATAAAGCTGATCCTGAGCATTCTGCACTGCTAAATTTTTGCCGCAAAAAGCAGGTGAAAGAAGCTTGTCAGTTGTTGCATAACCATATTACGGGTGCAGCGAGAGAAATCGTCAATATTTTGCTCAAATAGCAGAACAAGGACTCAGTTGCGAAGCCCTTGTTCTGCTGCTGTCTAGTTCATCGTAACAGTGAGCGTGGTCTCAGGACGTTGGCTATTAGCGTGGATACTAATATACGACCAGCCAACAGGTAAGGCTTGAGTGGTAATAGATTCATTACTTCCTGCGCTTACTGACCGTTGCTGATTGTCATCAGACGTTGGCCAGCTTGCATTACTGAAGTATAAATCTGCATTGCCTTCGCCATTACCATAAAGGTTAAAGGTATAACGCGCATTGGCAACGGTGTTGTATAGATAGAAATACGTATAATCGCCATTGTTCGCTGCTGCAACACAGTATTGGTTGTCAGGCGCAAGTTGAATATAGTTTACCGGCGCTTGCGTTGCACAAGCATTAGGTTGGGTCGAGCCGCCTTCCAGGGTTGCCGTTAGTGATACGCCGCTAAAAGTGCTATAGGCATGACTTGAAACATACCAACGCCCGGCAGCAGGTGAAGTGAACTCGCAGCTTTCGTTATTGCCGTTTCTATAAGGCCGGCAATCATAGTTACGTAAAGCAGGTTCCTGACCTCGTTTAACATAAAGATCAGCATCACCGCTGCCGTCTGCCTGGATAATGGTCAGCTTAGTTTGGCCGGCAGGTACATCAATATAGTAATGCAACCATTCGCTGCGCGCAGCAGATAAGCCCGTTTTGCTCTGGCCGGAGATGAGTTCATTTGTTCCTGGCGGGTCTGTTGGATCCGTTGGATTAGTTAAGGTCACATCAGGGGTCGTGTCATTACTTGTTACACTGCCTAACCAGGCTGACCATTCATTATCGTAGCTGGTGCCTATAGCGTTTATCGCCGCTAAATAGCTGTCATAGTTACCGGTTCTGAAATGCGCCAGCAATTCATTTAATTTGGCAGGTTGGCGTTCAAACATAAAACGAACGGCTAAGTAACCCCAGTGATATATCCGCTCAGTACCGCTGTTATAAGTGTTAGACATAATTTCGCTAAGGGTGAATTTACGTGAGCTGGCCAGGCTTACAGCATAATCGTTACGATTTTTCTTAGAGACGTATTCTGCTAAACCTTCAATCCACCATACGGTTTTGTGTGTGCCAGTTCTGGCATCGGCAAAATCACCTTTTAAATTAAAACGGCCGTCTAAATAGTGCACCATTTCGTGTGTCAGGTTCCAAATAGTAAAATCCGGTCTTAGCCATTCAGCTTCATAGGCGATAAAACGTGCCTGGTTTCCTGCCTGTGCCGGATTCCCCTCAAGATACATACCGCCGTTATTGGTATCTATACCGAAAAATAGTCCTGCATACAGGCCATAATCATCGCTGCTATCAAATACCGCCATTTCCAGGTTGGTATTAAAGTCATCTGCCACCGGTTGGTTATTTGTTACAAGGAACTGATGGAAAAAACTTTCCTGTGCTACTAAGGTGTTGCAAGATTGGCTAAATTGGCTATTGGTCATATCCTGAACACGGAATTTCAATGAGTCATTACACGAATGGCTCGTATTTAACACCTGTTGTTCCAATTGCTCGGCAAAACCACAAATATTAAAAGCTGCGCAGCGACCATAGTAATCAACAGTCGCTGCGGCTTTTATCCATACGTTAGCACCAGTGCCGTTCATATCGTAGCGGCTTAAAATCTTGCCGACTTCACTATCAACCGTTGCAGAAGTTGCTGTATTGCTATACTGCAGAAAGCGGCTTAGTTCGGCCGCAGCATTTTCCTGCATAAAGGCAGAGTCTGAATTAAGCATCCAGTCGGACGTGGCAAAGCTGCCCAGTTGTTGTATAAGCTGGCTATCATTAGTTGCAGCCTGGACGAAAGTATCGTCGTAGTGGCCACGGAACAATACTGTGAAAATGGAGTTCACTGCTGAGCGCATATTCCAACTTGCTGCTGTGTTGCTGTTCCAACGGCTTAGCCACTGTTTAACGACATATAAATAGCGGGTATTTTCGCCAGCGCTGTCGATGAGCGTTAGCGCATCCTGGATGTTTCTGCCATGTAGATCTGAGCTGCTATAAAACTGAGGGTTGGCAAACAAATTATCCAACGCTGAACGTACAGCTGTTTTCACCCATGATGGATAAGCTGGGATGGCACTGGGATTGTAATATTGTACGTAATACCCTGTTCGTAAAAAGTAGTAAAGCTTACCGATTGTTTCTTCGGTAGCAGTGCTAGGGTTGTAGCTGCTTGCTAAAGCTGCCGTAGCATTTGCTACGCTATACATTTTATCCGCCTGAAATGCTGCTATTGCGGTTGAATCGCCGTTATACAGGGCGTCGATACAAGATGATGGGTTAGCGAGTATATGATCGACTAATGCTTGACCGGTCTTGTTGCCATAGCCGCTATAGACAGTGTCGCAGTCCACCGCATTTATCATCGCCTGTCCTGAACGGTTCAGCTGCATTGCAGTATGAGACTCGTAAAATTCCTGCTCCTGTTGATGTTTGAGCTGCAAAGCGTCGGGTATTGGCTCAACGGGCGCTTTTACTGTACCTGTGTTTTGATTTACCGCGTATGAGTTTTGTGCCTGCGGTGCAGGTTTATCATTTGCCAAAGCAGCAGAACTGTATGCGCCAATAGCCAGTGCCAATGCGCTTAATGCTGTTTTGATTTTTAGTGATTGTTGTTGTGTTCTCATGTCTGGTTCCTGTGCATTAAATTGTTGTTGTTCTCGCCATCGCCGGCTTTTGTAATTTAAACGTAAAGAATACTGTATACAATATCCCATTAAGACTGTTTGCTTATACATTCCGGGATTATCGCTGCTTTTTTGAACTAACCAGAATAGGTAAATTGCATAATGGATATTGTATACATATGTGGGTGTTGCTATGCTCTAATGCCATTTTTATATTAGGAGTGAGTATGTTAGCCAGATATGTACAGCTGACAGTCGCGTTAATAGTAATGCCGGTGGTTGCGGCTGAGTCACCCGCTATGCAGGCTGCCTACCAGCAGGCGGCGCAGTTTTTTTACCCCAAGGTGCGGCCACTGGTACGCAATGCCGAACTGCCGTTTTACTGGCAACAGCAAGGTTATTGGTTTAGCCGGCAAGAAACCGATGGCCGGCGCTTTTACTTTGCCGACAGTTTGCAGCAGGCGCCGCAGCAGCTAAATATGGCTGAGCTTGCGCGCGCTCTGGCGGCAGATGACGCGCTGGATGTAGATAAACTTAATCTAACACTTAACCGCACTGAACAGCACTGGCAGGCGAGGTTGCAATACCAGCAGCAAAGCTGGCATTGTCAGCTGGCTTCGGCGTATCAGTGTCAGATAGTGGTAGCGCCAACAGCGGTGAAGTCTCCGGATCAGCGCTGGCAGCTTGATAGTGTGGCGCATAATCTGCAGCTGACCGATGTTAACTCGGGGCAGACACAGCAACTAACCACAGATGGCAGTGCCGATTATGCCTGGGGCGAATTAAATGACTGGTATCAACTGGACGCGTTAAATGGCGTAGCACAGCCACCTAAACGCAGCAGCCGCTTTGTCTGGTCAGACGATAGCCGCTTTGCTGCGACCTTTGTGCTGGACCGCCGTACTATGCCGACGCTGCATATGTTACAAAACCTGCCACAGCAGGGCTACAGCGCCGTGCTGCATTCCTATAAGCGCGCCTTGCCGGGCGATGATCAGCGCTCGCACTATCAACTGGCGATAGTCAATACGCAAAACGGCAAAGTTAGCATGACTCAGCTACCGCCGCTGGAAACTACGCAAAACTGGGGCGATGTCAGCTGGCACCCGGACGGCTTTTTTTATCTGGTGGCGCGCGATCGTGGCATGCGGGCACTGACGCTGTGGCAGATCCTCCCGACAGGAGCGGCAAGCATCAAGTGGCAGGAGCGCAGCGAGCAGTTTCTCGATTATGCCAAACATGACATCGCCTGGCTGGATGGCGGACAGTTTGTGTTTAGCTCGGAGCGCGATGGCTGGAACCATTTATATCTGCAGCACGCCGATGGCACAACGCAGCAACTGACCCGCGGCGACTTTGTTGTGCGCCAGCTGCATGGTATTGATAAAGCAAACCGGCAGCTGTATTTCTCGGCGTCCGGCCGTGAGAGTGGCGATCCGTACTTTCGTTACTTGTACCGTATTAAGCTCGATGGCACTGAGCTGACGCTGTTAACGCCGGAATATGCCGATCATCAGGTCAGTGTGTCACCAGACTGGCAATATTTTTACGACAGCTACTCCCGGGTTGATTTGCCCACCGTCAGCACCGTGCGCCAGAGCATGGATGGCCAAGTGCTGGAAACTCTGGCCGTGGCCGATGACAGCGCGCTGCGTGCTACCGGCTGGCAACCACCCGAGCCTGTTACTGTGCTGGCACGGGATGGTAAAACGCCGCTATACGGCCTGCTGTATAAACCGGTTAACTTTGACCCGGCCAAACGCTACGCCGTGGTGCAACATATGTATGCCGGCCCGCATACCATTGTCAGTGCCAAGCGTTTCTCCCGCGCCTTTGCCAATACTGAGACACCCATTGCTCAGCTGGGGATTGTGGTGCTGAATTTAGATCCGCTTGGCACCGCGCACCGCTCGCGGGCGTTTCATTTGCACAGCTATAAAAACCTTGGCGATATCGGCGGGCCGGATTACCTAAGCGGCCTGAAACAGCTGGCAGCAAAACGGCCATATCTGGATTTAAACCGGGTGGGCGCTTACGGTCACTCTGCTGGCGGTTATGATGCGGCCAGAGCAGTATTAAAATATGGCGATGTTTACAAAGTAGCGGTGTCTTCGGCCGGTAACCATGATCACCGCATGTCAAAAGCCTGGTGGCCGGAAATGTGGATGGGCATGCCAGATGAAGGTACGCAATACGACAGCAACAACAATATGACGCTGGCGCATCAGCTAAACGGCAAGTTGTTACTGGCTACCGGCGATCTGGATAACAACGTTAACCCGGCCAATAGCTTCAGACTGGCGGCTGCGATCCAGGCTGCTAACCGCGATGTCGACTTACTGCTGTTGGCGAATAAAGACCATGACTTGCGCGAAGACAGCTACTTTACCCGCCGGCGCTGGGACTATTTTGTGCAGCACCTGGTTGGCAAAGCGCCACCGGCGTTTTTTCAGCTAAGCAATAACTAACACGATGAGGGCGCAGCAGCAGGCTGCGCCCTATGTGCTTAGTCTTTGCGGTGCATCCAGTGCACCAGTTTATCGGCCAGCAGATACAGCAACAGCGCGGCCAGTATCGCCGTCAGGCTAAAGCCACCGAAGATTGCCAGAGCATTGCTCAGCATCTGCTGGTCATTATCGGCGCTACCAGAGCCAACCAAAGCGCCAATCAGGCCGGCCAGTTTGTTGGCGGCGGCCAGAAACAGATACCAGGCACCCATTAACAGCGATACCACCCGAAGCGGTGCCAGCTTGCATACCAGAGCTAAACCAATAGGTGATATGCACAGCTCGCCCAGGGTAAAAAACAAATAGGCCAGCACCAGCCACCATAAGCTGGCTTTGCCATCGCCACCAAGTTGCGGGCTGGCTTGCCAACTGGCACCAACCATAAATAAAAAGCCCAGCCCTAAAAGCAGTAACCCCAGCGCAAATTTTACCGGCGAATTGGGCCCGGCTTTACCCAGTTTCAACCACAAGGCCGCCATCAGCGGGGCAAAAATTAAAATAAACAAGGGGTTAAGCGACTGAAAGTAAGTCGGGTTAATCTGCCAGTTGCCGACACTGCGCTCGGTAAAACGGTCGGCGTAGATATTCATCAGGCCACCGGCCTGCTCAAAACCGGCCCAGAAGATGATGGTAAAGAGCCCCATCACCAGTAATACCTTAAGCCGGTCAATTTCTTCTGTGCTCAGGCGTGTATTTTGCTCTGGCTGTAAACGCCGGGCTTTGCGTGCTGCCGGCTCAGTACCAATGGCACCGAGTAGCGGTCTGGCCAGGCTTAGTTGCAATAGCAGCGCCAATAACATGCCGATACCGGCCAGCAAAAAGCCCGCCTGATAGTTGCGCACCAGCTCACCATTTTGCTGATAGCCAAAGGCGTCAATGGTAATGCCGACGGCAATACCGGCTAAAAACATACCGGCGTTAATACCGAGGTAAAACACGGTAAAGGCACTGTCACGGCGACGGTCTGCCGCTGAGTACAGCTCGCCAACCATGGTAGAAATATTGGGCTTAAACAAGCCGTTACCGGCCACCAGCAGGGCCAGGCCAGTGTAGAATGCCGGCAGTGGTGAAGCAAACCAGCTATGCGGCAACGCCAGACAAAACTGGCCCAGCGCCATTAATACGGCGCCGGCCAGAATGGCACTGCGCTGCCCCAGCCAGTTGTCGGCCAGCCAGCCGCCAATAAGCGGCGTAACATACACCAGCATGGTAAAGCTACCGTACAGTTTAAGCGCACTGGCATGATCCCAGCCCAGGCCGCCGCCCTGCGCCTGAACGTGATCAACCAGATAAAGCACCAGTAATGCGCGCATAGCGTAATAGGAAAAACGCTCCCACATTTCGGTGCCAAACAGTAAAAACAGGCCTTTGGGGTGGCCAAAGCAGTCAGTTGAGTTTGCTTGCATAATGACAAGGTCCGCATTCATCGGTTAACTGAACACAAGGCGGGCGCTGCTGGCGCAGCTATCCCGCCTAATAGGTGTGGTTTTGCCGTCAGGCTAGAATTGGTAACGCACCACTAAGGACACGGTGCGGTTAGTTTGCAGGCCGGTGGCGGTGTTCCAGTCCGGATTAGCGGCAAAGCTGTTGTCGGTCTGGGTAATTTGCGCCACTTCGTTCACGCTTAGCGGCGTGTCAAAGTTAAACAGGTTAAACACCGTGGCTTTAACCGATAAATCGCCATCACCCAGCTCTCGCTGGTAGGTCAGGCTCAGGTCAAACTCATATAACCAGTCCAGCCGGCCGGCCGAGCCGCGTGGTGCCGGGGTGCCGTCCCAGTCGTAAAACGAGCTTTCATCGTACCACTGGCTGGCACACCAGTCGGCCCACAGGCTGGGCTCAGCGCAGCTGTCGACACCGGTGGGGTGAATACTAAACTTGTTTAGTGGCGCGCCTGAGGTGGCCCGGGCAACAAAGCCCAGTGCCCAGTTGTCGCTTATGTCATAAACCCCGCTGAGTTTAAAGGCATGGCGGTGATCATTCGGCAGGTTACCTGCGGCGTGGTCCATTAAATCGGCATAGTCGTACGAGGTGGTCCAGCCCGGATCGGCCTGGCCGTTATCGGTGCGTACCAGACCTTCTGTCATGCCCCAGTTATGTGACCAGACGTATGAAAACCACAGCTGCAAATCGTCTGTCGGTTTGCCATCCAGGGTAAATTCCCAGGCCAGATATTTACGCTCCGGTTTTGGCAGCCGTAAGTCATCTGCCGATAGCGCTACGGTTTCTTTAGTGCCATCCAGATCAAAATCGTAATGGAAGGTGACGTTTTTACCCGGATTAATCAGCGTATAGAAGTAGTATTCGTTGGCATTGTTGGCAATATTGTTCTGCTCAAGCCACTGCGCGACAACCGGCCCTAAGTCACTGTCTTCAATTGATTGTTTCAGGTTGCGGTAGACAAAACGCACGCCGCCTTTTAAGCGGTCACTGAACTGGCTTTCATAACCCAGAGTAAACTCGTCAGAATACATCGGCCCCAGGTTGTCGGCGGCGATACGCTCCACATCTACCGCGCCACTTTGCACCACGTTGGTCGCCACCAGGGCACCGTGGCTTGGCGCGCCATCGGCACCCAGCACCAGGCTGCCATCGCTGTTTAACTGATCAGGCAAATAGTAGTTATACACATCGCGCTGGCCGCTGGCTTGTTTGATATTCATATTGGCCGAAACCGGCTGGAAATAGCGGCCAAAGGTGGCAAACAGTTTACTGTCGCCGTTGCCGTTGGGGTCCCAGATTAACTGCACGCGAGGGGCCAGCTGGTCGTCCAGCTCAACATAGCTTTTACCTGTGGTGGCGGTGTTTTCAAAGCTGCTGTAACGCAAGCCGGCGTTTAACACCAGATTATCGTTAATTTGCCAGCTGTCCTGCAGGTAAAACGCCATCGAGTTCACTTCGGTTTTACCGCCGGTGTCGCGCTGGCGCCGCATCACATAAGTGCCGGCATCCAAACCAATGCGCGGTATGGCGACATAGGTGCGGTATTCCCACCAACCACGGGCTTCATCGACGCCGTTTTGATATTCCAGATAATCGACACTGAGTTTTTCGCTGTCTAAACCAAATTGCAGGGTGTGATTATCCAGCAAGTAAGTAAAGTCGAGGCGGAACTGGTCGCGCTGATAGGTTTCGCTGATCAGGTTGCTGGTCGTCCAGTCACCATAGCGCTGGCCGTTCAGGTTAACGTAATCCCAAATACCGGGCAGGCGGTTGGTTGGAACAGTGTCGGTTGAGTCTTCCAGCCGGCCCAGCGTAGCCGAAACAGAGAAATCGTCGGTTATAAAGCCCTGATAACGCGCCGAGTACATAGTACCGCCAGAGGTGCTTTTAGTGACACCGCTTGCCTCGCCTTTGCCTTGCTGCTGATCCCAGCCATAGTTGTCGTAACGCAGCTTAGCGCTGTTATCCAGAGCAGTAAAGGTGACGACATGGTCATCACTGATGTACCAGTCCATATTAACAAACCAGCGGCTGTCGTCTTTTTCATATTCGGTAAATACAGTGGCGGCACTGTTGGCATATTGCGACTGAAATTTTCTTGGGTTAAACAGGGCATAGATAAAGAGTTTATCTTCTATCAGGGCGCCACTGGCCCAGACATTGGCTTCATAAAATTCAGCTTCAAAGTCTTTGTTATTAATTGAGATGCTGCCGCTGGGGTTATACACCGTATCGTGCGCTGAATGCAGCGCGGCCGGATCAAAGCGCAGCTCGGCGCCAAAGCGGGTATCGTTACCACCGGTTTTTGATACGGCATTGACCACACCGCCAATAAAGCGGTCATATTCTGCTGAAATGCCGCCGGTTTTGACCTGAGTTTGCGCTATGGCTTCCCAGGGTAAATCGATAGAGCCGATGCCGGTACGCAGGGCGCTGATATTCATACCATTTAAAAAGTAGCCGTTTTCTGCCGCCGAGGCGCCGCCAAAGCTGGAGGCTTTAAATTCAGAGCTGCGTGCTACACCCGGTGTTAGCAGGGCGATATTTTCAAAACCGGTATTCACCGGCATTTGCTCCAGCGTGGCATCATCAAAGGTCAGGCCAGCGGTAGAGTCGCTAACGTCAATACGCTGCACGCGTGAGCCCATAACGGCAATTTTTTCAATATTGTCGCTGCTGCTCAGCACCGGTGCGTAGGTTACTGCCTGGCCCAGGCTGATATTGATGCGCTCTCCGTCAATGACCGGTTTGCCATTGTGCATTACGCTAACGCTGTATTCGCCCACCGGCAGCGCACGCAGCACATACTCGCCTTTGCTGTTGGTTTGCACGGTACGGCTAAAGCCTTGCTGCAGATGGCGCAGGGTAATAACCACATCCGCCAGCTGGTTGCCGTTTTGTGCACTAATAGTGCCTTTAAGTAAGCCGGTGGTGTTATCTTGTGCCAGTACCGGGCTGGCCGACAGTGTCAGGGCTATCGCAGAAGCCAGTACCGACAGCCTGATGGTGCTACCTGTGTTAAATTTCATCTCTGTTGCTTCCTGTATATTGTATATTTTAGTTTTGGTTAAAGGTTTTTGCCTACAGCTGCAAAAATTCCGCCGCTTAGCGACAGAAAAAAATTCAGAAGCGATTGATCCGAAACGGTGTCAGATCAAGCGCCGGCGTCTGTTTCAATACACAACTGCTGATTAATTCGGCTGAAAATGCTGCCTGGGTTAAGCCCAGATGCTGGTGGCCAAAGTTGTAATAAATACCGCTGTGGCGCGGGCAGGGGCCCAGCACCGGCAAAGAGTCGGGTAGCGATGGCCGGTTACCGGCCCAGACAGTGTCCATTGTGTTGTCACTCAAAGCGGCGGTGCGCTGGCACAATAACTGGTTCGCATGTTGCTGCAGTACAGTGGCGCGCTGATAATCGGCTTTGCCGTTGAGGCCGGCAAATTCAGCAGTACCGGCTAAACGTAAGCCGTGTTGCATCGGCGTCATAATGCATTTGCGCTCCAGTGAGCTAACCGGCCGGCTTAACGCAACAGACTTAAGCATCAGGTGATAGCCGCGCTCGGCTTCTAATGGCACCGGCCAGCCTAACTGGCGGGTAAAGTGCGCCGAATGGGCGCCGGCGGCAATAATTAGCTGCTGGCAGTTAATTTCTCTGTCGCTGCAGATCAGTTGTTGTTGCTTCGGCCCCGGTATTATCTGGCGTACCTCTGTCTGCAGATAGCGGCCACCGAGCTGGCAAAACTGCTGATAGAGCTGCTGACACAAGGCCAGCGGATCCTGGCTGTGGGCGACTTCAGTAAAATCCAGCGCGCCGGCAAGCCCGGGGGCCAGTGCTGGCTCCAGTTGTTGTAGCTGCTGCTTGTCGCACCAGCGCACGTCGATGCCGGCGGCGCGGTATGCCTGATACTGCTGCTTTAACGCCGTTAAATTGTGGTTTTCGCTTACCAGCAGCGCGCCCTGGTATTGGATTTGCTGGCTTAGCTGGCAGCTATGCAGCAGTTTTTGCCAGCTGGCCAGGCTGTGATGGTTTAAAGCGCTAAGCGCTTTGTGGTTGGCGTCGCGTTTGCTTTTACGCATATTGGCGACAAAGCGGGCAAACCAGGGCAGCGCCTGCAGTAAATAACCGGCGCGGATATGCAGTGGCCCAAGCGGATTTAACAACATCGCCGGTAATTGGGCCAGCAGGGCCGGCTGGGCCAACGCAAATACCTGCTCGGTAGCAAAGTGGCCGGCATTACCGGCAGAGCAGCCCTGCGCAATACCTTTGGCATCGATCAACAGCACGTCAACACAGGCTTGCTGCAAAAACAACGCATTACTCAAACCCACTATACCGGCACCGATAATACAAAGTTGTTGCACCGTAAAACTCCAAAATCACTTGATAATGTAGATTGTATACAATATTCTTTATTCAACATCAATGATAGAGGTTAAAAAAGATGCAACAAAACTGGCAAGGTGTTTATCCGGCAATCTCCACTCAGTTCCACGCTGACGGCAGCATTAACTATGCAGCCAACGCTACGATGCTGCAGCAACTGATAGCCGATGGCATAGACGGCATTATTGCGTTGGGTACAGTGGGTGAGAATGCGTCTTTAACGGCGACAGAAAAGCGCGAGTTTTTACAGCAAACCGTAAAAACAGTGGCTGGGCGTATTCCGGTTATTGCCGGCTGCACTGAGCATAGCGCTGCTCAGGCTATTGATTATATTAAAGCTGCCGAGCAAATTGGCGTTGATGGCATTATGTTGCTGCCGGCGGTGGTGTACCGCGGCACAGACCGTGAAGTGCTGGTGCATTACCAGACGGTGGCCCGCGCCACCCGCTTGCCGATCATGATTTACAACAACCCGGTCAGCTATGGCGTTGATATTAACCTAGAGATGACGGCGCTATTGGCAGAAGAGCCAAATATCGTTGCTATTAAAGAATCCACCACGGATACCCGGCGCATTACTGAGCTGCAAAGCCGCTTTGGCGACCGCTTTCAGATTTTTTGCGGTGTGGATGATATTGCGCTGGAGTCGGTGTTGCTGGGTGCCACCGGCTGGATCTCCGGGCTAACCAATGTGTTTCCGCGTGAATCGGTAATGCTGTTTAAACTGGCGCGGGCTGGGCGTATCAAAGAAGCCCGCGAAATATACCGCTGGTTTATGCCATTGTTGCGGCTCGATACCATTCCAACCTTAGTGCAATGCATCAAGCTGGCCGAGCAATTGCTGGGGCGGGGCAGTGAAAATGTGCGTTTGCCACGCCTGGCATTGCAGGGCAGCGAGCGCGACTATGTCGAACAGGTGGTGGCGCAGGCGCTGCGCAGCCGGCCGGATTTAACATCTTATCAGGCATTACTGGCCGAATAAGCAGGAGCTGCGTAGATGTTAAAAGGCACCTTTTTTTGTATCGATGCCCATACCTGCGGTAATCCGGTGCGGCTGGTTACCAGCGGCCACCCTGAATTGCAAGGCGCTACCATGAGTGAAAAACGGCTGGATTTTATCGGCCGTTTTGACTGGATCCGCAAAGGCCTGATGTTTGAACCCCGCGGTCACGCCATGATGTCGGGCGCCTTTTTGTATCCGCCCTGCTCAGAAAATGCCGATGCGTCAGTGTTGTTTATCGAAACCAGTGGCTGTTTGCCGATGTGTGGCCACGGCACCATAGGCACCGTCACAGCGGCGATAGAGGCGGGTTTAATCCAGCCGAAAACGCCGGGCGAGTTGGTGCTGGATGTGCCGGCCGGGCAAATTCAGGTCAGTTATCGCCAGCAGGGCGACAAAGTGCTGGCGGTAAAACTGATTAATGTGCCGTCTTATCTGGCCATTGCCGATGCTTGCGTTACGGTACCTGAGCTCGGCGAGCTTAGCGTAGATGTCGCTTACGGCGGTAACTTTTACGCCATTGTTGAGCCGCAGGCCAACTTCCCCGGCTTAGAGCACTGGAGCGCCGACAAGGTGTTGCATTTTAGCCCGCTGCTGCGTGAGGCATTAAACCGTGCCTATCAGTGTCAGCACCCGCTTAACCCCAGCATTAATGGCATTAGCCACGTGCTGTGGACCGGTAAGCCTAAAACTGCCGGTTCCGATGGCGCCAATGCGGTGTTTTATGGTGACGGCGCTATAGATCGCTCGCCTTGTGGCACCGGCACCAGCGCCAGAATGGCGCAACGTTTTGCCCGCGGTTTGCTAAAACCCGGCGAACACTATGTGCATGAAAGCTTTATTGGCAGCCAGTTTACCGGCCGGGTAGAAGCGGTCACTGAAGTAGCGGGGTGCCCGGCCATAGTGCCGTCCATTGAAGGCTGGGCTCATGTGTTTGGTTATAACCAGATCCGCATTGATGATGCAGATCCCTACGCTGAAGGCTTTCTGGTGAGGTAATTATGATAACAGGTCAACATTATATTGGCGGCCACTGGTGTGGTGAGCCGCAAAGTACAAATACGTCGTTTAATCCGGCGCAAAACGCTGCCTTGCCCTGGTGCTTTGCGGAAGCGGGCCAGGCCGAACTGCATAGCCTGACTGAGCAGGCCAGCGCGGCTTTCGCGCTGTATCGCTATGTTACCGCCAGTGCCAGAGCAGATTTTCTCGATACCATTGCTGCTGAGCTGGAGCAGCGTAAAGCCGATATTGTCGGCAGCATGGTATTGGAAACCGCGCTGACAGCTGCCCGCGCCGAAACTGAGCTGGGCCGCACCTGCAACCAGTTACGCTTGTTTGCCAGCGAGCTGCGCCAACCGGCTATCGATTGTAATCTGCCGGCCTTACCTGAGCGGCAGCCGCTGCCAAGGCCAGCACTTCGGCTAACGAAAATGCCGCTTGGCCCTGTGGTGGTGTTTGCTGCCAGTAATTTTCCGCTGGCGTTCTCAGTTGCCGGCGGCGACACCGCTTCGGCATTGGCGGCCGGCTGCCCGGTAATTGTTAAAGCGCATAATGCCCATCCGGCCACGTCTGAGCTGGCAGCACAAGCGATAGCCGCCGCGGCCGATAAAACCGCCATGCCCGCCGGGGTGTTTAACCTGGTACATGCCCGCCAGCATGCATTTTCTGAAGCCTTGATCCGCCATCCGGCAATCAAAGCGGTCGCCTTTACCGGCTCAGAGCAACTGGGCATGCATTTTCAGCGGCTGATTTGGCAGCGGCCCGAGCCTATACCGTTTTTTGCCGAGATGGGCTCACAAAACCCGCTGTTTGTATTGCCGCAGTATCTGGCACAGCACAGTGACAGCTTTGCCACCGCGTTAGCACAATCGGTGCTTAACGGCTGTGGCCAGTTTTGCACTCGGCCGGCACTGGTGTTTTTACCCAAAGCGGCGCAGGCCGTTAAGGCGCAACTGATAACTCTGTTCAGCCAGGCGCAGGCCGGTGCTATGTTAACAGCAAAAATTGCCAGCCATTACCGCAGTGGCTGTCTGGCATTGCAACAAACCGCTGGCGTAAGCCTGCTGGCACAAGGCCAGGGCGAAGAAAGCGGTTGTTATACCAGGCCGCGGCTGTTTGCCTGCTCAGCCAATACCTTTATGCAACAAAGCGTGTTACAGCAGGAAATTTTCGGCCCGGCCACGGTGTTGATTGAATGCACTGATGTCACTCAAATGCAAATGCTGGCTACCATACTGCAAGGGCAGTTAACGGCCACTGTGTACGCCACTGAGGCGGAACTGGCTACGGCGTCGGCTTTAGTGCATGAGCTGGCGTTACACTGCGGCCGGCTGATTTACAACCAAATGCCGACCGGGGTTGAAGTTTGTGCCGTCATGCAGCATGGTGGCCCCTTTCCGGCCAGTACCGACAGCCGCTATACTGCCGTCGGTAGCCAGGCGGTACAGCGTTTTTTACGGCCGCTGTGTTATCAGAATTTTCCATCGCAAAGCGGAGATACAGCATGAGCAGGCAAATAGGTGGCCTAAGCGCCGCAGAGGCATTAGCACAATTAGACGATATGACCGCCGGTGTGGTGCCGATTAATGCTGACGAGTTTCGCCAGCGTATAACCAAAGCCTGTCAGTTGATGCAACAGCAGCAACTGGACGCCATGCTGCTAACGGCCGGCACTAGTTTGTACTACTTTACCGGCTTGCGCTGGTACGCCAGTGAGCGGCTGGTGGCGGCGCTGCTGCTGGCCGATGGTAGCCTGCACTATATTATTCCGGAGTTTGAACGCGGCACGATAGCGCCACTCTTGCTGTTACCGGGTGAGCTGCATGGCTGGCAGGAGCATGAAAGCCCGTATCAGCTCTGTGTAACGCTGTTGCAGGGCAAAACCGCGCTGGCACTGGATGAAAGTGCCGCCTTTTTTATTGCTGATGGCTTAAAAGCGGCTAACCCGGCACTGCAGTTAAGCAATGCTGCCAGCGTCAGTGCCCTATGCCGGCGCTGTAAGTCTGAGGCTGAACTGGCTATTATGCAGCGGGCCATGGATATGACCCTGGCTGTGCACAAAGCGGTGGCCAGTATCTTATACAGCGGCATCAGCACCGCCGAAGTAGAAAGCTTTATAGATGCGGCGCACCGCAAGGTAGGCGCAACTGACGGCAGTTATTTTTGCATCGTATTGTTTGGCGGCGACACCGCTTATCCGCATGGTGTGGCAAAGCCCAAGCCGCTGGATGACGGCGATATGGTGTTAATTGATACCGGTTGCCGCCTGCACGGTTACCTGTCTGATATCACCCGCAGCTATGTGTTTGGTACGCCAAGTGCGCGTCAGCGCGACGTCTGGCAGCACGAAAAAGCCGCTCAGGCCGCGGCCTTTGCTGCTGCCGCTATCGGCGTACCCTGTCAGCAGGTGGACCGGGCGGCCCGCGGCTATTTGCAGCAACAGGGCTATGGGCCGGACTATCAGTTACCCGGCTTACCACACCGTACCGGCCATGGTATTGGTCTGGATATTCACGAGTGGCCTTATCTGGTTGAAGGCAATGAACTGCCGCTGTCTGCCGGTATGTGCTTTAGTAACGAGCCGATGCTGGTGCTGCCGGGTGAGTTTGGTGTGCGCCTCGAAGATCATTTTTATATGACAGCGCAGGGCCCACGCTGGTTTACCGAGCCCGCGCTGGCTGTGGATCAGCCATTTGCCTGAAGCCGGTTACAGGAACTTTAGCCACTGTTAGTATCTCCTAACATAAAGTTAATACTCTGTTGGCCGATATCAGGTAAATAGCGTTAGGAGAGACTAATGGATGCGTTTATGCCCTTTGTGCAGCGTGTACCCGGTACGCCGGTCGAGCCTGATCCAAAACAGGTGGTGCCGGTGTTTAAGGATGCGCGTTTAACGCCGGTTAAGCCGCATGAGCAGAAATACCTGATTTTAGCCCGGCCAGCACGCAAAGGTGAGCGCCGGGCTCAGGATTACCCTGAAGCCCCTTATACGACACCAGAGGAAGATCAGCACGTTGATAAAGATGGTCATCTGGATATTTTTGTCTGAATTTGCCCGCTATTAAGGCATAATAGCCGCCTTAATTTTCGATTGGTTTGCTTTGTGCTGTTCACCCCTCGTCACAATCTGAGTCGTTATGCGTAAGCAGGTCGCCAGTGCTTTTGCGCCCGGCGGTGCTTTGTCTGCCCATATTGCCGGCTTTAACGCCCGTGAGGCGCAAGTAAAAATGGCGCAGGCAGTGGCCGATGTTATCGAAACGCCAGGCGCCCTGGTGGTCGAAGCGGGTACCGGAACCGGTAAAACCTACGCTTATTTGGTACCGGCACTGCTTAGCGGTAAAAAAGTGGTGTTATCTACCGGTACCAAGAATTTGCAGGAGCAGCTGTATTTTCGTGACTTGCCTAAAGTGGTTAAAGCGCTGGCCAGCCCGTTGCAATTGGCGCTGCTAAAAGGCCGCAGTAATTATTTATGTTTGTTCCGGCTTGAGCAGCACTATAACCATGTACCAATGCAGGACGATCAACTGATCCAGGATCTAAGCCTGATCAAAAAATGGTCTGCCGAAACCCAAAGCGGTGATATTGGCGAGCTTAGCTATATCAGCGAAGACTCTAAAGCGCTGCCGTACGTTACCAGCACTACCGACAACTGCCTGGGTAAAGATTGCCCGGTATACGAAGACTGCCATTTACTTAAAGCGCGTAAAAAAGCCCAGGCGGCGGATTTAGTAGTAGTAAACCATCATTTGTTTTTTGCTGATCTGGCATTAAAAGACACCGGCTTTGGCGAGCTGTTGCCGCAAATGGATGTGATTATTTTCGATGAAGCGCATCAGCTACCCGATATTGCCAGTGATTACTTTGGCGAGAATATTTCCAGCCGTATTTTGCTGGAGCTATGCCGCGATATCGATGTCGCCTGTAAAACCGAGCTGCGCGACCATCCGCAGCTGGTGAAAACGGCCGATAAAGTCGCACAACTGATTAAAGACTGGCGGCTGCAGTTTGCGCCCGAGCCTGCGCGTGGTAACTGGCGTGAGCAGTATCAAAAGCCCGGCATGCAGCAGGCGTTGAACCGGGTGGTTGAAGCCATTGATATGCTGTATCTGGTGATGAAAAGTAGCCTCGGCCGCAGTGATCTTGTCGATAATGCCTTTGAGCGGCTGGCGCTGGCTAAAGCCAGGTTACAAAAACTGACCGATATGCAGCAAACGGGCGTCAGCTTATGGTTTGAAACCAGCCGGCTGCATGTCAATCTGCATTTAACGCCACTGAGTATTGCCGATAAATTCAGCGCCATAGTGGCTGAGCATGAACGCAGCTGGGTGTTTACCTCGGCGACTTTGTCGGTAAATAACGGTTTTAGCCATTACACGGCGCAGATGGGGCTTAACAGCGCCACAACCCTGCTGCTGGAAAGCCCGTTTAATTATGCTGAGCAGGCGCTTTTATGTGTGCCACGCTATTTAAGCGAGCCGCATGAACAGGGCATGGCCAAGCAGTTATTGCAGATTGCCGTGCGCTTGATTGAAGCCAATAACGGCCGCTGTTTCTTCCTGTTTACCAGCCACCGTATGTTGCAGCTGGTGGCGCAACAACTGCCGGATTTAGTACGCCAGCCAGTATTAGTGCAAGGCAGCACCGGTAAACGTTTGCTGCTGGAGCAGTTTGTTAAACTGGATAATGCGGTGCTTTTGGGGACCGGCAGTTTCTGGGAAGGGGTAGATGTACGCGGTGATACGCTAAGCTGCGTGATTATCGATAAACTGCCGTTTGCCTCACCGGATGAGCCGTTATTACAGGCGCGCAGTGAAGATTGCGTTATGCGCGGCCAGGATCCCTTTGCAGAAGTACAGTTACCGCAGGCGGTGATTACGCTAAAACAAGGCGTCGGCCGGCTAATTCGTGACGTGACCGATCGCGGTGTAATGGTGATTTGCGATAACCGTTTAGTCACCAAACCTTATGGCGAAGTCTTTTTAACCAGCTTACCGCCAATGCGCCGCACCCGCTCGCTGGATGTTGCGGTAAAATTTTTGGTTGATATAAATCTTTAAAGTAAATTATTTGTGGCATTTATTTTTTTAATTGGGGGTTTTTGCTATGCTAATCTGCATAATAAATCAAGGAAGATAGCAAATGAGAGTCCCTAACAGTCACAGTTACGCCAATCACAAAGCAGAGCAGATTAAAAAATCGCAACGGCAAGCCGAGCTGGCGCATGTTCTTGAGAATCACCATACTACGCTCGTTGTTATGAATTCGGCCGAGTTTATTGAGCTGGCATTAAACATAAAGCAGCAAGGCGGTATGACTTCTAAGCAAGCCCAACAATGGCTGGTTGACCTACTTGAGTTAAAGAGCGCTGCAGATAGGGTTTGGCAAACCTACGAAAATAATATTAAGTTTATTGCCGGTTTCACTGCCATTGGCCTGGACGCACGCGCATTAACAATTATTGCCAAAGACTTAAAACGTAGCGGCAATGTTTTTGCCAAATATCAGGTGCAGCAATTCCAGGGGCAACAGCATATTATACTTGAAGGCTATGCTGGGATGAGAAAGCACCTCACCGGTACGCGCTATTTAGCCGCTAACCCTAAAATTGTCTCTATGGGGATAGGTGAGTTAGGTGCAGTAAACGCAATCAAAGTTGGTTTTGTAGTGTCAGTAGTAGTTTCAGTTAGTTTTCACGGGCTGGATCAACTGATGAATGACCAACGCACTTGGCATCATTTTGTTGGCGGGGTGGCGGCAGATACGATATATAGCATAGTAGTTACTGTTGTCTCTTGGGCAGCGATTGCAAAATACGTCGGTGCAGCCTCTATGATGGCTGTAGGTCCAATGTTGGCGGTTGTAGCTGTTGGGACTTTGCTGGCATTGGCTGTTTACATGTTCGATCGAAAATTTAAATTGTCGGATAAACTTGCGACAATGTTCGTAGAATTGGAAGCAGATCTGATACGAGTCAAGGCTAGCGCCAAAGCTCTACAAAGAGATTATGCCAGCGATAAGGAAAGCTTTCTAAAGAGACTGTTCGCAATTCCTGATTTAAAGGTGTTTTAATGACGTGTATTAATACTGATATTGTCACCCAACAAAAAAAATCCGGATGGCTATCTACAATATTTCTGGTATTTATTTTTTCTGCAGTTATTGTGTATTTGTTGCTGGAAATAACTTTCTCGGTAAAACAGTTAGTTAGTATTGATGAGGCGCCACTTTATCTGGTCGGTTCTCATAATCTGATCCCTTTAGTTTTTTTGATCCCCTCCGTACTTTTACTAACGGTAGGGTTGATTATGGTTGAACTGCAGAAAATGACTACAGAGTTGTACAACTTGAGTTATAAATTGATATTTACCTCTCTTATTGCATTTATTCTGGCTCGGATACTATACGGTGGCTTTTTTATTGACAGCTATATGTCTAATCACGGTTACAGCTACTGTAACCCATTGACATCCGTCAGTGTTTTGTCGCCGGAAATTTGGGTAAGTGATCCTGCATATTGTCTGGAAGACAGCCGTAATGTTAGCGGTGAGGTGCAAGATTGGCTGGATGCGAAAATGGCGGCAGGGGAGCGACCGACAGCAGAGGAAGCTGAGCAACACATTAAGCAACTGGCGCAGGCATATCAGGCAAGACTTAAACGGTTTTAACTCTAAATAGTGAGTACATAGTTTTTGTCTGGCTTTCACGGTAAGATCCAGTTCTTTTCAGAAAATGGTTTGTTGTGAATGACAAAGTTACTTGCCTTAGATACCTCCACTGAAGCCTGCTCAGTGGCTTTGCAGGTTGGCACAGATATTTTAACGTTGGACGAAGCTTGCCCGCAGCAGCACAGTAAGCGGGTGTTGCCGATGGTACAGCAGCTGTTAAACCAGGCGGGTATCAGCCTTAATCAGCTCGATGGCATTGTGTTTGGCCGCGGCCCGGGCAGTTTTACCGGTGTGCGCATTGGCGTAGGTGTTACTCAGGGCCTGGCGTTTGGGGCCGATGTGCCGGTGTTTGGCGTATCGACCCTGGCGGCGATGGCGCAGGCCGCCCAGCGTCTACATGGCGCAACTCAGGTTATCGCGGCAATTGATGCCCGTATGGCTGAAGTCTATATTGGTCATTTCTCTTTGCAGCAGGGGCTAATGCAGCTTAACGGTGAAGAGCTGGCCGTTAAACCTGCTGATATCACGGCGTTTGACATAAGTGGAGAGGTTTATGCGGTTGGTACTGGCTGGCAAACCTATGCTGAGCAGTTACTGGCAAAACAACAGGCAAAGATTGCTGCGGATATTTTGTATCCGTCAGCCCGGGATATGCTGACGCTGGCTTTACCTGCGTTGCAAGCCGGGAAGTTTGTTACTGCAGAGCAGGCTGAACCAGTGTATGTGCGCGATGAGGTAACTTGGCAAAAACTGCCTGGGCGATAACCGTCTTACCTGAAGTTGCAGCGATATTGGTTGCAACGTCAAATTAGTTTGGCTAGCCAAAATGTAAAAGTGCTTGGTTTGTTAGCGGCGCTGGCTATAATTAGCGCTATGTTGGTCTGGGTTTTGTTCTATGACGCTGAATATTAATGCCACTGCAAATGCGACACAAAGCATCAGTACCGTGCTTAACGGCGCTGAGCCGCGCCGTGCCCAGCAGCGTGATGAACAACGCACTGAATTGCCGCCAGGCCGGGGTGTGCGGGCAAGTACCGAAGTGATTAACCGCTTAGATGATGAACGTCGTCAACAAAGCAATTTTGCCGCCGGCAGTGACAGACGCAGCCAGCAGGCGATTGAAGCCTATCAAAGCCAGGCTAACGAGCAGCGTCGCAGTGAAGTACAAGCCTTGCTGGGCGTCGATCTTTACGCCTGAATAAATCCAACTCTTTGCCGCTACCGTAGTCTTAATAGTACTTACTTATTTTGAGACGGTTATGACTTCTACCTGCTTAATTACTGGCGCCAGTTCTGGTATTGGCCGTCAGCTGGCGCTGCATTATGCAGCCAATGGCTGGAAGGTGTATGCGCTGGCGCGATCAAAAGATAAGCTGGCTGAGCTGGCCAGCAGCGCCGGCATCGTCGCGCTGCCGCTTGATCTTACTGATAGCGCAGCGCTGCAGCGCACTGCACAGCAATTACTTGACGATGGTGTTGTGCTGGACTTGCTGCTGTTAAATGCCGGTACCTGCGAATATGTTGATGCCGCAGATTTAGCGCTTGACGCTTTTCAGCGTACTTTTGCCATTAATTTTCATGCGGTGGTGGCCGCCACCAAATACTTTATGCCGCTGCTTAAAGCCTCACTTAACCCTCAGCTGGCGATTGTCAGTTCAATGGCACACTTTTTCCCCTTTACCCGTGCCGAGGCTTATGGTGCCAGCAAGGCTGCGGTCAGTTATTTTGCTGATAGTTTGCGCCTGGATATCGCCGACAGCGGCATTAGCGTACATTTGATTGAGCCGGGCTTTGTTGATACACCTCTGACACAAAAGAATGATTTTGCCATGCCGTTTCTGGTAACGGTTGAACAGGCCGCTGAGCGCATTTTGAATGGCTTACAAGCCGGGAAAAGCCGCATTCGCTTTCCGCGCCGGCTAAGTTATATGTTAAAGCTGTTGTCTGTGCTGCCGTATAACCTGCGCAATAAAGTCGCGCAGCGGATGAAACAGCAATGAGCACAGAACCAGGCTTTAATTGGCGCGCATTAATTGGCTTTGAGCTGTGCTGGTTCGCTCTGGTGTATTGGCAGGCGCACGCCATGTTACCGGTGTTGCTGTACTGGCTTTACGGTTTCTGGCGCTTAGGCCGCTCAGAGCGGGTGGCGGTGCTGCTGATCTTACTTGCTGGGGTGTTGCTCGATAGCGCACTGATAGCGGTGGACGTGCTGAATTTTAATGGCAGTAGCCTGTTGCCACTGTGGTTTGTGCTGTTGTGGGCCGTTTTTGCGCTTGCAGCAGTCGAATTTATGGCCAAGGTACTCGCGAGGCCCTGGCTGGCGGCACTGCTTGGCGCCAGTGGCGGGCCTTTATCCTATTGTGGCGGCGCAGCGCTCAGTGGCGGCGTGTTAGCATTCCCATCGCCACTGTTTTCAATCACTGTATTGGTAATTGCCTGGGCGTTGTTTGCGATAGCGCTGGGCCAAAGCAGGAGGTTTTATGTTCAAGCCAGCTAGTGTGTTATTGGCCGTTGTTATGGCATTTCAAGTCCAGGCTACGCCTGAACTAAAAACGGTCGGCGAAGGATCTTACCGCTATTTATTCTGGCAGCTGTACGATGCTCGCTTGGCTACGCTTGACGGTGCCTTTAGCGATTACCGGAAAAATGCGCCGGTGTTGCTGGAGTTAACCTATAAACGTGACATTACTAAACAACAGTTTATCGACGCTACGGTAGATGAGTGGAAAAAGCTCGGCCATAGCAGTGCTGAGCAACAACAGCAGTGGGCGGCACAGTTGCAAACACTATGGCAGGATGTGAAGGAAGGTGATCGCTTAGCGGCGTTGTTGCTGGATGATGGACGGGTGCAGTTTTATTTTAACGGCACTGAAACCGGTGTGTTAGATGATACTGCTTTTGGTGCGGCATTCTTTGATATCTGGTTGCATCCGGATACCAGTGCGCCCAAGTTGCGCCGCCAATTAATAGCGGCGCAATAAGCAACTTACTTAGTTTGCTGAATATACTGCATCAGCTTTTTCGCGATCTGGGTATTATCCTGAAAGCCGGCAAAATCTTTCGCGTCTTTGCCGTAAGCCAGCACGGCAACATCAGCCGCAGTATGGCCGCCACTGGTCCAGCCGGTGTACGAATATTTTGCCACTAACTGGTTAGACAGCTTACGCAGTGCGGTTTCGTCCTGTTGTCGTGTTGCAAGTAATGTGGCCTGCTCTTCATCCGTCAATCGGATTGCCGTCAGCTCTGTCCATAAGGTTAAAGCGTCGGCGTCAGATTCTGCCTGTTTCAGTTGCTCAGCAATACGCCGGCCAGTGGCTTTTACCTTGCGTATCACCTCGGGTAACCACTGATATTCGCCTGCTGCGCCCAACGACAGACCACCGGTTTCATGGTCGGCGGTGACCACCAGTAAGGTATCAGGGTGTTTATCAACGTAGGCTTTCGCCACGGCGATAGCGTTGGCAAAATCGTCCATCTCGGCCATCGCGCAGGCGATGTCGTTGTCATGGCCACACCAGTCAATCTGGCTGCCTTCCACCATCAGTACAAAGCCTTTTTTTGCCGGTGTTAGCAATTGCAGCGCTTTTGTTGTTAACCTGGCCAGTTGGCTATCCTGCTCAGAGTTTAATACGGCCGGTAAGCCGGTTTCGGCTAATAAAGCGATGGCCGGCGCTGTAGTCAGCGCTGACAGCTGTTGCCAGTTGTCACTGTATTGATAACCCAGTTGCTTAAATTCATTTACCAGGTTTCTGTCTTCGCGAATAAAGTATTTGGTGCCGCCGCCCAGCAGCACATCGGCGACCGGCTTACCGTTAATACGATAATCCAGATACATGTCGGCAATGGCATCGTAATTACGCCGGCTTTTGTTGTGGGCTAAAAATGAGGCTGGTGTGGCATGGTTAATTTGTGAGCTGGCCACAATGCCGTTAGCTTTACCGAGGCTTTTTGCCAGCTGCATCATAGTACCAATAGGAATATGCTGCCGGTTTACTGAAATAGCACCGTTGTAGCTTTTAAAGCCGGTAGCCAAAGCCGTGGCGCCAGCGGCGGAGTCGGTAACGTAGGTATCATCATCCGGGTAAGTGGTTGCCATGCCCTGCCACAGCTGGTCAAAAATGGTATTTTCTACCTCAGTGGTGGTGTTATCGTCATTAAAATAGCGATAGGCTGATAAATAAGACGGGCCCATACCATCACCAATCATATAAATAATATTCTTTGGGGCCGCCAGCGAAATAGCGGGGATTAGCAATAAAGACAGCGACAAAAGATGACGGCGCATACAGCTTTACCTCAAATAGGCTTGATGTTCTGGTTTGCTAGTGTACTTTATACAAGTGCTTAAACAAACCTATGTCGATAAAGTGCTAATTTGACAGGCCAAAGCTGGTTTGTAATGGTTAGCGCCGGTAAAAATCAGTTGCAGATGGAACTGAATTAAAACTGAACAATCGAAACAGCAGGTAATGTGCACAGTAGTGGGATAACACCGGCACTGTGTTGTCAGTAATCAGTAAGGTTTAACCTATGTCAATTATAACTACAACAAAGACAATCATCTTTAGCGCTGCCTTTAGCAGCTTGCTGTTATCTGCAACTGTTACGGCGGCAGATGATACAGTGCAGCTACAACAACTGGCCGACAGTGAGCAGCGTAGCAGCCAGCACAAGGCCCGAAACCAGTTTCGTAATCCGGTGCAAACGCTACAGTTTTTTGGTTTAACTCCTCAGATGTCGGTGTTGGAAATCTGGCCTGGTCATGGTTGGTATACCGAAATACTGGCACCTTTTCTAAAAGCTGACGGTCAACTGACACTAGCGCAATTTCGCCATAATGATGGCTCGTTAAAAGATGAGCGCAGTATTTTCTGGGCCCGGGTCAGTGATAAGCTGGCACAGCGGATCAGTGCCAATAGTGACTATTTTGGCAGCCCTGCACTGATTGAATTGGATCCGCCGACCTTTTTACCGTCGCAAAGCGCCCAGTTTGATATGGTGCTGACATTTCGCAATGCCCATATCTGGAATGAAGATGGCCACTTATTTGCGACCTTACAAAGTATTTTTCAGGCATTAAAACCCGGTGGCGTGCTGGGCATGGTAGAACACCGGGCTGCGCGGCTGTCGGATATTTCCAGCTCTGCGGTTGAAGGCTATCTGGATGAGGCTTATGTGATCCAGACAGCGGAGCAGGCAGGGTTTCAGCTGGTGGCCAGCAGTGAATTAAACGCCAACCCCCTGGATACCAAAAACTACCCCAAGGGGGTGTACGCTTTACCACCAACATTGGCCATGGGGTTGCAAGATCAAGCCTACTATCTGGCGATTGGTGAAAGTGACCGTATGACATTAAAGTTTGTCAAACCGGCGCTCTGATTGCCGCAATTGTGTTAACAAGACAATTGTGGGATGATTGGCCGTTAGAGTAATAACTCCAATAAAGCCATTGTCGTACTAAAGCGCAGCAACAGATTGCGTAAGAATGGTTTTATATCTATACAATAATAACCTTAGACAAGAGGAGAGGGCGGTGGATAGAGTTTGGTTAAAACGTTACCCGTCAGGTGTACCCGCAGAAATTAATGCCGATCATTACCCGTCATTATTAGATATTTTTGAGCAAAGCATTGCGCAGTATCCGGATAAAACCGCTTTTATCAATATGGGTAAAAGCATCAGCTATCGTGAATTAGACCAGCAAAGCACCGCCTTTGCCGCTTATTTACAAACTGAGCTGGGGCTGAAAAAGGGCGATGCGGTTGCCATTATGATGCCTAATCTGCTGCAATACCCCATAGCGCTAATGGGCGTGCTGCGCGCCGGTTGCGTGGTGGTGAATGTTAATCCGTTATACACACCGCGCGAACTGGAACACCAGTTAAACGATGCCAAAGCCAAAGCCATCGTTATCGTGGAAAACTTTGCCCACACCCTGGCAGCCATTGAGAGCAAGGTAAACCTGGATCATGTGATCCTGACTACCATGGGCGACCGCCTCGGCTTGCTAAAAGGCAGTATTGTCAATTTTGTGGTTAAGCATATTAAAAAGCTGGTACCCGCATTTAAACTGCGCAAATTTGTCCGCTTTAATCAGGTGCTGGAGAAAGGCGCTACCCAGGCCTATAGCAAACCAGCACTGCAGGGCAGTGATATCGCTTTCTTACAGTACACCGGCGGTACCACTGGCGTGTCTAAAGGCGCCATGTTAACGCATCGCAATATGGTGGGTAACCTGGAGCAGGTCAGCGGTTGTCTGGACAGCTTTTTAGTTAAAGGTGGTGAAAACGTGGTAACGGCACTGCCGCTTTATCATATCTTCGCGTTAACCGCTAACTTCTTTACGTTCTTTAAATATGGTGGTACCAACCTGCTTATTACCAATCCGCGTGATATGCCAGGCTTTGTCAAAGAACTGTCAAAGTTTCCGTTTACCGCCATTACCGGTGTGAATACGCTATTCAATGGCTTATTAAACACGCCGGGTTTTGCTGAGCTAAATTTCAATACGTTAAAGCTGTCGTTGGGCGGTGGTATGGCGGTGCAACGGCCGGTAGCTGAACGCTGGCAGAAAATTACCGGTACCCGCTTAGTGGAAGGCTATGGTTTAACCGAATGCTGTCCGCTGGTAACCGTCAGCCCGTACGATTTAGACAGCTTTAACGGCAGCATTGGTTTGCCGGCACCCTCGACCGATATTCGTCTGGTTGACGAGGAAGGTAACGATGTGGCACCGGGTGAGCCGGGTGAAATGCTGGTAAAAGGCCCACAGGTGATGCTGGGCTATTTAAACCGGCCGGAAGAAACCGCCAAAGTATTAAAAGATGGCTGGTTATACACCGGCGATATTGCCCGTATGGATGAAGAAGGCTTCTTTTATATTGTCGATCGGAAAAAAGACATGATTTTAGTCTCAGGCTTTAATGTCTACCCGAACGAGATAGAAGAAGTGGTCGCCATGAACGATAAAGTGCTGGAAGTAGCGGCTGTTGGTGTGCCTAACGAGGCCAGCGGTGAAGCAGTGAAGCTGTTTATTGTGAAAAAAGACGCCAGCTTAACCGAGCAGGAGGTGATACAACACTGCCGGCAACATTTAACGGGCTATAAAGTACCTAAACTGGTAGAATTCCGTACAGAATTGCCGAAAACCAATGTCGGTAAAATTTTACGCCGAGAGCTTCGCGGTTAAGTTACAGCACGATAAAAGCCGGCCTCGATGCCGGTTTTTTTATTTTCAAGGTATTTTACAGGTAACGCATGATCCCGTTAATCACTGACAATCAGGGGCTGGCAGCATATTGTCAGCAGGTACGCAACAGCAATGTACTGGCACTGGATACCGAGTTTATTCGTCAAAGCACGTTGTACCCCAAGCTTGGCTTAATTCAGTTATATGACGGCCAGACGTTGGCACTGGTTGACCCGCTGGCGATCAGCGACTGGCAACCGCTGCAACAACTTTGTGCCGCGTCCGGTGTGGTGAAGTTGTTGCACTCCTGTAGCGAGGATATCGAAGCACTGGCCACCATTGGCATAACGCAAATTACCCCCTTGTTTGATACTCAACTGGCGGCAGAGCTATTGGGCTGGGGCAGTAGTATGGGCTATGCCCGGCTGGTAGAACAGCTTACCGGCGAGGTATTGGATAAAAGCGAGTCCCGTACAGATTGGTTAGCCCGGCCGTTGTCGGACACCCAACTGCGCTATGCAGCGAACGATGTACACTTTTTGTTTCCGCTGTATGAAAAGTTGTGGCAGCAAATGACAGCGCAGCAGCAGTCTTTGTTATTGCTCGAAGGTGAGCAACTGATAAGGCGCCGTGCGCAGCAGTTGCCGCTGGCATTTAAGTACCTGGAGATTAAAAACAGCTGGCAGCTGACGCCGCGGGAACTGGCGATACTGCGCGAGCTGGCAGCCTGGCGCCAGCGCTATGCTATGGAAAAAGATCTGGCAGTCGGCCTGATCTTAAAAGATATACAATTGGTCGAACTGGCAAAGCGCCGGCCGGCCACAGCCGAGAGCTTACTGAATATTCCCGGCATGCCACTGCGGGAAGTGCGCCGTCACGCTAAAACCCTGGTAGAGCTGATCCAGACAGCAAAAGAGCTGCCGCAGCAACAGTGTCCGCAGCGGTTTTATCACCCGGATGGTTTTGTCGGTTATAAAGAAACGGTAGATCAACTGAGTAAGGCGATTAAAGCCGCGGGCGCGGCGCATGCGATTCCATCCGAGTTTATATCGGTAAAACGTCAACTAAATGAATATCTTAACTGGTGCTGGCGGGTGTCTGATGATGACAGAGCCTTATTGCCGTTACCCGAATTTATGCTGGGTTGGCGTAAACAGTATTTATGGCCATTTTTACCCAAGCCGGCACATATCGTTGAGTTAACTGGTAATTAACGTACTAGCAGAGCAGTGGGATCAGAATAATTTTTGCAGCTTTTTGTTCGTTTTTTAACACGCTGTTTGCTTGATCGGCCATTGAGTTAACGGCGTAACACTTCAGCAATTCATAACTGAAGGGTTACAACAATGAAAGGAATAAAAATCTTTGCTTTGCCTGCAGTACTGTCGCTGTCTTTAACTGGCTGTTTTCTTGACGATGATTCAGATCCATTGCCGTCACCTCCGCCACCTCCGCCGCCGCCAACAGTGGTCAATGCCAGTGTTCAGGTAGTACACACCTCAATTGACGCGCCTGATGTTAATGTACTGGCCAACGGTGATACCGTGATAGAAGGCTTGTCGTTTGGTGAGGCGTCTGACGTGCTGTCACTGCCGCCGGCAACCTATAGCATAGCGGTTGACGCGCTGTTGCCTGGCGATGAAACGGCTACTGTTATTGGCCCCTTAGACGTAGCCCTGGAAGAAGCAGTGCGTTACACCGTATTTGCTGTGGGTAAAGTGGCGGAAGAAACGCTGGAGCCGATAGTGGTCACCGGCACTGTTGATGACGTCGCTGATGGCAAAATCCGCTTACAGGTTGTGCATGCGGCCTCAACCGCGCCTGAAGTGGACATTCATGTAACCGCACCAGATGCAGAGCTGGGTGCGCCACTAGATACCCTGATGTTTAAAGATGCTACCGAGTATGTAGAAGTCGACCCGGGCGAGTATCAGGTACGTATTACGTTACCTGGCACTGATACGGTCGTTTTTGATAGTGGCACCTTAGCGCTCAACACAGCCGGTACTGATCTGGTGGTGGCAGCGATTGACAGTGCCTATTCCGGTGAATCACCGGTATCGCTGCTGGCTGTGGGGCAGGACGGCAGTGAACTGGCGATATTAGATGTAAACGCAAGCGCATCGCTGCGCGTATTGCACAACGTGTCTGATGCACCGGCAGTGGATGTAGTGGTAAATGATAACTTTACCGAGCGATTGGTGACTGCGCTGGAATTCCCGGATTTTACCGGTTATGTCACCCCGGCACCTGCCGACTACAACGTTAAAGTGGTGGTATCAGGCACAGAAACAGCAGTAATTGATGAAGATGTGACACTGGAGCCGGGTGCTTTCTACACTGTGCTGGCCGTAGGGTCACTGGATGGCGCTGACGACTTTGCTATAGAGCCACTGGTTCTGGCCGACAAACCACGTCGCATCGCCACCGAAGCGCAGGTGCGTATTGTGCACGGTTCAACGCTGGCCGGTAATGTCGATATTTATGTTACCGACAGTGAAGATATCAGTACAGCAACGCCCACTTTTGCCGATGTGCCGTTTAAAGCAGAAACCGGCTATGTGCCACTGGCCGCAGGCGATTATGTAGTAACGGTAACCCCGGCGGGTAGCAAAATGGCCGCCATTGGCCCGGTTGCGTTAACCCTGGAGGCCAATAGCATTTACACCGCCATCGCCCGTGATGGTGCAGGTTTAACGGCCGATGTCGGGCTGATCCTGATGGATGATTTCGTCCAGCCGTAACATGAATAACAGAAGGTCCTGTTAAGTTAAAGCCCGCGTAAGCGGGCTTTTTATTAAATATTTAATATATGTAACTAAAAGTGTTTATTTGTTTTTATTTAGATATTAATATGCAGCGTTTTTTTACAATGCCGATAAAGGGAACTTATGTCACAGAATTCGCCATTTGCCGTTGGCGTGCAGTGTCTGGCTATTGTTGCCCGTATGCAGCAAACCCCTGCTGAAGTAAGTAGTTTACTGCGTGAATTTACGCCACAATCTGATGATTTAAATGATATTTACCTGGTTAAGGTCGCTAAAAGCTTAGGCTTTAAGGCTAAGTTTATTGCCGTAACGCCTGACAAATTAGACGCCTTGCTATTGCCGGCGGTGGGTAAAAACCATGATGGCAGTTACTTTATTCTGGCAAAGATTAAAGACAATAAAGCCCTTATTCAGGATGTCACTACCGGCCAGGCGCAAAGCATTTCGTTAACAAATTTAGCAGCAATGTGGACGGGTGAGCTGCTACATTTAACCAAACGCGCCAGTTTGCTGGATGATAAGACCCGCTTTGGTTTTCGCTGGTTTATTCCGGCGCTGATTAAATACCGGCATTTATTTGCTGATGTATTAATGGCCTCGTTTTTTATTCAATTGGTGGGCTTAGCCACACCAATATTCTTTCAGGTCACGATTGATAAAGTGCTGGTACACAAAGGCATGACGACGCTGGATGTATTGGCGGTCGGCTTTTTTGCTGTTATTACCTTCGAAGTGTTACTCACCGCACTGCGCACCTATGTGTTTAGCCATACCACCAACCGGGTGGATGTTGAACTTGGCGGCCAGCTGTACCGGCATATGCTGTCGTTACCGATATCCTACTTTGCTGCACGGCGGGTAGGCGACACTGTAGCGCGGATAAAAGAGCTGGATAAAGTACGCGAGTTTATTACCGGATCGTCGCTGACCGTGGTGCTGGATGTACTGTTTAGTGTAGTGTTTTTTGCGGTGATGTTTTATTACGCGCCGCTACTTAGCTGGATAATCGTTGGCTCTATTCCCTGTTATATCCTGCTGTCGGTGTTAATAACACCAACCTTACGCGATAAGCTGGAGCAGAAGTTTCAAAAAAGTGCAGAGAATCACTCGTTTCTGGTCGAGTCGGTCTCTGGCGTAGAAACAGTAAAGTCCCTGGCGGTCGAGCCGCAAATGCGCAACAAATGGGAAGAAAAACTGGCCGATTATGTGTCCAGCTCGTTTGACGCCTCGCATATCAATAATATTTACGCCAGCATTGCCAATTACATTAATAAAGTGGTGTCGTTATTAACGCTGTATTTTGGTGCTATTGCGGTAGTTGAAGGCAGCTTAACCGTTGGTCAGTTTATTGCCTTTAATATGTTATCGCAGCGGGTGTCCGGCCCTATTATGCGTTTGGTTAACTTATGGCAGGATTTTCAGCAAGCCAAGGTATCGATAGAGCGCTTAGGTGATGTGTTAAACGCACCGACAGAGCCGGGCTACAACCCCAACCGCACCGCGCTGCCGGCCGTGCAGGGCCAGGTCAGCCTGCAGCAGGTGAGTTTTCGTTACCGGCCGGACTCTGCGCCGATTTTAAATAACGTCAGCCTGGACATCAGCGCCGGCGAGCGTATCGGCATAGTTGGCCGCTCCGGCTCAGGTAAAAGCACACTCACTAAGCTTATTCAGCGCCTATATGTGCCGCAAGGTGGCCGGGTGCTGATTGATGGTATTGATTTGGCGTTAGTAGAGCCTGCCTGGTTACGCCGTCAGGTGGGCGTGGTGCTGCAGGAGAGCTTTTTATTTAACCGCAGTATTCGCGACAATATTGCGCTTAGCGACCCGGCCAGCAGTATCGAGCAGGTAATACAGGCGGCAAAACTCGCCGGCGCGCATGAGTTTATTTGTGAGCTAGCTGAAGGCTACGACACTATGGTTGGCGAGCACGGCGCCAGTTTATCCGGTGGCCAGCGTCAGCGCTTAGCCATTGCCCGCGCGTTAATTGCCAACCCGAAAATCCTGATTTTTGATGAAGCCACCAGTGCGCTGGACTACGAGTCGGAGCGCATTATCCAAACCAATATGGCGCAAATCTGCGCTGGGCGTACCGTGTTTATTATTGCCCACCGCTTATCGGCGGTGCGTGACTGTAATCGCATTATTGTGATGGACAAAGGCCAGATTGCCGAGCAGGGTAGCCACACAGAGCTGCTAAAACAGCAGGGTATTTACCATTATCTGATGCAAATACAGCATGGCGGGTCAGCAGCGGCGGCTAACTCCAGCCAAACCTCTGCAGTCGTACAAGTGGCCAGCTTATTGCCACAAGCCGCTGCCGGTAAGGGAGAGCGGCCATGAGGCAAAACCCAAACGCGGCTACAGCAGAAAACCGCAGCGCGGCATCGAATGTGATTGAGCTACCGCTGGCAAAACGTCTAAGCCGCGAGCAGTTAAGCTTTTTACCGGCGGCACTGGAAATAGAAGCCGCGCCGCCGGCGCCTTATAGCCGCATTATCCTCTGGGCCATTATGGTACTGCTTGTGTTAGCCATAGCCTGGGCCTGCTGGGGGCAAATTGATATTACCGCCAGCGCCCAGGGCAAGCTGGTGCCGGGCGCCAAAGTAAAAACCATTCAGCCGCTTAATGCCGGCGTGGTGCAGCACATTCATGTGCGTGAGGGGCAAAAAGTACAGGCCGGGGATGTGTTGCTAACGCTGGACGGCAGCATCACCGAAGCCGAGTTACAGCGCTTAACACTGCAGCTGAATAGTGTTAAGCAGGATATTGCCCGCACTGAGCTATTACAGCAGCGGCTACAACAACCAAGCCAAACTGACACCGCAGCTATCACTGCATTATCACTACCACAACAGCAGGCACTAAACAGCAGCTGGCAGGAATACCAGGCCAAACAACTCAGTGTACAGCGGCAAATCGACAAGCTGGACGCCGAAGTAGCGACCACTCAGCTCAATATTGGCCGTATTGAGAAAACCTTACCGCTGATCACCGAGCAAGCCGATAGCGTGCAGCAATTACTGGCTAAATCACTGGCCTCACGCAGCCAGTATTTAGAGCTGGAATTAAACCGCATTAATCAGGCTGAAAGCCTGAGCATCGAACAAGCCAAACTGCAGCAGTTGGCTGCCGCTATTAACGAAGCCAAACAACAGCAGCAAGTATTGCAAGCTGAGTTTCAGCGCCAGCTTAGTGATGCGCTAAACCAATACCACCGTGATGCCAGCACACTGGAACAAGAGCTAATCAAAGCGCAAAGCACCAACGCCCAGCAGCAATTACTGGCACCGGTAGATGGTACCATCGAGCAATTAGTGCTCACTACCATCGGCGGCGTGGTCACCCCCGCGCAAGAGCTGATGCGCATCGTGCCACTAGACCAGCAACTGGTTGCCGAAGCCTGGCTGCTCAACAAAGACATCGGCTTTGTTGAAGTCGGGCAAACCGCAGAGTTAAAGCTGGAAAGCTTTGAATTTACCAAATACGGCGTGATAGACGGCGAAATTATCGACATCTCCACCGATGCGGTGGAGATGGAAGGTGTCGGTTTAGTGTTTCCGTTAAAGGTGGCGCTTAAACAGCACAGTATTAAAGCCGGTAATAAAACCGTGCCACTGGGCTCTGGTATGGCGGTAACAGTAGAAGTAAAAACCGGCCAGCGGCGGATTATAGAGTTTTTATTGTCACCGATTATTAAAGCGGTGGATGAAGGGGTAAGGGAGCGATGAGTGTAAACACTGTTAAAAAATGGGCGCTGATTATTGCAGGCTTTATTGGTGTGTTGCTATTACTGGGGTTTTTACTGCTGGTGGTGCTGTTTTACCTGAACCGATCCGCGCAGCACTACAGTGCTTGTGGGGTTATTGAATTTCAGGTAGCTGACGACATCTTTCGCATACCGCCTTCTTATATCTGGTCAGTTGATGGCTTAAAAGGCTGTAAAGCCGCCGGTGTAAACCTGAGTGCGGCTTATCCGGATATGAGTCCGATTATTAAAGAAAGCTCAGAACAAACAGGATGGGGTAATAAAGTCAATTTTGGTATCAGCAAGAGAGGTAAACAAAGTGTTGGAAGCCGAGCTTTTGCCACGCGGGAAGAGCTTTGGCAGCGAGGCCAACCAGACGTATTTCAGGATCTGTGGATCTGGACACCAGGATTGTCGGCAAATAGGCAATATGTCATGCCGATGGATGAAGCATACGACAGAGTGAATTTTTCTTGCAGTACAGACGGTAGTGTCCCATATCCATCTTGTCGTGGTTTTTACAACTATAGCGACGATATTTATTTCTCATTCTCATTTTCAAAAGATTACTTAACGGATTGGCAGTTGATTACTGATCGACTGGCGGCTTTGGTCGACAAATTTAAAGTCACAGACGATTTAATAAAAGAAGAAAAGGAAGAAAATAATCTAATAAATGGGGTCGTATGAAAATTAATTTAGCCATAACAAAATTAAATAGTAATGTTACGTCTATTTTGTTTTATGTCATTATATTTCGTTAGCTTGCAAGTAGAAACCGGCCGGTGGCGGGTTATAGAGTTTTTATTATCACCGGTGATTAAAGCGGTGGATGAAGGGGTAAGAACAATGATAATTTCAAAAGTATTGATATTTTCCTTGATGTTTATGTTTGGCGTTCTCTGGTTTGTGAATTAGAGTTGGGCACAAGTAGAGTGCTTAGTTTTTAATTAATTTTTTAATACTGGCTTGTAGGTGGTTTATGTTTTTTTGGTCGGTTTTTTTATTTGCTCCAGCTGCTGTTGCATTTTTTGGGGAAAAGTATAGGCGTTATGTTACATTTTACTTTGGGTTATTATTGTTTTGTTTTGTCTTTTTTGTTTTCTACCAATCTAGCGTTTTTGGTGATGGTAAAAATATTGATGACGATATTTATGTCTTCAGTATTCATCCTGCGTTAGTCAGTTATTACAAGTTGGATGGGGTTACGTGTGATGGTGATAGTTGTGGTGTAGGTATTAAATCAGTTTTTTCACCTACTGAATTTTCTATGTGTTCAGTAAGTCATCGAAAAAGTAATGGTGTTGACATGCTTGCTGTTAGAGCGCGTTTTGCAGTTTGCAAAATATATTTGGCCCCCTTGCCTGGTCGAAATAATATGATACTAAGAGTTGGTGCTGATTCATTGGTTGGTGATTTGATTTTTACGTTTTTTATATTTGTATTTTTTATTTGGTCAATTGTTTTGAATAATAATGGAAGGAGAGATTAGTTTTATGGAAGGTTATAAAGCAACTGTTTTTGTTGACAGTTCAACTCACGAAAATTCAGAAGGTTATCATGTTTGGGTTGTTCTTACGGATGCTGATGGTAACAGTTTCCAATATAGCTATGGCCCTGCAGCTGATGGTTTAGGTAATACGATTTATGGTCCAGGCGCAATGCGGGACTATAGTGAACCAATAGGTCGTGATGATTACAGAGTGGAGATGCGTATTACACAAGAAATGTATGATGGTATGAAGTTAATGGGAGACTCGCTTAAAAACTCCCCACCGCCCTACTTTCTTGTCGATAGCCCAAATCTTCATCATTCAATTTTAGGTGATAACTGCGCAACAGTGGTCAATAAGATACTGCAAGCAGGGGGCGTGAACAACTTTCAAAATTTCTTTACGCCAACCCAATATCAAGCTCATATCGAATCAATACAGGCATTTAATTCTGTCGTAGATAGCTTTTCGAGTTACGCTGATAACTTTCAAGATTATGCTTCTGATTTATCAGTAAAAATTGCTGATACATTACATAGCTTTTCAGAAGGGCTAAACGACGGAATAAATTGGGCTGGCAATTTAGCTGAAGGTATTTACAACTGGATGATCTCAAGTCCTGTTCCGGATACAACCCCAGGTTCCTTTGAATCGTTGATTTTAGACAAGTTGCTAAACTTTTCGAACAGCCTATCCAAGCTGCAATCGTTGTTTGGTTTTGATGCTCCGGGAAGCTTATCAGATAACATCAACAGCCTATTCAATATGATAGATCGTGCTATTAACCCGCCGCGTGATCCTTTGGTATTTGATTTAGACGGAGATGGCGTTGAAACCATCGGCACTGATGCCGGTATTTTATTTGACCACGACGGTGATGGTGTTAAACATGGCTCCGGTTGGGTGAATGCCGACGATGGCTTGCTGGTTTGGGATATAAATAGTGATGGTGTAATCAACAGCGGACGAGAGTTATTCGGCGATAATCATCGTCTTTATGTTGGTTCTATGCATGAAAGAAATGCCCGTGATGGTTTTGAAGCGTTGCGCTACTACGACCGCAATGAAAATGATCTCAACAACAGGGCTGATGGCGTTATCGATCATAATGATGCAATTTTTGAAAAGTTACAGATTTGGCGCGATTTAAATCAAGATGGTGTGAGTCAGGAACATGAGCTGTTTAGCCTGACAGATTTGGGTATTACCTCTATTAATTTAGATAACCAAAGAACAGGCAATACTCAAAATGGTAACAGAATTGACTCTGTATCGACATTTGAGTGGGCTGATGGCCATAGGGGTGAAGTAAGTTCATTATTTTTTGCTGCTAATAATTTCAGAAATAGTTTCACCGATACTATTCCTTTAACCGAACGAACCGAGACGCTGCCTGATTTTAGCGGCTCTGGCGGTCTGCGTAGTTTGCGTGAAGCGGCTACTTTAAATGATGAGTTAGCAGAGCTCGTTGAACAACTCGCGGCAGGGACTACACGCAATGAGCAACTGGCTGCTCTGGATGCACTATTATGGCAATGGCACTTGGGGTCGCAAACCAGTACCTTGTATCAAACCAACTGGCGTAACAATTCAGATGTTCGCTACACCGTGGAATTGGGCGAGATTTCGGGAAAATACAGCATATTAGAAGCCTTTAATGGCCGTCGAATCAACAATATGATCCAAATTGAAGGAGGAGGTGGCGGCGGTGGCGGCGGTGCAGTGGCTACACCGCCAACATACTATTTTTTCCCAACACGGCCTGTACAAGAAGGCAGTTGGTTACATACCAATCAGTTAAATACCATAGCGGCTATAGAAACCGCTTATGAGCAATTAAAACAACAAGTGTACTTGAGTCTGGCATTTCAAACCCGTTTAAAACCTATAGTTGATGCTGTAGACGTTACTATGGCCGCCAATGGCTTAGTGCTTGATTTTACTGCGATGGAATTAAAGCTAACAGAGTTAGTGCAGCAAAATCCGCAAGATGGCATGGCCGATCTGTTTGACTTTGTTTCTCAATATTCTGCCATGTTATTTACTAAAGGCTGGGATGCAGCCCGTTTTATAGCGCAGCTTGAAACTGGCATATTGGCAGAACTTGATCCAGAACAGAGTTGGAAGGAGCTGGTTACAAATGGCGTCGTTAAAGAGCTGATTGCCGGTGAACGCCAGTTTAACGGCAGTAACAGCGGGGTTGAGATAGTACGTGGCAACGATTTGGGCAATACGCTGCAAGGTAATGCTGGTGTAGATGTGCTTATCGGTGGTACTGGAAGCGACAGTATTTACGGCGGTGATGGCAACGATTTGCTACTTGGAGGCAAAGGTAGTGATTATTTAACTGGCGGTACGGGTAGTGATACCTACCGATTCAGCCGGGGCTGGGGCCAGGACAATATTTACAACTATGATACCAGCAGCGATAAAACCGATGCGATAGTGTTTGCCGAGGATATTGCACCGGCAGATATTCAGGTCACCCGTTCTGGTAACAGTTTGGTGTTGTCATTACTGGGCAGCGCCGACCGCATTACGGTGAATGGCTACTTTGATAGCGATGGTGACGGTGCTTATAAGCTGGAAGAGATCCTCTTTGCCGATGGCACCGTCTGGAATGTTGATCAGATCAAAGTCATGGTGATGCAAAGTACCGATGGTAACGATAGCTTGTATGGCTATGCCACAGACGATGTGCTGCACGGCGGTGCCGGTAACGATACGCTGCACGGCCAGGCTGGTAATGACCGTTTGCACGGTGGTACCGGCAATGACTCCTTGAATGGCGGTGCCGGCAGTGACGAATATCACTTTGCACGTGGCTGGGGCCAGGACAACATTAATAACTACGATACCGGCAGCGATAAAACCGATGCGATAGTGTTTGCCGAGGGGATTGCGCCAGCAGATATACAGGTTACCCGTTCAGGTGACAGCTTGGTGCTGTCACTGTTGGGCACTAATGATCGTAT
>NZ_SIRR01000004.1 GCF_011634895.1 Rheinheimera pleomorphica | reverse complement strand
TACGGCATAACGCCGCTGAGCACGCCAGAGCAGGGCGCTTATGATGCGGTTATCCTGGCGGTGGGGCATCAGCAATTCCGTGCCATGGGTGCAGCGGGTATCCGCGCGCTAACCAAGCCAGAAAGTGTGATCTATGATTTGAAGTACGTATTAGACAAGTCGATGGTTGATATTCGTTTTTAATGTAGAGAGTAAATGAATGAAAAATTTTGCCTTAATTGGTGCGGCCGGCTACATAGCACCGCGGCATATGAAAGCTATTAAAGACACCGGCAATAACCTGGTGGCGGCACTGGATAAAAACGACTCGGTAGGCATTATCGACAGCCATTTTCCTGATGCGCATTTTTTTACTGAATTTGAGCGTTTTGATCGTCACGTCGATAAATTGCGTCGCGAGCAAAACGGTAAACAAATTAGCTATGTGTCGATTTGTTCGCCAAACTATTTACACGACTCGCACATGCGTTTTGCCCTGCGCGCCGGTGCTGATGCTATATGTGAAAAGCCGTTGGTGCTTAATCCGTGGAATATTGACGGCTTGCAGGAAATTGAAAAAGAAACCGGCCATAAAGTAAACACTATTTTGCAACTGCGACTGCACCCGGCCATTATTGCGTTAAAGCAAAAAGTGGCGGCTAGCCCGGCTGGCAAAAAATTCGATGTCGACTTAACTTATATCACCTCGCGCGGTAACTGGTATTTGCAGTCCTGGAAGGGCGACGACAAAAAATCCGGCGGTATTTCAACTAATATCGGTGTGCATTTTTACGATATGTTGCACTTTGTGTTTGGTGCCTTGCAAGACAACAAGGTGCACTATAATTCACCGACCAAGGCGGCCGGCTATCTGGAATATGAGAAAGCGCGGGTGCGCTGGTTTTTATCCGTCGATGTTAACGACATTCCCTCTGATATCCGCGCCAGCGGCCAGCGCACCTTCCGTGCGATTACCGCTGATGGTGAGTCGGTAGAGTTTTCTGATGGTTTTACTGATTTGCACACCATCAGCTATCGAGAAATCCTGGCCGGTAATGGCTTTGGTCTGGAAGAAAATCGTATTGCCATTGAAACCGTTGCCCATATCCGTAATGCGGCGCTGTCGCCACTAACCGGTGATTACCATCCGTTTGTTACCAACCTGGTGAAATAAACATGACGCAATATCAGGTACATTCAAGCGCTATCGTCGATGATGGCGCTACGATAGGCGATGGCAGCCGGGTTTGGCATTTTGCCCATGTTTGTAGTGGCGCTGTTATTGGCAAGCGTTGCTCACTGGGGCAAAACGTCTTTGTTGGCAATAAGGTCAGTATTGGTGATGATTGCAAAATACAGAACAATGTTTCGGTATATGACAATGTCACCTTAGAAGATGGCGTATTTTGCGGCCCCAGCATGGTGTTTACCAATGTGTATAATCCGCGTGCTTTTGTCGAGCGCAAAAATGAATACCGCAACACCCTGGTCAAACGCGGCGCAACCTTAGGCGCAAACTGCACTATCGTGTGCGGTGTCACCATTGGCGCTTATGCCTTTGTCGGCGCTGGCGCCGTAATCAACAAAGATGTACCTGATTACGCCCTTATGGTGGGAGTGCCCGCCACGCAGCTGGGCTGGATGAGTGAGTATGGCGAACGTTTACCTTTGCCATTACAAGGCAACGCCAGTGCACAGTGCCAGCATACCGGTGCTAAATATGTGCTTGAAGGCACTGTCGTTCGCAAGGAAAGTTAACATGCAGTTTATCGATTTAGCGGCGCAGTACCAGCATTTAAAGCAGCGCATTGACCAGCGTATTCAAACCGTGTTGCAACACGGTAACTACATTATGGGGCCGGAAGTCGCACAGTTAGAACAGCAATTGGCTGACTATGTCGGTGTTAAACATTGTATTAGTTGTGCCAATGGCACCGACGCCTTGCAACTGGCTATGTTGGTGCTGGATATCAAACCTGGCGATGCGGTGTTTTGTCCAACCTTTACCTTTTTTGCCACTGCAGAAGTTATCGCCTACGCCGGTGCGACACCGGTGTTTGTCGACTCTGATGAGCGTACATTTAACATCTGTCCGCAGCATCTTGAGCAGCAAATTGAGCAGGTATTAAAAGACGGCAAGCTTACACCCAAAGCCATTATCGCCGTCGACTTATTTGGCCTGCCGGCCAATTACCCTGAGCTGGAAAAAATTGCCACTAAGTACCAGCTTAAATTAATCGAAGATGCGGCACAGGGCTTTGGTGGTGAAATCAATGGCCAGCGCGCCGGCAGCTTTGGCGATATCGCCACCACTAGCTTTTTCCCGGCCAAGCCATTGGGTTGTTACGGTGATGGTGGGGCAGTATTTACCAATAATGATGAGTATGCCGCCTTGTTCCGCTCTTACCGTGTGCACGGCAAAGGCAAGGATAAATACGACAATGTGCGTATTGGCATTAACAGCCGGTTAGACACCCTGCAAGCGGCGATTTTGCTTGAGAAACTAGCAGTATTTCCTGACGAGCTTGTTGCTCGGAATAAAGCTGCTGATCATTACACTACAATCCTGAGTGAAAGATATGTCACTCCTTATGTTCCGCAAGGCTATCTTAGCTCTTGGGCACAATATACTCTGATCAGTGAAAATCGCGATTTACAGATGGCGAGTTATAAAAGCAAAGGCATACCAACCATGGTGTACTATGGCACCTGTATGCATCAGCAAACTGCATTTAAATCATTGAACTATAAAGATAGTGATTTTCCTAATGCTTCTCGGTTATGTCAGCAGGTGTTTAGTCTGCCTATGCACCCTTACCTTGATCAAAGCATGTTCGCCAAATTGTGAGACTACATGCTTTGCTGAACCGAATCAAAGCCTCTTTAGCAGGTACCAAAGCCAAACTTGGAGACAATAATTACTTTAGGTCTGTAATAACTTTGGTTTTTGGTACTGCTGGTTCTCAGGCTATAACACTATTATGTTTGCCTATACTAACAAGATTGTATAATCCAGAGCACTTTGAATTATTTGCTGTTTACGTGGCTTTTTCTACAGTCTTATCAAGCATAGCTTGTTTCAGATTTGAGATAGCTATTTCTAAGCCGAAAAAAACGTCAGAAGCTATCAATATCGTATTGCTTGCGACTGTGTTGTGCGTTTTATCATCACTTTTGACGCTGTTAGTAATAGTTGTGCTGTTTCATAATATAAATTCATTAGCAAACTTACAGAGTCAATACAAGATACTCTACTATTTGATACCGTTAGGTATGTTGTCTGCTGGTCTTTATTCTGTTGCAATGTATTTTGCAAACAGAAGAAAATTATTTAAAGACGTTGCTTATACAAAATTCACGCAATCGATTAGCGCCGCTTCTGTGCAAACTGCTGGAGGCTTGTATTCTGCATCTTCGTTGTGGTTAGTGATTGGGCAAATATTGTCTCAATCTGTAGGGGTTTACAGGCTTTTTTCTAAATCATTCAGAAATAAATTTGTTGCAATACAAAGAATGAGTTTTGTGAATTTAAAAAGCACTTTTGTAAAGTATAAAAAATTTCCTAAATATTCAGTTTTAGACTCTCTTTTTAATACGGCAAGTTTGCAGCTGCCAATAGTGCTTATTGCACAGTTCAGTGCTGCACCTCTCGTTGGCTATCTGTATCTGGCGTTACGCTTATTGCAAATGCCCATGACCTTAATCGGAAGTTCAGTATCTCAAGCCTTTTTAGTATTCGCATCAGAGATATCTGGTGGCGATGAACTAAGAAGTTTTGCCTTAAGTAATATTAAAAAGCTTGCTAACTTTGGTGGGTTATTTTTATTAGCCACGGGCTTAGCTGCTTATTTTCTTGTCCCAACTATCTTTGGCAACGAGTGGGAGCTTACAGCTAAATATGTATTAATTATGGTGCCATGGTTTATATTTCAGTTCTGCGCGTCACCTATTTCAATGATTATGCATATAAACGGAGCGCAAAAGCAGCTGTTATTATTAACATCTTTTGGTTTAATTGGTCGGGTAGGTATAGTATTTTTGGCATATTTGTTTTTTCCTGATTACTTTGTTGAGTCCCTTGCATTAATGAGCTTTATATATTATGTGGCTTGTTATTTGGTTTTTTCAGTTGCTTGTGGGGTAACCTTTCGTGAAGCGGTTAAAGTCCAGTATTTAAATTTAATTTCTAGTTTTTTATTAATTGTATTCTACTTCTGCAGCGGGTTGGTGGTTTGATGTTTTTTAATGTTTTTGTAAGGCCTTTCTTTAATTTTGTTCTAGGTTTTTTCTTTGATAGAAAGATTTTTGCCGGAAGATACTTTGCAAAGCGTAAGATTGGTTATGCTTGGTGTTTAAGAAGTTTATTTCAAAGAAATATTCTTAGGTTGGCTAAACCGTTACCATTCCCTGCATGCTTAACTGCCAGTATTAATAACCCGGAGAACGTTGTCTATGATATTGACGATATCAATAACTTTCAGTCACCGGGAACCTACATCCAAAGCTTTTCGGCCAGAATTGTGATAGGAAAAGGTACTTATATTGCTCCAAATGTAGGCTTGATAACAGCTAACCATGACCTCGACGATTTGGATAAACACTGCAAGGGTAAAGATATTATTCTTGGAAAAAAATGTTGGATTGGTATGAATGTAGTGATACTTCCCGGTGTTGAACTCGCGGATGAAGTTATTGTCGCCGCAGGGGCTGTCGTTACAAAAAGTTGCTTGCAGTCTAGAGTCGTTCTGGCAGGTACGCCAGCGAAGATTATAAAATCGTTTTAAAGTTTATGGCCAGAATTTGGTTGGTATGCTGCGATAAAATTTCTAACCTGTTTTTTTTACGATTATTTCTGATAGAGCCTGTCTCTAATCGTCAAGGTTAACTAATTTTGACCTGGTTACAGCTGTTATTCTAAAGGTAAAGAATGGCAAATATAATATTTCACCACCCTCTGCCGCTTAATCCGCAAGCTACCTCTGCCAGCGGTATCCGGCCTTTGCAGATGATCAAAGCGTTTGAAGCCTTGGGTTATCAGGTTGATCTGGTTACCGGCTATGCCCAAGAGCGCAAAGAGAAAATCAAACAAATAAAGCGTAACATCGCAAAAGGGGTAAAGTACGAGCTGGTCTATTCTGAAAGCTCAACCATGCCGACACTGATGACAGAGCCACACCATCTGCCAACAGCCCCCTGGCTTGATTTCGGCTTTTTTCGTTACCTGAAGCAGCAGGGTATTAAGATTGGCTTGTTTTACCGTGATATTTACTGGTGTTTTCCCGAGTACGAAAACACCACCAACAAGCTTAAAGCCAAGATTGCAAAATGGTTTTACCGCTATGACCTGCGTAAATATGACGAGCTGGTTGATGTCTTATATCTACCCTCGCTGAAGATGGCGCACTACATCCCCGGCGCAAAATCCTGCCGTCAGCTTGAGCTGCCCCCCGGTCATGCCGTTAATGCCATGCCGGCGCTGGCAACGCCGTCAGACGCCAATGCTAAGCTGACGTTACTTTATGTTGGCGGTTTGTCGGCGCACTATAAAATGCATCAGCTGTTTAATGCCATGCAGGCTTTACCCAACTGCCGGCTAGTGGTTTGCACCCGCCAGTTTGAATGGCAAAAACACGGCCACGAGTATCAGCCACTGGCTGATAATATCGAGATTGTGCATTTAAGCGGCGATAAACTGGCACAACTGTATCAGCAGGCAGATATCGCGTTGTTATTTGTACAGCCGCACGAATATTGGACCTTTGCAGCGCCGGTAAAGTTGTTTGAGTATATTGGCTACACTAAACCCATTATCGCCTCCGAGGGCACTTTGTGTGCCGACATCGTGTCACAGCTGAATGTCGGTTGGCGGGTTAACTATGACCAGGCCAGTTTTATCACATTACTGCAGCGGCTTTTGGCCCAGCCTGAATTACTGCAACAGGCCAGAGCACAATTAGCTGGTATAGCCGCGGCACATAGCTGGCAAGGCCGGGCAGCACAAGTCGTAAAGGATTTAACCGCTATATGAAAGTTGTATTATTATCAGGTGCCTCATCTATTCATACCATCCGTTGGGCCAACGGTTTAGCCCAGGCCGGTATAGATGTGCACCTAATTTCGCAGCACCCACTGTTAGAGCCGGTAGACAGCCGGGTAACAGTACATTTGCTGCCGTTTCGTGGCAATCTTGGCTATTTTTTAATGGTACCGGCGGTAAAAAAGCTGCTTAAACAGCTTAAACCGGATCTGGTTAATGCGCATTATGCCAGCGGCTATGCCACCACGGCCCGCCTGGCTGGCTATCATCCGTGGCTGCTATCTGTATGGGGCTCTGATGTGTATGATTTCCCCTACAAAAGCGCGTTACACAAAATGCTGGTACGGGCCAATTTAAAGGCGGCTGACCAAGTGGCCTCCACCAGCCATTGTATGGCAGCGCAGACTAAACGTTTGCTGCCGGCACTTAGCAATATTGCGATCACGCCTTTTGGTGTTGATATGTCTCGTTTTAACCAGTGCTATGTTCCGCTGGCGCAAAAAGCGGATACCGATATCGTTATTGGCACCGTGAAGGTGCTGGCACCGAAATATGGCATTGATACCTTACTGCAGGCATTTGCATTAGCCAGGCAGCAATTACAACAAAGCCAGCCTGAACTAGCCAGCAAACTAAAGCTGCGTATAGTGGGTGACGGTCCACAGCGTGCAGAACTTGAGGCCTTGGCTAAAAGCCTTGCTATAAGCAACGTTACCAATTTCGTTGGCCGTGTGGCGCACACTGAGGTAGCTAATGAGTTGGCAAAAATGGATGTTTATGTTGCCTTAAGTCGGTTGGATAGCGAAAGTTTTGGTGTGGCTATTATTGAGGCCGGTGCTGCTGGGCGTCCGGTGATTGTGTCCGATGCCGGCGGCTTACCGGAAGTTGTTGTCAGCGGTAAGACGGGCATAGTGGTTAAACGCGAATCTCCAGAGCAGGCAGCAGAAGCAATCTTGTCTCTGGTTCGTGATAAGGAATACTGCATACGTCTTGCTGAAGCTGGCTATCAATATGTAAGAGAAAATTATGATTGGAAAATGAGCGTGGAAACAATGCTAAAACTTTATAGCGACATGTCTAAGTGACGCCATAACATGCATAATTTTAATTATGAACTGCTGTTTTATTTGGTACTACTAGTAATTGCGATAGTATTTGCTTTTAAAGCACAGCCCAGGCTTAGTAATGGCGTTAAATTAAGCCTTTTCTTGCTATTGTCAATGAGTTTATCTGCAGTTGTACGCCTTACAAATTTTGATTCTGACATAGCTGTTTATGCGGAGGCGATGCAGTTTAAAGTATTTTCTTTTTACTATTTACGTGAGCCGGTAGTTTGGTTGGGGCAAAGAGCCGCTTTTTCACTTTTTGACAGTGAAGTGCTGGTTTTCATGCTTTTTGATTTTTTCGTTTTTTTAGCATTATATGTTGCATTTAGTAATTACAGATTGCCATTTTATGCGTATTTTTCATTTCTATGTTTTTTCCCATTTGTACTAGGAATGCAAAATGTATACAGGCAATGGGTTTCAGCTGTTTTTTGTCTGTTGGCATTCTCTTTTGTATATCGCAGTTATCTTAATAGGTATTTAGCTTTTTTGGTTGCAGGCTTATCCCATAATGTTGCAGGGGTTTTTATATCAGCTTTTTTCCTTTTGTCAAAAAGCAAAATTGAAAAGCTGGCTGGGGCGTTTTTTCTGGCTGTAACGCCCGCAATAGTGTTCTTTGCTGCTGGCTCTAAATCCGCCGCTTCAACCGGGCAAAATTTAGTGGTGGCTTACTTAGGGCTTCTAGTGCTTTTCACAGTTTTTATGGTGTTGTCATCAAGGCTAAAGATCCGCTTGTATGAGAGACCAAGTTACTTAGTAATATGTATTGGTATCTATGTTTCATTATTTGCTGCTATTTTTCTTACCTCAACTGGTGCAGAAAGAATTGCTATGTACTCTCTGATGTTGATTTATCCACATTTAGTTAATTTTTTTGAATGGCATTATAAACAGCGTTTCATATTAAGGATTTTAATGACTATAGGTGGGTTCTTCCCTATTTTAATTTTCGGAACCAGGTCTTTTCTGGTTTGATATGACATTTTTAACTTTTGAGGTTTCTATGCCAGTTGTGTCCATCATTATGCCGGCCTATAACGTTGAGGATTTTATTGCTTTATCTATCGATAGCGTTATAGAGCAAAGCTTTACTGACTGGGAGCTTATTATAGTTAATGACTGCTCATCTGATGCTACTGCTGAAGTAGTAGCTAAGTATTTAGAGGATAAGCGGATTAAATTAATTAATAACCAAGTCAACATGGGAGGCGCAGGCTCCAGAAACATCGCAATAGAAGCTGCAAAAGGTCGTTATCTGGCGTTTTTAGACTCAGATGACTTATGGACATCAGATAAGCTCGATAAACAAATCTCTTTTATGCAGCAAAATAATATTGGGTTTTCATTTGCTGGTTATTCGACCATTAACGAAAAATCGGATTTGCTTGATAAGATTGAAGTGCCTAGCAGGGTTAATTTTAGCAAACTACTCAAACACAACTATGTTGGCTGTTTAACCGCAATTTATGACACCCTGCCATTTGGAAAAATTTATATGCCAGCTGTTAAGAAACGGCAGGATTTTGCTTTGTGGCTGGAGTTGTTGAAGCGATTTGAATTTGCCTATGGTCTTAATATTAATCTGGGATACTATCGTATTCGTGCCGGTTCGCTTTCAGCTTCGAAAAAAGATGCTTTAAAGTATTATTGGCGCGTTCTACGCAAGGTAGGTGGCTGCAATTTGTTGTCTGCTTGTTATAATATAGCGTGTTATTTGTTTATAGTGATGCTTAAAAAGAAGCATGTAGCGCTATATAACCGTATTTTTATAAGCTGAAAATAATGCAAAATAATAAAATACTCGTCACCGGGAGCACTGGTTTTATTGGTAATGCTTTGCTGCAAGAATTGTCATTGCGGCAGTATCCACTTATTGCACCGGTACGGTCATCGGCGGTAAGTCAATTACCGTCGGTAGAGCAGCCTGTAATCGGCGATCTCTCTGAGTTAGCAGGTAAAGGTTATTTAAGCGATTGCGATGTTGTTATTCATACGGCCGCCATAGCTCATACAAATGGTGTTTCACTGGACGAATTTATCAGAGTAAACACTGACGCAACGTTAACTTTGGCCGAGAGTTGCGTAAAATCAGGCGTGCGCAGGTTTATTTTTTTAAGCTCTATCGGTGTTAACGGCATATGTAGCTATACGCCCTTTAATATCGACGATACACCTGCCCCCGCTGAGGACTACGCTATATCAAAATTTAAGGCTGAGACCGGTCTTAAAAAAATTGTACAAAATAGTGCAATGGAATTAGTCATTATCCGGCCTCCTTTAGTATATGGTGCTGCTGCCCGCGGTAATTTTGGTAAATTGGCAAAGCTGGCACAAAAAAACTTACCCTTGCCACTTGGCGCCATCCATAATAAACGCAGCCTGGTGGCGCTGGATAACCTGGTTGATTTAATCGTTACCTGTATTGACCATCCCAAGGCTGCCAACCAAACCTTTATGGTTAGCGATGGCCAGGATGTTTCAACCACAGAATTGCTTAAACTAATGACACGTGCGGCGGGCAAAACGCCCTGGTTAATACCGGTGCCCATCAGCTGGCTAAAACTGGCTGGCAAGTTAACCGGCAAACAGGCGGTGATAGACCGGCTTTGCGGTAACTTGCAGCTGGATATCAGCCATACTCAACACACACTGGGTTGGACGCCGCCCTTAACGCTGGAGCAGGGCATAGCGAGGTGTTTTAGTCGCTAAATCTCCCCCCGGCCATCAAATCTCCCCCCGCCCCTCTTTACGAAAGAGGGGGCAGAAGTGCATCATTGCGCCCTGCTTCTAAAGTCCCACTTTAAAAAGGGGGATTTAGGGGGATTAGGGAAGGGGCACGGCGCGGTTGTGTAGGGGCGCATCATTGCGCCCTGTTTTCGTTAAGTCGGGCGTTAACGCCACGTTTTAAGTTTTTATCTTTGAGGTTGTATGTTAATTCGTTTACTGGACATTATTTTTGCCCTGTGTGGCTTGGTATTAGGCTTTCCGCTGCTGGTCATTCTGACCTTGATCGGCCTGTTTGATACCGGCTCACCAATTTTTCGCCAGGTTAGGGTGGGGCGCCATAAGCGGCCATTTACGCTGGTGAAGTTTCGCACCATGCAGCCCGACACTGCCCATGTCGCCAGCCATTTAGCCAGTAGCAGTGCTATTACCCCATTTGGTGGTTTTTTACGTAAAACCAAACTGGATGAACTGCCGCAGTTGTGGAATGTGCTGTGGGGCGATATGAGCCTGGTGGGCCCAAGACCTTGTTTATTTAACCAGCAAGAGCTTATCGCGGAACGTGAGCAACGCGGCGTGCTGAACGCCCGGCCTGGCATTACCGGCCTGGCCCAGGTTAACGAAATAGATATGTCAACACCGGTACTGCTGGCAGAAACCGACGCCAAAATGCTGCAACAGCTCAACCTGGCAAACTACTTTAAATACATTCTGCAAACTGTCGCCGGTAAAGGCAGTGGCGACAGAGTAAAATAGTGTAGGGGCGCATCATTGCGCCCTGCTTTTAAGCCTCCCTTTAGTAAAGGGGGGGTATGCAGGGATTCGGTTTTACGGTGATTGTGGCAGGAAAAGCAGTTTGGTTTTGTCAGGCGCTGTGCTAAATTATTGACGTTTTTCTATCAGGATGATCCCTAACATGTTCAGTATCAGTGCGGCGAAGCTCAAGGCCGGCCTTTTCTTTTGCAGCAGTATTTTATTAGCATCTTGCGCACAGAGCCCGTCATCGTCTGATGCCGCAACGCAGTACCATACACAGGTGCGTTTTTTAGCCGCCAGCCACAGCATGCAGTTGCAGCAAGCTGAGATCGGGCAAACCGTGCAGCTGGCCCCCAGCCCCTGGGGCAACAGTGCCGAGCTGTTGGTTACAGCACGTTATTTTTCGGCCGCCGGGCGTGAATGTGCTGCGGCGCTGGTGCAAACGCTGCAGCCCGCTCTGCCGGTGGTGTTATGCCAGTATGATGACGGGCGCTGGGGTATTACCCGTTCGTTAACTCAGGTCATCTAATTACAGCACAGGCATCGGTTTGGCCGGGCAGTTATTTTGCGGAACTCTTTTATGAAATGCACTTCTTTAACTTTCTTTCTTGCTTTCAGTGTCTTGCTAACGCAGGCCGTGCAGGCACAAAGCTTTGGCGACCTGCCACAAGCGCAACAGGCGCAGGTGCTACAGGCTGCCCAACAGCAAAATGTTCCGGTACAAGAACCCATTAGCCGTACCAGCTGGCAGCAAGGCACTTACGGCCCGGTGCCAGAACTGACAGATGATAACATGGCCGACATTAAACCCTTCGGAGCTGATTTATTCAGCGGTGGCTTTCGCGGTGTACGCGCCGATGGCTTAAATCCGGCTTATAAAATTCTGCCGGGCGATCAGGTCACCTTGCGGCTTTGGGGCGCGGTAGAGGTAGACCGCATTTTGCCGGTGGACGCGAAGGGCAATATCTTTATCCCCACCATAGGCCCGGTGCAGGTGATGGGCGTTAGCCACGGCCAGCTTGACAGCATAGTGCGTGCTGCCGTGCGCCAGGTCTATTCTGACAAAGTTAGCGTCTATACCAATTTACAGGGCGTGCAGCCGGTGGCGGTGTTTGTGACCGGTTTTGTCAGCAAACCCGGCCGCTATGCCGGTGTGCCCAGTGACTCGGTGCTGTACTTTCTCGACCAGGCCGGCGGTATTGACAACCAGCTTGGCAGTTTTCGTCAGGTCCACATTCTGCGCAATGGCAAGCTACTGGCTGAGCTGGATTTATATCAGTTTATCCTGACCGGTCAGATGCCGCACGGCCAGTTGCAGGATGGCGATACCATTTTAATCGGTCCGCGCGGCCCGGTGGTGACGGTGCATGGTGATGTTGGCCGGCACTATCATTACGAGTTAAACCCAAGCCAGCAGAAGCTGTTTGGCCAAACCTTAACCGAACTGGCACAGCTAAATCCCGGCGTATCGCATGCGCTGCTGCGCGGTAATCGTAGTGACGGCCCTTACGCCAGTTATTTACCGCTAGCCGAGTTTGCCACCACTGAAGTGGCCGACGGTGATGAAGTGATGTTCTTTGCCGACCAGCGCGATAACAGCATAGTGGTACAGCTTGAAGGCAACTATTTAGGCCAGTCGCATTTTGTATTGCCCAAAGATGCCAGCCTGCATGAGCTGCTAAACAGCATTGCTATTGACCCTGCCGCGACCGATTATCGCAGCGTGTCGGTGCGCCGGCTAAGTGTGGCCGAGCGCCAACGTCAGTCATTGCTCGACAGCCTGCGCCGGCTGGAAACCACCTATCTGGGTGCGCCTTCGGCGACAGTTGAAGAGTCTGCCATCCGCGTGCGTGAAGCTGAGCTGATTACCCAGTTTGTTGCCAAAGCCCGTCAGGTTAAACCGAACGGCCGTTTGGTGGTGGCACATCAGGGCGACATTATCGATCTGCGCCTGCAGGACGGCGATATTATCACTTTGCCGCCGCGTAGCGACGCCATTTTAATCAGTGGCGAAGTGTATGTACCGCAGTCGGTTATTTATGTAAAAAACAAAACCGCGATGGATTACATCACCGGTGCCGGTGGCTTTAGCCAACACGCCGACAAAGACCGCATTTTAGTGGTACGGCAAAATGGCGAAGTCAGAGACGCCGGCGATGTCAGCCTGCAGCCGGGCGATGAAATTCTGGTGCTGCCCAAAGTCAGCAGTAAAAATGTGCAGCTGGCCACCTCTATTACGCAAATTCTGTATCAAATTGCGGTGGCGACTAAGGTGGCGCTGGACTTGTAATGCAGCAGCAACAAAGGTCGGTGCAAAAACGCAGCTCCTGGCAGGTTACGCTGCATGTCTGGCATGCGCTGTTTATGCGCGAAGCCATGGCGCGTATCACCGGTGATCGCTTAGGCTGGCTGTGGATCTTTGTCGAGCCGCTGGCGCATATTCTGATTTTTATCGGTATTCGCCAGTTGATGGGCCGCATCCGCCATATCAGTGGTGCTGAGTTTATCCCCTGGTTTGTCGTCGGCATGGTCACTTTTCTGATGTTCAGTACCGTGATGAACCGCTGCATCAATGCGATCAGTTCTAACCGCGCCCTGTTTGCTTATCGGCAGGTACATCCGGTTGATACTATTCTGGTACGTGCTGCGCTGGAAGGTACATTAAAAGTGCTGGTGCTGTGTTTGCTGGTGTTAGGCGGGCAAGCGCTGGCGTTAGACGTTATGCCAGCCAATGCGCTGGTCGTGGCCTCGGTGTGGTTATCGCTCTGGCTGCTGGCACTGGGCGCGGGCCTGGTGCTGTCGGTACCGGTTACTGTTGTGCCTGAATTTGCCAAATTTGTCACTATGCTCACTATGCCGTTGTATTTTTTGTCCGGGGTTATTTTTCCTATTCAGTTTTTGCCACGTGAAGTGCGGGAGTTTTTACTGTACAACCCCATTTATCATGCCGTTGAGTTAAGCCGTGGTGCGTTTTTTCCACACTACCAGCTATTGCCGGGTATCAGCCTGCAGTACTTGTTGTTCTGGGCGTTATCATTAGTGTTGCTGGGGCTAATGCTGCAGCTGCGTTATAAAGCCAGGTTGATGGCACAATGAGTATCCTCAGCACGAATGAGCCGCCAATGATAGCGGTTGACAGCCTGTATAAACGTTACCACGGTCCCTTTGGTGGCGACTGGGTATTAAAAGACGTTAATTTTAGCATTCCGCGCGGCATCAGCGTTGGCCTGGTTGGGCGCAATGGTGCCGGTAAATCGACCTTGCTGCGGCTGCTTGGCGGTATGGATACACCGGATAAAGGCCGTATCGTACAAAACTGCCAGGTCTCCTGGCCTATCGGTTTAGGCGGCGGCTTTCAAGGCTCAATGACTGGCCGGCAAAACGTTAAGTTTGTTGCCCGCATTCACGGTGGCGAAGCGCGTATTGGGCAAATTATCGACTTTGTGCAGGACTTCGCTGAAATAGGCAAAGCCTTTGATCAGCCGGTAAAAACTTACTCCAGCGGTATGCGCAGCCGGCTGGCGTTTGGTTTATCGCTGGCGTTTGATTTTGACGTCTATTTATCTGACGAAGCCACCTCCGTCGGCGACGCCAGCTTTAAAGCCAAAGCTACCGCCGCGTTTCGCGAGCGTATCGGCAGCGCCAGCTTAATTATGGTGTCACACAGCACCGGTATTTTAAAAGATTTGTGTCAGGCCGGCATCTGGCTGCATCAGGGCCAGGCCATCTGGTATGACAAACTGGACGACGCCATTAACGATTATCACAACAGCATAGGTAAAGCATGAACCGGTTAAAAAAACATCCGCATTGGGCTCTAAGTATTATCGCCATGTTTTTTGCGCTGCTGTACTGGACACTGCTGGCGTCCGACCGTTATGTCTCCAGCAGCCATATCGTGTTGCAAAGCCCGGAAATTAACCCCACCGGGCTAAATATTTCGTCGTTGTTATCCGGCACTCAGGGCTCGGGCGATCTGTTATTACTGAAGGATCATCTGCAATCGGTTGATATGCTGCAAAAACTGCAGCAGAAACTGAATATCCGCCAGCATTATGCCAGCGGTGATATCGACTGGTTATCACGGCTGGGTGACGAGCACACCGAGCTGGAAAAGCTGTATCGCTATATGCAAAAGCACATCGATATCGTGTTTGACGACTATGCTGCTGTCCTGCGTATCCGCGTGCAGGCTTATAGCCCGCAAATGGCACAGGCTATCGCGCAAACCCTGCTCGATGAGGGCGAAAAACATATGAATGACATGGGCCAGCGGCTGGCTGCCGAGCAGGTCGCCTTTATTGAAACTCAGGTTAGCGCGCTGGAACAACGTTTGTTTGCCGCGCGTGACGAGCTGTTGGCGTTTCAGAATAAGCAAGGCCTGGTGTCGCCGACCGGCACCGTAGAAGCCATTTTTGCTGTAGTGTCGCAGCTTGAGGCCCAGTTGGCGCTGCTGCAGGCGCGGAAAAAATCGGCCAGCAGCTTTCAAAGCCCAAGCTCGCCGGAGATCGTGCGGCTAAATAGCGAAATTCAGGCATTGCAGCAGCAAATAGGCCAGGAAAAACAGAAAATGGCCGCTGAAAACGGTACCGCGCTAAATCAGGTATCCTCTGAGTTTCAAACGCTGGAGCTAAAAGCCCGCTTCGCGCTGGAGCTATACTCTAATGCGCTACTGGCACTGGAGTCGACCCGGGTAGAGGCGGCGCGTAAGCTAAAACAGGTATCGGTGCTGCAATATCCTACTTTACCTGAGTTTTCTACCGAACCGCGCCGCTTATATAACCTCTTGGTATTTGCTTTTTTTGCGGTGTTTTTAGCGGCGATTGCCCATTTAACCCGCGCTGTTATCCGCGATCACCGGGATTAAGCAATGGCTGCGCTGGCGCTGTTATATTGCCCTCCGTTACGGGGTAAAGAACCGGTATTGCTAAGCAGCAAGGCGTTGGCGCAACCGGCTGACCGGGGTTCACAGCAAACAGCAGCACAGCTAACACCAGCACAGCTAACACCAGCACAGCAGGCCCAGGCACAAGCGTTTATTACGCAGTGGCAGCAAAGCGGGGTATCACGGTATAACCGCTACCACGACGCCACAGGGTTACCGCCTTGTTATGTGTTGCTTATTTTGCAGCATGGCCAAAGCAAAGCGCTGCAACAGCAAATGCTGGCCCAGGCCAGGCAGTTGGCGCGGCAATTTGGCACTGAAGGCGGTGCTAACAGCAACGCAGTGGTGCTGGTGTGCGACGATGCCCATCGCAAGGTACCACTGGTGCCGGACGACGTTATCCGGCTGTGCCCGGCGGCGCAACACCATGGCAAACTGATTGCCAATGCGCAACTGGTGGTCACGGCCGACAGCTGGCTGGGGTTTGAAGCCCTGCTGTGGGGGAAAACGCTGTACAGTTTTCTGCCGTCCTTCTACAGCGGCCTAAGCCGCTATTGCGGCAATATACCACTGCCTGGTGCGCCCCAGACGACACTGCTGCAATGGGTATGGCAGCTGTTTTTTCAGTATGGCCACAGCATTAACCCCGAGCAACGCGGCCAGGCCTTTAGCAGCCCCATAGCGGCGTTACACTGGCTGGCTACTCAGCGCAGCATACGCCAGCGTTTTGCGCCCAAGCTGTACGCCATAGGCTTTAATTATCATTGGCGGCGCACCTTGCAAGCCTTTTTACCCGGCAGTCAGCTGAGTTTTGTCCGCCAGGCCGCACAGGTGCCGGCGCACAGTGATGCCGTTATTTGGGGCCGGCGCGATATCCGTAACCAGCTGGCGCCGGGCGTGCGTTTATTGCGCTTAGAAGATGGCTTCTTGCGCTCTGTTGGTCTGGGTATGCAATTTGCCAGGCCGCTATCCTGGGTGGCCGACAGCCGCGGCTTGTATTTTGATGCCACCACAACGTCAGATTTAGAGCAGTTGCTGGCGCAGCATGAACTGGGCCGCGAGCTGCAACAACGCGCCGAGGCCTTAATGGCACAGCTGGTGGCCAATGGCATTAGTAAATACAACACCGGCAGCACTGCCTGGCAGGGCCCCGAGACCACGGCGCGGCGCATTTTAGTGCCCGGTCAGGTCGAGTCTGACGCCTCTATTGCTTATGGCTGTAGCAGCATAAACACCAATCTGGCACTGTTGCAACAAGTGCGCGCAGCCAACCCCGACGCCTTTATTATTTATAAGCCACATCCTGATGTGTTAGCCGGTGCCCGGGCCCAGGGTGAAAACGAGCAGCACGCGGCGAAGTTCTGTGATCTGCTGCTGGAAAATGTTAGCATTGCCAGCGTTATTGCCTGGGCAGATGAGGTGCATGTACTAACCTCGCTGGCCGGTTTTGAAGCCTTGCTTCGCGGTAAAACGGTGCATTGCTATGGCATGCCGTTTTACGCCGGCTGGGGCCTGACGGTCGACCATAGCCCTAATCAGCGGCGTCAGCGGCAGTTAAGCCTGTCACAACTGGTGGCGGCAAGCTTGCTGTTATACCCGCTGTATCTTAGCCGGGTCAGTGGCTATTACTGCAGCGCAGAGCAAACCCTGACGCAGCTGTGTCAGTGGCGCAGTGAAGGCATAACCTTAAAACAGCGGCTGGGTAGCCTGGCGCGCCGTGTCATTAACCGCATCCTTGGAGCAAAATAAGTGAGCCAGTCAGCTGTTTTCCGCCCCCAGCGCATCGCGGTAGTTGGCTCTTTGGCCACCACTATTTTAGGCTTTCGTGGCGAGCTGATAAAAGCGATGGTCGCGCAGGGGCATACCGTATATGCCTTTGCCAACGATTACGACACGCAAAGTGAGGCTGACGTACGCGCCTTAGGCGCCGAGCCGGTTAGTTACAGCCTGGGACGATTCTCGCTTAATCCGTTTTCCGAGCTAAAAAGCTGCTGGCAGTTATACCGCTTATTCAAGCAGCTCAAGATCAGTGTAAGCTTTTGCTATTTTGCCAAACCGGTAATTTACGGCACCCTGGCGGCAAAATTTGCCGGTGTGCCGCTGCGGGTGGCTAAAATAGAAGGCTTAGGTCGGGCTTTTACTATTCCTGCCAGTGGCGATAGCCTAAGGGCTAAACTGGTGCGGGCAATACAGGTGGCGCTGTACCGGCTTAGCCTGGCGCATACTCAGCATGTGTTTTTACTCAATGCCGACGATAAAGCCGATCTTATCGATCATTATCAGCTGCATACCGGCAAAGTTACCCTGCTGGGCGGCATTGGTGTCAATTTGCAACATTACCCCCGCACGCCGGCCCAGCTAAATCCATTGCGATTTATTTTTGTTGGCCGTTTGCTCAGCGAAAAAGGCATCAGCTATTTTTTGCAGGCGGCGCGCTTTGTTAAAGCTCTGCATCCGGCTGTTGAATTTATTGTGCTGGGCGAACCTGACGGCAAACATGGCGTTAGCCGCACTGAGCTGATGCAATACGTCAACGACGGCATTATTATCTACCCCGGCCGGGTACAACGGGTGTTACCTTATTTGCAGCAAAGCAGTGTCTTTGTGTTGCCGTCTTTTTATCGCGAAGGCGTACCGCGCAGCACCCAGGAAGCGATGGCGGTGGGGCGGGCCATTATTACCACCGATATGCCCGGCTGTCGCGACACGGTAAAACATGGGTTAAACGGCTTTTTAGTGCCGGCGCACTCACAGGATGCGCTGCAGCAAGCCATGCTGCAATTTGTGCAGCAACCTGAGCTGGCCTGCCGTATGGGCGAGCAAAGTCACCGTTTGGCGGCAGAAAAATTTGATGCTGGTAAAATTAACCAGCATATTTTGCAGTTACTCCAGTTAACCGCGGCGCAGGCAAGCGTTGCGCAAACCTATTTAGAAGGACAACACCCGTGAAAGTAACCAAAGCTGTGATCCCCGTTGCTGGTTTGGGCACCCGTATGCTGCCGGCTACCAAAGCCATCCCGAAAGAGATGCTGCCAGTGGTGGATAAACCGCTTATTCAGTATGTGGTGCAGGAGTGTATTGCCGCCGGTATTAAAGAAATTGTGTTGGTCACCCATTCGTCAAAAAACAGCATCGAAAACCACTTTGATAAAAGCTTTGAGCTCGAATCGATGCTGGAAAAACGGGTTAAACGGCAGCTGTTAGATGAAGTACAAAATATCTGCCCGAAAGACGTCACCATTATGCATGTACGCCAGGGCGAGGCCAAAGGTTTAGGCCATGCGGTGCTGTGCGCCCGGCCGTTAATTGGCGATACGCCCTTTGCCGTGGTACTGCCAGATGTGTTAATTGACGGCTACGACAGCAACTTAAAGCAAGACAATCTGGCGCAAATGAACAGCGTATTCAGCCAGACCGGCGTCAGCCAGGTGATGGTAGAGCCGGTACCGCACGCGCTGGTCAGCAGCTACGGCGTGGCCGATGTTGGCGGTCATCAGCTGGCAGCGGGCCAGTCGGTTAATATGACGGCAATTGTTGAAAAACCGGCGGTAGATGAAGCGCCGTCAAACCTGGCCGTGGTCGGCCGTTATGTATTTGCTCCGGATATCTGGGAAGCGCTGGAATACACGCCGCTGGGCGCCGGTGATGAAATACAGCTGACCGACGCTATTGCCATTTTAATGAAGCAGCAAAGTGTTAATGCCTACCACATTGTTGGCCGCAGCCATGACTGCGGTAATAAGCTCGGTTATATGAAAGCCTTTGTCGAATATGGCCTGCGCGATAAGCATTTGGGCAGCGACTTTAACCAGGCCCTGCAGGCACTGCTAAAACACTATAATTAAAACCGTTTTTGGGGTACAAGATGAAGCTATTGGTATCGCTGGCGCCGCAGGCGCTGTGGCAGGCTAAACAGGGCCAATTTGGCCTTAGTCACCTTAGTTATGCAGCGCTTAACGCGCCAGACCAGGCTGACGCAGCGCCAGAGAAAGAGCCAGCGCAGGCGCGGCTAATCAGCGATAGTCTAAGCGTGGCGCAGCTAACCGCGCTGCTTAACCAATACCCCAATAGCGAATTTGCTGTGGCCTATGCCGCGCCCGAGCAGCAGCTTGGCCTGCAGCTGGCGCAAGGCGATACGCCCGAGCAAGCGGCAAACAGCTGGTGCCGGCAAATTAAAGCCGTATTGCAATTACAGCAACAGCAGCGCAGGCGGCTTAAGCTGTTTAATCTAAGCTTCAGCGCTAATCAGGGCGCAGCGCTGCCGGCCTGGGTGCAGTATCAGGCCGATAAGCATCAGCCTTGCCCGCTTGATAGCTTATACACAGTGCTGGGCGCACAGCTACTGCGTCAGCACGACAATGGTGCCGCTTTGCTGGCACGGCTTGACGCCAGCAGCTTGCCGCTTAGCACGGGTGCTTATCAATTTAATCTGGCCGCACTGCAGCAACAGGCGGGCGATACCCGCGCGCTGGATGCCGCTAACGCCGCGCTGGCTGATGCTAACGCGGATCGGGCCAGCTTAAATAGCCAGCTTACCGCCGCCAATGACGAGCGCAATGTATTGCTGCAGCAATTACAGCATGTACAGCAAGAGTTAGAACAGCTGTTTCAGAAAAAGCAAAGGGTAAAACAGCAATACAGCCAGTTAGAACAGGACTATCGCACTGAGGTGGCCAGCCTTAGCGAAAAACTGCAGCATGGCGCACAAACGGTGGAAAAAACCGCCAGCCAGTTACACGGCCTGCAGGACGAATTACAGCGTATCACCGCCGCCCATAACCAGCTGCAGCAACAACATACGCAAGCCACGGTGCAACTGGCCGCCAGCAATGATGAGCGCGACCTGCTGTTGCAACAATTGCAGCATGTACAACAAGAGTTAGAGCAGCTGTTTCAGAAAAAACAAAGCGTTAAGCAGCAATACAGCCAGCTGGAACAAGACTACCGCACTGAGGTGGCCAGCCTTAGCGCTAAGCTGCAACATGGTGAGCAAACAGTGGAAAAAACGGCTGGTCAGCTGCATAAATTGCAGGATCAGGTAAAACGGATTACCGACGGCCACAACCAAAGCCAGCAGCAGCTCAACAGCATTAATACAGAACGCGACCAGCTGTTGCAGCAATTGCAGCAAGTGCAACAAGAATTAGAGCAGTACTATATTAAGTGGCAACAGGCCGAGCAAAAACTTAACTACAGTGACACCGCGCGCGACAAGCAGCAGCAGCGTGAGCTTAGCAAATTAGAAAGCCAGCTGCGTAAAAGCAAAGCCCGCGCCGCCGGTGCCGAGCATCAGCTGCAGTTATTGCAGCAGGAGCTGGGGGCGGTTAAAAGCTCAACCCTGTGGAAGAGTGGCGCCCCGGTGCGCGCCCTTACCCGGCTGGTAAAGAAAACTGACCCGGCCAGGCAAAAGCTACAGCAAGAAGCCGCGCTGATTATTACCTCAGAATACTTTGATATCGACTGGTACCTGCAGCGCTACCCCGACGTGGCCGAAGCCAACATTAACCCGGCCGAGCACTATTTAAAGTTTGGCGCAAATGAAGGCCGTATGCCGGGGCCGCTGTTTGACGGCGACTGGTACCTTAAGCGTTACCCGGACGTGGCACAAAGTGGTATTAACCCGCTGCTGCATTTTATTAAGTTTGGCCAGTTAGAGGGGCGCAGTGCCTCGCCTAAGCTGTTGGCCGACAACAGCATGCGGGAGGACTAAGCCATGAGCGAAACAACAGCCATGAGTAAAACCGCAGCACAGCATACTGAGCAGTTAATCTGGCTCGGTGCCGGCAGTGCCACTGAGCCCGCCGGGCTTATTGCCAACGCCAACCAGGTATTGCTGGTTGAGGCCCGTAAAGCGGCTTGCCAGCAGTTAACCGCGCAGTTTTCCGCTAACAGCAAGGTGAGTGTTAAGCAGGCCGTTATCAGCCTTGATGGCGGCGAGGTTAACTTCACTGAATATAATCTGGCCGAATTTTCCGCGTTAAGCCCGCTAACCGGTCTGACAGAGTTATTCCCCGGCTTAACGGCGGTAAAATCCCGGCCACAGCCCAGTCTTACCCTGAGCGAGCTGCTAACGCCGCTGGCGTTAAGCGGTAACAACAATACGCTGGTGCTGGATATTGCCGACTTAAACCTGGCGTTACTTAAGCAGCTGCAAGCCAGTGGCCAGCTTGAAAAGTTTAATCAGCTGTATTTGCAAGGCAGTAGCATAGCGCTGTATCAGGGCGCAGCCACGCTGACTCAGCTAAACAGCTGGTTAGCACAGCAAGGTTTTTTGCTGCAGACACAGGACAATACCGACCCCGACTTACCCTGGCTGCAGTTTTGTGTTAACCCGCTATGGCAGCCATTACAGCAAGCGCAGCAACAACACAGGGCTGAACAAGCTAAAGCCGGACAGGCGCAGGCCGAGCTAACAAAACAGCTTAACGCCGTTAAGCAGCAGGTTGTCGAAAATAATGCCCAGCATCAACAACAGTTATTAGAGCAAAAACGTCAATTTGAACAAAAGCTTGCGCAATTAACCCAGCAATTGGCGCAAAGGGTTTCCGAAAACGAAACGTTGCAGCAACAGCAGGCGGCTGCTAAAGTGGCGGCCGAAAAAAGTCAGGCCGAATTACAAGGCCGGCTTGCAGGCATGGATGCTGAGCTTCAACAAGCCCTCAAGCAGCGACAAACCGCTGAGCAGCAAATCCATTCTTTAAACGAAACGCTAGAACAACAAGCGCAGCACCTGGCCAAGTTGCAACAGCAGCTGGCGCAGGCAACACAGCACAATACCCAGCTTAATGCCGATAACGCCGCGTTAACGGCGCAGTCGCAGGTGTATCAGCAGTGGCAGGCAGCGCAAAGCCAGCAACTAGATGCCGTACAGCAAAAAATGGTTACTGAGCTTAATAAAAGCCTGAGCAACAGTGTGAAACAAATGGAGGCCTTTATTGGCCTGCGTGACCTCTTGGGTTTTGGTCAGATGCCGCTGAATTATCACGGCTGGCCTATTAGCGCCGACATTGGCTTGTACCTGGCGAAAAAAGTGGTTAGCGAGCCGTTTGACTACATTATCGAATTTGGCTCTGGCACTTCAACAGTGGTATTTGCCCGTGCCTTACACACCCGGGAAAAACAAGGGGCTAATGATAACGGCTGCAAGGTGGTTAGTTTTGAACACAATAAAACCTACCTGCAAAAAACTGCGGCTGATATCGCCGCACATCAGGTAGAAGATCGGGTTGATTTAGTCTATGCGCCGCTGGTTGAGCTGCAGTGTGACGATAGCAGCTACCTGTTTTACAGCTGTGACGACAAGCTGGCCGAAATTAGCCAGCAATTACAGGGCAAAGAGGGACGTATCCTGGTGCTGGTAGACGGCCCGCCAGCCAGCACCGGACCGCTGGCGCGCTATCCGGCGATACCGCAGATCTTAAAGTATCTGGCGCGACATCAGTTGCATATCGTGATGGATGACTATGTGCGCGAAGACGAAAAAAAGGCCGCCGCCAAATGGTCAAAACTGTTTGAAGAGCGCGGCATTAAGCATCACAAAGAATTACTGAATTTCGAAAAAGTCGGGTTTTCCTGGATTTTAAACCATTAACTGTCAGCCCAGAGTAAGAGAGTAAATAAGTGAAAGTATTAACGGTGTTTGGTACCCGCCCTGAAGCCATTAAAATGGCGCCTTTAGTGCAGCAACTGGCGGCGGATCCGGCCTTTGACGCCCGTGTTTGTGTTACCGGTCAGCACCGGCAAATGTTAGATCAGGTACTGGACCTATTTAGTATCACACCCGATTACGACCTGGCCATTATGAAAGCCGGTCAGGACTTAACCGATGTGACCACCGCTATTTTGCAGGGCTTAAAGCCGGTATTGCAGCAATTTAAACCCGATATCGTGCTGGTGCACGGCGATACTGCCACCACCTTTGCTGCCAGCCTGGCAGCCTATTATCAGCAAATACCGGTGGGCCATGTTGAGGCTGGCCTGCGTACCGGCAATATTTATTCACCCTGGCCTGAAGAAGCCAACCGCAAACTGACCGGTGCCTTAGCGCAGCTGCACTTTGCGCCAACTAAGCTGTCGGCCGACAATTTACGTGGCGAAGGTGTTAGTGCCAGCAATATTATTGTTACCGGCAACACTGTTATCGATGCGCTGCTGCAGGTGACCGACAAGGTTAATACCGACGCTACGCTAACGGCGGCGTTTGCGCAGCAGTTCAGTTTTATTGACGATAGCAAAAAGCTTATTTTAGTGACCGGCCACCGCCGTGAAAGCTTTGGCGGCGGTTTCGAGCGTATTTGTCAGGCGCTGGTTGATACCGCCAAAGCCTACCCGGATTGCCAGATTGTCTATCCGGTGCATTTAAACCCCAATGTACAAGAGCCGGTTAACCGCATTCTGGCCGGCATTAATAATGTGCACCTGATTGCGCCACTGGATTACCTGCCGTTTGTATATCTGATGAACCGCAGCTATTTAATTTTGACCGACTCAGGCGGCATTCAGGAAGAGGCGCCATCATTGGGCAAGCCGGTGCTGGTGATGCGTGATACCACCGAGCGGCCTGAGGCCGTTGCCGCAGGCACGGTAAAATTAGTTGGCACCGACACCGCTGTGATTAAAGCCGCGCTGGCCGAGTTATTAACCAGCCAGCAGGCGTATCAGGCCATGAGTTTTGCTCACAACCCTTATGGTGATGGTCAGGCCTGTGGCCGTATTATCGCCACGTTAAAAAATTTTCAGTAGTAACTAACAAGGAATTTGTTATGTCTTTTTCTTCGCTTTCTGTTATTGGTTTAGGTTATATCGGTTTACCTACTGCTGCTGTTTTTGCCTCGCGCAAAGTTAAAGTCATTGGTGTGGATGTTAGTGAAAAGGCGGTTAATACCATTAACCGCGGTGAAATTCATATTGTCGAGCCGGATTTAGATATTGTCGTACACGCTGCGGTAACCGAAGGCTACCTGCGGGCCACGCGCACGCCTGAGCCGGCCGATGCCTTTATTATGGCGGTGCCTACGCCGTTTAACGACGATTACAGCGCCGATTTAAGCTACATAAAAGCCGCCAGCGAGGCAATAGCGCCGGTACTGCAAAAGGGCAACCTGGTGATTCTGGAGTCGACCTCACCGGTGGGCGCTACCGAGCAAATGGCCGCCTGGCTGGCCGCGGCCCGGCCTGACTTAACCTTTCCGCAAACCCATGGCGATGACTCGGATATCCGTATTGCCCATTGCCCGGAGCGGGTATTACCCGGCCATGTGATGCGCGAGCTGATTGAAAACGACCGCGTTATCGGCGGCATGACCGCCCGCTGCTCGCAAGCGGCGGTGGCACTGTACAAAACCTTTGTGCAGGGTGAATGTGTGGTGACGAACGCCCGCACCGCCGAAATGGCAAAGCTGACCGAAAACAGTTTCCGTGATGTCAACATTGCCTTTGCCAATGAGCTGTCGATGATTTGTGACACGCTGGATATCAATGTATGGGAGCTTATCGCGCTGGCCAACCGCCACCCGCGGGTGAATATTTTACAGCCCGGCGCCGGTGTCGGTGGCCACTGTATCGCGGTAGACCCTTGGTTTATTGTCGCCAGCGCGCCAGAGCAGGCACGTATTATCCGTATGGCGCGTGAAGTGAACGACTCAAAACCAGAGTGGGTGCTGCATAAAGTTAAAGCCAAACTGGATGCCTGGCACAGTGCCAACCCTGATAAAGGCCGCAGCCAGGCCACTGTTGCTGTACTGGGCGTAGCCTTTAAGCCGGATATCGATGACTTACGTGAAAGCCCGGCGCTGGAAATTGCCAAAGAAATTGCCGCCCTGGGTGTGCAGGTGCAGGTGGTCGAGCCAAATATCCATGAATTGCCGGCAACATTACAGGCTGGCAATACGCAGTTAGTACCGTTGGCACAAAGCTTAAGCGCAGACATTGTTTGTGTACTGGTAAAACATAAACCCTTTAACGACGTTGTCAGTACGCTGGCACAGCACGGCGCTTTGGTCGATGCAGTGGGTTTAACCGGTTAAAGGTACTTTTGTTATGACACAGCTTTTAGCAGCAACCCGGCCCAGCTTAAGCATTGCTGGCCGGGTAGCGTATGTGGTTAACCACAGCTTCCCGCACAGCAGCAATGGTTATGCGGTGCGCACCCATGGTGTGGCTGCAGCGCTGGCAGCCAATGGCCATTCGGTGATAGTGATCAACCGCCCGGGCCGGCCCTGGGATATCGCCAGTGCCAAAGTGGCGCGTGCCGATATTGTTTTTCAGCAGGATGGTGTGCAATACCTTTGCCTGCCGAAACCCTCGCAGCACAATTATCCCAGCCAGCCGCAGTGGGCAGAGGCGGCAGCCGATGCACTGGAGCAAGCGTTTCGGGTATATAAACCGGCGGTGGTGGTGGCGGCATCAAACTGGGAAAATGCCGAGCCGGCCATGCTGGCTGCCAAACGGCTTAAACTGCCGTTTTATTACGAAGTACGCGGCTTTTGGGAATTAAGCCGCGCCAGCAGCGACCCTAGCTGGCAGGGCAGTGATGAATATAAGCACGCGGTAGACAAAGAAACCGCCATTGCCTGCGCCGCGGATAAGGTCATCACACTAAACCCGTTAATGCAGCAACAGCTGGTTAAGCGCGGCGTGGCTGCCGACAAAATTATTATACTGCCCAACGGCGTTAACGCCTTACCCCAGCCTGGCAAGCCCGCTAAGCCGGGCGCGGCGCTTAGGGTAGGCTATATTGGCTCTTTTTCTGCCTACGAAGGCCTGGACGATTTACTGCAGGCGGTGGCGTTATTGCGCCAAAGCGGCCTGGCGCTTAGCCTTAATCTGGTCGGATCGGGTAACCAAAGCGGTATTATCAGCAGCAGCGACAGCCGCGCTGCGCAGCAGCTGCAAACCAAAGCAGAGCAACTGGGTATAGCGCAGTGGGTAAGCATCAACCCACGGGTGGCCAACGGAGCGATTGCCGAGTATTACCAGGGTGTCGATCTTATCGTTAACCCCAGGCGCAGCTATCCGGTGACCGAGCTGGTGTCGTCGTTAAAGCCGATTGAAGCCGCCGCTTACGCCAAGCCGGTGCTGTTATCCGATGTGGCGCCAAATAAACAGCTGGCCGAGCAGTGTAGTGCCTTTACCTTGTTTAACAGCGGCGATGTGATTGATCTGGCCGCCAAGCTAAAAGCCCTGCTAACCAATGCTGCTCTGTATCAGCGCTGTGCCGAGCAGGGCGCCAGCTGGGTAGCGCAACAGCGGCTGTTTGCAACCCTGGTTAAGCCACTAAGCCAGCTGCTTTACGACCATAGCCAGCGCAATAAGCAGTTCCGGCTGGGGCAAAGCCAACCTTTGGCGCTGATCAGCAGCGCACCGGTGGTGACAGACAAGGCGGCAGCAAATAGCGCGACAATAAAGGCCGTACCTGCTCAGCCGCAGCCAGCAGCAACAGCGCCGCAGATTAGCGATGCCAGCGCACGCCAGCTAAGTTTGACGCCGCACGGCTACCAGCTGGCGGTGAATAGCGGCAACACCCTGTTTATTTATGCTGCGGCGCAATACCAGCACATTAAAGGCAATAGCCAGCGTAAAGCCGTGGTATTAATTGAGTTTTATGATGCTAAAGGCGACCATATTGTTAACGGTTATGGCAAGCTGGCGTTTTCTAAAGCCTTTAACTCACATTACAAGTACCTGCCTTGTACCCAGGGCAAGGTTAGCGAGATTTACCAGCTTAAAGTACCGGCTAATGCGGTACGGGTAGAGGTAGCCTTTCAGCTGTTTAACACCAGCGCTAACGAGCAGGTTGAACTGTCAGCAGTACGTATCGAGCAGCTGGCAGCCGCCAGAGCGGCACTGCCGGTTGCTACCGCGCCAGCGTTTGTGCCGCCATCCGCGCAGGCTGCGGCCATCAGTATTGCCGGCTGGCCGGCGTATCCGCCAAACGGCAAACCCTATGTGCTGGGTATTATGGACGAGTTTACCACCGGCTGTTTTGAGCAGGACTTAAACCTGATCCAGCCGCGGCCGGATAACTGGTACGGTTTGGCTGAAAAATACCCGCCGCAGCTGTTTTTTATTGAAAGCGCCTGGAAGGGCAATATGGGCAGCTGGCAATACCGGGTGGCGCAATATGCCAATAAACCGGGCCAGGAAGTGGCACAAATTTGTCAGTATGCCAAAGCCAAAGGTATACCAACGCTGTTCTGGAATAAAGAAGACCCGGTGCATCATGACAAATTTATGCAAAGCGCGCGCTTAGCCGATTATATTTTTACCACCGACGCCAATATGATCCCGTCGTACCGGGAAAAAACCGGCAATACCAAGGTGTTTGCCCTGCCGTTTGCTGCCCAGCCAGTGCTGCATAAACCGGCGCCACTAAAGGGGCGTAAAATGCTGTCGTGTTTTGCCGGCAGCTGGTATGGCGACCGCCATGCCGAGCGCGGCCAGGTGATGGGCTGGCTGTTGGATGCCGCCAATAAGCATGGCCTGGAAATTTATGACAGAAACCACGGTACGGGTATTTTTCCGTTTCCGCAGCAGTATCAGCACGGTATTAAAGGCAGCCTGCCGTACAAGGCGCTGTGTGACGAATACAACCGCTATCGCATTTTCTTAAACGTTAACTCGGTAACCGACTCGCCAACCATGTTCTCGCGCCGGGTATTTGAGCTGATGGCCTGTGGTACACCGGTTGTCAGTACCTACGCTAAAGGCATTGAACAGCTGTTTGACTCAGACGCGGTGTGGATGGTGAACAGCCCGCAAGAAGCAGAGCAGGCAATACATACCTTAATGACGGATGACACCGAGTGGCGTCGTCGCAGCCTGGCCGGTATCCGTGAGGTGTTTTCTAAACATACTTATGCCCACCGCTTAAACGATATTTTTGCTACTTTGGGCATTAGCAGCCGCATGCCAACCGATCCGGCCATGCTATTGCTGGCTAAAGCTGATACGGCTGATGAGCTAAGACAACTGCAACAGTTTGCTGCCAGCCAGCAGTATGCCAACTTTACGCTGGCCATTGAATGCAGCCCGGCGCTTAGCGGTGCGGCTATTGCTGCGCGCACTGTGTTATTACAGCCGGGGCAGGGCGGCGCCTGGCTGACACAACAACTGGCCAAGGCCAAAGATGACAGCGCTATGCTGGCAGGCCATTTATCGGCGCAGTGCCGTTACGATGTGCATTACCTGCGTGACTTAGCCAATGCCAGCTTGTATCAACCCGACGCCGCCGGCTGGGCCAAGGCGTTAGGGGATGATTGCTTTGCCTTTAATAGCCCGGCATTGCAGGCGGGCACCCTGTGGCAGGCTGCGCAGTTTGCGCAGCAACATTTACACTGCGACCCGTTACAACCGCTGCAGCAAAGCGACCTATTTGTTGCAGACAGTGACCAGTTTAGCCTGGTTGGCCAGCACTTGGGCCAGGTGGTAGGAGCCTAACGGATGAGCAAAAGAGTATTAATTTGCGCCAATCCGGATCTGAACTTTATCGACGGTTCCTCCATTTGGCTACAAACCATCGCCCTGGCCGTGGCCGCTACCGGTAAGGCCAGTGTGGATTTTATTGCTAAAAGCCGCCCCGAGCGTGCCGAGTTGTTTGCACCGGTACAAGAGTGCGCAGCCATTAATATTATCGACGGCAGTGCAGCAGCGCACTGGCAGGGCAAAAGCTACCGCCGTATTACCCTGCCGATGATGGCTGAGCTGGCAATAAAGCTGCACCAGCAACAGCCGTATGATGTGGTTATTGTGCGCGGCACAGAGATTGCCACCAGTTTACTGGCGCAGCCGCAGCTGCTGGCGCGTTGCTGGCTGTATTTAACCGATATTCCGCAAAGTGTTGAACTGTACAGCCCCGAGCTTAAACAACAAATGCAGCAACTGGCGCAGGGGTGCGGTAAATTGTTGTGCCAGACCAGCGGTTTTAAAGCCTTATGGCAGCAACTGGTGCCCACGTTAGCCAGCGATAAAATCGCCATTTACACGCCGGTCATTCCCGATTTGCCGGCTAAAGTCAGCCGCATTGATCAGCGCCTGGCAACGGCGATATACGCCGGTAAGTTTAAAGGCGACTGGATGACACTGGAAATGGCACAGTGCTGGCGTGATATTCATCGTCAGGTGGTTGGCAGTGAGCTGCTAATGGTGGGCGATAAAATTCATAAAGAGCCAAGCCCGGCCAATTACCACGAGCTAATGCAGCAGGCGCTGGAAAATACCCCCGGCTTAACCTGGCTGGGGGCCCAATCGCGTGACGAGGTACAAAACCTGCTACGCCAGGCCCGGGTGGGCTTATCCTGGCGCGCCGAGTCGATGAATGACACGGTAGAGTATTCGACCAAAATTCTGGAATACGGCGGCGCCGGTTGTGCGGCCATTTTAAACCGCAACAGCCTGCACGAAGCCCTGCTGGGCAAGGATTACCCGTTGTACGCCAACAGCGAGGCCGAGTTTAAACAACAGTTAACCCGCGCGTTAAGCGATACTGTGCTTACCCAGCGCGCTGCTGACATGCTGCGCGAGCTGGCCAAGCGCCATACGTTTAGCAGCCGGGTTAACGAACTAAAGGAATGGTTAAACACAGTGCCAGTTACAACTGCAACCCCAACAAAACGTACCGTGCTGGTAGCCGGGCACGATTTGAAGTTTTTTAGCCTGCTGCAAAGCAAGCTGGCGGCAACAGGCCAGTTTGAATTTATTACCGATCAGTGGCAGGGCCACAATAAGCACGACGAGGCCGCCAGCCGCAAATTGCTGCAACAGGCTGATATTATTTTTTGTGAGTGGTGTCTGGGCAATATCGCCTGGTATTCGCACAATAAGCTGCCACACCAGCGTTTGGTAGCCAGGTTTCATGCCCAGGAAACCCGCGCCGACTATCTTAATAACGTTAACTGGCAGGCCATTGATCATATTACCTTTGTTAGCGAGCATATCCGCCGTGCGGCGATACAGGCTTTCCCAAAGCTGCCGCTGGTTAAAACCTCGGTAATTGCCAATTACCTGGACAGTGACAAATTTACCCCGAAAAAGAAAACCGGCGATGCGCCCTTTACGCTCGGTATGGTGGGGGTAGCCCCTAAAAGCAAGCGGCTGGATAGGGCAATAGATTTACTGGAAGCCTTACTGGCAACCGACAGCCGTTATCAGCTGCGGGTTAAAGGTAAACACCCACTGGAGTACAGCTGGTTGTTAAACCGCCCTGACGAGTTGGCCTACTACCAGCAGTTGTTCGAGCGCATTAACAGTAATCCGCAGCTGCGTTACAAGGTGATATTTGACCCGGCCGGTGACAACGTAAACGACTGGTTTACTATGGTGGGCTATATTTTATCGCCGTCTGAGCACGAGTCGTTTCATATGGCGATAGGCGAGGGTATGTTAACCGGCGCTGTGCCGGTGATCTGGAACTGGGAAGGGGCTAATGAAATTTGGCCGAAAGAGCATGTAGTTTCTTCGCTGGCGGCAGCATCGCAGTTAGTGCTGCAAAGCCATCATGACGTTGCCGCTATACGTGCTAAAGCGTTGGCGATAGCTAATACTGATAAAGTACTGGCTAATTGGACGCAGTTTTTAGCAGGATAAATAATACAAACATGACTGAAAACCTGAACCTCGCCCAGTTGGCACAGCAACTTTCGCCGCAGGCTTTAGCGCAATCAGCTGCCAATGCGGGCAAAAATAAAGCCGAGTATGAGAAGTTAAAACAGGCGTTTTATTCTGCTCAGGTAAATCTTAATAAATTTGCTCCGTCACCTATAGATCTGCGTAGCTTTGCATGGCAACTGGAAGGTAAGGACAGAAATTGGTGGTGGCAGTTACAGGCATTACCCTTTCTTAATTGGTACGTATCCAGTTATCAGCTGCAATCGGCTGAAGAGCAGCAGAGCTTTTTACAATTCTGTCTTTCAGCATTTGAATGCTGGTGTCTAAACGCAGAACACAATGCTAATTCGCCTTTAAACTGGCATGATCATGCCACAGCTTTTCGGCTGCGTAATCTTGTTAATTGGTTTACGCACTGTGTCTATAACCAATTAGATAACGGTTTTGCTAGTGATAAACGGTTGCAGCCTTTCACTGCGTTGTTGAATAAACACTTATGCTGGCTGGCTGAAGATACTAACTATTCTGAGCATACCAACCATGGTTTTGACCAGGCATTGGTTATGTACACGGTCGCGCTTTATTTGCCAAACGCTGGTATGGAACAGTTTCTGCAGCTAGGCAAAAGCAGGTTAATTGCTGAATTAAAGCATGCGTTTACTGACGAAGGTGTACATAAAGAAAATAGCCCGGGCTATCAGAAATTTATGCTGGGCCGAGTGAAAACACTGGTTAATCTTGATTCGTTGGGTGATATTGAAGTTTCAAGCTTGGCCAAAGACTACGTAGAAAAGGCAGAAGCTTTTCTAAAAGCGTTGACACTGCCAAATGGCGAACTTCCGCTAATTGGTGATACGCAGGCTGGTGATAGAGGTATTCTCGATAGAAATGACGGCGTCAGCTTAGAAATATTTGATTATTCTGGTTCTGGCTATGTTGTTATAAAAGGTTTAACTAACGAGAATAAAGCATATTATTTTCTTCTAAAGAACAGTCACCAATCTAATTATCACAGGCACGATGACGACTTAATGCTATATCTCTGGTTTGATGGTGAGGTTATTCTAGGGGATGGCGGTTTATACTCTCATAATGAAAAGTGCGAACTAAGAAAGTTTTTCCGTTCTCACCTTGCTCACAATGTACCGTTTATTAATGAGAAAGCTGTTCGTGATAGAGCAAAATTGTCCGCTCATCCGGAATTATGTATTGATAATACTATCAGTTTGATAAAAGCAACTAGCCATATGTTTGGAGTGAAAATTACCAGAGAAGTTGATTATTCGAATATTCAGGATGGTATTTTGAAGGTAATGGATAATGCCGAATATCTGAATTTGAGCACCAATCATTTTATCGGACCTGATTTCAAGCCGGTGCAATTAGATGTAAATAAGTTTAGATTTGAATCTGATAGAAACTACTGCAGTATAGAATACGAAGAGGCGCTTGGGTTACAGGTAGTAAGCGGTGTTAATCAGAAATCTGAGCACATCAGTATTTATTCCAATCGATATAATGAAAAAATAAGTACTTTTAGGGTAAGTTTTTCTCACGAACGTGGTGCGAATGCAGTAATAGATTTCGGTGCTTTAGGATGCAAAGATGAATAGAGTTATCAGATTAAAAGAGTGGGGCTGCAATAAGAAGACAACGAAAAAGCCTGCTGAAAACCAAATTTTGAATGCTACTCGCGCTCTTGAAGCTAAAGATTATGCTTTAAATACTGACAGTAATGGCTTTATTATTAATAGTGGAAAAATCGAAACAAGAGATAAAAACCTGGTTTTGCTCGGTGACTCTTTTATAGAGTCTCTTTTTGTTGATGAAGACAAACGAATCAATGCAGTTATAGAGAACAATTTCGCTGATTTCAATGTATTAAACGGTGGTTATTCTGGCGCTACGTCATTGCATTTGCTTAATGTAATTACAAATAAAGTTATTCCTCTTAATCCAGATTTTGTTGTAATTTTTGTACCTACCAATGATCAAAGAGTTAAAGCAGTTGAAAATGGGTACTGGAACAAAGATCAGCGTCTTTCTTCAGTCATTCCTAGTGGTAAAGGTGCAGAGTTAGTAGATGATTATCCTGTAACATCTTTTAGTAGCTCTGTCGAAAAAATGCTAGAAGTTATCCACTTTACGTTAAGCATTTATGGAATAAAGCATTGCTTTGGTACGACACCGCATAGGCAAAAACTCGATGAAGAAGATGAATGGTTTAAACTTAAATCGCTAAACCTTAAAAGTTACAGTGTGAAAGTATCACAGAGAAAGCAGGTTAATAGTGTTTGCAGAGCCTTTTGCCTAGAAAAAAAGATAGCACTAATAGATCTTGAGGCTGAGCTTTCAGATTTTAATCATTATTTTTATGACGATCTGCATCTGACAAATCAGTCCAGCCCTATTGTTGGTGACATAATTTCAGATAGACTAAAAAGTCTAGATTTACTTTAAGGATTTAACAGTGAAAATTGAAAAGCCAATTCACGATTTATACAGCCATAGCTATATATCTCTCAAAAATAAGTACTTTTTTCACTCTGTTGGTAAAGCTGCAAACAGCACGGTTAAGCATTTTTTATATTTAGGTGAGGCGAAGGGCACTCGATTCAAATATGAAAATGTGCATGATAGAAGGCTTTCTCCGCTTATTTCTCCATTCCAATTGACTGAAGAACATCTGTTAGAGATATTTAATAGTCAGGATTTTTTTAAATTTACGTTCGTCAGAAATCCATACTCTAGATTACTTTCTTGTTATTTGGATAGAATAGTTCCTAAAAAATCCACTCCTTATAAGGAGCTTGTTCGTTATCTAGAAAAAGATGTCGGCTACGAGGTAAGTTTTCAGGAATTTATTGAAGCAATATGTAAGCAAAGTATTTACGAGCAGAATAATCATTGGCGTGTACAATATTATGATACGATGTCTGATATAGTTAATTACTCTTTCATCGGTAAACAAGAAAGTTTCGCTGAACATATGAGTATTGTTTGGAGTAAAGTCTATCCAAATCTTGCACTTCCAAACTTTGATTCCACAAATTCATCACCTTCTCGAACGAGTTCTGAAAAAAAGATAGATATCTATTGGAATTCTTATTTAATAAATATCGTCAACGAGAAGTACAGGATGGATTTCGAACATTTTAATTACGATATGCGTTAAAGACTTGTGGAATAAAGCCGTAGAGAATTAATTTCTTCGGCTTCATCATTTTATAGGTTGTAAAATTTAATGAACTTCTCTAATTTTTCTTCATTGTTTTTACAGAAAAAATATCCTTGATATCTTTTTATGTTGTCGATTGATATTTTTTTTATGACTTCACCAGGGTTGCCTGCAACAATACTAAGCTCATCTATGTTTCCAGTCACAACACAGTTTGCTCCGATGATTGAGGCATTTCCAATAGTGCAGCTGCCTATGATTTTACTTCCAGTAGCTAAGTAAACATCATTCCCAATACCTCTGCATTTTCCACCTACAGTAACACCTTGGCCAATTAAGCACCTTTGCCCTATCTTTGCATTTTTATGAATGACTACTCCAATGCCCCCGTATGCAAAGCGACTACCTTTCCCTATTGATGCAGATGCTGGAATTACAGAGTTGTGCAGTAAAAAGTTTAACTTTACTAATTTTTCCGCGAGGTCAAACTTTCCAAGTTGGAAATGTTCACTAGATTTTCTATAAATCATCATTGCATTTGGTAATACATTTTCATCAAACTCGGTGTCAAGGAGTTCAATGATTTCATTGAATTTTTTCATATTGTATTATGGTGGAGTGTAGTTTTAATTGTTTATAACTTTGAAGGGGCGCGTAACTAAAATAAAAATATAGTCACGCGCTTAAGATTTTATTGGAAGTCTGCTCTAACAGCTAAACAATAGCCATTATGCTTTCTATTTGTGTCGATGTGGAAACGTACTTGCCTGTTTGTCAACATACCAATTTGTGCTGTTTCGTAAAGTTTTTCACCTACTTCTGCAGCTTGCAGTTCACCAGTACAAGAAAATGAAATATAGCTTGAACCATTCATGCCAGGGCAAGCACCACCTGTAGCCGCATTCGCATTTGCACTTATACGAGCTAAGCAACCACCGAAATTGCTGCCGTCATTTACAGTAACATCTAACACACTAGCCCAAGGTAAACGGACGATCTCAGCATTTGCCGCGCCTGATATTCCCATTACCAGTGCCGCAGCGGCACCTAATAAAATCTTTTTCATAAATCACTCCTTGTTAGTTTTTTTTGCTGCACAGAGTTTAAATATTTTTGTGCTTTATTCAAGCAAAAATTTTAGCCATACAACAGCTTACTGTTAGTACTGTGTTACCAGGCGCCAAGGTGCAGGCTGGCCGGGGTGTTAGTTACTAACATTGCTGCCCCAGGGCACGGTGTAGCATTTCCCTGTGCGGTGCCGTGTTGGTAAAACGGTTTTAGTTATAGCCGAAATAGGTAATTTTGCCAATATATTAAAGCTTACGGGTACAAGTTTATGATTTAAAACTTAAAAAATATTTTAATGCTGTTTTGTTTTAGCTTTTAGAATAATTAGCAGTTTTAAATATATTGCAAAACTGCGCGTAATTTTTTTCGCCTGCTATAGTTGCAGGGTTTGTTAATGTTTTGGGGATAGCCGCAATACCAAAGTTACCCGCACCGTTTAGCCGGGTTAACGTTTATATTTTCCAGCCTTTTGCTGTTTTGTCGACTGGAGCTTTCAGGGAGAAACTCGTATGCGAAGCAGTATCTATGATTATTGTATTTGTTTTGCCGTGGTTATGTTTGTGACACTGCTGGCCGGGCCTGCCCGGGCGGGGGCGCAGCTGGCTATTGGCGATGGCCATATGTGTGCTATTAACGACTATCAGGAACTTAGCTGCTGGGGCACTAATACCCATGGCGCTTTAGGTAACGGTACTAACCAGCGCATGCTGCTACCCGACAAGGTTATCGCCCTGGGCGATAGTGTTAGCCAGGTAGCTACCGGTTTGTACCATAGCTGTGCCCTTAACAGCGCCGGCCAGGTCTATTGCTGGGGCTTTAATGACAACGGCGAGCTGGGGCTTGGCCATTATGACAGCCAGTATGAGCCGGTGGCCGTGCCGGGCCTGGCGGCGCCGGTAAGCCAAATAGCCGCTAACTTAGGTAAAAGCTGCTTTATAGACGGGGGCGGCGGCCTTAGCTGCGTAGGTGCCAATTGGTTTGGCCAGCTGGGCGATGGCAGCGAAGAAACCCGCACTACACCGGTAGCGGTGCAAGGCTTTAGCAGTGGCACCGTGCAGGTGGCTACCGGCGGCTATCATAGCTGTGCACTAAACAGTAGCGGCGCTGTGTATTGCTGGGGTAATAACGCCCTGGGCCAGTTGGGTAATGGCAGCACAGATCAAAGCACTGTGCCGGTGGCCGTGCTGGGGCTGGAGTCTGGCGTGGTGGCCATTAGTGCCGGCCATTTACACAGCTGTGCCTTGCTAAACAGTGGCGCAGTGCGCTGCTGGGGTAATAACAACTTTGGTGAGCTGGGCGATGGCAGTGCCGGTGGCTACAGTGACCTTATTACCAGCGTTAGCGGCTTGCCGGACGATATTGTCAGCGTGCAGGCCGGGCGCTATTTTAGCTGCGCCTTAAGCCAAAGCGGCCAGGTGTATTGCTGGGGCCGCAATGATCTTGGCCAGGTGGGTGACTTATTTGGTGCTTATTATGCCACGGCGCAGCTAAAGCCCGGCTTAAGCGGCACGATAACGCAGTTGGTGGTTAATTATGATAATGCCTGTGCGCTTAATAGCGACAAGGTGCTGGCATGCTGGGGTAAAGGTGATAACGGCCAGCTTGGTGATGGCCAGCTGTTTAACCGCGCGCTGCCGGTTGTTGTGCGTAATTACCCCGAAGCGCCAAAGTTTGATGATATTGCCTTAACCGACAACGGCCGGGTGGCGGTAGGGGCGCAGCATGCCTGTGCGATAGACCGCTTTGGCAGCCTGAAATGCTGGGGCTTGAACACCTCTGGCCAGCTGGGCAATGGCAGTTATGAGCCCGGCCTGGCCGCCACAGCGGTAACGGCGCTGCGTAACAATGTGCGTAAAGTGTCGGCCGGTATTATTACCACCTGCACTATATTACGCGATGGTGCCGCGCATTGCTGGGGCCATAATGAAAGCGGCGATATTGGCGATGGCAGTTACACCACACGCAACCGGCCAACCACGGTAGGGGTGTTTGCCAGCGGCGCGGCAGATATTAGTGCCGGCAACGGCAAGGCCTGCCTGGTAGATGCCGGCGGCCAGCGCCACTGCTGGGGATCAAACTTTGACGGTGGCCTGGGCCTGGCGCTGGATACCGGCCAAAGCCGGTTAACCCCCACGGCGCTAAACGGCGAGCCGGCGCATGCCGCTGCGGTTGAGGTGGGTATGGGCAACCATGCCTGTATGGTACTCAACAGCGGCGCCGTAAATTGCTGGGGTTATAACAGCTATGGTCAGCTTGGCAACAACAGTTATAACCCGACGCTGGCACCGGTGGCGGTAACCGGCTTACCCTTTAATGCCAGCACGGTGACCAGCGGCAGCGCCTTTAGCTGTGCCAGTTTGGTGGATGGCAGTGTCTGGTGCTGGGGCCGCAATAACCGTGGCCAATTGGGCAGCGGCGACTATGCCGATTCGCCAATACCGCTGGCGGTACAAAGCCTGCCTGAAGCCATCAGTAAGGTGGCCGCCGCCAATGAAAGCGTGTGTGCACTGGGCCAGTCTGGCACCCTGTATTGCTGGGGCAGCGATGCGCATGGCCAGTTAGGGCGCGGCGCTTATGTTGGTATTGCCCCTTTGCCGTTGGCGATAGCATCCTTGCCCGGCGCACAAAGTATTATTGACTTTGACGCCGGTACCGCAACGGTGTGCGCATTAACCAGCTTGGATGCTATGTACTGCTGGGGCCGGGGCTGGGGTGGTATTTTAGGTAATGGCGGTAGCAGCGACAGCCCGGCGCCGGTATTGGTAAACGGCTTTTACACAGAGCAGGGGCCTGAGCTGTATATTATTGCCGAGGCTAAACCCAGCGCCGCGGGCAACGTGAGCTGCAGTGCACTTAGCGTAAGCTATGGCGGTAGTGTTAGCTGCAGCGCCCAGCCAAACCCCGGTTACCGCTTTGAGCGCTTTAATTTATGCCCGCAACAAGACTGTAGCCTGAGTGATATTCGCCATGATGTTTTACTGCAGGCATTTTTTAGCGCCGAGCAGTATCAGGTCGGGTTGGGGCCACTGCGTGGCGGCAGTGTTGAGGCCTCGGCACAAACAGTAGGCTATGGCCAGCTACTCACCTACACACTAACCGCTGCAACGGGGTACCGCATACGCCAGCAGGTAGGGGGCACTTGCCCGGCCGGGCAATGGCTGAACGATAACACCTATCAAACCGGTGCCATTACCAGCGCCTGCACGGTGCTGTTTCGCTTTGAACGCATAAAGGCCCGGCGCAAGTTCCCGCTGTGGCTGTTGGCCCCATCGCAGCCGTAAACGAAGGGGGCAGAAATGGCCAGGACAACCTTTTTGGCAATTGTGCTGCTGTACAGCTGCTATTTGTTGGCTGCGCCAGATTATGGCGTGCAGGTGTTTAACGTGCACGCTTTTCAGCGCAGTGACGCCGACGGCGTTTATCAGACCCCAGGCTTTGTCTGGCATAACAATAAGCTGTATTTTTCCGGCAATGAGGGGGTGAATGGCTGGCAGTTATGGGCCTATAACCCTGCCACTAACTCAACTGCCCTGGCTGCCAGGCTGCGCCAGAGCACTAATGCGTTCGGCGTTGATGAATCATCTTACCCTGAAATTGTTCCCTGTGGTGCCGGGCTCTTTATCCGGGCGCTAACGATGAAGGACCCGTTTGGCCCCGCCTATAAGCAGTCTGTGCTTTATATGGAAAACGATAATTTTCAGCAACTGGAATTGCCCGCCAATACGGTTATTACATCTGGCTTGTATTCGGGCAATAACCATGTGCTGTTTTTAAGCTGGAGCGATAACCAAGCCCGCCTGGTGATATTTAATTGCGCCACTAAGCAGCTTAGCATGGTTGATGCGCCGGTTAATATTGAACCCTGGGGCCCGGGCTTTGGTGGCGGCATTGCCATAGCAGGTGAAACGGTTATATATCACGGCAGTTTTGCCAGCAGTAATAATGTGGTTAATACCTTTAATATAAATTCCGGCGTTGTGACATCGGTTTTGCCGGTTAATTCAGCCGGGGTTGAGTTTAATCAGCATCGTTTTATCACTACGCCAGGCGGTGAAGTGCTGCTGTTAAGCACGATGTTTTTTCAGCCAAATGCTGACATTTACCTGGGTAAACTGAATCCGGCTACGGGTAGCGTCGAACCAATAACGGCACCGGCCTTGACGCAGTTACTGGCACAACAGCAGTATTTTAAAGCAGCCAAATATTTTGAGTATCAGGCCCGGCCCGGTATTTTGCTGCAAGCCGGCAGCCCCGCCGGGCTGTGGTTTTTTGATTTATCGTCTTATCAAATCAGCAATCTTGGCCGGCTGTTAATTGACGGCACAGATTACACAAATAATTCAGGCGTGCTGTCAGATATGACAGTGGTGGCAGGCAAGGTTTTTTACCGTCATGGCATCTGGGATCAGGCAGGCCTGGTTAACTTTGACGCCGGGCCAGATGATTTGCTGCCACTGTATCAACGCCAGGGTAATGCAGTAAGTTATGCTGACGGGGCCTGGTATTTTCCTGGCCGTAATGAAAACGGGGTCGAGTTGTGGCGCTACCGGCCGGGTGAGGGCGCTGTGCAGCTGACCGATATTAACACTAGCCCTAAAAGTAGCGCACCGGCTAACTTTACCACCCATAATGGCCGGTTATTTTTTACGGCTAATACAACTGACATCCCTAATGCTGACAACACCTTTGGCCCCAGTTTATTTAAAGTAGAGAGCCCCGACCTGCAGCCTGTACCGCTGCCTGCCATGCCGCTTGGCACCAGCGAACCCGGGGTGCAGCGTGTGTTTAGCCTGCTTGGCCATAACGATAATGTGTTTGTTACAGCGCAGCAGAATGAAACAGACGATATTGTCGTTGGCCTGTTTCATATCCCGGATAATAGCTATAAACAGCTTTATAACATCAGCGTTGAGCCGTTGGATTACCGCAGAGATAAAGAGGTTATCTACGCTTTTATCTATCAGCATAAGTATTATGCGGTATTGAAATATCAGTCGAATGAGCTAAACGATAACGGCTGGGGTTATAAGGTTAAAACCGCGCTGGTTTGGCTGGATGAGGCAGGGCAAACGCAGCTTGCCGTGGACAATATGCAAGCGGATGGTAGCGGGGCGCATCAATTTCATCTGCTGCAGGATGTGCTTTTTTACGAGTCATTTTTCGAAGGCGGCCTGCACCATGGCACTGCGTTGAACCTGATTAACTTAACCAATGGCCAGCGACAGCTTATAGCTGAAGATGCGGCGTTGATTGAACAGCAACAGGTGCCAGTGTGGCAACAACGCTACTATGCGTATAACTGCTTCAATGCCTTGTGTCTGATCGATGTGACCGACGGTAGCCTGTACCAGCTTGAAGGCATGCCATTGCCGCTAATAGACAGCTTTAACCTGGTAGCAGACCGCGCCTACATTACTTACTTTAACAACGGTGCCCGTTATATGCTGGGCTTAGATGAGATGACGCTGGTCAGCTTACCACAAGACTTTGTTACCGATTCTTATGGTCGCCCGGGGCTGGGGGTGCCATTTAATTTGGATGCGAACCAACTGTATGTGCCAGGGCACAGCGGGCGTTGGCAACTTCCGAGCCAGCTGTGGCAAACGCCGTTAAGCGGCTCTGCGGCGGACTTCAGCTTACGTCTGACGTACTACAGTGAAGCAATAGCGGATATTGGTGCAGGTTACCCGCGTTTTGCTGTGCTTAATGGTGATATCTGGACCGAGGTTCAGCGTCAGCCGGGCAGGATTAAAAGTAGTGCTGCGATGTTATATGGCGATAACCCTGACTATGTGAAAATTTCCACTGATTTTAATGGTGCCGGCAGCGTTAGCGCCAGTAACAGCAAAATAACCTGTGGCAGCAACTGCGCGGATTATTTGGCTAAAGGTGCCATAGTGCAGCTTAGTGCGCAGGCCGCTGACGGCTTTAAATTTATGGCCTGGCAGGGCGATTGTCTTGCTGAAGGGGCGCACTGTAGCGTCACAGCAGACAGCGATAAACATATCAGGGCCATTTTTGCGCCCATTCGCTATGACATTGTTATTGAGCAAGATGGCCGCGGTGAGGTAATAGCCAGTACCTCGCAGGTAACCGCAGAGGGGCAAACCGTCACCTTAACGCTAAATCCCTCGCGCGGCTACGCTGTTAAAGCGACTATTACCGGGGATTGCCCCGCCGGGACCTGGCTGGATGAACACACCTACGAAACCGGTATTATTACCCAAAGCTGCAGCCTTGGCGTAACATTTTACCGCAGTAGCCGGCGTAAGTTTCCGCTGTGGTTGTTGGCTGCCTTCGCCGAGTAAACGCTCATCGGCGACTGCTGGCCGTGTAACAGGCAGTCGATTGCGAGCTGAGCTTTGCTATTAAAAACACAGAGCCAAGTCTAACATAGCGCTGTTACTTTACTGATGACGCTATTATTTTTCTGAGCTAATATCATCAGCTGATTAAATAATGTGCTGCTATAGCTTAAAATGCTCAGCCACTTACTGTTTGATAAAGTGTGATTAATCTGTTTGCCATGGAGTGGTTATGGTTAAAAGAATACTTGCCCTGCTTGGGGTTCTTTTTCCTTTATATTGCACGGCTGCTACTTACAATGCCGGTATTGAATCTGTCGGGTTTCAAAACACTGCAGTAACGGCAGGCACTGGTGTGAGCGCCGGGCCTGGGGCAACAATGCGAAACCTGGGGGCTCCGGGGGTTTTCAGGCTCAGATTAGAGGTGTTTAAAAGCGGCAGCAGTACGCCGGTGTTCAGTACTGAGCAGCAAACACCGGTTGAAATTGCTACCAATCATACCTATAGCTTTACTGCAATTTGGGCACCGGCCGAAGCGGCAGAATACCGGGTGCGGGCTACGGTACTAAGCCCCGGCGGTGATGTTTTTGCGGGTAACAGCAGCTATACAAACCCGCGGACCGGGGCCTGGGTAATGTTTAACGCCCAAAGCTACAATGCCGGTATTGAATCTGTCGGGTTTCAAAACACTGCAGTAACGGCAGGCACTGGTGTGAGCGCCGGGCCTGGGGCAACAATGCGAAACCTGGGGGCTCCGGGGGTTTTCAGGCTCAGATTAGAGGTGTTTAAAAGCGGCAGCAGTACGCCGGTGTTCAGTACTGAGCAGCAAACACCGGTTGAAATTGCTACCAATCATACCTATAGCTTTACTGTAATTTGGACACCAACGCAAGCGGCAGAATACCGGGTGCGGGCTACGGTACTAAGCCCCGGCGGTGATGTTTTTGCGGGTAACAGCAGCTATACAAACCCGCGGACCGGTGCCTGGGTAACGTTTAACGCCCAAAGCTACAATGCCGGGGTCGTCTCCTCAGTGCTATCAGACACATTGCTAACAGTGGGGGAATTAACTCGCTCCTATGCTGTTGTTCGTAATTTAGGTGCGACAGGGCTGTTTCGCGTTGAATTGGGCGTTTATGATGCCGATAGTGATGAACTTATCACTTATACCCAGTTTTACCCCCCTGAACTTGCTCCACAGCAGGAGTACACTACACCATCATTTAGTTGGCAGGTTCCGCGGCCAGGCAGGTACTATTTAAGAAGCGAAGTTACAGATATCGGGCAAAATGCGCCTTTTAGCGGCGACGCATCTTACCCTAATCCAAAGCTGAGTAATGTGATGACTGCGATATCGACCGGCGTGTCTTATGATGATGAAGTGGTGATTCGCTATAAAGGACAGGATGTAAAGCTGGGCGTTAAGCTGGCCGAAGTGCAAGCGGTTGAGCGCGGCGATAGGTTTTTAGATTTTAATCTTGGCACCGGGCAAGGCGCACTGCAGTCTATTCATTATGAAAGTGAGTTACCGTTAACGGCAAATGAAATAGCGCGCCTGGCCTGGCTTGCCTGGAAGGATGAACCTCCGGCTGTACATTTGTTGAACCTGCAAGACTTTGGTTATCATATGTTGCCTTTTGACCAGACTGAGTGGCCTATTCCTAATACGGTATATCAGTCACAAAGCAGCTTTAACGCCTTGCTGGAGCAACTTGATGACCCGGTTGAACGTGAGGCTATGTATTATCAAATCTTGTTTGAAGCTGTGACCATGCAGGATTATGTTGGTCGCTTTGGTAAGCGTTGGCACGGTTCAAGTTACAAACACAATATTTATCAAGCGTTGCAGCAAATTTACCCACAATTATCCGAACAAAAGATTGAAGACCTATTAAATCAATTGTTTACTGATATTCAACAAAACACATTGCCATCACGACCCAATGTATTTACTGGTGCCACGGAGTTGTTGCAGGTGGCATCATTTTTAGTCCCCTCCGCAGATCTTGCTGATTTATCAAATTTGACCAATCTGGTGTTAAGTTTAAAAAGTATGGGGGAAGCAGATCAGCAAAAGCAATTTTTATTGGAATCTTTAGCCGGCGTACTAATGCAGGCCTCAGTCTCGTTGCAGTTTGTCCAGTTCCTGGAACAGCAAATAGCGCCGCGTTCCACTGATCCGGCATTACATCTGGCCATAGCAAATTTACGTGACACTATCACCGCTCCGGATGCTTACGCTAAAAAATTAGCGTCATGGGTAAGTAATGTTGACAGCTTTCGAAATGGTATTTTGTCAACCTACGGCTTTGCCTCTAGCCTGGCGCAAGCGAAGTATGCTCACATGCTATATGTGGCAGCGGCAAAAGGTTCTCCAGCTTTGGCAAAAAGTGTCGCTTTGCTGGGCGCTAAATTGGCTATTCCCGGAGCGTTAATATATGCAGGCTTTGAAATTTACCAGTCTGCGGGTTATTACTCTTCCGTGGCGGGTACTGCTGCAGATTATGAGTTGGTAATGTCTGCTAAATTAGCGCTTCTGTTTCAAAGTGCGCGTCAACTATCCGTTACTGAAACCTCCTACACCCAATATCGGATGGCCGATTTATTGTTTTATTCAGTGCAATATCGTGATGTAAATTCGATGATTTATCGTTTATTAGATCAACCCGGGTTATCGGGTTGGGCAGCAAGCTTATTGCCAAATCAGGTGGTTGACAGCTACTTGCAGTGGGCCTGGGGAACTACTGGCGACAACGGTAATGGTGGGAAACTGTCAGATTATGCACAGCAAATGTTTAAATCTTATCCGGCAGAAGAGTGGGTTGTCACCTTATTACCTTATGTCGATGTGCCGGACCCGGCAGTTACCTACCCGCTAACAGTTGAGTTTACAGCCGCAGCTGGCTTTGTTCGCAGTGTTCCCGTTGGTATCACTTGTGGTGAAAGCTGTCAAATGCGCTATTCGCAGAACACCGTAGTGACCTTATATGCTGAAGATAGGGCTGATGCTATTTTTCAATCATGGGGCGGTGCCTGCGCTTTTGCCGGCCAGCAACGGATATGTCAAGTGCAAATGGATCAGGCGCAGCAGGTAACGGTTAACTATGCGGCGCCAGCACAACGTTTTGACTTAGCCATTCAGGTTGCCGGTGTAGCAGGGAAGGTTGCCAGTTACCAATTTAATGAAAGCTGTCTGACAGAATGTCATGTAGAGATGCCGGAACAAACTTATGTCAGTTTGTTTGCTTATGAGTTGGATGGCAGCAATTTTACCGGTTGGTCAGGTGCTTGTAGTGGAGCACAACCATATTGTACTGTCTTAATGGATGCGGATAAAAGTGTCGTGGCGAATTTTGCATTCACTGAGCCAAGGCCGCCTGTTCTGCTGCCGGCGTCAGATATTACCTCTGAAGGCGCCACGCTTAACTGGTATCCAGATGAACGGGCTGAGGGCTATTTGCTAGATGTTTCTACAACAGCAGATTTTAGCCAGAGGTTGCCCAGCTTCGCAGATCTGGATGTTGGTAAGGTCATTAATTACCGGTTAAACGAACTTGATGGCGGCCAAACGTTTTACTTTAGACTTAGGGCTTACAATACGCAGGGACTAAGTGATTACTCTGCAATACAAGCGCTGATCTTACCGCTGTCGCCTCCCGGGGTTATATCAGCAGACACAATCATGCCCGATGGGTTTGTTCTTACCTGGCAAGCGGTGCTGATGGCTGAGGGGTATCTTGTTGATATTTTCACTGATGCAGAATTAACCCAGCCAGTACCAGGTTATCACAACAGGGATGCAGGCAATGTAGTACAGTTTCAGGTCAGTGGCTTAGAAAGTGAAACTATGTACTTTATTCGAGTTCGGGCTTATAACGCTGCCCATGTTAGTGATTACCCACTTGGGACCGTGGTTATTGTTACACTGTCGATGCCCCAGCCTATCGACCCGCGTTATGTGATTAACAGCGATGGCACGGTAACAGATAGCAGCACTGATTTAGTGTGGATGCGTTGCAGTATAGGCCAGCAATGGTATGACGGTAGTTGTGTGGGGGAGAGCGCTATTTTGTCGGCAACGCAGGCGCAGGATTTAGCCCAATCTTTTAGCTTTGCCAATGCGTCAGACTGGCGTTTACCAACAATTGAAGAGTTACAGTCCTTAGTATTTTGCAGCTCACAACTGCCTGCCTATTGGAAAGATAATGCCGATGCCTGTGAGGGCGATTACGAGCAACCAACAATTGATGCCGTCGCCTTTCCCAATCAGCCGGGCTACTTTTGGTCGGCGACGGTAAGTAGCACTGAACCATTTTACCATCGTTGGTTTGTAAACTTTTTTGATGGTGATACTCGCTCTGCCTATGAAGGTAACGGAATGCGCGCTCGTTTTGTGCGAAACAGTCAGGTGGCAATGATTGGTGCACCTGATGCTTTGCCGGCAACGAATATTACCGCTGACCGTTTTACGGCGAACTGGTCGTCGGTAGAAGGCGCAACGGGCTACAGGCTTGATGTTGCGTGGAATGCGGACTTCAGTGAAATGGTTATGGGGTATCATAATCTCGATGTTGGCAATACTACCGCCTATGTTGTTAAAGAATTAAATAGTCAATGGCCGTATTATTACCGCGTCAGAGCTTATAATACATCGCAGATAAGCGGTAGCAGTCCTGAATATATCCAGGTGATAACTGCTGCTAAAAAGCGTGAACGTAGGCGCAATATTTTATTTTTGATTCTGCCGGCAATTGAAAAAAATTGAATGTAGGAAAGGCAAGGCGAACTGAAAAATGAATTTCTCAGCTCGCCATCATTGTGTGGTAGCAACTGCGCGGATTATGTGGCTAAAGGCGCCATAGTGCAGCTCAGTGCACAGGCAGTCGTTTGCAGTTAAGGGAATAGAGATGTTACGGAGTGTTGTCATACTAAGTATGGTTGTATTGCTGCAGATGGTTGCTTTACCGGCCAGTGCTTCTGTAAAAACCGCTATTGATATTTATTCAGTGCAACTGGAGGCATTAGGTTCGGCGGCAAATCAAAGCTCACGGCAGGTTGCTGACAACGCCAGGGGAACTATACGGGCATTGTACGACATTGTTGACCAAGAGATTGGTTATGATGTGAACGACCCGGGTATGTTAATAAGAACCGTAGACGCTATTTACTACAATGACGTTTTTGCCAGCCGCGCGGGCCTGGCAACGTCGCTTCTGGGTATTAGCACAACTATTCAGTCTGCCGAACAAATGCAGCACATTATTGGTCTGGCCAGCCAGGTGCAGAACATTGGTAAAGTGGCGGCACAGCTACATGCTATTACTAAAGACCCTTTGGTATTAACAGATGCGTTAGTTTTGCGTAATAGCCTGGTTGATTTGGCCAGCGGCAACAGAAACTCTGTGTATGAGCTGGATAATCAGCTGACGGTGATTAGGTCTAAAGTGAGTAAAGTAAATGAACTTGCTGATTTTATTGCTGCACTTTACAACCTGGGGCCTGAAACCCTGGAGGCATATCAGCATGCTCAGGCTGCGGTCGCGATTTTAAGATCCTTATATGCACAGGAACAAGCCAATGATATTGCCAGTGGGCAGTGGGCCAAGCTGGTTATCCAGGACATTATTGTTGATATCTGGCAACGTGAGAAGGGTTTAACAGCCGCCAATTTGCACAATATGAGGGCATACCGCAGAGAAACTACGCCCTGTGCCATCTTTGTGCTAGTAGGTTGTCCGGCTGTGCTTGAAGTATCGGCTGCAATGGTTTATCCCGCTGATAGTCAGGATACGCCGGTACAAAGTAGCTTTAATTTAAACCTGGTGCGCAGCCCGGTTGTTGACCGGCCAAATACTTTTATTGTGCATTTACCTGATGATGTTGCCGACGGCAGTCGCTTCGGCCAGGTAGACGCAGTGGAGTTCTGGTTAGATGGCAAAGCGTTATTTGCCCATTATGCTGCTAATGTGTCTGGCGTGCTGGCTGTTGATGGCAGCACAGATCACACAAAAGTGAAAACCTTTGTTTTTAACTTGCAGCCGTATCAGCAGAGTATGTTGGTATCAGCCAGGGTAAGCACCAAAGATGGCAAAAAACATTTTGCTGACGATTTGTTGGTGTTTGAACCCCGACTATCGGCATTAACGGTTTTAGATGTGCCGGCAGAAATAGCGCAGCAGCCACTGCATTTCACTGTGCATGCCTGCGGCGATACGCTGCACAGTGGCTATGTCTTACTTAAAAACCCTGGCATGAGCTGGACATACACTTCAGTATCTTTTAATGGCTATCAGCAAATATCCGGCGATTGTAAAGCGTATAACGTATCTCTGGCAGTACGAGATGTGTTGAATAAGGTGTCCGCTAATCAAACAGTTGAACTGGCTTTTACGGCTGCAGAGCTGACATCAGCTACGACATCTTTGTATGTGGTTGATGCCTTTGACACGGATAATGATGGTTTGCCTGACGACTGGGAGCATCGTTACTTTAACGATTTATCTATGCTGGCCTCTGATGACCCGGATAACGATGGTTTTACCAATCTGCAAGAGTTGTTGCAAGGCACCGATCCCAGCCTGGCAGGTTTGGCTGGGGTAACCGAAATTATTGATATCCGGTTATCAGAGTTTGGCTTTTGCTATTTTAGCGGCCACTTTTCTGCCCATGTAAAGTTAGGCTGCGTTGCCGAGCTTACGTCTGACACGACAATTTATGGCGATTTGTATCTTGCAAGTAGCCTTAACCTGAACGGCTTTACCCTGACAGTAGAGGGTGATCTTATTCAAAGCGCAGGTGTTTTACAGATTAACGAAGGCCAGGTAAAAGTTGCTGGCGATTATCGCCTGCAGCAACGGTTGGAAACCGAAGGCTATGCTGAAAGCACCGGCCAGCTGGTCATGACCTATGACGCTGATTATGTGCTGGTGCAGGGCGATTTTGTGATGCAAAGCCGCAGCAGTCATGATGGGCAACTGACGGCAGGG
>NZ_SIRR01000028.1 GCF_011634895.1 Rheinheimera pleomorphica | reverse complement strand
TTGGGTCTGTAGCTCAGGTGGTTAGAGCGCACCCCTGATAAGGGTGAGGTCGGTAGTTCGAGTCTACTCAGACCCACCAAATTCGCTGCCATGCGTTGTTGCAGAGCACCTCACATACGACAGTATGCTTCGGTCCTCTGCGCCTAGCCTGCCAACGAATTACCATTTGATTGGGGTTATAGCTCAGCTGGGAGAGCGCCTGCCTTGCACGCAGGAGGTCAGCGGTTCGATCCCGCTTAACTCCACCAACACCTTTTATGCGTTGTTGCAGCGAACCTCACATACCTAAGTATGCTACGGTTCACTGCGCCTAGCCTAAAAGTCGTTGGTTACACTGATGATTGCTCTGGAAATTCAAATATAAGCACTTAATGTGATTAAGTTTTTATATTTGAGTTTAATCTCAAACCGCTCTTTAACAATTTGGCAAGCTGATAGTAGTAAAAACAAGCTAAGCAACCTCTCGAACTCAAGCGAGAGAGTGTATAGCAAAGCACACTGTACATCTCAAGACATTTTGGG
>NZ_SIRR01000027.1 GCF_011634895.1 Rheinheimera pleomorphica | reverse complement strand
GGGATTGCGCCAGCAGATATACAGGTTACCCGTTCAGGTGACAGCTTGGTGCTGTCACTGTTGGGCACTAATGATCGTATTACGGTAAGCAACTATTTCCATAGTGATGGTACCAGTGCTTATAAGCTGGAAGAGATCCGCTTTGCCGATGGCACCGTCTGGAATGTTGCTCAGATCAAAGTCATGGTGATGCAAAGCACCAATGCTAATGACATCCTGTATGGCTATGCCACCGACGATGTGCTGCACGGCGGTGCCGGTAACGATACGCTGCACGGCCAGGCTGGTAATGACCGTTTGCACGGTGGTACCGGCAATGACTCCTTGAATGGCGGTGCCGGCAGTGACGAATATCACTTTGCACGTGGCTGGGGCCAGGACAACATTAATAACTACGATACCGGCAGCGATAAGACCGATGCGATCGTATTTGCGGAAGGGAT
>NZ_SIRR01000003.1 GCF_011634895.1 Rheinheimera pleomorphica | reverse complement strand
AACAAATACAGTATGGCTCTGGCTGCAAAGCTAACCCACGTTCCTGGAGGTCAGCACCTCGTGGGGAGTCATTATGTCTAGGTAGCAAGTGGACCCATTCAACATATTAAAATACATCGGCATTTTTTATCTCGTGCTGTTTGCAGTACCAACTCTGATCGGGAGGTTCTCTTATTTCTCTTTAAGTTATTTAGAGAACATCTCTTATTTTGAGTTACACGAGTACCTGGTTGCAAAAGACTATGTAAAATCACAGAGCGCAGAGATCCGTTTTTGGGGAAAGGCTTATGAGTTTTCAGGGTTTTTGAACGAGAAAGTTATAGCTACTATACCATTTACTGTGGCTGCTTATGCTGGCTATGTAATGTTTTGGGTTTTGTTCAAAATTTGAAACCTAACAAGGTTAATTTCGTTCCGGCCACAAACAACATGGCCTCCACTGGACTGCCTACGCTACGCTGCGGCAGCCAATTAGCAAAGCGTTGGATTAAGTTATGGATGAGTATCTGATTAAAGTGGAACGGGACAGCGTGTGCATGGGTGATGACGTCGATGCACCGCATTCATACAGCTTCAAGCTTCCCTGCGATTCCAGTTTGAGCGACGTATTCAAGCACTTGGCGGGTAAGCGCTATCTGGCTTCAGTGGCAGGCCGGAATCACAGTTGGGATGCGATCATTGGTAAGAAGTCACTGGCGAAATTTCTGGCAAACAATCGAGAGCCTCAAGCTTCGGCCAGCCTTTCGGCTAAGGTTTCGAAATACGAGAAAGACGGCGTTTTGCATGTTCGCTTCAAATACAACAGTGCCACTACATAACAAACGGCTGTTGCCGCCCCTTCGGGGCCGGGACGGCCTCTCCGCCGCTTCGCGGCTACAAGTCCGCCCCCAAGCCGGGCGTCTATGCAAAAAATGGATCTGAAATATGACTGTTACTGAAGAGATAAATAAACTTCATCAAAAAGCATGGAATAACTATGATGACTTTATTGAATCACTAGAAAAAGCTGTATCAGTGTGTCGGGTTGCATATGAAAATGGTGAAAGCACACCTTTGTTCATAAATAACTATGCAGCTGTTCTACTAGATCTACATCGAGATGAAGAGGCCTTATCTCTACTTAAAAGCTGTAATCCATCGTTTTCGCAATACTGCTCGAACATGGCCATAGCAATTGCCAAAGCAGCTTATGACTTGGAACTAATTCGGAAGTGGAACCAGGCAGCAACAAAGCAGCCCAAGCAAGACGGTGCAATTGTTGCTTATATGGACTGGCAGGGCTTGTAATGCATAACAAAAAGCTGCACGCGGAAACATTTTACTACGTTCGTTTTTGTGCATTTCGCTGCGCTTCATTTTTTCACAAAAACGCTCTCCGCAAAACGTTCCGGTGAGCGCGGCGTTACTACTAGGTAATCAGATGAAATTTATCGATCCTTTCCCAACAAAATGTGAATGTTGCAATGAGAAAAATCTTTATCCTGTGAAAGACCTATTGGCCTATGAAGCGCATTGCAAAAGTTGTGGATCGAGACTTATCGATGGCCCACTCGGGATGCATAAAGGTAAGCGTCTAATTGCAATTGATTTATGGCCGGTATGCCTGCTTTTGGATGCTTGCGAAGAGTTTGACTTGGATATAGATCGTATCAGTGATGAAGAATTTGACAATATGTATCTGGTCAAAGATTTCATAAAGAACATAGAAAAAATGGGGTTCACCGGAGAGCCGGGAATGATTTTAGAGCTAGCAGCGATGAAGGAACTCAATAAGTTAATTGTCTCTTCAAACTTTGAGCAGTATTCCCTCAAGGAGCTTGCACTATTAGCAAACCCCGAGGTAAAACCTGGCTACTAATGGCGGTTATCAGTGACTGGGCGTTGTTTTATTAGTTGCTAAACAGCTGTCTCCATTAAAGCTGAATTACCTGTTTTACCAAAGAACGTTAAGCCAAAGCATTAAATTTATTGATCAACGCAGCTGGTAACTCTCCTTTATCTGTTAACTCTGTGTATTTTTTCCGCAGTCTAGCCAGCAGTGTCAGATAGTCATTGAGCTCTTCTTCAGCGTCAAACAGGTCATCATCATCGAGAATGTCAGCGTCAATTTGTGCTCTTAACTGCTCAATACTCCGCAGCAGCGAGTTAAACATTACAATGGTATCTGACCAGTTCACTGATATATTTTCAGATGTCATTTTTTAAGCCCTTTTTCCGGCAAGTTTAATTTTATTTAGCTGAGTTTCGGCTGCTATGTTAGTAATTTTTTCCGCTTTCTCAAACATAGTTTCCAGTAGCAGGATGTATTCACTTTGCTTCATTCGTCGATTAGCAATGATGTGAACATGGCCAGGTGTTATTAAGTCTATTGCAATAGACAATCCAGATGGTATTAACGAACCAGCCTTTATTTTCCATCTGTATTTTCCACCATCGAACACATCACTTTCTGATACACCAGCGTGTGACGGCAGCACATAGATAATGCCAGTTAATGGGTCCGTTACCAGCTATGAATCTTGTGGACGTATATTACCATCTTTGTTAGTGAATTTTGCTTTATCAGCATTGCCGTTACGATATAGATCCCGTTCTATCTGTTTGATATCAGTAATATAGAAATCTTTATCTGTTTTCATGCCAGCTCCCTCTTGTTGCATATAAGTTAAAACCCATCTACTTTAACCGAAATTTCGTCTAACAACAGCAATTTGTTTATTTTGTGTAAATTTAAATTAAACTTAGATAGTTAATGGTAAACAAGATAATTCAACTTGGTTGAGCAATGCTCTGTTCGATATGCAAAAATCTACCTTGAAGAAAAAGCTGTCGGAGTGGGCAGACAAACATGCTGTACACATTAATTAATTTCAAAAGGTTGTAGACAATGTTTAGCGTAATGGAACTCAGGCTTATCAGAACCTCTGTCAGGAAAACCATGGCTGATATGCTTAAACGTAAGGCTATCCTTGATCCAGAGTCCGATGACGCTATCGAAATAGCTAACGACTTGATGATGTACCAAAATGTACTGGAGACCATTAATGACCGGGAAGATGTTTAGGTTTTCAGCAAAAAGTTGAGCTAAAATGCTTTATGCGAAGTCAGTAAATGGCCTGACTTCGCCAAAGCGCTGCCCCTTGAGCCCCTTATCCCATTCGGCCAGCTGCATGTGCATGATATACGTATATGATGTGCCGTCCTGCGCGTTCATCATAGGTGCAGTTGTAACTTATATTACCGTTTACGGCATATCCTGTTCTTAGGCCTCCGCCAATTAAAATTGTTTGATTCTGCCCAACCACTATTTGTGATTGGTTATCCCATAAATATTGTTCCAATTCACCTTGCGACATATGCGCAAACGCCCGACCAGAATACCTAAGTTCGGCTCTGTCATAGTATTCATGAGATAGGCGTTGAACTACAGCCTGGGATTGGCTTGCTATGGCCTGTAATTGAGTCGTTTGGCCCCCGTTGCTCTGCAGCGCCTTAGCGCCCATGACATCCGCTTCATGCTCCAGCCCCGGATCATCATTTATCGCTTCGCCTTTAAGCTGCGTAGTGGCCTTTACCCTGCCCTGCTTTTGCTGCACTACATGCCAGGCTTCGTGCGGTAGGTGTTGCTCCTGCCCCGGTGCCAGGTGAATATCGGTACCCTGAGCATAGGCATGCGCTTGCATTTGTGCTGGCTTAGCCGAGTTGTAATGCACTTTTACGTCATCCATCGCGTAGCCGGACAAAGATTCAATGCCGCTTTTTAGCTGATTAGGCATACCGGTATTATTGCTGGCCTCTGCCTGACGCTGACTGACAGTCGCAGGCTCAAACTTGCCCTGTAGCGGCTCTTCTTCCTCTAACGCCGCTTGCTGCAAAACAGCAAACTTGCCCTGTAGCGGTTCTTCTTCCTCTAACGCCGCCTGCTGCAAAACAGCAAACTTGCCCTGTAGCGGCTCTTCCTCTTCCAGGCCCATTTGCTGGCTAACCGCGCCATCTGGCTGTTTACGCTGTAGCAGCTGCTGTGCGCCCTGGCGAATCGCCACTAACTGCGCGGCCTGCTGGCGTAATAACGGGCTTTGTTGCAGTGCCGCGCTGGCGGCACCAGAGGTGGGCGCAGGCTGCGGCTTTACAGCAGCTTGAGTACGGCCTTTAGCAAATTTCATCGTGAGTATCCTTTTGCTGTGCCAGAACTGCGGCAGGTTAAACGTGTTAAGTGTAGACGCTTCTACTCATAGTTAAGGGTAATGTTGGCGCCGCTGCTGCATACGGCGGTATAGCATAAAGCCCAGCAGTACCAGTGCCAGTACCGCCAGTAATATAAGCGACTGAAACTGATGCCAGTAGGGGTCACAAGATAAAATCAGCAGCAAGCCGATAGCAAACAACAAAGGCGCACCGTACAGCAGCAGCGGATGCTCCAGGTAGCGCAGCAGCGGGTAATACAGCAAGGTCGCCAGCAGATACAGGCTGGCTACGGCGATTAACAGCGAGGCCAGTACCAGGCGCCAGAACCAGCGTTTCGGGCACACTTCATCACACACTTGTTGTAGCAGCTGCTGATACTGATAGGCCGGCGCTACAGTAAACGCTTGATTAACCACCTGATATTGCCCGGCGCTTAGCGGTAACGCCCAAAACGCCGCGCCACTGAAATTCCAGTTGGCGTAGGTCAGATCATTGGCCAAATCCTGCAGGCTTAACTGGCCGCTTTGCTCCAGTGGCAGTATCTCAAACAGCGGCAACATTTTTTCCAGCAGCATGGTCGCGGCATCGGCGCTGGGCATGCTATCAATAGCCGTTTTTAGTGACTTCATTTGCCGTCGAAACGGATAAGCAGCCTGCGCCTTATCCGGCGCGGCTAACTGCGGTGTTAACTGCTGTGCTGCCATCACGTCAGCGTCAAACCTTACCAGCAGTAAATTGACCAGCGGTGCCAGTGTCGCCAGCTTATCCGGTGCGTATATAGTGTCACTGCGGTACTTTTCAGCCTGCATGGCCTGATAAGCCGGTAAAGCCGCCGTTAACACTGCACTGGCCGGCACTTTTAAATTAATAAAGTACTTGTCGGTGTTGGCTGCCTCGGCACCCAGGTTAAGATCGGCCCTTAACTGGCGTAAAAAACTGATAAAGTTAAGCTGCTCAGCCTCGGTCAGGTTGGCTAAATTCAAATCAAACGTCACACCATCAGCCAGGGTACGCCTGGCGCTTAAACCAAAGCTGAGCCAGGGTTGCAGGTTATTTAGCGCAAAACCGTCCATCGGTGTGGTTAGCTGTGTAACCAGTGCAGCACGCAAATTATCCAGTGCCAGCGGCTGATAACTGATGCGGTCAAAACCGCTAACCACCAGATCCAGGTAAGTGTTGTGCGCCTGTGCCAGATTAATAAAGCCATTAAAGTGCCGGCTGTTTTGCCAGTTTGGTGGCGCCAACAGCTTATTGTCTTTCCCCAGAGTAAAACCAAACAGCCCAATACGGTTAAAATTAACAAAGGCGATTTCAGTGGTTTGTGTTTGCCAGTACGGCACCAGACCATAGCTAAAATTGGTAAAGCGCTCTTGCTTAACAATTTGCGCGGCACAGCCACACTCGGCGCTGGCCTGCCATTGCAGCGGCTGCGCCGACTCGGGCTGCCACTTTCCGGCTTTAAAGCCATTGTCGAACACCAGCTGGCGTAAGCGGCTTTGCTCTGCGGTGGTTATCGGCACGTCCGTCGTTGCGCCAGCAAAACCGATGCTATCAAGCGCCACGCCAAACATCGCCTCAGTCAGAAAAATCTGCCCGGCTAATGGCGCCAGTTGCTGCAATTGCGCCTCGGGTAAGCTGGCCACCTCGGGCAGTTGCTGCCACTGCGCCAGCCCATCGCTGTCAATGCCATAGAGCATGGCCGGCGCTGCGGCAGCGGCGCTAACTGCTGTCGCGGTATTCTCTGCAGCAGTATTTTCTGCAGCGCTATGTTCTGCTGCACTGGTGTCTGCCACTGGCTCTGCAGCGGCTGCATCAGACGATAGTGGCTCAGTGCTGATCAGTAATGCTGCATAATCTGTTGAAGGCCGTTTTATTGGCCGCAGTAACGGCTGCAGCGTATTGACCAGCTGATAACGCTCAGTAAACAGCTGGCCTTTAAGCGCTGCTACCGCATCAATAATGGCCTGCCGCGCTGCAAGCGTCGCCAGATCGGCCTCTGTCAGCTGGTAATAGCCGCTTACCCTAACGCGCTCTGGCGCAGACGCCGCAGCAGTGGCTGGCAATAACAGCAGCATCACACTGATAACTTGCAGCCAGTGGCCGGTAAATGCTGTCATACCATCATTCCTTCTTTGCGCCGCTCGCGGCTGATGCCCTGCAGCAAATCATCCTGTCGCAGCGCCTTATCGCCACGTAATAAGGTCGCGATAGCGGCATAACGCACCACATTGGTCATAGCGCCGCCTGACAGTTCAAACTCATGCGCCAGATACACCAGATCAACATCGGCGGATAGCGCCACACCACTGCCTAAAATGCGCTGCCACAGCTGCAAGCGCTCTGATACATCGGGCAGCGGAAAGTACAGCATGGCCTGAAAACGGCGGGCAAAGGCTTCATCGATATTGGCTTTCAGATTGGATGCCAACAGCACCACGCCGGGGAAGTCTTCAATGCGCTGCAGCAAATAAGACACCTGCTGGTTGGCGTAACGATCGTTACTGTTACTGGTTTGGCTGCGTTTACCAAATAAGGCATCGGCTTCATCGAAAAATAAAATCCAGTGCCGCGCCTGCGCCTGGTCGAACACCGCCGCCAGGTTTTTTTCGGTTTCGCCAATGTATTTGGACACCACCGCCGACAGATCTATGCGATAGACATCGGCACCGGTTTGCTGGCCAATTAAGGCGGCGGTCAGCGTTTTGCCGGTGCCGGGCGGGCCGTAAAACAAAGCGCGGTAACCCGGCTTTATGCTGCGGCTCAGTTGCCATTGCTGCATCAGCGTGTGCTGGTGCTCCAGCCAGCCGGTGATATGAGCAATTTCTGCCATTAACGCCCCCGGCAGCACTAAATCCTGCCAGCCCAGTGGCGTGGTTAACAGCCGCGCCGGAAAATAACTGTTGTAATCCGGCTTTTGCCGGGTGCCGCTGATAAACAGCTGCAGATACTCGGCACTGACACACAACCGGGCGCTTAAAAACGGCTCATCGGCGCTGTCGTGCTGCAGCTGAATAATGTTGTCGCGCCGAAGCGGCTGCTCTGGCTGTAGCAACTGCATCACATCTAAGCGCAGCGCCAAATCGGCCCCCGCCAGCAAAAAGGCCGCCGTTTCAGCACTGGGTAAAAAACCACTGTGCTGCTTGGTTGCCGCGCCGCCAAACTCGGTAAAGCTGCGGCCCAGATTGTCGTTGCGGACAAAAAAACTGTCCAGCAGCTGCGGCTGCAGATGCGGTGCCAGCGCCAGCAGCAGCAGTAAGCGCTCATTAACACTAAGCTGGCGTTGACAGACAAAGCTGGCATAGCTGCCTTGCGACGGCTGCAGCGCAGGCGGTGGTGCCTGGCGCAGTAAATCCAGCGCTTGCTGCTGAAAATAGCTGTGTAGCCGCAGTTCAATGCACTGTGCCAGCCAGTGCAGCTCGCGCTGTAAACACTGCGCATTGCTCTGTGTGGTTGCTGCCGTAAGCTTAGCCGCGCCAGTGAACATATAGCTCTCCTTGCATCCAGTGATAGCGGATCAGTGAAAACGACCAGGGCAAGCCATCCAGTAACATATCATAGGGCCCGCTTTGCAGCTGTAGCTGCCAGCCGGAGCCATTACCAAGCTGACACAGGCTGCCACTGCGCTGTAAAAAGCACTCGCGTAGCGTACTGACCGAGCTGTTCGCCAGCTTGGGCCACTGCGCAATAATACCGGTCAGTAAACTGTCGGCCAGTTCACAAGCGCTATCGGTTACTTGCAGATCCATCCCGGCTGGACAGGGTGGCTCACAGCCGTTTAGCAGCATCGCCAGGCGCCACTGCTGCCAATAATCATGCGGCGCAGCCCCTGTGTCGCCGCTGGCCATATAGTGCAGCAGCGCACAAGCCTGCCAGGCCTGTTGCACGCTGGCAAAGCGCGGCCCCTGCAGATAGCCAAGTCGCTGCCACAATAGCGGTAAATAAGGCGCCGTCAGCACCAGCCCAGCGTTAATCACCGGTTGCCAGCTTAGTGCGCTATCTGTGTCCTGCTGCCCCGCCTGTGCCTGTTCAGGCTGTCCTGCCGCCGGGCGGGCCCGCAGCGGGTTTGCCTGTTGTGCCGCCTTTGTCTCTGCCATCACCACAGTAGCAGCGGGCTGCACTGCCTTAGCCGTAAAGGTTGTGGCTTGTGCTACTGCAGCTGAATTGTGGCCAGGCACAGCGGCCTGCCCTGCTGCTGCGTTGACGCCGGCCAACTGCAATAACTGGCGCAGTTGACGCAGCAGCACCAGGCGGGCTAACAGCGCCGGCTGCTTTGCCAGTTGGCGTTGCAGCATGCGGTAAAATGCGCTGCGGCTATCCGGCGCCAGCGCCTGTGCCAGTTGCTGCAATAACGCGCCGGCCAGCAAGCTGGCGCCAGCGTTGCCAGCTGTTACCGGTTCAGCATTTGCTGAGCCAGTAACCGCGCCCCGTGGCTCTGCTGCAGTTGGCACGCTTTCAGTCCACAGCGTGAGCGTCGCATCGTTTTTCGCTATTGATGCTAAAGCAGCTTCGGGCACTGGCAAGTTGTAGCGTACACACAACTGCTGACAAATCACCTGCGCCCGGCTGTGCGCCTGTGCCGGCAGTGCAGCCAGCAGTAGAGTTAGCATTTGTACAGCCAGCGGCGCTGTGGCCAGCTGCGGCACCTTGTGCAGCTGCAGTGTGTGGCCAAGCGCCAGCGGAGCTTGTTTAAGCGCCAGCGGCCGTTGCTGTAGCGGCAACGGTTGTATCGGGCTGGTCCAGGGCGAGCTGACCGCCAGTTGCCAGTGTATGTGCTGCCATAACCGCGCCAGCTGACCGGCCTGCCCCTGCTGTAGCGCCGGTGCAGACGCAGCGCTCGTGCTGTCCCCCTGCAACTGCGCAGCCAGTTGCTGCAAAATGCGCCGTGCCGCTAAAGCCCCGGTTTTTGCCCTTAACCACAAATGCAGCTGCTCAAGTAAAATCTCCAGTGTCAGTGGCTGGCGCTGCAACGCTGCCTGCAGTAACGGCTGCCAGCAGGCCCGGTGCAATAGCGGTAACGGCAAACTGATGGCAGACAAGGCGTGCTGCAGCAGGCCGATATAAGGCGTCATCGCCGCGACACTGGCCGCCTGCAACTGCTGAAACAAACGCTGCAGCAATTGCGGCTGGGTGTAATCCACCAGCACCGGTAATATGCCGTCACGCTGCAGCTGCAGCCGCATGCTGTCCAGCCACAGACTGGAGTTTTGCTGCAGCAGCCGTTGCAACTGCACATTCAGCTGACGCTGCTGTGCCACGGTCAGCCGCTGTTGGCGCAGCAGCGCCAGCAACTGTTGCCAGACGGTAACCGCTGTCGATGCTCGCTGGCGTGTTACCGACGGTAATAGTGCCAACGGCAAATCTAAGCGCTGACTGACATAAGCCGGCGCAGGCCCCCTGTGCTGTGCCGCTTGGTGTTGTGGTGCCTGGTGTTGTGGCAAACGGCGCTGTCGCAGCTCTGATTGGTTACTCGGCAGCAGAGGGAGTAATAACGCTGTTAGCTGCAATAATAACGGGCTTTGCGCGGCAAAATAACGCTGGCTGTCGGCCAGGGTTTGCAGCATATGCTGTACTAACTGCTGCAAGGAGATATTGTCGTGTGCCGCCATGCGTTGTAGCAAATAATGCAGATAACTTTGCCGGTTAAAGCGGCTGCCACGGTCAACCAGCAGATAACTGAGGCTTAACTGCCACAAATGCCGCTGGCGCTGGCGCAGTGCCGGCGCCGCTAACAGGCGCTCACTGTGCCGCAGCTGTGGCGAAATAGGCGCCGCGGCGGTAAATAGCTGAGGCTGCGCCATCAGTTGCAGGATAAAACGCTGCTCGCCAGGTGCCAGCAATTGCACCAGTTGTGCCAGCATCTGGCTGCTTAGACCAAACGCCAGCTGGCTACAGATATCCCCCTGCGCCGCCAGCTGACGTAAGATGGCCACTAGTTCAGCGGCATACTTCAGGTACAGCGGCCACTGCGCCAGCAAGGCCTGACTGTCGGCGGCAGTAAACGCGCGGATAAGCTCGCTGCGCATCGCCGCGCTTAAAGCATCTGAGTGCTGGCTGTCTGTTGCACCGGGTAGCGGTAGCCACAGCTGGGTGCGCAGCGCCTGGCGGAAACTCTGCTGCAGCAGGTAGCGATCGGCTGGCAGACACAGCGGCGGCAATTGCAGACTGATCTCGGCCAGCTGTACCTGCTGTGGCAGATCAAACTCGTCCAATACCTGCTGCGCCACCGGCAGCAGCTCATGCTGTAACAAGTGCTCGGCGCTGGCATTAAACCACTGCGCCCGGTTAAGGCTGCTGCAGTTAAAATCCAGTTCAATTTCAGTCAGCCGATGCATCGCCGCCCTCCAACCCGGCCGCTTTGCGCAGCGCATACAGGTACTGCACCAGCGCAGTGGCACTGTCTTGCAGTGGCTGTCCGGCTTTTACCGCACTGCGCCAGTACTTAAACAGCCTCTCAAAGCGGTGCATGCGCTCAAAGCTGATAAACAGCACCTGACAATCTAAATGCGCCGGACAATTTAGCTGCACGCTTTCTGCTACCAACCGCTGAAAGCCAGGATCGGCAAAACGGGCTGTCCAGTTTGGGCACAGTACTGTTAGTTGGCCGTTATAAAATGACGCCGGCACCCTGGCCTGGCTTTTTGCCGCCAGCAACAGCAGATGCTCAATCACATGCAGCCCCTCGGACTGATAACTGAGCTGGCATAAAAACCGGCTTAAACAATTGGCCAGAATAACGGCACCGCGGTATTGGCGAAAACTGCCACACAGCCACCACTCATCGTGCTGACTGTGCGCGACCTTAAGCAATAACTGATAATCCTGCCCCTGTTGGCTGATGCGGTAATGACTGAGGTTAATACCGCTTTGCAACACTTGTTGCGGCACGGTGTCGCCCTGCAAACAGACCGCAGCGGCCAGCCGGCGCCGTGCACGGCGGCTGTCTGGCGCAAAAGGTAAACGAATGGCCGGTACCGGCTGCAGCAGGCCATCGGCGCGGGTTTCGTCCAGGTACAGGCTTTGCAACTGTCGCTTACTGCTAAGCCGCAGTTTATAGCGCAACACAGCAGTGGTCAGCGACTGTGCGGTCTGGCCTAAATCCAGCAGCAGCGCCTGCTTTTGCACAAAGCCGCCGATGGCATCGCGCCACAGCGACGCATAATGATCCGGTGCCGCCACCCTGTCGCGTGTCATCACCACTATTTTCTTCAGGTAGCGTACTTTTTGCTGTAGCCGCCGCACTGCGCCGCTGTGCGCACTGTGATAATAGTCATAATGCTGCAGGCTGTGCTGGTTCAGGCTTTCACCATAAAGTGCTAACAGATAGTCCAACAGCCGGTGTTTACGCGCCAGCACATTGTCAAACTGCTGATAAACCGCCGTTAGCTGTGTGGCCATATCTTCAGCATAAAGCCGGTTGACGCCGCTGAGCTGGCTGTCGTTAAGTAGTTGAAAGTAATAACTCTGGTTAAGATTATCTGGCGAATACAGCGCCGGTAACTGCTGTAACTGGGCCAGAAAATTGGCCAGCAGTTGTTCAAACAGTAACAAATAGCCTTTTAGCTGCCACTGCGCACTGAGCAACTGGGCCGGATTTTGCTGCAACCCATAGTTAACCGGTAACAGCTGCTGTAAAGTGTGATAGTGCGCCAGCGGCCGGTAACGCCCCTGTGGTAGCGGACACAGCCGGTCGGGCTCCAGCTGCCAGCGGCTGTACTGATGAAAGATCTTTTGCTGGTAGCGCTGCACCACGGCTTCTTGCCCGACACTGACCCGTTTATCGCCCAGATACAGGCTTATGGCGTTACTGCTGCCAGACTCTGGCAGCGCCAGGCAATACAGTGCCAACCCCTGCTGTAATGGCAGGCTGTCGTAATACAGCTGATTATCGCAGCGCAGCGCAAATTGCAGCAGCTGCTCAACCCCGTCAATATGTTGTAGCGGTTGAAAAAACGCCTCCAGCTGCACACTGTTTTGCTGCGCACAGTGCGCTAATACACCGCCCGGTGTCAGCGGGCCGGTAAATAACTGCGCGTAACTTAGCCCCTGCGCTAACAGCTCAGCATAACTTTGCCGCTCGCTGCTTTGCTGCAATAGCTGACGGCAGCGGTAGTACAGCTCGGCGACAACCTCGACCGGATCAGCCGCGGCGTGGATCTGCAGCTTTGCTTCGGGCTGGCACGCCAATGGCTGTAGCAGTTCAATCTCGCCCAGCTGCTCGCCCAGATTACGCCGGGCACTGTAACAGCGGCGGATAGCGGCCTTAAGCTGCTCTGACGTCTGGCTGCTGTCGGCCGCGACGGCCACCGCCCGGTACAGCCCGGTCAGCTTATCGGTTAATAAATGAATATCCGCCAGCTGGGGCAGGCAATCGAGCAGGTAGCGGCGATAATCCTCTGCGGTGGTCGGCCGGCAGCTGAGAATATGCTGCGGCGCCACCAGGCCTAAGGCCTGATAATCAATTTCGCCGTGCGCCGAGGTTAATAAATCCTCAATGTTAAAATCACAGCGGTACTCCAGCTCAGTTAAGCTAAAACACAGCTGCTCTAACAGCGTAATGCCGGGATCATGCAGGTTATAATCGGTCCAGCGCTTAGCGGCCAGCTGCACTATGTCGGCCAGCGCCTGTTGTTTTAACTGATTAAAGCGGTCGGGCTGTCCGCTTTGCCGCCGCGCCAGCGCCGGCCCGGTGCTGTCAGCGCTCATTGTCGCCACCTTCGCTGCCAGCGCCGTCTGTTGCGCCGCCAGCGCTGAGATCCACCGCCTGCCAGCACTGGCTCATATGTTCATCAAACCAGAGCCGGGTTAAAAAGTAGCTGATGCGGATATCGCTGCCTAAATCGGTGCGCGAGCGCAGTTGCAGGCAGTAGCTGTCATCGGCCAGCCCCTGCCAGCGCAACTGCAATTTGCTACGCCGGTTTAAATAGTACGCCTGCTGCACCCGGATGCGTTTTTTCAGATTGAGAAAATTAAACCACCAGCCGCGCGGGTTAAAGGTGTTCAGGGCGGTGGCTCTAAGTAGCGCATAATTGCCGCTGCCCTGGTTGCCGGTACCGGCCATCACATCGAACGCCTGACAGCCCTGCAGCGGGCCGCTGATATCATGCCACTGGCCATCGGCAGGAATTTGCGCTTTGCCATTTGGCTGGTACCCCCGCTGCCCCTGCAGCGTCAGCACACCGGCGACATCCAGCGTACTTTGCGGCTTGGCGGTGGCAATACCCACCCGCTGCTGTGGCGTAATGGTCAGGGTGGCTGCGCCGCTAAGCGGTTTAAACTGCAGTGCATTACTGTGCTGATCAAAGCGCAGCTGCCACAGTGGCTGTTCGCTCAGGTTGTCTCGGAAGAAACTTAACAGCTCGGTATGTTTACCCAGCACCGTGATTTCAAAGCCATTACTGGCCGATTTATCAAAACCGTCCTCCAGGGTATTTAATGATGAGTCAATCAGATCAGCAAACTCACGCGCCGAAGGCATAGCGCCGTCACGAAAGAAATTTTTCAGCGTATCACGGTTACGTTTAGCCATCGCCTGCTTCCTGCGAAATGATAAAAGTCTGGCCTATTTCCAGCTCGCCAATGCCGGTCGGCTGGGCTACCACCGTTTCGCGTTGACTAAGCAGGGTGAGCGCATGGCTGCTGGCCGGTTGCAGCAAATGCCAGGGTTTTACCGGCGTCAGCACCAGCTGCTCGGCGGCACTAAAACAGGCACTGTCCTGCATACCATAGCGCCGGCTGCCCAAATCACTGATATGCAGCAGCGAAAAGTCGGTGACAAATTCCACATAAGGCCGCTGCCGGATAAAGGATTGCACCAGTTGTGGCCTGAGCTCCCAGCCAAAACGGGCCAGCGGGCTGTCCGCTGTCCAGGGGCACAAGTAATCGGCCAGCTCACGTTGCAATAACTGGATACCATCGCCCTGCCGCGCTGCGTTGTTAAGCTTTACCGCACAACGCACCTGTAGCTGCTCAAACCCCGGATTAGCCACTTCAACATGAGCAAAAGGCGACGCCAGAGCCCTGACATAGTGTTTAATCTGCCGTAGCAGCTCACCACTGACCAGATGCTTATTGCAGGGATCATGCGCACAACAAGGTTTGGCCGCCAGCACCACCAGCAGCAGCCGTCCGGCGCCAGCCTGGCCGGGTTGGGTACTGGCGTTGGCAAAACATTTAACTTTGCCAAGCTGTGGAAAGGCCTGCAGCACCAGGCGTTCAAAGTCGTGCGCGGTGCAGGCGCGCTGCTTATGGCTTAAACGCTGGGCAATGCGCTGCACCCGATCATCCGGCGATTCAGGGTTTTGCGCGGCCTGCCAGGGAATGACCGCGTTGATAGCATCAAGGCCGACTATTTTTTGCTGGCATTGCCACTGCAGCTGAGCGGTGGCGGCCAGCTGCGCCTCCGTTAGCTGATGCGCAACGTCGAGCGCTTCTACCGCCACGGCATTAGTCAGCACCCGCCGCAAGCGGCCATAACTGCGGCTATGCGCCGGGCAACATGCCCGCAGCCAGGCCATACCGGTTGGCATTAACTGATGCTTGGTTTGCAGTGGCTGGGGTAACTGCAGTACCAGCATACCACTGCAGGTCAGGCCATAGCTGCTGTCTGCCACCAGTGCCTGCTTCGGTAAATTCTGCCAGCTGTCGTTATGCAGGTACTGCCAGTGCAGTGCATCCTGCGCTACCGTATCGCTGCTGCCGCGTGCCGCTTCAATATCAAATAACAGGCTTAGCCGGCCGCCCTGCGCTATGCCGGTCAGACCAAAGCAAACATAGGCCTGATGGGCAAAATACGGCACTAACGACACAGCACTGCGCTGGGCAGACGGGTAGCTCTGGCGCTGACCAAAAGGGTAAAGCTGCAACAGCAGATCGCGCTTACCCGGCGCCGGATCCTGGCGGGTATCAATAGTCGTACTGGCGCAGTAATTCAGGCTCAGGCTGGCGAGCTGTGGCACATAAGGTGGCTGTGGCAGCGGTTTGGGCTTTTTATGCCGGGCGTTATACAGCATAGTGTCACTTAAGGCGCCGGCATAACGGCTGTGGCCAAATGCCATCGCCGGTGCGCTAAGCCGTAAGCGGAAGAAACCGCTGCTGGCACAGCTGTGATAAGCCGCCCCGGCCTGCGGTGTATCCAGGCGAAAAGCGCGCACATCATTAAAGGTTAATTGCTGCTGGCTGAGTAAACGCTCGCTGTCTGGCGCTGAGGCAAACAGCGGCCAGCCCGCTGCCGAACCGGCTTGTGCAGCTAACGGCTGCCACTGGCCAGCGTCGAGCACATCCAGTTGCGCCAGAAAGCTCTGGTTAGCCGGCGGTTGCTGGTCGTCGCTGACATAGCCGGCATAATAGCCGGCAAAGCCGGTACTGTGATCAGGCAACTGCGCCCAATTCAGCTGCAGTTGCAGTTGCTGCAATTGCTTGTGTTGCCACTCGACATGATTAAACAACAGATAGCTGCCGCGCGCCGGCACCGGGCCGAAAGGCCAGAACGGTTTACTGCTATCTACCGGTCCCAGCTGATTAGTCAGATTTAACTGCCGCAAGCCCGTTACGGCAACCTCTACCTTGCAGCACAGCAGATCAAACTGGCTACAAAGCGTGTAACCACAGAGTTTCGCCGCCGGATCCAGCAAAATTTGTAGTGTCGCTCTGCCCTCGTCATCGGCTGTGACAGCTGCAAAATTACTGCTTAACTGGCAACTGAGCTGCAAGGTGGGCTGCGCTGTTGCCAGCGGCTGCAAACGGTACTCGCCAATAGTGCTAAAGCCGTCGGCAGTTGAGATCTTAAGTAAAAACAGATTACTGCAGTAACGGTAAAACAGCGTCATCCGATCGTCCTGCAGCAATTGGGTAATACATTGCAGGCTCTGGCTGGCCGATGCCGATGTACACAGCGCTGCGGCCTTAGCCAGCAATTGTGCTTTGTACTGTGCGGTTAACCACTGCTCAGGGCCAAACAGATAATAGCTAAACAACTGGCCGAACAATGGGTAAAAATCCTGCAGCCGCTGGCATTGCAGCAAGCTGTCAGGCAGGCTGTCAAATTCCGCGGCCAGACTCTGCTTCAGCGCCAGCTGCAGTTGTACAGTAATGCTGCGCTCGCCTTCGGTCAGTAACAGCACCGGCGATACTATGGCAAAGCCTGGCAAACGCGGGCAGCTATCGTCAGCGGTAAAAAGCGCCAGTGGCTTATCCGGGCTGACCTGATGCACACTGCTGTACATGCGGCTGACAAAGCCCAGCTCATGCTCGGGCGAAATACGCTGGCTGCTCAGTAAGCTGACGCTGCAAATTTGCTGCAGTTGAACGTTACTGAGCCACAGCGGCTGGCTGTTGCGAAACAGTATCGGCGTGCCGCTGCTGTCATTACCGGCGCTAAAGCGGCTGTCTGCCTCCAGCAACACCGGCTGGGCCCGGGCGCTTAGCGACAGGCTCAGCCACAGTTGTTGCCGCGCCGGTGCCAGTGCCGGCATCTGCAGGCAGTCATCATAGTAAAACCACAGATGGCGCTGACTAACGCGGTTCAGCCGTTGTTGTGACTGCTGATACAGCTTTAAGAAACTGAGCACTAACGCCAGCGCCGGCTCAGTGTCACCGTCCTGCCATAGCGCTTGCAGCCGCGGCGCCGACTGCTGCTGCAGATAACGCAGCAGCTGCAGCGCGGCACTGCAACAGGACGCCAGCGATACCGCAGCCGTTTTCTCATTGGTTTGTGACAGCTTAAATAAGCTGTGCGCCGTTGTCGGGCCAGCTTCCGCCAGTAACGCTGGCAGTGCTGCCAGATGTTGTTGCCAGTTGGTGCTGAGTTGGTCGGCCAGCAAAGCCGCCGGGGCAGAGCCGGCTTGCAATAGCTGCCGGTACCAGTTGTCGAGCTGCAGCAGCAGCTGTTGCACAAAACTGCGCTGGGCGCGCTGCCCTTGCTGTGTTAAGCCCTGCCAGTTTTGCTGCAACAGCGAACAGTCCACCGCAGCTATCTGCGCCAGCGTCACCAGTTCACTGTTGTCAAACAACGGCTGCCAGTTGGCCTGGCTGTGCGGGCCGGCATCGCCAGCGTCGGCACTATCCCCCATGTTGGCACTATCACCCATGTTGGCACTAGCACCCACATAGCGGATCTGCGCGGCCAGGGCCGACAGCAGGCTGATCAGTTGATTGATATTCAGCTCATCCGGCTGAAAATAGCCGGCTTGCAGCGCCTTTGCCTGCGCCGTCTGACGACTTAAGCCATCGCGGTAATACGCCGCAGGCCAGTGCCGGCGAGAAGGCGCAAACCGGCTCACAATGACACCTCACTGCCTTCCAGCAGATAAAACGGGTAAACCATATTGTGCCGGCTGTTACTGCTGCGGATCTGATAGCTAAGCTTAAGCAGCAAAACGCCGTCATACAGTTGTGTCAGATCCGGCACAACATCCAACAAGCGGATGCGCGGCTCATAAAACAGTACCGCGTGTTCAATGGCGGCAATAATATTGGCCAGCACATGGTCATCCAGCGCGCTAAATACATAGCGCTGCAAGGCACAGCCATATTCCGGTTGCATTACGCGCTCACCGGGCCGGGTAGAAAACAGAATATGCAGGCTTTGCTCAATATCCTGCTCGTCACTGACCATCCCGGCCTGACGCTGACGTGCCTCAAAGCGGGGCGGAAAGGCCCAGCCCTGGCCGATAAAGGCAGTATCCGGCTGGTCGCGCTTCATTTAGCCTCCTATCATTACCGTTGCCGCGCCCATCACCACAGTGCCGCCATGGGCACAGTTATCACCCAGTCTTGCCGCCGGTTTACCGCCGATCATCACCGTGGCCGAACCTTTAATAATGCTGTCCGGTGGCCCGACACAAACGCAGTTATCGCCCAGCACCGCCGCCGGTAACTTTTCAATCAGTACCGTTGGCACACCGGGCCCCACCACCGGCCCGCCAACATGCGGAATGGGCGGTAACCCCGGCGTTTGCATCGGACACTGGTGCATATCGGTTAAACGGGCAGCAGGTGGCATAAGCGCTCCTTAATTGGGTTGCAGGTTAATTAATCATCACCATGGCACCTTTTACCGTGGTCTGGCCGCTGGCCGACAGTTCGGCACTGGCGTTGCCTTTGGCGCTAAACCCGACCTTGGCCTCCTGCGCTATATTCAGCGCTTGAGCGCTAAAATCGGCCTGGGCCGCCAGCTCGATATTACCGACCGCCTGTAAACTGATTTTGCCTTTTGCACTCAGGCTAATGTCTTTCGGGCTATCCAGGCTGATCCCGGCTTCTGACAGTTCAACCTTGTTGCCGTTTTGGTCCTGCAACAGGATGCTTTTACTGTCATCATCCAGTACCACCTTGTTACCTGCCGGCGTCAGTATGCTGATTTTTTTCTTCTCTTCGTCAAATTCCAGCGTCAGTTTGCTGCGGCTGACAAAGGCTTTAACATTGTTTTCAGCGGTATGTGAATAAGCAGCAGGCCGTTTGCTGCTATAAAGGCTACCGAGGATCACCGGATGGCAGGGGTCGCAGTTCAGATAGCCTAAAATCACTTCATCGCCGATTTCGGGCACACAGTACTGGCCAAAGCCATCTGAGGCATAAAAACTCAGCAAGCGCGCCCAAACACCTTCGGTTTGCGCTTGCAGCAACGGCACCTTGACCTGAATACGCTGTTCACCGGCCGGATCGGCATCCAGTTTTAGTACCACACCAATTTGCAGGCCATCGACACCGGGTAACATACCGCCCGCCGCCGGCGCACTGATATCGCTGCTTTGGGCAAACCACTGCGCCGACATACCAAAGCTGACCTGACTTACCCAATCACCATTAGTGACGATATGGCGTACCTGGCTGACAAACACCTTGCCGTTAAAGCGCTCGCCAACCCCCTCTATCTCTAATAACACGCCGGGCTTTAATAAAGCCGAGCCCTGACAACGTAGCTCGCCACGAATACGGCTTAACGCCGCTTTCAGTTGCTGCGCCCTGGCCCAGCTGGTTAAGCTGTCGCTGCTAAGGGGGGCATTAGATTGCAACAGCTGCTGCTTGAGGTTGGCAACACTGGCCAGATTAGCGGCGCTGACATTACCCTGGCCGCTAAAGGCGTCTGGTGTGGCGCTTTGCTGCTGTACCTGCTGGCTGGCCGGATCCCAGCTGACGGCGTTAACGGTACTAAACTGCTGGCTGGCATCGAGGCTGGCGTTAAAGCTTAGTAAATCATCGCCATAGGTCACTTTTAATACCGGATCGCTACTGACATCCGGCGGCGCTATACTCAGGCTGCCATCATCGGCATTGAGCAGCATGCCGTTAATTTCAGCCCTTAACAGCATAAAATCCCAGTCGCTGCAGTAGTACTGCACCAGCTCGGCGTGCTGCTCGGTGGTGGCCGTCGCCGTGCAACTTACGCCGTAGTTAGCGGCCAGTTGCTGCCAGATATCACTGTCTTTCATATCGACAAAGTTGGCATTGTTGCGGCTTAGGCTGGCAGCAAAAATCGGATCACGGCATTCCACTATCAGCTCGGCCTGGTTATTGCCGCGCACACTCAGGCTGTGCTTTACCACCACACCACTAAACACCTGCTGCTCGTTGTCGCCATAGCCCAACTTCAACACCAACTTGGCACCGGGTATTAACTGCGCCTGATTAGATAACGGAAAGTCTTTATTCGGCATATCGCCATCGCTAAAGGTCAGCAGTGCCACTGGTATGCGGTTTAACGCCTTGGTGATATCAATACTGATCACACTGATGCTGTCAGCGAGCGCCGTGCCATCACTGCTTATCGTTAATCTTACCGGGCCCTCGGCCCCTGTCAGCACAGAATTGACCATCTGCTACCTCAGCGGCGGAAAATACAATACCGTGCCGGGTTTAAGTGCACTGATACTGTCTAGTTGGTTAAAGGCGGCTACCGCCAGGTAGTAACTGCTGTCGCGGTACTGACGGTAACATAGCAATGGCAGGGTATCGCCGGCTTTCACCCGCACCTGATGGGTTAGATCCGGCGATTGCCGGTCGGCTTTTAGCGCCTCCTGCTTGTTTGACATATAACTGCCAAAGTTCAGTTTAATCTTCGCCCGCAGTGGGTCGCCTCCGGGTTTAAACAAGGTATAGTCCAGTGTCATACTGCTTAAGCGGCCAATAAAGCTGAAGCTCTGGCCCCACTGCAGTTTGACAATGCTGGGTTCGTGCTTTTCCCCCACATAGTGATACACCACGTTTTTTAGCTGTTTCACCTGTTGGCTAACTTCGGTAGGCGCGCTGGCCGGCACCACACCGGTGCCATCTAACACCAGTTCAAAACTGAGTTTTTCCTGCTGGTACTGGCTTAGTTTGCTTTCCACCGCCGACTTGCCTATCGGTAAATGGCCGCTACTGTCGCTGTTGTAACTGATGCCCAGCTGATGGTTCAGGCTGGCGGGGTTAATCAGCGCCTGAAACTGGCCTTCGCCGGTCGGTTGGCCATTATGGTCACAGCAACTGATGCTGAGCAGGGTTTTGCTGCCACTCATCAGCGCGGCCTCTGCTCAAAGCGGGCCTGCTCAACCAGGCGCTGGCATTCCTGCAAAATTTCTTCTTTTAACTGGCGTAAGCTTTCGCCTTGCAGCGGCTGCGCCGCGACCGGTGGTTCTGCCGGTTCCAGCAGTGTGGCTTTGACAATCAGCCGGCTCACTTCAATAGGCATGGTTTAGCTCTCCCTTGACATATACTGATAACTGAATTCGAGTTTCTCTATTGCTACTTCGTTTTTGCTGGCACTGAAGGCTTCCACCTGCCAGCTGACCGGCCAGGCATTAACAAAAGACCAGCTGCGCGCCGGCTGGCCGTTACTGTCCAGCAGCTCAACCATGATGGTCATCGGCGTAATACCGCGGTCTAAGCCATGGGCAAAGACCTTCAGGCACCACTTCACCAGTTCAGAGTTAATGTCAGCAATGCCGCGTTTCAGTACCAGGTTGCTGTATTTCACTGCCTTGGGTAAGCGGTGCACAAAGCGATTCTCGCCCCCTTCGGTGATCTCTTCCGTGTCTATCTGGCCGCCAATGCCCGACACCTCCTGAAAGGCGGTGTCGGCACTGTCGCCGGTAGTGGCAAACTTCACCCGAAAGTAAAACGCCGGTAACGGATACGCGGTTTGCTCAGTCATTGGGTTTTACCTGTCAGGGGTTATCAATAGTGATGCCCTCGTGCACAATTTCGATGGTTTCGATGGCCACCTCGTTGCCGTCTGACTTCAGATCGGTACCGGTGATCTTGGTCGGCCAGGCATTGGTCAGCGTCCACACCATAGTGGTGCCTCCGGCTTCATCCAGCAGGCTGATGGTGACCGGCAAACGCTTAATGGTGTTCATCTTGATCTGGCTAAACCAGGCCCAGAACTTGTTGTCCGATTTGTACACGCCTTTTTTCATCGTCACATTGCCGGACTTTTTCAGCCCTGGCATCTTAGTGGCAGAAAATACCGGGTTGTCGCCAGCGCGGTATTCAATGATCTGGGCTTCCACATCCAGCCCGGACACTTCCTGGAACGACATCACTTCTGAGTCCCATTTCACCTGAAAATAAAACTTCGGTAAGGGCCACACCGAGGTTGATTGGGTTGAACCGTCATCAGCCATTTTTAAGCTCCTTTCTCTGCAAAATTAGTGATCTGCAAAATTAGTATCTGTTGTTGGAATGATCAGGACTTCTGCATCTGCTGCTGGAAGGTGATCTCGATAAACTCGGCCGGCCGGATCAGCGCCACCAGCACTGTGACCCGTAAAATGCCCTCGAGAATATCTTCCGATGTCATGGTTTCTCCCAGGCCAACGCTGACACTGAACGCATCTTCCGGGGTTGCACCGGCTAAACCGCCGCGTTTCCAGATGCCGGTAAGAAAATTGCGGATCATGCTTTTAATAGTGACCCAGGTGCTGGCGGTATTATTTTCAAATACGTAGGCCTTAGTGCCCAGGCGGATGGATTCCTCCAGCATAATCATGGTGCGGCGCACACTGATATAGCGCCAGTCGAGGCTGTTACCGTCCAGTGTGCGGGCGCCCCAGACCAGGGTACCTTCGCCAATAAAGGTGCGGATGGCATTAATCGACTTACCCTGGGTACTGACGTTTAAATCTTCCTGCTCGTCATGGGTAATATTGACCGCCGGTGATACTACTGCGCTTAAGCTGACATTAGCCGGTGCTTTCCATACGCCCTTGGTGTTGTCGACCATAGTGTAAATACCGGCCATCGCCGCGGCCGGTGGCAGTAAATTCAGCATGGCGCGCATCTGGCTAATCAGCTGGCTATACAGCGGGCTGATGGCTTTTAAACTTTTGTGCAATAACATCTGCTTGGCCACGCGCTCGGCCTGCTCCAACTGGCTCCAGTCAGCGCTGATATCAGCAATGGCATCCAATTGCTGCTGCAGTTTCAACTGGGCGGATTTATCCGCCGCGCTGGCAGTATCAGCCAACTTGGGTAGCTCGTCAGGCAGGTTGCGCTCCTGTTTTAGCAGCTGCTGTAACAGCGCGGCCGGCGTCAGGTTCTGATAACTGAGATCGCGCTCTTGCACTATGCTGGTATTAAGCCAGGGGTAATAGGCAGTGGCAAAATCCAGATAATTAATACCCAGTTTGCCGCGGAAATTTTCAATGCAGTCGCCCTCTGGATGCTGGCGTGGTTTGTAGCCCTGCCAGACGTCCAGGATGGCCACCCGGTTGCGCATCTTACCGCCACAATGTGCCAGTGCCGCTTGTTGCACCGCTATGCAATCATCCTCTGGTAATAACACCGCTTCAGGGATCACCAGCATGGTGGGCTCCTGCTCTTTGACCAACTGCTCAATACCGGCCATCAGCTTGGCGCCTTCGACGTCGTCAGCATAATTGCCCACCGACACGATATAACAGGGCCCGCCGCCGTTTTGGTAAAACAGCATCATGGCGTAATACAACAGGTTTTTGCCGCTGTCATGGCTCAGCTGATACGCTTTACCGGCCACGCTAAAGGTGTTGTCAGCTGGCGCTGTGGCCTCAGCTAAACCGAACATTGGTGTGGGTGCAAAACCAAAATAATTGTGAAACTCTGACATTGAGCTGATACGCATCGGCTGATTAGTCAGAGATTTAGTGCCGTTCAGTGCTTTTTCGGTGTAACCGATAAAAGCCGGCACTGCCGTTGCCACTTCCACTACTGAATTGGGAAAGGCATTTTTTTCTACGATATAAACGCCAGGCGTTTTCATCTGCCCCATGATCAGATCCTTTCTGGTTAGTAATTAAGGTATATTTCAGCCAGGTGTCGCGATACTCCGTTTACTACTGCGTTGCCCGATTGCCCGGCCGTTGCCACCGGCAGCCGTTTAATCAGAATTTTTTCACTGTCACCATCCTGGCTAATCAACGCAAAGCGATATGGGCTTTGCTCTGCCAGGCTGAGCGGCTTCACAGAATCAAACACCTGCGCCTTGCGGCCATTGGCCAGCATGACATCCTGCTGCCGGGCAAAAAGTTCGGCACTGTGCTGGCTCAGATCGCGAATTTGCAGGGCGCCATTAAAGCTGTCACCCACCAGGTAGTAACGCCACAACGTCTGGCGGCTGGCGAATTTGAGCAGATAATTGCGGGCATTGGTGGCGTTTAGCGCGTTAATCTCAGCGCCGCTAATGTGAAGCGCCAGCACCAGCTGTGGCAAACTGGCCTGGCGCCGATCGATAACAGATAGCAGCCGGTTGTCATCAGCACTAATCAGCTCTGCGCTGCTTAGTGCAGGCTGTTGATGTAAGCGCAGCAAGCTGCCCTCGGCCACAACGTTCTGGCTGTCGCAATACCACAGCTGCCCGTAAGGCAACACCGGCTCGGTATAACTGCCAAAACGGCTATCTGTGCTGTACAACAAAAAATGCAATGTCAGAGCGGGTTCACAACAGGCGGCGGCTATATCACGTCGCGAGCTGTCCAGCAGTAACACCGCGCCCTGCTTAGTGGCTTTCAACACCAGCTGGGCATTGTGCAGCTTTTGCACTGTAGCCGCTGAGGCGAGCAGTTTCGCCTGTGCCAGGTAACCGCTGTTAAAGTAATGATGCTGCAGGTGCAGCTGGCATAATGGCAGATAGCTCATAAGCGGCTGCCTATGTCGCTGACCGGCTTGCTTAGCAAACTACTTTGCGCATAAATATCGGCGCCATCAAAGCTGAGCATCCGCACCTTGTACAGCACCGATGGCAGATATTTACCGCTTAACATGCCCCATAAATTACTGGCATCCTGAATGCTGAGGTTTTCCAGATCCAGTGTCAGTTGCTCTATCGCCGGGTCGAGCTCTGGTAAACTTTGCCGGCTAAAAACCGGGTTGCGCTGAAAAAAGCTGATTGACGCCGACAGCAACGTTAGTGCATCGCTGTAGTTGGCGCCGTTAAAGTTGGCCGCCAGCATCATATATAAATTCAGATGCAGTGCTGGCGCGCTGCTGGCACTGCGGCTAAAACCCGTATCGGGGAGTGTGGGTTTATTACGGATAGCGGCTTCTTTTTCAACGCCAACCAGAAATAGCGCCAGCTTATTATTGATATGCGTACAGGCACTGCCATCGGACTCATTTAAGTTCGACACCAGTACAATATCTTCATCCAGCTTAAAATTCTGCCGCAAAAACCGGTTTAACTGCGCCGCTAACTGCGTCAACGTCTTCGCTATCATCTTATTTATTCCAGCCAAACGCACACAACACAGCCCTCATGGCTGTGAACGATACATATCGGGTTAATTTACGACTGGCCACGCAACAGCCTGTGATACTGTCGCTTCACCTAAGTCTGCAACGGCGGTAATAGCAAATAACACAGCACGAACAGCGGTTATTTATACAAGCAGGAATAATTAACGTTCTTAAAGATAGTGCCTTAAAGGCGCAATGCAAACATATCGCAAATTTATCATCTGAAAATAACCGGCATCGACGTTAGCGGCGATAACGTAAACTGGCAGCAAGACATTGAGTAAAACGGTTGGCTCTGTAACAATATCAGCTGTTGCGTTATCAGGAAGCTGCCATGCGTTTTATCGCTGCCCATCATTTAGTGTTTTGTTTTGCATCACTGCTGTTTGTATCAACCGCGACTGCCCAGTGGCACCGCCAGGCCTTTCAAACGCTGGGTACCCAGGCGTATATTGAACTGTGGAGTGAAGACAGCACGCTGGCAAGTCAGCTTATTCTGGACGTGCAGGCCGAATTTGAACGCATTAATCAGCTGATGAGCCCCTATATTGCCAGCAGTGAACTTAGCCTGTTAAACCGTCAGGCAGCTTCAGCGCCGGTGCAGGTGTCTGCAGAGATGTATCAGCTGCTACAACAAGCCCGGCAAATTTCTGAACTTAGCAATGGCGCCTTTGATATTACTTTTGCCTCAGTTGGCTTTTACTACGACTACCGCGCCCGGCTAAAACCTGATGCGGCGCAATTACAGCAAGGCCGGCAACTGGTGAATTATCAAAGTGTCGAACTGTTGCCGGGCAACACCGTACGCTACCGCCAAGCCGGCATCAAAATCGATTTAGGCGGCATTGCCAAAGGCTATGCTGTTGAACGTGGCATATTGTTGCTGGCGGCCAGGGGCATCAAGCATGCACAGCTAACTGCCGGTGGCGACAGCCGTTTGTTAGGTGACAAAGCGGGCAAACCCTGGCTGGTTGGTATTAAACATCCACGCCAGGACGACAAATATGCGGCAACCTTGCCACTGGAAAACACGGCCATCAGCACCTCGGGAGACTACGAACGCTTTTTTATTGAAGAAGGTGTGCGCTATCATCATATTCTGGATCCCAAAACCGGCCAAAGCGCTGCCGGTGCGTTGAGTGTGTCCGTTACCGGCCCGGATACCACGCAAACAGACGCTTTATCTACCACCTTATTTGTGCTGGGCTTACAGCAAGGCCTGGCGTTGATTGAACTAATTGACGGCTACGAAGCTATCTTTATTGACGCCAACCGTCAGATGTATTTTTCCAGTGGCTTAACGCCATAAGGCGCTGTCTGTACAGCGACGACGGTCTGTTGTACATTGATGTATCGGCTTTAGCTGTGCAGGGAGCACAACCTTATGCATCTGATAACAGTGGTACTGCTGCTGATGGTTTGCAGCTTTGCGCACAGCGCAGAGCCGGCCGGCTGCACCCTGCGTATGTCGGCAGAGACCGATTTTCCGCCGCACCTGATTAAGCAGGATCAACAGTGGACTGGCCTCAGTGTTGAGTTAATGCAACGCTTAGCGCAGGAAGTTGGCTGTCGGCTGACGTTTGTGCACAGCCCCTGGCTACGCGCTTTGCAGTTAAGTGAGCAAGGTGAGCTGGACATACTCAGTCATTTGTCCGTCAGTGAGCAACGTAGAGCGCAGTTTGCCTTTATCGGCCCCCATCATATTGAAAGCATCTATTTGGTTGGCGATCCCAGCCAGGTCACTGCGCCAGCCAGTTTACAGCAATTGGCTGAAGGTGCCGATGTCGGCAGTATTGCCACCTTACACGGGGCTTATTATGGCGAAGAATTTCTGCGTTTAAGTCAGTTGCCGCCTTTTGCCAACCAATTGGTCAGTATCAGCAGTATTCAGGACAAACTGGCACTGCTGCGGGCCAAACGGGTGAAAGCCATTCTGGAAGATATCAGTGTGCTGCACTACTGGCAGCAACATAAGTACCCTGACGCAGAGCGTTATCAGCCCCTGTTGAAAGTGTACGAGAGCCCGGTCTATTTTGGTTTTAGTAAAGCGTCACTAAGCGTAAACCAGCTTAAGCAGTTGGCGCAAGCCTGGCAGCGCCTGTATCAGCAGGGTGAGCTTAGTGCTATTTATCAGAAATATCAGATAACACCGGATCAGCAGCTTACGCCAGCACCGCTGCTATAAGCGGTTCTCCTGATCAAAGCGCTAGCCTGGCCTGACTAGGGCGCCAGCCTGGGTTGCGGCGCGGGTAAGGTAAACTGATATTCGTCCAGTTGATAAGGCTGCATCACCTGCAGCAAACTGCCATTGTCATACAACTTCTGCCAGGCTACGGCTAAGGCCGCAAGCTGCTGCGCATTAAAGGTATTTAAGTTAAAACCAAAATAGACCGGGCTTTGAAATACCTGAAACAGCGGTTGATAGTTTGCTGTTGGCAGGCTGGCGCGTTTTTTCCAATAATGGTAGGCAGCAATATCTTCCAGTACGCCATGCACCCGGCCATTGAGCAGCAAAGCCTGCTTATCCTCATTGCCTCGAATAAAGACAAAACGGGTACGGTTGTTGGCGTCATTTAAAATGCTGTCCAGCTCATCACCGTAATAAGCGCCGTTAAGCAAGGCGATAATGCCGGGCGTGCCACTGCGCTTGAGTTCAGACAAATCAGTAAGACCGGGAAAGGCCTGCGGTATCCCCACAAGATAAATCACTTCCTGATGGTGTGGGCCAATAAAGGCAAACTGGCGGCTGCGCTCGGGGTTATAGGTAAGATGTGTTACCACATCTAACTGCCCCTGCTCCATCAGCTTTAACGCCCTAAGCCAGGGGCTGTGAATAAACTCCAGCTGGCAGCCCATCTCAGTTGCCAGGGCGGAGAGTAAATCAACGTTCAAGCCGCGCCAACTGTTGCCGTGTTGCATAATGTAAGGCGCAAAACTGGTTTCAATCCCGATACGCCAGGTACAGCTTATTGCCGGTGTACTCAGGCTAAAACAAAACAGCAGAGCAAGCAGTCGTTTCATCGCGTCTCACATTCGCCGGCAAACATAAATCAACTATATACGCAGCCATGCCAACTTGCCTATTGCCACGGCAAAAATTCTGCTGTCGCACAGCGCCGGCTGCTCATTCCCCCTCAGAGAATAGGAGCAAAGGCGGTAAGCCGGTCCAGGCTGGCGGCATTACCTAAACCGTGAAACGGTGCCACCTCAGCCAGGCGCCCCTGCTCGCCGTGCAGCGCCAGATAATTTAGCAGCACCGTCTGCACCAGCAAATTCACGTTATTGGCTGCCATTGACGAGCCGGTTTCCACCGACGCATCCGGCCGCATAAAGCCGATTTGCTGATGCCGGGCCTGTTCATCGCTACTGCCACCGAGCAATGCCGGCCGACCATTTGGACTGTATACCAACATAAACGAGGCGGCAGTAGACGAGTTATCCCCTGTCCACTCACCCTTGCCGCGGCCGGCTTCTGAATCATCAATGCGGCCATTACTGGCCACCGAGCCGTCACTGTAGACATAGATCATCAGCGGCTGGTTCATCCGGGCCGCATACTCCAGGCAAGCGCCAATGCAGCGCCCGGCGCGCAAGTCACGCAGTTCGCCGGTGCCGCGCTCGCCGGTATGGTAGTCATAACCGCCAATAGTGATTGAACCGGCACCGGCAAAGCCATTAACCACCAGTTTCATCACTGACGCCGTTTTACGAAACTCAGCATCGCCGTTAAATTCTGTCGCACTGAAAATACCCGCTGCGCCGACAATATCCGGATCGGCCGCCGGATCCAGCGTTGCCGGGTTACCAAAACGGTCAGCTAAATCGGCACTTTTCACATAACCGCAGCGCAGCAGCTCTTTTATCACCGCATCGCGATTAATATTGCTATTCACCCGGCCCAGCTTACTGTCACTAATACGCTGCACCGACTCCATCACCGCCACCGCATCACTCTGGTTTAACAAACCAAATAAATCCCCCACATCCACTAAACCGGTCACATCGCTGGGCCGGTCAATTTTTGTTGGCCTAAGCTCCGGATTATAAAACTCCATTGGTGTCATAGAGTTAGCACCAGAGTCGGAATTACGTGAACCAATAAGCGGCATTAACGAGCCACTGGCACCGGCTTTGGCTATCGCATACATAGGATTATGCGGATTATTGCCGGTGTCATTTTCCGAGCGCGATGGCAGTACAGCACCATTGGTCATGGCCTGGGTGGCCAGGCTGGTGCGCTCTAAAATGCCGGCCAGCATTTGCGAGTCACTGTGAAACGCCAGCCCCAGCTGATCATTAATAAAGCCAGCCGCCGGATCAGCGCCGTTCACCGCCTGCGGCACCATGTCGGCCGGCAAACCCAGTTTGCTGTAACCTTGTACCGATAAAAAGTCGCGTTGGCCACCCGCACCACCGACCAGCACATTAGAGCCGGCAATATTGGCCCCGCCGGCTAAATCAAAGCAAATAAACGGAATTTTACCGGCGCCCTGTACGTTAATACCGCACAGCTGTTTTAGCGCTTCTAAGTCTGGTGATAGCTGAGCATGCGCGGTGCCGGGGTTGGCAAACAAACCAAATACCGAGCCGGTGGTCAGTACCGCGGCGCCGTAGCTCAAACCACAGGCGATAAAGTCACGCCGGCTTACCGGTTTGCTGTGACAGGCGTGCAGCAGCGGACTGTCCGGATGCAAAGGTTTTGCTCGTTTCATACAATGTCTCCTACTGCAACAGCAGTTCAGCACTGGCCAGTACAGCGGTGCAGGCCGCTTTGGCAATGGTAAGGCTGCGGTCATTACTGCAACTGCCGCCACAGTTACTTAAGCGGCTGATCAGCGCATCCAATTCAGTTTCAACCTCAGTGCGCACAGCTGAGGTGCCAGGTGCCAGTGGCATTAACCTGTCCAGTAGCGGCCCGACAAACAGTGGGCGGTTTGCCTGGCTGTAGGTCGTTGCCGGCGCGGCGCCAAAATCGACTGCAGCGAACCAGCTCTGGCGAATATCGGTGTCACTTATCGCCGCATTACAATAAGCAATCCCCAACTGGGTAATGGCCATTTGCTGGGCCGACACAAAGGTGTCTATGGTGTCGGCGGCCGGCAGCTGACGCTGTATGGTCTGATACACCGTAGCGACATTGTCATGCTGCTGAGGCACACCGGTCAGCGCACTCATACTGGCATGAATTTCTGCAAAGGTTCTAAGCCCGATATCACTGCTTTGGCTATTGCTGGCAATAATTTGCTGCACAGGCACCGCACTGTCGCTGCGCACATGGCTAAATTCACCGATACGGCCGAAAGACAAAAAGAACTCATCGCCCTCAGCACCCAGTTCTGTGGCAATAATAGTACCTTGCTCAGACAGCACCGCCGCGGCGCTTAGATCTGTACCGGCAGCCAAGTCAAACTGTTGACTGATCCAGGCCTGACCGGTAACCACTTCCTTACCATTGATGCCCAGTGCCATACCACTGATCTGGACCGGCTGCGGCAAACTGCGGCCTTCAAGGTTAATCAGATAGGGCGCATTAAACAGGTATGAATAATTATCAAACTGCGCCACTTCAAACACGATGTAGCTGTCGGGCAGATTAATCAAGTCACCGATGCCAAACAGCAGGTAAAACTTCTGGCCAACCCCCACGTCGTAGTTTTGCTGAATTTGCGCCGCCGTTAAGGCCTTGTTGTGTACCGCCAAAAGCCGCACAGTGCCCTGCCACTGCCGGTTGCCATTGGCTTCATTGCCCAGGATCAGCGCATAGCTGTCATCCCAGTTACGTATTGCGCTGGCCGCTTCACGCACACCGGTGTCGACACCGTTAACAAAGATACGCCGGCCATTCACCGGATCCTGCGTCAGCACCACATGCTGTAATGTCGCTTGCAACACTTCATCGGCATCTGCTGTACTCAGTGCCGGCATACCTGCGAAATCGCTATTGTCCGAGCGCAGTAAGAAATCGTAATTGTATTGAGTCTGCCCCAGAGTGATATTGCGCTCAGTACTGCTACCGGCGTAGCTGACAATGGCGGCAGGCCCTTCCTGTGTCACGTTAGCCGGCACTACCCAGGCTTCCAGCGTCAGTTCGCCGGTGGCGCTGATCAGCTGCGCCAGCTTGGCACTGTTTTGCGTACTGGCCTGCGCCCGGCCAGCGTTAATCTGCAGCCCCCAGCCCGTGACCCAATTGATATCGCCCTGCAAACTTAAATTGGCTGCCGGTTCAACACCAGACGTATCATAGGCAATAACACCGCTGCCGGTTTTAAACTGATAAAACGCGATCTGGCTGGCTTCAAAGCGGCCACCGCTGGAGGCCACGACGCCATCCTCCAGCCGCAGTGCTTTAGACACCACCAGCGCCGGGTCAAGCTCGGTTAAGGCCACATTATCAGCTATCTGAGTAATGGCGCTGAGCATGGCGTCGGCGTTGGCCGCACAATCTGACCAGCAATTGTGAAACTCGCCACCTAAACGGGCGACAAAGCGCGACAGCTCGGGCGAGTCGAGATTAATCAGTTTACGGCTGGCATCGTAGGCCACAGCCAGCTCGCTGTCGGCAAAGAACGGTGACTGAGTTTGACTGGCATCAGCCGCATGGCAATTAACACAATATTGTCGCAGCAGCGGATACACAGTACCGGCAAACAGCGCCGGGTCGTCTGGCAGCGCCTTACTAGCCCCGGGCTCACGCAATGGTGGCGCTACCAGGGTAACAGTGGCCGCTGCAGTGTCGCTGCTATTGGCCCAGTTTCGCAGCCATTGTGCCATGGTGTCAGCACAGGCACTGTCGCTGGCCTGCCAGCAGTTATGGCCGCCAGACAGCTTGGTCACTAACAGCGACTGCGCCGGATCGCTCAGATTAACCAGCGGTGTGGCCGCCGCATACGCCAGATTAATATCATCATTGCGGGCAAAGTACGGCGCCGTATTGCCTTGTACATGGCAGGCACCGCAGCGGTTAGTACTGGCAATATTATCCCACAGCGTCAGCTTAAATAACTGAATATCCTCAGTTTGTGGGGCTGGCCCGCTGTAGTTGGTGGTGTCTTCCTGCACTGGCGGCGGTGGGTTTTGCTCCGTTTCAGCACCACCACAACCCCCTAACAGGAACATGAATACCAACAGCGGGAGTGCGAGCTTTTGCATATGTTAATCTCCCATACAATAAGTGGCGGTGTCAGCAAACACCTGTTTCAGCTTGTAACCACCGGCCACGAAACTGTCGGTAACGTTATGTAAAGTCGTCACATCGGTCAGGCTTTCTGGCTCGCGCAAACAGACGGTACGAAACACCTTTTTTACCTGGCACTGCGCAAAAGCGGTGCTGTTGGCCAGTTCCTGGCCCAGACTTTTTGCACCACTGCCCTGGCCTGGCAGACTGTTGTCCCAGCCCAGCGCTTGATTTTGTCCCTGGCGCCAGTAATTTACCCAGTTGTCATCCGGGGTGCGAAAACCGTAAGGAAAGCTGCCGGCGTTAATATGGTATTTCGGCTGCACCCGGCTTTGGGTCAGCTCGTTCTGGGTACCGCTTTGCTGATAAAAAATACGGCCATTGCTGCCATCTTCATCGCTAAACTGATAATCGTAATAGGCAAAGGCCTGTGCCAGCGGGTCCATACCCGCGTGGCAACCAACACAACGGTTATTAAAGATGCGGCTATCGCCGCCCGGGCTGCGGCTGACATCCTGACGAATGCGATCGGTTGGCCGGCTGATATCCTGCAGTGGTTCAAGATCAGTGCACAGCTGACTCATTAGCGTAAAGCGCAGCATGGCACGGTTGGTACCCAGATAAAAAAACGCCTTGGCCGCCGCCCGGCTGGTCATCACGCCAGCGCTGGCATCAGCCGGAATGCCATTTAAACTGCTTTGCGCTCTGGGTTCCAGGTACTGTGCCAAATCTACGCCCTGTTGCTCCAGTGCCAGATAATGCGCATTGTTATCACTTTGATACGGTGGTAAGCCTAAGCTGTCGGCACCCACATACAGGATGTCGGTTTGCAGCAGTTGGCGAAAATCCACCTCATCCCGTACCAGACCAATGACGGTGGCGCTATAGTCATTCAGCGCTTCAAACACGTCCAAATCGCGGTTGGTCGCCGGTGCAGCGAACAGCTTCAGCGTGGTACGGTAAAAGTCGGGATGCTGCATAGCAATAGCGGCTGCCCCGCTGGCATTACCCGCCGCAATCAGTGCCTGCATCTGGTTTAACGTCGCGGCATCGGCTGGCACGCCAGCCAAGCGATCGTGCAAGCGCTTGGCCTGCTCCAGCGTGCCTGCCTGCGCACTTTGGCCAAGTAGCAGCGCCAGCGTCATGCTGGCAGCGGTGATCAGATTACGCATTGTGATATACCTCCGGTTTAGCCCGGTAAAAATTCCACCGTCCACTGCGAACGGGTTAACGCCACCGCCTCAGCACCAAAATTCACCGAGCGTAAGCGCAGTGTCAGCTGGCGCTCCAACTTGCTGTCATTTAACTCACTGCGCACTATGCTTACCTCAGCCAGGCTGCCATCCGGGTTAATCACCAGCTCAAACACCACCTTACCTTTTAGCAAGGGGTTAGCGCGCAGCGCCCGGCTGTACAAGGTGTACAAACTGCTTTTATTGGCTTCCAGCACGCGGCGGATAGCGGCTTCAGAGCGGCCCTGGCCGCCGCTACTATCAGCACTGCTGCGACGGCTTTGCTGCTCAGGCCGCCCGGTGGACGATAACCCTTTCAGCTCGGTTTCTGCCAATGCAACACTGCCGGTATCCTGTAGCTCAGAGCGGGCAATATCACCGGCAACCGCAGCCGCTTCAGCCGTCGCAAAGCGCTGTTGCGCAGCGTTACGTAGCACCTTACGCTCTACCTGCGTTGCCTGCTGCTGACCACGACTTTTCACCTGCGGCGCGGTGTTGTTGAGCTGAAAACTTTGCCGCAGCGCGGCTAAATCATCACGCATCGCCATTAAACCGGCCTGCTCGGCTTGCTGGCGGGCCTGCTGCGGATCAGGCTTAACCGGTTCAGCGACCGCCGCCACCGGCTCTGGTTTAGGCTCAGGTTTAACCGGTTCAACAATTTGCTCGGGCTGAGGTTCAGGCTCTGGGGGCGGCGGCGCCTTACGCTGCTCCAGCATTACCCTGGCCAGGGTTGGCGGCAACTGCTCCTGCAGCTGGCGGCTAGGCTCGGGTACTTTAAGCGCCGGCACCAACACAGCAAACAGCAACCATATGGCAAAGCCAAGCCACAGCAGCTGATAAAAGCGTTTATCTTCTGTTTGCCAGCTGTGCTGGCTTACTACCGCCGTCGTCATGGTGCCTCCGGCTTGGCCGGTGCCAGCGCTTCCACCGCCAGTGACAAGTCGCGGTACTCAGTGGCTGCACAAATGGCCATCAGCTGGCGCAGCAAACCATAGGGTGTGGCCGCATCACCTAAGATAGTCAGCGGCCGGCCCACAGCTTGCTGCGCCTCATCAAGTGCACCGGCGCGGCTTGCCAGGTAATTTAACTCAGCAGTTAGTGCTTGCGTTAACTGCGGCAGCCACAAGCTGCTGTCTTGTTGCCAATCGCCCTGCCATACCGGCTTGCCCTGCACCAGCACACCGTTGGCGGTAATGGTTAACATCACTTTTTCCGTCGGCAATTGTTCTGATATCGAACGGGGCAAACTGATATCCTTATTACTTTGCAACACTTTAACTTCGGACTGATTTACCATCAGAAAAAACACCAGTATGGTAAAAATATCCATCAGCGCGACCAGGTTTAATTTGCTGGCCTGCGCCAGCCGCTGATTCTGCCGCTCTAACCGCTTAGCGCGAAATGACATCTTCATTCTGTCGCCTCCGGCTGCGGTAACTGCCCCAGGGCTATTTGCGGAAACAGCTCGGCGTCGACGACCTGAGCGGCAACCACGGCTTTAAACGAACGCACGGTATCCATCGCCGTCACCAGCGTCTGATAGTCCAGCTCGTCGGGCGCCAGTATAGTGATATCCTGTTTATCAATATTCTGCTGCTGAAACGTTAGCTTTAAGTCCTGCAAATACAGGCTCAGACCGGCAAAATCCAGGGTGCCCTGCGCGGTCAGTGCAAACACTCTTAAGGGTTCACCGGCCGGATAATTCAGCCGCAAGCGGTCCGGGTGAATTTCCAACTCCAGTTGCTGCGGTTGTTGCTGCTCCTGCTGCAGCTGCTGCTCACTTACTGGCGGCAGCTGGATATTCAGCACCCGAATTTGTGCAAACACCAGGCTTAACAACAGCACCGGTACCAGTACGATCATCAGGTTCATAAAAGACGTGATATCAAGCTCGGCATCGGCCTGTATTGCTTTACGCCGCTTTATCATCCGGGCCACCATCTGCTTGTTTGGCGATACTGTTCATCAGCTTAATGCCCACCATTTCCATGGTATCGATAATGCTGGCCGTTTTACCCTGCAATAGCGCATGCACAAACACCAGCGGAATAGCAGTGATAAGGCCAAATGCCGTGGTGTTCATCGCCACTGAGATACTGGATGACAGCAAACTGGCTTTTTCTGACGGGTCGGCATTGGCCACGGCCGAGAACGCGGCAATTAATCCCATAATGGTACCCAGCAAGCCCAGCAACGTTGCGACATTGGCCAGGGTTGCCAGAAAAGGGGTGCGTTTTTGCAAACGCAAGCTGTACTCCAGCACCACTTCTTCCATGGCGTATTCCATATCTTCACGCCGTTGCGAAGAGCGCAGCCGGTGTACACCGCTGGCCAGCATTGCCAGTAGCGGTGCGGTGCTGCTCTGGGCCAGCTGCAAAATACGGCTGCTGTCTGCCTGGGCTACTGCTGTTTGCACCTGCTGCATTGCCCGCTGGTTCACGCCATACACTGAGCGCAGAAACCACCAGCGTTCAACGGCGATCACTATGCCCAGCACCAGGATAAAGGCGATAGGATAAATAAAGACACCGCCTTCCTGTAAAAACCGTACTATGCCGTTTAACAACTCCATGAAAAGTATCCTCTTATTGCTCTTTTGGGTTAATTGATTGAGTTTGCACTGTTACTGTATTGCCCTGCTGCAAGGCGATAAAACGTAAAAACTGTTGCCGGTCTAACGGCGACAATACGGTTTGTTGCTGTGCCAGCGGTTGGCCCGGAATACGGATCACACTGACCGGACTTTGCCAGGGTAAAATATAAATGGTCTTTGGCTGCTCCTGGTTGCCACTGATGGTACTTTCGATCTGTACCGACTGGCTTTGTTGTGCCAGCACCATGCTGCTGCATAATAAGGCCGCCGCTGATATCGCGTTAATGTTCCGCATCATGCTGCTCCAGTTGTTGTTGCAACAACGCCAGCCAGACTTTGGCCTGCTCGTCCTGCGTTAAGCTAAAATACTGTTGATAATGATAGTGCGCCTGTAGCAGCTGCCCCAGGTACAGCTCGTACAAAAATGCCAGATTTTTGTGCGCGATAGCGTAACCGGCGTCAGCCTGCAAGGCGCGCTGAAAATGCCGCTCAGCCTGGCGGAAATGGCCTTGCTGGCGTGCCAGCACACCGGCCAGGTTATGCGCCGGCGCGTAATGGCCGGCCACGGCCACCAGCTGCGCCAACGTTTGCTGCGCCTGCTCTGCCTCGCCGTTTTGCCACTGTGCCAGCGCCAGGTTGTAACCAATACCCGCCGCCTGTGGCAGTGCGTTATACAAACTGGTTAACTGCGTCGCTGCCGCGCTGAAATCGCCCTGTTGCAGCGCCTGTTTGGCCTGAGCAAACTGTTGCTGCTGCACATCGCTAAGCGTGGGCAAACTTTGTTGCTGAGGCTCGGCAACCGCTTGTTGCGCCGCTATAACCGCAGGGCCAGCCGGTGCAGGCAACAACTGGCTGCAGCCGGACACGCCTGCCCACAGCGCTAACAACAGCAAACGACTAATAGGCGGCATCGGCTACCCCACTGTAAGCTTCGGTTTTGTCAAATTTGGCCGGCAATAGCAGCGACAACCGCTGAAAACTTTGCGCAATCCAGCTGTCCCACACTTGCTGTTGTGTCAGGCGGGTATTTTGCTGGTAAATGGCAATCGCCTGTTCTTCAAACGGATAAGCCTGCTCTTCCAGCAGTAGCTCATATTCCTCCAGCGCCAGCTCATCCAGACCTTTAGGCCGGTCTGAGGCTAAGATAGCCGCCGCCATGTGTTGATACAGCTGTGCCACGCGAAACTGGGCTTCACTGAGTGAACCGGCAATGCCATATTGCATGCTGTGCTCATAGCGTTTGATGGCTGCTGCCATATGCTGGCGTTTTTTCTGCAGGCTCTGCGCCAGCGGGTGCGCCAGCCGCACGGCGTCAAACAAGCTGCTTTCATGCCGCCCCAGCTCCAGCAATGCCTGGGCCGCCAGTTGTTGCGTGCGCTGATTACCGTCGCTGGCAAATTGCTGCTCAAAGGCCGCTATTTTGTCGCGCCAAAAATTTTGCCGGTACAGATCGCCGCGGCTCTGATACAGCTGCACCAACTGGTAACGTGCTTCCTGCGCTAACAGATGCGGTTGATGAAAACGATTGGCATAGCTGCGCCAGGCCGCCACGGCCTGGTCAGACAAACCGGCTCGCTGATAATACTGCGCCGCCAGATACAGCGCTTCTCGCTGCTCTGCAGGCGCTGTTGCTGCGCCGGCCAGCCGGCTTAACTCGGCCGCAGCCTTATCCCACTGTTCGGCCTGTTCGTAGCTGTCTAACAGCTGAGCTTTCGCCGCTATGCCGCGCTCAGTGTGTGGATAGCGCTGAATAAAGCGCTGCAGTAACGAAATAGCAGCAGTCCAGTTTTGCGCGCTACGCAACAGGCTGATTTGCTGATATGCCGCAGCTTCGTGGTAAGCGGAATCGGGCAGCTGCGTTAACAGACGCTGCAAATGCTGCTGCACCTGGTCCATACTGGCATCTGCCTGTTGTGCCTGCTGGTAAATGCTGGAGGCCAGCTGCTCTGTCAACAAGCTGCGCCTTGTGTTATCCAGGGGCTGGGCCAGCAATAGCATGATACTTTGCTCGGCAGCAGCATAGTGCTGTAATGCTAACTCGCTTTGACTATGCAGAAACTGCGCTTCGCGCACCAGCTCGGCCTGGCTTTGTGCCGCGTGCGGCCATTGCGTTACAGTGCTGCTGTGTGCCAGCACCGCATAATAATCCTGCTCGCTGTAGCGCTGCTGTAGTTGTTGCAACGCCACTTGCTGCGCTGACGGATGAGCACTGTGCGTCGCAACAAAATCGCTTTGCTGTTGCCATAGCCGCAGCGCATTGCGCTCAGTTAAACCTGCCAGTTCTGCACTGAGTAATAACGCCTTATAGGCCGCATCCTGCGCAGTAAATAAGCTGGCATCGGTCAGCTGCGGGCCATAGCCAAGCTCAGTATACAGTGCCAGCGCCTGCTCTGGCAGCGCCGCCCCGGCGTAAGATTCTGCCAGCAGATAACGGATATCGTCGACGGCATAACCTGCAGCGCCGGCTTGCTGCAATGATGGCCACTGCAATATTGTCAGCATGTCCTGCCACAGGCCGGCAGCGGTGTTAAAGGACTCTGCTGCCGTCGCCGCTGGTTGCGCAATCGCTGCGGCGTAATGTTTACGGGCAAAGTAATCCAGGTACTGCAACAGCTGTGGCTGCACTTCGGCCAGTGCGTCATGCCCGGCGCGTTGCCAGAAAGCAGATTGCGGGCCAAACAAGTCAATATAGTGCTGCTGCGCTATCAGTGCCTGCTCAGCATCAGCATTGGCTAAATGCTGCTGAATAATGTGCAGCTGAAAACGGGCGGCCGTCAGAGTATGCGGATAATCAGCAATAAACAGCCGGTAAGTGTCCAGGCTGGCCGTCATCAAGTCTTTCGCCGCCAGAAATTCGGCCAGGCCCTGATACAGTTCAGACAGCAGCGCTAACGGCCGCTCACCAGGCTGGTAGCGTACCCGCTGTAGCAAGGCTTGCAGGCTTTTGCCCTGTTGCTGATAACTTAACGAAATACTTAAGGTGCGCAGCACTTCTTCGCGCAGGCTTTGTTGAGCTTGTTGCTGCTCAGTGAGCAATAACTCGGTGTAACTTTGATCCAGTACCTGTAAAAACTGCTCATCGGCCTGCTCAAACTGTTGCAGCTTAAAATAGCTCCAGCCCGCCATATAACGGGCATGTTGCGCCAGCGCCACATCTGCCGCGGTTAATACCGCCAGAAAGGCGGGTAAGGCCGCGTCGTAATCGCCCAGGCTATAGTGAATATCCGCCTTACGAAACCAGGCTTCAGCGGCAAAATCAGAGTCAGGATACTGTTGCAACAGGCTATCTAACTGCTGCAGACAGGCGTGTTGCTGACCCAATAAATCATAACTGCGCGCTAACTGATAGCGGATCAGCTCATTGTTCGGATCAGTCGGGTACTCCTGCAGCAACTGCTGATAACGCTGCACCAGTTGTTGCAGGGCGGCTTGCTCTTGCGCCACCGGCAAGTCTTGCCTCTCCAGCTGATTAGTGTGCATTTGCGACAAGCGGTACAGAATTTTCTGCCGGGTTTGTGGTGCAGGCTGCAGCGCCAGAATTTGCTGATACAAGCTGTCCAGTTGTTGCTCGCTCACCGGCGGTGTCGTGCTGAGCATGCTGCGGTCGAATGCCGGCAGATCGGCAAGCCTGGGCCGTACAGTTTGCGGGCCCGGGCTGCTGCAGCCTAACATCAGGCTGCAACACAAGGCCACAGCAGTTAAGGGGCGCGGACAATGAAGCGGATAGCACCAATGTTTCATTGCCCCTCCGCCATCTTTGCACTGTCACTGTCGGCCAGCAACAATACTCTTTCCATTACCCGCGCCATCGCCTCTTTATTGTGGCGCTGTAACTGCGTCAGGCTGGCCAGTTGTTGTTGCCGCAACTGCTGCAACTGCTGATTCAGTCTGGCCAGCAGCTGTTGCTGCTGGCTTAGCAATGCCAGGTTGAGTTGTTGCTGCTGTTCGTTTAACACTGCTAAACGTTGACGCACTGCGGTTAAGCGTGGGCTTTGGTTGCCCTGACGGTTTAAGGTGTGTAGTTGTTGTTGCAGCGTTGCCAGCTTAGCGTCTGTCGCCGTTAATTGCTGCTGGCGTTGCCAGCGCCGCTCTGCCGCCGTGTCGCTGTATTGCCAGTGCAACAAACCGCGTAGCCGGGCCAGGCGCTTGGCATAGTCAGCGCCTTGCTGCGCATCTGCGGGTAGACGGCTAAAACGCTGCTCGGCGTTTTCTAACCGGCTCAGCTGCTGGTAGGCCTCGCCCTGCCATAGGCTAAGCGCCATAGGTTGCTGCTCTGCCGTGGCGATTTGCTGTTGTACCGCGTTAAATTGCTGCGTTAATGTCTGCGCCCTCGCCGTCAGCTGCGGCAGCTGGGTGCTAAGTAAATCTTGTTGCTGTACCAGTTTAAACGTGGTTACCTCGGTCAGCCGTGCCAGCCGCTGCTGCCGTTCAGGTGCGTTGGCCAGCTGATACTGCAACGCCAGGATATCTTGTTGCAACCGGTACAGGTTATTGTCATTTGCCAATTGCAATTGTTGCCAGGGTGCTAAGCCGTGTTGCAACTGGCTAACCTGCAGTGGCCTGGCTTGTTGGTTAATTAATTCCGTCTGTTGCTGATAATACTGCTCAGCCCAGTGATAAGCCCCAAGCGCATCGTGCAGCTGTGCTGCACGCTCCAGCTGTTCACCGATACGGCTGGCTGCCTGCCAGGCTGTTAAGCTAAACGGCTGCTGTTTAATTTGCTGCTGCAGTACGGCTAATAATGCCGGAATGTGGCGCTGCTGCGTCAGAATATGGCTGTACAGCTGTAATGCGGTATCACTGAGTACACTGTCGGCAGCAAAATTGGCCAAAATGGCATCCGCGGCCGCCAGCTCCTGCCGCTCGATATGCAACTGTGCCTGCAGCAACGCCAGATAATCCTGCAGTGCCGTTTGCTCCTGTGCCGGATAGACAAAACCGTCGGGTTTGGTTAATAACCGCCACTGACCACTAAACAGCAACGACCAAAAACCCTGCTGCTGAGGCACGGCTAACTGGTTTTGCAGTTGCGCCAGCCAGTGCAGTGCCAGATCAGTCTGACCGGATTTCGCCAGCACTAACGCCTGATTACTGACAATGTATGGCATTTCACTCTGTCTGGCTAACAGGGCAAACTGCGGCGTCTCAGGCAGGGCGATATCCGGCCATTTGACCAGTTGGCTTAGCAGTTGCTGCTCGCCGAGCCACTGCTGATCGATGCCAATATTCACTTGTGCCAGGTAGTGCTGTGCCTGGGGTTTGTTACCGGTTTCCAGTTGATAGCGGGCAAATTGCAGTAAGGCGGCGTTACGCAGCGCCAGAGGCAAGGCCGACGCGCCTTCATTTCCCGCAGTTAACAACTGCTGCAGCAGATAGGCTGCCCGTTGCGGCATACCCAGCTGCAGATATAAGCCGGCTTCCAGCAGCTGAGTGCGGGCATCCTGCTCTGGTGCCAGCTGCAGGCGCTCCAGCGCCTGCTCTGGCTGCTGCAAATAAAATGACCACGCGGCCAGGCGATAGTGTTTGTCACTGAGCGTTGTCTGCGCCGATGCTGCCACCCAGGGCAATGGCAGCATCAGCGTCAGCAACAGCAAAGGCTTTAGTCGTTTGACCATGGCTGCACGACAAAATCAGGTTGGTAGTCACTGCTGCGATCATTAATCTGCAGCTCCAGCAAAACAGCGTCTTCAGCTTTGGTAAAGGGGTAACTGACCGCGCGGCGATAGTCACGGTTATCCGGCCCCTTGCCAACGAACACGGCCGTCAACTGATGCTCTCCGGCTTTAATATTTCCTTTGTACAACGGGTGAATGGCGCCGCGTTTCAGCGCACTCCATTGCTGTGTGGTATACAAGTGGGCATTGATGGGCTTGTGGTTCAACAGCAGTTCAACGCTGTCGAGCTGAAAAAACTGTCCGCTGTCAACCGAAACAAAAACCGCCAGTTGCGTTTGTGGTGGAAACAATAATTCTTCTTCCAGCAAAAACAGCTCGCGATTAAGCTCGATCACCTGTTGTTTCAGCTGCTCCAATTGATCAGCTGCCGGCACAGTGTTGGCATTGGCCAGCATACTCAGCCACAATATTCCGGTTAAAAATAGCGTTCTCATTATTAAATCCTGCTAAAAGTAAAGGCTGAAAAACGCCCGTATCACGTTAGCATCCAGCCGGTATAAGGGCTCCAGCCCAGGTTCAGCATCGGTTATCGTGACATTGCGAAAATTATGGTAATTAAAACGAATATGATCCCATTGCAGGTTCAGCTCGGGTTTGGCGTCCGGCCAGAATGCCCAGCTCGGCAATAAATAACTGGCGCCAACGCCCAGGGTCAGGTTGTTAAATTCACTTAGCTCTTTATCGCGCGCCATAAAGTTTTGCTGGTTGGCAAAGTCAAACAGATCGCGATAAAACTCTGCCTGGCCCTGCTGATACCAGCGCAGTTTGGCATCCAATGTCCAGCTCGCGCTTAGCGGGTGCACATAGTCCAGTTCAGCGTCAAAGGCGCGGATATCCCAACTGTCCTGGTAATGCCTGAGGTTCAGGCTCAGCGCAGCGCGATACGGCAAGTACACTTTGTTTACCAGCGAAACCGCCACCGCATTGCGGGTATTCGGATACACTTCACTTTGGTAACCGTAGCCCAGTGGTTGGCTGGCATCCCGAAAGCGTACACTGCGATACGGGTTATTTAAGAAACCCTGGTCCAGGTCAACCTGCATATTCAGCGCCGCTATCCAGCGGCTGCTAAGCACCTGAGTCCAGCCCAGTTTATAATTGTTCCGTTTAACATCGGCGCTAAAACTGGCATCACCATTGCGCCCGACGCTGTCATCGCCCAAACCGGCCTCAAGGCTAAGCGTCGTCATACCGCCAAAAGTATCGTGCGCTATGGCAAAAGACATGGATTTGGCGTTGTAATCATCTTCGTCACTCTGGGCATAATTCAGGCTGAGGATACTGTTGCCGGCCAGATAATCGACCCCCAGCCGTTTTTCATGCCGCGACTCGGTATATGCCGAGGCGGTAGCCTGCACGTCAATAGAGGCGCCGGATACGGTATCAACATAATAATAGGCCGACAGCGACACCGACTGGCCGACCTTTTTGCGCAGCATCAGCGCCGGGCCATCAATAGACACACCACCGCCCTGATAACCGTGGTACATCAGATCAACCCTGTCCTGCGGCAATACCGCGGCCTGCGCCGCCGCGCTAAGCAATAGCAATAACAGCAGCCTAGTTACAGCCACAACCGCCTCCGCCACTGCCATTGGCGCCCTTGGCCGCCTCACGGGAATCCTGCACATGCACGATATGTTGCAACGCCACCGGATGGCGGCCAAAGGCCATAATAGGATCAGCCAGTTTGTCACGCTCATAAGGTTTTACCCAGGGTTCAAGGCTGGCACAGCCTGACAGCGCCAGTGACAACAGGCAAAGTGCCCGGCCCTTATTCACGCAGCAAACCTTTAATATCGTTTTCATACTTTTTCTCATACCCGGGTTGATAACCACGGTGCACGCTGCGTACGCTACCATTTTTGTCAACAATGACAGTGGTTGGCATCGCCGCCACCTGATATGCCTCTGATACGCTGTTATCGACATCAAATAACACCGGAAAGCCTACCTGCACCTTGGCTAAGTACGCCTTAGCTGCGGCGCTGTCGTTTTCCACATTTACCCCCCACACCTGTACGCCCAGCATGCGGTATTTCTGCGCCAGTTTATCCAGCGCCGGCATTTCCTGAATACAAGGGCCGCACCAGCTGGCCCAGAAGTTAATCAGCATAATGTCGCCGCGCTGCTCGGCTAAGCGCAGGTTAGTGCCATCCAGTGCTTTTAGTGTGAAATCCGGCGCTGAGGCTGCGGCCAACGGTGCGCCCCATAGCGCCAGTAACAAACCGATAATACAAAACTTCATATGATCTCCTGTATTTTGCGACAACAGCACTAAAAATAGACCGCTAATCCCAGCGCCAGACTGAGATTATGGGTGGTTTTACTGCGCGCCAGTATGGTGGTTTCAAAAATATAGTCGCTAAAGGTGAGCTCTAGCGCCAGCCAGTCCGTGGCGTAAAGCCTAAACTGGCTGCCCAGATGCAGCGCAAATACCTTGTCGCCGGCAAAGTCGACGTTACCACCACCGGCAAACACGGCCAGGCCGCTGTTTAGCGCATAGTCGCGGTTTAAAAACACCTCACCGGGTAACACCACATACCCCAGATGCGCGCCGTAATAGTGCCATTTACGCTGTTCATCGGTTAGCAGTGGTGCGGCGCCACTGAGTTCTTCAAACGAGGTACGGCCTGCCTTTGCCATCGCATACTCGGCGCTGAGATAAAAATCTTCGTTAATCTGATAACTCAACTGCAGCGCACCGAGCGCGCTACTGCCAAAGTCTTCAATGCTCAGCACCCCCGCTCGCACGCCCAGCAGCCAGTTCTCGCTATCTAGCACATCTTCACTGATCAGATTGCGCTCAATTTCTGGCTCTACTTGCTGCGCCTGCAGCAGCAGCGGCGTTAAACCAAGTATTAAAAGAATACGCTGAAGCCAAGTTTCCATGTGTCTATCTCTTCGTTGTCATTGCGATCGGTGACGATCACGCTACGCCGGTAACCGGCGCGGGCGATAAAATTGCGGCTGACATAATAACGCAAGCCAAGTTCGGTACTGGCCAGGGCATTGTTACGATCCGGGGTTTGTACCAACACAGTGCGCGGCGTCGTGCGTAGCACCCCAGCACCGATGCCAAAATAGGGCGATAAATGCCAGTGTGGCATCGGGCTTAAATAAACACTTAACTCTGCCGACACATTGTCGGCTTGCTCACCATTGGCCTGCCCCAGCGCCAGCTCAGTGTGGACAAACTCGCTGAATAAATACGCCACCGACAACTGATAAAAACTGCTGCCGTTAAAATCACCGAACATCGCGCCCAGTTCAAACCGGCGCTGTTGATAGTCATCCAGCCGGTTATCGCTGATACTAAAATGCTGTTGCTCAGCACTAACCAGCGCCGCCAGATCTGCGCGCGCCAGCCAGTAACGTTGTTGTTTAAACACCACCTGCACCCAATCCGTCCTTTTACTCAGCAGCGTTAACGGCTCACCTTTGAGCGCCACCTGCAAGATCGGGTATCCCCGGCCCGGGCCGGAATGCAGATTCACAAAGTCTGTGTTAACGCGAACGCTGATGTCGTCGGCGCCAACAGACAGACTGACTATCGTCAATAGCAGCAGTATTAAGCCTCTCATCTACTGCTCCGGCACCGCGAAGGGCGAGTTGTAATACTGGGCACCAATGTCCAGCCAGTCGGTCAGCAGCTTTAACTCGGCCGCCGTTAAATCGCCCTGATGGCTGCCACCGGCAGTAAACAAACGGAAAAAAACCTCACTTTGTAACGCACTACCGGCAGTTAAGCTTGCCGGCACTGTCACTGTAACCATCAGCGGTATCGGTTGGCCATTGTCATCCAATACCAGATTGCCGTCCTCATCGGTGACAAATAACAGATTGCCGTCGGCATCACGGGCCTGCACCAGGCGATCAACCAACACGCCACCAACCAGCTCTTGTTCGTTATCTGCGCTTAACAATTCGCGATAACTGCGATAATGCTCTGCCTGTAAGTCTGATGGCTCGGCGTCCAGCTCCAGCTGGGCCACCGGTAGCCGCGGATTGCCATCAGCATCGCTGCGACTGTGGCAGCTGACGCACGTTCTGTCGGCAATCAGTTCGTTTGTCTGTGCATCAAACTGACGCCGATCTGCGCTCCATAACGGCTGAATATGGCTGGGGTAATCTATTCGTAGCCGGCAACTGGCCAACCATTGTTCAAAGCAGGCTACGCCTTCTGGTTGTGCTGTCGTTAAATCCTGCAAACTCAGGTTAATGGCCGGATCTGGCGCGCGCCGGGCCGGATCGGTCCAGATATCCAGATAAACCAGCGCTTCAGCCAACTCAGGGATGCCATTTAACCTGGCGGCGGTTTGCGCCATGGTTTCTCCGGGCTCGGCAACCAGTTGAGGGTTAGTATTGCTAAAGGGGCCTACCGCAGTAGCGCCGGCATTGGCCGGCTCAGCCTCACCCGCGCCATCCACTCTGCCGTGGGGTGCTGTACTGTCTGCGCTGTGACAACCGTTGCAGCTACGTGTTTCACCGGGGCGTAGCGTAAGCCATTGCTGGTGCAACGGTGAAACCGCCTGCCCTTGTGCATTAAGCAGCGCCAGGTTAAACGGCACATTTGCCGGCACTTTTACCAGCACCGAGCCATCGGGTTCAACCGCGACGGTGCCCAGGATCTCGCGCATTAACTGGCGCCGGCTAACCCCAAAGGCAAAATCTGGTGTATCCAGCACTTCTTCCGGTGGCATTGGCACGCCACGCACCAAACGTAAAAACCGCACCGGCCGCTCACTGGCGCTCGTTTGCATCGGATCGGCTAACTGGCTTAGCCCGACACTGCTGTTGCCGGCAAAGTCATACACGCTGCGAATATGCAAGATGGCTGCATTGTCGCTGGCCAGTGTGCTGTCTAATAGCGGGTTTGTTGGCAAAAAGGCTGACTGCGGGGAAGCTTGCAACACCACCGGCTCAGTCACCAGCAGGCCATCCCGGCCCGGGCGCACCGGTACCTGGGTCTGCAGCTGCGTATCAAATAACCACAAGCCGTACAGTGGCTGCGCCAATTCCAACTCACTGCTGTCTGCGGCCTGAGCACAACTTAACACTACATTGTCTTGCACCAATCGGCACGGGGACCAGCTTACCAGGTAGCGGCCGCTGCCATCTTTTAGCGGACTATAGCTATTAATGGCACCGGCGCGCTCAGTGCGGCCGGTGTTGTCAAAAGCCCAGGGAAACAGCGGCGTTTGCGCCGGCTCATTCAAGGTTTCACCGGCCAGCGCCTGGGTATTATCACTGGCCAGCGTCAGTGCCACGCGTTGTGGCCAGCTGTTGTAATAAGGTGCATCAGTGCTGCTCAGCGCCAAAGACACGCTGCCATCAGCCAGCACTATCGCTTTGGTAAATTCAACCGCGGATTGCTCTGCGCCGCTGTTGTGCGAGTGCCAGCCGTATACCAGCTGATTTTCGCTGCCATCCGGGCGCATCTGATACCAGTTAAACATGGCGCGATCGCTTTGATTATCCCAGCGACTGTATAAAATATGGCCATCTTCCAGCACCACCGGGTACAGATCATGGCTCAGGTTAAAACTTAGCTGCTCTATAGCGCTGCCATCTGCGTTCATCACATGCAGGTTAAACGCCGGTGCATTCAGATCTTCGTCCAGCGCGGTATATTGCGGTTTAAATTCATCCAGCAGGATTTGTCGCGACGTGGTTTGCCGGCTAGAGCTAAATATGATCCGGCCATCGGGCAAAAACGCCGGGGTGATATCATGCCCCCGCTGCGCTAATTGCGCATCGGCAATAACCGGGCTGACGGTCTGGCTGGCGACATCGTAACGCCACAGATCCCATTTCGGCTGCAGCTCATCCGGCACGTTATCCAGCGCTGGTGCGCGCAAAGCAAACAGCAAGATCATACCATCGGGTGATACCACCAGGTCTTTAACATCATATAAGGCGTCATCGGCAAACAAGCCGGCTGTTAATTCAGTTTCTGCCGACTCGGCAAAAGCGTTCTGCTTCAATAACAGGCGGGCACCGGGGTTAAAAGCGGTCGGATCCGTCAGGCTGGTGCGATAGGGTTCTTCTTCATTGATTAACAGTGGCCGCTCTACAAAGGCCAGGGCGATTTCCTGCACCACAGGATCGACAGTTTCTTCCTGCACACTGATATCAGCCTTGCAGCCAAGCAGCGCAAAACAAACCGTAAAAAAGGATAGCCTTGTTATTATTATCATTATTTTACACCGGCTAGCGTTATCCGCAGGCTTATATTCACAGGAGCCGCCACACTGGCGATGCCCACAGCTTATCGCTGCCATCACAACAGAGCAAGCTAAAAATTATTACAAAAAAAGCCAGCATAAGCTGGCTTTATTAACCTTAGATGAACAGCGTTTATAAGTCGGCTTCAAACGCCTCAGGAATGCTCTCTTCTATCGGCTTTTCACCCGGTTTCAGTAACAGACGGGCGCGCAGTTCCTTTTCAATCTCATCGGCAATTGGCTGATTATCAGCTAAAAACTTCATTGCATTGGCCTTACCCTGACCAATCTTGTTGCCCTGATACGCATACCAGGCACCGGCTTTATCCACTAAGCCCTGGGCTACACCTAAATCAATCAGCTCGCCCAGCTTATTAATGCCAGCGCCGTACTGAATAATAAACTCTGCCTGTTTAAACGGTGGCGCCACTTTGTTTTTCACTACCTTAACCCGGGTTTCATTACCGGTGATCTCATCACCTTCTTTTACCGAGCCAATACGGCGGATATCCAGCCGCACTGAGGCGTAGAACTTCAGCGCATTACCGCCGGTGGTGGTTTCCGGGTTACCGAACATAACACCGATCTTCATACGGATCTGGTTGATAAAGATACACAGCGTGTTAGAGCGTTTAATATTGGCCGTTAACTTACGCAGTGCCTGCGACATTAACCGCGCCTGCAAGCCCATATGGCTGTCGCCCATGTCACCTTCAATTTCCGCTTTGGGCGTCAGTGCCGCAACCGAGTCGACAATCACCACATCTACCGCAGCTGAGCGCACCAACATGTCGCAAATTTCCAGTGCCTGCTCACCGGTATCCGGCTGAGATACCAGTAACTGGTCGACATTCACGCCAAGCTTTTTCGCATAAACCGGATCCAGCGCGTGCTCAGCATCGATAAAGGCACAGGTCTTACCGGCTTTTTGCGCTTCGGCAATGACTTGTAATGTAAGGGTGGTTTTACCTGATGATTCAGGGCCGTATATTTCTACAATGCGGCCATAAGGTAAGCCGCCGATGCCAAGGGCAATATCTAAGCCGAGTGAGCCGGTAGATACTGCAGCAATATCCAGCGCTGTACTGTCACCCAAACGCATAATTGAGCCTTTACCAAACTGGCGTTCAATCTGGCCTAAAGCGGCGCTAAGCGCTTTTTGTTTATTGTCGTCCATTTTTATATCCATGGTTGAGCCGGGGATGCCGGACAATTAACACTGTATGCTCGTACAGTAGTCTAGTTTGCTAACGCTGTCAACAGCTCGATGCTTTGTTTCAGGGCGTAATCTATCGCTTGCTGACGAATTTGCGCGCGATCACCGGCAAACACCAGCTGGCTGCTGGCCAGGTTGCCATTCAGACAAAAACCAAAACAGACAGTGCCTACCGGTTTATACACCGAGCCACCATCAGGCCCGGCAATGCCTGATACCGCTATGGCCATATCCGCATTAGCGGCTTTGGCGGCGCCCTGCGCCATTTCACGTACCGTTTCTTCGCTAACAGCGCCAAATTGCAATAAGGTAGCACTGCGTACAGCCAGCAGTTGTTGCTTGGCTTTATTGCTGTAAGTAATAAAGCCACGGTCGACATAAGCCGAACTGCCAGGCACAGCGGTTAGCCAATAGGCAATACCGCCACCGGTACAGGATTCAGCAGTGGTGATACTGTACTTTTTCCGTAATAATAGCTGGCCTAATTCTGTCGCCAGCTGCAGGCTGTCTGCTGCGACCGTCATATTTTATCCAACAGAGAATACAGAACGCCATTATGCCGTCACAGACGAAAACGGAGCAAGCCTTAAGCGCACATACCCCGATGATGCAGCAATATTTGGGATTAAAAGCCGAACATCCGGATATTTTACTGTTTTACCGGATGGGCGATTTTTACGAGTTATTTTTTGATGATGCAAAACGTGCCTCGGCGTTATTAGATATCTCGCTGACCAAGCGCGGCCAAAGTGCCGGCACCCCTATTCCGATGGCGGGTGTGCCTTATCATGCCGTTGAGGGCTATTTAGCCCGTCTGGTGCAATTGGGTGAGTCAGTCGCTATTTGCGAGCAAATCGGCGATCCGGCGACCAGTAAAGGGCCGGTTGAACGTAAAGTGGTACGCATTGTTACCCCCGGCACGGTAACCGATGAGGCCTTGCTGAATGAACGGCAGGACAATTTGCTGTGTGCCATTGCTCAGTTACGTGGTCAGTACGGCCTGGCGCAGCTGGATATCAGCAGCGGCCGTTTTTTACTGAATCAGGTAGATAACAGTGACGATTTAGCCGCCTTGCTACAGCGGTTAAACCCGGCAGAACTGCTCTATCCGGAAGACTTTACCGACCTTAATCTGGTCGAAAAACGCAAAGGCGCGCGCCGTCGCCCCATGTGGGAGTTTGAACAAGCCACCGCCAAACGTTTGCTATGCCAGCAGTTTGCCACTAAAGATTTGCTCAGTTTTGGCGTCGAAGACGCGCCGGTGGCATTAATGGCCGCCGGCTGCGTGATGCAGTACGTTAAAGACACTCAGCGCGCTGCCTTGCCGCATATTCGCGCCATTGCGCTCGAGCGTAGTCAGGATAATATCGTGCTGGACGCCGCTACCCGGCGCAATCTGGAACTGACGCAAAATTTAGCCGGTAACTACGAACATACTCTGGCCGCTGTGCTGGACCGCAGCCAAACTGCCATGGGCTCGCGCCTGCTAAAACGTTGGATCCATGCCCCGCTACGGGATCAGGCACAGGTTAATGCCCGCTTAGATGCCGTTGCCGAATTAGACAGTCACTATGACACCCTGCAGCCGCTGCTAAAACAGATTGGTGATATAGAGCGGGTCATTGCCCGCTTAGCACTGAGAAGCGCCAGACCGCGCGACTTTGCCCGTTTGCGTCAGGCGTTACAGCAATTGCCGCAGCTGACACCGCAGCTTGGTCTATTGCAAAGCAGTTTGCTGCAGCAGATCAGCCGCTCGGCCGCGCCCTTGCCCGACTTGTGTCAACTGTTAGAACGCGCCATTGTCGACACTCCACCCGTACTTATTCGCGACGGCGGTGTTATAGCGCCGGGCTATGATGCCGAGCTGGATCAGTGGCGGGCCTTATCGCAAGGGGCAACCGATTATTTAGAGCAACTGGAGCTGCGCGAACGTGAGCGTACTGGCATAGCGTCGTTAAAGGTCGGCTTTAACCGCGTGCATGGCTACTATATTGAAACGGGCCGCAGCGCTGATACGAAAGTACCGCCGGAATATGTGCGCCGCCAGACCCTTAAAAATAACGAGCGCTATATCATTCCGGAGTTAAAAGAATACGAAGACAAAGTACTGGGCAGCCAGAGCAAAGCCTTAGCGCTGGAAAAACAGTTATATGAACAGCTGTTTGACTTAACGGCGCCCCATCTGGCGATGCTACAGCAGCTGGCGCAAGCGCTGGCCGAACTGGATGTGCTATGTAACTTTAGCGAGCGCGCCGACAGCTTAAACTACAGCCGGCCGCAACTTAGCGCCACGACCGGCATCGAGCTGGAACAAGGCCGCCACCCAGTTGTCGAGCAGGTGCTGAGTGAGCCCTTTATTGCCAACCCGCTAAGTTTAACCAGCAACAGGCGGATGCTGATGATCACCGGCCCCAATATGGGCGGTAAATCCACCTATATGCGCCAAACTGCCCTTATCGTGCTGATGGCCTATATTGGTTGCTTTGTGCCGGCCGATAAGGCCATTATTGGCCCGGTCGATCGCATTTTTACCCGTATTGGTGCCTCAGACGATTTGGCCTCCGGCCGCTCAACCTTTATGGTAGAAATGACCGAAACCGCCACCATTTTGCACCATGCCACTGAGCACAGCCTGGTGCTGATGGACGAAATAGGCCGCGGGACCAGCACCTTTGATGGCTTAAGTTTAGCCTGGGCCTGCGCTGACTATCTGGCCAGCAAGATTAAAGCCTTAACCTTGTTTGCCACACATTACTTTGAGCTGACAGAACTGGCAGAGCAACTGCCCAACCTGGCCAATGTGCATCTGGATGCGGTAGAGCATGGCGACGATATCGTATTTATGCACCATGTACAGGAAGGCGCTGCCAGCAAAAGCTTTGGCTTGCAGGTCGCTCAGCTGGCAGGTGTACCGAAAGCCGTTATTAAGCACGCACGGCATAAACTGAGTGAACTGGAACAGCACAGCAACAGCGCAGCAGCAAAGCCAGCTCCTGTCGCCGCGCAACCACAGCTAAGCCTGCTGGACGCCGAACACCCGGTAGTAGCGCAGCTGCGCGATATAAACCCGGACGACTTAAGCGCCCGTCAGGCGCTGGAGCTGTTGTACAAATTGAAACAAGAGCTGTAGTTTAATGCCACGAACCGGCATACCCACGCCAACACGCCGTGAACCCATCCCTGGGGGCTCGATTCGGCCATCCAGGCCTGCAACGGTTAGCTTAGGGTAAACCGATTCTCGCTGAAGCGCTCATAACAAAGCAGCTTTTAGCTTGACAAAAAATGTATACATTTTAAATTAAGTATACTTTTTACTGCTCGAGCAAGTTTATGCTGATTAAAGATCTGAGTCTGTCGGCCGTGGTCGCCGGCTTTGTCGCCGTGCTGGTTGGCTTTGCCAGTTCGGTGGCGATAGTGTTACAGGCCGCCGCTGCCGCAGGAGCCACACAAGACATGATGGCCTCCTGGTTGCTGGCACTGGGCATTGGCATGGCTGCTACTTGTATTGGTTTATCCTGGTATTACAAAGCGCCGGTTATTACTGCCTGGTCTACGCCGGGGGCGGCGCTGCTGGCGACCAGCCTGCAGGGGCTAACCATCCATGAAGCCACAGCGGTATTTATCTTTACCGCCGCACTTGGCGTTATTATTGGCTTAACGGGCTGGTTTGATAAACTGACCCGGTTAATTCCGCTACCACTGGCCAGCGCTATGCTGGCCGGTATTTTACTGCAATTTGGCCTGACTATTTTTACCTCGCTGCAACAGCAACTGCTGCTGGTTGGCCTGATGTGTTTAAGTTACTTGCTGGCGAAACGCTTTTCACCACGCTATGCCATTTTATGGGTTTTAGTTACCGGTTTGGCCGGTGTCTTGCTGCAAGGCCAATTTGACTACAGCGCGATAACACTGAGCCTTACCACACCGGTCTGGATCACGCCACACTGGTCACTCAGCGCCTTACTCGGCGTGGGGCTGCCGCTGCTGCTCGTTACCATGGCATCGCAGAATATCCCCGGCGTTGCCGTGATCCGCAGCAGTGGCTATCACACCCCGGTGTCACCGCTGATTAGCAGTACCGCCGTCGCTACCCTAATGCTGGCGCCCTGGGGCGCGTTTTCCATTAATCTGGCTGCTATTACCGCGGCCATCTGCACGGGTGCTGAAGCGCATCCGGATAAAGACAAACGCTATATCGCCGGTATCGCGGCCGGAGTATTTTATCTGCTGTTTGGTTTGGCCGGCGCGACTGTCGTGGCCTTATTTGCTGCCTTCCCCGGCGAAATGATTGCGGCCCTGGCTGGCCTGGCACTGCTTGGTACCATAGGCGCCAATCTGGCCGTTGCCACGGCAGAAGGAGAACATCGCGAAGCGGCCATTATCACGCTGCTCGTCACCGCCAGCGGTGTCAGTTTCCTTGGCATAGCCGCGGCATTTTGGGGCATTGTCGCCGGCGCTATCAGCTTGTTATTGCTCAATAGCCGGAGACGCTAATGCTGAAGAAACAGCAACTGTATCAGCAATTAAAGCAGGATATTCAGCTGCAGCACTGGGCGCCGGCGCAGGTGCTGACCCAACAGCAGTTGGCAGCGCACTATAGCGTTAGCCGCATCGTCGTGCGCGATGCACAGCAACAGCTAATCAGCGAAGGCTGGCTAAGCGCCCATGGTAAAGCCGGTATGCAGGTGGCCCCTTTTAGCGTGGCTGAAGCCGAAGAGCTGTGTATGCTACGGCTGCAACTGGAGCCACTGGCATTGCGCCTGGCGGCGTCTGAGCTTAGTTTCAGCCAACTTGGACAAGCAGAAGATGTATTACGCCAGCTGGCGCAGCAGACGAATATGCCAAGCTATCAGCGCGGCGAGTTAAACTGGCAATTTCACCGCCTGTTGTACCAGCCTTGCGGCAAAGTACACTTACTGCGCCTGCTGGATCAACTGCACCAACAGGTGGCGCGTTATCTGGGTTATCAGGAGCAGGTACTGGCTTATACCGATACCAGCGCTGCAGAGCATCAACAGCTGATCAACCTGCTGCGTCAACGCCAGACCGATGCCGCCTGCCATTTACTGCAACAACATATCTGTGACGCCAGCGCTTTGCTGACACAGCACCTTAAAAACAGGCAGGGCGCCTGAAGCGCCCTGAACCCGGGGTTAAATAGCTTTATTCCTGAAACAGGGTTTCAATATTCAGGCCCTGATGGGTCACAATTTCACGCAGACGGCGTAGCGCCTCTACCTGAATTTGCCGCACCCGCTCCCGGGTTAAGCCAATTTCATGGCCAACATCTTCCAGGGTCGATGGCTCATAGCCCAGCAAACCAAAGCGCCGTGCCAACACTTCGCGTTGTTTTGGGTTTAGTTCATTTAACCACACCACCAAATGCTGGCGGATATCTTCATCCTGCAGCTCAGTTTCCGGCCCCAGCTCCTTTTCATCGGCGATCACATCCAGCAATTGCTTTTCTGACGCGCCGGCAACCGGGGTATCCACTGAAGTTATTTTTTCATTTAACTTCAGCATTTTACGCACTTCTTCTACCGGCCTGTCTAACGAAAAGGCAATTTCTTCCGGTGTCGGTTCATGGTCCAGCTTCTGCGACAACTCACGGGCCGCACGCAGGTAGATATTCAGCTCTTTCACCACATGAATAGGTAAACGTATGGTGCGGGTTTGGTTCATAATGGCCCGTTCAATGGTTTGACGGATCCACCAGGTAGCATAGGTAGAAAAGCGGAAGCCGCGCTCGGGGTCAAACTTTTCTACTGCGCGGATCAGGCCCAGATTGCCCTCTTCAATCAGATCTAGCAAGGCTAAACCGCGGTTAATATAGCGGCGGGCAATTTTAACCACTAAACGTAAATTGCTTTCAATCATGCGCTTGCGCGCAGCCTGATCACCTTTTAACGCCAGACGGGAAAAATACACTTCCTCTTCAGCAGAAAGTAACGGCGAAAAGCCGATTTCACCAAGGTAAATTTGTGTGGCGTCCATCGCCTTGTGGCTGTCATCACGGGCAAAAATATCATCAGCAATGCTGTCTTCCTGTGCCAATGCAGCCGCATCTGGTTCAGTGTCATCTTCCAGCAGTACATCGTCTGTTAAATCGTCGTCTTTATACTCTACTACTTCATCGTCACTTTTTTGTCCCATATCCTTTCTCCCACGTCTACAGGGTGTTGGGGCTTTGCAAGCGCTATCGCATCCATTCCTGATAATACTTATGTTCGATCTTATTATTTTGGTAAATATTTTAACGGGTCAACGGAGCTGCCACGAAACCGAATTTCAAAATGCAGACGCGGATCGGTGGCATCAGTACTGCCCAACTCTGCGATCTGCTGCCCTGCCGTTACCATCTGCTTTTCTTTTACCAGCAATGTGCGGTTATGGGCATAAGCGCTTAGATAATCATCATTGTGTTTAATAATCACTAAGTTGCCGTACCCACGCAGCGCATTACCGGCGTAAACCACCTGTCCACTGGCGGCGGCATTAACCCTGTTGCCTTCGCGACCGGCGATATCCACCCCTTTATTACCATGCTGCTGATGCGAGAAGCCGGAAATAATTTTACCTTTAACCGGCCACTGCCATTGCACTAAATCCCTATTTAAGGTAGGATTCGCGGTTTTTTTATCGCTATTGACACCTGTCTGAACATAACCCTTTTGATTTTTTGGTGCAACAGGTTTAGCCGGTTTTACCGAACTATTTGATTTTACTTGGCTTGAATTATTCTTATTTGTATTTTGTGTTGGCGTTGGCGCCTTTTTGCTGACAACAGCGCGCTTGCTGGCCGGTTTTTTGACACTGCCGCTCAGTTTTAACGTTTGGCCCGGGTAAATGGTGTAAGGGCTGGCAATGCCGTTAATGCCCGCCAGTTCACGTACATCTTTACCGGCACGAAAAGCAATGGCATACAGGGTATCGCCGCGCTGCACTTTATAACTGCTGGCATTTAAGCTACCTCGGTTGCGCTGCTGATAAAAATTCTCTCTAAGCTCCAGCGTGGTGACCGGTGCCGGTGCCGTGCGCGACGAACAGCCCTGCAGCACGAACAGCAAGAGTAATATCCCCAGCTTGCCGGCATGACACAGCATTAAGTGACTCCCTGTTTTTGCAGTGTGCTTAGCAGAACAACGGATAGCTGGCTCCTTTTCAGTCTGGCGTCGATACCGGTTGGCTGGCCACTTGCAGCCATTTTTCCATATTCAGCAATAACAGCATTAACGCGACACCCGCCAGGGCACTTAATGCTGCAACCAGGCCATCGGCCGGGCCCACTTCGCTGGCGTAATGCCAGGGCAAATACAGCTGCTGTCCGGCCTGCCAGGGCCAGATACGGTACAGGGCGCCGATCACCACACCAATCAATAGCGCCAGGCTGGCATCATGGTAGTGCCGAAGCAACCAGTTCAGCAAGCGCGAAAAACTTAACAAACCAATAATGCAGCCCAGCATAAATAATGACAAGATGCCCAATTGCAACTGTGTTACAGCCAGCAACACCGGCGCATACATACCAGACATCAATAGAATAAAGCTGCCAGAAATGCCGGGTAAAATCATCGCACAAATCGCCACTGCACCGGCGACAAAGAACATCCAGGCCTGCGGTTCCAGCTCACGCGGTGTCAGCATGCCCACCAGCACAGCAAACACTACACCCAGTGCGCACAACAACAAACGCCAGGCATTCCAGCGTACACTGGCGCACAGATGGGGCAAGGCGGTGATAATCAGCGCACAAAACAGTGCCCACAATGGGATAGGCCGGTGCACCAGCAAATAGGTAATAACACCGGCCAGCGAAAAGATACTCAGTAAGACGCCACCGAATAGACACAACAGAAAAGTGCCATCTATCTGCTGCCAGGCTTGCCTGACGCGGCCGCGGAGCAACAAATGCAGCGCAGCCAGGTTACAGTTACTGATCGCCGCCAGCAGCCGCTCATAAATACCCAGAATAAAGGCCAGTGTGCCGCCAGATACACCGGGCACCACGTCGGCAGCGCCCATCGCCAACCCTTTAATAATCCATTGAATATACTGCATCACCTTTCCTTGCTCAGGCCAGTTCGCCCGGCACTAATGGCACAAACCGCACCGCTTCGATATCGCGGCAGCTAAAGTCATCGCCACTGCGCTGATAGACCCGCAACACCTGCTCCTGGGCACCCACCGGAATAACCAAGCGGCCGCCCTCGCTAAGCTGTTGCAACAGCGCTACCGGCACCTCGGTGGGCGCCGCAGTGACAATAATGCTGTCAAAGGGCGCCTTACTTGGCCAGCCCTGCCAGCCATCGCCATGTTTCATTGATACATTGTGCAAGTCCAGCTGCTGCAGACGGCGCTTAGCCTGAAACTGCAAGGCTTTAATGCGCTCAACACTGCAGACATGTGGAAATAACCGCGCCAGAATAGCGGTTTGATAGCCAGAACCGGTGCCAATTTCCAGCAGTTTTCCAGCGGCTTTATCCTGTAGCAGCAGTTCAGTCATCCGGGCAACGATATAAGGCTGCGAAATAGTCTGGCCTTGGCCAATCGGCAAGGCGGTATTTTCATAAGCTTTATGTGCCAGCACCGCTTCAACAAACAAATGCCTGGGGGTATTGGCTATAGCCGCCAGTACCTGCGGCTGCGTAATGCCTTCGCTGTGTAATTTTTGCGCCAGCACCGCAGCGCTGCGTGAGGTTGCAACAGCCATACTACAAACAAATCCCCTCTAACCATTGTTGTAATCTGTCCATGCTCTTATAGGCGGACATATCAATTTGCAGTGGCGTAATAGAGGCATAACCATTTGCCACTGCAAAAAAGTCGGTGCCCTCGCCGGCATCAAGCTCCGGCCCTAAGGAGCCATACCAGTATATTTTACGGCCCCAGGGATCGGTGGCGCTGGTCATGGTTTCAGCCTTATGCCGCCGGCCCAGCCGGGTCACCTGAATACCTTTTAGCTGCTCAATCGGCAGCGCCGGAACATTGATGTTTAAAATTTGATCAGCGGGTAAAGGCTGGGATTTCAGCTTTTTAATTACCTGCACGGTAACATAAGCAGCGGTAGCGAAGTGCTCTTCATCACGCCCGGCCAGTGATACGGCTATTGCCGGCAAGCCCAGATGCCGGCCTTCGGTTGCCGCCGCCACCGTGCCGGAATACAGCACATCATCGCCTAAATTAGCGCCATGGTTAATGCCGGCAACCACTAAGTCGGGGGTAAAATCCAGCAACTGGCTGATAGCAAGATGCACACAATCGGTAGGCGTGCCGTTAACTGCCATAAAGCCGTTTTCCATCTGTTGCACCCGCAGCGGGTTAATCAGCGTAAGTGAATTACTGGCCCCGCTGCAATTACGATCTGGCCCGACAGTGGTTACTTCAGCGATTTGGCTCAGTGCCTGCTGCAATACCTGCATACCTTTGGCATGCACACCGTCATCGTTACTCAATAGAATTCGCATTCACTACTCCAATTCAGTGACTTTGCCGCCACAATCGCGATAGTTCACCAACTCTCGCAGCACACTGGTGGCAAAGCAGCCTGCTGGCAGGGCAAAACGTAAATCGATATCCGCGCCCTGCTGCTGCATGGTGAGTTGCTGTGGCAATAAACGTATCGCGCGCCGCTCAGCCTTTAAGCGATAATCAACCAGCCCCTGCACCAGCACCGGCAGCTGTTGTAATACTTGCTGCTCAAAGGCGGCAGCGGCACCGCTTACCATAGGCTCGCCCATACCAGCCAGGCTGGCGGTGATATGCACATCCTGCGCATCACAGCGCTGTTGCAGCACGGCATCGGCCTGGGGAGCGCGAAATACCGAGCCACTACCATTAAGCTGCAGCACATCGCCATCCAGTACAGTATTAAACAAACCGGCAGCAATCCGCGCCGACAACTGCTGGTTAAAAACAAAAGAGCGGGCGGCAGACAAGGCCAGGCCACGCAATTTGCGATCAGCAATACTCTGGCCGCTAAATAACTGCTGCGCCAGCGTTAAATTGCCACCATTAATACCAAAGCGCTGCTCACCATAGTAATTAGGTACGCCCTGGCTGAGTAGCGCTAATCGCCGGCTGACGTCACTGACATCAGACACATTACGCAAGCGAATGTTAAAATGGTTGGCTTTTAACGCGCCCAAGCGCAGTTTACGGTAGTGACGCTGTACCTGCAGAATACGGCAGCCCGGCAAAGGCCATTGCTGCCAGTTAAGCTCCAGCTTAATCGGCCACTTAAAACAAAACCACTGCCGCGTTATTGCATGGCGGTCTTTTAATCCGGCGTAACTGATATCCCGAGCCCGCAAGCCGGTCAGTTCTGCCAGCTGTTTTGCTACATACTGGGTGTTCTGGCCGGTTTTTTCGATATACAGCAGCACATGCTCACCAGCACCACTGGGGCTGAAATTAAGCTGCTCTTCAACAATAAAATCCTCGGCCTGCTGGCGCAGCAAAGCCGTTGCAGCGGGTTGGCCATATAAATAGTGCAGTGCAGAACTCTGACTCATGCGCCAACCAATAATACGACGGCTTCGGCGGCGATACCTTCTTTGCGGCCGACAAAACCGAGTTTTTCAGTCGTCGTGGCTTTGACATTTACCTGGCTAATGTCGCAGGCCAGATCGGCCGCAATAGCAGTTCGCATCGCGCTGATATGCGCCGCCAGCTTTGGCGCCTGCGCCATCACGGTAATATCGACATTGCCAATCCGGTAACCGGCGCTGCTGACATCGGTAAACACTTTACGCAGCAAAATGCGGCTATCAATGCCTTTAAACGCAGCGTCGGTATCCGGAAAATGGTGGCCAATATCGCCCAGCGCTATGGCGCCTAACAGCGCATCCGCTAACGCATGCAGCACTACATCGCCATCGGAGTGCGCCACTAACCCCTGAGCATAGTCAATCTTTACCCCGCCCAGCGTGACCGGGCCCTGACCGCCAAAGGCATGTACATCAAAACCATGACCAATCCGCATTTTCATTTTACTATCTGCTCCAGATAAAATGCCGCCAGCGCTAAATCGGCTGGCTGAGTAATTTTAATATTGTCGCTGCGCCCTTCCACCAGCAACACTTTATGGCCGGCCCACTCCATGGCAGACGCTTCATCAGTTACCTGCACACCGGCCTGGATGGCATCTTTTAACGCCGCTTTAAGCACTGCCGTAGGAAAAAACTGCGGCGTTAAGGCATGCCATAAGTGCTCACGGCTGACAGTTTCGGCCACGCTGTGCTCGCCACGCTTCATGGTGTCGCGCACCCGGCAGGCCAGAATGCCGCCCTCATTAGCTGTCAGGCACTGCGTAAGCAGTTTTTCAATATCGTCTTCACTGACCAGTGGCCGCGCAGCATCGTGCACCAAGGTCCACGGATATTGGTGTTCATCGATAAACTGCAGCGCATTAAGTACAGAGTGCATACGCTCGGCGCCGCCCTTAACGCGGATAATATCGCTGTGCGACAACGCCGTGTCAGCAAAATAGCCATCATCTGCAGCCAGCGCCAGCCAAATGCCACGCACTGCCGGCACTGCTTGTAACCGGGCCACGCTATGTTCAAGTATGGTTTTACCATGCAAGGTTAGGTACTGCTTCGGTATCTTGGCCTGCATCCGGCTGCCAACACCAGCTGCTGGCACTACGGCGGCAATCGCCGGCCAGTCGCTACGGTTCATTATTGCCCCCCGCTAGCGGCACTTTGGCTAAACAGGCGGAAAAACACTTCGTCTTCACGTATTAAACCCAGCTCGTTGCGGGCGCGCTCTTCAATCGCTTCCAGGCCTTGTTGCAAGTCTTTGACATCGGCGCGCAGTAAGCGGTTACGCTTTTCCAGCTCCTGATTACTGGCTTGTTGGGTACGCAGCTCTTCCTGCTGACGAAAATAGTCGGCAATACTGTGCTGACCAAACCATAACCGGTATTGCAGCAGCGCCAGTAAGATAACTAACAGTACAGTAAGTAATCGCATAAAAGGGTTTCATTAAACAGTCTGCGGTTATTATGAAGCCTTGGCTGACGATTGCAAAGCAGGAAAACCAACATCAGTCTAACAAGGCTGGCAAAGGTTTAGCAAAATTTTGCCAGTTTAGCCGACTGGCTAACAGCAATTCGCGCAGACTCAGCAAGCGGGGTGTTTTTTTCTCACCATTAAGCCATTGATGGCCACAACAGGCAGCGGTCATAATACTTTTAACCGGCTTGAGTAAAAACTTATCGGCGTTTACCAGCTCAAGCGGCGTACCTGACAGACTGAACCAACCGTGCTCATTACAGTGCAGCCGCTGATTATCGCTGTCAACCTCATCGACACTGTCCAATACGATCTGCTCATGTGTCAGCTGATTAATATACAAAGGCACTATTAAACCGGGTTTAGCATTTTTGCGGTAAAACGCATCGATAGGCGCAGCCTGTTGCTTACGCGCCGGGCAGTTAGCTGCCTGTTTGTGGTACCAGGAGGCATTCTGGCTGTCCAGTTCCAGTATATTGCGCTGCTGCAAAATATTGCTGGCTGCGCGGCGAATATAAAACGGCAGACTGGCCAGCCTGTTGGGTAAGCGCAGTAACTGTTCGCTGCTCAGTTGCGACAGGCGCAGCAGCTCACGCTCATACAAAGCATTGCACAGCTCGGTATAAGTCTGGTTTTCTCTGGACACCTGCCAGAAGTGGGCTTGGTTGGCGCTTGCGTCAATCATGGCCAGATGTTAGCCAATCACCCCGCGCTTGTAAAAACAAATCATAAGCGTAACGCAGAATAATTACCCGGCAGGCCGCTATCGGCTTTTTACAAAAAAACCGGCCGTTCTGGCGTTGCCTCAGACACCAAAGTAGCCAGCCGTGCCAGATGCTCTGGCACCCGGCGCTTGTTGACAAAAACAGCAGGTCCAACCGTTTTCTTTGCTTGCTGCTTCGCATCAGAGGCGAGCGCGGCGACATCATGATAATTACTACACACTGTGGTATCAGGCATGGCTAAGCCGACAGATAAGCTCAGTAAAGGGTAAAAACACAGGCTACCCAAGCGGTCTGTGGCATAAAAGCCTCCGGCGGCAACATGTTCGGGTAAATAATAATGGGCCATCCTTTTACTGAAGTTCAGACAAATACGCTGTGCGGTTTCGACGACAGTGCTATCGGTGGACAGCACGATAAAATCATCGCCGCCGATATGACCGACAAAATCGTCCTGGCTTAGTTCCGCCTGAATGATCTGCGCCAGCAATTCAATCACCAGATCGCCCTTGCTGTAACCATACACATCGTTGTAGGGCTTAAAGCCATCAATATCGATATAGCCAATGGTAAAATGTTTATTCTCAGCCAGCAGCTGATCGATGTGACGGTTAATCGGCACATTGCCAGGCAACATTGTTAAAGGGTTGGCATACCGTGCCAGTTGAATTTTATGTTCACTAAGCTGACGTAATACTTTACGCACCGAGCCCAGGCCATAATAACGGCCCTGTTCAGTGACGATAAAATATGGGCTGGCATCATCATGAATTTCAGCCGTCAGCACGCCGCTCACCGCATCCATGGTCAGGCTGCGCTCAACCATAATGGCCACCTCCATACACTGATGGATCGGTTTTTTTTCATAGAGTGCCCGGCCAAACGGATGAGAAAAGCGCTCATTAATCATGCTACGGCTTACCAGGCCCAAAGGTAGCTGCTCTTTGTTCACTACCGCTACGCAGGACAGATTTTTGTCTGCCGCAAATAATGCGGCCACTTGCTGTGCCGGCGTCTGTGCCGCCACTGCCGCAATTTTGCTGACCACAGGCTCTAAAGATTCATTCAACGACAGCGCTTTATCAGTGCGCAATAACGACAACGCCGCCAGAGGTACGTCGGCACAATCGTTATCTGGCCGCCCCAGCAAATAGCCCTGGCCAATATCTGCCCCCAGCTCGCGACAAAATAACAATTCCTCACTGGTTTCAATGCCTTCGGCGACGATTAATGACCCTGTGCTTTTAGCCAGCTCAATAATATTTTTTACAAAGGCTTTTTTAATTGGGTCACGGTGTAACTGGTCGACAAAATAGCGGTCTATTTTAACGATATCCGGCTGCAGTTCTGACCACAGTTTTAAGCCGGAAAAGCCACTGCCTAAATCATCAATGGCAATTTGAAAACCAAACTCACGATAGTGCTTAACGGCGCTGACAAATAATTCCGTGTCTTCTACCTGAAACTGCTCCGACAGCTCTATTACAATCCGCTCCGGCGCCAGCCCGGCCTGCTGAATATAACTTTTCGTTAGGCCAGACGGATGATCGGAAGTGAGCAACAACATCGGGTTAACGTTAAGAAACAGCTGGCCAGGTGCGCCACTGTCGGCAAAAGCCTGAATGCTTAACTGCCGACACAGCAGCTCGAGCGGCTCCAGCAGATCAAAGGTTTGGGCGGTTTTAAATAATAGTAAAGGCGAATGTAACGCACTGTCAGAGGGCCCGCGGATCAGCGCCTCATATCCCAGAATGTGGCCATCACTTAGTGATACTAACGGCTGAAATAACGGTGTAAGCAGCCTGCCAGCGAGAATACGCTGCAGCTCACGACGGTGAAAATCACTGAGTCCCAAATTAACTACCCGGCTAAAATGTTCAGGCCAAAGCCATCCGAAGCAAACGACTATCATCCTGATAACCGGGCAGATAATAAGACGCTGCCATGACCGTTTTATGACAAGCGGCCGGGTTACATCTGCGATGATCAGCGTTTTTTCATATGGTGGGCCAAAGCGCGGTCAATCACGCCGTTGCGATGCGCTGAGCGGATAAAGGCATCCAGCCGGGGTTTAAGCGCGGCCCATTTCGGATGCAGCGCCAGCGTCAGTGCGGTTTTATCTATTGGCTGTGGCTGGCGATAAAATGTTATAGCGGAAAAATGATTCTGCGCCAGCCAGCTGGCAACATGCTCATTCATATACGCCAATTGGCAGCGCTTATTCAGCAGCATATTAAACTGATCAAACTCCGACTCAGCATCGACCCTAATCAGACTACCGCTTTGTAGCGCATCATTGATGGCAGTGTAAATATAATGCCGGCGCAGGCAGACAGTTTTGTTGCTCAGTGCTTCAGGTGTATTGAAAGGTACCGTAGCATACAGATAATCCTTATGCTCCAGCACCGGCTGCGAAAACAATAGCTCTTCGGGTTGTAAAGTCCATTTCGCTGCCAGTACTGAGGCATCGTATTTGCCATCATATAAGCCTATTTCGGCACGATAGCGGTTCTCATACACATATTGCAGCCGATGAGGCTGCTGAGCAAAAAAAGCAGTTAGCAGCTCCGGGATAACGCCAACAGGGGCATTGTCGGCACCAGCATACATATAAGGTGGCACCTGCGGATAATAGAGCGCCACCGTAAAACTATCAGCAGTGAAACTCTCCGCAGCCTGCGCCGGCAGTATCACCAGTAAAGCGGCCAACCGCAGCTGGCACAGTACGCTATTGATTAACCTAAACACTGCCTTATCCCTGGTTGCTACGTTAATTCAGACTACGTCTATATTATCGCCACAGTATGACAAAGCCTGTCGCAGCGCAACTTTTGTTAGCGTTAATCGCCTGAGCCACAAATAACAAAGCCACCTTAAGGTGGCTTTGTTTTAGCAAAAGTAATGACTTACCTTGCAGTATTACTGGCCTTTAATTTCGCTGCGGCCTTTGTATGGCGCCTTGCTGCCCAGCTCCTGCTCGATCCGCAGTAACTGGTTGTACTTCGATACCCGGTCAGAGCGGCACAGTGAGCCGGTTTTAATCTGGCCTGCTGCCGTGCCTACGGCTAAATCAGCAATAAAGGCATCTTCGGTTTCGCCACTACGGTGTGAAATAACCGCAGTAAAACCAGCATCTTTCGCCATTTTAATCGCCGCCAGGGTTTCGGTTAACGAACCAATCTGGTTAAACTTGATCAGGATAGAATTACCAATGCCCTGCTCAATACCGCGGGTTAAAATTTTGGTGTTAGTCACGAATAAATCATCACCAACCAGCTGCACTTTGCTGCCAATTTTATTGGTTAAGTCTTTCCATCCATCCCAGTCGCTTTCGTCTAAACCATCTTCAATAGACACAATGGGATAACGCTGGGTTAAACCGGCTAAATAGTCGTTAAAGCCGTAAGAGTCAAAGCTCTTGTTCTCACCGCTCAGCACGTATTTACCGTCTTTATAGAACTCAGATGCGGCGCAGTCCAGCGCTAACGTCACGTCTTTATCCATCTGGTAGCCAGCCGCTTTTACTGCTTCCACGATAACCGACAGTGCTTCTTCGTTTGATTTTAAATCCGGGGCAAAACCACCTTCATCACCCACCGCAGTATTCAGGCCACGCTTTTGCAGCTCTTTTTTCAGGCTGTGGAAAATTTCTGCGCCCATCCGCAGTGCTTCAGCAAAGGTTTTAGCGCCTACCGGCTGTACCATAAATTCCTGAATATCAACGTTGTTATCGGCGTGCTCGCCGCCGTTGATAATGTTCATCATTGGCACCGGCATGCTGTACACGCCAGAGGTGCCGTTTAAATCAGCAATGTGTTGATACAACGGAATTTTTTTATCGGCCGCGGCTGCACGCGCTACCGCTAATGACACAGCCAGAATAGCGTTGGCGCCCAGCTTACTTTTGGTTTCAGTGCCATCCAGGTCGATCATGATCTGGTCGATTTCAGCCTGGTTATAGGCATTTTTGCCTTTTAACGCCGCCTGAATAGCGCCGTCAATATTGGCCACCGCTTTGGTGACGCCTTTACCTAAATAACGGCCTTTGTCACCGTCACGCAGCTCTAAGGCTTCACGTGAACCGGTAGAGGCGCCTGAGGGCGCACAGCCACGGCCCATAGCGCCGCTGGCTAAATACACATCGGCTTCTACTGTTGGGTTGCCGCGTGAATCCATAATTTCACGCGCGATAATTTTTACGATTTCAGACATGCTTAAATTTCCCTGTTAAAACGAAAAAGCCGGGAAAAACACCCGGCTTAGCACAAGTTATACGCGCTGCTGTTTCTGCGCTTTGTACGCCGCAGCGACAAAGGCCTGAAACAGCGGATGACCATCGCGTGGTGTCGAGTTAAATTCCGGATGGAACTGACCGGCGACAAAAAACGGGTGCGACGGTATTTCTATCATCTCGACCAGTTGGTTGTCGGCCGATAAACCCGAGACGACCAGGCCTGCCTCTTCTAATTGTGGCCGTAAGTTGTTATTCACTTCGTAGCGGTGACGATGCCGCTCCTGAATAACCGCTTTGCCATAAATTTCACGGGCTTTTGTATTGTCGATAAGGTTACAGTTCTGGCTGCCAAGCCGCATGGTGCCACCTAAGTCTGACTTGTCAGTACGTTTTTCTACTGAACCATCAGCATCGCGCCATTCGGTAATTAAGCCTACTACCGGATAAGGCGTATCTTTATTAAACTCTGTCGAATGCGCATGGCTCATGCCCACCACATTACGCGCATATTCAATTAATGCTACCTGCATACCTAAACAAATGCCCAGGTAAGGCACTTTGTTTTCACGGGCATATTGCGCGGCTAAAATTTTGCCTTCTACACCACGCTCACCAAAGCCGCCTGGCACTAGAATGCCGTCTAAGCCGGCTAAAATGGCCACGCCTTTGCTTTCAACATCCTGCGAGTCAACATACTTAATATTCACGGTAACCCGGTTTTTCAGGCCGGCATGGCCCAATGCTTCATTGACTGATTTATAGGCATCGGGCAGTTCAACGTATTTGCCGACCATGCCAATGGTAATTTCGCCGGTCGGGTTCGACTCCTGATACAGCACCTGTTCCCATTCGGCCAAATCAGCTTCGGGTGCTTCAATGTAGAAGCGGCGACACACCAGATCGTCCAGCCCTTGTGATTTTAACAGCGCCGGAATTTGATAAATGCTGGACACGTCTTTTAGCGAGATAACCGCTTTTTCTTCGACATTGGTAAACAGCGCTATCTTGGCGCGCTCATTCGAAGGAATAGCACGGTCAGAGCGGCATACCAGGATATCCGGCTGAATACCGATAGAGCGCAGCTCTTTTACTGAATGCTGGGTTGGTTTGGTTTTAATCTCACCTGCAGTGCCTAAGTAAGGCACCAGCGTCAGGTGCATATACAGGGTGCGCTCGCGGCCCACTTCAGTGCCCAACTGGCGAATAGCTTCTAAAAATGGCAGAGATTCAATATCGCCCACAGTGCCGCCAATTTCGACGATAGCAATATCATAGCCTTCAGCGCCGGCCACTACGCGGCTTTTAATCTCATTGGTAATATGCGGAATCACCTGAATAGTGGCGCCAAGGTAGTCGCCACGGCGCTCACGGCGCAAGACGTCGGCGTAAATACGCCCCTGGGTAAAGTTGTTCAGCTTGGTCATCTTAGTGCGGATAAAGCGCTCATAATGGCCAAGGTCGAGGTCGGTTTCAGCACCGTCCTCAGTAACAAAGACTTCACCATGCTGAATAGGGCTCATCGTGCCCGGGTCAACGTTAATATAGGGGTCAAGCTTAAGGATGGTGACCTTAAGGCCGCGCGCTTCCAGAATAGCTGCTAGTGATGCTGCAGCAATGCCTTTACCTAAGGAGGAAACCACGCCACCCGTCACAAAGATATATCTTGTCGTCATGAGACCCCTGAGACCATGTTAATCAATAAATGAATACCAAAACTGCAAAACCCTGAGCGCCCGGTGCGGTAACACAGGCAGACTACGGTGGTGCAAGAATTGGTATCAGGACGGGCGGAAAGTATAGCAAAGCGCTGCGGCGCACTCAATGTAAAGCTGGCGGCTACGATAAATATTCTATATCGAATGCCGCCAGCGGCATTTTCAAGTCACACCAACTCCGATATCAGGGACATCTACCAAGGAAACTGAAACCGGCGATTTTGGCTCCTGTATGATTTTTGAAGAAGTACTCGCAGATCCAACCTCTATCACTTTGTTCCGGTCTCCCCCAATCATTGCCAATAATCGGATAAGGTCCGGTCCAATTCATTATATCTTCATGTTTTGTAGTCTTTTCAAAGGTATTAGCGGGGAAGGCATCCGCTAACGCCCTGGCTACGCATAAACTAATTTTGAATTTTGTGCTGCCACCTAGTAATTTCCCGACAGAAATCCCACCTACAAAGCTATTAAACTGACTTAAACTCAGTTTAACTTCTCCCCCCTCTACCGAGGCCAGCCATCTCAGTGAGGAAGTTGAATGATCATGCACAGAGATATACTCATGATCAAAATAGGTCGAACTTTTTTCTTTCATTCCCCAAGAAGCTGAAATCGCCACATCGGGACCAGTTCGGCGATTAATAGAGGCACTGACATTAAGCCCCGTCAAACCAAAGTTAAACTTTGACAAAGCTTCTTCCTGATTCTCATATTCGCCTGACCGAATTCCTTGGCGAATATGGTCTTTTAACTGCCGTGTTAATCCGTCAGCATAGAAGGGGTTTAATGCATCACTTAGTGCCTGCGAATGCGGGTCATTTGCACAATTTGCTTTTGGGTCACTGCCCGAAGCCTTGGCTACTGTTTTAATATTGTTCAAAGTATAACTACTTTTAGCTGAACGTGAACTTGTGTCTATAACGTCAGAAAACTCACCGGCAGCTTTCGCAAGGTTACGGGCTAATAATTGCTTCGCATCCAGCGCCTCCAGGATCAGCGTTGTGTGATCACGGGACAAGTTACGACGCTCGACCACTACCTGTAACTCATGCCGCATCTTGCCCTGATTACTATGTTTTACAGTAAAGCCGTTTAAACGCCGGTTAGTCTCATTTAACACATAATACCGTTTCGGCTGGCTGTAACAGGTTTCGACATAGTCCTCCATTGGCGTACTGGAAATTCGGCAACTCATATTAGGCACAGCGTTCTGTTTAGCTAACTCCACAGCTTCCTGATAGCTGCAATTTTTACAAAAATAACCTACTTCATGATCTGCAGCAGCTGCATTGGCAACACTTGAACAACTGGCTAACAACGATAGTATTAAAGCGCTACCGCCATTTACTAATCCCTTATAACTCATTCTGTTTAAATTCCAATTTACATTAATAACTTATACTGTCAGCGAACTAAAACGTTCTGTTTTTCGCGATTACGCCAACTAAAAATACAGCAAAAAAACAAAAATAAAACAAATTTAAAGCAATAAATACACAAACGAGCTTATCGTTCTAAATACTGTATGACATGTCCAGGCAGAAGTAGGCTACGCATAAAAACACTTTAAAAAGTTTTGTCAGCATAGCCTTGTCCTGCCAGCATATCGTCACCAGATCCGTATAAGCAGATGGAAACCATTCGACACCGGCGGTGTCTGCTGATTAAGCCTTACCGCCACAACGTCAACCACAGGAGTAGCCTATGCAAATTCAAGTTCATACAGACCGTCATATTCAATCAGACGAGCGCTTAGCTGAATTTATCCGCGACACACTGCAAGCTAAACTTAGCCGTTTTGTCGATCATCTCACCCGCATTGAAGTGCACCTAAGTGATGAGAATGGCCAGCAGAAAAACGACGGCCACGATAAACGCTGCCTGCTTGAGGCCCGTTTCGAAGGCCTGGATCCGCTTGCAATTACCGAACACGCCGCCACTGTCGGCCAGGCGATAACCGGTGCCGCGGATAAGATGCAGCGTAAGCTGGCCACAGTAACCGGTAAATTGCGCGATAAACACAGCCGCAACGGCCATAACGCGCCAATAGTGGAAGCAGAAGAGAGTTAACTGTTAAGACATGCGAAGCGCGAAAGCGCTTCGCTTTTCTATCCAAGTCGATAGACAGCTTGTTATACGTCAAGCCGCCCAAACAAATCAGTATATTTTTCGAGGTAAAGTTCACCTGTAAAGTATGGCCATATAAAAAATCCATTTATAAGTGCCGGCAATCCTAATACCAGCGCGACCACTTTTGAGCTTTCAAACGGCAGTGACAACCCAATAACCACTGCGGTCACAAGCGTTAAATTCGTATATACCCGATACCACTTAACCTGCTTATATAACGTATTAATTTCTTCTTGGTCAGATAGTTTTAAAATAAAAACACCCAGCAAAAAAAGAGAAAATAACCCGATCACAAGACTAACCGGCCCAAACTGCTTAATTGCGAAACCTAATGATAGAAAGAACCCATTAACCAGAAGCCAACAGCTAACAGCACCCTTCTTAAGGTACGCTATATCAAACTCACTGGTTGAAAATGGGTCTCGCTTCATGATGTGCTCGTAACTATAACGCTCGCATCAAGTGCGCGCTTGCGCGTCACATTGAAGGGGCTTTTTAGGTTTATTGACTAGCCGTAATATCAATTGGGACAACATATGCACCGATTGTTTCCATTTCATCGTTTGGCAGTTGAGGAACTAGGTTAGGATAACCAGGTTCTACCCCAAGTCCTTTAAAAAACGACCAATCTGATCGACGATAAAAAACCAGTGCTGCGCCGTTCATTCCAAATGCAGATCTATGAATTGGCATTGATACCCTTCCTTGACTATTAATTGGGGCAGCATAATCACGGCTGTATGTGCGCCCGTACTCCTGAATCTCATAAACCAGCTGTTTATTTCGCGCATAGAACACCGCTACGTAATCTGTCGCTTTCGCACCTTCGTTAAGTGTTACAAGCCCCTCAAGCACAACTCTTTCGTCAAATGGACTAGAGATAGAATACTCAAACCCTGAAATAGCTGATAGTGCTCGAGCAGGCAATAGATATGACGCATCAAATATGTTGCCCGTGTGGTACTTGAGAAATGGAAAGGCTACTATCGCGAACCAAACACTAAGCATTAAAATTATTGAGTTAGTGCTCACAGCGCGATAATTCGATTCTTTATAGGCATCGAATATTTTGACTAATAGATAATATAGACATTCGCCTGCAACCCATAAACAACAGAATACAAACAGAACCGATATAACAAAATCAGCCAGATTGAATTCAACCCCTGCAAATCGACTTAAAAATGGCCCAGCAACTACAGTTGCCACTGAAACCCCTAGGATAGTAGCAAAGTCAGAAAGTATGGCTAACTTCTTCGCTGAGCTGCCGTTTATAAATTCTCTGAATATTTCTTTCATTTATGTTCGCTATGCATATCTCGAAAACCCACCCGCTACAAACGCGAGCAACGTGTTGCGAGTCGAACGCCCAACGGGCGCGCTTTTGATGGCGCTTGTTAGGTATATTCTAGTGCTATTGTTTGCAGCGGATCATTATGCTTTTTGTATTGAAAGCGCCATAGGATATGAATGCACCTTGATTATTAGCCGATGCTGTACCAAATGGAATAACTTGCCCTTCACGGCTAATTAAATCGTATCCTTTTGAACCACATATTTGGCCTGCTTTTTCAAAACAAACACTAATTCCAACCGCTGCGCCATCACAACTGATGCTATGGCCTTGACTACCGTCTGGGAGATACGTTGCTTTACTCGTAGCACAACCAGTCAATGCAACCGTCAACATGCATATTAATAAAATTGATTTCCCTTCAGATACTGATTGCAGATTAAACATGAATTCTCCTTATGCTGGTTCGCCTAACGCCAAAAGCAGCCGCGCGCTGTTACGCGTTGGCTGGCTTTTTTTGTTATTTTTTTGTGTCGAATCTTTTTCCACAATGCTCTCAGGTTAATACCTAAACCTACAAAGTTTGGTTTCAATTCCACTATTTCTTCTTCAATCTTTGGAGCTTCGGGATTTACTCCTGCCTCATTACCTTTAGCTTTAAAGCCTTCAACATTTTTAACCTTAGCCAGGGTGGCTTTTGAGGTTTTATTGTTCTCTAAATCAACATCTTTTGAATCTTCTATATCGAACATTGCCATACGCTACCCTCTACCATTCAAGTACTGTATATACCATCTGACTATTTTTGCACCAACAGATAGACGGAACGATGTGTTCGTTTGGTTAACATCACTTGTACAGTTGGAGGCTTTTAATCCTCTGACTCTTCTAGCCTTTACCCCTGTATTAACATTCAAAAATCTTGCGCCCGTGATTTGAACGTCATCACTATCAGAAACATCAATACCAGTTCCAAGACCAGAAAATCCGCAATCAATTATTTTTGCGCCCCGACAGTTGTCAATTTTATCCCAATCGACACCGGCCCCTCCTTAAAACATAACGCCGCCAGCACGCGCGGCTTTGTAGTGGAGGCGAAGCCGCAACGAAAAAGCCGTCGCCGTGCCTGGCCTTGTTAACACTTTATTGAAGCGACTTTCCAAGTTTGATAAACAGCCCCATGTAAGTTAGCTGAAGCTGTTCCATCAATTTTCTTACTTTTTCAGTGTGCTCTGCGCCCCAATTTACATCATCCCATTCGACGACACCGGTGCATTCCAGAATACAATTCTGAAGGCTAATCAGTTCGAGCGTCATATTGGCGTCGGCTAAAATACTCACGTATGCCGAAACTCTGGCCATGGCTGAATTAGCCTCATCCTGCGGCTTTACATCTGCAAAAAATCTATCTCTTATAAGCTGATTAAACAACGGCTTGTTAAATGACTCTCCCGAGCTACACATGGAATAGTACGATTTAACCAACAACAATGTGTTGCTATAAACAGGTTCTAATTCATTAATTACTCGGTCGATAACGTCTTTCTTGATTCCAGAGATCCGCTTTCCATCCTCAAAACGATGATTTTCCCTCTGCAAACTTAAATCTTTTTCACTTTGTAACTCGGCTACTTTAATCGAAATTTCTTTGGCATTCCTGTTGCCCAAATATCCAAAAAAGGCCCCTAATATGGCAACAACATATGGGCCAGACACCTTTACCAGCTCAATCAATCCATTACCTGCTGCTTTCCAAAATTCATAATCCACGCCACGTAGCTCCAGTGAGTGTTAACGCTTATTCGACGGTTCGACCCGCTTTTAAACACGGGTCAACCTGCCTTTGTAAATTTAATGTACAGAACACTACACCGCTTCTGTAAAACTTACAATAAGTTATCGGTACAGACTATATGTGTGCAGCCGACAAATACGGGTTAACCCGCCTGACTAGCGCTGACCAAAAATGGCATTGAAGCAAATTAACCAAATAAATTGCTCCGTTCCCACTTTAACGGTAAAAAGATTGGTCGATATGGCTGGAAAAAAGACACCCTGGATGCTGGATCCTCGGCCAAACTCCTATATTGGGGAGTTCAGAGATGACTATACCGATCTAGACTATCACCCTAAACAAAAGAAACTCGTTATTGAGGGTCTTGGAGAGTTTTCAGTATGAAGCAGATTATCACCTGTATAGTTATTCTGTTTTTATTTGCCTGCCAACCAGTAACCAGCTATGAACCTGAGTTAAGGCCTGAGCCTGTGCCGGTTTCTGCCCTTTGGGTGGGTGGCGCTGATGGTGGTGTGTATGTTGATATAAGCCGCGATGATAATAACTATTCCGGCACGGTTTACACAGACAGCACTGGCGATGTTTGGTACAGCGGCAGCTTTATCTACAGTGGCACTGCAGAGTTTGACGTTAACGCTGCAGGATCGTATACAGGCTGGGACGGTGAAATGCTCTATCTGGCCAATGGTGAGTATCTAAAGGCTGAGCAGCGATAAGCTTGCTCAGCGTTCAAAATTTATCAGCAAAAGTAGCGTAACGTGGTTTCATAAATTCCCTTTACATGCACTCAGTTCAATCAATGCTGCCTCGATTACCGATGAAGCACGTTGTTGCAGTTGCGAGTTGGTAAGCTTATTAAAATACCCCTTTAAGTAATCACGCAGCGAGAGGGTTTTAAACTGTTGATAACTGCACCAGGCTTTACCCTCAGTGGCATCCATCACACCAAGTAAATAGTATCTGGCAGCATATTTATCAGCTTGAAGCGGACTGGTGTAAGCGCGCCAGAAATCTTCAGCTGAGAGATTATTACTATCGATAGAAATTAACTCTGACTTTTCAGAGACAGACGGAGACTCAACGGCATGAACCGGGGTAAATAAAGACAGCAGCAACATTGGCACTGCGATGATTAGTTGATAGCGAAACATAAAATCTCCATCGGTTAGCGCACCACACCCTAACGATGAAAAGACATAAAATCAACAAAACGCTAACAGTTGTGTTTTAACGCTTGCCACAGCGCGTCCATTTCCGCGAGGTCGGATTGCTCGGGGCTTTTCCCCTGCTCTGCTAAGGCTTGCTCAACGGCGCGAAAGCGTTTTTCAAACTTGCTGTTGGCGGCGCGCAGCACGGCCTCTGGATCCAGCTTATGCTTACGTACCACGTTTACCAGCGCGAACATTAAATCGCCCAGCTCCTCAGCCAGTTCCACACTGCCGTCTGGCGTTTGCTCTACTTCGAGGATTTCTTCTTTTACTTTGTCCCAGCAGCCTTGTACATCTGGCCAGTCGAACCCGACATTGGCGCAGCGTTTTTGCAGCTTATTTGCCCGGCTCAGGGCCGGCATGGCCTGCGGGATGTTATCGAGCACACTGTGTTGGCCGACGTCTTTGCGCTCGCTACTTTTTAGCGCTTCCCAGTTCTTTAGCACCTTTTCTGCACTAAGGGCATCGGCATCAGTGGCAGCGATATCAGCAAACACATGCGGATGGCGCCGCTCGAGCTTATCGCAAATGGCGGCGACGCAATCGTCAAACTCAAAGCGACCTTCTTCTTTGGCTATTTGCGCGTAAAACACCACCTGAAATAACAGATCGCCAAGCTCGTCTTTTAACTCGGCAAAGTCTTCACGGGCAATGGCGTCGGCCACTTCATAGGCTTCTTCCAGGGTGTACGGCACTATCGTGGCGTAGCTTTGCTTAATATCCCACGGGCAGCCGCTTTGCGGGTCGCGCAAGCGGCTCATAATGCCTAACAGGCGGTTAATATTATCTGACACCAGGGGTTCTTTATCCTTAGTGGTGAAAGCGCTTGGCTTCAACCACATCATCTATCTGACTAATTTTACTTAACAGTTTGTTTAACGAATCCAGGTTATACAGCTCCATCGTCATATTAATAACCGCTGTTTGCGCTTTAATATCTGAAGTACTGCTCATCTTGGTGACATTGGCCTTTTCATTAGCCAAAATGCTGGTGATATCACGTAGTAAGCCGTTGCGGTCATGCGCGACAATCCGGATATCGACTTCATAACCCGACGCATATTTATCGCCCCAGGTCGCATCGACCACCCGCTCCGGATGGCTATCCTGCAGATTTTTAAACTGTTCGCAGTCATCCCGGTGAATGGCAATACCACGGCCCTGAGTAATATAGCCAATAATGGCATCGCCCGGCAGCGGGTGGCAACAGCCGGCCATATGGGTTAGCAGGTTACCTACGCCCTGCACCACGACATCACTTTTTGCTTTGCTCGGCGCCAGTGGCCGGGTAATTAATCTTGGGTCAATTTCCGGCTCTTCGGCTTTGGCATACTGGCTTTGAATAAAATGCACCACCTGGGTCACTTTAATCTCGCCACCACCAATACCCACCAGCAGCTCGTCCATGCTGTTAACGTTAAAGCGGGCCAGTACCTTCGCCGGATACTCCATCACCAAATTCAGCCGCGTCAGCTCGGTATCAAGCAACTCTTTGCCGGCCGCCAGGTTTTTATCCCTGTCCTGCAGGCGAAACCAGTACTGCACTTTCGAGCGGGCACGGCTGGATTTTAAGTAACCCAGATGCGGGTTTAACCAGTCACGGCTCGGGTTAGGCTCGCGGCCGGTCAGAATTTCGACCTGATCGCCGGTTTTTAACTGATAGGTAAAAGGCACTATGCGACCGGATACCTTAGCGCCGATGCAGCGGTGGCCGACATTCGAATGCACATAATAGGCAAAATCCAGCGGTGTTGAGCCCATAGGTAAATCAACAATGTCGCCTTTGGGGGTAAATACATACACCCTATCTTCAATCACCTGATTGCGCAGCTCTTCGGCTAAGTCACTGCTGTCGACCACATCTTCCTGCCATTGCAGTATTTTGCGCAGCCAGCCAATTTTTTCATCATTGGCGCCGTCTTTGCCGGCCACAGCGCCCTCTTTATAACGCCAGTGTGCCGCCACGCCAAGCTCAGAGTCTTCATGCATTTGCCGGGTACGAATTTGAATTTCTACCGGCCGGCCCTGCGGCCCCAACACCACCGTATGAATAGACTGGTAACCGTTTTGCTTTGGTGTGGCAATGTAATCATCAAACTCTTTTGGCAAATGGCGCCAACTGGTGTGCACTATGCCCAGAGCGCCATAACAGTCCTGTACCCGCTCGGTAATAATACGCACGGCGCGGATATCGTACAGCTGATCAAAGGCCAGCTGCTTTTTCTGCATTTTTTTTCCAGATACTGAAAATGTGTTTTGGCCGGCCATACACTTCTACCGCCAGGTTGGCCTCTGCCATTTTCTGCCGCACTGAGGCGACAAAATCCTGCATATACTGTTCGCGGTCCAGCCGCCGCTCTTCCAGCAAGCCGGCGATTTGTTTATATAACTGCGGATGCAGGTAACGAAAGGCTAAATCTTCCAGCTCCCACTTTAGCTGGCCTATGCCTAAGCGATTGGCCAGCGGCGCGAAAATAGCATTAGTTTCCTTGGCGGCCAGTACCCGGGTTTCTTCGTCGGCATTTTTTACCTCGCGCAGGTAACAAATTTGTGCCGCCAGTTTAATTACCACAGCGCGCACATCTTCAACCATCGCCAGTAGCATACGGCGCAAATTGTCGGCCTGTTGCGGGTTAACACTTTGATTAGGCCCGGTCGGAATAGTACGTATCGCCTCCATTTGCTGCACGGCACGTAACATGGTCAATACATTGGCTGAAAAGGCCGGCTCCAGTTGCTCCTGGCTAAGCAACTGAGCCTCTAACAAGGGAAATAACAATGCCGCTAGCAGCGAGTCACTGTCCATACGCAGCTCGGCCAGAATTTCGACCATTTCCCAGCCGGTGCGCACCGCCGGCTCAGTGTCCGTCAGTTGATGCTGCTTCAGATACTCTGCGCCATGCATTAAGCTACTGATTTTTTTCTCAGTCAGCCCCAATGAGCATAACCATTCCAGCGTTTCACCACTGTTATAGTCAGTGCTGTGCGACTGGCGAACCCTTACCATCTGCTGTTCCTTCTGTTTACTGCTTGCTGAACAACGCCATTAATTCCAGATGACTGGTATATGTAAACATATCGACGCCACCAATTTTGTCCAACTGATAGCCATGTTGCAATAACACTTTGGCATCACGGGCAAAGGTCGCGGCGTTGCACGACACGTACAATATCTGTGCCGGTTTTAGCTTAACCAGCTGCTCTGCCGCGCCCAGCGCCCCGGCGCGCGCCGGATCAAGTAAAACCTTGTTGTACACAGGCTGGTTCCACGGCGCTTTTGGCCAGGGCAAATGTAAATCAGCCTGGCTGGCGGTCACGTTGCTAAGACCGTTTAACTTAGCATTGGTTGCCAGCTGTTGCACCATTTTCGCCACACCTTCCAGGGCATGCACTGTTTTGGCGCGCTGTGCTATCGCCAGAGTAAAATTACCGATGCCGGCGTATAAATCCAGCACCTGATCAGTGGCAGCAATGTTTAGCCAGTCAAGCGCCTGTGTCACCATCTGCTGATTTAAGCTGGCATTCACCTGAATAAAGTCATCCGGCGCAAACTGCAAGGTTAGCTGCTGCAGCGGTAATTGATACTGCGGTGTAACCACTTGCTGCCAGTAAGTAAACTGCCCCGGCTCGCCCTCGCCTATCCAGACCGCCTCCGGCCAGGCGGCGATAAATAACTGCTGCTGTTCGGCGCTTAGCGCTTTGACATGGCGCACGATAACAAAAACCGTTTCGTCTGCCTGCAACACTTCGGCATGGGTTACCGCAGTGGGCTCGGCCAGCTGCGGCAATACCTGTTGCAATACGTTAAATACCGGCGTCAGTTTGCCCGACAACACCATGCAGTGGTCAAGGCCAATGATTTGCTTATCCGCCTGCCGGCGAAAGCCGACAGCAAAACGGCGCTGCTTTTTGTCATACCAGATGCTAATCCGCGCCCGGCGCCGGTAGCCTGTGTCAGCGGCCATTAACATGGGTTGCCAGGGTAAGCTGACCAAGCCGGTCTGGTGGCGGATCAGCTGATCGATGCCCTGCTGTTTTAACTGGCGCTGGCTCTGCGGGGCCAAATGCTGCAGCTGGCAACCACCACAGTGTGCTGCATACTGGCATGGCGCGGTAATTCTAAGCGGCGACGCCTGTAGCACTTGTGTGGTTGTCGCTTTAATAAAGCCGGCTTTATCCTCAGTAACGCTGACACGCACTTGCTCACCGGGCAAGGCGGCACTGACAAAGGCAATTTTGCCGTCGTACTGGCTGATGCCATGCACCTCGTAGTCGCTACGGTTAATGGTTAATGTCAGGGCTTTTCCCTGCAAACTGGCTTTGGGTTTGGCTTTGTATATGTTAACCATGGGCTCTCTGTTGGTTTAGCTTGTAGGCAAGCGCAGCGTCTTATGTCATTATTCCTGCACCCGTTTTACTAAACAGCCTGCTTCGATGACGACAATTAGGTTAGGTTACTGGTTACTGCTTTGCAGTCTGCTGCCAGCGTTGCTGGTAAGTGTATTCTGCGCAGGCTATTTTAGCTATGTTCGCCATCAGGAGTTAACACTTTCTTTGCTCGATCGCGCCCGGCATATAGCACTGCCGCTGGCACTGAGCAGTCAGGATTTACTGCAACGGCAAAATATCACGGCCTTGAACACCTTACTGGATCAGGCTCATCGTTTGCACTCACCACAGCTGAGCAATATCAGCCTGTTTAATACCCAGCACAGCGCTATTGTACACACTAACCCGCAACTGGCAGAACAGGTGGCCGCCTTTGACGGTGTTCAGCCATTACCGGTTGGCGGGCTGCATGTCGAACAGCCGGAGTTACTGCTGCTATATCAGCCCTTGCCTGGCACAGCAACAACGCCATCACAGGGCTATTTAGTGTTGCAGTTGCCCAAGGCGCAGTTGCAACTGCAGCAACAACAACTGTTGCTGCAGGTGATCTTGCTGGCATTGGGCTGCATGCTGGCGATTACCCTGCCAACCCTGTATTTGCTGCGCCGTCTTTACCGGCCACTGCGCCATATGCAACAGCATGTGCAGCAATTGAACGATGGCAATAGCGCCGAGCCGGGAGAAACCGGCATAGTGCACGAACTGGCGCAGTTACAGCGGGGGCTGAACCAACTGGGCCAGCGCTTAGCCCGGCAAGAGCAGGACATGCAGAGCCAGATTGAACAGGTAACCAGCGACTTACAACAAAGTATGGAGCAACTGGAAGTACAGAATATTCAGCTGGATTTTGCCCGGCGCAAGGCGCAGGAAGAAAACCGTCAAAAGTCTGAGTTTCTGGCCAAGATGAGCCATGAACTACGGACACCGTTAAATGGTGTCATTGGCTTTACCCGCCAACTATTAAAAACCCAACTGACCGGCAACCAGCATGATTACCTGACCACGATTCAAAAATCGGCCAATAGCCTGCTGCATCTGGTTAATGATGTGCTGGATTTTTCTAAACTGGAAGACGGTCGTTTATCGATTAACCCCGAGCCCTTCCCGCTGCGCGATTTGCTGAATGATGCCATAGAGCTGCTGGCAGCCAATGCCTTTGACAAGCATCTGGAACTGGTGCTAATGATAGAGCCATCCTGCCCCGATGATGTCATCGCCGATCCGGCACGCTTTATTCAGGTGCTGATGAACATTGCCGGTAATGCCATCAAGTTTACCGACCACGGCAGCATAGTGGTGCATGTCTCAGCGACCTTGCTGAACGAAGATCAGTTTATTCTGCACTGCTCAGTGCAGGACACCGGCCGCGGCATTAGTGACGAGCAACAAAGCCAGCTGTTCCGGGGCTTTGGCCCGCAGGAGCAACGCAGTCATCAAAGCGGCTCCGGTTTAGGGTTAATGATTTCGCAGCGGTTGGTCAAAGCCATGGGCGGCGAGATTGGTTTTGAAAGCAAACAGAGTGAAGGTTCAACCTTCTGGTTTACCCTTAAATGCCTGCGCCATCAGTTAACCGTAGCTGAAAGCCTGCCGCTGGATGTGCTGGAAAATAAACAGTTGCTGTATTTTGAGCCACAGCAGCACTCGCGCGAAGCCACCTTAAGCTTATTGCATAGCTGGGGGATGCAGGTGACCGCCTGTGCCACTAAGGGCCAGCTGCAACAGGCCCTGGCAAACCAGCAACATTACGATATCGGTTTAATTGGCCGCACTATCGCCATTAACCAGGTTAATCAGGTGCTGGCCTTACTGCCGCAGTTAAAGCCACAGTGCCGGCATCTTTACCTGCTGGTCAATACGTTGTCGCCGCACCTGCGGGAGGCGATGTTAAAATCCGGCGCCGATGCCTGTCTGTCTAAGCCACCGCACCAGCGCAAGCTGGCCGCTACTCTGGCGCGGCCTTATTTAACGCAGCAAGCCAGCGCCACTGAGCTAACCGCTGTGCGCCAGGCCGCCCTTAAGGTGCTGACGGTAGACGATAACGACGCCAACCTGAAACTGATCAACACCTTACTAGCGGAAAAGGTTGAGCATATCGACTCTGCCCGTGACGGCGCTGAGGCCTGGCATAAAGCGACACAACACGCATATGACATTATTTTTATGGATATTAATATGCCGGTCATGGACGGTGTTACTGCCTGCCAGCGTATCCGGCAAAGCTCACTTAATGAGCATACGCCTATTATCGCGGTTACTGCCCATGCGGTCGATGGTGAACGGGCGCGTTTACTCACGCTGGGGTTTAACGAATTTTTAAGTAAACCCCTGGATGAGAAAATGCTGCACTTTAGCTTGCAGGAATTCTGCCCCAGCAAAGGCAATAGCGTGTTACCGCCCAATTTACCCGACAGTAAACTGGTCGACTGGCCGCTGGCGCTGGAACGGGCCAGTGGCAAACACGATTTAATGAAAGACATGTTGAAAATGCTGCTGGCCAGTCTGCCGGCCAGCCGCGCGGCTATACAGCAAGCACAGGCCGATAACGATGCCACGGCGGTGCTGCAACAAATTCATAAGCTGCACGGCGCCTGCTGCTACACCGGGGTGCCGCGGTTAAAAGATATTGCCCAATTGCTGGAAACCCAGCTAAAACAGGGTAAAAGCCTGTCCGAGCTGGAGCCGGAACTGTTGGAGTTAGATGATATACAGCAAGCGTTGTGGCAGGAAAGTCAGCGCTGGCAACTCTGATAGCCGCTATTGCCGCTCCAGGATCACTGTCGCAGCGGCATAAGCCTGCTCGTCGGTAATAGACAGCCAGATGTGATTCACGCCCAGCTTAGCCGCCAATTCAGCCGCGTAATCAGACAGTGCCAGCTGCGGCGCGCCGTCGGCATTATTGCTCACGCTAAAATGTTGAAACGACACGCCGCGGCCAATACCTGTACCTAAGGCTTTAGCGGCCGCTTCTTTGGCAGCGAAACGCTTGGCAAAATAGCGCGCAGCATTAGCCGGATGGCTTAACGCCTGCTGCTGATAAATCGCCTGCTCAGCGCCGGTCAGCACCCGCTGTATAAGGGCCGGGCTGCGCGTAAGGCTACTCTCGATGCGGGCAATATCCACAATATCCGTACCCAGCCCGACAATGGCCATATTAGCGGCGCGCCTCCACCATTAAACGTTTCATTTCGCGCACGGCAGCATCAAGCCCGCTAAACACCGCACGGGCGACAATAGCATGACCAATATTCAGCTCGTGCATCTGTGGTATCGCTGCTATTGGCTGCACATTATGATAATGCAAACCATGGCCGGCATTGACGATAAGCCCCAGCGACGCGGCAAACTCAGCCGCCTCGCGGATCCGTGTTAACTCTGCCGCTTGCAAGCTGGCGTCTTGGGTTTCGGCATATTTACCGGTATGAATTTCAATATAGGGTGCGCCGGCTTTGGCTGCCGCTTCAATCTGGCGATGGTCGGCATCGATAAATAATGACACCAGAATATTCTGTTCACGCATCTGCGTAACCGCATCAGTGATACGGCTGAGCTGACCAGCCACTTCCAGGCCGCCTTCGGTGGTCAGCTCCTGGCGCTTTTCCGGCACAAAACAGGCAAAGTGCGGTTTAAGCTCTGTAGCGATGCCAAGCATTTCATCGGTGACCGCCATTTCGAAATTCAGCCGGGTCGCTATTGTCTGGCGCAGCACAAACACATCACGGTCGATAATATGCCGCCTGTCCTCGCGCAAATGCACGGTAATGCCATCAGCACCGGCTTGCTCAGCCAGCAAAGCAGCGTGCACCGGCTCAGGATAATAGGTACCACGCGCCTGACGCAAAGTCGCAACATGGTCGATATTGACACCAAGATAAATAGGGTTGTGCATCTGCAACTCCGCAAATAAAAAATACTAACTGCTGCTGAACAGTGCCCGGCTGGCCAGCGGCTTAGCGCCAAGCAGTGGCGCCAGAATTTGCCGGCTAAGTTGCTTAGCCACTTGCCGGGTGGCACTGTGTTGCCAGTGCTGCTGCCCGATATCTAATAACAGCTGGCCTGCTATACCGCTGTTAACCGGCACAAAGCCCTGTTCATGCTGCCATTGATACTGCCTGGCGGCAACGATGCCATCACCGTTGGCGTCGTATTGCCAGTCTATCGGTTGGCCCAGTTCGGCCAGCAGCGCAAACTCAAATTGCCGCAGACAGGGTTCCAGTTCAAGCTGACCGTGCTGCACTTGCAACAGCTGTTGCAGGCTGTGCTGATACAACATAAAAAGCTGTTCAGCCGCCAGGTTATCCGGCCATAGCCGGCATACCAACTCATTGATATACAAGCCACTGTACAATACCTTGCCGCTATACAGTGGCGCCGGGCCGGCTTCATCAATACTCTTAACGGTTTTTAACTCTGTACGGCCGCTAAGCTGCAACATCAGCAACTGAAACGGCTGCAGCGCCAGCCGGGTTTTGCCCTGACGTTTGCGCACCACGGCCGATAACCGCCCCAGTTGTGGCAACAACAGCTGTAATATCAGCTTATCTTCCGCCAGTGGCCTGCTATGTAAGATATATCCCGGCCAGAGCTGCGTTTGCATAACGCGTTAGTCTTCACCGTAACCTAAGCTGCGCAGCGCCCGTTCGTCGTCGGCCCAGCCCGATTTCACTTTAACCCACACCTGCAAAAATACCGGCTGCTCCAGCATGGCCGCCATATCCAGCCTCGCTTCGGTAGCAATGGTTTTAATCCGCTCACCTTTGTTACCGATCACCATTTTTTTCTGGCTATCGCGCTCTACCAGCACCAGGGCAGCAATGTGGTAATGCTTTTCTTCCCATTTAAAGCGCTCAATTTCTACCGTCACCGAATAGGGTAATTCATCGCCCAAAAAGCGCATCAGTTTTTCGCGTACGATCTCGGCGGCCATAAAACGCATCGAGCGGTCAGTCACATAGTCATCCGGAAAGAAAAACTCGCACGCTGGCAGGTGCTTTTGTACCACAGCACGCAGCGCATCGACGTTATCGCCGGTTTCTGCCGACAACGGCACCACGTCAATAAAATTGAGTTGGCTGCCAAGCCACTGCAAATGTGGCAATAAGCTGTCTTTATCGCGGTATAAATCCACTTTGTTCACCACCAGCACCACTGGCTTCTTCGCGGCGATAAGCCGGTTTAACACCATCTGATCATCATCGGTCCAGCGCGTGCCTTCTACCACAAACAGCACAAACTCCACGTCCAGTATCGAACTGGCCGCGGCTTTGTTCATCAAGCGGTTGATGGCGCGCTTTTCCTCGCTGTGCAGGCCCGGGGTATCGACATACACCGTTTGATAATTATCCCGGGTATCAATACCGACAATACGGTGGCGGGTGGTTTGTGGTTTTTTTGAGGTGATACTAACCTTTTGCCCCACCAGCTTGTTGAGCAAAGTCGACTTGCCGACATTAGGCCGGCCAACAATGGCCACCAGCGCGGCATAAGTCGGTAACGCTGTGTTATCTGTCATGCTTAATTTTTTCCAGCGCCATATGAGCGGCGTCCTGCTCTGCCTTGCGGCGTGAACTGCCGGTGGCGGTAAAAGGCGCCATGCCGGCGATAGTGCAGCGCACCGTAAAGGTTTGCTGATGCGCCTCCCCTGCAGTGGCAATCACATCGTACACCGGCAAGGCTAAGCGTAGTCCCTGCAGGTATTCCTGCAACAGGGTTTTCGAGTCTTTCTGCTCACCCGGCGTAATGCTGTCAAGTCGGGAGCCAAACCACAGTAAAATGCGCTCTTTGCAGGCGGCCATACCACTGTCGAGATAAATAGCCCCTAAAATGGCTTCTACCGTATCGGCCAAAATCGACTCACGGCGAAAACCACCACTTTTCAGCTCGCCCGGCCCCAACCGTAAATGTTCAGATAAGCGCAACTCCTGGGCAATTTCTGCCAGGGTAACGCCCTTGACCAGCGCCGCACGCATCCGCGTCAGGTCGCCTTCACGCGCTTTTGGAAAATTAGCGTATAAAGTTTCGGCAATCACTAAACTTAATACAGCGTCGCCCAGATACTCCAGCCGTTCGTTATGCTGGCCTTTACAACTGCGGTGGGTAAGTGCCTGCTCCAGCAGCGCCATGTCGGTAAACTGATAGCCCAGCCGGGCTATCAGAGGATGTAACGATTTTTGCATGTTTGTCTCTTCGTGCTGCAATGCCGCTTAATGGATCGGACCAAGCCGGTCAAAGCGCACGCCTGTTGGCACCCAGCCAGGCAGCCAGCTGTCCGGGTTATCATTAAATTCAAAGCTCATCCAGATAAATACCGCTTTACCCACCATATTATGCTCGGGTACAAAGCCCCAAAACCGGCCGTCGCGGCTATTGTCACGGTTATCGCCCAGCACAAAGTAATGGCCTTCCGGTACGATAAATTCATCAATGGCGGTACCGCGTTGTTTAAAGAAAAACTCGGTGTGTTCACGCCGGGCCGGCGTTTGCAGAATATCATGCGTTACTGCGCCTAATTGCTCGGTGTAACGCCGCTGCGGATACTGTTCCTGATAAAACTCGCCTTCGTTTTTCAGGCTAAGCTCAACCATTTCCAACTTACCGCAATCCGTGTTTTGGCTGTCGGTACAGGCTTTTTCAATAAACAGCTGCTTATTGCGATAAATTACCCTGTCGCCCGGCACACCAATAACGCGTTTAATGTAATCAACCGTTGGCTGCTCCGGGTATTTAAATACCGCCACATCACCGCGCTGCGGTTTATTGTTACTGTATAAGGTTTTGCGCCACACCGGATCTTTAACATCGTAGGAGAATTTTTCCACCAGAATAAAATCCCCCACCAGTAACGTAGGCATCATCGAGCCGGAAGGGATCTGAAAAGGCTCATAAATAAAGGAGCGAAAAAGGGTGATAAGCGCGATCACCGGAAAAATCGATTTCGCCGTTTCAACAATTTGCGGTTCTTTTACCAGTTGTTCACTGGCCTCAAGCCCCAGGTTACCTCCGGCGGAGGCTTGCGCCAGTGCCAGCTTTTGCTGGCGTTTGGGTGCCAGTACCAGCGCGTCCAACAACCAAACCAGGCCGCTGGCCAGCGTTAGCAACACCAAAAAAACTGCAAAATAACCCGCCATGTCAAACCCTTAAATTATTTACCCACTTTCAGAATTGCCAGGAAGGCTTCTTGTGGTACTTCCACATTACCCACCTGCTTCATCCGCTTTTTACCTTCTTTCTGCTTTTGTAGCAGTTTCTTTTTCCGGCTGACATCACCGCCATAACACTTGGCCAGTACGTTTTTGCGCATCTGTTTAATCGTCGTACGGGCAATAACGTGGTTACCAATGGCCGCCTGAATAGCAATATCAAACATTTGCCGCGGGATCAGCTCTTTTAACTTTTCTGCCAGTTCACGACCACGGCCCTGGGCAAAGTCGATGTGGCTGATAATAGCCAACGCATCCACCCGCTCACCGTTGATCAGGATATCCACCCGCTGCATATTTGAGGTCTGAAACCGTTTGAATGCGTAATCAAGCGACGCATAACCCCGGCTGGTTGATTTTAAGCGGTCAAAGAAGTCCATAACCACTTCTGCCATTGGCAGCTCATAGGTTACCGCGACCTGGCGGCCGTGATACAGCATATTGGTTTGCACACCGCGCTTTTCGATACACAGCGTAATCACATTACCCAGATATTCCTGCGGTACCAATATATGCGCTTCAACAATCGGCTCACGAATTTCATCAATATCATTCACTGCCGGCAGGCTGCTGGGGTTGTCTACCATCACCAGCTCACCGTTTTTCTTCACCACCTCATACACGACCGTTGGCGCTGTGGTGATAAGGTCCAGGTCATACTCGCGCTCTAAGCGTTCCTGAATAATTTCCATGTGCAGCATACCAAGGAAACCAATACGGAAACCAAAGCCCAGTGCACCGGAGTTTTCCGGCTCGTAAAACAGCGATGAATCATTCAAACTCAGCTTGGCCAGTGCGTCACGAAAATCTTCGTAGTCATCACTGGAGACCGGAAACACCCCGGCATATACCTGCGGCTTTATCCGTTTAAAGCCCGGCAAGGCTTTGTCAGCACTGTTTTTGGCCAGCGTTAAGGTATCGCCCACCGGAGCGCCTTTAATTTCTTTGATGCCGGCAATAACAAAACCTACTTCACCGGTTTTTAGCTCGCCAGTGTTAGTGGCTTTAGGGCTGAATACCCCAACTTTATCCACTTCATAGGTCTGGCCGGTCGACATCACTTTAATTTTATCTTTGGCTTTAATGCTGCCGTGCTTCACCCGCACCAAAGACACCACGCCCTGATAAGCATCAAACCAGGAGTCGATGATCAGCGCCTGCGTTGCCTGCTCCGGCTCACCTTCTGGCGGCGGAATTTTCTTAACGATGGTTTCCAGCACATCTTTAATGCCAAGGCCGGTTTTGGCTGAGCACTGCACCGCGCCCACCGCCTCAATACCAATAATATCTTCAATTTCCTGCGCCACCCGATCCGGATCGGCCTGCGGCAGGTCAATTTTATTCAGTACCGGAATAACCTCTAAATTCATGTCCAGTGCGGTGTAGCAGTTGGCAACGGTCTGCGCCTCGACGCCCTGGCCAGCATCTACCACTAATAAGGCACCTTCACAGGCGGCCAGCGAGCGGCTGACTTCATAGGTAAAATCAACATGGCCCGGGGTATCGATAAAGTTCAGCTGATAAGTTTCACCATCGTCGGCTTTGTAATACAGGGTAACGCTTTGCGCTTTAATGGTAATACCGCGCTCTCGTTCCAGATCCATTGAATCCAACACTTGCTGCTGCATTTCGCGATCAGACAAGCCGCCACAATACTGAATTAAGCGATCAGACAGTGTCGATTTACCATGGTCGATATGGGCGATGATAGAAAAGTTTCTGATGTGATGTAGTTTAGGCATGTTGTCCGCAAAACAGTAGGCGTTGCGCCGGGTGGCTGCTATTAGCTAACCAGAGTAATCCTCAGGCGCGACGCGGGTTATTCCGATAAATTAGCGCGAATTGTACTCTATCCGGCGCACTCTTGCTATGTGTTATTAACACATAGCACTATGGCCGTTTAAAGCTGCCTTACAGCGCCTGTTGCTGTATACCAACGGAGGGTAAAACATCGAGGATCACTATCTGCGGCTGTTGTTCCTGCTGCACACTGTAATAGCGTGCCAGCATAAAGCCAGCGCTTGCACCCAACAAGGCCAGCAACATCAGCCAGCCTTCGGCCAGGCCCAGTGCTGCGCCCGTTAACGCCAGCAGTAGCATTAAGACTAATGGCAACAAGTACACCATAGCGGCCGCTTGTAGCAAACGCTGCTCGGCCATACCAATTTTTACCTGTTCGCCGGGCAGCAGCGGCAAACTGCTGCTAACAAAAAAGCTGTGCTGGCGCGGTGTCAGGCTCTTTGCCACTATGCCGGTACCGCAATCTGTACTCACCTGACAGCTGTTGCAACTGCTCACCGGCGTCGTTGTAAGCCAAAAACCGTTGGCGTCAGCCCGCAGTACAGTGGCAATTTGCTCTACCATCAGCGCACCGCCGCGGCCAGTTGCCGTGCCGTTTCTATACTCACCGGGCCTATCACGGTGACTTCCAGCTGCGCATTGGTTTGCACATAGATGGTGGTGGCGCCGTCACGATACGCCTGGGTTGGCAGGCGCTGTGAGTTTTGTACAAACACCGACACCTGATGCAAACCATCGCTTAACAGCCAGTAGCTCAGCAGGCTGTTTTCCAGCTGCGGAATGCTGGCTGGCTCTGCCACCTGCTGATAGCCGTCAGGCAGCCAGGTTAACTGGTGGCTGCTGTCTGGCAGGGCTTGTACCGGGTTATCAACCGGTTGCGGTAATTCTGCGGCCATTAAAGCACGCAGATTTTCTGGCAATTCAGCGCTAATTTGCATATGTGTTACCAGCCAGCGCTCCAGCGCGTGCTGATTGTCTGATAAGGTGTCTATCCGCAGCGGAAAACCGGTTTGCGCATCCAGCCATAACCAGTAATGATAACGGCCACCCTGCTTAGCAGTGAGCCGCAGTAACTGGGCGTTGCGACCCGACATTACCGAGCTGCTCCCTGCCACCGCATGGTACAACCGGCTGATGATATCTTTGTCTTCAAACAACAGCGCTGGCAGCTCCGGTATGCTGGCGCTGCGGGTGACAAAGGCGGGTCGCTCGGTTAACAGATAATACACCAGTGCATCGCGGCGCAAAATATCCACGCCGCTGGTATCCAATGGTATAAGGTGTTCTATTTCCTGCTCCGCCGTTTTGCCGTGCAACCAGCGGTAAGTGTCCACTTTACCGCCTTTTAGCACCACAAAAGAGGTGTCAAAATTGTAGTGTTTTACGGCATGCTGTACTTTATCAAACAGCTGCCACCCTGCCTGCTCGGCGCTGACTGCGCCAGACAGCATTACTATGACTATGGCACTGCATACGCCAGAGAATCGCATCATTATGGCTCGTTCTGTTCAGGTCCGTCTGTGCTGTTGTGTTTCGCCTGTTGTGCCTGCTCCATTACCCTCACTTGCTGGCGATGCGCATTTAACAGTGCCTGCAGCCGTTTTTGCTGCTCCAGCATGGCTTGCTGCTCTTGCTCAGCAAAGCGGTCAGATACGGTGGTCTGACTCAGGCTCACCGGCGTGGCGAAACCTGCTATCGGTTGGGTTTGCAACAAAGGCTGTGGGTTTAACATATCAGGCGCTTGCTGCTGATATTGCTGCACGCCAAATACGGCCATTAATGCCACCCCGGCAGCCACGGCCCCTTGCGCTACAGGTTGCAGCCAGCGACCATTCGCGGCCTGCACCAGGCCGGCACGAATGCGCGTCAGTAAACCAGCACTGCTTTGCAACTGGTAAGCCGGTTCAGCGTCAAGCAGCGTCGCAAAATCGTTGGCAAAATGGTCTGGTAACGGGCTTTTTGCTTCACGGCGCAACACAGCACCAATGGTTTGATAGCGCTCCAGCTTATGTTGCAGCTCAGCCGAGCTTAGCAAGCTGTCAAGCTGTGCTTTGCCGAGGGGCTGATTATCACTGGCAGCAGAGAGCCAATCCTGATTTTCTGACGACATAATGGTTCCTGTCTTAATTACGGTTTTTGCCCTGACTGCTAGCTTATTAACGGCTTAAGCTGCACATCAATTGCTTCGCGCGCTCTGAAAATACGGCTTCTGACGGTGCCTATAGGGCACCCCATTACATCCGCAATTTCTTCGTAACTTAACCCTTCCAGCTCACGCAACGTAATAGCGGTGCGCAGCTCGTCCGGTAACTTTTCAATGGTGCTAAACACCACATGACGGATCTCATCGGACAATAATAACTGCTCCGGTGAATCCTGTTCTTTTAACGCGTCGCTGCCTTCAAAATACTCGGCATCTTCCGCATCCACATCAGTAGATGGTGGTTTACGGCCATTGGCAACCAGGTAATTCTTGGCGCTGTTTACCGCTATTCTATACAACCAGGTATAAAACGCACTTTCGCCACGAAAACCGGGCATAGCGCGATACGCTTTAATAAACGCTTCCTGCGCCACATCGGCAACGTCTCCGTGGTTAGAGACATAGCGCGAGATTAAGTTCGCGATGCGGTGCTGATATTTTCGCACCAATACATTAAACGCAGCCTTATCACCTTGTTGTACGCGCTGGACAATTTGCCAGTCCAATTCTTGCTCGCTCATATCCGAGCTTATCCCCTGTAATACTAGTCGTTATGCTAACTGGCGCTGGTCTAGCGTGCAGGTATGACCCGGTACACCAGAAATAGTTCTGCTAAGTTTGACAAAAAAGCTACAATAGCCCGACATTCACTGAACGCAAGTGTATCGCATGACGCAAGCAAAAGAATATCTGTGTGACGTTTTAATTATTGGCAGCGGTGCCGCAGGTTTATCACTCGCTCTGCAATTGGCTGACAATGCTAAAGTATTAGTACTGAGTAAAGGGCCGCTGCGCGAGGGGTCGACCTTGTATGCCCAGGGCGGTATAGCGGCAGTATTTGATGAAAACGACAGTATCGCCTCGCATGTTGACGACACCCTGATTGCCGGCGCTGGCTTATGTGACAAAGCAGCGGTGCAGTTTACCGCCGGCAATGCCAAAGCCGCCATGGAGTGGCTAATTGCCCAGGGCGTACCCTTTGACCAGTATCAGGACCAGGATGGCAGCTTAAAGTACCATTTAACCCGCGAAGGCGGCCACAGCCACCGCCGCATTTTGCACGCTGCCGACGCTACCGGACAGGCGGTGCAAATTACCCTGGTGGACAAAGTCAAAGCTCACCCAAATATCCAGCTGCTGGAAAACTACAACGCCATCGATTTAATTAATGGTCGAAAAATTGGCCAGGATCCTAAGCGCTGTTACGGCGCTTATGTCTGGAACAAAAGTGCCGCGCAGGTTGAGCTGGTGCGGGCCCGCTTTGTTGCATTAGCCACTGGCGGCGCCAGCAAAGTTTACCTGTACACCAGCAACCCCGATGTCGCCAGCGGCGATGGTATTGCCATGGCCTGGCGCGCGGGCTGCCGGGTGGCGAATATGGAGTTTAACCAGTTCCACCCCACCAGCTTATATCACCCGGATGCCCCGAACTTCCTGATCACCGAGGCGATGCGTGGCGAAGGGGCTTATTTAAAACGGCCGGATGGCAGCCGTTTTATGCCCGAATTTGACGAACGTGCTGAATTAGCGCCGCGCGATATTGTCGCCCGCGCCATTGACTACGAAATGAAGCGTCTGGGCGCCAACTGCGTTTATCTGGATATCAGCCATAAACCGAAAGATTTTATTATTGAACACTTTCCCACTATTTACGCCAAGTGCTTAAGTGTCGGTATTGATATTACCAAACAAGCCATACCTGTGGTGCCGGCGGCGCATTACACCTGCGGTGGTGTGGTCACCAACCTTAATGGCCAAACCGATATAGATAACCTGTATGCCATCGGTGAGGTCGCCTACACCGGCTTACACGGCGCTAACCGTATGGCCAGCAACTCGTTACTCGAATGCGTGGTATTTGCCCGCGCCGCTGCCCGCCATATTCTGGCGCAACTGCAGCCGGACAGCGCCCTGCCCGTATTACCGCCATGGGACGACAGCCGGGTGAGCGATTCAGACGAAGAAGTGGTGATTACGCATAACTGGCATGAGCTCAGGCTGTTTATGTGGGATTATGTTGGCATAGTGCGCACCAATAAGCGGTTGGAGCGGGCGCTGCACCGGGTAGAATTATTGCAGCGCGAAATCCAGGACTACTACAGCCACTTCAGAATAAGCCACAATCTGCTTGAGTTGCGTAACCTGGTGCAGGTTGCCGAGCTGATTATCCGCTGCGCCATGCAGCGCAAAGAAAGCCGCGGCTTGCATTATAATCTGGATTATCCACAACAGGTGCCGGGCAGTAGCGCCACTATTTTAAGCCCCCGGGCTTAGGGTTGTTGTCAGCGTGCTGTTGCCAGTTCTGCTGGTTAATGGCCCGCGCCAGCGCCCTGAACTCGGCACTGCTGCACTGATCGGCAAAAATCCAGCGCTGATAAGCCCGCTTACCTTTGCCAGTTTGCCAGTTTAACCGCAGTGCCCACTGGCTCACCAGGCCGCCGTGACACAGCTGTGCCGACGCCGCGGTGTTACCGCCTGCCGCAGCGGCATCAAACCAGTACACACTGCCATCAGGGTTTAGCGTCAACCTCACGCCTTGCTGCAACTGTTGAAAAGCGCGGTAGCCGAAGCTATAGCAGGCTAACAGCAAGGCCGTCGCCAACAGCAGCGCCCACCATGGCATTGGCGTTAGCGCCAATAATAGCGGTGGCCACAGCGCTGTTAGCAGCAAGACCCGGCTGGCCCAGCGCGATGGTGTCAGGCTGATATTAAACCCGGACACGGTCCAAAATCAGCTGGATCAGCGCCTGAATGGCTGCATCCGGCGATTTGGCGTGGCCCATAAACCAGGCAAACAAATCCGGATCGTCACAGGCCAGCAAGCGCTCAAAGTCGTGCTTTTGTTGCAAGGTCAGGGCGTCATAGCCTTCTTCAACAAAAGGGGCCAGCAACACATCCAGCTCCAGCATGCCGCGGCGGCAGGCCCAGCGTAACCGAGGTTTAATCATAAGTTCTGTCATAAAGTTCCCGTATTTCCCGCACTAAGGCAGCAACAGCTGCGACAACCGCGGCTGATTCTAACAAAAAATGTCTTGAGGGGTTGAGCTTTTGCCACTTTCCCCCAATGATAGCGGTATTGACTCACCATTAGTGTTTACCATCATCTTATTATGCATACATCCTGGTTAACCGCAGAACAATACGCTACGTTAAGCTCTCAGGTTCAGGGCGCCTTTATTGCGCCTTTGCCGGCTTTTGACAGCCTGCTGGTGCAGGGACCGGACAACCGCAAATACCTGCAGGGCCAAACCACCTGCGATTTAGATACACTAAACGGGCAGAACTTTTTGCATGGCGCCCACTGTGACGCTAAAGGCAAGATGTGGTCACAGTTTTATCTGGCCTCTGTCCCAACAGCAGAAGCTGAGCAGCTGATTGTGATAGCCTTTCGTGATGAACTGAGCGCCTCAACTACGCAGTGGAAAAAATTTGGCGTGTTTTCCAAAGTCAGCTTTGACGCTGGCCAGCAGCATTACGCCATTTTTGGCATCAGCGCTACGCCGGGCACTGACAGCAGTCAGCTAAGCGCCCTTATCACAAAATTAGGTTTTGACCGGCCACAGCCCGGCCAGCTTAACCGCCACAATGGTGCTATGTTGCTGGCACTGGCCGAGGATCATTTTATCTTGCTGCAACCGGTTGCGCAGGCCCAACAACTGCTGCAACAGGCGTTGCCGTTTGCCGCCCCTAACGCCTGGCTGGCACAACATATTCAGCGCGGTTTTAGTTATCTGGAACAAGCATTAATTGGCGAGTTTGTGCCACAAATGCTTAACTTACAGGCACTGAACGCCATTAGCTTTACCAAAGGCTGTTATATTGGCCAGGAAACCGTAGCCCGGCTGAAATACCGTGGTGGCAATAAACGCGCGGCATATATACTGCACGGCCAAAGCGCAGAGTTACCCGCAGCCGGCACTGATATCGAAATACAACTGGGTGAAAACTGGCGCCGGAGTGGCCAGGTTGTCAATGCAGCCAATATCAATAACCAACTCTGGTTACTGGCTGTGTTACCTAACGACATAACACCGGCAGACACATTACGGCTTGGCAGTGACAGCGCAGCGTTATTGCAGCTGATGCCGTTACCTTATTCGTTAACTTAAAGAGGTTTTCATGACCATTTCTCAGGACAAAGTTGTCGCCATGCACTACACCGTTACCGATCCTCAGGGTAACGAGCTGGACTCTTCCGCCGGCGGCGAGCCTTTAGTCTTCTTATTTGGCCACGGTTCATTGATCCCGGGTTTAGAGCAGGCTCTGGCTGGCAAAAGCGCCGGCGACAAATTTAAAGCCAATATCGCAGCGGCCGATGCCTACGGCGAGCGCCATGATGCGCTAACCCAGGCGGTGCCTAAATCAATGTTTGACGGTATGGACGTTGCTGTTGGCATGCGTTTTCGTGCCTCAGGCCCGGACGGTCGCGAGCAGTCTGTTATCGTACTGGAAGTCACCGAAGACGAAGTGGTTGTCGATGGCAATCATCCGCTGTCCGGCATCGATCTAACCTTCGACGTTGAAGTGGTACTGGTGCGTGACGCCACCAGCGAAGAGCTGGACCACGGCCACGTGCACGGCATCGATGGCCACGCGGGTCACTAAACTCCGGCCTCTGCGGCAGTGTCTGCTGACACTGCCGGTTATCCGCCAATGACACTGCCCGATAACCTGCTGATCAGTCACAGCGGCCAGCCACGCTTTGGCCATTTTGACACACCAATCACCGAGCTTGGTCTGGCGCAGTTTCGCTATCGCACAATAATGGATAAACCGGCCTCAATGCTGGCCAGGCACCTGCATTATAAACAGTTTCAGTTTGTCAGCATTTGCCACCCGGATTGGCAAATTGGTATTGCCATCGCTGATATCCGCTATCTGGCCAGCGCCTTTTGCTATCTGTTTGACCGGCGCACCGCGCACTTTGAAGAAATTGAACTGCTAAAACCGCTGAGCCTGGGCGTTAGCATGAGCCGTTCGCCAACCGCGGGCAGCGCCAGCATCGCTGGCAAACAACGTATTAGCCTGACACCTCAAGACTATAACTGGCATCTTAGCCTGAGCGGTAATCTGCTACAGGGTGAACTCTGCCTGCTTGGTGCGCCAGATGCATCGGCGCTGGCGCTGTGCACGCCAACCGGCTACAACGGCTGGACCTACACACAGAAACACAATGCATTGCCACTAACGGGTCAGCTACAGTACCGTGGCCGCGAACTGGATTTAACCCAGGCGCTGGGCGGTTATGATTTTTCGGCCGGCTATATGCGCCGCGAAACCAGCTGGCGCTGGGGCAGCATCAGTGCGCATCTGCCACAGGGTCGCTTTGGCTTAAACCTGGCCTGCGGCGTCAACGAAACCGGCACAACGGAAAACTGCCTGTGGTTAAATGGCCACAAACAGCGGCTACCGGCAGTTAATATCGCGCTGGATCGGCAACAAGATACCGCCCCCTGGCATTATCACAGCGAAGATGGCAGGGTGGCGCTGCAATTTACGCCGCAGCAAAAACGTCAGCAGCAACTTAATCTGGGATTATTGGCGAGTAATTTTCGCCAGTACTGCGGCGTATTTTCGGGTGCTATTACGCTACAAAGCGGTGAAAAACTGATTTTAGATCAAGTACCCGGCCTGGCAGAGGACCATTTTGCCCGCTGGTAACAGCCTGTTAGCACTGGCAGTAAATTCTTGACAGAGACAGCAAAGCCCCCTATTTTTAGCCCCCTGAGCAATCCACAACCATTGAGCGAACACTGGCCTGAATGAAAGATCGTATTATCATTTCTGTTTCGACAATCAATGGTAGCCGCCATTTTAATGTCAGTAAGCTGTTCAAACGCAACGCCATTATTGCTATGTGGCTGTTATTGTTTGGCCTGGTGATCACCGCCGCAGTTATCGAGTACCTGCTGCGCAGCGTTGAACAAAGCCAGGCGCAGCGTGCCCATTTGGCGGTGCAGGCCAGCACCTTACGCGACGAAATTGCCGCCTTGCAAAGCAATAAAACCCAGCTGGAGCAAGAGCTCAGCGTCAAGCAAGATGAAATGCTGCAGGTGATTAACCGTGTCGGTGAAATTGAACTGGCGCTGGGGCTGGAGCAGCAATATCCACAAAACCTGGAAAACCGGCTGGACACTGCCTCGGTGAACTCCGTCGCGCGGCAAACCATGTTACAACTGGTCCCCAACGGCTCGCCGCTGGAATTTAGCCGCCGCTCGTCACGTTTTGGTCTGCGCGAGCACCCTATTGTTGGTAAACAGCAACACCATAAAGGCGTTGATTTGTCGGCCAACCGTGGCACCGCCATTTATGCGCCAGCCGACGGTGTTGTTGAGGTGGTACGTAGCAGTAAACAGGGCTTTGGTAATTTATTAAAAATCCGCCATGCCTTTGGCTTTTCTACGCTGTATGCTCATCTGGACCAGTTTAAAGTTAAACCAGGCCACTTTGTGCACAAAGGCGAGCTGATCGCCACATCGGGTAATACCGGCTTATCGACCGCACCACATTTGCATTATGAAGTACATTTCCTTGATCGGGCGCTTAACCCCCAGAGCTTTATGGACTGGGATGCCACTAACTTCGATCTGGTGTTTGAAAAGGAAAGGAGCATTAAATGGGATTCTTTAGTAAGCATGCTGGAAACCAAGGCAAGCACGCAGTTACAACTGTCATCGCACAAGGATGTTCAGTTAACGGCAACCTCAGATTAAGCTGCGATATACAGGTTGACGGTTATGTCGAGGGCAAAATTGTCAGCGACAAAACCCTGATCATCAGTGCCTCTGGCCGGGTAAAGGGTGAAGTTACCGCCGACAAAATTATTATTAATGGTTTGTTTGACGGCGAATGCTACGCCAACAGCGTTGAAGTGCTGCCACAGGGCAAAGCCCATGGCGTGATCCACTGCGACGATTTAAGCATTGAACGTGGCGGCAGCTTTCTGGGTAAAACCCTGCCCACTTCGTCAGAGCACGTTATCAGCCTGCCTAAAGACGAGCCAGCGGCCAAAACGCTGCAACAAAAAGCCGACAGCGAAAAAGCCGGTTAACCCACCGGCCTTACCATCTGACGCAGCAACCAAACGCCAAGGCTGGTTTTTTTAGCCACATCAGGTTAGCTTTAAGGTTCTTTAGCAACCTGAGCGCAGCCTTACCATGAAAAAAACACTACTGGCTACCCTACTTAGCCTCAGCAGCTTTACCGCTTTGGCGTCGGCTGATTTAACCAGCTTAATTCAGCAAGATTACCAACAACATTTAGCACCATTATTTAAACACTTCCACCAGCACCCGGAACTGTCACACATGGAAACCCAAACCGCCAAGCGGCTGGCCAAAGAGCTGCGCGCCGCCGGCTTTGAGGTAACCGAAGGGGTTGGCAAAACCGGGGTGGTTGCCATGCTGAAAAACGGCCCCGGCCCTTTAGTGATGATGCGCGCCGACATGGATGGCCTGCCGGTGCAGGAAAAGTCAGGATTGCCTTATGCCTCTGTTGCTAAACAAACCGACTGGGATGGCAACGACGTATATGTCATGCATGCCTGTGGCCATGATGTGCATATTACCAGCCTGGTCGGTACCGCGCGGCGAATGGCAGCGATGAAAGATCAGTGGTCCGGCACGCTGATGCTGGTAGGTCAGCCGGCTGAAGAACGGGTTGGCGGCGCCAAAGGCATGATGGAAGACAATATCTGGGGCCGTTTCGGCCAGCCAGACTATGCCTTGGCATTTCATGTGTCCTCTGAAATTGAAGCCGGTAAAATTGTCGCCGTTGAAGGCTCACCCTATTCTGGCGTCGACACCGTTGATATCACAGTGCACGGTATTGGTGCCCATGGTGCCAGCCCGCACCGCGGTAAAGACCCTATCGTGCTCGGTGCACAAATTGTGCTGGCGCTACAAACCATTGTCAGCCGGGAAATAGCACCGAAAGAGCCGGCGCTGATCACCGTGGGCGCTTTCAACAGTGGTACTAAGCACAATATTATTTCGGATAAAGCCCATCTGCAGTTAACCGTGCGTAATGATAGCTGGGAAACCCGCGAGTACTTAATGGCCGCCATCAAACGCGTAGCCGAAAACCTTGGCCGCGCCGCCGGTTTGCCGGAAGATAAACTGCCCGAAGTGCGCATAACCGATGAGCCGACACCACCAACGGTAAATGATATTCCACTGACGCAACGGCTGAAAAAAGCCTGGGCCGCGAATATGGGCCAGCCGGTGTTTGACGAAAACTACAAACGTTTGGGCATGGGCGCAGAAGACTTTCCGTTTTTTACCACTGAGCCTTATATCCCCAGCACCTACTTTGCCGTAGGCGGCACCCCGGCCGAGGCCTTTGCCGCCGAAAAGGCCGGTGGCCCGGCGGTGCCCAGCCATCACAGTCCGCTGTTTAAAATCAGCCCGGAGCCTGCTGTGACCAAAGGCGTAGAAGCCACCGTGATTGCGCTGCTGGATTTAATGCCGAAGCAGAAGTGATACAGAGTTACATTTGAGCGTAATCGGTTTGTTCTAAGCTAACCGTTGAAGGCAAGGATGCCTGAGTCGAGCCTACAGGGATGTATTCACGGCGTGTTAGTGTGAACAAACCGATGAAAGCGATCCAACTAGTATAATGCTGTTTTTTTCAGCAGCGACAGGTGCATTTGCATTGCTTTCTGCTACAATGCCGCCCCTTTTGCAGGCTATGGCCCGCAGTATTATGTTTTGCGGAGCGCCAGCATGAGCAATACCCCTTTTTCCAGTCTGAATTTACCCGATGCTTTAGTCAGCAACCTGACCGATTTAGGCTACAGCAGCATGACCGAGATCCAGGCGCAGGCACTGCCGGCTATCCTGGCCGGTAAAGATGTTATCGGCCAGGCAAAAACCGGCTCGGGTAAAACCGCGGCCTTTGGTTTGGGCCTGCTGGCAAAGCTAGACGTCAAGTATTTCCGCGTCCAGGCATTAGTGCTCTGCCCCACCCGTGAGCTGGCCGATCAGGTGGCGGCAGAACTGCGCAAACTGGCGCGCAGTATTCACAATATTAAAATTCTTACCCTGTGTGGTGGTGTGCCTATTGGTCCGCAAATTGGCTCACTGGAGCACGGTGCCCATATTATTGTCGGCACACCGGGCCGGGTAATTGACCACTTAGATAAAGACCGTTTACGGCTGGACGATTTAACCACCTTAGTATTAGACGAAGCCGACCGCATGCTGGAAATGGGCTTTAGCGCCGATTTAGACGCCGTTATTGCCAAGGCGCCCACCGCACGGCAAACCTTGTTATTTAGTGCCACTTACCCCAGCGCCATTGCTAAGTTAAGTGAGCGGTTACTACGCACACCCGTGCGGATCACGGTACAGCAGCAGCACAACACCAGCAGTATCGAACAACGCTTTTATCAGCTAAGCCATAACAACGATCGGCTGCAGGCATTACGTACTTTGCTGCTTAATTATCAGGGCCAAAGCAGTATGGTGTTTTGCAATACCAAGCGCGAAACCCAGGACGTGGCTGATGCCCTGCACGACTATGGCTTTAGCGTGTTGGCGCTGCATGGCGATATGGAGCAAAAAGACCGCGATCAAACACTGGTGCAGTTTGCCAACGGCAGCGCCTGTATTTTAGTGGCCACCGATGTTGCCGCCCGCGGTTTGGACATCAGCAGTGTTGATGCGGTATTTAATTATCAACTGGCACATGATGCCGATACGCATACCCATCGCATTGGCCGCACCGGTCGCGCCGGCCAGAGTGGGATGGCGCTAAGTTTATTTACCGCCAGTGATGCGGCTAAACTTATTCCGCTAGAGGATGGCTTGGGCATTAAAATTGATGCCAGCGAACTGCCCGCGGTGGATATGGCAACACAGTCACCAGCCAAACCATTAATGGCAACGTTGCAGCTGGATGGCGGTAAAAAGCATAAAATTCGCGCCGGTGATATTGTCGGTGCCCTGACAGCCAGCAAGCAGCTGACTAATGACGATTTAGGCAAAATTCAGCTGCACGATATCTGGAGCTTTGTCGCCGTAAAACGCAGTAAATTAAAACTGGCGCTGCAGCTTATTCAGCAAGGCAAAATTAAGGGCAAAAGTATTCGCGCCCGGGCATTGTAAGAACGACGAAGATATTTACCTATGGGAGAGCCGGTTTGCCCTAAGCGAACCGTTGAAGGCATGGATGCCTGAGTCGAGCCTACAGGGAGGTATTCACGGCGTGTTTGCGTGGGCAAACCGGCTCGTGCATAAACCTCATTACCATTGTTTACACTAGACCTGTGGTTTGCCCTGACGCAAGGCCTTAGTAGCACCACGCTGCTTTTTATGCTCCAGCCGCCGCTGCTGGCTGCCGTAGGTGGCCTTGGTAGCAATACGCTTTTTCGCTACCCGCCCGGCCGATTGCACCAACGCAATAAACTGCGCCAAGGCCTGTTCACGGTTCATTTCCTGGCTGCGGCTTTGCTGACATTTAATAATAATTTTGCCGCTTTGCGTAATGCGATGGTCTGATTTTGCCAACAGCTTGTCTTTATAAAACTGCGGCAGGCTACTGGCATTGATATCAAAAATCAGCTGAGCCGCTGTCGACACTTTGTTGACATGCTGGCCACCGGCACCGCTGGAGCGGATAAACTGCCATTCCAGTTCGTTGTCGTTTAACAGCACGCTGTTTGAAATATGAATCGCCATTGCCGCCCGCTACTTTGCTACTGTGATAAGCGGATCAGACCATAAGCACCGCACAGATACAAGTTTAGCCAGCAATAAGCTCACACCTAAGCCTAAAGTCTATGCACCTTAAGTCTAAGTTCGTGATCAGCAATTTTTCGCTACAGTATAGGCATAGAGGTTTAGTCTGTTTGGTGCGGAGATCCCAATGACAACACAGTCCCAAAGTCGGTATCAGCAAAGTTACCAACAATCGATAGCAACACCGGAAAGCTTCTGGCAACAACAAGCGGCACAACTGAATTGGTATAAAGCGCCCCACACGATATTACAGCAACAGGATAGCCACCATTATCAGTGGTTCAGTGACGGCGTATTAAATACCGCCTATCTGGCACTGGACAGCCATATAGAGCAAGGCCGTGGCGAGCAAACGGCACTAATTTACGACTCACCGGTCACCAACACACAACAGCGCTTCAGTTACCGCCAGCTGCGCGACGAAGTGGCCCAATGTGCCGGTGTGTTAAAAGCACTCGGCGTCAGCAAAGGCGACCGGGTGGTGATCTATATGCCGATGATCCCCCAGGCCGCTATTGCTATGCTGGCCGTGGCTCGTTTAGGTGCGGTGCACTCGGTGGTATTTGGTGGCTTTTCTGCCCATGAACTGGCACTGCGCATTGATGATGCCAAACCCAAAGTGGTGGTGAGTGCCTCTTGTGGTATCGAGATCAGTAAAATTATTGCTTACAAACCCCTGCTGGATGATGCGATAAATAAAGCGCAGCATAAACCTGAGCACTGCGTTATTTATCAGCGGCCACAGCTGCTGGCCGATATGCAAAACGGCCGCGATCTGGACTGGCAAAAAGCGATGTTAAAAGCCGAGCCGGCCGGCTGTGTGCCGGTTAAAGCCACCGATCCGCTGTATGTGCTGTACACCTCAGGAACCACCGGCAAACCCAAAGGTGTAGTACGCGACAACGGCGGCCACGCAGTAGCGTTACATTACAGCATGCAGGCGGTGTATAACGCTAAACCGGGTGATGTATTCTGGGCCGCCTCCGACGTCGGCTGGGTGGTGGGGCATTCGTACATCGTCTATGCGCCGTTAATTGCTGGCTGCACCAGCATTTTATATGAAGGCAAGCCGGTGTTTACCCCCGACGCCGGTGCCTTCTGGCGGGTGTGTGCACAGTACAAGGTAAATATTTTATTTGCCGCGCCAACAGCGTTTCGGGCGATCCGCAAAGAAGACCCCGAAGCCGCGCTGCAACAGTACGATTTATCGGCGCTGCGCACCATCTTTATGGCAGGCGAACGCCTAGACCCCGCCACTTATCAGTGGGTGGTGGATAAACTGCACAAGCCGGTAATAGACCACTGGTGGCAAACCGAAACCGGCTGGCCAATAGCCGCCAACCCGGCCGGGCTTGAACTTATGCCGGCTAAACCGGGCTCGTCCACGTTACCGGTGCCTGGCTTTAATGTGCATATTCTCGACGAGGCCGGCCAGCCGGTCAAAGCCAATGAGCAAGGCTATATTGCGCTTAAACTGCCATTGCCACCAGGCTGCCTAACCACTATCTGGGGCAATGACGAGCGCTTTGTTGATGGCTACCTGGCCAGCTTCCCCGGTTATTATGCCAGTGGTGATGGCGGCTACATTGACGATGACGGTTATTTATTCGTGATGGGCCGCACTGATGATGTGATCAACGTGGCTGGTCATCGCTTGTCTACCGGCGAAATGGAGCAAATTGTTGCCAGCCACCCGGCTATTGCCGAATGCTGTGTGATTGGCATTCCCGAGCCGATTAAAGGCCAGCAGCCGCTGGCGCTGGTTCTGATTAAAAATGGCATTGACGTAGATGAAACCATTTTAGAAGCCGAGCTGGTGGCAATGGTGCGTGAGGAAATCGGTGCCCTGGCCTGCTTTAAAAAAGCGGTCATCGTGAAACGTTTACCCAAAACCCGCTCCGGCAAAATACTGCGTAAATTGCTTAGGCAAATTGCCGATGGCAGCCAGTACTCAGTGCCGTCAACCATCGACGACCCGGCCAGCCTGCCGGAAATCGCTGAACTGATGCAGGCTCGGGGGCTGGTTAACGGCGGCTAAGGTAACGTATTCATGGCGCCTGATGCCGGTAAGCCGGCATTCAGCGTGCTGTGCTACAGTGTAACCACTGTATCACTTCTAATAAGCCCCCGTGATAGCCGCCAAAAGCCTGCTCACTCGTTGCACTCAAGCCATGCAACGCCGTCCCGGCCTAATGGCTGTGCTGGCGTTCTTCTCAGGCGTTGCCAGTTTCTTTCTGGTGGAACGCAAAGAAGCCCTGGCCCAGCTTATCGCCGTGTTACTGTTACTAAGCTGGCTTTGGTTCTGGCTGGATAACTGGCTGCACGAACGGATACAGCAGCGTTTCGGCGTTACTATTCCCGCTACCGCCGAGCGTTTTGCCCTGCAGCTGGTGCATCAGGAAAGCCTGTTTTTTGCATTGCCGTTTTTCCTTGCAGCTACCAGTTGGGATCACGCGCAGGCCGGCTTTACCCTGCTGATTATCGCCTGCGCGCTAATCTCGGTGATTGACCCTGTGTACTACAAAAAGCTCGCGCCCAGGCGCACCTTATTTGCGGTATTCCATGCCTTTGCCCTCTTTGTGGTGCTGCTGGTTATTTTGCCGGTGTTGCTGCAGCTTAGCACCAGCCAAAGCCTGGCCACTGCCCTTATTTGTGCTGCAGCCTTTAGCTTACCTGCGCTGGGTCGCTTACTGCCAAATGGCCGTTGGTGGCGCCTGCCCTGCTTACTGCTGCTTTTAGGTGCACTGGGGCTGCTGCTATGGCAACTGCGCAGTGCTATTCCAGCCGCCGCTTTACGTTTAACCAGCATTAGCCTGACGCAGCAGCTAGACACCGAGCAACGTAAACCGGGGCGCAGCATCACAAGCGTCGACGAAACCAGCCTGCATCAGCAGGGGCTTTATAGTTTTACCGCTATTAAAGCACCGCGCGGCCTACGCGAAGCCATCTATCATTTATGGATACATAACGGTAAAGAGGTCGACCGGATAAAACTGGACATTAGCGGCGGGCGCGCTGGCGGTTATCGTGCCTGGAGCCGAAAACAAAACTTCCCGGCCCGTGCGGTCGGTAAATGGCAAATCAAAGTAGTCACAGCATCTGGTCAGTTAATCGGTATCAACCGTTTTGTGGTAACGCCAGCGCCAGCACGCACTACAGCACCGGCGGATGCTTAACCGGCTTTTTACAGTGCCGTTTCAGCAACTGCTCCAGCTCTCGCAGTTGCTGCTGCAACCGGGCACCATGCTCTGCATTGTAAGGCTGGCGCAGCTGTTTGCGCAGCTCCAGCCGCTGAGCATTCAGTGTTTGACATTCAGCCTGGCTAAATTGCGGCGCTGCCAGCGAAATACACGGTAAACAAGCCAACAACAGCACTAGCACTAATCGCATCGTCAGTTCTCAATATCAATCATCTCCACGTAGCATGTTACACCATCACTTGCCAGACTGCAGTTGACGGCTGACATAGCAGAACAGTATCTTAGCAACACCCTGCGGGTGTAGTTCAATGGTAGAACGAAAGCTTCCCAAGCTTTAGACACGGGTTCGATTCCCGCCACCCGCTCCAGCGGCTGCCGGTTGACAGCCGCTGATACGCCGTTAGCTTAACCGACGCAGCCGCCATATATCGCGCACCACTTCCCACAGCGGAACTAGCGCCGTAATCACCAGGCTATAAACTGCAGCGCGCTCCAGCTGATGTAAGTCAAATACGCCTTGCCATATTTTAAGCTCTGGGTTTATCAGTGGACTACTGGCAGTCAGGAGCAATATCACCAAGACAAAAGATGCATTTATCAGGATATTCGCCATAAGCAGGTTGCGGCTCCAAAACCGCTTACGCAGTTGCCACAGGCTGTTAGCAATACCCAGCAATGCCAGTGGGCTGGCCCATTTGAGGAGTTGATGCGCATTGTCAGTAAACAAAAACCGGCTGTTGGCCAATTGCTCTGCCGACAGCCACAGCGGGTACCAGATTACGATCAGCAAAAACAGATAGGTTGCCAGGTCGCTGAAAATATCCTGCAACGCAATATGCTGCCAGTGCGGTCCTACTTTTGGCAGTTGTGCTGGTTGCCAGCTTTGTTCACACTGACTGTGTTGCCGGGGCTGATACCGCGACATCAACCAAAACGCCAGCGTAATACTGGTAAAGCCAAACACCACGTCCTGTATAAAACCGCTGGCTAAACTTTTTATAAAAAGTAAAAAGCTCATCTGACTGCTGCCTAACCAGGCCGACGTGCTATCTACCACCTGCAGTAAAAACAAAACGCCCAACACCATAAACAAGGTGTTTTTATACAACGACATATAACCCGCGCTTATCAACGGCTGCGGCGGTGCAAACTGCTGAGCTACCGTGCGCGGGTGGCCCATCTGCTGCAGTAAATTAGCAATATCTGCCTCGCTGAGTTCGCCCTGTTGCTCTGCCAGCGCATCCAACTGATCCATAATATTCGCCGTTAACTCACGGCCAATTTCATCGCGCTTGGCGTCGGGCAACTCGCGCTGTACCGCAGCAATATAACGTTTTACCAGTTCCATTATTTTATCTCCTGTAATGCGCTGCCAAGTAAGCTGCCCAGCGCGCTGTTTAGCTGCTGCCATTCTTCAGTTAACTGATCAAGTAACTGCGCGCCAAGCTCAGACAGCTGATAATAACGGCGCTCGCGGCCTTCGCCCTGGCGCCATTCGCTGTTCAATAACGCTTGCTCAGCTAAACGCCGCACCAGTGGGTACAAGGTACCTTCGTCAATATCTATACCGCCGTCCTGCAACTGTTTGCGCAGCGAATAGCCGTAGTGCGGCTGTTTCAGTGAGGCCAGTACGGCCAACACCAGCACGCCCCGGCGCAGCTCCAGCCGCATTTTGTCTAATTGTGCTGAGGTCATAGCTTTGTCCTTTATACTGTGCCACACATACTGTGTATCACACAGCAATATACTAGGCATCACACAGTATAAAAGCAAGCAAATCGCTGAAATAAACCACGAAATGTTGAGCGTCAGATAATTCTGGAATCCAGTTTTAACGGTGAGGAGTTTTTGCTGTTCTGTCAGGCTGGATTTCGCACTCTGACCATTTACAAATTTAAGAATGCTCAGGATGAGGGTAATTCGATAGGAGAGGTGGGTTTAAATTTCGAGAAAGTAAAATTCGAAATGTCTGCTTTGAGCGAATAACGGAAGTTCAATGGAATTTTGTCCCACCCTAATAATCCCGATTGAGGATGCACTTCATAACACCTGAGTACTTTTTCAGTTTTAACACCAGCTCGCTTTAATCTGGATCAGAAGTTAATTGTTGACAGGTCTTATTTGTTTTGTGAATGTGCATGCATATTTAGGGATATTAAGGTTGAAAATTCTACATCGCTAATGGATATCTAAAATGAAAGATTCATTTTTCTATACTCTGATTTTGGTACTAGTTTTTTTTGCAGGGGCTGTGACAGCTTTCTCATGGGATATATCTCTTAGCAATTTAGCAAACTACGCGTCAATTTTGTCTGCCTTAATATCACTCGGAGCTGTCATATTTGCAGTTCATACAGTCAGTGTGTGGAAGAAGCCTCTGAAACTAGAAATTACACTAGAGAGTACTTTGGTCGGCAGAAAGTTGTATAGCCACCTGACTTCGCTGTCTGTCCAAATTTTTGAGTCACTTGATGAAAATATAGACATTCAAGAAAAGGTTTTTTCAAGCATTACCAAAGAAATCGATGCCAACTCAGGTTTACTCGATCAGGTATTATTCAACAGATACACCCTAACACATAAAAAAACCGCAAATTTTCTCCTTATGGAACGAGCTGCCATGTCTTTAAGTTTCGCTATGCACGACCTTGAAATAATAACCAAAAGACATTATCCAGCTACTGATGAAGTCTTAAATAATCGATTAAATCAAATTCGAGATTCAATCGACTCTTTCATAATTTTGCTTAACAACCATCGAAAAGACTTACAAGCTCAAGTTGAAAGTTTAAGCGTACAATAACCGTACTACCTGCACTGTTTCATGTAAAACGATAAACTGCCAAGGCCGCTTTTGGCACTTAGCTGCCTGGCAACCGAGGTCTACTGTCGGGAATGAGCGATTATCGGAAGTTCAGCTTTTGTCTAATAATGTTAAAATGATGCTAGTTGTTTAAGAGAATCTACTTATGAAAACCATTGGAAAGCTGGCTAAAGAACTAGACATTAACGTAGAAACAGTCCGATTCTATGAACGTAAAGGGATTATCGTGCAGCCACCAAGACCTGATAATGGTTATCGTATATATGACAAAACTCACATCAATCAACTTAAATTCATATTAAAAGCTAAAGCTTTGGGCTTTACACTTGATGAAATCGCTTCACTCATGTCTATGAGTGGAAACTGCGCTGATGTCGAATCGATGGGGTTACACAAGCTTGAGCTGATCCGAGAAAAAATTGCCGATTTGCAACGGCTAGAACAAGTGATTCAAGATATGACAAATTCTTGCAAAGCCAATCAAGACCCCAATTCCTGTCCAATAATAAATTCGCTCAATTAGCTGTTGACTCCGTACCCATATACGGAGTTTAAACTACCTCAAAAGTAGAGGTAATTATGATTAATAAAATTCTAGATAAAGTAGGCTCCGGTGGAGTATGGTTAGCGGCACTTAGTTGTACAGGTTGCTTTCCCGCTTTAGGCTCTCTAGCATCAGCTCTAGGGCTAGGTTTCCTGTCACATTTTGAAGGAATAGCGGTTAACACTTTATTACCGTTATTTGCTGCGCTCGCTTTATTGGTCAACTCGTACAATTGGTATCAACATAAGCATGTGGCAAGAGGCATATTAAGTGTTATTGGCCCAATTGCTGTATTACTGACCCTTTATCCGTTGTGGCAATACGATTGGAGCACTTACTTATTTTACTTTGGGATCACATGGATGGTATTTATGTCAGTGTTGGATATCGTCAAGCCTGTTAAGGAACCCGTATGCAAGGTATAGAATTAGAGTCTAAGATTACTTGTCCCGAATGCGGGTTTAGTAAGGTCGAGACCATGCCAACAAACGCTTGCCAGTGGTATTACGAATGTGAAGGATGCAAAGCGCTGCTCAAGCCGTTAAAAGGTGACTGTTGCGTATATTGTTCTTACGGGACCGTTAAATGCCCTCCTATTCAAGAAGGAAGCAGTTGCTGCAACAAATCTTAATGTCTGCTTTTGGCACTTAGCTGCCAGACAGTCTATATCTGTCGGCTGGAATGAGCGAATTGCAGTCATTCATAGCAGGGAATCTCGAAAAAAAGAATATCGGATTTCCCTTATCTGTGGACATTACTTTTTTGCAGGAACATGGCAGGTAACAATACCTAAAATAAGGTGTGGCCAAATTCAGTGTGCCATTACATTGACTACAATTGGCAGCTCGTTTCGATTGCCTCTCACAAAAAAGCACTAAATTTAGCCATTGTGACATAAATCATTATTTCTAACTTTCAGACCCTCTACAACCCCTGATATATATGGTAGTGTCAACTCATTAGCTCAAACACGCCAAACCCATGAAATGGGAATATATATAGCGCAGTGTGACATCATGGATATGATCATAGAAATTTTGAGTAAGAACGGGCCAAGTTTAAGCTCGGACATTGTGCAAGAGCTTGTTGAAAAACATCGTTTATCCTCGGTTGCCGCAAGGAAACAAGTTTCCAGAGCACGTGGAGACGTCCACAAACTTGAAGGGCTACCTCTTCCCAGGAATGTTAAGTTCGTGTACTTAAAAAAGGACTATCGGTCACCTTTTTATTGGAAGGCCCTGTACAAGGCGTTTAAAGAGACTAACTCAGCCTACTGGCACGCAATTGCCGCAGTAAAAGAACGAAATGGCATCATGCCATTTAAGCATTTCTTAATTGCATGCGGCTCACCACTTCGACAGCAAAAACACATACCACCTGAAAAAATTCTACAACGCTTAGAAATTCACGATATTTTAAAAACTGTAGAAATTGGTGGGATAGGTAAATGCATAGCCCTTGCAGAGAAAATTCAAGATGTTCCAATACTTGAGCCTGAGTTAAGAGCAAGGCTGGTTGCAGAGAAAATACTAATCAGTGCTGTTACGCAATGGGCAAAGAACTTAGGTTTGGTTAGCTTTAATTTGATTAAAAACCGAGATGAGGAAGAGCTTCCTACTGTTAGCACCACGGCATGGGACGTTTCTGGCCCATCATACATATCAGCATTGATTAATGTATCTAAAACTGACAAATCAAAGATTAAACAGGGTTTTCTTGCTTGTGACATTTTGCTTAATAAATCAGTAAGTGAAGACGGTATCAAACCATTTATCAGAAAATGCAACACACTTAGGGGGCTTTCAAACGTCGGTCGATGTATTCAAATGTTCATCGCTAATGATTACCACCAAGTTGCATTCCAGCAGGCAAAAAATGAAGGAATCTTACCTGCTACTGTAGAAACACTGTTTGGAAAGGACGTAGCACAAGGTTTAGTGTCTTTGTTAAGAACATTAGAAGGTGTTGCGCAATCGGTTTCGATAGATCCAGAGAGATTTAACACTCTATTCGACCAATTGGGAAAAATTGAAGGGGCTGTAGGTAATCTGCGTGGTGTACTATTCGAATACTTTTCAGCAAATGTCGTCGAGAAGGCTTTCAGAACTGACTCAATCAAGCTCAATCAGATCTGTAAAACTTCAGACGGGAAATCTGCTGAATCAGATATTATCGCTGTACTGAACGACGGAAAAGTTTTTTTTGTTGAGTGCAAAGGACATCAGCCTAATGGAACGGTATCAGACGAAGAAATTCAAAAATGGCTAAATACTAGAATTCCTACCCTTAGAGCATATGCCTTGAGGCACCCCGATTGGAAAGACAAGCGTCTTAGTTTTGCCATATGGACGACCGGAAAGTTTTCTGATCATTCTTTGGCGCTATTAGCTTTAGCTGAATCTAAAACCATTAAATACGAGATAAGCCATTTAGACGCCGAGGGCTTGCTGCCAGTTATTAAAAGCTGCAATGATATGGGACTTCTTAAAACTTATTTTAAGTGTTTTCTGGACTATCCACTCAAGAAGCTTGAACGCCAGTGGATCGAGTCTTGAACTTAATTACTATAGAAAAATTTAATTTGAATTCCCACATACCCACCAGAAACTTTCCGACTGTTATTGGCACTTAGCCGCCAGGCGGCTTTGGTCAACTGGCAGCAATGAGCGATTAGCAGAAATAACGCTTGAATTCATCGACCCGCGCTGCTTTTCACGCAGGTCCACTGGAATGATGGGTTAGGCTGAATTTACTCATTCACCTTCAATATCAGTAATGTTTTGTGGGGCTGCCGGAAATGCGTCGGACGGTTTGGTGCTCAAATCTAGGAGCCGATTGAAGAGTTTTTCTTCTGCCTTCAACGGTGCTTGCATATCCTGCACCCCAAAGTACGCCGCAAGATAACCACAACCAGCGTGAAGCACACCGATCAAGATTTCCTCAAGTTGACATACCGTCGCGGCCCTAAATCCGTCGGTAATTTGCTCGCCTGACTGATGAGCTGAAAAGAAGTAACTTGCTCCAAAGGGCGATCCATGAATAATTTCTGACGAAAGACTGTAGATAAGGAAATCGGCCGAGAGCAGACGTGATGCTGCTCGATGACCCGCTAACTCTCCCACCATTCTGATACGGCTGGGAACGTCAAGATTCGTCCACTTGCCTTCGCCTTTTCCGCTGAACTCAGGAAACCTTTCCGTAAGTGTCGCCTGCGGATTGGCATCTGAACGAATCTCCAGAGAAAACTCTCCACTTCCTCTCTTTCTGTTGAAATGTTTCCAAGCGGCATAGTCGATATAACGGAGAGCCCTTGATGCGACTTCATCGGACTCAGCCAGCAGGTAACTAGCGTTTAGGAAAGACTCGAATGCTGAACGAGCAACCGGATACGCATCTCGAACGGCTATTCCACTAAGCTTCGCCATGCGAAGCAGAGTTTCGAGAGATTGGCCTGCACCCATTGCTAGAAGCGTGCTAATGCGCCTTTGGCTGTCTCCGAGACTGCACACCAGCCTTTCATCTTCAAAAGTGACAGGCCCCTGAGATGCTACATATAGCGCAAGTTGAAGGAACTCCTGCTGGAGCATTGCCAACCCGCGAAGCGCGTCAATGAGCGGTAGTTCCTCGATATCCATGAGCGATGCTGCCCTTAACGTGGAGCTAAGCGGCTGCGCGCTTTTGCGCAGACCTGCATGAGCGTAGGGTTATAAGGCTACCCGCCAAGAAGCTCGGCCTCAAGGCTTGCAAGATTGAATACTCTCACCTCATATGGAAACTTTACGCCGGTAAAGATACGTTGTATTTCCTCTGTGAATTCTTGTAATGCATTGCCAGCTAAATCAGTAGCGATTGCCATGATTACAGTCATTGGCTCGACGGTGTCAGGTGGTAGCTCTTGGAGCGTCCTTTGAATTTTCACCATCGAAGAGCGTACATTTCTCAATGTTTGCGCATCTTTCAGATATTTGACTTCTACGGCAAATACCTTTTTTCCCTTCTTGGCTATCGCATCAAACAAGAACTGCGATTTGCCAGAGCGGAGCATAACTTCTTTATCGATTTCATCGAACTCTTGTGAAAGTTTGGTAATGACCAACTCTTCAGCCAGATAATGTGTTGAAGCAGAGTTTCGTCTAATTAAATCTCGATACTTGAGATCTATCTTTGCTTCTTCTGGTTCTGTGGTTTGCTGGTGCATCTCGTCAAAATTAATTTCTGCATTCAATTTCAGAAGGCGCTCTTCAGCAGTGGGCTTGCCAAACAATTTAAGAAAGTTTTCTTCGTCTTTGAAGTCTGATGGGGCATACAAGACTTTGTAGTTGAAATTAAGCGTGATAAAGAAGAGCAGAATAAGCAGCGTCGGAAAGGCCATTAAAAACCATATATATAACGCCTGGCTGTCGTCTTTTAGGAACGGGAGAACCACTGTTCCACTAACCTCCGCGAGGCCCGCAAAAATAGCGATGATAGTGAGTGGGTTACTTACTTTCTTTATTGATTCGAGCATTGTGGTTCCATGCTTAATCTAGCCTTATAACAATCTGTATTCGAAGGCTGCCAGCCCGTAATTTGAACATTTTTAAGCCTTCTTTTTTGAAGTTAACTTATACCAAACTAACGCAGATGTACCTCTATTTCTATAGGTTTTTCCTAAAACCAGTAAACATGCGGTTCGCTAGTTGTTCTTGAATTTACTAAAGCTGGACACTTGGGAATTTATCCGACGGTTTGTTCCAGTAAAACAAGTAATGTACAGGCATTTACTACAACGCCCAATGCCAGCTATTGGCACTTAACGGCTATACCTCACACATTGGCTATCGCTCACTGGCGATGTATTCTTTATTCTGAAATCAACTTTCACTCGCTAGGAATACTAGTTTAGATGAACCCCAAAATTCAGCAGCTGGGTATACGTTTAGTACCTCGCCCCAAAATCAAAGCGACCAAGTCATTGGACTTGGCTGGGCCGGAAGGCAAGCAAATTGTGCTTGTCGAGACAATGCGCGTGTTACAGATGCACGCTAAAACGTTCAAGAAGCTGGCCGATATGTAGCTAAGCTTTTTTACTTTATGCCTGTAACCGGCCTCTACAAAACTGCCAAATTTCATTCATCATTAAACTTGCCTTTGTTCATTTTTTAGTCATTATTTCGTAACGTGCTTATTGCACGCTACTGTCAGACTAATAACAAAGGCATCAACATGAAAACGATAACTGGCATTACCCTGCTTTTTACCACGCTGATTTTTAGCGCCACAACCTTAGCCGCTAACTGTGTATACAGCTGTCCAACCGGCAAATCTGGTCAAACAATTGAGCGTCCTATTTATACCCTGCATAACAACAGCAGCACCAAGTTTGCAAACTGGGTAGCGTATAAAGTAACCAAGAATACCATTGACGGCCCAAGCCGCACCCGCACTTGGCGAGCTGACCCAAATATCAACTCAGCGTATACGCTGGAGCCAGCTGATTACACTGACGCGGCCGCAGTACTTGGCACAGACCGTGGACATCAAGTGCCATTAGCCGCATTTAGCAATACCGCTTATTGGGCAATGACGAACTACTTATCAAACATCACTCCACAGTCAGCTAATTTGAATCAGGGGGCCTGGGTGAAGCTGGAGACGGCAGTTCGTAATCTGGCGCGTACTGGGCAAGATGTTTATGTTGTCACTGGCCCACTTTACGAATGGTACTTCGGCACACTTCCAAGAGCAGATGAAGGGCACACCATTCCATCCGGGTACTTCAAAGTGGTTATTACTGATAATGCAGGCTGGGTTGAAGCATCGGCATATATCATGGAGCAAAATCTCAGTCGCTCTGCAAGTTTCTGTCCACGGGAAGTGACGATTAATGAGGTGGAATCAAGAAGCGGTCTGAATATCATGCCATCTCTACCGTCTTACAAAGAGCCAGCAGTTGAAGGCCAGGTAGGTGGTTTAAAATCCGAACTAGGCTGCTAAAACTGATAAGCCCGGCTTGACGCCGGGCTTATCTTTACCTGTACCAAGAAAAGCTAAAATATCCCTGGTAAATCCCGGTCAAACTCGATACCGAAGAAGCCATGTTTATCAAACAGTGCTTTAAATGTACTCGTTGCAAACAGTCCATGCGGACCGTACATTTTGGATTTAAAAACGGCCTTACTGTCGATTGAGGCCTGCTCAAAAACGAGTGTCTCAACGCCACACTCAAAGCCATCTTCGTATCGCTTCAGTGTTTTGCTTTTGTCTTCTTCAGCAAATTGCAGGGGTACAAAAATGTACATTTGCATAAACCCTACCTGCAGCGGGAGGAACTCGCCGTCTTTGGACAACATCGACTCAAAGACGTTGAATGCCTCTTCCGATAAAATCAGGTACTTTCCCCAAAGCGACACATCCGGCACCGGTAAGCCATCTTTATACTCATCAGCCAGTTCGCAGCGGGAAGGTGTCCAACGCTCAAGCAAACTTTCGTTGGTTCTCGCCTGTCGCCTCACCAAGGACAGCCCTTCATCACCCAATATTTCTGCGAACCGAAATAAATCTAGGGAAGGAACTTCATAGGAGTTTTCAACCGGCTTAATCCGGTAAGCGACGATTACCTGCTCCATCACATCATTTTCCATTAGCCAGCCTTCCTCTGCAGAATATTTTCCGGATGAGTACCATCACGAAGTTTTCGCTTCACTGTCTGCAAGCGTGACAGAAAAACGGTCTCAGGCAAGTTATCGTTTGAAAACTGCGATGAAATCCAGGTCTCGTAGTTGAATGTGTGGATAGGCCTATGCGCAGGAGACTCTGGTGTTGCCCAATCATCAGCCGTATTTTTGGCAAAGTTTCGTAGCCAAATACCGTTAAGCGGATCGTTTATCCCAATACCAAAAGCATGCAGATTCAGGCGACTCAGTATCATTAACTGTTTGCGATGCTTCCCCGCGCCAGGGATGATGTGATGCGGTTCATGCATCGGCGTGGGTTTGGGCTCACCCACGGCCTGCAGGTTACGGGCAAGCATTTTGGTCGGGTGATGGCTCTCAGACGCCAACTCACTGAGCGACTTTTGCTTGTTTCCCTCACGGTACGCAGTGAGGTTTTCCTGCATTTTTAAGTGTGCAGCGATTTTTCTTCGCTCCAGACGCAAATGCTGCCAATCTCTGTCCCGTTTAGCAATCCGGTCAGCTTTTTGCTTCGCGGTTTCATTTGCAGGAGCCATCTTGTTTCGCCCATTATGGAACTCACTCGCTTTGAGTTCATACTGGTAAATAACCATTTCCAGCGGCGATGGATTTTCAGGCCTTACTGGCCTTGGGAAATTGACATAGTCATTTGACTGGCGCTGCTTCATGCTGTGTGTCGCTCCTGCGGGTAGCCATTGAAGAGCGTTAATTTTAGTTCGCCCCTCGCTTGATATCAACCTAAATAGCACCTAATGTTTACACATATTTAACTAAGTGGGTGCAAAAATGGAATATTCATCAGTGTCAAAGCAGGAAGCCCTTGCCATGCTGCGTGTATGGCATCGAGCCGGTCACGAATTACCCTCTCTAGCCAAAGTCTCACCGGCAAATGAAGGTAAAACTATCATCGTTCTCATCCCCGGATATCGATGCAATAACTGGTATCAGGTAGGTAAACCACACACCCGATACCGTGAGGCTATGGCCTCAATCGGGGCATTACTTGACGAGGCAAATCTCCAACAATAGCTGCTAAGGCGCAACCTGGATTGCGTACAGTCTTGAGGGGTGCTATTTTAAAATTACGGTGCCATAACCCGATTGTTCACCAACCCTTGTTGAGCAATAAAATCAATGGGTTATAGGATTATTCAGGAGAGTCCTATGAATAGCACCGTTAGTTACAAAGACTTACTTCAAATGAGTAAGGAAGAAATTAATACCTTTATCACCCAGCTTGGCCTTCCATTTTCCGACCTACCTTCATTGTTGACGAACATCAAATCATGCTATGGCGATAAGCCTTATTGCGTGGTCGGCGATTGGGAGTGGCGAGAGCAAGTTATTCCGCTGCGTAATGACAATTCCCTTAAGATTTTTTACGTCTATGCGGACTATGTCATCTCTGATGAGCAGCAGCGGTATGCCCCCGGTAGTTGGGCTCGCTCGTCACCTCTGACGGCATTGCATGATAAGTGCGTATTTGAAACCGAGAACACTCTCTATATATTGGTGAATCGCGATGTCGATGAACAATCTACTCGTGAGACGTAACTTAGCAGATTGAGTTTGCAGTGCTGGTTGAGCAGTTTGTTCTAACGCTGCGTAACCTGGTCGATTTCGACCAGGTTAGACCAAGCTGAAGCTAGTCTTTGAGTTGATAGTAACGCTTCACCCCAATAGTTACGCTTAAGCGTTACTATCATGGCCAAGCGTTACAAAAGTAGCTTAACGCAATGAAATAGCTGCATTTGCAATAATCACTAACACCAAAACCTCAGTGTCGATGAGTGATTTCAACCACCTGATTTTCAACTGATGTAATGAAGCTTTCTCAAACCTCTTGATACCCGCTACTCAGTGGTCAGCTCTTCATGGACATCGTATGAAAATACTCGGGTCAGATTTCCTGCGGCAGCGATCTCATCATCCGACAATGCCTGGTTACTATGCTTCACCATGGAAATTGATGAATGGTCGGACATTTTCTCGCATATCAATATATCGCCTACTGCTATACCGAGCTCTTTACAGATACTGTCAGGAAGTGGAACTTCGCCATTTTTGCCAAGCTTGACTGTATAACTCATATGCGCTCACCAAGATTCGCTATACCTTAAATGATAGCGCAGACTGGCGAAGCTGCGACTTTTCTCGCAGGTAACGCAATTGCCCCCAGCAGACCTCTCAATCTAAAGGGCGCTGCCCCTGGAATAACTTCGGTGTGCACGCAATCATAGACGCTATCTGTAGACTTAACGCCACACATTACGACGATCCATCTTTCCAATTTTACGCTTGTGACTTGGCATCAGCTAAAATCAATATATACTGTACATATATACAGTTTAAGGTATTGTTGTATGTCTGCTGTTTTTTTAGGGGACGCACTCCCAGGCGTCAAACTCACTATCCCTTTGTTTGCCAGTAAGATAAAGGCTGGTTTTCCCTCGCCTGCGCAGGATTATGTCGAGCGCACACTGGATTTGAATGAGCTTTGCATCCGCCACCCCAACGCTACGTTTTTCGTGCGGGTTGAGGGCGACTCGATGATAGAGGCCGGTATATATGACGGTGATGTGCTGGTAGTAGACCGCTCTATCGATGCAGAGCATGGCGATATCGTTGTAGCTGCTGTGGGCGGTGAGTTTACCGTAAAGGAGCTGTGTACCCGGCCATCCTTAATGCTGCTACCGCGAAACCCAACATATATGCCGATACGGCCACGTAATGGTGAAGAGCTGGATATCTTTGGCGTAGTGACTAACGTGATCAGGCAAATGAAGCGAAAATGAGTACCCCTGTTTTTGCGCTGGTCGACTGTAATAACTTTTATGCTAGCTGCGAAAAGCTATTCAGGCCAGATTTAGCCGATAAACCGGTAGTCGTGTTGTCCAATAACGACGGCTGCATTATCGCCCGCTCTAAAGAAGCCAAAAAGCTGGGCATTAAAATGGGTCTGCCGGTGTTTCAGGTGCGTGATTTATTGCAAAAACATCAGATAGTTGCCTTCTCGTCCAACTACGCACTATATGCCGATATGTCGCAGCGGGTTATGAACACGCTGGAAAGTCTTGCTCCTCGCGTTGAAGTGTACTCAATTGACGAAGCGTTTTTAGACTTAACCGGCATTGCTTACAGTCGAGGGCTAACCGAATTTGGCCTTGAAGTTAGGCGCATAGTGCAAAAACATATCGGCATTACTGTTTGTGTCGGTATAGCTCCCACTAAAACTCTGGCGAAACTTGCTAACCATGCAGCCAAAACCTGGCCAAAAACCGGTGGTGTGGTCGATTTAACCAGTACTGAGCGTCAACGCAAACTGCTTGGCCTGTTACCTGTAAGCGAAGTATGGGGTATTGGCGGAAAGCTAACCAAGCGCCTAGAGCAATTGGGCATTACCACTGCTCAGCAACTGGCCGATACCGACCCTAAGTTTATCCGCCAGCACTTTTCAGTGGTGGTAGAGCGCACTGTGCGTGAGCTTAATGGCGAGAGCTGCATCGCGCTGGAAGATGTAGCGCCTACCAAAAAGCAAATTGTCAGTAGCCGCGCCTTTGGCGAGCGCATTACCGATAAACAGCAAATGCGCGAGGCAATAAGTGAATACATCAGTCGGGCTTGTAAAAAGCTACGCCAGGAGCAGCAGCAAGCCAAACACCTAACGGTATTTTTACGCACCAGCCCATTTAGCGACAAAGACGCGCCTTACTCGGCCAGTAAAAGCCTTGAGCTCGATAATCCCAGCAGCGACACCCGCGTGTTTCTTGCAAGCGCCATGCGACTGCTGGATAGTCTATGGGTGAACGGTTACCGCTATGCAAAGGCCGGTGTGATGCTGGCAGATTTTTACGACCCAGGCGTGTATCAACCTAGCCTGTTTGATGAGCCGTTAGTTGTAAGAGAATCAGACCAAAAACTAATGCAGCTGATGGATACCCTCAACAGCAAACATGGCAAAACGCTGTGGTTCGCAAGCCAGGGCACTAAGCAAGAATGGGGGATGAAGCGCGAGTTACTCTCCCCCGCTTATACAACCAACTGGTGTGAATTACCGGTAGTCAGATAATGGTCAGCTTTGAGCGCCTGGGTTGTTATCATGGGTTGAAGCAGCTATCGCCGTTAACCGTAATGCTCTCGCAGCTTACTGGCTAATCCTTCAGTACCCCAGATTGATATCATCCTTTTCAGGTTATAGCTCAGCCTCGTACATGTAGACTGATTTCGGTGCTGACGTTTTTTAAATCGCCCCATCAGGAAGTGAGTCGCACCCATCCAGATTTTAATTGTTCCGAACGGATGCTCCACCGTTTGCTTTCGGATAACTGCCGTTTGTGGAAGTGCATCAAGCCTGGCTAGGATATCTCTCATTTCAGCTTCATGAACCCATTGGTTAATTCCATATTGAATGGCAACCAGTTTCCTAGACACCTCTGAGTTAGAGAATCTAACTCAGAGGTGTCTAGTAATTTAGGGGAAGTCCAATATTCCGATTTTCAGTGTACAAACCTAAGACCGACTACACCTTCCCACTATTTACGAACAAATCGCAATCAAACTGTAGCGCATTGATATTGCGAAGAATGTTACAAATTGCACTACTTTATCTATATAGTTGGACATTTTGTACCACAACTAGGGCGGCTTAGCGTTGAGTAGAAACATCCTAACTAAGGAGTTCAACCAGAGTATAAAGCTCCCGATACTGCTTAAATACGGGCGTCAATGGCTTGCTAGCACCGTACTTTTCTATAAATAATCGATCCATTGCGTCAGGCATCACAGCCTTAGACATGTCCTCTCCCGAAAAAAAACATTCCATTTGAATTTGATTGAAAACCTCATATTTAAAGACCTTCGCAGCTGACAAAACCTCCCTTCGGAACTGCTCGTTGTTAACCAAATCTTTATTTGAATTATATAAATCGAGAAATTGACCAGCTCTGTTATCTGTCTTGGCCAAAGCATGGCTGAGTTCAGGGAGGCTCGTCTTAAGTGTTGAAATAACTGCAACTAGCAGTGAAATTCTCGCAGAATCAAATTCAGCTATGGATTTCTCAGCCTGAGATTTTACTTCTCTTAGTTTGATCACGTTCCCGGCGATAGTAATTTCCGACACCAACGGTGCAAATATGAATATCAAACTGACGCAGGTTCCAGCGATTATCAGCGTTACAAATGCAGAGCTGTCGATAAGGGCCTCTTTAAGTAAATAAAGTGCTCCCGAATATGCAAAGGCCAAAAACATAAGGGCTATACCCCAGCGTCGCCCAATATCAGAGAGCTTCTTGCAATTTTGGGTAAGGGGATTAAATGGTTGATCTTACCTTTGCATGAGAGTGAGACAGACCGGCATCTCATCGGATTATCTGGTTGATGCTTCACCTACTGCTGGTGCATGTTTCCTTCGCTAATTCCAGCAAGAACCCCACACGCCTTAACTTCCCGGTCATCGTTGCAACGCGCTCTTAGTGAAACGAGTTGTTTCTCAAGCGCCTGTAGAGCGGTTATCTGCGAGCGCACATGAGAGATGTGATCATCGAGCAAGGCATTGACAGCGGTACAGGACTGATGAGGGTCGTCCTGATAGCGCTTTAGTTCGTGAATTTCTGCCAGTGACAGATCCAGGATGCGGCAGCGACGAATAAAGGCCAGCCGCTCAACGTGTTTCTCGGTATAGACACGGTAACCGTTCTCCTGCCGACCAGGCGGCGGCAACAAGCCCTGCCGTTCGTAGAAGCGGATCGTCTGTGTATCTACCCCTACTGACTGTGCCAACTGACCAATACGCATCGGGTTCCTCCGCAACGGATTCTCTACGCTATTGACCTTATAGCGACTATATAGTTTTAAATGAAAACCCGATCACATTCAAGTGGAGTCATATCATGAGTAAAAACTGCGGAGGCCCCTGTGGCGACCATGCAAGGCCTGCGGCGGATACCGATATGCAGGCCTCCTCCGATGCGTCGGGGGAATGGGTCAGTGTTTATGCCGTGCCGAAGATGGACTGTCCATCAGAAGAGCGCATGATTCGCCTGGCCCTGAACGGCGTTGAGGGGATTCGGGCACTGTCCTTCGACTTGTCGAACCGCCGGTTGAAGGTCGTGCATGACGGTGAGGTCGAGCCCGTCACCTCGAAACTGAAGACCTTGGGGCTAGGCGCCTCGCTTCAGGAAACCGTCGCTGCAAATCCGGAGACCATCAAGGCCGCCGAGTTTTCGGCAGCTTCTGCTAAGCAAGAATCCGGGACCCTGCGCTGGTTGCTCGGCATCAATGCACTTCTGTTCGTGGTGGAAATGACTGCCGGTCTGATCGCCCGGTCCACCGGCCTGATTGGAGAATCCCTGGACAATTTTGCCGATGCGGCGGTGTACGGGCTTGCCCTTTATGCGGTTGGACATAGCGTGAAAATGCAGGTACGTGCCGCGCATCTTGCTGGTGTACTGCAACTGATCTTGGCTGTGGGCGTACTCATAGAGGTGGTGAGACGCTTTGTATTCGGTAGTGAGCCTGAATCGCTGGTGATGATGGCTATCGCATTCGTCGCATTGATTGCCAATACCAGTTGTCTGCTGCTCATATCCAAACATCGGGAGGGCGGGGCGCACATGAAGGCAAGCTGGATATTCTCGGCCAACGACGTGGTGATCAACCTGGGGGTCATCACCGCCGGCGCTCTGGTCGCGTGGACCGGGTCCAATTATCCGGATCTGATTATCGGCACCATCGCGGGGGTAATTGTACTTAACGGTGCTAGACGCATTCTGGCGCTCAAGGATTAAGCAATGTCCATTTTTGGCAAACATCTGTCACCGTACGCTCTGTTGTCCATATCGGGCCTGCTGGCAGCGTCTGATCAGGCCATAAAATGGCTGGTGCAACAATCAATGGCATATGGCGAGTCTATTTCAGTGACCTCATTCTTTAACTGGGTACACGTATGGAATACCGGTGCCGCATTCAGTCTTTTTGCGAATGGTGGAGGCTGGCAGCGCTACTTTTTTATCGGAATCGCGGTAGTGGTCTCGATTTTTCTGATCAAGCTGATCCTTGAAAATCGTCATAAAGGAGAAGCCATCGCTTACAGTCTTATCCTCGGTGGCGCCATGGGCAACCTGATTGACCGGGTCTTTCGCGGCTATGTTGTGGATTCCTTTGATTTCTATTGGCGAGACTGGCATTGGCCGGCCTTCAACCTGGCTGATATTGCAATTGTCCTCGGTGCCTTACTTTTAGTTTCCAGCAGCTTGTTGGGTAAAAAAGCAAACACCAATGCCGAGTCGGATGGATCTGACTGACACCTACGCCTATACAACACCATGACCGAACTTCCCGACAACATCCTTCACCTGCCGCAATACCAAGTACTGGGCTGCAAATCAACCGACGACGAAATGCACTTCCAGGTGGACGTGCCCGATCCCATCGCCTGCGAGGAATGCGGCGTGCAGGGTGAGTTCGTACGGTTCGGCAAGCGTGACGTTCCCTATCGTGATCTGCCCATCCACGGCAAGCGGGTCACTCTCTGGGTGGTCCGCCGCCGATACACCTGCCGGGCCTGCAAGACAACATTCAGGCCCCAGCTACCGGAGATGGTGGACGGATTCCGTATGACACTGCGGCTGCATGAGTACGTGGAGAAAGAATCCTTCAACCACCCCTACACCTTTGTGGCGGCACAGACCGGCCTGGACGAGAAGACGGTGCGCGACATCTTCAACGCCCGCGCCGAGTTGCTGGGGCGCTGGCACCGCTTCGAGACGCCCCGCATCCTGGGCATTGACGAGCTATACCTGAACAAGCGCTACCGCTGCATTCTGACCAACATTGAGGAGCGAACCCTGCTCGACCTGCTGGCCACCCGCCGCCAGGACGTGGTGACCAACTACCTGATGAAGCTGAAAGACCGGCAGAAGGTCGAGATCGTCAGCATGGACATGTGGAACCCCTACCGGGCAGCGGTCAAGGCTGTGCTGCCCCAGGCCCGTATCGTGGTCGATAAGTTCCATGTGGTGCGCATGGCCAACGATGCCCTAGTGAGAGTGCGCAAGGGCCTCAGAAAGGAGCTGAAACCGTCCCAGAGCCGGACTCTCAAGGGAGACCGGAAAATCCTGCTGAAACGCGCTCACGAAGTCTCAGACCGGGAGCGCCTCATCATGGAGACCTGGACAGGCGCGTTCCCGCAACTGCTGGCCGCCTACGAGCACAAGGAGCGCTTCTACGGCATCTGGGACGCCACCACACGGCTCCAGGCAGAAGCCGCCCTGGACGAGTGGATAGCCACCATCCCGAAGGGCCAAAAGGAAGTCTGGAGCGATCTGGTCAGGGCAGTGGGAAACTGGCGCGAAGAGACCATGACCTACTTCGAGACGGACATGCCCGTCACCAACGCTTACACGGAGTCCATCAACCGACTGGCCAAGGACAAGAACCGTGAAGGGCGCGGTTACTCCTTCGAGGTGATGCGGGCACGAATGCTCTACACCACGAAGCACAAGAAGAAGGCACCGACTGCGAAGGTCTCTCCTTTGTACAAGAAAACCATCGGTTACGGACTGCCGGACTTCGCAGAGGAACTCAACTACGGAGTCGATCTATCAACCATCTGAGGGTGGTATCAGATTGATGGGGTGAAGGTGCCCCATCAACCATTAAATCCGTATACCCGTAATTTTGTTTATTCATTTATACTCCCTTGGTTGGCTGTGCCACTTAATGTTGGGCTATGGCTAAATTGACGAGGAACTTGGCCGGTCAGACAAAAGTGCTCATAGCGATGCTCTACTGTTTCCAGGTACAAAGGGTATCGTGCAAAAAGCTTACAGATGGTATGGGGATCGATGCCTTTGTTGAGCAGCTCTGATTGGACGAGCTCCATAATTCCGACAAGGAAAAACTCCAACAAACTTTCATCATTTTGTCCAGCAGACTGAGGTGCCAGAGGTTTTATCAACCATTGCAGGTCTGAAGCAGTCATCAGATTTGGTTTTAGGCTCTTTCCATCCGCAAAACCATTCTTTATCCTTTCTATCCGTTTTTTGATTTTACTGACGTCAGGATCAATGAGCTCCGTCGGCATTTTACGTTTTTCATCTAAATACCATTCACACGGTAGATGCTCAGCCCTTGCCAAATCTTGATAAAACGCGTGCCAAGTAACTTTGTCTCCATAACGAAATGAGCTCTTCTCCCAAGCTGTTTTGGCCATATCGACAAATTTATGATTAGCATTGAGAAATGTGAGCAGTCCCCGACTTGTTATCACTTCTGGCAGAATACGAGGAATTATTGATTTGTAGCTTAACTGGCCGGTTTCATCAGGAAATCTGTTCTTCACATAGACGTTAAACAGCGCGGCCATGTGCAGGACGATGGCGACCATCAGCTGGGCATCTTGTGAACGATCCCAGTTCTTAAAATCACACTCAATCAGTAGCCACTCCTGAAATGCTGAGTTTAAGAGCTCGTGATTTACCTCAGGCGCATACCGTCTGCACTCAGTTATAAAGTCTCGATCAACATCACAAAGCCCAGATAAAAAATGGAGTACCTGAAGAGTCGTCTTTTTCTGCTTTTGCTGCAGTTCAGAACAATTGACGAACTCTATCTCTTTTTGGAGTAACTGCTGAATGATTGGCCAGGCACCTATATCTAAAAACGGTTGTGACTCCGAATTAGTATCCAGGTTATAACGATGAAAAAATGTAACGGCGTCGTCTTCAGTAAAGCTACCTTCCCGCACTTTCCTGAACATAGCATGATCTGCTGTAACATGTTTATTTTCAGGTTTTAGCCGAACTACTGCCAACAAAAACTCTGATAAGGTTTGCGTGTGTAAACACCCCCTGGCTAATAAGTCAGGCCACATCAGAAAATTCAGGCCTGTTTGCAGTTCCTTAGCAAGCATTTCAGTCATTTGTCCCTTTTTTGCTCTCCATCCTTTGCGACTATAGCGATGCCAATTGGCAACATCAATAAGGACACTTATGAATTCACCCATTAAGCCGCAAGACAATAGCGCTAACCTGGTCAACAAAAACAAGGGAAGCAACGGTACTAACCGCCAATACGATCAAGCACAAGGCAATCGTGGTAAACAACTTAATCCAAAGCTAAAGGAGCAAAAAGGATGAGCAGAACATCAAATGATGATCGCAGCGACAGCATGAACCCAAACAACGACGCATATTGGGACAGTCTCGATAATCATGCTAATCAACTAAACCCGAACAATGATGAGTATCGTGGTTCTGACGAAGATGACGATTAGTCAGTAAAGGTAATCAGTGCAACTTTCTGCCTGAAAATTGCACTGATTACTCATCGACTTGGCTGCCATCAGTCTCAAATTTTTTAGATACATTAAGCACTTGGATAAGCCAAGCGAAATAAAAGGTCAAAAAACAAGCAAACAGAACGCTGTTCACAAACAAATTTTCGCTCCGTTTCCCTACTTTAGGGGCGCAAAAAACACACAACCACTGTTTATTAATTAAGCAATCAGTTTCATCCAAAAATGCCCTATAACAGAAAAATACCCATAATAACGGTACACTCAAAAGGTTGTTTTTTGAGCTAATTTTATCCCTATTGGACGAACTTGGTATTCAAAAATTAATCAATCATTGAGCAAAAAACAAACTAAAAAAATAAGTGTTTGAAAGTAATAGTATTAATTAATGTAACATTAATTCATTTTTCAGAGTTGCTTTGGCGAAAGCTGACAAGCCCATATTGGACAAATAACGTACAGCTTAGAAAATTGTTGTTGCAAAACACCGCCAAATGTATTTAGCATGACGGGTTTATTTCCTGCACTTTTTGCCGAACTTAGCCGCAAATTCTAGATTTTCTAAGCAGTTTTCAACTTTTAAAAAGTATGGAATCATGATCGCATGACATCGCGCTGAACCCGCATATCAACTCCCACAAGAGGTTCTGCAGATTAGTCGCATGACGCAGCAAGGCTAAGCGATGTCATCTGGTTTTTATGGAAATTTTCCTACCAGGGTTAATCTGGAAACCCAAAAAGAGAAGCAAATAACCTTACAGGTTCTCATAAATAAACTAGTATGTAAATACTGGCTAGGGAGATTTTTTCGTGAAAAAACGTTCAGAAGAGGAAATTAAAAAGCCGACAAGGATAAAAGGCGTATCCATAACTCATTTTTTCAGCCTGAAAAATAAAGCGCCGATAAGGCTCAGAAGTTATCTGGAGCTAGGAATGGCGCTGGTTCTGGAGTTCGACAGTCGTATTAGCACATACGGTTCAGAGGTATTCAAGCTTTTGGTGGATAATCAAAAGTTCACTCCTGACTTTGGCGCAATTACTTTCGACAACAAACAATTGCACATTGAGGTACACCATAGCGAACTTACCAATCAAAAGTACTTAGACAAGATCGTTAAGTTCAGTAACTTTTTAGAGGAACGTGGCCAAACTTTGGTATTTCTGTCTGAAAAGACACTTACTAAGACCCGGATCCTAAATCTTAAAATGCTCTACCGCTATCTGGAGGTAGATCCATCGCCTTATCTCCATATCCTCACTCAACTTCCCTTTAGCTCAACCTTGGCAGAGCTTACCGAAGAACTCAAACAATTAATGCCTGAGCCTCAGGGTCCCGTCTGCCACAGAATCGCCGCATTAGCGCTAATTGCACACAGTTACTATTGGTTTGACGACAGTAAGCCTCTAGAGCAATCGACTCCTATCAAAAAGGTTTTAATTGCATGAAGACTCAACCAAACAGCCAAGCGCGATATATTTTTTTGAATGACCCAAATCGGTACGAGGTTACTGGTTCCAGTTCAACGCAAATCTTGCTGAAAAGCGATGGGCTTACCAATTGGGAATTTAAGCTAGTTGACAAAACAATGTTTTTTGAGGGAATACGTAACCATCAAATTGAAGAGCGCTTTTTGCCAATCGCAATTGAAGCCAAGCCAAAGCCGTATCAAGAAAAAGCTGTTGATATATACGAAGACTTTATGGAGGTAATGTATGAGCTTGTACTTCAAGGCCTGCCATATTCGACCGACAAGGCATATGAACAAATTTGTGCAATTGTCGCTGAGCGATTCCCTAACCAACACAAGCCATACCCGAAAAGAACTTCACTCACAACGCATTTTAAAAATTACCTTAAAAGCGGTTGCCACTCCGGATCATTGCTAAGAAAAAAAAGGCAATCTCGAAAGAATAGTGCAATCAATGAAGACGAATTTTTGCAATCCTTTCTACTGAGACATTGGCCTAGAGCCTGTCAATCCAAGACTGTCAAGGTGTATTCCTTTTATCTGGAAGAAGCAAAAAAGCTTGGTTTTAAAGGGCGTTCCTTAAGCACCTTTGGGCGAAGAGTTAATGAAATCAAAGAACAAGAACATATATTTATGAAATCAAACACCGAGACGCAGATAAAAATGAGCCGCACTAACTTATCCCAAATGAGGGTAAGCGCTCCTTTTGAACGGGTTGAAGGCGACCGTATTCATGTTCATTTGCAATTACGAAATACAGACGGAACCGTTATCGACGGCACCGTAGCACTCTACTTTCTTATCGACTGTTACACACGTTGCATACTGGCTTGGACTTATGAGATTGGCACTCCGGAAACCTTAGAGGGTGTAATTACGATGCTGACGATTGCTCACATGACGTCTGAACATAATCCCTATGCTGGAAGGATCCAGGAGCTTATCGTCGATAATGGACCAGGCTTCAAACCTAACGAGCTGACAATAATTTGTAACAGCTTGGGAACCTCCGTGACTCGCGTAGCAGCTTATAGTCCATTCAAGAAGCCATTTGTTGAAGCATTTAACAGGTATTTCCGTGACAACTTTTTGAAGGGTCACATTATAAAAATAGAGACATCAGGTGAGATTTTTTTTGGTGTTCCAGGTTATGCGGGGCGCAATAAATCAGGACAACCTGATGAAGGAAGTAAACCAACTTGCGAAACAGCCACATTGACGCCAGAGCAGTTTAAACAAGCATTGTGTGATTTCATGGACACTTACCACCATCAGAGCCGTCAGGTCATCGGAGGTAAAACGCCTCATCAAATGATGACTGAACCAACCCAAACGTTTCCCGCTTTGCCATTGGATTACGCCAAAATTAGGCACTGTTTTCACTACAAAAAGAGAGAAGCAACGTTGTATGAGACAGGCTTTGTCAGATTGCACAATCAGGATTTCTCATCAAGTGAGCTCAAACTGCTATACCAAAACAATAAAAGGCGCGGTGATAAAAAAGTAAATGTTACAGTGAGCTATAACCCAGGTGACGCGACACATGTAACCGTGTCCTTCATAGAGGATGGTAAAGTTCAATATTCCTGCATCGTCCCGAACCGTGATATCGAACTTTTTAATGACAAGTCACCGAGTTTTGCAGATCTGGACGCTTTACGTACTCCTAAGCAAAGAGCTTACCATTCTTCGTCCACCTTTAGTGGTTTCCCAACGCCTCTTAAAGTTAATAAGTCGTCTAAGGACGAAGAGGATAGTGAAGAGACATCTAAACCTGACACGGTAGAACCACCGGATTGTCTCGACAAGCACATTGATGCTTCAAACAGTGCTGTTGCCGAAAAACTAGCCGCCAAACAAAATGCATCTCTAAAAAAGCAGCAGAACGAGCAAAAAAAAGAGAAAAAACAATCAGCCAGTGACACAAGCGGTTTGTATTCCGACAAGGATTATATTTAATGAATACTGTCATGAGTGCCCATAGCGATATTTTCCTTGGAGGTCACGTCTCTAAGGCCTTAAACATTATGATGAACACTATCAATCACACCAAGGAAAAAGCCTATGGCCAATTAGTTATAGGCGAGTCAGGCGTCGGTAAAACGACCTTATGTAAGTATTTAGCCGAGACACTAAATCTTGATGCTCCAGTAATTGATGAGGTTAAGATCAAACCTGCGTTGTATGTCAAGATCACTACCTTGCAAACGCCTACTCAGCTTGCATTAGAACTGCTAGCCGCACTAGATGTGACCATTTATGCAATAAGATTGTCTCATCAACGTGCGATGCAGCGTTTAAAACAGCTACTGTCAAAACATCAAGTGAAAGTCATCATCGTCGATGAGATGCAAAACGCCCTGCCTTACACAGCAGGTCAGCGACTTTTGGAAATCAGTAAATGCGTGGCAGAAATACTTGACGATACCAATATTCCAATGATTCTCGTGGGTACACCCGCTTTAAGACGTTTGTTGGAGCTCGATAAGCGGGCTAAAGATTTCCAGACTGAAGAACAAATTGCCAGGCGCTTCAGAGCCGAACTCGAGATCCCAGCAATACCAATGGGAACCTGGGCTTGGTTAGAGGCAATTAACTATTTCATGACTAAACACGGATTAGCTCACATAACCGAAGTTGATAAAGTGCTGATGTACCGATTGCACATCGCAACTAAAGGGAAACCTGCGTTACTGGCAAAACTGTTTAGTTTGGCTGAGCTAGATAAAGGTCTAAAAACCAAAGAGTTTTTACATAGACTCAAGCAGTCATATGAAGAGGGTTTTGGCAAAACGGGCAACCCTTTTGACGAAAAGCTCCTAACTGACAGGGAACTTGAAAAACACCTACAAAAGGCGAGTTAGCATTGAGTTATTTATCAATTATCCTTCGCCCAAAAGAAGACGAGTGTATTGCTGGCTATATCTTACGGCTGGCAAAAATAAATGGCATCGTCTGTTTAACTGAGTTGATGAGTCGTCATCAACTCACACATATCTGTCGAGGTAACGGCATATTGTTTGAAAAGACGTTGAACGAATATGGCCTGGCGGACATTATCAAACCGCTGAGAAAGTCACGAGGTGATACAAGCCTGTCTACATGCAAAATTTGCCCGGCGTGTGTTTTATCATCCATGCCAGTTTTGGAAAGCTGGCAAAAGCCCACCAGTTATCATTGTGAAACTCATAAGGTGCTCTTAGTCGAAAACTGTCCACGGTGTTCATCTGCACTAAAATGGGAGATACCTATACTCAGCGCGAATTGCACAAACGAATATTGTGAAGCGCAGCTGCCTATCCGCCCATCCCCACTGGCGGCATTATCTCGCCAAGCTCTTGAAGAGTGTTACGCAGCAGCTCAGTTTGCCAATCACGTTAAAAACGCCTATTCCTCATTATCATCAGTAGCACGGATTGAACTGGGCTACGAGGTGTTAACTCAAAGCAAAACCTATCTGCCACTGCTATCAGAGTATTTAAAGCAAAAAGCAGATTACGTCATGTATCCCATTACATTCCGATTATGGGAGCTGCTCCACTGCATCAATTCACTAACAAACGAATGGCCATTTACTAGAATGGTGAATGAAGCAATTTCAGTAGTTCGACATGATGACAAAGATGGAGCCCAAAACATTCCAGAGTTATTCGTGCCGCATGCTGTTTTGATAGACTATCTCTCTAAATTGACGAAATCCCCAGATTATCCCGCGTTTATAAAACAATACACCCATAAAAAAGCGGTCTCGACAGAAGGTGTTCGCTCTGAGCATTTCTCAATTTCTCCACTTTTACAGATCTTAAAGTCTTCATCGACTCCTCATACAGAGCAGGCGTTTAGTTTGGGAAACTGGCTGTCAATTATTGCGCCATACCACATTGAGGCGATAGATGTCGTGAACGCATGTTGTCGAGGGGAGCTGCGATATCGGTTCCAATCGTCGTTGAAGCTTGTGGACTCTCTTCTGATTTTAGAAATCGATATGCGAAACTTTGTATTTAACTATTTTGAAAAAAATGACCAGAATTACATCTCATCTGAAATTGCCACAAAACTATGTAGCCAGCCTATTGAGCTGCTGCAAAAAGCTAAAAGAACGGGATTGCTCAGAACGTATCGAGTTAATAATTTTTCTCCCAGACAATTCCTAAAACGCGAAGTAATGGTACTGGCGAGAGTTCTCAACAAACAACTTTCTTTACCTATTTCAGAACATGCATCGTTCGAGCCTGAACAGGTCTAATGGAGTCAAGGAATCAAAGATAATGGACAAATTCAGGAGATTTAAGCCAAGACAGAATAAACATCAACTTTTAGTGCCGGATGCTGGAAGCAAATTAACCAGCATCCACCAGATATTAGAGCCGATATTTATACGAAAACACCTCGAATCGCAGTCTATAATCTCAGAGGTATCTCTAGACAACCTCATCTCTGTCTCCGAAGGGATTAGAAACCAGTACCCGCTGCGGCCTTTGTGCCTTATCAGCAGTTGGTGTATTTGGGAGCTAATGGATAACAGCTATCCGTCCCCAAAAGTAATGTCGCATTACCTAACATCAAATTTTGTCATCAAGGATGACCTAGAAGAAGTCCAATTCGGTGGCTCCATCATGAGCGATGAAATTGTTAATGTTGAAAATGATTATATCGCCCACACAGCCAGCAGAATATTTATTCTCGTCGGCAAGGGCTTTCGAAATAAAGGGCTATATTAAGTCCCTGAAGATTCGTTTTACGTTAACGTACTGAAGTCCTCACTCGCGTCCCCTTGTCAAAAATCTATCTATTTGCATCTTGAATTAATCTGAACTATTACTTATGGTAGCGCCGCCTTATTTGGTGGGCTTGTACTGGTATACGCTCATCTGGAGGATCGAAAATCCATTTCCAGAAATAAATGACGGACATGTAAAAATTCCAGAATTGCTGACGCAAGTTGCCACCGCTAAAAAATTTCAAACCTCTATTCTAAAAGACTTCTCCAAGACTGGAATTCCAGAGTTATCTGACGCTCGACAAAAAATATTAAAACCATTAAATTCAAAAGGTTACATTGGAAGGTGCTAACAATAAGGAGCAAGAAGCCCTAACCGCAGACGGGCCAGGGCGACAGGTTTACAACAGCGTTACCACCAGGTGGTTAACCAGCGCCAGCCTATCAGGCTGCGCACGGCTTTGATACTGCTGTGATGACGCAGTTGAAACAACACGCCGGCGCTAAAACTCAGCGCCAACCCCGGGGCCGAGCCAATAACACTCAGCGCACGCTGGCGCAGTAAAAAGCTGTGTGCGGCAAGTAGCTTGTGCTGCTGGCGGCTTTGCACTGCCAGTCGCTGCACTTTTTGCTGCTGTTTGTTAAGCAGTTTGGCGATCAGCATTAGGCGCCTCCGTGTTGTCAGGCTGTTGTTTGGCCTTGCGCCCAGCGCCACTATTAAACAACTGGCGAAGCGCTCGCCAGCTTTGGCGAAAACCAACCTGCGATAATACATAGTTCAGGCTGCGCCAACACCACAGCAAGACGCCACCTTGCAACAGCAATAAAGCGCCGGCAGTAACAACAACCGACTGGCTTAGCTGCCATAGCATAACGCCCAGCAGCACTAAGGTTGTGGCCCACAGTAAAATAATGCCGGCACCAAAGCACACCAGCAGTGCAGCGGCAATAACCAGGCTGCGCCCGCTTAGCTGCCACTCTGCTTTGGCTGTATTGGCTGCCAGTTTCAGCTGCGCTATATAAAGCTCAGATACCGACCAGCCCAGCGCCGCCAGCCCGGTTAACTGCTCCGTTAGCGGCTGTGGCGCTGCACTTTGTGCAGCCGTACCGACCTTAGTACTGGCCGTGGTATCCGGCGCTTGTGTCGGTGCTGTTGCCGTTTCACGACTTTGCATAGTGGCCCCTAGCGACGGCGCAGTAAGGCGGTGAGTAATGCACCGGCGGCAAAGGCAATACCGGCGGTAGCCAGCGGGTTTTGCGCTGCTAACTCGCGGGTTTTGCTGTACGAGCTTTGCAGCTGCTGCTTAATTTCTTCCTGCTTATGTGCCAGAGTTTCCTGCGAGCTAGCCGCCGTTTTGCGCAGGCTGTCCTCGGCGTTAGCCGCTTTGGCTGCCACCGCATCGACCGCATGGTGCGCTGCCTCACTGGCTTTTGTTGTCACCGGTGAATTTAAGCCGCCATTGGTTTTACTGTTAGCCTGATGGGTTGCACTTTGTGAGCTGGCCATGATCTGCCTCCTTGGTTAACATTGTGAAGCGCCGCCACTGGCTGCGCCAGACATTGAGATAACAGCAAGGCTTATGCCAGATACAATAAATATATATAAAACAAAATGTTAACTAAAAATTTCGGCAAGGTTTCAGCCTGATTTACCGCTGCCAACTGTAGAAGTTACCTGCTATCAGTAATCTTTACAGGGTAAGCAGCAGTATCCGTTTCGCTGTGCTTGCGCCGTCGACTGGCGCGCCTGGGGCAATTGTCGCAGCAGTCGCCGTCGGCTCGCAGATAATGCATACAGCAGGTACGCCGTATAAACGCCGGTTGGCGCGTGTGCGTGTCAATATAAAACGGCGCGGCGTTATCGATGCCTAAAGCGTCCAGCCATAGCTGGCGCCAATGTAATAGCTGCGGCGCTGTCATCAAGCTGGCCTGCCGGTAACACAGCAATAGCGCCGATAGCAGACTATCCGCCAGCAAACGGCCTGCCAGGGCCGGCCGCAGCGGAATAACTTGCACCAACTCCGCCAGCATATCCTGGTAAAATGCGGCCAGTTCGGCGGCACTACACGGGATCGCATCAGCGATCGGTTGGCTAACACCCACCTGCGACTGCAGCGTAAAGCCCGCCACTACACCCTGCTGGCAGTGCTGGCTAAACCCGGCAAGCCTGATGGCGATACCGCCGCTATGCACGCCGATAACCGACAGGTAAACAGGCTGCCACATCAGCATGTTCCAACTGCGCACCCACCAATAGGCGTGAGTCGCTTCCGGGTGCTGCTGACGCCAGTATTGATAGAGCGCCAGTAATGACTGACGATTGTCTCTGCCGTGAATAATGGCGGTTTGTTCTGAGCGCTCTGCGTATTCTGAGTGCGCTGTTTGTTCTGGCTGCGCGAGCTGGCCCTGCAAAGCCGGTAGCAGGCGTGCTGCCAGTTGCAACAGTTCAGCCAGCGTCGCGCTGTTATCAATACCGCTATCAAGACAACGAGCAAGGCCACTCTCACAGCAACTAACCATCCACTAAAAACTCGCGTACAGGTTTAACTCGACGCTGCGCTCGGCGCCCATCCAGCAATTGTTCTGATCATAACAGGCGCCAACATAGCGTTTGTTACCCAGATTGCTGGCGGTCAGGCCCAGTTTATAGTTGTCGCTAAGCTGATAGGCCAGCGCCAGATCCCACAGGGTGTAACCGGGTAGCTGATCGCTGTTCAGCTCGTCCAGCTGGCTTTGGCCGACATAACGCACGCCGGCACTGAGTTCCAGCTTGTCGCTGACATAGTAGTGCGCCCAGGCAGCGGCTTGTTGCTCTGCTACCCATACCGGCGTTTTACCTACCAGTGCCGCGTTCAGCGGGTTACGGCTTACGGCAACATCCAGCTGCGTCAGGCTCAGGTTAAGCGAAAAGTCCGCCCCTACTTGCTGCTGCAGCGTCATTTCTATCCCTTTGGATTGCACTTCACCGGTTTGCGTTTTCTGCATAAAGTCGGGCGTATTAACCACCACTTGCTGTTTGCGCAAATCAAAAACGGCCAGCGTTAACTGTGTGGTGTCGCCTTTATATTTAACACCCAGTTCAATTTGATCGGCGGTGGTCGGTTTAAACGCTTCGCCAGTGACCGAGTCAGTGCCGGAAACCGGCTCAAACGACTCAGAGTAGCTAATATAAGGTGCCCAGCCAGCGTCGAAGGTGTACATCGCGGCCAGGCGGATACTGGTATGACGCTGGTCTATGTCAGTCGTGCTGAGAACGCCGCCCAAATTAGCGTCATCGCGGCTGTCGTAGCGATCATGACGCAGGCCGGCCAGCAGCAGCAGGCCTGATGATTGCCACTCATTTTGCAGGTAGACGCCCAGTTGCCGCTGTTCGATCTGGTTTTGCTGGCTGTAGGTATCCAGCGGCAATTGCGCGGGGTTGATTAAGTTATAATCCGGTTGTGCCAGGTTAAGTGCTGGCGTAGCCACACCAAAGGTGTCGCCATAACGGACCTGCGAGTCCAGGCTATTGTATTCCACGCCAAGCAACAGCTGGTTGCGCCAATCACTGCTGTTGGTTGTCCACGCCAGCTGGTTGTCTACCACATAGCCGTCAATTTTTTCATCGGTAAAATAAGCCGTACGGGCCAACATTGCGTCACCGTCGCTTAGCCCCAGGTTGTAGCTGTTTTGCTGCTGACCGTCGGCCTGGGTATAACGCAGGTTTTGCAGCAAGCTCAGGCCAGGGCTAAATTGATGATGCAACTTATACCCCAGCATAGTCACTTCGCGCTTAAAGCTGGCCCAGTTGTTATCGCCGGCATAAGCATCGGCCGGCAGGTAGCCATAGCTTGCCGGGTACAATGTACCGGTGGCAGGTAGCGGCGTAGAGGGCACCATTTCAGGGTCGTTTTGATAATACAGATTCAGGTTGATACTGGTTGCATCATTAAATGCCCAACTTAGCGACGGCGCTATAACATAGCGCTGTTCTTGGGTAGTTTGCTGCTGGCCGTCTTTTTGTCGCGCCAGGCCAATCAGGCGGTAATTTGCCTGCTCGTTCGCCGCACCGGTGCTATCAAAAGCTAACTCGGCTAACTGGCCTGACCCCAGACGCACCCGTGCCTGCTGCTGTGTTTGCGCCTGCGGTTGCTTGGCAGTTTGATTCACCATACCGCCGGGCGGTGCCGAGCCATACAGTACAGACGTTGGCCCCTTAAGCACTTCAACGCTTTCGGTAGCGTAGGCGTCTACTTGCGGCGCCAAATTCCATAAACCATTGTATTGTAGAGGTAAACCATCATAGTAGTTACGGTAGCTGTCAAAACCGCGAATAGTATACTGGTCAAAAATGGTCACCGTGCTGCGGTTTTCGGTGGTGATGCCAGGCGCATAGCGTAAGGCTTCATTAACACTGTCTACCTGACGCAACTGCAGCAGCGCCGCGTCATAAATCTGGTAACTCATCGGCGCTTGCAGCGGCGTTAAGCGCGATTTAGTGCCCGTGCTGCGATAGCTGTCTGCATACACCTTGATCACTTCAATCGCGCTGTCGTCGCTGGCACTGTCTTGTGCCGTTTGGGGGCTTGATGTCGCCTCAGCGCCGCCGGCCCAAATAGTTGCCGACATCACCATTCCAAATATAAGCATTTGATACTGCTGCATTTATTTCCTCTTATTTTTTTCCAAAGCTATTGACACCGATCAATTTAACGCAAACAATAACCATTCTCATTAATGTTTGCAACCATTTTTAAACATGACGATGAACAATCCCCCTGGCCTGCGCTGTGCGGTTAGGGCTGATACCACAACAACCTGCGACCATAACGCCAAGGAGCACTGTCATGCCTAAGCCTATTTATGATTTTATCGCCGTCGGTATTGGGCCTTTTAACCTGGGGCTTGCCGCGCTTAGCCAAGCGATCCCCAAACTGAATGGTTTATTTGTCGATGCCAACGCCAGGTTTGACTGGCATCCGGGTATGATGCTGCCCGACGCTCAGCTGCAAACGCCTTTTATGGCCGATCTGGTCACGCTGGCGGATCCTACAAGCCGCTACAGCTTTCTCAATTACCTGAAGCAACAGGGGCGCATTTACCGTTTTTATATCCGTGAGAACTTTTTCCTGCTACGCAAGGAATACAATCAATATTGCCAATGGGTAAGCCAGCAGCTGGATAACCTGCAGTTTAATACTCATGTCGACGCCATTCGCTATGATGCACAGCTGTGCTGTTATGAAGTGCAGGCCACAGTGCTGGAGGATGGCGCCACCAGGCCCAGACTGTACTATGCGAAAAAACTGGTGCTGGGCACAGGCCCCAAACCCTACCTGCCCCCCTGTTGCCACAACGTAACCGGCCAGGTGTTGCATTCAAGCGATTATTTGCCACAAAAACGTCAGCTGCAGCACTGTGATGCGATAACCCTGGTCGGCAGTGGTCAAAGTGCCGCCGAAATCTTTTATGACTTGCTGCAAGACAGCGACAACTTTGGTTACCAGCTGAATTGGTTAACCCGCTCGCCACGGTTTTTCCCGCTTGAGTACAACAAACTGACACTGGAGATGACGTCGCCCGACTATGTTGATTATTTCTATCAGCTGGAGACCAGCAGCAAACAGCGTTTGCTCAGCCAGCAACAGGGGCTGTATAAGGGCATTAATACTGAGCTTATCAATGCCATTTTTGATTTGCTCTATCGCAAAAACCTGGATGGCAAAGCGGCGGTAACCCTGCTGACCAATGCCGAACTCGTTGCGGCTAACACCAGCCAGCCAAACCTGATCCAACTGACATTTAACCAGCTACAGCAGCAGCAAAGTTTTAGCCTGAGCACCCAGGCGCTGGTGTTGGCAACCGGCTTTCACTATCCAATACCTGGCTATCTTCAACCGATCCGGCAGCGGCTTAATTTCGACGCCCAGGGCCGTTTTGATGTCAGCCGCCACTATGGCATAGGCAAACATCAGGATGTGTTTGTGCAAAATGCCGAGCTGCACAGCCACGGCTTTGTCGCTGCCGATCTGGGTATGGCCTGCTACCGCAACGCCATTATTATTAATCAGCTGGCGGGCGCTGAGATTTACCCGCTGGAAACCCGTGTTGCTTTTCAGCAGTTTGCAGCACCGGCTTGCAGCGCGCCAGCTAAGCCGGCGTTTAAACCGCAACGGGTGCTGGCATGAACCTGAACGTTAAATACCTGCTGATCAGCATCACCGTCATTGCGGTGGTATGCGACACCATGCTGCTACCCTTTTACCCCGGCTTTTTCGCCAGTGCCTTTGGCATTACTGATCCCGCTTACGTTGGCGGTTATATTGCCGCATTTTGCCTGGTGGTGCTGCTGGCATTTCCGTGCTGGGCCAGGCTGGCAGAACAACAGTCGGTGCTGAATATCCTGCTCGTCACCCAACTGGCCGCCGCGATCTTTAGCCTGCTGTGTTACCAGGTTGAAAGCTTAAGCGCGTTTTGGCTGGTGTCGCTGCTAATGTTTGTCTGTAAGGCCAGTTATTTGCTGATTTACCCGCTGGTGATGCGCCTGGAAACACCGGGCAAGCAGGGGCAAACCATTGGCCTGCTATCGCTGATTGTCCACTTTGGTGCCATCGGCGGCGCTGTGCTCGGTGGTGTGATGTTGCAGTATTTTGAACCCAGACAGGTGTTTGTGCTGATGGCCTGTGGCGATCTGCTGCAAACGGCTATCTGCTGCTATCTGAAGTACGCCGGCCACACCTTACCTCTGGCCCCGCCGCCGGCAGCTCAAGCCAGCGCTGGGCCTGTGGCCAGCGCGAACAAGCCACCCCTGGTAAAGCTGGCGCTGCTGATGTTGCTGTTTTACTTCAGTGCCTACCTGATGCAGCCGTTTTTTGTCAGCTATTGGCAGCAGCTCTCCGCCTCTGCCAATCAGGTAACAGCGGCGTTGGTATTTGCCATTCCTGCCTTTATCGCCCTGCTGGTGTTGCTGTGGCAATACCGCTTTGCGCCGGCACATGCCAACCATACCGGGCTACACACGGCACTGTGGCTAACCGGCTCTGGCCTGGCGCTACAGGCATTGCCGCAGCCCCTGCTGGTTATTGCCGGGCGATGCCTGTTTGGCCTTGGCCTGTTCCTCGCGACGGTGCGGCTGGATCTGCTGCTGTTTCGCCTGAGCACGCCAGAGCGCTATGCCAGTGACTTTAGCAAAATTTATATGGCGCAAAGCCTGGGGGTGTTGCTGGCCTCTTACTGTGCAGGCGCTGTCGTGGCCGCAACAGGGCTGAGAATGCCACTGCTGGTTGCCACGGCCGCCTTGGCACTGACCTGGCTCTGTTATCTGTTGTTATTTAGCCAAGGCTGGCGGCCAAGCACTACCGCGACTAACGCCAGCCAACGCCTGCAATAAGGAAACCTATGAACTCACCGCTTACAACCGGATCAGCCAAGCCCGCGCTGCTATTTTCGCAATATGACGCTGTGCTGGGCAGCATCGCATTACGCGCCTTTAGTCAGGCTGACGATATCGGCTTGATCCACCAATGGGTAAGCCAGGACTATGCCCGGTTTTGGGGGCTGCAAGGCTGCAGCCCCCAGCAGGTTGCTGACGCCTATCAGGCTATCTGCGGCAATAGCCAGGTATTTATTGGCCTGGTCCAGCGACAGCCCGCCTTCTTGCTGGAAGTTTATCAGCCTGGGGAACACGAGGTGGGCCAGCATTACCCGGTGCAGCCGGGTGATATTGGCATGCATATTTTACTTGCGCCCTGTCAGCAGCCGCTGCCGGGTTTTAGCTGGCGCGTGTTTTGTTACGTGTTGCAGTTTCTGTTTACCGAACACCAGGCGCAGCGCGTTGTGGTAGAGCCCGATAGCGCGAATCACAAAATTGCCCGGCTGAACCGCCGCGCCGGCTTTCAGTTTAGTCAACAAATACAGCTAGCCGATAAAACCGCCGATCTGTGCTTTTGCAGCCGGCATCATTTTTACCAGGCCTTAACGAAGGAAAATTTCACCATGACACCAAGCTATTTACATCACCACACTCCGCTGTTAACCCCGCAGCATTTAAACCCCGCCGTGTGGCAACAGGTTAACCGCCAGCACCTTGCTAAGGTACTAAGCGAATTTGCCCACGAGCGTATTATTGCGCCGCAGCAGCTTGGCTGCGAGGGAAGCTGGACCTGCTTTAAACTGAGCACCGATCAGGCCGATATCGAATACCGGTTCCGGGCGCAGCTAATGCAGCTTAATCACTGGTGTATCGATGCGAATTCAATTGAAAAACAGCAAGCGGGTTTGTTGGCCCCGCTGAGCTCGCTGGACTTTATGCTGGAGATTAAATCCCGTCTGGGTATCAGTGACGAGCGGCTACCGACTTATCTGGAAGAGATCGCCAGCACCCTGGCATCAGCGGCGTTTAAGCTGCATCACCCCCGCCCCAGTGCCAACGAGTTGCTCAGTGCCGACTTTCAGAGCATCGAAAGCGCCATGACCGAGGGCCACCCGGGTTTTGTGGCCAACAATGGCCGCATTGGTTTTGATGCCACCGATTACCAGCAGTACGCGCCGGAGCTGGGTAACAGCATCAAGCTGGTCTGGCTGGCGGTGAGTAAGACAAATGCCGAATTTAGCGCCAGCACCGCATTAGACTATCAGCAATTGCTACAACAGGAGCTATCAGCAAGCTGCCTGCAAGCTTTTGAGCAACAGCTGCAGCAACTGGGGTTAGCACATGACGATTACTATTTTATGCCGGCTCACCCCTGGCAATGGTCCAACAAATTGCAAACGGTGTTTGCCCAGGATATTGCCAACCGCCAATTAGTCTTTCTGGGTACGGGCGAAGATGATTATCAGCCACAACAATCCATTCGTACCTTTTTTAACCGCAGCCAGGGGCATAAGTGCTACGTTAAAACCGCGCTGTCTATTGTTAATATGGGCTTTATGCGCGGGCTGTCGCCTTACTACATGGCATCAACCCCGGCCATCAACGACTGGCTGGCGGCACTGGTGACACAGGACCCATTTTTGCAAAAAACCGGTTTTAGCCTGCTAAAAGAAATTGCTGCCATTGGCTATCGCAGCCCGTTGTTAGAGCGCGCTTGCAGCCAGCACAGTCCGTACCGGAAAATGTTGTCGGCACTCTGGCGGGAAAGCCCACTGCCGCAGCTTAACGCCAACCAACGCCTGATGACGATGGCCGCCCTGCTGCATATTGATAAAGACGGCAAGGCGCTGCTGGCAGAATTAATTAACGCCTCAGGGCTTGATACCGCACAGTGGCTAAGCCGCTATTTAGCCGGCTATCTGACGCCGTTATTACACTGCTTTTATGCCCATGATCTGGTGTTTATGCCGCACGGTGAAAACCTGATTATGCTGCTGGAACATAACCAGCCGAAACGGATGCTGATGAAAGACATCGGTGAAGAGTGCGCCTTTTTAAACAAAGATCTGCAACTGCCCGCCAAGATACAACGGCTGGTGGTCGACGTGCCGGAACAGCTAAAAATACTGTCGTTAACCACCGATATCTTTGACTGCTTCTTCCGCTATCTGACGCCGATACTGGTACAGCAGTTAAACTTCAGCGAAGACCAGTTCTGGCAGCTGGTCGCCGACTGTATCTATAGCTATCAGGCACAGCAGCCGCAGTTGCAGCATAAATTTGCGCGTTATGATTTATTCGCCGATGAGTTTACCTTGTCATGCTTAAACCGGCTGCAGCTGGGCAATAATCAGCAGATGCTCGACCTGGCTGATCCGGCCAAAAGCCTGAAGTTTTCCGGTACGCTAATAAACCCGCTGGCGCAGTACCGTCGGGTCAAAACGCCCGCTAAGCCACAGCAGGAAGATGTCTCACTGTGAGTAAAAAAGCCACCTCCAACTGAGGTGGCTGGTTCAGCATTACAGCAGCAACAGCAAAGCCAGTCGCAGTTAACCGCTGCCCGGGCGCAATTCTCCGCTTTGCCTATTGCCCAAGGTACTGTCAGCAGCCACTATTAGCACTGCTGTTTTGCTAACCGGGAGCTTACTGTGCGTCTAACCTTACCCCTACTACTGGCACTTGTTGCGCTGCCGCTAACGGCCAATACGTATTACCCGCCGCGCGGTGACTGGGCCAGTGCCCAGCCGCAGGCACTGGGTGTTAATGGCGAAAAACTCTCAGCAGCGGTGGCTTATGCTATCGCCAGCGAAAACCCGGCCTCACGTGATCAGGCCATCGTACAGGCCACTACCTTTGGTGCCCGCGAGCCTTATGATCAGATTATTGGCCCTATGGGCGTGCGCGCCGGCGCCAATGGCCTAATTGTGTACAAGGGCAAAGTTATTGCGCGCTGGGGCGATGTCGACAGCGTGGATATGACGCACAGCATCGCCAAGACCTTTTTAACCACCGTTACCGGTTTAGCCTGGCAGCAGGGGTTAATCCGCGACCTAAATGATAAAGTGGGCCCTTATATGCCGCATGGCACAGCGCTGTATGACGGCGAGCACAACAGCCAAATCCGCTGGGACCATCTGCTGCGCCAAACCAGTGACTGGCAAGGCACGCTATGGGGCAAACCCGACTGGGCCGACCGGCCAGAGAGTAAAACCCCGGCCGACTGGCCCAACCGGCCACTGCGCACACCAGGCAGCCACTACAAATACAATGATGTACGCATTAACCTGTTGGCGCTGTCTACCCTGTATGTCTGGCGTAAACCGCTGCCAGAGGTGTTAAACGAGCAGATTATGCAGCCGATTGGCGCTTCATCTACCTGGCGCTGGTATGGCTACGACAATAGCTGGATAGAACTGGATGGCCAAAAAGTGCAGTCGGTGTCCGGCGGCGGTCACTGGGGCGGCGGCATCTTTATTAACGCCTGGGACTTAGCCCGTTTTGGTTATTTATTTTTGCGTGATGGCAAATGGCAGGACCAGCAGTTAGTAAGTGAAGACTGGATAGCGATGGCCAGCAGCGGCGGCAGCGCCAATGCCGAATATGGCTTTGCCAACTGGTTTTTAAACCCGGGCCGTAAAGCCTTGCCCAATGCGCCCGAGAGCGCAGTCACCTTTCAGGGCGCGGGCCGTAATGTGATTTATATCGACCAGGAAAACGATGTATTAATGGTCACACGCTGGATTGGTAACGGCGATGAGCTAAACCAGTTGGTGGGTAAAGTGCTGGCTGCGTTGCCGCAGTAGGCGTTTAACCGAGCTACTGCGGCAACCGCTTAAATGCAGGCACTTTTGTCAGGTCGCTATCCCAGGCCGCTTTGCTGGCGGTAAAGATATGCGCGGTCGGCGCGATCGACACCGCGGTATCCAGACAGCCCGCCGGCACGACCAGTAAACCCGGTGTTTGAGTATTTGGCACGGCAGCGCCGCACAGCTTACAAAAACTTTTACTGTGCTGGCTGCCGGCCAGCGTAAAGTGGCTTATTGCATCCTCACCGGCCAACCAGGTTAATGTGGCCGATTGCGAAAATAAATTAGCCGCATGGGCAGAGCCGGTATCTTTCTGGCAATACCGGCAGTGGCACAGGTAAAAGCTATCAAATTGGCCTGTTACGGTAAATTTTACCGTGCCACACAGGCAAGAACCCAAGTGTTCGGTCATTGCATACTCCTTAGGGGCTTTTGCTGTGGCAGGTATTACACCATGTTAGGGTTGCAATACCTGCCTATTTATACGCTTACCGAAATTGAAATAGGTTTGCGTCTGCCCAAATTTACCCTTGGCGGAAAACTTATGCTTAATCGACATGGCATTGTAACCAGTCTCGAAGACAGGCTAAGCAACCAAAGCTTCAAGCTGTGCTTTTTGTTCAGGGCTAAGTTCATTTAATGTCTGCAATGCATCTGTAAGCGCTGCTTTGGCATCTTCTGCCATTTTGAAATGTAAGTAAGCCTTAATTAAGGCTGTATGCGCATTCAACGAGTGAGGATAATTTGCCCGATTCCACTTCAGTAACGCCAACGCATCATCTTGCCGGTTTAAATATTGCAACCATCCAGCGTAACCGTTGGCTTTATCTTGCGGGATCATCAGCTCTGTTTTAAGAAGTTTCGAGCGACTGGCAAATTTTGCCTGCAAATCAGCCAAGGTTTTAGGTTCGCCTTCTGCAATAGCCCACTCTGAAAATATATGTTTCAACCCGGCATATTGCCCCTGCAACACCGTCGTATTGTGCGTTTCGTTGTTAAACGTCTGGGATGCAACGACTAACTTGTCAGATGGATAACGCGCTAGCAAATCAACAAAGCGTTGATACGGCTCTGTCATGGTCGATTCTTCGTTGGCTATCGACACAAACAAGTGCCCTTGCAACTGCTCGCTTTTTAAAGCCGGCTCGGCTAAGCCAGACAATTGCTGGTTATTCCAATATAAAGACGGGCTGATGGCGATCACAGCATGAAACAAGCCTGGTCGTTTCACCAATGCATTGATAGCAAACTGACCACCATGCGACGTACCAGACAGTACTTGGTAGTCCAGAGTACGGTACTGCTTCTTCACAAAAGGAATCACTTCGTTTTCAACAAAAGCTAAAAATCTATCTGCATTTTCCGGCCCAGCAGGGTTTTGCTTGTCTGAGGGGGTTAGCGTCAGGTCTCTGGTTCGTGTTTCAGGTGGGTTGACAATGCCAACCACAATCATCGGCGGCATCTGCTCGAACTTTGCTAAGTAATCTATGGTGCCTGCGGTATGGGGGCCCTGAACATCACCATCCGTCAGGTATAACACCGGATATCGATCCTGACTATTTTGATAGCCAGCAGGCAGGTAAAGCACCAGGTTACGCTTTTCGCCAAGCACAGTACTGTCAATCTTCAGCTCTTGTAATACCGGCAGGTGCGCCGCAGCCCAGCTATTGCAGTGGCTTCCCAATATGAGCAGCAGTAATCCATATACTATTTTTTTCATTGTTTTCCTTAATTTTATGGCGCGACTCGTAACCCGTTGCCTGTAAAAAATTCTGCCAGTTCCAAAATTGGGATCAGTCTATTCTTCTAGCTTTATGTAAATCAAGCGTTTTTATGTTGTAGCAATTTTTTATGAGACGCGTCAGCGGACAGCTGAAACAATAACCGCTGGATCTGACAAAGAAGGTTTCGTTGTATTAGTAATGAGCTAAACCAGCTGGTAGGTAAACTACAACCGGAATTTCAGTCACTGTCAGAATCCATATCTGCTGATGATATGCTACTTGCTTCACTTTCCGCCGCATCTGCAATATCTCCCTGATAGATGTAGTCGCCCTCCAGATAACAGACAAAGGTCACCTCATCATCGTCGTTGTACTGCTTTAACATGTTGCCCATCCTGGCTTCAAACGATTTATAGGTACCGTTATTTGCACCACCGTCCTGAGCGAAGACATTTTCCTCGTCCGTCCCGTCACCACCGTTGCGCTTGGCTAACACATGCCCCCGGTTGGCTTCGGTAAACACGTTTTTCAGCGGGCCGACAGCATCTTCGTTTTCATATTTCCCATCAACGCTTGTAACCTTGTACCTGGCCCGGTATTTATTCACTCCCAACCAGCCCTGATCCCCGGCATCAGTACCGTCTTTAAAATCTTCCACATCACCGGTTGCTGCTAACACCTTTTTCGTTGCAGAACTGCTGCCTTGCACTATGACGTCGACATGACGCTGGACCACCGCGCTGTTGCTAGCCAACTGTTGTAGTTTTCTTTGTGCTATAGCCTGCGGACGGTTATCGACAAATTGCAACGGAGATTTAATGCCTGCTTGCCTGCCAGACAAGACATGCGCCGAAGACTGTCTGTTGTTTGCCGGTGTTTTGTCAGCGTAAGTATGCATTTTTAAACCCTTTTTTCGTGGACAGAGGCTTTAGGGACACTCAAAGAGTTAACTGGGTATAACCGATACAAACGACATTTACCAGTTTAAGCAATAATTAATTTACATTGGCATTCGGGTATTTAGTGCTATTTATTTTGAAGACACACTGACTTTCGTCGGCGAAGACTTTGCCAGCTCTAAAACCTGATAGTAGTTTAAACCGTCAATTTTTTTACCAATAATGAAGTAGTTCATTTCGTCTGTCATCGTAGGGTCGCCTAAGATGTCATAAACACTGTTAACGTCTGAAAACTGTATTGCCATTAACGCCATTACAAACTCAATTTGCTCTGCAGGCTTTAAACGCTTAGTTACTTCAGAAACCCCCTGCATCGTTGATTCAACCGTTGAGCCATCAAATACATAATCCCTTTTGGTGCTAGCGCAGCCAGCAACAATAGTTATCAATAAAGCAAAGAATATATGTTTCATCGGATCTCCTTATAAACTGTTCTTACCCATAACATCAGGGCGGCTTTGTTTAATAAATTCGAGCGTACTTTGTATGTTGCAAAGCAAATTTTCGGGCTCGTTTTCATCGAATTTGTTTACACCAAATATTTCAAGGCTATTGTCAGGGGCTTTCATGGATTGAGAGAACGATAAATTGTATTGCGAGCCTTTAGGTACCATGAATGGAAGGATGAAAACATTGAAACCGTCCAGGTCAATGTTGTACTGCGACAACAGCTCTGTTGGCCAATTAATGTGATTTACAAATATAGACCCTATAGCATCATTAGGCACGAAGGCTGCTGCAGTACCTTTATGAACATCAGTTAGCAGTTCTGGTTGTTTTATGGTTAAAAGCGCGTACATAGCCATCCAGGGCGTTATGCCTTTTTGATTGAGCATGTATCTGGGGGCGATTAATGCACCTGTGCTGACCGAAGCATTTACACCAACCATACGTATAAGCGCTTGAGCCATGTTTTGATTTAGCCCTACGTCATTAAGCAGAAATTTAGTTAAGCCATAAAAATAAAGCTGATCCCAATCTGTTGCGGATACCTCTGGCGCATTGTGATTCATTCTCTCATCCTTGTTAGACACAACAGCTTTGTTGGAAAAGATAAAAAAGCTAATCCGGGGACTACACCGATTATTAGCACGAGTTTGAGCATCTTATTGTCTAAAGCTTTTGTAAAAGGCGCGACCGTAGGAGCGTTCTTTTGACAAATTTGTTATGCATTGTTAAGTTTTTCGATTGCCTTTGAAATCTCAACGTCAAGACTATTCACTCTTTCTTGATAAGACTCAATAAGAGAGAACGTAATTCGCTCAAGTGCAAGTGCTGCACTTAGTTCTGATTTTTCAGGAGCTTCTGTGGAACAGAATGACTTTATATTGGCATTATACTCAGGAACAATATTCGCCACTCTATCGTAAATAGTACGTAGCTCTCCCATCTTCGCATACAGTTGAGCCAACTCAGACACATCGATTATCTTCAATTTCCTTACAATATCTAGATTCGCCCTCCAAGCTGAATCATGTATAACGTATCTAGTGCCGTTTAAATCAGCAAGTGATATCAAGGTGGTGTTCGTTCGGTCTACAGTTCTAGAAATTGCGGCACAAATCTCACGATATTTTCTAACTTCTTCTGAATCGTCTAATAAACCGCTATTTTCTAACCACTCCATTCTTTCGTTATACAGATTTGGGAGAGAGTCAGAGTCAACATTCTCTATATAATTTTCTTCGGGGAACAACCCATTCAATATTTTGAATCGCTTATCCCTTAATATTCCAGAGATCGTCTTTGACGTATTTGAGAGCGTGGTAGTATTCTTGCCCAGCTCAGAGATAACGTATTTATTAGCTTCTAATTCAGATAGGATTAACGAAATAGCTCTCTTCTGTTCAGCCTGTGAAAGCTCGCTATATTTAAGACCAAATCCAAGCCCAACAATCACAACCCCAATTATAAATCCGTAGCTCAAAATTAACTTGAGAATACTAACAGCCCCTTGCTGCTCTAACTGTGGAAAAATCCCTTGCTTAACTAAGTAGCGACAAAAAGAAAGGAAAAGAAAGACCACAAAGCCGATAAGAACAAGTGGGTCTTCTAGGTACGGAGCAACCTTCTCAAAGTTCATAAATTATCTCATTATGTGTGTGCCACAACGTTGCCTAAAGCCGCAAGCAGCGGCGAGCGTTAGCGAGTCCAGCACCAAAGGTGCGTTGCTTACTTGCCTTGTTAACTTTTTGCATACTCTACAACTAGAGACAGCGGGAACAAAAAAATAGCAGCCAATAAGAGATAACAACAAAGATAAAACACTCCGTAATAAACGGCATTTGTTATCTTACAAGCTAGCTCCAAGTTCCTACTGCCCAGCAGTGAAGGAAAAAAACTAGAGAACAGATTAATCGCATCCGCGTTCTCTTCAAATAGCTTCACCAAGCAAAGCCTTAGCGTTGCTACAATCATTGCCATACCAGCAAGACCAAAGGTTAAAAATAATAACCGTACATTCATCTCAAAAGCAGCAACACCAACGAATGCCGCAAGAACGAGTAACACAGTACCGATAACCCACCAACGATAATAGCTTGCTTCCTTTGTTGTAAGGGTCTGATAGCAAAATTTAAGCGGTGCTTGAAGGTGCATTGTTCTTCCGTAAAGTTAACGCCCAGCGCAGGCGCAGTCAGCGCTGTTTGTTATGAACTTGAATCACTAAATACAAACCGTGCAGATCAGCTGGTATAACTCAGATCTACCTGGCATAGAGGGCTTTGGTGAAACTCGGATTGCCTGATCAATGTCATGTAAAAAGCCTTTACCTGGAGGGAATTCCCCTTCCTTTTCACCATTACAAATTAATGCCTTCCAGTAAGCCAGCTGCTCTCCTTCCATATAATACTCAGCAAGCTCTTTCATTGCTGAATAGCATTGTTCATTACCAGACCATTCCATCGCTTTCCTTACGATTCATAACGCAAAACTTTGGGGCGGCTGGAGCGCAGCGTAAGCCGTCCCAGCAACGATAGTGGCGACAACAGCGCCTTGTTAGGGCATGTAAAACAAGACTTGCTTACCGAATTTTGTTTTTTTATGCCCAATAATAACCCTTTGACCAACATTAACACTTTCATAGTATTCATCGTTTACTCTAAAGTCTTTGTCCGAGCCTTTTACATTAATAATCTTTATGTAATCACGTCGCCCTCTCATTTTTTTAGATGTAATTACTGCTAAAACTGTATGAATGGACTCATTCGAAAGCTTTCTTGCGTGAATAGATGGCAACCACTCTGATAGCATCTGAAATTGCATTACGAATAAAAGTCCTGTGATTGCAGGTAAGGCTACGGATAAGTACAAATAAAATTTTTTATTGTTTGAAACCCAGTTGAGCCTTTCTTTAATTTGACAACGTCTCTTTACGAAAATAGTAATTGAAGCCGCAAGAAAAAATGCGCAACAAGTCGACGACACTATTTTTGCAAACATAACGGTTGACTCATTTGGCTCGAAGTTGTTGCCAAAACTGAAGATCGACGAAACCGTTACTACAAATATGAATGTCAAAACAAATAGAGATGCCAGCTTCAAGTGATGCCCTAACGCCGCTCAGCACGCGCGGCTAAGGAATGGAGGCGAAGCCGCAATGTAGTAGACGTCGCCGTGACTGTACTGGTTAGGCCAGAACTCAGTCATTCCACCTTGGTCTCTCGTTTAAATGCCGCACGCGCCCAATAGAAACCGAAAAATACTAGTGCCGGTCCAACACCGAGCGTCAGGAATCCCCCACTATATTGGGACTGCGTCTCCACCAGTGAGTTATACAATACCCAGCCTACAATTGAGAGACCGATGAAAATGGACGTTATCCCAAGTACTGCCTGGGGAACACCGAACAAAACACCAGTTACCCTTTGCAGAGAGCTGGGACTATCCAGGCTCCGAAGCGCTGACCCAAGATCAATCCAAGCCAAAATCAAAACTGGCAGACCAACGAAAATAAAAAGCAAAAACCACGCGGTTAGCCAACCTTCATCGGTTGTCGCACCAATCGCTCCAGCTAGTACCGTGAGAAACGTAATTACCGCCAGTAACCTTTTGGTCGCAGATTTCATGATCTAGGGCCTAACGCAAAGCTTTGGGGCGGCTGGAGCACAGCGTAAGCCGTCCCAGCCACGATAGTGGCGACAATAGCGCCTTGTTATGTTTTTTGCTGTGCTGCATTAAACATCTTAAGGTGGTCGCCGCCAAAGTAATAAGCACCGATACATTCACCAACTATGGAGCCATATTTTATTGCTTCCTGCCTGCTGACTAACACATCAGGAATAGAGACATTTTTAACAGAAGTCGTACAACTAACAAATAGTTGGGTCACTTTGCTATTGCACTCAGCGACAGAGCCTTTGAAATCATTTTTTATCGGTGATTTTGGATCGTTACAATGCCAAGCTACCTCCGCAGGCATGAAGCTCTTTAACCATGCATCTTTGGGCATGCCTTTTGGAGCTGCCGATATTGTCAGCGGCGTTAAGAACAGACATGTTAAAACTAAAATTTTATACTTCACCATCTACTCCATTAGAAAACATAACGCTTCAAGAACCGGTGCAGCTTGCTGCATCCGTGTTACTTGATTTGTTAGCTGTTGACTCTAAATTAGCGACGCGATAGAAAAATGAAACATACAATAATCCGTACTCGCGCTGCACTCTCTTGAGATTTTCCAAATGCTCACTACCAGATGAATTACCTGAAAAATCAATCAAAGATAGCGCCTCAGTAATTTTGCTATCCAATTTAACTGCCAACTCATAAGCTTTGTGATCTTGCATGATCTGACAAATCGCGATGGCTTCAGCCAGCACAGCTTTTCGGCTTTCAACGGAAAGTGATTCATAATCGTCTACAACAAATTTTATCAGGTCTTCTTGAATTGAGCCTGCCCCTCTGACGCCAGATATCAATCCGCAATAGTTATGGAAAACTGACTCAACCTTTGCAAACATGGAGCTATATATCTCCTGCAATCTTAATGTCGCGGTGATTTGGGCCTTATGTTTCTCTAGTAAGAACAGCGATTGCTTTTGCAACTTAGCTAACTGTATATCTTTCTCTTTTGCTATTTCAGCTACACGCTTAGATTGAAAAAAGCCAAACGCCATGCCCGCTACCGCCACAATATACGGGCCAGCGGCTTTAATGATCTCTATCCAATTCATGGCTTGATCTAAGTCGTTTTCCATTAAGTCTCCATTGCCAGCTAACGCCGTGCGCATGCGCGCGAACTTGTGAGCGTCGCAGCGGCCGCAGGCCGCGAATGCCGCACCTTGTTATAACTCATTTACTTTCCGACAGCGAAAAGGCTGGCAACTGAAAGTCAGATTTACTTCTTACAACCCAGCTATATACTTGAAAATGCTCACCATTGAGCTCTTTAATACGGTGATCTGTCTCAATATTGTTCTTGCACGTTTGCTGCCATAGAGTCTTTACCTGCCGTATAAAGCTGACCTCAATTTCACCAGAAAGCTCATTGAAAACTACTGTTCTGACAAAATTGTTCAATGCATCAGCTTTAAATTTCTCTTCACCAGTCGGGTAAAAATAAAACTTCATACGAAGCTCCATGAGTTATAACAGCTTATTCAAAGGGCCAGAACCCGCGAGTTGCATGCTCTGGCTCCCGCAAGTTCCAAATTTAGACCCAGTCTATTTCGCTAGTAGAATGTAAATCAAGCATTTTTATCTTGTAGCAATTTATTGTTCTGCAAAATGCGGGCTTTAAGCCCGCAAGTTGCAGATAAAAAACTCATACCCGATTACTGTATATTTAAGCAGCTGTAATTTAGCCCGATGACACATGTTATCTGTACAACACTTAAGCCGGCGGTGTAAACCGCTAAAAACAAAAACGCCAGACACGAGGTCTGGCGTTTTTACAGTAGTAAGCTGCTTACTTATCGTGGTGCAAGCGCATATGCGGGAACAGGATTACATCACGGATAGACGCGGCGTCGGCCAGTAGCATGACCAGACGGTCGATACCGATACCCTGGCCTGCTGTCGGCGGTAAGCCATGCTCTAAGGCGGTGACAAAGTCTTCATCGTAGTACATGGCTTCATCATCACCGGCGTCTTTTTGCGCCACCTGATGCTGAAAGCGCTCGGCCTGATCTTCGGCGTCATTTAACTCGCTAAAGCCGTTACCCAGCTCGCGGCCGCCGATAAAGAATTCAAAGCGGTCGGTGATTTCCGGGTTATGGTCGTTACGCCGTGCCAGTGGTGATACTTCGGCCGGGTACTCGGTAATAAAGGTGGGGTGACGCAGCTTGGTTTCTACCAGCTCGTCAAACACTTCCATTAAAATACGGCCGTGGCCGTAGTTGGCTTTTACTTCAATACCCAGTGATTTGGCCAGCTCCGCTACCGACTCACGCGTGGCCAGCTGCTCTTTAGTGATTTGTGGGTTGTAATGCAGAATAGACTCAGTAACCGACATGCGCGCAAATGGCTTGCCAAAGTCGAACACTTCGCCCTGATACGGCACTTCAGTTGAGCCCAGTACATGCTGAGCCAAGCCGCGGAATAACTTTTCGGTTAAGTCCATTAAATCGTTGTAATCAGCATAGGCCCAGTAGAATTCCAGCATGGTAAATTCCGGGTTGTGGCGGGTGGATACGCCCTCGTTACGGAAGTTACGGTTTAGCTCGAATACCTTTTCAAAGCCGCCAACCACTAAGCGCTTTAAATACAGCTCAGGGGCGATACGCAAAAACATCTGCATATCCAGCGCGTTGTGGTGCGTTTCAAACGGCCGGGCTGAGGCGCCACCAGGAATGGCTTGCAGCATCGGCGTTTCTACTTCTAAAAAGCCTTCTTCGCTAAAGAACTTACGAATATAGGCCACAGTTTTGCTGCGCACTAAAAAGGTGTGGCGTGACTGCTCGTTAGAGATCAGATCTAAATAACGCTGACGGTAACGCGCTTCGTTATCGGTTAAGCCGTGGAATTTATCCGGCAGTGGCCTAAGCGCTTTGGTGAGTAAGCGGATTTCGCTGGCCCATACCGTTAGCTCGCCAGTTTGGGTTTTAAATAAGTGGCCTTTCACGCCTAAAATATCGCCTAAGTCCCACTTTTTAAACTGCTCGTTGTACAGGCCTTCTGGCAGGCTGTCGCGCGCCACGTACACCTGAAACTTACCGCCCATATCCTGCAGTGTGGTAAAGCTGGCTTTACCCATAATGCGGCGCGTCATCATACGGCCGCCCAGGCTGACTTCAATCTTCTGCGCTTCTAACTCTTCTTTGCTTAAGTGGTTGTACTTAGCCAAGACTTCATCAGAGATATGCTCACGGCGAAAATCGTTCGGGAACATAAAGCCGTCTTCGCGTAACGCGGCCAGCTTATGTTTTCGCTCAGCAATCAGTTTGTTTACGTCCTGAATTTCGTCGTGTTGTGGCTGTTGGTCAGACATAGTGTATTTCCTGATTGATGTCGAAGTTTTAGTTAAGTCATTACTGCAGGCAATGGCCTGTTAGCGGCGCTAACGAACCGGTTTAGCCACACCAACACGCCGTGAATACATCCATGTAGGCTCGATTCCGGCATCCATGCCTTCAACGGTTGGCTTAGGGTAAACCGATTCACGCTCAATCTGTTCGCATTACCATTACAAACCGGCTTTTAAGCTGGCTTCAATAAATTTATCCAGATCGCCGTCTAACACCGACTGGGTGTTACGGGTTTCGATACCGGTGCGTAAATCTTTAATCCGCGAGTCATCCAGCACATAAGAGCGAATTTGGCTGCCCCAGCCGATATCCGACTTGGTATCTTCCAGCGCCTGCTTTTCGGCATTTTGCTTTTGCAGCTCAAACTCATATAGCTTGGCGCGCAGTTGCTTGTAGGCATTGTCACGGTTTTTATGCTGCGAGCGGTCGTTCTGACACTGCACCACGATATTGGTCGGCAAGTGGGTAATACGCACGGCCGAGTCGGTACGGTTAACGTGCTGACCACCGGCACCCGAGGCGCGGTAAGTGTCGATACGTAAATCGGCCGGGTTAATTTCAATTTCAATGTCGTCGTCAATTTCCGGCGACACAAACACCGAGGCAAACGAGGTATGACGGCGGTTACCGCTATCAAACGGGCTTTTACGCACTAACCGGTGTACGCCGGTTTCAGTGCGTAGCCAGCCGTAAGCATATTCGCCGCTGAATTTAATGGTACAGCCCTTAATACCGGCGACATCACCGTCGGTGACTTCATAAATTTCTGGCTTAAAGCCTTTATCTTCACCCCAGCGCAGGTACATACGCATTAACATGCTGGCCCAGTCCTGGGCTTCGGTACCGCCTGAGCCCGCCTGAATATCCAGGTAGCAGTCGTTTTCATCGTGCTTGCCGGAGAACATGCGGCGAAATTCCAACAGGCTCAGCTGTTTGTCTAAATCGGCCAGTTCCGCTTTAGCTTCTTCAAAGGTGACTTCGTCTTCGGCTTCTACCGCCAGCTCCAGCAGGCCTTCTACGTCTTCCAGGCCGCGGTCCAGCTTGTCGATGGTACCCACCACCTGCTCCAGCGCCGAGCGCTCTTTACCCAGCGCCTGAGCTTTATCCGGCGTATTCCAGATGGCAGAATCTTCTAATTCGCGCGAAACTTCCTCTAAGCGCTCTTTTTTGCCATCGTAGTCAAAGATACCCCCGAAGCACGTTAGTGCGTTCAGTTAAATCTTTAATGCTGTTGTACACCGGATTGACTTCAAACATGCTGTTAGCCGTAACCTTTAAGAAGCGGAAAAAAACAGGCGGCGATTGTAGCAAAATTATCGCAGGACGTGCAGCCATCTAAGAGTAAAAAACACAAGATGACAAAAAACAGCGGGGGCTTAAAAAGCTGTGGCGGTAAAATGGGGTCAGAGGACTCTGGCCCCATTCTTATGATCTACAGTGCCTGCATGTGTCGCACGATCAGCTGCAGACTTTGTTTGTCGCGGTATTCGTTAATATCCAGCTGATACGCCAGTTGCACCTTTTGCACATTCACATTCGGCCAGGCTTTGTTATCGGCGTTAAACCAGATCGCATCCACCAGGCTGCCATTTGGCGTTTGCAGCATCATTTTCAGGTGTTTGTCGGCCAGCATTTTCTGGCTAATTAAGGCAAACTCGCCATCAAATACCGGTTCGGGAAAGGCCTGACCCCAGGGGCCGGCATTTTGTAACAGCTGGGCAAAATCAAGCGCAAAGCAGTCTGACGGCAGCTCACCGTCGGTATAGATAACCGCCGTTAGCTGCTCGGGCGTTAAATGCTTTTTCGCCGTTAAACTCAGCGCCAGCTTGAAGGTATCCAGCCGCTCGGCATTAATAGTTAAGCCAGCCGCCATCGCATGGCCACCAAACTTTTTAATTAAGCCAGGATACTGGCTGGAGATTTCTTCCAGCAGATCGCGGATATGCAGGCCATTGATGGAACGGGCCGAGCCTTTTAATTCGCCTTCATCGCCCTGGGCAAACACGATGGTCGGCCGGTGAAACTGCTCTTTAATGCGGCCGGCTAAAATACCGATAACGCCCTGATGCCAGTCGTGGCGATATAAACACAAACATTCCGGCAATTCAGCGCCGTCAAAGGATAACTGGCTTAAAAACGCCTGCGCCTCCAACTGCATACTTTGTTCTATGGCGCGACGTTCCACGTTTAAGCTATCCAGCTCAGCCGCATATTGCCGCGCCAGGCCTAAATCGGGGGCTAGCAGGCAACTTATGCCCAATGACATATCATCCAGCCTGCCGGCGGCATTTAGCCGTGGCGCTAAGGCAAAGCCAAAATCACTGGCGGTAAGCTTCTGCGCACTGCGGTTTGCCACATCAATTAAGGCCTGAATACCGGGCCGGCATTTGCCACTGCGAATACGCATTAAACCCTGATGCACTAAAATGCGGTTGTTGGCATCCAGCGGCACCACATCGGCCACGGTGCCCAGCGCCACCAGATCCAGCAGCTCAGCTAAATTAGGCTCGGGTTGTGTATCACTAAAGTAGCCTTGCTCGCGCAGCGCGGCACGCAGTGCCAGCAGCAGATAAAACGCGACACCGACACCGGCCAGCGCTTTGCTGGGAAAGCTGCACCCCGGTTGGTTAGGGTTAACTATCGCATCGGCAGCGGGTAATTCAGTGCCTGCTAAATGGTGGTCGGTAACTAATACCTTAACGCCGGCTTTTTTCGCCAGTGCTACGCCGTCAATGGCGGAAATGCCGTTGTCGACCGTGATGATTAATTCTGCCCCCTGTGCCACCGCCAACTCGGCCATCTCGGGCGTTAAGCCATAGCCGTATTCAAAGCGGTTCGGCACCAGGTATTCTACCCGCTTAAAACCCAGTGCTTTTAAACCGGTTAGCAACACGGCAGTGCTGGTGGCGCCGTCGGCATCAAAGTCACCCACGATCACCAACTGTTGCTGCTGCTCCAGTGCGCTAATTAACAATGCAACGGCGCTATCAATGCCTTTTAAGGCCGTAAACGGGATTAAACCGGCCGCACCGCGTTCCAATTCAGTGGCGCAGCTGACACCGCGGCTGGCATACAGGCGTTGCAATACCGGGTGAACTACCCCTGGCAAAGACGGTAAAACGCCGGGCAAAACCCGGCGCTGAATAAAACGGTTAACAACAGACATAGCCGGTACTTATTCCGCTTTTAATTGCGCTAATAATGCCTTGGCGGGCTGATAACCCGGGATCAAACGGCCACTGGGTAAAATAATCGCCGGCGTGCCACTGATGCCAAACGACTGGCCCAGCTCATACTGTGCTTTAACCGGATTGCTGCACATGGCCGGCTTTACACTGTCGCCGTCTTTTGCCATGTCCATGGCACCACGGCTGTCTTTGCTACACCAGATATGCTGCATTTGCAGATAGGTTTCAGAGCCCAGGCCACCGCGGGGAAACGCCAGGTAACGCACGGTTATGCCGGCATTATTGTAGTCTTGCATTTCACTGTGCAGTTTACGGCAATAGCCACAGCTGGGGTCAGTAAAGACGTTAACAACAAACTTTTCGTCTTTGGCTTTGTATTCAATGGTACCGTCTTTACTGGCCGCGATGTTTTGCTGGATATAAGGCCGCATCTGAGCGTCATTTACCAGCACCTTATTATTCAAATCGTAAATATTGCCTTCAATAAAATACTGCCCGTCCTTCGAGGTAAAAAACAGCCCCTTATTGGTAAAGACCTGCAACAAGCCGTCAAGCGGTGCCTCGGCGACAGCGTTAACTTTCAGATTCAGCTGGCTGAATTGCTCACGAATTTGCTGATACTCGGCATCAGGCGCTTTAAGCTGCGCACTGGCTGAGGCGATAAATCCAAGGCTGCATAAGGCTAAAACATACTTTTTCATACGGTTTCCTGTTACGGCGCCTAAGGGCGCGGATGATGTTGCTGATGCAGGCTTTGCAGCCGCGCTTTGGCAACATGAGTATAAATTTGCGTAGTGGATAAATCGCTGTGGCCCAGCAGCATCTGCACTACACGTAAATCGGCACCATGGTTTAATAAGTGGGTGGCAAAAGCATGCCGCAGCGTATGCGGCGACAACTGCGCCTGAATGTGCGCTACTTTGGCATAAAACTTAATGCGGTGCCAGAAGGTTTGCCGCGTCATCTGCTGTGCCCGGCTACTGGGAAACACCACATCCAGCGCCTGACCGCCCAGCAATAAAGTTCTGGCCTCTCGCAAATAGCGTAGCAACCAGTGCGCGGCTTCTTCGCCCATCGGCACCAGCCGCTCTTTCTGCCCCTTACCCACTACCCTTACCAGACCGTGCTGCAAGTTAATTTGTTGCATACTCAGGCCAACTAATTCCGACACCCTCAGGCCGCTGGCGTAAAGTATCTCTAACATGGCCTTATCACGAAACTGGATCGGGTCGTTAATGTCAGGGGCATTCAGCAGTGCGTCAACGTCGTGCTCGGATAAGCTTTTTGGCAGGCTACGGCCAATTTTCGGGTTTAGCAGCTGCGCCAGTGGGTTAGCGGCCAGCAGGCCGCGCTGGTGTGCATAGGCATAAAAACGCCGCAGGCTGCTCAGGCTGCGTGAGGTGCTACGTGGGCTAAATTGCTGGTCAACACGCTGCGCCAGATAACGGTTTACCAGCTGGCTGTCGCAATTTAATAAACTGTGCTGCTGGCCGGCTAAATACAGTGCAAACTTTTTTAAATCAGTGCCATAAGCGCTAAGCGTGTGCTCACTTACGCCTTTGTCCAGCCACAGCTGGTCAAGAAAAGCCGTGATTAAGGCTTGCTCTGTGGCGGCTAAAACGTCATTTGTCGTTGCTGTGACTGCCATGGCTACTCACCTGAAAAACCGTTGCTATAGTACCCCAGCCCGCTGCTGTGGCAAAGCCGGCATTTTGCCATCACCGCGGTTCTGTTACACTGTGCGTCTGTAAGTGGCGCCTTGTTGTTGTGAGATTGTGATGAAAATCGGCTTATTTTATGGCTCTACCACCTGTTATACCGAAATGGTGGCGGAAAAAATTCAGGCATTAATTGGCGCTGACACCGTCGAGCTTAATAACATTAAGCATGTTGCGCTTAGCAAAATGGCCGACTACGACATGCTTATTCTGGGCTTATCGACCTGGGATTTCGGTGAAATTCAGGAAGACTGGGAAGCGCACTGGGACGACATTGCCAGTGTCGATTTAAGCGGCAAAATTATTGCTATTTACGGCATGGGCGATCAGATTGGCTATACCGAGTGGTTTATCGATGCCGTTGGTATGCTGCATGAAGCGATAGCGCCACAACAGCCAACACGGATTGGATTTTGGCCAGCCGCCGGCTATGACTTTATTGCCTCTAAGGCGTTAACCGAAGACGGTGCATTTTTTTACGGCCTGGCACTGGATGATGAAAACCAGTACGACCTGACCGACGAACGCTTAAATGACTGGGTTAGCCAGATCCTGCAAGAGGTCGGCCAACTGCTGTAGTCAGTATTATTTACACCTGCTAACTCAACCACTTAAGCCAATTTCATTAACATACTGACTTTGTTAACAATTAACATTTCGGCACATTTAGTGCATTCCAGAACTGTTAATCGTTAATATCACGGAGTCAGATATGCGTTTTTTATCATCAATACTGCTAACCGCTGGTTTGCTGTTAGTCAGTGGCCCGTCGCAGGCAGCCATTATTCAGGCCTGTTTTGATAGTGGCGGCTCAAGCATTGCCGGCAACACTGGCCAGGCCTGGCTGAGTTCATCGAAGCAATATGGCGCTGATGAAAACAGCTTTATCAATGAAAACAACAACACCCGTTACGCCGCAGGTTGCTTAGGTGGCTACGATGGCAACGACATGCCGCTGCCCACGCTAAACCTGGGTTACCGTGGCGATGGTTTGTTTAACGGTGCGCCGCAATCGGTGGGTAACGCCGACCCTACGCTCACCTCAGGTTTAAACGAATGGTGGATTGACGGCGCCTTTAAGCCAGAGCTGCAAGCGCTGCAGGATCCCAATGCGGCTGTCGACCCGGGTTGGATTTACCTGGGTAAATTTGAACAAGACGACAACTCAGACGAGTGGTCAAAAGACTTTGCCAAACTAGGTGGCGTAGTGGATTTTGCCGAGTTGCTGGATTTTGGTATCCGCTGTGACACCGATGCCGCAGGCCCGGTTACCGGCCCTGATTGCAATGGTTCATCAGGTAATTGGTATTTGACGCCATTTTTTGATGTGCCCGAGCTGGTGGCACCGTTACTGGGCGATAATTTCTTTACCCAGTTTGCCCTGGTGTTTAAAGCAGGTACCGACTTTGTGACCTATAACTTTACCCTCGACAGCATGGAAATTGACCCGGCTACCGTTGGTACCGGCTTGCGCCCCTATGTGTTTGAAGGCGGCTTTAATTTTTCTGATGTACTGTTAAATAACGGCGGCAAAAGTGCCGGCCTGTCACATTTTTCTATCTATGCGTTAGACCCGACAGGTAGCAGCACCACGGTTAGCGAGCCCGCAGCCATACTGATACTGGGCCTGGGTTTGATACTGTTGTCACTACGCCGGCGTTTTGGTTACTAATGCCCGTTGATGCTGCAGCTTTAAGGTTGCAGCATCAAAATTTCAGATAAAAATCCTGCAGTAACGCTTTATATTCTGCACTGTAACCGCCGTCTGCCTGGTGAATGATCAGGCTGCTATTTGCGGCTTTTTGTCTCTGCTTGCTTAAACTCAATAGCAGCCTTTGCACCGGTTTATTCGCTTTACTGCGTACTTCACAGCGCCGCGCCAGATACCAGCCCTGCGCCAGGGCTTGTTGCAACATCGCCTCAGCCTCTGCCAATGGTAATATCAAACTGAATATGCCCTCTGCATGCAGTAGCTCGCCGGCTTTTGTCAGCAGCGCGGCTAACGGCAGGCTATCGGTATGCCGGGCCTGACTGCGCTTTTTGTCCTTTGGCAGCAGCGATTGTTGAAAAAACGGCGGGTTAGATACAATTAAGCGGTAACGTTTGGCACTGTGATAGGTTAGAATGTCGCCCTTTATCAGCTGTATGGCTGTGGGCCAGGGGCTGTTTGCCACATTGAGCATAGCCTGAGCAGCAGCGGCGCTGTCCAGCTCTATGGCGTCGATGGCATTGGCAGCCAGACTACGCTGAGCTAACATCAGGCTTATCAGGCCAGAACCGGCACCGATATCCAGGATAGCGCCACCCGGCTCTGGCAGCGGGGCAAAAGCGCCCAATAATAAGCCATCAGTGCCGACTTTCATCGCGCACTGATCATGAGCAACATAGAATTTTTTACATTGAAAACCGGCTGACATCAGCACCTCCAGCGCGCCAGTTTACGGCGAAGCAGGCGCGCTGTCACCGTAAAGGCAATCAGGCTGAGGACACCATGACAACATTCGCAGATTTTCAACTGGACGACGACATTAACCGCGCCATTAGCATGCGCGGTTTTGACCAGCCGACACTGATCCAGGAAATGGCGATCCCGCTGGCATTAGATGGCAAAGATTTACTCGCCAGTGCGCCCACCGGCACCGGTAAAACGCTGGCATTTGTGTTGCCGGCTATTCAGTATCTGCTGGATTTTGGCCGCAAAGATCCCGGCTTTGCCCGGGTACTGGTGATGACCCCTACCCGCGAGCTGGCGTATCAGGTGTATGACGAATTTAAACACTTCACCCAGTTTACCGGCCTGAACGTTGGCGTGATCACCGGCGGTATTAACTACGGCAGCCACAAAGACACGCTGGAAAAAAACAACGATATTTTAGTCGCTACTCCCGGGCGCTTAACCGAATATCTGGATGAAGAAAGCTTTCAGGCCGATGAAGTAGAGCTGCTGATTCTCGATGAAGCCGACCGCATGCTGGACATGGGCTTTATTGGTGAGATGAACCGCATTGTGCTGGAAGCGCGCCGCCGCCGGCAGACGTTTTTATTCTCTGCCACGCTGGAAGGCAATAACCTGGAGCGTTTTGCCGAGCGGGCGCTGAAAGAGCCGGAGCGTTTAGAGGCGATACCGTCACGCAAAGAAAAAGCTAAAATTCTGCAATGGGTGCATTTAGCCGATGATGCCCAGCATAAGCTGGAACTGCTGATCCACCTGCTAAAGCAGGAAGATGTATCCAAAGCTATTGTCTTTGTTAAAACGCGCGAGCGTTTGGCCAGCTTAACCGGTCAGCTGGAAACCGCCGGCCTTCGCTGCGGCTGGCTACAAGGCGAAATGCCACAGGATAAACGCATGCAGGCGGTTGAGCGCTTTAGCAGCGGCCGGGTCAATATACTGCTGGCTACCGATGTTGCCGCCCGCGGCCTGGACATTGACGATATCAGCCATGTGATTAACTTTGATATGCCGCGCACAGCCGATGTCTATGTGCACCGTATCGGCCGCACCGGCCGCGCCGGTAAAAAAGGCACCGCCATCTCATTGATTGAAGCCCACGATATGGCCATTTTGTCTAAAGTAGAGCGCTACACCGAACAAAAGCTGAAACGCCGCGTGGTAGATAGCCTGCGGCCGAAAAATAAAGAAGCCAAGGTGCCGGTGAAAAAGAAAAAGCCGACCAAAGCTGCAGCTAAAAAGGCCGTTAAAAAAGTCAAAAAATAACCCGTCTTCAACAAACCGCCCGTAAAACTGCGGGCGGTTATCGCTTTTAGCCAGCGTGGCCTTGGAATTTTTTAGTAAAACTGCTATTGATAAGCGGAATAAATTATTTCACCGAGGGAGCTGCCGATGGATAAACGTCAATTTATAAAAAGCTGTGCCTTAACTGCCGCCCTGTTACCGTTGACCGGTTGCAGTAGCGTGATGGCCGCACCATCTGCGGCAGGCAAACGCTTGTTACCGCTGGCGCTGAATAAAGGCGATACCGTCGCCCTGGTTAGCCCGTCAAAGGCCACTGATGAAGCGCTGGACTTACAAATTGCGCAGGAAGTGATGCAGGCCTTGGGTTTTAAAGTGAAAACCGGTAAACACCTGGCGGCGCGGCGCGGCCATTTAGCCGGTACTGATGCCGAGCGCGCCAGTGACATTAACGCCATGTTCGCCGATAAAGAGGTTAAAGCCATTATCTGCCTGCGTGGCGGCTCGGGCGCGGCCCGTTTATTGCCACTGCTGGATTACCAGCTGATCCGCAACAACCCTAAGGTACTGCTGGGTTACTCTGACATCACTGCACTGCATAACGCTATTCATGCGCAAACCGGTTTAATCAGCTTTCATGGCCCCAATGGCACCGGCAGCTGGAATAGCTTTAATGCCGATCAATTTCAGCGGCTGTTTTTCGACCGTGAGTTAATGCAGTATCAAAATGTACTGGATGCCAAAGACGAGCTGGTAGCACGACAAAACCGCACCATTACCATTAACGGCGGCAAGGTGCAGGGCGAGCTGATTGGCGGTAATTTAACCGTGCTAACTGCGCTGGCCGGCTCACCTTACCTGCCGGATTTCAGCGGTAAAATTTTGTTTTTAGAAGATGTAGAAGAAGCGCCCTATCGCATAGACCGTATGCTCAGCACGTTAAAACTGATGGGCGCACTGGATAAAATAGCCGGCTTTATTTTTGGTGAATGTACCGCCTGTCGCCCCAGTGGTGGTTACGGTTGGTTAACCATGGATCAGATTTTCGACGACCATATTAAGCCGCTGAATATTCCGGCTTATCGCGGCGCCATGATTGGCCATATTAAACAGCAGTTTATTGTGCCGGTAGGTGGCAAGGTAGAACTGGATGCCGATGCCGGCACTTTCCGACTGCTGGAAAGCGTGTTTCGAAGTTAAAGGTTACCAGTAGAGGGTCCGGATTACTCTAAGCCGACCGTTGCAGGCCAGGATGGCCGAATCGAGCCTACAGGGAAGTATTTACGGCGTGTCGGTGTGAGTAATGCGGATCCTCTTACTACTAAACTTCTAAGCTGGAAATCCCGCTATGCTCGCCACAGCAACTCGCAAGCCATCCATGGCTTGCTCAGACACTCTGTGGCTGCGCTATCGTGACACCAGCTTAGCGCGTTGCGCAGCGTCAGCCCAGCTATTATCTTTCCCAATAAGCCTCTTCCAGGCTGTCTTCACGCTCAGGTAAACCTTTGGATAAACGCGGTGCATTCTGCACCAGAATTTCATAGCTTACCCGGTTAGCGTATTTACAAATTTGCGCAAACGACGAATAGGCTAAATACGGCTGCTCGTGCTTACCAGATAACGGCTGCACCTGCTTGTGGAAATGATTCGCCGCCATATCATGCAAAATAGCCGACAGCGCGCCATCACCGGCACCGTTGGTGTTTTTAATCCGCTCCGGCCCACCTAAATACGGGTCGATATGCGAATACACTTTTAGCGGCTGATCACAGTTGGCACGCAGCATCGGCCGGCTAAACTCGTACTGGTTAAAATCGGCTAAGCTGGCCGACTTAATCGGGTTACTGCTTTCACGTTTAACGCTGTCATCGGTATGGCCGCACAGGTACAAGCCTTCCGGCCCGGCGGTGATCAGCACCATATCGGTATGCTCCAATATGGCTTCGGCCGCTTTTAGCGGATCGGCAAAGCCGGTTAAGGCTTCGGCTTCCAGCTCGTTCATCGCCAGCACATTAACGTAGTCATGAATAGTGCGCAAAATTTGCTCGCGGTTTTCCTCTACCAGATGGCGGGTGCCCAGGCTCATTACTACCGGCACCTGATGTGCTTTGGCATCTTCAAGCGCTTTTAACATCGCTTGCTGAATGGGCTGATCAGTCGCGCGTAGCGGATAAGCACTGACGACAAAGGCCGCGGCACCGGCAATAATATCGGTTGGAATATAGTCCGGGCTAAGCTGGTCCATATCGCTGGGGTCGATAACGAAGGTACGCTCACCATCCGGCGTGATCATAGTAATGCCACGGCCGATATCACCGGCCACGCCCTGCAGGTGGTTCATATCCACCTTTGAGCTGGTATGACAAACATAGTGGTAAGCCGGCGAGCCCAGCGCGATATTAGCTGACATGACGCCCAGCAATACCGATTTATCATCCGCCAGTACCGAATAATTATGAATGGTATTGCCAATAGTGCCGCCGGCAAAATGGTCCGAAATCGCATTGTGCACCACCAGCTCCTGATAAATCAGGTTGGCTTTGCCATGCTCGACCAGATTAGATAAGCCTTTGTGAATATTGTATTTTTCTAAAAACTCATCACTGACGCTGGCGACGACGTCTACGATGGTTTGGTCCAGGCCAACGATATAGGTATCCAGCTCGGGCCGCACTTCAAAGCTTGGCAACTGAGGCTTGGGCTGGGATACCGGAAAATAATGTTTAATTTTACGCAGGCCGGGAAATTTCATCTGTAATACCGCTGTTATGCCGCTACCGGCAAAGAGCGGCATTGTAACAAAAATTCGGCTGAAGGTAATGTCGAATCCATCAGCAGAATAGGCTTATGCTAAGGCAGCGGGCCTATTCTGCGCTATGGCGTAAAAACACCAGCTCATTAACCGATGAATGCTCAGCGCTGAACCGATAGCCCGCCACGTCAAAGTGTTGTAACTGCGCAGCCGTCGTCAGCCGGTGTTGGATAATATAACGCGCCATCAAGCCGCGGGCTTTCTTGGCAAAGAAGCTGATAATTTTATACTGACCGTTTTTAAAATCTTTAAATACCGGCGTAATCACGCGGCCCTGTAACTGTTTTGGCTTAACCGCTTTAAAGTATTCCTGCGACGCCAGATTTACCACCACCTCAGTATTTAACTCAGCGAGTTGCTGGTTTAACAACGGTGTAATGGTGTCCTGCCAAAAGGCATATAAGTCTTTACCCTGCGGGTTTGCCAGCTTGGTGCCCATCTCCAGCCGGTATGGCTGCATTAAGTCCAGCGGCCTGAGCACGCCATACAAGCCACTTAAGATACGCAGGTGTTGCTGGGCAAAAGCGATATCGTCGTCGCTTAAACTTAACGCATCCAGCCCCTGATACACATCGCCATTAAAAGCAAACAATGCTGCTTTGGCATTTTGCTCGGTAAACGGCAGCTGCCACTGGGCAAAGCGGGCGGCATTGAGCCCGGCCAGTTTATCGCTGATATGCATTAGGCTGGATAAATCCGCCGGCGTCAGGGTTTTACAAATATCGGCTAATTGCTGGCTGTGGCTCAGTAACGCGGGTTGGCTAACAGCGATATTTTTGTGCAGCGGTTGATAATCCAGATCTTTAGCCGGCGATACAAGCAATAACATAACGAATTCTCTTAAATAACAATACAGGTTTAATCCAGGTACAACGCCGGTAATGCGGGCAGCAACTGCGCCAGACGTTGCTGGTTAGCGGCTGTTTTGCTGCTGAACTCCAGCGCCGTCAGCGCAGATTTTGCCAACGGCAGTAAACTTTTACTCGCCGGCAACTGACTTAACGCCTGAAGCATATTCAATACCAGCGCGGCATTGCAGGGCATAAACATAAATGCCTGGCGTAACAGTAACAGCGCCTGCTCAGCATTACCGCCTTGTGCCTGCGCCATGCCTTGCTGATTCCACGCTGGAATCTGCTCACGCAGTTGCAACTCTTGCTGTAACAGAAACTGCGCCGTTAAACGCTGACAACAGCCAGCCAGATCAGCGGTAACAGGGCTAAAAGCTTTAAGCCGCGCCAGACACGCATCTGCTGCTTTTACATCGCCCAGGGCAAAGGTTAAACGCGCATAATCAAGCAACAGCTCGGGCTCAGTGGCCTCGGTAAGCGCCGACAACAAGCCGCACTGCTGTTTTGCATCAGCAATATTGCCCTGCAGTACACTAATACGGGCACGCAGCACCGCCTGAGCGGCTTCAGTATGCTCGTTACTTAGCTTTTGCGGCATAGCGGCTAGCGCTTCTGCCGCCTTTTTCAGTAAGCCGGCAAATTCAGCCTGGGCGGCGCGCTGCGCCTGCTCCAGCAAGAGACGACATAGCGAAAAATAGTACTCTGCGCGGTCAAAACCGGAAAAACGATATTGCTGGATCAGCTTTTGCCAGTACTTTACTGCCGCATCAGGCTGGCCTTGCAATAATAACATGCAGGCGCTGGCGTAATGTGCTGTGATATGGCTACTTTGCAGCCGTAATAATTCGTTCAGCTGCTTTGCCGCGGCGTCAAACCGGCCCTGACGCATATAAACACAGGCCAGCCATTGCAAGGCTTCAGGGCGGATATCGTCTTGCTCCAATAACGACAGTAACTGTGTTTCGGCCATCTGGTATTCGGCCAATTGCAGTTCGGCCACCGCTTTGCCCAGCTGCGCCCAGCTAAAATCACGCTGCTGCGTTACCTGCTCGTACAGCTTTAATGCCGCAGCATAGCTGCCCTCAGCCAGTAATACCTCAGCCATAATGCGCAGCGCCTGTAACGAGGTAGCATTGACGGCATTGATCAGTTGGTCCAGCTCGAGCTGCGCCGCTTTATAATCCTGTTGCCGCAGCGCCTGATACACCTTGCGCAGCTTGCTGCGGTTATTCCAGGCTTTGGCCAGGCGTTTCTCCAGCTCCAGATAAGAAAAGGGTTTTAAAATAAAGCCATCCGGAGCGCCCTTTAGCACCCCTAACACCGGTAAACGCCGGGGTTCGGCACTCATCAGAATAAAGCAGCAGCCCACCCGCAACAGCGCTTGCTGGCTTAATTCGGTAAAAAACTGCAACGCATCCTGGCCCGGCCCTAAGTCAAAATCGGCCAGGATAAAATCGAAACCGTCCGCTTTTGCCAACGGCATAGCCTGCACTGCATCAGTAACAGTGGTAATATCTTCGAAACCTATCTGCTGTAGCATACCTTTAATAGAGGCGCGTACCGGCTCGCAGTCTTCGATTAACAGCAGTTTTTTACTTTTATAGAAGCTGGTTTGAAAGATCATCGCGATCCTGTGCTAACTTACTCTAAATACTCAGGCTGAACCTCATGCTCAGCAGATACCGGCAATATAGTAACTTACTTTGCGCCTGCATTGCTATGTATGACAGGTTTTCCACAACGTGCAGGTATGTTGTAATATTCCTACATAAATTGCATATTAAACGCTACATCACTAGAATGTGATCAAAAATACGGTAATAAAACAATATGAGCGACTTACTTAGCCAACTGAAAGCCGTCACCACTGTCGTGGTAGACAGCGGCGATCTGACCGCCATTGAGCAGTTCAGACCGGTAGATGCCACCACTAATCCCAGCCTGTTGCTAAACGCCAGTCAACTGGCGTTTGCCAAACCGATGCTGGATGGCGCCATTACCTATGCCAAAAACAAAACCAGCGACAGCGCTGAGCAACTGAGCCTGGCATCGGATAAATTTGCCGTCGATGTTGGCACGGCTATCAGTAAATTGGTGCCGGGCCGGGTATCGACTGAAGTAGACGCCCGGCTGTCATTTGATACCGCGGCTACGGTGGCTAAAGCGCAACAACTGGTAACCCTGTATCAGGAAAACGGAGTCAGCACCGAGCGCATTCTGATTAAAATTGCCTCAACCTGGGAAGGCATACAGGCTGCACGGCAACTGGAACAGCAAGGTATTCAGTGCAACCTGACATTGCTGTTTCATATGGCGCAGGCCCGCGCCTGTGCCGAAGCCGGTGTGTACTTAATTTCACCTTTTGTCGGCCGTATTCTGGATTGGTATAAAGCCAGCACCGGCCAGGAGTATACGGCAGAAACTGATCCCGGCGTACTGTCGGTGCGCGAGATTTACCGCTTTTACAAGCAGCATGGCTTTAACACTGTGGTAATGGGCGCCAGTTTCCGTAATACCGGCGAAGTGCTGGCACTGGCCGGTTGTGACCGTTTAACCATCAGTCCGGCCTTGCTGTCTGAACTAAGCCAGATGCAGGGTGAATTAACCCGTCACTTAACCGATACCGGCGCCACCACTGCCGCGCCTGAGCAGCTAAGCGAAAGCCAGTTCCGCTGGGCATTAAATGAAGATGCAATGGCTACCGAAAAGCTGGCAGAAGGTATTCGTAAGTTTGCTATCGATCAACGTAAGCTGGAGCAACTGATCCAGCAGGCTTTTTAATTTATTACCAAATCAAGGAGTAGAGTATGTCAGCTTCCGCCCTCTCGGGCCTGGCCGCACTGGCCAAACAGCAGGGTTCTTTGCGTCAGGCTTTTGCTGAGGATCCCAGGCGTGCCAGCCGTTATCGTAGCAGCGCCTGCGGCATTACGCTGGACTACTCGAAAAACCTGATTGACGAGCAAAGCTGGCAGGCATTGCAGCGGCTGGCGGCGCAAAGCCCGCTTAATGCCTGCCTGCAGGCAATGCTGGCCGGTGACAAAATTAATAACACCGAACAGCGCAGCGTCTGGCATATGATGTTGCGTAAAACGGATGTCAGCGGCCTGACGTTAGACGGTGAAGATATTGGTGCAGCGATCAATGCTTGCCGGGCTAAAATGACAGCGCTGGTCACGCAGTTACATCAGGGTGAATATAAAGGTTACACTGGCAAAGCGATTACCGATTTGATCTGGATTGGCATTGGTGGTTCGCTGTTAGGCCCGCAAATGGCGGTAGAGGCATTAACGCCCTATCACTGCAGCCCGGTAAAACTGCATTTTGCCGGTAATATCGACGGCGCCGTGGTGTCTGATCTGGTGAAAAACCTGGACCCGGCCACCACTTTAGTATTTGTTGCCTCTAAATCATTTGGTACCGAAGAAACCAAACAAAATGCGCTAGCAGTACGACAGTGGTTTACTGACAACGGCGCAGACAGCAGCGCAATTGCGCAACATTTTTGGGCCACCTCATCGAATATTCACGCCGCAGCAGACTTTGGCATAGTCGCGGATCATATCTTACCGATGTGGGACTGGGTTGGCGGCCGCTATTCGCTGTGGTCGGCTATTGGTTTGCCGGTTGCCCTGATGATTGGTAATGAACAGTTTAGCCAGTTGCTGCAGGGCGCTGAAGCGATGGATCAGCATTTTATTAATAGCCGTTTCGAAGACAACATGCCGCTAACGCTGGCACTGCTCGGCATTTGGTATATCAATGGCTTTGGCTGTCAGGCCCAGGCATTGCTGCCTTATAGCCACTACTTACGCCTGTTGCCCTCGTACGTTCAACAGCTGGATATGGAGTCTAACGGCAAAAGTGTTGATAGTAATGGCCAGCCGCTGACAGAGGCTAGCGCACCGGTCATTTGGGGCGATGCCGGTACCAATGGCCAGCATGCATACCATCAATTGTTGCACCAAAGCGCCTTGGCTGTACCGGCCGATTTTATTCTGCCATTGCAAGCAGCACATCACTTAACGGATCATCATCAGCGTTTAGCCGCGCATTGCTTTGCGCAAACGCAGGCGCTGATGCAGGGTAAAACCTTGCAGGAAGCCACTGATGAATGTCTGGCGGCGGGTATGTCAGCCGAACAAGCCGCAGCACTGGCGCCACACAAGGTATCGCCGGGTAATAAACCCAGCAATACGTTATTGCTGCCAGAGCTATCACCGTTTTATTTAGGCGCGTTAATCGCACTGTATGAACACAAGGTGTTTTGTCAGGGGGTGATCTGGGGCTTAAATTCGTTTGATCAGTGGGGCGTAGAGCTGGGTAAACAGCTGTCAGGCCCGATTTATCAGGCCCTGGCCGGAGGTGAAGCGCGCGCACTGGATAGCTCAACCCAGGCTTTAATACAGGCGTTTTTACAGCAAAAAAAGGGTTAAATAGCTCCGACCTGTCATAGCATTGTCACTTAGTTGTTTTATTTTCAGACAAAGTGTGGTAAATCCTTTGTTGAAAATAACAACAACAACACTCAGAGAGGCAATATTATGGAAAGCTTCGAAGACTTACTGAATATGTTGGAACGCCCTGCTGCCAAACCCCGGGCAGTAAAGCGTAAGTGGCGCGAAATAGAACAGTTAAAGGAGCGCCAGCGCCTGAAAAAAGAGCTGAGCGACATCGACTGGACCATAGAGCCGGAACTGGCTGATATCGAATTGTAACAAAACGCCCGCTGGCAACAGCGGGCGTTTTTTGCATCTGGTCTGTGCTATAACTGCCAGTTAATCGGGGTTTTGCCCTGACTAACCAGCAGTTCGTTGGCCTGTTTAAAGTGACCACAACCAAGAAAGCCGCGATGAGCAGACAGCGGTGATGGGTGTGGCGCCTGCAGCACAAAGTGGCGTTGCCTGTCTATCAGGCGGCCCTTTTTCTGTGCATGCGAGCCCCACAGCAAAAACACGATACCGCTGCACTGGGTATTAATTTGTGCAATCACCTGATCGGTAAAACGCTCCCAGCCCAGATGCCGGTGCGAATTTGCCTGAGTAGCGACCACCGTCAGTACGGTGTTTAGCAGCAACACACCCTGCTGCGCCCAGCTTTCCAGACAGCCGTGCGACGGGATCTGAAACTCCGGGTATTCCAGCGCCAGCTCTTTGTACATATTTTGCAGCGATGGCGGTATGCGCACGCCCTTACGCACCGAGAACGCCAGACCATGTGCCTGATTCGGCCCATGGTAAGGGTCTTGCCCTAGCAACACCACTTTCAGGTTATCCAGCGTGGTCAGTTTAAACGCATTAAATACATCGGCCTCTGGTGGGTAAATGACCTGACCGGCCAGCCGTGCCTGCTTTACCTGCTCTAAAGTGTCGACAAAGTACGGCTGGCTTTTCTCCTGCCCCAACAGCTGCTGCCACGACATCAGGCTTGTTCCAGCTTTAACAGCGCTTGCTGCAATACGGCAAAGTCGGCCGGGATATCCTGGCTCAGCCCTTGCTCAGCCGCGCAGCGCGCCAGCGCTTCCGGTAACGCCAGTGGTGTACCAAGAATATTCTCAACCTGCTCTTTAAACTTGGCCGGATGGGCCGTGCCAAGGAAAATACCATATTCCCCCTGATGCAAGCTGCGCTTTAATGCTTTATACGCCACCGCCGCATGCGGCTCACTTAAATAGCCCAGTTGTGACAACTGCCGCACGCCCAGCACGGTATCATCCTCATCCACCATGACGGCCTCAATGTCATCACGGCTTATCACGCCCTGCTTCAGCAGCGCTTCAACCCGCGGCCAGTTATTGGGGGCGGCCACATCCATGGCATTAGACAAGGTTGCCACTGTCGTTTTCGGCTGCCATTGGCCACTGCGCCAATAACGCGGTACCGTATCGTTGCTGTTGGTCGCCGCCACCATGCGCTTTATCGGCAACCCCAGTGCTTTAGCAATTAAGCCGGCGGTGAGGTTACCAAAGTTACCACTGGGCACGGCGATCACCACCTCGTGACGCTTGTCGGCCGGCACCTGCGCTACCGCTTCGAAGTAGTAGCAGATCTGTGCAAATAAACGGCTGATATTAATTGAATTAGCCGAGTTGATACTGAGCTTTTCTACCAGTTCTTTCTGATCAAATACTTGTTTGACCAATGCCTGACACTGATCAAAATCGCCGTCGACTGCCAGCGTAGTAATGTTGTCACCCAGGGTTGTGAACAATTTTTCCTGCAACGGGCTGATTTTGCCCTTAGGAAACAGGATCACGACCTGTACACCGGGCTGACGGTAAAACGCATGGGCAACTGCAGCACCGGTATCGCCTGAGGTAGCGGTAACAATAGTGGTTTTGCTACCGGCTTGCGCTTTAGCCAGCGCCTGCGCCATAAAGCGGCCACCAAAGTCTTTAAAGGCCAGTGTCGGGCCATGAAATAACTCCAGGCAGGCGATATCATCAGCCACACTCACCAGCGGCGCCGGAAAAGTAAAAGCCTTGCTGACCATGGCATCAACGTCAGCGGCGCTTAGCTCATCGCCAAGCAGTGCCTGCAAAATCAAACTGCTACGCTCAACCAGCCCCAGCTGTAATAGCGCATCGATATCCAGTTTCGGCCAGCTGGTTGGAAAGAATAAGCCTTGTTCACGGCCCAGCCCCTGGCGTACGGCCTGTAAAAAACTTACCTGCTCTTGTGGTACTTTGATATTAGTTAACAGCATCTGTTGTATTCCTACAGCGCCCGGGCGCCAGCTAATGACAAGCGACATATTTGCGTGGTCGCGTCCTGATTTTTCTCATAATGCCGCGATAAGTAGTCAGCGGCAAGTTGGGCCTGTGCCTCACTGGCACAAAGGGCAAACAAGGTGGGGCCGGCACCGGAGATACCCAGATGCAGGATCCCCTGCTCGCTTAACGCTGCCCGTATGGCTGGCAGTTCTGGCAACAAAGCGGTGCGCGGTTGTTCGGCAATCAGATCCTGCAAAGCACTGACAGCCTCAGCTTCGTCTGCGGTATACAGTGCGCTGACAAAACGGCTTAGCATGCCGGCAAAGGCAATGCTGTGCGCCAGCGTCAGTTGCTGCGGTAATACCGCACGGGCCGCTTTAGTAGACAACACCGTACCCGGATAACTGAGCACCACACGCCAATGTTCGAACCAGGGCAGGCTACGGCAAATATGCGGGCTTTGTGGCAGCATCAATTGAAGGCCGCCCAAATAAGACGGCGCGACATTATCAAAATGCACGCTACCACTCACACCGCCTTCGGCCTCGGCCATCAGCCGGAGTAGCTCAGCTTCAGATAACGGCCGGCCAAAATAATCATTAAAGGCGTAACACGCCACAACGATAGAGCAGGCGCTGGAACCCAGGCCGCTGCCCACCGGCAGGTTCTTGTGTAAACGCAGCGCTAAGCGTGGCAAGCGCCGGCCCAGTTTCTGTTCAAAGGCATAAAAGCAGCTCAGTACCAGATTGTCGTTGCTATTCTGCGGTAACTGATGCAGATAGCGGCCAACAATGTCCAGGCTAAGCGTCTCAGCTTCACCGAGGATATCCAGCACATCGCCAAATAAGGCGCCGTTTACCGGCTCAAACGCCGCGCCCAGTAAATCAAAGCCGACTGAGACATTGCCGGTGGACGCCGGCGCATAATAGCGTTTCAGATAATCTTGCTGGGTTAATTCAGAGAGAGATTGCATGATAATTACACCTGTTGCTGCCAGCCAAGGGTGCGCATAATGTCACTGAATACCCCGGCTGATGTGACCGCCGCCCCGGCACCATAACCACGCAGCACAAAGGGGATCGGCTGGTAATAGCGGGTATGAATAGCCAGCGCATTTTCGCCGTCTTTTACCTTTGCCAGCGGATGGCCGTTATCCAGTGCCTTTATCGCCACTTTACATTTACCGCCATGAATTTCGCCAATATACCTAAGCACTTTACCTTCAGCTTTAGCGGCCGCAACCCGCTTGGCAAAAGCCGCATCCAGCTGTGGCAGCTGAGCCATAAACGCATCTGTGCTGGCGCCCTCAGCAAAGTCTGCCGGCAGCACCGATTCTACCTCAACATCGCTAAGCTCCAGTGTCATACCGGCTTCACGCGCCAGAATTAACAACTTACGCGCCACATCCATACCAGACAAATCATCCCGCGGATCGGGCTCGGTAAAGCCCAGCGCTTTCGCTTTTTTCGTCACCTGAGATAACGGTACGCCCTGCTCCAACTCACCGAACATATAGGATAAGGAGCCAGATAAAATGCCTTCAAACGCCAGCAGTTCATCACCGGCATTCAGTAAGCCCTGCAAGGTATCGATAACCGGTAAACCCGCGCCCACGGTGGTTTCATATAAAAAGCGCCGCCGGTTCTGCTGTGCTAATTGCCTTAGCTGCTGATAGTAAGCCAAAGACGCGGTATTGGCTTTCTTATTTGGTGTCACAACATGAAAACCTGCAGCAAGAAAGTCCGCATACTGCGCGGCTACCTGCTCAGAGCTTGTGCAATCGACCAGCACTGGATTCGTCAGGTGCTGCTGCTGCACAAACTGGCTAAGCAGCTCAACCGAGAAAGGCGTTTTGGCTTGCGCCAGTAACGTCTGCCACTGCGCCAAATCAATACCATCGCCGTTAAGTAAGGTGGCTTTGCTATTAGCAATGCCATACACATTAAGTTTAACGTGCCGGCTATGCAAAAACGCCTGCTGACGCTGAATTTGCGCCAACAGCTCACTGCCGACCACGCCACAGCCCACCAAAAACACATCAATACTGGGCAAATGGCTAAAGAAATTTTCATGACATACTTTGACGGCATTTTTACAGGCGCCCTGCTCTATCACCGCAGAGATAGAGCGCTCACTGCTGTCCTGGGCAATGGCCACCACGTTTACCCGTGCCTGAGCTAAAGACGCAAAGAATTTTGCCGCGACACCGCGGTGCTGGCGCATGCCGTCACCCACCAGGCTGACAATGGCCATATCCGATAAAATGCTCAGCTCACGCAGTAAACCGGTTTGCAGCTCCAGTTCAAACTCTTGCTGCAGCGCTTTTTTCGCCGCGGCCAGATGCAATTGCGGCACGCAAAAACTGATACTGAATTCAGACGAAGATTGCGTAATTAAGCTGACCGAAATCTGCGCTCTGGCCATAGAAGCAAACACCCGGCTGGCCATACCCACCACGCCCTTTAACCCCGGCCCCGACACCGTGACAAGCGCCAGATGTTCTAAACTGGAAATGCCTTTAACTAGGGCATCACCTTCACCGTTATTATCAATACAGGTGCCGGGTGCTGCCGGGTTTAGCGTGTTTTTGATGTAACAGGGAATATTGTAACGCGCCAGCGGGCCTATGGTTTTCGGATGCAATACCTTAGCGCCAAAGTACGACAGTTCCATCGCTTCATCGTATGATAAGCGGTCAATTAGTTTGGCATTTTTCACCTGGCGTGGGTCCGCGCTGTATACCCCATCAACATCGGTCCAGATCTCGCAAGCCGCCGCCAGGATACTGGCAGCCACAATGGCCCCGGAGTAGTCAGAGCCATTACGGCCCAGCAAACAGGTTTCGCCCTGCGCATTGCTGGAGACAAAACCAGCAATCACATAGACCTGAGCAGTCTGGCTGGCAATGGCCTGTGGCAAGGTTTGCTCGCAAGCGGCAATATCTGCGCTGGCGTTTAAGTAGTCGCCACTGCTTTTCACCAGGCTGACCGCATCCAGCGCTACAGTGGGTATGTGTTTAGCCTGCAACAGCGCCGTCATCAGCGCCACGCTAAACTGCTCGCCCAGGCCAAGGATTTGCGCCTTTATATGGTCAGGGCAATGCCGTAATAACTTAATACCGGTGAGCTGCGCTTGTAATTGCGCTAACTGCGTCTGCGTTACCTGTTGCAGCGTATCAAGCTGTACGCCGGGGAACGCACTGGCAGCCTCATCTGCCAACGCCTGATAACGTGTAGCTAACTGCGCCAGCAGCGCACTGAAGTCTGAGCCCAGATAGGCTAAATCGGTCAGCTCAACCAGGGTATTGGTTACGCCCTGCGGCGCTGATAACACCAGACAAATACTATCGTTGGCCGTCAGTTGTTGCACTATACGGGCAACACCGGCAAAACGGTCAACGGACGCCAGCGACGAACCGCCAAATTTGAGCACCCTCATGTTAAAACTCCTTGCGCATTAATTACTGTAATGATCAGTTATCGCGACTCTTAGTTAACGTTGCAGCAGTGCTGCATAACAGCACCAAAAAAAAGACCCGTGACGGTTGAGGTCACGGGTCTTTTTTACAGACAACACACCGCCGACCTCCTACCCCGAAGGGTTGGTGGTAATAATAATGGTGGTGAGTACAGTTGTTTTTATTTTCATGCGGACACTATGCACAGACTTATAGACGTCTGTCAACGGCTAATTTTACTACTGCCTTACTTTACCTTTTTCAGGTATTCATTATTCACAGCCCGCCAGGCGACAGCCTGATTACGGCCCTGACGTTTGGCGGTGTACAGGGCCTCATCAGCTTGTTGGATTAACGCATCCGTGCTCTGACCGGCAGTAAAAGCGGCCACACCAAGGCTAACACTGGCCCGGATTGTTTGCTGCTCATAATGCATTGGCTGGCCAGCAACAGCGGTACAGATCCGCTGGGCAACCTGCATAGCACCGGTTAAATCGGTCTCGGGTAAAATAACGCCGAATTCTTCACCACCATAACGCCCCAATAAATCAGTATCACGCAATAAGGTCGTTACCCGGGCGCATAATGCAACCAATACCGCATCGCCCCCCAAATGGCCGTAACGGTCATTAAGCTGCTTAAACTTGTCTAAATCAAACATTAATAACGATAGAGGGTGTTGATAACGCTCTGCACGCTGAATTTCGTAACTCAGCTGTTGCTGCCAGTAACTGCGGTTTAATACGCCGGTAAGGCCATCGGTACGGTTGGCCAGTTGCAACCGGGCGACACTTTGTTGCAACTGTTGCTGATAAACATAAGCATCAGTGGCATCTTCTATTAACAGGCAAATATAGCGTGAAACGCCATCTGGTGCCGTCAGCGGTAACATGCTGCAATTTTGCGCCATATACTGGCTATCACTGCTCAGCGGCCGTAAATGCGGTAACTTAAAAATATACTGGCGCTGCTCCCAGCTACTAAATGCCGGTACCTGTAAAGCCAGCACGCCCTGCAATTTGCGTTGCAACCAGGCCTGTGGCACATCGGTAAATACATCAAACAGGCTTTTACCCTGTACATCTTCCGGCTGCACGTCAGCGCGCCGGGCAATAAACTGATTAATAAACACCAACCTAAGCTCAGCGTCTAACACCAATACGCCGCTGTTCAGCTGGCTGAGTAACGGTTGTAATAGCCAGTCGAGCTGCATCAGAAACTGGCCAGGATCTGGTCTAACATCTGACGCAGGCGCAATACTGCTTCACCGGGGATCAGTAAAATCATATCGCAATGAAAGCTGTAATCGGTCAGTTGATAGCGAATATCAACCTGCAAAGCCAGTTGCCATTGCTGTGCCGTGGCGGCGAGCTTGTCAGCAAAATGCTGATCACGGCTGGATAAAATACGCGGCGCTGCATAAGAAAAACTGTTGTCCAGCTGCTCTGCCAGGCCGTTAAGAAAGGTTGTCGTCAGCACTGAGCTGATATCGGTCAGCATTTCCGCTTCGGAGCTGTCATCATCGCTGTACTCCAGCAGCCGGGCCAGAACATCCACATTGGCCAGCTGATACAGCATGATCGCCTCGCCACGCAGGCCCTGATCACCAAAGAAGCCCATACTAATCAGGCTGACGCTTTGCTGTTGATAACGCTGGGCAAAATGCTGTGGTAATTGCTGGGTATCTACCAGCTTTATTGCCGGTACCTGCAAATGCACCATGGTTGCCAGATAACGTGCCAGCTTGTCACTGGCCTGGCCCATAGCGACATTGACCAGCTCTTGCAGGCAGTCGCGTTGTTCTTCCGTGAAATGAAGGGCTGTCATATCAAACCGTACTTGTGCAACACCGCCGCCAGCTTATCGGCACTGGCCGGTTTTTGAATAAAGGCCAGCGCCCCCAGCTCCATTACCCGCTGTTGCATTTGCGGCTGAATATCAGCAGAGACAACAATCACCAGACAATCCAGCGCCTGAGCCTTAATCGCCTCCAGCACGCCAACGCCGTCCAGCTCTGGCATGGTAAGGTCAAGAAACACCAGACCAATGTCTTGCGTTTGCAACACCGTCAGAGCTTCAAGCCCGTTGCTGGCGGTAACGATAGTGGCATCAAAGTCTGCCGGTAAAGATTTCTTCAGCTGGTTGCGCGCCAGCAAAGAGTCATCGCATATTAAAACGTTCAAAGCCATGTACTGCAGCCTGTTTTGTTATAGTGGTAAGGGCTAAAGTCGGTTAAAAAATATATACAGAGCGTCACTATAAAGCAATATCTGCGCTATAAATAGCGGATAACACAACCTGCTATTTGCAAACTGTCGGTTATTGGTTATGGTAGTGTGATAACACCAATAAAATCTTTGCCATACAAGGTTCTTCCATGCAGCATAAAAGCTTATCCCGTAAGCTGTTAACCAAGGTATTGTCAGTCTATTTTATTCTGACATTAGTGGTGACATTGGGGCAAATTGTTGCAGAGTATTTTAATACTAAAAGCCATATTAACGGCGAACTGGAAACCCTGCAGCAAACCTTTTCCGGCAGTCTGACCCGGGCTATTTGGGAGCTCAATACGCAACAGGCAATGATTATTGCCGACGGTTTACTGGCGATCCCTACTATTGAAGGCATTATAGTGCGCGACGACAGTGGCGCCGTTATTACGCAACTGGGTTTATACATTAATATTCAGGAACGTTTCAGCACACAACTGGTGCGTGAAGGCGTGCGTTTAACGGAGCAGCAATCCGGCATTTTTGGCTATACCTTTCCATTGATCTTTGAGTTTTCCGGCCGCGCGACCCAGGTAGGGGATGTCACCTTGTTTTCCAGCCGCGCTGTGGTGATCGACAGGATAAAAGTTGGCATTTATTTTCTGGTTGGTAATGCCATGTTAAAAACCACTTTTTTAATTATTTTGTTTTTAATGGCGTTCCGCCAGCAGCTTACGCTGCCGCTTACCGAGCTGACACAACAGATTGAAGATTTGGAGCTGGATCAGCTTGAAGGCGCTAAAGTTGAGATCCAACATGCGGAAACATCCGAACTGACCGTCATGGCCGATGCCTTTAACCGTTTGATTAGCCGGGTTCAGGATTACAAAACGCAGTTGGAGACCACACAAAAGCAACTGATGCTCTCCAATGAAAAACTGGACCAACAAAACCTGATGCTGGAGCAGGAAGTGGCGCGCAAAACCTCCGGTTTAAGCCAGGCCATGATGGATTTACAACAACAAAAGCAAGAGCTTGAAGTAAAACAACAAAGCCTGCGTGAAGAAATAGAACGCCGGCGCCATACCGAAGATGCGTTACGCGGTAAGCAAACTGAACTGGAAAACATTGTTGATGATCTAAAACAGGCGCAAGACCGCTTGGTACAATCAGAAAAAATGGCGGCCTTAGGGGGCTTGGTGGCCGGTATAACGCATGAAGTGAATACCCCTGTCGGTATTGGTGTTACGGCCACCAGCTTTTTGGCGGAAAAGCTGCAAACCCTGGCCCAGGAATATAAAGATAAGACCCTGACCCCGAAAACACTGGAACACTTTATTGAAGAGGCCTCCCAGGGTACTGAACTGCTGCAATCTAACCTGATCCGCGCATCTGAGCTGATTGCCAGCTTTAAACAAATTGCCGTCGATCAAACCAGTGAAGCGGTCAGAACGATTAATCTGGCAGACTACCTGCACGAGGTGATCCGCTCTTTGCAGCCGAACTTTAAAAAAACGCAGCATCAAATTGAAGTTAACTGCCCGGACAATATTATGCTGAGCTGTCCGGCCGGCGCTATCTCACAAATTTTTACCAATTTGCTGATGAACTCATTGATCCACGGTTTTGAAGACATCGAGGCTGGCCTTATCCGCATTACCGTACTGGATGAAGAAGATAACGTCGACATTAAATACAGTGATAACGGCAAAGGGTTAAACCAGGAGCAACTGAGCAAACTGTTTCATCCGTTCTTTACCACCAAACGCGATCAGGGCGGCAGCGGCCTGGGTACTCACATAACTTACAATCTGGTGCGTCAGACGCTGGGCGGCAGCATTAGTGTCAGCAGTGAGCCGGGTAAAGGTTTGCATTACCATATCTGCTTTCCAAAAAATCTGAAAATATCGGCCTGATCCACGTTATACTGCCGGCCCGAACTTTTCGATTTGAGTGAATTATGTGGTTTAAAAATGTTCGAGTATACAAGCTTAGCGCGCCGCTAAGCACTGATATCAGCGTCTGGGAGCAGGCGCTGGCAGAATTTAAATTTACCCCGTTAACCGCACAGGAAGCTGTCAGATCCGGCTTTAGTTTTCCATTGCACCCCAGCATTAAGCAGTATTGTCATGCCTGTCAGCATCTGTTGTTTTTCGCTGTTAAACGCCAGGAAAAAATTCTGCCGGCAGCGGTGATCAACGAGGAGATGCAGCCGCGGTTAGAGGCGATGGAGCAGGAAAAAGGCCGGCCACTTAGCCGTAAAGAAAAACAAAGCCTGAAAGAAGAGCTGCAGCTAAGCCTGCTGCCACGCGCGTTTAGCCGTTCATCTTTAACTCAGGGTTATTATGATGCCGACAATCAATGGCTGGTGATCAACAGTGGCAGTGCCGGCAAAGCGGAAGATGTGTTGGCCTTGCTACGCAAAGCCCTGGGCTCGTTGCCGGCCCTGCCCTGGCTGGACAACCATAAACTGAATAGCCATTTACAGCTATGGTTGCAAAACCAGGCGCTGCCAGCGGGCTTTAACCTGGGCAGTGATGCTGAGTTAAAAGCACCGGATGAGGAAGGTGCTAAAGTGAAATTCAGCAATCATCTGCTTAGCGCTGATGAAGTGCAAAGCCACCTGCAGGATAAACTGGTTACCAGTATCAGCCTGGAACGGCCTGACGCATTATCCTGTGCCATTACCGACGATGGTGCGGTCAAGCGCTTGAAGTTTCATGATCTGCTTACCGGCCAGAATGATGAGCTGGGCTGGGAAGACTTAAGCGCCCGTCTCGATGCTGACTTATTACTGATGGCGACAGCATTAAATAGCGCTTTGCTCAGTATCAGCCAGCAGCTGAGCGAAACCGCCTGACAGGAAACGGTTAGCGAAACACGCTCTGCACATCCTGGTACACCTTAGCGATATCAGGATGCTGCATAAATTCCACCTGTGGTACCAGCTGTGCTTTTACATAATATTCTACCAGCCGCTGCTGCCGTGCTTTGTCTTGGTATCCGTCAGCGGCAATCAGCGCCAGACGGATAAAATCAGCATAGCCAGGGCCTGGTGTTTCCGGCTGCAATTTTTGCCAGCGCTGCGCTACCTGATGAAATTCTTCCGGAAAGCCCCAGGCAAACAAGATCCTCAGGCTAACCTCAGTGGCTAAATCGGTCGTCAGATGCATTAAAAAACGTGGATCGCCTAACAACTCGCTTTCGCGCTCGGCTTCGCTCAAAATCGGTAAAGCGCCAATATTATGTAGCAACGCCATTAAACACAGCACATCTTTATTCAAGCCGCTGCGCGCTTCTCTGGCCTGATAGTACGCCAGGCAAGCCATGGCGCTGCAGGCCGTTTGCACACTGCTTTGCCATAGCCGATCCAGTTGTTGCTGTACCTGCTTATGTTTAGACACAAACACCTGCTCCAGCGCCATAGCAATAGCAATATTGCGAATTTGACTTAAACCAATGCGAGTAACAGCCTGATTCAGTGTCGTCACTTTAATGGAGCGCCCCATATAGGCGCTGTTCGCCACTTTTATCATCCTGGCCGCTAATGCCGGGTCCTGCGCAATCACATCCGCCATATCAGCCAGACTGATATCAGGCTCAGCTGAGCGCTGCCGTACCTTCAGCGCAATATCCGGTAAGGTCGGCAGCAACAGCTGATCATGCTGAATTTTGTACTGTAAAAGCTGGATCAGACGTTGTTGTGCTGACATAACTGTCCTCTGACGACGGGCGATTTCTGCCTAACGCTTATCGGCGCTGGCGATAATGTGCTGCATCCGGCTTAACAAGCCAGCACAGCTATCTGGCTGTTGGTTGTTGGCGCTGCGTTCTAACTCGCCCGCCAGCTCGGTAAGCTCCGGATACCCCATACTGCCGGCGCTGCCTTTTAAACTGTGAGCGGCATAAGCCAGGCTACGCCACTGCTCTGCAGCAAAATACTGTTGCAATTCGCTTATCAGCGCCGGTAATTGCGCTTTAAATTGCTGCTTTAACGCCAGCATCTGCGGATCTTGTTCCAGCTGCTGCGCCAGGTTATCGGCATCAGTAACACGGGCCTGACCGTACTTGCTGAGAATGCTGAGCAAATCGGCCTGCATCACCGGTTTGGGTAACAAGCTCTGGCAGCCGGCCTGGCGGTAGCGTTCAAAATCTTCTGACATCACGTTGGCGGTTACTGCAATAATCGGTGTCTCTATGCCTGCATGTCGGATCAAGCGCGTGGCTTCTTCCCCGCCCATCAACGGCATTTGCATATCCATCAGAATAAGATCAAAATCTTCCGCCAAGGCCCGTTCAACCGCCTTATGGCCATTATCTACCAGCACACAGCTGGCATTGGCTTTTTCCAACATCAGTTGTAGCAACAGCTGGTTATCGGCATTGTCTTCCGCCACCAGAATATGTAAACGCTGCGTGGCAGCCTGCTCTGGCAAAGCACTTAACTGCCCTGACGACTTGCTATAACCCTCTACCAGTTCAGGTTGTTGCGCTGAGCAATCAAACAGCAGCTCAAAACAACTGCCAATACCTTTAACGCTCTCTACCCGTATATCACCACTCATTTGCTGCATTAGCTTTTTCGATATACACAAGCCCAGTCCGGTACCACCAAAATGGCGGGTAACCGTAGCATCGGCCTGTACAAATGGCTGGAAAATCCGGCTGAGTTCTTCCGTTGTCATACCAATACCGCTGTCTTTCACTTTGATACTCAGTTGCTGTGTTAACACATCAAAACTGACACTCAGTACAATTTTGCCTTTCTGAGTAAACTTAACGGAGTTACTGGTAAGATTGAGCAGCACCTGACGAAAGCGTAGCGCATCATTGTATAACTGTCGCGGCAATGGAAAATTCAGCTCCAGTAGACATTGCAGACCTTTCGCTTCAGCCTGACTGCGGGTAAGCAGAAAAATATCGTCGAGCAAGCTTAGAACATCAAACGCTTCGTAGTTTAACTCCAGTTTTTCGGCTTCAATTTTTGATAAATCAAGAATGTCATTGATAAGGCCTAATAAATGATCTCCGCTTTTCAACACCCGCTGCAGATAATTCTGTAGTTTTTGCGGTTCATGCTCACTAAGCGCCTGCTCGGAAAAGCCAATGATGGCAGTTAGTGGCGTACGGATCTCGTGGCTCATGTTAGCCAGAAACACGCTTCTTAGCCGGTTCGCCTGCTCTGCGGCCTCCCGCGCCAGGATCAACTCCTGGTTAGCGGCAGCCAAATCGTCATTGGCGCGCGCCAGATCCTGCGTACGGCGCAATACTTTGTCTTCCAGTTGCTGTTTATAAGCGCGCTCCCGTTCGCGATAAACCCTAAGCTGACGCACCATCACATTAAAAGCGGCAAACATGTCGCCAAGCTCATCCTGTTTTGTCACTTCCAGTAATGTCGATAAATCACCGCGTCCCACCGCGGTTTTCGCCGCCGTCAGCTGCTTGATTGGCTCAAATACATTACGGATCAATAACCAGTACACCAGTAGCGGCAGGATAAAACACATCAGCAGCGTCAGTAATAAGATCACCAGCGACAAGCTGCGTTGCTGCGCCAGCAACTCATGCTCATCCACACCATACAGCAACTGATAGGCGCCGGGCAGGCTTTTACCCAGCAGTAGCCGCGGTTGTCCCAGTAAGATCACATCATTAAACTGCTTTGCATCAATACTTTGTTGTATTGCCCTGAAGTTTGTCGGCGCAAAAGCGCTGCCGATCAATACCGGATTATCCGCATAGGTGATCGCTGCGGCTTTGCTGATCAGCAAGGTAACGCTGTTTGGCGTATGGCGATAACTGACCACCTCAGCCAAAATTGACGGACTGACCACGACCACCAAATAGCCCCATAAACGGCGTGATTCGGTCACGGCACCGGCATACAGCTTATGGGCGAAAAACAACTGTTGGTTTTTGCTGTCAGTGTCTGGTGCCAGAAAATAGCTGGCTTCATCCACCTGAGCCTGTAATGACGAGAAATATTCGTTGCGAAAGCGGTTTGGCACGGATGAATATTCGGCCCGATGCGGCAATTGCAGCTCATAATCACCGTTTAAATTAAGCAGCTTAATGGACACTATCTGACGGTCGTCCGCTGAAAACTGGCTAAACTGGCGCTGCACCGCCTGTAACGTAGTCTGGTCCGGTTGCTGAATATGCTGTTGTAACACCGGGCTTTGCGCCAGCATCGCCAACCGGGTCTGCTGCATTTGTAAAAACGACGTCAGCGTCAGTTGCTGCTGACTTAACGCTTTTTCCGCCTGATAATAAGCTTGCTGCTGCCAGTACTGCTGACTGAACTGATATGCCAGATAACCAAAGGCCATTACCGGCAACACCAGTAATGGCAGCATATATGCAACTAGGGTCTCGCGTAGCCTCATCCTTGTCCTGCGCTGCAGCAGGGCAAAGCCCCGCAGATTTATTGTGTGTTACAGCATAACCAGCACCATAGCAGGCGACAAGTACTAGTTTACATCGGCATGATACAAAGTTTTTATCCAGCGCTGCTCGGTAATAAAGTTCCAGTGCCAACTTTGCCACTGAGGCCCCAGGCCTTTTTCAATGGCTTGCTGCTCTGTTAAACCCGCCGCTTTATAGCCCTGCACTATCGCCAGGGTAGCTTGCATCATATCCAGTGAGCGCTGTACCCCGGCTTTGTCTGTCAACTGACCATGCCCCGGGATAACTTTAGTCTGCTCGTTCAGCATACCAAGCAATGTTTGGGTGTTGTCGATATAACCTTTGACTGAGCCGCCATTGTTAGTATCGATAAACGGAAAGCGGCCCTCAAACAACAAGTCGCCAAAGTGCACCACATTGGCCTGTTCAAACCACACCACGATATCACCGTCGGTATGACTGGGTGGCAGATAGTCCAGCCTGATGGTCTGGCCGCCCAGAGTAAACTTAAGCTGCTGTTTAAATGTGATGTTAGGTAAACCATTACGCGGGAACTTGCTATCCTGCGCCAACCGGCTGAGCACATTGTGATGAGCAATAATATCTACACCGCCAGCTAATTGGCTGTTACCGCCAACATGATCGCCATGCAGATGCGTATTGACCAGCGTCGTTACCCCGGCTTTAGCGCCTAGCTCGCTCAGCTTAGCTTTTATTTTATCCGCCAGCTCAGCGTACTGGCTGTCAACCAGCAGCACTTTATCACCGGCAATGACCGTAGCCATATTGCCACCGGCACCGGTTAACATATACAGATCCTGTGCCAGTTCAGTGTGTTGCACCTGTACGTCTTTAAAGCGATCAGCCTGAAGCGGCATTACCGTTAGCAGCAACGCCAGCATAGTAAAAAGTCTTAATTTCATTCAGTTTAACCCCAGATAAATTTGGCCAGAAACACCAGTGTTAATCCCCAGACACTCAGCGTTGTGCGTTCCAGCTTGCCGGTCACTAAACATAGCACAGCATAACTGATAAACCCCATGCCGATACCGTCAGAGATAGAGAACGTCAGCGGCATCATAATTAATACAACGGACACCGGGACCGCCTGGATCACATCATCCCAGGCCACATGCTGCAAACTTGCCAGCATCAAAGTGGCAACATACAGCAAAGCGCCTGCTGTAGCGTACGCCGGCACCATAGCCGCCAATGGGGAAAACCACAGCGCCACCAAAAAAAGCCCCCCGGTAACCACCGCCATCAGGCCGGTGCGGCCACCTGCCGCCACACCACTGGTACTCTCGACATAACTGGTGGTGGTAGAAGTACCCAGGATAGCGCCTGCAATGCTGGCACCGCTGTCGGCAATCAGTGCCTTACTTAAATCCGGTACTGAGCCATCTTTTTGCATTAAGCCGGCTTTATGGCTTACCGCCACCAGCGTACCGGAGGTGTCAAACAAGTCGAGAAACAACAGGCTTAAAATTACCGGTAACATACTAAGCTGCAGCGCGGCAGCAAAATCCAACTGCATAAAGGTAGGCGTTAACGACGGTGGCATCGCGACTATACCGCTAAACTGCACGTCGCCCAGATACCAGGCTGCGGCCGTTACCAGCAACATACTCACCAACACCGCGGCATGCCAGCCGCGGTGTGCCAGAGCAAAAATAATAAAAAAACCAATGAGCGCCAATACAACCTGCGGGCTATGCAAGTCGCCCAGCGTCACTAATGTAGCCGGGCTGGCAACAATAATATTGGCAGTTTTCAGCGCAATCAGCGCCAGAAACATACCGATACCGGCGGCAATACCCATTTTCAGTGGTAGCGGTATGCTATTGATAATCCATTCCCGCACTTTAAACAGGCTAAGTAATAAAAACAGGCAACCGGAGAAAAACACACAGGCGAGTGCGGTTTGCCAGCTATGGCCCTGCTCCAGCACTATGACATAGCTGAAAAACGCATTGAGTCCCATGCCCGGTGCCAGTGCTACCGGCAAATTGGCTAAAAACCCCATCAGCAAACAACCCAAAGCCGCCGCCAGACAAGTGGCGACAAAAACGGCGCCCTGATCCATGCCGGTTTGTGCCAGCATCGCCGGGTTAACAAACAGCACGTATGACATCGCCATAAAAGTGGTTAAGCCGGCCATCGCTTCGCGCATTGCCGTTGTATTACGTTCACGCAAGGCAAAAATTTTATCCAACAACACCCTACTCCTGAAAATGTAAAAAGCTGGCACTCAGCCAGCTTTAATCAATGCACTCATCTTCGCAATTAACATCACTCAGATAATTTTATTCTGCTGCCAGAACTTCTCTTTATCCAGCCGTTTTTGCCGCTTTTCACACGGCTTGTCGCAGTCACAGGCTTTTTCAATACCCATTTCACCCAGGCCACCACAGCTACCGGCAATGGTCTTACGCTGCACTAAATAGCCAACGGCCATGGCCACAACGACCAGCAAAAACAAACCGAAAGTTAACAAGAAAATTGTCATATCTACTCCGCTATTCGGTTAGGTAAGGTTTAAAAGCACTGGACGTTAGCTCGCTAAAGCCTTCATCAGTCTTCAGCACTAATAATACGGCCAGCTGATGCTGTTCGGCAAATTGCATAGCAGCCTGTGCGTCCATTACATTCAGTGCCGTAGCATAACCGTCGGCTGTCATACAGGAAGGATGCAACACTGTTACAGAAACGGTGCGATTGGTAATGGGTTTACCGGTACGGGGGTCGAGCAGGTGCGAGTAGCGCACACCGTCTTCTTCAAAGTAATTACGATAGTCACCCGACGTTGCCACTCCCATATCGCCAGGCGCTAAAATGCGTTGCACTGCACGCTCTGTCGTTACCGGCTTTTCGATGGCAATCTTCCAAGGTTGGTTATCCGGCTTAGTGCCCTTCAGCCGCATCTCGCCGCCAATCTCTACCAGGTAATTAATAATGCCCTGCCGTTCCAGTATCGCGGCAACCTGATCAACACCAAAACCTTTGGCAATAGTGGATAAGTCAACAGCCAAAGCAGCAACTGACTTAGTCAGTTGGTTGTCTGTCAGGGTCAGTTTGTCATAGCCTACCACCGCCCGAGTATTGGCGATATCGGTATCCGACGGCGCCTGTTCAATACGGCCACGGGCACCAAACCCCCACAACTCGACCAAGGGGCCGACGGTAACATCGAGTACGCCCTGGGTTTGCTCAGCAATACGCAGCGCTTCAGCAACCACAGTACGGGTTTGCGCCGATAGCGTAAAAGCAGTGTTATCAGCATGACGGTTAAAGCGCATCAGCTCAGAGTCTGGCCGGTAAGTTGACATTAAGTCATTAACCAACTCCAGCTCAGCATCAATTTGCTGCTGCAACTCGTGCAGATCAGGCGCATCGCTGCTGTAAAACTTAACAACGTAATAAGTGCCCATGGTATTGCCGTTAAGCTGATATTGCTCGTTGACTGGCTTGGCCGGGCTGCAAGAAACTAAAATGGCCAGCACACTAAGTGCCAGCCAGGTTTTCAGGAAAGAAACAACGTACATAGTAGTTCCTGATAGCAGCAGGGGCAGCCTGTTAGGCGCCCCTGCGGTTTATCTCACTGTTAGCCACCGAAGTCATCTAACAGAATATTGTCATCTTCTACACCGAGATCTTTCAGCATATTGATAACCGCTTTGTTCATCATCGGCGGACCGCACATATAAAACTCGCAGTCTTCCGGTGCTTTGTGGTTTTTCAGGTAATTTTCATAAATAACGTTATGAATAAAACCAGTGTAGCCTGTCCAGTTATCCTCTGGTTGAGGGTCTGACAGCGCAACATGCCACTCAAAGTTATCATTTTCTGCCGCCAGCATGTCGAAGTCTTCAACATAGAACATTTCGCGCTTAGAGCGGGCACCGTACCAGAAGGTAATTTTACGCTTCGATTTTAACCGGCGCAGCTGGTCAAAAATGTGCGAGCGCATTGGCGCCATACCAGCACCACCACCGATAAATACCATCTCGGCATCGGTATCTTTGGCGAAAAACTCACCGAATGGGCCAGAAATTGTCACTTTATCGCCTTCTTTCAGGCTCCAGATAAAGGATGACATTTTACCGCATGGCAAGCTCAGATTATTTGGCGGTGGCGTAGCAATACGCACGTTCAGCATAATAATGCCTTCTTCTTCCGGATAGTTCGCCATTGAGTAAGCGCGGATGGTCTCCTCGTCTACTTTTGACTCCAGGCTAAAGAAGTTAAACCGTTCCCAGTCACCACGGAACTGCTCAGGGATATCAAAATCCTTGTACTTCACATGGTGTGCCGGTGCTTCGATCTGAATATAACCGCCAGCGCGGAACGGCACTGATTCACCATCAGGAATTTGCAGTTTCAGCTCTTTAATAAAGGTGGCTTTGTTATCATTAGAAATAACAGTACAGTCCCATTTCTTGATGCCGAAGATTTCCTCTTCAACTTCAATTTCCATGTCTGACTTTACGTTAACCTGACAAGACAAGCGGCAGCCTTCGCGGGCTTCACCTTTAGTGATATGGCCAAGCTCGGTAGGCAGTATCTCACCGCCACCGGCTTTTACATGCACCCGGCATTGGCCGCAAGAGCCACCACCACCACAGGCTGACGATAAGAAAATACCGTTGTCAGCCAGCGCACCCAGCAGCTTACCGCCAGCTTTGGTTTTAATTGCTTTGCTTGGATCACCGTTGATACTGATGGTAATGTCACCTGAAGCAACCAGCTTAGACTTGGCTACCAGGATAATGACCACTAAGGCCAGTACCACCAGAGTAAACATGGCAACGCCAAGAACAATATCTATATTTTCCATCTTGAGTTCCCTTACCTCTTACAGTGATACACCAGAGAATGACATAAAGCCAAAGCCCATCAAACCCACTACCAAGAAGGTAATACCCAGACCACGTAAACCGTGCGGAATATCTGCGTACTTTAACTTCTCACGTACGGCAGCCAGCAAGGTAATTGCCAGTGCCCAACCTATACCGCTGCCGAGGCCGAATACGACACTTTCGCCAAAGTTATAGTCACGCTCTACCATAAAGGACACCGCACCGAAAATAGCGCAGTTCACGGTAATCAGTGGCAGGAAGATACCCAGAGCGTTGTATAGCGCCGGGAAAAATTTGTCTAAAGCCATCTCCAGAATTTGTACCAAAGCGGCAATAACACCGATATAGGTTAAAAAGCCCAGAAAGCTTAAATCGGCTTCAGGAAATCCAGCCCAGGCCAAGGCACCCGGTGCCAGCAGGTTCTGATATACCAGGTTATTGACCGGTACTGAAATACCCAGCACCACGATAACCGCAACGCCCAGGCCAAAGGCCGTGGTGACCTTTTTTGATACCGCCAAAAAGGTACACATACCGAGGAAGAATGACAGCGCCAGGTTTTCAATAAACACTGCGCGGATAAATAAGCTTAAATAATGTTCCATCTATCGCTCCTTATGCCTTCTCGACTTGTTCAGTACGGAAGGTGCGCAGTATCCAGATAAAGCCGGCAATAATGATAAAGGCACTTGGTGGCATTAACAGTAAGCCCATCGGCTGATACCAGCCACCGTCTTTTACCAATGGCATAACTTCAACGCCAAACACTGTGCCTGAACCACCCAGTTCACGAATAAAGGCGACGGTCATCAGTACCACGCTATAACCTAAGCCGTTGCCGATACCATCGAGGAAGCTGATCCCTGGCTTGCTTTTCATAGCGAAAGCTTCGGCGCGACCCATTACAATACAGTTGGTAATAATAAGACCAACAAATACCGACAGCTCTTTAGCGACGTCATAGGCGTAAGCTTTTAATATCTGATCAACCACTATTACCAGCGAGGCGATAATGGTCATCTGCACAATAATCCGTACGCTGGACGGAATATGGTTACGAATTAACGAAATAAAGAAGTTAGAAAACGCGGTTACCAGGGTAAGTGCAATACACATTACCAGCGCTTTATCCATTTTGGTGGTTACCGCCAACGCTGAACAGATACCCAGTACCTGCAAAGCGATAGGGTTATTGGCGAATACCGGCCCAAACAGAACGGTTTTAATTTCTTTTGCATTAGCCATTGTTTAATGCTCCATCTCGCACTTTAGCCAGGAACGGGGCAAAACCCTTAGCACCTGCCCAAAAATCAAATGTGTATTGCACGCCATTACTGGTTAACGTCGCGCCGGATAAACCATCGACTTCAAAGGCAGAATCCGCAGCAGCATTACCCGGTTTAACCACTTTAATGGCAGGCTCACCAGAGGCATCCAGTAATTTCTTACCTTCAAACTGTGCGACCCATTTCGGGTTTTGTACTTCGCCACCCAAGCCCGCAGTTTCGCCTTGCTCGTAGTAATTGACACCTTTTATCGTCGTGCCATCAGCGCCTAAAGCCAAAAACGCATGCATAGTAGACCATAAACCATAACCATGGATTGGCAACACTATTGCAGATAGCTCCCCGGACTCTACGCCGTTGTTATACGCCAGATAAACCGGTGCAATGTTCGCGCGTGTTTTAATTGATGCCAGGTCTTCATCAGCAGATAAACGCACACTTTCTTTAGGATCTTTCATAAACTTGCGGTAATCATAATTTGCCGGCTTTTCGACAAATTCACCACTGTCCAGATCAACAAAGCGTTCCTGAATGTGCTTGCTATACAACTCAGCGATATTACCACCGCCAAGCAAACCGGTAACCGCCAGCACGTTTTTCTGTGAGTCGAGCAGTTTATTGGCCTTTTGCTGCGGCCGTAACTGTACTGCCGCAGTTGATACAATAACTGCACAGACTAAACATAAAGAGATGACTACGATCAGCGTTTTGCTGATGCTATCGTTATTACTAGACATTACGTGCCAGCCTCCGCTTGATATTGGCCTGAGCCACGAAGAAATCGAACAATGGCGCAAACAGGTTCGCGAACAGTATTGCTAACATCATCCCTTCAGGATATGCCGGGTTAGCCACACGGATCATCACCACCATAAAGCCAATTAAAATACCATATGCCCATTTACCCTGGTTGGTAAATGAAGCCGATACCGGATCGGTTGCCATGAAGAACATACCAATAGCAAAACCACCCAACACCAGGTGCCAGTGCCACGGCATAGCAAACATCGCATTAGACTCTGAGCCAATGGCGTTAAACAGGTAAGCGGTCAACACCATCCCCACCATCACACCAGCAACAATGCGCCATGACGCAATACGGAAATAAATCAGTGCTAAACCACCAATTAATAGCGCCAGTACTGAGGTTTCACCGACAGAACCCGGGATAAAACCGTAGAAGGCGTCCCACCACAGCTGCATATTGGCAGAATAATCTAAATCACCTGACGCGGCTTTGCTCAGCCAGGTAGCGCCAGAGTAGCCATCAGCAACAGTCCACACTGCGTCACCGGAAATTTGTGCCGGGTAAGCAAAGAATAAAAACGCGCGGCCAGCTAATGCCGGGTTTAAGAAGTTACGGCCAGTACCGCCAAATACTTCCTTGGCGACGACGACACCAAAGGTAATACCCAGGGCAACCTGCCACAGCGGAATAGTGGCCGGCAGAATGAGTGCAAACAGGATTGAACTGACAAAGAAGCCTTCGTTGACTTCGTGCTTACGCACTGAGGCAAACAGCACTTCCCAAAAACCACCCACAATAAAGGTAACAGCATAAATAGGCAGGAACCAAACGGCACCGTACCACATCTTACTGCCCCAGCCAGAGTCAGCGGTTAAGTTCCCCCCCAAGGCCTGATAAATAGCTACCTGCCAGGTATCGGGCGTACCAAAACCGGCCTGCAGCGCAATAACCGCCTGATGGCCGATATTGTACATACCGAAGAACAACGCCGGAAACAGCGCCAGCCAAACAAAGATCATGATACGTTTTAAGTCGATACTGTCACGTACGTGCGTACCGTTTTTCGTTACCAGACCTGGGGTGTACAGCACAGTGGCGACGGCTTCATACAGCGCATACCACTTTTCGTACTTGCCGCCTTTTTCGAATGACGGCTCAATGCGCTCTAAAAAATGCTTTAAACTCATGATTAGCCTTCCTTCTGAATGGTCGTCAGGCAGTTACGCAAAATGGTGCCATAATCATACTTACCCGGACAGACAAAGGTACATAATGCCAGGTCTTCTTCATCCAGCTCCAGCGCACCCAGTGTAACGGCGCTATCTGTGTCACCGGAGATCAGATCACGTAGCAGCAGTGTCGGCAGAATATCTAACGGCATTACCCGCTCATAGTTTCCGATAGGAACCATGGCACGGGACGAACCATTGGTCGTGGTGGTCATATTAAATAACCGCTTAGGACTTAAGTGCGATAAATAGGCACGGGTGACAGAAAACTTAGTCGCCCCCGGAGCAATCCAGCCCAAAAACTCTTTTTCAGTGCCTTCAGCCAACACCGACACCTGAGTGTGATAACGGCCTAAGTAACCGTGTACGCCATGCGCCGTTGCACCTGACAATACCGAGCCAGAGATAATACGGTTGTTACCCGCAGCCAGTTCACCAGCGGTCAGTTCGCTAACAGCAGCGCCCAGCACAGTTTTAACCAAACGCGGATTGGTCACCGCCGGGCCTGCCAACGCGACAACACGCTCGCTGCTCAGCTCACCGCTGGTAAACAGCTTACCAATGGCAATCACATCCTGATAACCAAGGTGCCAAACTACTTTTTTGGCGCTTACCGGCTCTAACAGATGAATATGGGTACCGACTAAACCAGCCGGGTGAGGGCCGTCAAACTCGGCGACTTCAGCTTTGCTAATGGCAGGCACAGCTGCACCGGCTTTTTTGCACAGGTACAATTTGTCCGTCAGCGTCGCTAACACCGTTAAGCCATTAGTAAAGGCGTCGCTGTCTGCCGCAATAACCACGCTAGGGTCTGCCGCCAGCGGATTAGTGTCCATGGCATTGACAAAAATCGCCCGCGCTGTACTGTCAATGGCTGGCGTCTGGCTAAACGGACGGGTACGCAATGCTACCCACAGGCCCGAATCAACCAGGTTTTGCACTACCTGCTCGCGGCTTAACCCCGCCAGCTGGTCAGCTGAATAGCGGGCGAATTGCACCGCATCAGAACCTGTAGCTTCAATTACCACCGATTGCAGCACGCGTTTAGCGCCACGGTTTATCTCTTTTACGGTGCCTGCCAGCGGTGCCGTAAATTTAACGCCCGGGTTTTTCTTATCTTCGAAAAGCACCTGACCTTTTTTTACCGTATCGCCAACTTCAACCGCCATCGTCGGACGCATACCATTAAACTCTTCGCCTAATACAGCGACAGTGTTAACGGTATTGCCCGCACTGATCTCTTGTTTAGGACTGCCCGCGAGGGGAATGTCCAAGCCTTTTTTGAGTTTTATCATACGTACTTGCACTACTATTTTGGGAAGAAACAGGGCCTAGTTTTTCAGCTGCTTAGTGCGCAGCGCATCCGGCATTATTTTTTCAGTGTTAGCCACTGGTTATTTTTCAGCCAGATACACGTATTAAAGTCGCGGATTCTAGCATTAAACCCGCTGCCTATCTATGCTGTTCGCTAAATTTTCCAACAATCTACCTACTTAAAACAGCCGTTAGACGCTTAAAAAAACGCGCCGACTTTACCGCATAAAACTCACAGATTGTAGTCAACTTTAGTCCATTTGCAGACAAACAAAAGCCGCCTGCAGGCGGCTTTGATAAAATTATCCGGCAATATGCCGCAGTGGCACCATTGGCGACACGTCAGCATCATAGTTAACATGGCTGTAGCCGAAGCCAAATAACCTTAAAAATTCATTATGATAGCCTTTATAATCGGTGAGGGTATCTATGGTGTCGGTGGTGACCTGGCCCCATAAATCTTTTACCGCCTGCTGAACATGGTCGCTTAGCTCTTTACCGTCCATCCGCAACCGGCCAGCGTCATCCAGTATCGGCGTAGCGCTGTACAAGCCCTGACGAAACAGGCCGTTAATCTGCTCGATGCAACCTTCGTGGCTGCCCTCGGCTTTCATGACACGATACAGTAGCGAGATATACAACGGCATAATAGGAATAGCAGAGCTGGCCTGAGTCACCAGCGCTTTTAACGATGCGACATAGGCTTTGCCTTTTTTGCTGTCCAGTTTCGCGGTAATAGCAGCGGCAGCCCGATCCAGATCTTCTTTCGCCTTACCAATAGTGGCTTTACCATAAATGGGCCAGGTCAGCTCTTTTCCAATGTAGGTGTAAGCGACTGTCTGGCAGTTATCGGCCAGCACACCGGCTGCATCTAACTGATCTAACCAGCGCTCCCAGTCTTCTCCCCCCATCACTTTTACCGTCTGGTAAATTTCATCATCGTTAGCCGGCTCTACCGACACTTCTTCAATTTCACGTTTGCTGGTGTTTAACGTGCGCGCAGTGTACGCCTGCCCTATCGGTTTTAATACTGAACTAAAAACCTCGCCGGTGACCGGATCTTTACGCCGTGGTGCCGCCAGGCTGTATACCACTAAATCAATTTTCCCCATTTCACTGCGGATAATATCGATGGCCTGTGCTTTTAACTCATCGGTAAAGGCATCGCCGTTAAGGTGTTTATTCCATAAACCGGCAGCATCGGCAGCGTGTTCAAAAGCGGCGGTGTTGTACCAGCCGGCTGATGCTGTTTTGCTGTCAGTTGGTTCTTTCTCAAAGAAAATACCTAAGGTCTTTGCCCCAGAGCCAAACGCGGCGGTGATACGCGAGGCCAGGCCATAGCCGGTAGACGCGCCAATCACCAGCACGTTTTTTGGGCCATTCGCAACAGGGCCAAGCTGTTTTACGTAATCAATTTGTTCTTTAACGTGTTCGGCACAGCCGACAGGATGAGCATTAGTACAGATAAAACCACGAATTTTCGGTTGAATAACCATGACAGCTCCTGCTGTTGTCTCGACAAAATTGGCGTTAGTGTAAAACTTTACCGCAGAAAACAGGTCTGATCAGCCGCTTTAAGTTAAATTCGCTACAGAATTTGCGATAAACAGGCAGAAAAAAAGCGTCACAAGGACGCTTTTTCTGGTTTTTCCAGCTTACTGCCGCCGTAACAGCGTGGCGATACCGGCGGCTTCTCAGCATAGTATTCATACCACTCAGACGGCGTGTAGGTATGTAAGGCCAGCGCATGAATTTTTTCTGCCAGTTCTTCTGCCACCACAGCGTTAACAGCCCGGTGGCGTTGCAGCAGCCGCATGCCATCAAATGCTGGCGTAACAATCACCACCTTAAAATGTGACTCTGAGCCTGCTGGCACATTGTGCAGGTGGCTTTCGTTCACAACATCAAGGAACACAGGATCAAATGCACTAAGTAACTTCTGTTCAATAGCCGTATGAATCAACATAGCTCTAATCCTTTTTCGTCCTTTTTACTAACTCTAGATGCCGCCGTTAAACTTGCCAGCCGCTTTGGCTGTCAAGCGAAATAATCCTGACTAACGGGCTGGCGATGCTACTAAAAATAATTTTGTCTAAGGCACGTTTTTAATATAACGAAAGGTCAGATTCAGCCTGGGCTGTTGTACCTTAGTTTGCTTTGGTAACCGGTGTAACCAGTTTAACTGACAGCCTTCTGCCATCAGTAGCAAGCTGCCCGGCGTTAAATCCAGCGCCAGCTGCCAGGGATGATGGCGGTGCTTTAATTCAAAGCGCCGGTTGGCCCCCAAACTCACCGATGCAATAACGGGATCATGCCCCAGTTCTTTCTCGTTGTCAGCATGCCAGCCCATATGTTGCTGTCCGTCCGCATATAAATTCAGCAGCACACAGTTAAAGGGCCGGCGCAAAAATGCGCTTACTTGCTCCGCCATGGCTTTTACCTGTGGCTGCCAGGGCTGCGGCTCAAAACAGGTTCCCGAGTAGCGGTAGCGACAATGTGCATCACCCATCCACACCTGGCGGCGGGGAATTTTCACCGCCTTGCCAAACATCATGATGCTGTCCTGGCTCCAGGGCAGTTGCTGTTGCAAGGCTAACAACATGGACGTACTGTGCTGCGATGTCAGCCAGTTGGGCCACAGCCTGATACTGGCATCAGGCAGGTTAAATTGCTGTGCCTGGCATTGCTGGTTGTCGCTGTGCAGTAGCCGTGTCAAAATGTTCACCTTATTTCGCTAGCTGTGTCTATATGAATACCACTTTTACATACCCCCAAGGCAGTCTGCAATTACAGCGCTGGCCGTTGCATCAACCCAACGGCAGTTTACAAGCCTGGGATGCCGCCGATGAGTTATTAATTCAGCATACGCTTGCAGCGGCAGCACAGTTTAAAACGCAGCACCAACGTTCGCCACTGCTGTTGCTGATAAACGATAGCTTTGGTGCCCTGTCCTGTGCTTTAGCTCAGTATGCTCAGGTGCAGGTCAATGACTCTAAGCTGGCAGAGTTGGCGACGTTGCATAACCGCCAGCAAAATCAGCTCGATACCCGTAATCTGCAGCAACAATCCAGTTTGACACCTTACCCGCAACATGCCGATATCGTGGTGTTGAAACTGCCGAACAATCACAGTTATCTGCAATATATACTGCAGCAACTGGCAACAGTGGTCAGCCCTGATACCCTTATTCTGGCCAGTGCCAAAGCCAAAGACATCAACCGCAATGTGCTGGCCAGGTTTAGTAATACGCTGGGGCCGGCCAGTGCCTCACTGACAGTGAAGAAATGCCGCTTAATTCAGTGTCAGTATGACCCGGCGGTGGTGCGCACAGAACAACACAGCTTCCCGCTGCGCTGGCCATTGCCGGACAGCGATATAACGCTGGTTAACCATGCCAATGTGTTTAGCCGGGAAAAACTGGATCAAGGCGCGCGCTTCTTTTTGCAGCACTTGCCACAACTCAGTGATGGCCAGACCGTGATCGACTTAGGCTGTGGTAATGGCGTACTGGGCCTGCCGCTGTTAAGCCAGGGCAAAGCGGTGCAGATGTGGTTTTTTGATGAGTCCTATATGGCGGTGGACTCCGCCCGCCAAACTATCAGCCAGAATTTGCCACAGCATGTCGCCCGCTGCCACTTTATCGTTGACGACTGCTTAAGTTCGCTGCCGGACAAGAGCGCTGATATAGTACTGTGTAACCCGCCATTTCATCAGCAGCACACTGTGACCAGCCATATCGCCAGCCAGATGTTTACTGATGCTAAAAGAGTGCTGAAACAAGGGGGGCGGTTGCGCATCGTGGCAAACCGGCATCTGGGCTATCAGCAGCATCTGCAACGCCTGTTTGGCAATTGCCGGCAACTGGCGGCCGATCCAAAATTTGTTATTTTAGAAATGATAAAAAGGAGCTAAAAATGCGCGCTGTATTCCTCTCGTTACTGCTGCTTACCGGCTGCAGCAGCCCAACACCGGGCTTTATTATTGCACCCCAAGTGTTTTTACCACAGTCTAATCAATTGCAGCAAAGTCGTTTTGCTTTTAATGTCAGCGATGAACGTGGTTTGCCCTATACCTTGCGACTGCGAAACGGTGATAAGGTGCAACAAATTAAAGCCAGCAATGATGTGCGGCTGCAATTAGAGCAAACGCTGACGCAGGCACTTAACGCCCAAGGGGCTCAGCTGGATAACAATAGTAGTAACCGGATGACTGTCCGGATTGCACAGCTACAAGCGCTGGTGGAACAGCGTACACTGGAGCATGCGGTTACCAATCAGGTGGCACTGACCGTATTTGTGCAAAATGAGCAGGGCACCTTCAGCAAAACCTACTCCGGTGACAGCAGCTTTACCGCCCCGTTTAAAATGGATGTAGCAGCAGTAGAGCGTGAGCTGCGGGTATTAACCGAGCAGGTGTTAACACAGCTACTACAGGACCCAAGCTGGCATCAGGCAGTAAGGAGCTAATATGCGTTTTTGCTATCTGTTATTATTGTTATTCTGCAATGCCGTTTTCGCATCAGCCGGGCAATTTATTCAGCCTGACAATCTCTACCCCAAAGTAAAGCTGATAACGTCTCACGGTGATATTGTGGTTGAACTGGACCGCAGCCGGGCGCCTATCAGCGTCAATAACTTTCTTAGCTATGTAAAAAACAAGCGCTACGACAACACCTTGTTTCACCGGCTGGAGCCGGAGTTTGTGTTACAAGGCGGCGGTTATGACGCTAACTACCAGGCGGTAGAAGAGCTGAAACCTATTTTCAATGAATCCGGCAATGGCCTGAAAAACCAGCTGTACACCATCGCAATGGCCAGATTGACCGATCCGCACAGCGCGACCAGCCAGTTTTATTTTAATTTACAGGATAACCCGCATTTGGACCCTGGCCGAACCTGGGGCTATGCCGTGTTTGGTTACATCAGTGAAGGTAGCGAGGTCATCGAAAAAATAAGGACAGTTCAGACAGATACCTCAGCTGAATTAGGTTGGCCTAATGTGCCCCTTGAGAAGGTGTTACTAAAAATGGCAATCATCCTGCCAGAGCAGTAAAACCGGCTATACTTGGCTTAACGACCTTAACCCGTGGGTGCTGTTAAGTCAGGTTATGCCAGAGCAGTTTATTGAACAAAAGTCACAACAGCTGATATTTTATATCTCACGCTACTTTCGTGGCCGCTTGCCGCACAGCGAGCTGCATTTGTTTGTCTGGGACACTCTGGAAGAATGGGCGCAGTTAAATGCTGGTGTGCAATTACCCTATACCCGTCGTGAGCTGGTGTTCTGGCACCTTATTCATCAGCTGGAATTCTGGCCCGACAATCAATTACGTGCCAATAAGCAGTTGCGCCGCAGCATTCAGGATTGCATCTGTTACCTCAAAGGGGTCGGCGTTGCACCAGCCGACTGTGTCGGGGTCAGACCATAAACACTTGACCCATCAGCAACGGCAGGTAAGCTACAGTTATCATTGATTGTTGTAAGGTTTTAGTGTGCCCCACTACCTGTCCTGGCTCAGCGGCCTCAGTATATACTGCCAGCGCCGTGTGCTCGCTATTTTTATCTTCGGTTTCTCCAGCGGTTTACCCTTGATGCTGGTATTTGGTGTCTTATCTTTCTGGCTACGTGAGGCGGGTGTATCACGCGCCGACATCGGTTATTTCAGCTGGGTTGCACTGGCCTACGCGATAAAATGGCTGTGGTCCCCGCTGGCCGACCATTTGCAAATACCCTACCTGCACCGCAAGCTGGGGCGCCGTCGCAGCTGGTTACTGCTGTCACAACTGGCGATTGTCGCCGCTGTACTGTGTATGGCCGCGACAGATCCGCAGCAAAACCTGGCCCTGATGGCAGCCTTTGCCGTACTGCTGGCTTTTGCCTCTGCTACGCAGGACATTAATGTAGATGCCTTTCGTATCGAGAGCGCACCTGAACAGTTGCAAGCAGCACTGGCGGCCGCTTATCTTACCGGTTACCGGCTGGCGATGATTTTGGCATCCGCGGGTACCTTATGGCTGGCGGCACTGTTTTCGGCTAATGACAGCTACGATCTGGCTGGTTGGCAGCTGGCTTATCTGGCCATGGCACTTTGTATGCTGCCTGGCATAGTAACAACCTTAGCCAGTAAAGAACCGGTTAGTCAGCTGCAGCAACATACCAGCGCTGGTGGCACAGCCTGGCAGCGTTGCCTCGGTTGGTTGCAACAGGCCGTTGTCGCCCCTTTTATCGACTTTTTCAGCCGCTATAAGTGGCATGCGCTGGTAATTCTGGCCCTGATTGCCTGTTACCGGCTCACCGATATTGTGATGGGTGTGATGGCTAATGCCTTTTATGTCGATATGGGGTTTAGCAAAGAAGAAGTCGCCAGTATTTCTAAAATCTATGGCGTGTTGATGACACTGCTTGGCGCTGCTTTAGGCGGCGTACTGATTAACCGGTTTGGCACGGCTAAAATTCTGTTTTTAGGTGCACTGCTAAGCGCCGCAACAAATCTACTGTTTGCCGCTTTAAGCCAGATTGGCTATGACCTGGCCTGGTTAACCCTGATTATTTCTGCCGATAATTTAAGTGCCGGTATCGCGACCAGCGCCTTTATCGCTTATTTATCTTCGTTGGTTAATCTGGCCTTTACCGCCACCCAGTACGCCATGTTCAGTTCGCTGATGTTGCTGCTGCCAAAGTTTGTTGGCGGCTTTTCCGGCAGTTGGGTGGAGCAGCTGGGATATAGCCCGTTTTTTATTATGACCGCGCTAATGGGCATCCCGGCATTGCTATTAATTGTGTTGGTGGAGAAACAGCGATTAAGAAAACAAAACGCCGCTGGTTAGCGGCGTTTCGGTGTAATTCAGGCTGACAGTACCTGTTTTAACCCTTCCGTGGGGTCAACATCCAGCGCCTGGCAGTAACGGACGTATTCAATGACATCCAGCCGGCGCTCCTGATTTTCTACTTTACCGATGAAGGAATGCGGCGTCCCTAAAATCTCTGACAAACTACGCATCGTGTGGCCTTTTTCCTGACGCTGACGCTTCAGCCAGACACACAGACGCTTGTTCTCATCAGAAATAACGCTTTTTGTACCTTTCATGTTTTTTCTTCTCCCAGCGTGTTACGCTTTTATTATGTCAAAAATACTTCCTGCAAAAAAAATCCAAACCTTATTGCATAGGCAATAAGCAATAAAAATCGGTTAATTAAACCACAGGATGCGACAAGCGTACAGCTACAAGCGTTAAAAACTGTAAAGAGACTTTACACTGGTGTTTAGCTGTTGTTTTTAGGGCAAATATGCCGCTATGCTAGATTAAACCGCACGACAAAAAAAGAGAGCTGACATGATAAAACTGTTGTTTCTGTTGCCGCTGCTGATGTGTGCGCTGTGGTACTGGTACTTACAGCAGCACGGCTGGAACATCAGACAAGGCTGGAAAGGGTTTAGCTATATTATTAGCTTTAATCTGGTGATTGCCCTCAGCCTTTGGCTGATTATGCTGCTGACACAACATGAGTAATTATCAGCAGCAGGCCAGACCAGTATGTATCGTTAAATTTACAATATATACAAATACTAAACAGAAAATGATGAGCCACAACCACAAGTGGTTGTCGCATTTGGGTTTTGCACAATAAAGCGACTGCCTTGCAGGCCTTCAGTGTAATCGACCACACCGCCCATCAGGTACTGCAGGCTCATCGGATCCACCACCATGGCAACCCCTTGCTTTTCTACGACAAAGTCACCTTCATTGACTTTCTCGTCAAACGTAAAGCCATATTGAAAACCTGAGCAACCGCCACCGGTAATATACACCCGCAACTTAAGCTCCGGGTTTTCTTCCTCACTGACCAGCAGGGCAACTTTGCGTGCTGCCGCTTCAGTAAATTCAATAGGTACAGCTGGCTCTGACATAACAACTCCACAGGTATTGCAAGGGATGGAATTATCTAATACCTGACTGTTTTATTCAAGTATTAGCCTATTATCCCCGTTTGTTTGCGGCAATAGTTACTTTTAAGCTGATTAGTCAGCAACTTATGTTAAACTCTGTAATAACTTACACGGGTGTTATGACTTATGCAGCGCTGGCAAATCTGGCTGGTATCTCTACAACGTCGCTTGGCTTTACCGCAAACCTCGTTACAACTGTGCATTTTAGGCATGCTCGGCGGGCTGGCAGCCGCTATTTTGATTATTTTGTTTCGTCTGGCCATTATTGGCCTGCAAAGTTTCTTCCTTGATAAAACCGATGACTTTTCCTCCGTAGGCAGCGATATCCGCTGGCTGTTGCCGCTGGCTGGCGCGGTGCTAATTGGTATTATCGCCTGGGTTACCGGTTATAAACATTACCGGCTGGGGATCCCCTTTGTCATTCATCGTATCAAGCTCAAGTACGGCACTATGCCAACCCGCAATACGTTAAATCAGTTTTTTGGCGGCATACTGGCGCTGGCCAGCGGTTTTTCAGTTGGTCGCGAAGGCCCGTCAGTGCATTTAGGCGCATACGGCGCCAGCACACTCGGTAAATATTTGCAGTTACCGTACAACAGCATTCGTATTCTGGCCGGTTGTGGTATCGCTGCCGGGATATCGGCGTCATTTAACACCCCTCTGGCCGCGGTAATTTTTGTCATGGAAGTGGTGCTGCGTGAATACCGGGTGCACGTGTTTATTCCTATTATGCTGTCCTCTGTGGTCGGGGCTTTGGTGACACAAAGCGTTTTTGGCAGCGATAAAGAACTGGCACTGCTCAATATCGTCTCCATTAGCGGCTGGCATCTGCCTTATCTGGTGTTGTGCGGTATCGTGTTTGGCGCTATTGCTTTTGTGTTTAATAAAAACCTGATGCGGCTGATTAAGCTATTCAGAAACTGGCCTTTGTTGCTGCGTCTGGTGTTGGCCGGTGCACTAACGGCGGCTGTTGGCTATGTTATTCCCCATGCCATGGGCGCAGAGAGCGGCGCGATTTTCTATGCGGTTAATGCGCCAAACGACATCGCCCTGCTATTAACTATTTTCATCGGTAAAATGCTGCTAACGCTATTTGCGTTAGGCCTGGGTGTACCCGGCGGCGTTATCGGCCCGGTGTTTGGAATTGGTATAGTGCTGGGCACCATACTGGCGATAGTGCCTTCTGCTGTCATCGGTGATAACAGTATCGCCGGCACTTACGCTGTACTGGGCATGGCTGGTTTAATGGCCGCTACCATGCACGCGCCATTGGCGGCATTGGTAGCAGTGATGGAACTGGCACATAATCCGGGCATTATCGTCCCGGCAATGCTGGTGATCACCACTGCCTATATTACCGGTGTACAGTTTTTCAATAACAAGTCGATTTTTTTGCTGCAGCTGGACTTTTTGCAAATGCCTTACAAACTCTCTCCGGCCGATGACGTGCTGCAAAAGGTCGGCGTTTTAGCGCTGCTGGATAATCAGTATCAACTGCTGGATAACCCGGACGAGCAGCAGGTGATGCAAACGCTTGATACACTGGAGCCGCCTCAGCAACTGCTGGTACGGCGCAAGCAGGGCGATAGCACAGAGTTATTACTGGCCAGCTATGACGTACAATTATCTATGACCGGCGCCAGCGCAGTACACTATTTGCCGCTGCAGGGACTGAACCATCAGGCGACAATGGCAGAGGTGTTTGCTATTTTGGAAGACAAGCGCGAGGGCGCCGTGTACATTTATCGTGAGCAGGAGCCTGGCCAGCTGATTGGTATTATCCGTTGGGATCAGGTACGCAGTTTATTAGTAAAACAGAACAATCTATTATGACCAGCATACTGATTTACAAAGCATTACATGTGTTTTTTATGGTTGCCTGGTTCGCCGGCATCTTCTACTTACCGCGCTTGTTTGTCTATCATGCTGAAAACCAAAGCCACGATTGCGATGCAACGTTCAAGGTAATGGAACGCCGCCTGCTGTACTTTGTTACCCCTTTTGCCTTACTTACGCTGGTGTTTGGCTTGCTATTAATTTACAGCTACGGCCGGGCCTGGTTTAGCGTTAGTAGCTGGCTGCATTACAAGCTGCTGTTGGTTACGTTGTTGTACGCTTACCATGCTTATTGTTTCAAACTACTGGCAGATTTTAAACACAACCGCAACCAGCGCAGCCCGCGTTTTTACCGCGTTTTTAACGAGCTGCCGGTGTTAATTTTGCTGGCGGTGGTACTGCTGGCCTACCTAAAACCTATTTAGCCGCCGATTCGCTTTTGGCTACAACTTTGCCGTATAATAGCGGTCGTCTAATGCTGGCGCCGGGGTCTCTGGCGCCGCTTAATTTTCAGCGAAAAGAGCACTGACTATGAGCTTTAAAGGCGAACACATCCTCTCGGTAAGCCAGTTTGACCGCGACACCATTCAGCAGGTATTTCAGATTGCCGCTAATATGCAGCCCTATGCTTGCCGACAAAAACGCACCAAGGTACTCGATGGTGCCATTTTAGGGAATCTGTTTTTTGAACCCAGCACCCGTACCCGTGTAAGCTTTGGCTGTGCCTTTAATTTGCTTGGCGGCGAAGTGCGTGAGACGACAGGCATGGAATCATCAGCCTTGTCAAAAGGCGAATCATTATTTGATACCGCCCGTGTGATCAGTAGCTACAGTGATGTGATAGCGATGCGCCACCCGCAGGCCGGCTCAGTGGCCGAATTTGCGGAAGGTAGCCGGGTGCCGGTACTCAACGGCGGTGATGGTGCTAATGAGCACCCGACCCAGGCGTTGCTGGACTTATTTACCATAGAGCGCGAGTTAGCCGCCAGCGGTCAGCACATTGATGGTATGCATATCGCTATGGTCGGTGACTTAAAATTTGGCCGTACTGTGCATTCGTTATCCAAGCTGTTAAAGCTGTATAAAAATATCCGCTTTACGCTTATTTCACCACAAGAGCTGGCCATGCCAGACGACATTGTCAGCGCGATTGAAAATGCCGGTCACCAGGTAACCGTAACCGATGTCCTGGAGGGGAACCTGGGTGCCGATATTGTCTATCAAACCCGGATCCAGGAAGAGCGTTTCCCGTCAAAGGCCGAAGCTAACTTATACCGCGGCAAATTCCGCTTGAATCAGGAAATTTATACCCGCTATTGCAAATCGAATACGGTAATTATGCACCCGTTGCCACGTGACTCCCGGCTTGAAGCAAACGAGCTGGACAACGACTTAAACCTGAACCCTAATCTGGCTATCTTCCGTCAGGCCGACAACGGCATATTAGTGCGGATGGCACTGTTTGCCCTGACACTGGGGGTTGAAAATCTGGTTAATAAGTACGAGTGCGACGTGCCCTGGTACAGCAACAAACACAGTAACTAACACAGTAATTCGGACGGCAATTGCCGCCCGACAGCGTATTGGAAACAACTATGTCTTTATCTGCAGAATTATTTCAGCGTGCCCAGCACACTATTCCCGGTGGCGTTAACTCGCCGGTACGCGCCTTTAAAAGCGTCGGTGGTACGCCGGTATTTATCGACCGTGCCGACGGTGCCTATTTGTTTGACGTGGACGGCAAGCGCTACATTGACTATATCGGCTCCTGGGGTCCGATGTTATTGGGCCATAACCACCCGGCCATTCGTGACGCCGTCATTACCGCCGCCGCCAAAGGCTTAAGCTTTGGCGCGCCCTGCCCGGCTGAAGTGACCATGGCTGAGCTGGTTAGCAAGCTGGTGCCGAGCATGGAAATGGTGCGGATGGTTAGCTCAGGTACCGAAGCGACCATGAGCGCTATCCGTTTAGCCCGGGGTTATACCGGGCGCAACACCATTGTAAAGTTTGAGGGTTGTTATCACGGCCATGCAGATTCATTGCTGGTCAAAGCCGGCTCTGGTGCCTTAACGCTTGGCGTACCGAACTCCCCCGGTGTACCGGCTGATTTCGCTAAATATACGCTGACCACGGAATTTAATAACTTGCCACAGCTTGAGCAGCTGTTTGCTGAGCACGGTCAGGATATCGCTTGCATCATTGTGGAGCCGGTTGCCGGTAACATGAACTGTATTCCGCCAGCGCCTGGTTTTCTTGAAGGCTTACGCAGTTTATGTGACAAGTACGGCGCTGTATTGATTTTTGATGAAGTGATGACTGGTTTTCGCGTAGCACTAGGCGGTGCCCAGGCGGTTTACGATGTTAAACCGGACCTCACCACGCTGGGCAAAATTATCGGCGGTGGCATGCCGGTAGGTGCCTTTGGCGGCAAGCGCGAGATTATGCAGCACATAGCCCCACTGGGTCCGGTATATCAGGCAGGTACCTTATCGGGTAACCCCATCGCGATGGCAGCGGGTTTAGCAGCATTGACCGAAATCAGCAAACCTGGTGTTTATGCTGCATTAACTGAGAAAACAACCTTTCTGGTAAATGGCCTGAAAGCCGCCGCCGATAAACATGGCGTACCGCTGGCAACAAACCAGGTAGGCGGTATGTTTGGCTTTTTCTTTACCAGCGAAGCCCGGGTCAGTAACTTTGCCCAGGCCACACAGTGTAATATTGATGCCTTTAAGCGCTTTTTCCATCTGATGCTGCAACAGGGCATTTATCTGGCGCCGTCAGCCTATGAAGCCGGCTTTTTGTCACTGGCGCATTCAGACGCCGATCTGACGCACACCTTAACGGCGGCAGAGCACAGCTTTAAGCAGCTCTAACGGCGGTTTTGCAGCCAGACAATATCGGTGTCGTGCGGCCTTGGCCGCACGACATAACCCAAGCCGTCACCTGCGCTGTAAATTGCCAGCATTGGCTTAGCCTCAGGTAAGGCTAACGGCTGTACATCACCAGGCTGCCAACGATAGGCCAACACATTGCGCTTATCTGCTGTTAGCCAATAAATACCGCTATTATCTACAAACCATTGCTCCGCATCCTGCTCACGCCAGGCGATGCGTACCGGCAATTGCTGCACTTCACCCGCAGCAGTAAATAATCCCAGCTCTGCATCAGCGGCAAACTGCACCACCAGGTTTTGCCCGGGCGCGCAGCGCACATCCACCACACCAGGCAACACTGGCTGCACGTCATTTTGTTGTAAGGTGAATAAGGTCCAGCCGTCCGACGTTAAGTCGGTCCAGTACAGCTGGTTATTGCAGCTGGCGTAACGGCCTGGGTTAGCCGCCTGCTCGGGATACAAATTTAGCTCAGGGCTATTCAGCGGTTGCTGGTACAAGCGGTTATTAATTAACACCAGCAGTTGCTGATTGTGCCACAACAGTTGCTGCACCTGTTGCTGCTCATTCAACCGGCTTAACTGGGTACTGGCATTGCCTTGCGCCAGCCAAATCTGGCTGAAACCGGCACGTTCAGAGATAAAAGCAGTGCCATGCTGACCTACCGCCACCAGACGCTCGCTGCGATTACTGACATGCCAAGGGCTAAGCTGGTACCCTTCTTTTGCGGGGGTAACACGCAAAATATCGGTGGTATAGTCCAGAAATTGCGTCGCCAATACCTGAGCACCGTAACGTCTGGCTTGTGTCAGCTCGCGGGTTAGCGGGCCAAGGCTCTGCATACTGCCATGTTTAAGGTCGTACAACTGTAATTCCTGTTCGGCTGACGCCAGCAGCAACTGCGTGTTATCCCACCAGGAAAACTGGCTGATAGTATAAGGAAAAGCGGCCAGGCGTTGTAACTCACCGTCAGGTAAGTTGACTTGCAACAGCAGTGTATTATGCTGCGTTTCCTGCGCCAGCAAATATAACTGGTCATCACGTACAACCATATGCTCCAGTTGGCGATAGCTGACATTCAGGCTGCGCAGTTTTTGCGCTACGCTATCGGGCTTCGCCAGCCACAGTTGCAGCTGATTGCCGTCTGTTGCGCTATCAAGCCACAACCATTGCTCATTCCAGCGCACCATCGCCTGCGGCATTACCTTATTGCAGTGCCAAAGCGCAGTGGGCATACCCGCGTGTGGCAATACTTGCTGGCGGTAAAATTGGCAATGTCCGTCATCGCTGCTGCCACGAAATATAATGTGCTGCGCATCCAGCCAATGCGGCTCTGATAGTTGCTGATATTGCTGCGGCAAATGTTCTACCCGTAAATCAGCCAGCTGCTGCAGGCTCAGGTTATAGTGGTTACTGTCTGGTGCTTTATGCTGATAAACCACATGACTGTGTAAATCATTCATTACCGGCCAGTATTCCTGTCCGCTTAACGCGCTGATCGGTGAAATGGTATCGGGCAGTTTAACCAGGGGAGCGGCGGTAAAAGTAGCCAACACATAAGCCAGGCTGGCACAAACAATAAATACCACTGCCGCAGTGATACTAATGAACCGCCAGGGCCAGCGTTCTTTCACATCTGCAGCTTGCTCATGTTCAGTCGCAACCAGGCTGTTTTCCGCCACAAAATGCTGTAATTCGGCTAACGGTATCGTGTTGATATCGGCAAGCCAGCAATACCCTTTTTTCGATACTGTGGCGATATAACAGGGGGCTTTGACATCATCCCCCAGCACTTTACGCAAGGCGCCAACGGCACGCATCACTGCGGCATCAGTGCCTTCTTCTGCCGGCCAGACTTTTTCAATCAATACGTCTTTGGCCAGTAATGTATTGGGATGCAGCAGAAAAAAGTTCAGCAGGCTATGCAGCCGGGGCTCCAGACGCACCATTTGTTCGGTTTTGCTTGGCGCAGATACCGGCCACAGCTGACCGTAAATCACCTGATAATACCAGTCGCCAATTTGTACCACAGGGTCCAGATTTGACATTAAGGTCCGCCCGACTTCACATTATCTGGGCGGATTATACCTTAAGCATAAGAAATGTTTAGCGTTTCTATTTGTAAGACAATGTATCAGGCAAGTTTATTGTCTTTAGTATCCTGGGTTTCAGGTTTTTCGTCTTTAGGTTGTAGTATTGGGCTTTGTAATTGGGGATCGCACAAAGGATACCAATAACAAGCCAGCAAGTTCTGTGTATCCAACACATTATCTTGCTGTTTCCTTTCCGTCATATCGACTGAAGAACTTATTAAAAACAGCGTAGCAGTTACGAATAATATTTTCATACAGACAATCTCCTTTAGTTGGCTCGACAACACTAAAGGAGGATTGGAAAATAAACTCTACGAGATTCATACAAATAAATTATAAAGACCTGACGAACCCATCTACAATTCCAATATCGATATCACCAAACTCGTAGTCTAAGATATATACATATTTTTCGTCTGCACTGACACTAAAACGACTCAATCTCATCTCGCTGATAACTGTCTCTAAACGTTCTTCTGCCAGGTTGTAATAAAAAAGCCCATAATCTAACTCACCAACTAATTTAGAGAAGTAGATACCTCCAGGCATTAATTGGAACTTCACTGAGATCTGTGTTTCGGGTAACACAAAGTCCAGCTCTATTGGCTCGGCTCCTTTTTCTTGAATGTAGAACTTTTTTGTTTTGCTATCACGCCAAAAAGCGTAACTTCCATCGTAACTTTCAGCCCAGAACTCTTTTTCTAAAGAGGCAACAATTCTGTTCTGCAGATCAGACAGGTCAGCAGCAATTATTTGCCAATTCCCATTCAGCACTTCTGGGTAATATATTTTTTGCCCATCCCGACTCCAAGAGGGTGTGCCAAGCACTACGCCTTCTGCACCTTTTATTTCCCCCTGTAGTCCGTCAAAATTATAAATTAGAATTTTTTGATGGAGCTGCACTAATAGTTTATTTCCATCTGGAGAAAACACTAAGCTGCGCACTCTTTCAACTTCAGAAAATTGTGTGAGTTGTCGTTGAGTTCCATCCGGGTACATTAACCAAACCTGGGGCACCCCAGTACGCCTCGACATCAATGCTAGAGGCCCACCAAGCGTTGGGTTAGCCTCTACAAATGTTTCGTTCCTGTTAGAGCTAAATACAGGTTCATTAAACGCTTCGCTATTGGTTATGCTATTTGCTAATTTACGAAGGTTTATCCGAGAAAAACTACCAACTGAGGCAACCAAATTTCCAGAATTCGTCAATTGGATCTCACTGGCGCTATTATCCGTATACGCCACCAAGTTAACGTCACCATCCAAACTAACTTTGCTAATACTCGATGTTGACGAAGGAAAAACGATAAACTTATCATCCAAAGACCAGTCAATATTACCGGGAAATGAATCCTCAATTTTCAAGATAAGTGTCGTTTCGCGTGTCGCAAGATCAACGACCCAAATCTGAGCAGCACCAGCTGACTCTCTTAAAAAGGCAATCTTCCTTCCCGATGTTGAGTATCTTACGCTGTAGTCACCGAAACTACTTGCTGGTGGTATCGTTAATTTTTCAACTGATTTGGATATAACAGACAGCATCTGAATACTCATTTGCTTTTCACCATCGGGCATGTCTGGATAAACTAGATAGTTTCCGTCTGGAGACCAACTCATTCTAGACGAAACAGCCCCCTTGCCACATGTCTTAATCAGCTCATCAGTCACAGGTGCAAACGCATTCATATCCAAAGTGATTAATCGAATCTCACAACTTTTTCCCTTATACAACCGTTGATAAGCAATCTTCGCACCATCCGGGCTAAACGCTGCACCAAAGCTGCTATAGGTATCTTCCGTTAACTGAATACGCCTATGTTGCTCTAGATCTTCAAGCATTAATACCGTTACATTTTCATTATCTGGGCTGGCGTAGCTGTACACCAGATAACGTTCATCTTCAGACACATTGTGATAAAACTCTAAACCGTCTAACGACGTTACCGGTTTGTAGCGCAATAACGGAATAGCCTGATTAGAGTCTTCTGTTGTGTCCACAGGCCAAAACCACCAACTTAGCGCCATTACACAGACCACCAGTAAGGCAATAGATACCAGCACACTGTGATTACGCGGATTAATACCAGCAGGCGGCTCGTTTTGCGCTGACGCTGATTGTTCAGCTTCCGGTTCTGCGATTTCGGTTACCGGTGCAATAAAACGATAACCGCGCTTAGGAATGGTTTCGATATAACGTGGCTCGCGGGTGTCATCACCCAGCGCTACGCGTAATACACGGATAACCCGGGTTACCCGGCCGTCTGACACATCGCGAATGCCCCATACGTCTTGCAGTAACTCATCTTTGGTTACCAGCTTACCGGCGCGGACAATAAAGTAGTTCGCCACCTTTTGTGAAAGGTTATCTAAATCAGCGGTAACAGCAATTTTACCATCAGCAGCAAACTGCACCAGTTTGTCCTGCTCGGGTAAATACTGCCAGTCTCCTACCTTTAGCGGGCTATCGGGTTTTATCGTCATAGGGTTTGATAATCGCGGCTATTCATCTATACATTCGGACATAACAGGCATTTCAACTGAAATGGCCGGTAATAACAATACGTTAAAACAATTTTGTGCCTGCGGGTAGCCAGTTTTTGCTGAAAACGCCTGTAAACTAACCTGTTCAGGCATGGCGCGCAGCAATGAATTCGTGCCATGCAGGCTAAGGTAACGGCTAAATACCCCCAGGGCACCAGTGGCGCCGGTCAGACCAATCGCTTTGTTGTCATCACGTCCCAGCCATACGGTGGTGACGCTATCCTGATCAAAACCGCTGAACCAACTGTCACGATAATCACTGGAGGTGCCGGTTTTACCGGCTAACACGACACCGGGAAATGCCGTCTGTAGTGCCTTTGCCGTGCCAGTCTTTGCGGCTTGTATTAGTGCGTATTGCAATAAATACACTTCTTCCGGGTTGTAACGTCTGGTTAACTGATGTTGACGTAAATACAGCGGATGACCACTATGATCGGTCACCGCCTGCACTGTACTTAACTGTTGGTGTAAACCATTATTGGCAATCGTTTGATACAACTGCGTGACTTCAAGCGGGCTTAATTCTATGGCGCCGAGCAACGCCGCCGGGTGCAGCTTTACTTTGCGCATCAAGCCCAGCTTGCGCAAACCATCGCTGATCGCCGGCAGGCCCAATTGTAACCCCAGGCGTACCGTGGGTACATTTAACGAATTGGCCAACGCATCAACTAACAATACCTGGCCACGATACTGCTTATCGAAATTTTGTGGCTGCCAATCCTGATCATTGCTGCGCAGCCGGATCGGTTCATCCTGCAACGGTGTGGCCAGGGTATAGCGGCCCCGTTGCGCCAGCGCTTCAAGATAAATAACAGGTTTAATAATACTGCCAATCTGACGCCTGGCGTCAACAGCGCGGTTAAAGCCGCCCTGCCCGGCATCTTTGCTACCCAGCATAGCGGTAATTTCAGCCTGCTTATAATCTGCGACAATAACCGCCGCCTGCAGGTTGACATCGAGCGTTGCCAGCTGCTGCGCCGCCGCTTGCTCTACAGCGGTTTGCGCCTGAGTGTCCAGATAAGTGAATACCTTGATCCCTTGCTCTTGGTCAGCGGCATTCATATTGAGTTGGCGCAGTTCTTTTTTTACGGCGTCCAGATAAGACGCATAGCCTGCATTGAGATATTTGCCGCGCGGGATCACCTGCAGCGGCTGCGATATCGCCGCTTCATACTGCGGCCGGTCCAGTAAATGTTGTTCAAACATCAGTCGCAGCACTAAATCACGGCGTTGCTGGGCGCGCTCAGGGTAGCGACGCGGATCAAAATAGGACGGGCCTTTGAGAATGCCAATCAGCAGCGCATACTCTGCCGGCTGCAACTCTGTCAGCGGTTTACCAAAATAAAAGCGGCTGCCAAGGCCAACACCGTGCACGGCATTGGCATAGTTTTGTCCAACGAAAACTTCATTCAGGTAGGCTTCGAGGATCTGGTCTTTATTAAAGCGATAATCCAGTACCAGGGCAATAAGGGCTTCATTGGCTTTGCGCCATAAGGTCCTATCACTACTGAGAAACATATTTTTCGCCAGTTGCTGCGTTAACGTCGACCCACCCTGCACCGTTCTGCCAGCGACCAGATTGACCCACAGGGCGCGAATGACCGACAACGGCGATACACCGTGATGATGATAAAACTCGCGATCTTCTACTAGCAGTAAGGCGTCTTTAAACAATTCAGGCACCTGCTGTAATTGCACCAGCTCACGGTCTTCCTGCTGCGCTGCCACCAGATGGTCGATCAACTGTGGTTCCAGCCGGGCAAAATTCAGCGCTTCTTTTTGCTGACGCTGCATAACGCGGTTAATGCCACTGCGGTTAAATTCAACGCTAAATAACTGTGCCGCTTCATAGCCTTCAATATAGGTAAAAGGCCGGCGGTAAATGCTGACATGGTTACGCGATACGCTGTACTGGCCAGGAGCGCTCAGCGCCGGATCACGCTGATATTGCAGCCTGTCCAGTTGGGTAATCAGCTGCTGCTGGCTAATGGTTTTACCCGGAAATAGCTCAAGGCTGCGGGCGTAAATTTGTGCGGGCACCTGCCACTTCTGCCCGGCGAACTTCTTGCTGATCTTACTATCGAGGTACACCAGATAGAAGGTTGCCAGCAACAGCGACACCAAGGCCAGTTTCAGTAGCAATATTGCCAGCCGTTTTAGCCAGTGTCGCTGCGTTAAAGCTGGTGCGGCCGCTTTTTTTCCACCCTTTTGTTGCGGGGATTTCTTACTCATTTAAGCATCGCCTTTTTCGTTTTTGTTGTTGGCAGCGCTTGTGCCGGATCTTCCGGCCAATAATGCTTTGGATAACGCCCACGCATCTCTTTGCGTACCTCTTGCCAGGCATTTTGCCAGAAACTGGCCAGATTTTGCGTAACCTGCAGCGGCTGGCGTGACGGTGACAGCAGCTCAACAGTAATATTAAGCTGGCCCTGCAGCACAGCCGGAGAGCTTAGCTGACCATACATTTCCTGAACCCGTACTGAAAGACGAGGGCCGGCGTCAGTACAATAGTCAATACGGATACGCGACCCGGTTGGCGCCTGCCAGTGCGTTGGTACCAGTTGGTTTAACTGCTGTTGCTGGTTGTAACTTAAACGCTGTAGTAAGGCATCATACAGCGGCAATTGCGCCAGGGCGGCACTTTTGCTGACAGTACCAAGGTAAGGTCCCAGCCACTGCGCCAACTGGTTTAGCAAGGGATCATCAGTAAAATCCGGCCAGGCCGCTGCTGGCTGGTATTGCCGCAACAGGGCTACGCGTTGGCGTAACTGTTGCACCGCATCGGGCCAGGTTAGCGCCGCCAGCCCCTTGTTCGCAATATAACTTAGCCAGGCTTGCTGCTTCTGCTCGGCAGTTAGGGCCAATACAGCCGGTTTAGCCTGCAGCACCAGTTGACCAAACTTCAATTGTTGTTCTGTATAAAAGCTGCCATTTTTATCATCCCAAAATGTTTGGGTTTGCCAGTTAAGCCCGGCTTGCCAGTCTGCCCGGATGTCGTCCAGGCCAATGCTTAGTGCATGGTAGATACGGTTTTCCCGGCCAAACTGCTGCAGATGCAGCGCCACCAGCCAATTTTGTCCGCTCAGGCTATGGTTGTCTGCTAACACCGCACCTATTCCATTGGCCAGCTGATAGCCCTGACCACGGCGCTTTGCCAGACGGTCAGGATAAGCGCGTAGCGCCAGCAGCGGCGCGAGTTCCAGTGGTAAGCGCGTATTAAGATCGCAGCTCAATAAACGGGCAAAGCTTTGTGCCTGTTGCCACTGTGCCGGCAGGCTGTGTTTCACTCTGGTCAGCAAACTGTAAATGTCACCCTGTAGCACGCGACTGTCTTCCAGTACGGCTGCCAACAAACATCCCAGAGCCATCGCACCGGCATAACCTTGTTGTTCAAGTACTTTGGCATGCAACAGCATGGTGGCCAGCCGGGGTTCAGTGCCAAGCTGATGCGCCTGACGGCCAAGCGCTGTTAAACCGCCCTTTTGATCCAGCAAGCCCAGTTGTTGCAATAACTGCTCTGCCACGGCTAAATGCGCTGCTGGTGGCGGTGTTAACCATTGCAAATCGGCGACCTGACAGCCCCAGGCTGCCACTTCCAGCCGCAGCGAGGTAAGCTCAGCGACATCTATTTCAGCGGCGGTAAAACGGGCCCGCCGTTGCCATTTTTCCACCGTATCCAGCCGGTAGCAATGGCCAGGGCCTAACCGTCCCGCCCGGCCAGAGCGTTGTATCGCCGCGGCCTGACTAATGGCCGCCGTTTCCAATACACTTAATCCCTGGCGAGGGTTAAACCGGCTTTGCCGGCATAAGCCGCTGTCAATGACGACACTGATACCATCGATGGTTAAACTGGTTTCAGCCAGGTTAGTCGACAGTACCACCTTGCGCATACCCGCCGGTGGCGGCGCTATTGCGGCCTGTTGCTGCGCCAGTGTCAGGCTGCCAAGCAAGCGGTGCAGTTGTACATCTGCGTTTAGTTGCTGTTGCTGCAATAACTGCGCGGTTTGATTAATTTCGGCCTGACCGGGTAAGAACACCAGCACATTGCCCTGATGCTTTGACAATGCCTGCTGCACCAGCCTGGCGGTTTGCACTGACAGCGGCTGGCTATCGGGCACAACATATTCAATGTCAACCGGGTAGCTACGGCCTTCGCTTTCCAGCACAGGGGCATTCAGGCTGGCAGCCAGTTCAGCGGTGTCCAGCGTGGCAGACATCAGCAGCAGTTGCAGTTCAGGCCGCAGTTGCTGTACTTCCAGGCACAGCGCCAGTGCCAGATCGGCATGCAGCGAGCGCTCGTGGAACTCATCAAACAGCAGCAGATCAATGTCAGTTAATTCAGGGTCTTGCTGCAGCTTTCGCGTCAATACCCCTTCGGTCACAATTAACAGTCGGGTCTGCTTGCTGTATTTACGCTCCTGGCGAATTTGATAGCCTACCGTTTGGCCAACCGCTTCCCCCAACTGGCTGGCCAGATAAGCAGCAATACTTTTTGCTGCCAGCCGACGCGGCTCTAACATCAGCAGTGTTTTACCGGCAAAGTCAGGCTGCTGCAATAAATACAGCGGCAGATAAGTCGATTTACCCGCACCGGGCGGCGCAGATAACACCACTTTGTTATGCTGGCGCAGCAACAGCAGCAATTGCGGTAAGATTTCAGCAACAGGTAACACAGCTTAACCCGATAGAAACAGTAAACATGCCTGCTACAGCCTTTGTAGTGTGCAGGCGCTTAAACTTAGCATCAGGCTAAGCCAACTCGTTTAGTAAAGTCGCACTGATGGTGCGAATACCCTGGCCGGTGGCACCTGCGGCCCAAAAAGCATTATTACTGTTGTTAAAGGCCGCGGCTAAATCAAAATGCAGCCAGCCCTGGCCTTCATTCGGCACAAAACGGCTTAAAAAGCCTGCGGCGTTACTGGCACCACCGGCACCGCCACCTTTTACCGGCCGGCTATTGGCGGTGTCAGCATAAGCCGACGGGCATTGTTGTTGATGCCACAGTTCCAGTGGTAATTGCCAGGTCGGCTCCTGCACCTGTTCGGCGTAAGCCAACGCTTTTGCCGCCAAGGCTTTATCCAGCGCAAATAAAGCATTATATTCGCCGCCCACAGCCGTCATCGCCGCGCCGGTTAAGGTTGCGGCATCAATAATTAAACCGGCACCAGACTCTGCCGCACACATCAGGCCATCGGCCAGTACCAAGCGGCCTTCAGCGTCGGTATTGACGATTTCCACCGTAGTGCCGTTTTTATAACGGATAATATCGCCCAGCTTATAGGCATCGCCGCTGATCAGGTTCTCTGCGCAGCATAAAATCAGCTGCACCCGTTTATTCAGCCCCTGCAATATCGCCAGCCCCAGCGCTGCTGTCACAGTAGCAGCACCGCCCATATCACATTTCATGGTCAACATACTTTCGGTCGCTTTAATCGAATAGCCACCACTGTCAAAAGTAATGCCTTTGCCTACCAGGGCCGCACTGATGGCGGCATCGGCATTCGCTGTGGGGTTGTAATCCAATACCAGCATGGCAGGTTTACGGACACTGCCACGGCCAACGGCGTGTAAGCCATGCCAACCGGCCTGCACTAACTGCTGATCCACTAACAGCTGATATTGCACGCTGCCCGCCGGGGCAAGTTGTGTAATAAAGTCTGCCGCCTGCTGTGCCAGCTGCTCGGGGTACAACTGTTCAGGCGTCTGATTAGTCAGCTGCTTCGCCCAGCTAAAACATTGCACCAGCTGTTGCAAATGTTGCTGCGTTGCAGCATCACCACAAAACTGCACACCAGTATGCTTTTTGGCATTACAAAACCCTTGGTAAAAGGCCCATTGCAACTCGGCTGTCCAATGCTCACCACTTAGCTGCACCTGGGTAATACCCAGAGCATCGAGGCTGCGCGCGGCTTTTTGCACACTACGCACTGGCTCCTTTGCATTTAAATGAAGCTGAAAACCGTCTGGAATAGGGGTAAGCGGCGCTTTACCCCACTTTTCTGCTGCGCTTTGTAATTGAAGCTGGATCTGAATCAGGTCTGCCATCTGACTTCCTTATTTTTTAAGCTGTGTCGCCCGTTATGCGGCACAGTGTATCACAAGCGGCTTTTGACAAAAGCATCCTGCTGCGCCGGGCTTTTAGCTCAGCGGACAACGCAATAGAAAATAAGATGACGGCTAAGTCCGCAATCTGTATACTTCCGCGTCTTTTTAAATCTGATTGCGATGCCGGCGATATTCTGCTATCAATAGCCGCCATATTTTTGCTTGGCATTATACAGGAGATGATTATGCCAGAGGGCAATACTACCAAAACGCTGGGCTTACTGGCCCTTGCAGGCGTAGCGCCATATCAGGAAGCTGTCGGGGAAGAGTATATGAACCCGAAGCAACTGGAACATTTCCGCCGCATTCTTGACGCCTGGCGTCAGCAATTACGCGAAGAAGTTGACCGCACTAAGAACCATATGGCCGACGAAGCAGCAAACTTCCCGGATCCGGTAGACCGTGCTGCGCAGGAAGAAGAGTTCAGCCTGGAATTGCGTGCCCGCGATCGTGAACGCAAGCTGCTGAAAAAAATTGAAAAAACGCTGCAGAAAATCGAAGACGAAGACTTCGGCTATTGCGACACCTGCGGCATTGAAATCGGTATTAAACGCTTAGAAGCCCGGCCAACGGCTGATATGTGTATCGATTGCAAAACCTTAGCTGAAATCAAGGAAAAGCAACTGGGCGGCTAATATGCCCGTACCATCTTCCGCTTATATCGGCCGGTTTGCGCCCTCGCCTTCCGGCCCGCTTCATTTTGGTTCCCTTATTGCCGCTGTTGGCAGTTATCTGCAGGCGAAAAGCCAGCATGGTCAGTGGTTGGTGCGGATGGAGGATATTGATACTCCCCGCATGGTTCCCGGTGCCGACAGTGATATTTTGCGTACGCTGGAACAATTTGGCCTGCATTGGGACGGCACTGTGCTGTACCAAAGCCAGCGGCTGGAGCGTTATCAGCAGATTTTCCGGCACTTGCAGCAGCAACAGCTAATTTATGGCTGTCAGTGCAGCCGTAAGCAAATCAGTGAAAGTGGCGGCATTTATACTGGCCGCTGCGCAACACTCAAGCTGACAACGGAACCTTTGGCCTGGCGTTTAAAAAGCCAGGGGGTAGCCAGCCAGTTTACCGATCTGATCTTTGGCCCGCAGCAGATACCTGCAGCGCTGGCGCAGGAAGATTACATTATTAAACGCCGTGATGGCCTGTTTGCCTATCAGCTGGTAGTGGTAGTAGATGATATCGATCAGGGCATTACCGAAGTGATCCGCGGCGCCGACTTACTGCAAATGACCCCGCGCCAGCAAGCACTTTGCACGTTACTGGGTGCCGTAGCACCACAGTACGGCCATTTGCCGCTGGCGGTAATTAAACCCGGCTTTAAGCTCAGTAAACAAAATCATGCCGAACCGGTTAGCCAGTGGCCCGTTAGCAAGGTGATGGCTAACGTATTGGCTTTTTTGGGGCTATCGTTACCAACCGACCTGCAACAAGCGCCGGTCACTCAGCAGTTAGATTGGGCCACAGCGCACTGGCAACTAAGTATAATTCCACGCCGGCAGGAAATTAACTGTACTCAATTCGCTTAACGGCTTCAGGATGCGTTCTTTTTTCGCCGTAGCTGCGGTATTATTAGCCGGTTTTTTTAAGCGCAGCATCAGGCTGCACGCTGTAGGAGAGATATCATTATTTCGCGAGTGTTAGATTTTTGCCGCCGCACCTTTGGTGGCAAGGCCAAAGCCAGCAAAACCGTCGGCAATACTGTGGTGACAAAACAGAAAACGCGCCGGACTGAACGGCCAACGCCGGCAGCCAGCCTGCTGCCTGAAGTACAGCGGTTAAGCCGCGATCAGCATGCTATTTCACGCAAAGATATCAGCCCGAACGCGCTTAAAGTGTTGTATCGGCTGAAAGACGCCGGTTTTGATGCCTACCTGGTGGGAGGCTGTATCCGTGATTTGCTACTGGGACTAAAGCCGAAAGACTTTGATGTCGTTACCAACGCTAAACCCGAGCAGGTCAAACAGGTATTTCGTAATTGCCGTCTTATTGGCCGCCGTTTCAGGCTGGCACACGTAGTGTTTGGCCGCGAAGTAATTGAAGTGGCCACCTTTCGCGGCCACCATAGCGGCGCAGATGATGAAGAGAGCACCGCACCCAAATTAAAAACCGCCAGCTTAAGCGATCATGGCCAGATTTTGCGTGATAACGTATACGGCACTATCGAAGAAGACGCCGAGCGGCGCGACTTTACTATTAACGCGCTGTATTACTCAGTGAACGATTTCTCAGTCTACGATTTCGCCAATGGCATGCAGGCCATTGCCGAGCGCAAGATTGAGCTTATCGGCGACCCTGAAACCCGTTATCGTGAAGATCCGGTGCGTATTCTGCGTGCGATCCGCTTTGCCACCAAACTGAATATGCAAATTGCACCTGCTACCGCTGCGCCGATAAAAGAGCTGGCAGTATTGCTGAAGAACATTCCGGCGCCACGCTTATTTGATGAACTGGTAAAGCTGCTGCTGGCTGGCAAAGCCTTTGACAACTTTATGCTGATGCGCGACACCCGGGTATTAAAGCAGTTGCTGCCACAGCTGGATAAACTGCTTAAACAAGAGCCGGAAGGCAAAGCCTTTTTACTGGCCACCAAAGCCCTGCAAGATACCGATGCCCGGGTTGCAGTAGACAAACCCGTTACGCCGGCATTTATTTTCGCTGCCCTGCTGTGGTACCCGGTCGAGTTACGTAGCCAGGCGTTAGTCATTGATGGTTTAAGTGAAATAGACGCGATGAATATCGCCATGACTGAAGTGCTGGACGATGTGCAGCGCACTATTGCTATCCCGAAGCGCTTTACATTGGCGATGCGTGACATTTGGGCGCTGCAAAGCCGCCTAACCAAACGTGCGGGCCGGCGGGCCTTTAAACTGCTGGAGCAACCTAAGTTTCGTGGCGCCTTTGATTTTCTGCAGCTGCGTGCCGCCAGTGAAGGCGGTGACTTAACCGAATTGGCACTGTGGTGGGAACGCTTCCAGTTTGCCGACGACGAAGGCCGCTTGCAGCTGATTAATCAGCTGGGTAAAGACGGTATCGACAAAGGCCCGCGCCGGCGGCGTAATTACAAACGCAAGCGCACGGCCGACTAATGGCGAGAGTACGCTGTTATATAGGTCTGGGGGCTAATCTGGCACAACCGCTGGCGCAGTTACAGCAGGCCGTAGCCGCACTGCGCCTGCTACCGGCCAGTCAGCTGATTGCTGTATCGTCATTTTATGGCTCCAAACCGATGGGGCCGCAAGACCAGCCCGATTATGTTAATGCCGTGGCTGCGCTGGACACTGAACTGCCAGCGGAAGCCTTACTGGATGCGCTGCAACTGATAGAGCAGCAGCAAGGCCGGCAGCGTAAAGACGAGCGCTGGGGCCCACGAACACTGGATTTAGATATCTTGTTGTATGGCGACGATATTATTAACAGCGAACGGCTGACGGTGCCGCATTACGGTCTGAAGCAGCGCGAATTTGTGCTGTATCCATTGGCAGAAATTGCCCCCAACCTTAGCCTGCCGGACGGTACTGTATTATCCTCTTTACTTGCGCAGGTGCCGCTAAACGGCCTGCAAAAACGTCATAGCAGTTGCAGCTGATAGCACTTTGTGCGATCTTGCGCCTCCTGCGTTAAATGGTCGGATGAGAACATTATGGCTAAGATCACCACTGCCGTACTACAGAAAATGAAACAGCAAGGCGACAAGATCACTATGCTGACCGCCTATGATGCCAGCTTTGCCAAATTATTTGCCGAACAAGGTGTTGAGGTGCTGCTGATTGGCGATTCGCTGGGCATGGTGCTGCAAGGCCACTCAGACACTCTGCCTGTCACCATTGATGACATTGCCTACCATACCCGTGCTGTGCGTGCCGGTGCACCTGCTGCGTTTGTGATTGCCGACATGCCGTTTATGAGCTATGGCACTTTAGAGCAAGCGCTGCAAAGCGTGGTACCGCTGATGCAAGCCGGCGCTAATATGGTCAAACTGGAAGGCGGCGACTTTTTACTGCCAACGGTAAAAGCGCTAACCGAGCGCGGCGTGCCGGTGTGCGGCCATTTAGGCTTAACGCCACAGTCGGTGCATATTTTCGGTGGCTATAAAGTACAGGGTAAAACCGATGCCGCCGCCGATGCCATGGTGGCACAGGCCAAAGCGCTGCAAGACGCCGGCGCTCAGCTGCTGGTGCTGGAATGCATTCCAACGGCTTTGGCCAATCGCATTACGCAAGCACTCACCATTCCGGTTATCGGCATCGGTGCCGGTAACGTTACCGACGGTCAGGTACTGGTAATGCATGATTTACTCGGTATCAGCAGTGGTTATATTCCAAAATTCTCCAAGAATTATCTGGCACAAACCGGTGAGATCAGAAGCGCTATTGCCGCCTATGTTGCCGAAGTAAAAAACCAGACTTTCCCGGCAAATGAGCATAGTTTCTAACCCGTATGAACATTATTACTTCTGTTGAGGCGCTGCGGGCACAAATTGCCACCTGGCGTAATAAAGGCGAGAAAATCGCCTTCGTGCCCACTATGGGCAACCTGCATCAGGGCCATCTGAAGCTGGTTGATGTCGCCAAACACCACGCCGATCGCGTTATTGCCAGTATCTTTGTTAACCCGATGCAGTTTGGCAAAAACGAAGATTTAGACAAATACCCACGCACGCTGGACGCTGATTGCGCCGGCTTGCGCGCCCATCATGCCGATGCGCTGTTTACGCCAACGCCTGAGCTGATGTATCCGCGTGGCCTGGACGTTCAAACCTTTGTTGAAGTGCCTCTGCTGGGCGATTTACACTGTGGCGCCAGCCGCGCCGGGCACTTTCGCGGCGTATCCACCATCGTCTGTAAGCTGTTTAATCTGGTACAGCCCGATGTGGCTTGCTTTGGCATGAAAGACTATCAGCAGCTGGCGATTATCCGCCAGATGGTGCTGGATTTGTCGCTGCCAATTGAGATTATCGGCGTGCCAACCGAACGCGCTGCTGATGGCCTGGCGCTTAGCTCACGTAATGGCTATTTAACCGCTGAACAGCGCACTTTAGCCCCCAAGCTGTATCAGCTATTGCAGCAACTACGCCATAATATTCTGTCCGGTAACCATGATTACCGTGCCTTAGAGCAGCACGCTAAAGCTGAGCTAAGCGCGGCGGGTTTTACGCCTGATTATATTGATATTTCCGCTCGCAACGACTTAACCCTGGCAACATCGGCAGAGCAGCCCAAAGTGATCCTGGCGGCAGCGGCGCTTGGCACAACACGCTTAATCGACAACCTCGAAGTGTAAAACCTGAAGCAGATCAATACCCGTCATATACTGTGCCTATACTATTACTTAATTAGTAGCAGGAAGGCACATTATGTTCAAAGCGTTACTGGGCGTAGCCCGGGTTAATTTTCTTAGCCTTACTCTGGCCTGTATCGTACTGGCCGCATCGCTTAGCTGGTTCCTGCAAGGCAGCCTTTCTGTCAGCCTGTTTAGCCTGGTGCTATTTATGGCGCTGGCCGCCCATATCAGCGTCAATGCTTTTAATGAGTACTTTGATTTTAACTCCGGCCTGGATTTTCTCACCGATAAAACCCCCTTTAGCGGCGGCAGTGGCACCCTGGTGCGCCAGCCAACAGCGGCCAGTGCCACCTTAATTTTAGCCAGCACCAGTTTGCTGTTGGTTATTGGCTGTGGCTTATACCTAAGTGCGCAACTAGGCTGGCAGTTGCTGCTTATTGGTATACCCGGCGTGCTGATTATTTATGCCTACACCCAGTATATTAATCGCTCGCCTCTGCTGTGCCTGCTGGCGCCCGGGCTGGGCTTTGGCCTGTTTATGACCACAGGTGCCAGCTGGGTGTTTAGCAATACGCTTAGCAGCAGCGCAATGTTTACTGGCGCTATTGTCAGTTGCCTGGTCAGTAATCTGTTGCTGCTAAATCAGTTCCCTGATGTTGAAGCAGACCGTCAGGTCGGCCGGCGCCACTATCCAATAGTGCTCGGCAGGCAGCGTAGCGCCATTATTTTTATCGGCTTGCTGCTGTTAAGTTATCTGCTATTGCTGCTGGGTATCAGCACAGCGGCATTACCAGCGCAAAGTTTGCTGGTGCTGGTCAGCCTGCCGCTGGCGATGAAACTGCTGACGGGTGTGCAGCGAAATGCCGGACAACCACAGCAGCTTAAGCCTTATCTGGCACTTAACGTTGGTCTTATCCATCTGATTATTTTGTTACTGGCAACCGGCCTTTACTGGGCCGGCAATAGCAGCGGGGTAAACTGATGCAAACCCTGCACACTGATATTGTGGTTGTTGGCGGCGGCGGTGCTGGCTTACGTGCGGCGATAGCCGCGGCTGAAGCCGATGCTGGCCTGCATATTAGTCTGCTGTCAAAAGTGTATCCCATGCGCTCCCACACTGTGGCTGCCGAAGGCGGCGCTGCCGCTGTCACCCTGGCAGCAGACAGCGCCGCGGCCCACTTTAGCGATACCGTGACAGGCAGTGACTGGCTGGCCGAGCAGGATGTGGTTGAGTTTTTCGTCAAACACGCGTATCAGGAGCTGGTGCAACTGGAACATTGGGGCTGCCCATGGAGCCGTAAGCAAGACGGTAGCATACAGGTGCGCCGTTTTGGCGGCATGAAAACCGAACGTACCTGGTTTGCTGCCGATAAAACCGGTTTTCATATTCTACATACGCTGTTTCAAACCAGTCTGAAGTATCCGGCCATACAGCGGTTGGATGAATATCTGGTGCTGGATTTGCTGCGCGAAGATAACCGGGTCTGCGGAGTAGTCGCATTAGTCTTAAATAGCGGCGACTTGGTGCTGATCAAAGCGAAAAGTGTCATTCTGGCTACAGGCGGCGCCGGCAGAGTGTTTCACTACAATACCAACGGCGGTATTGTCACCGGCGATGGTATGGCACTGGCCTTTCGTCATGGCGTGGCACTACGTGATATGGAATTTGTGCAATATCACCCCACCGGCTTACCCGGCAGCGGCATTTTAATTACTGAAGCCTGTCGTGGCGAAGGCGCCGTGCTGGTCAATAAACACGGTTATCGTTACCTGCAGGACTATGGCCTGGGCCCTGAAACGCCGTTGGGGCACCCACAAAACAAACAGATGGAGCTGGGCCCGCGCGATAAATTATCGCAGGCGTTCTGGCATGAGCAACAGGCCGGGCGCACCGATGAGTATAATGGCCACGCCGTGGTGTATCTGGATTTACGCCATTTAAGCCGGGCGCATTTACAACAGCGCTTGCCGTTTATCTGCGAGCTGGCCCAAGCCTATGTCAATGTTGACCCGGCCAGTGCACTGATCCCCATTCGCCCGGCGGTGCATTACACCATGGGCGGTATTATGACCGACATTAACTGCCAAACCACACTACAGGGGTTATATGCTGTTGGCGAATGCGCCTCAGTTGGCCTGCATGGTGCCAACCGGCTGGGTTCAAACTCGCTGAGCGAGCTGTTAGTGTTTGGCCGGGTTGCCGGTGAGCAGGCGGCTTTACATGCCCGCACTTGTCAGGGTAGCAATAATGACACCTGGTCAGCGGCACAATATCAACGGCAGGGGCAGCAGTTAAGCCGCTGTTTTGGCAGCAATAAAGACGACAGTGTGGCCCGGCTGCGCCAGGCCATGACACTGGCAATGGAACAAGGCTGTGGTATTTACCGCGATACTGATGGCCTTACACAGTGTCAGCAGCAACTACAGGCTTTACAGGCGCGCTATCAAAACCTGAAAGTGACCGATACCAGCAAGGTGTTTAACAATGAACTGGTGCAATATCTGGAACTTGGGTTTAGCCTGGACGTAGCCCAGGCAATCTGCGCGGCGGCCCTGGCGCGCACTGAATCGCGCGGCGCTCATCAGCGGCGGGATAGCGGTATGACAGCGCGCGATGACAAAAGCTTTTTACAACACAGCCTGGCGTATTATCAGGCTGGTGCCGAGCCCATACTCAGCTGGCAGGATGTCAGCATTACCAGCCTGCCACCAGCGGAACGGCGCTACGGCAGCGCTCTAGAAACTGCACTCAACACAGCAGAACAGGCCGCCGACGCAGGAGCAAAACATGACTGAATATCAGCTACGCATTCAGCGCTATGATCCTGAGCAAGACGACACCCCCAGGTTACAACGTTATACCGTCAGTGGCGATCACACCACGTCAGTGCTTGATGCGCTGCTCAGCCTGCAGCAACAGCAAGACCCAACGCTGGCACTGCGCTGGTCTTGCCGGATGGCTATTTGCGGCTCGTGCGGTGTGATGGTAAACGGCATACCCAAACTGGGCTGCAAAACGTTTTTACGTGATTACAACGGTGTTATCGACATAGCACCGCTGGCGCACTTTGCCGTTGAGAAAGATTTAATTGTCGATATGACGCCATTTCTGGCGCATTTATCGGCCATTCAGCCGTATCTGATTAACGACAAAGATGACAAGGCCCCGCACAAGCAGACACCAGCGCAACTGGCTAAATATCAGCAATTTTCTAACTGCATTAATTGCGGCCTGTGCTATGCCGCTTGTCCACAATTTGGCTTAAACCCGGAATTTTTGGGCCCGGCCGCCATCACCCTGGCCCAGCGTTATAACCTCGACAGCCGTGATAACGGCAAAGCCAGCCGTATGAGCCAACTGAACGGCAACAATGGTGCCTGGGGCTGCACCTTTGTCGGCTCCTGCTCAGAAGTGTGCCCGAAACAACTCGACCCGGCCGCGGCGGTGAACCAGGCTAAGGTCGAATCGGCTAAAGATTTTATTATTAACCTGTTTAAAATCTAAGGAGCGTCGCTATGAGTACACCTGACAATGCGCGCAAACCCTATCACAGCAGGATGACACGCGACTGGTGGCTACAGCAGCGCTACTACCGCTTATATATGTTGCGCGAAGCCACAGTGCTGCCGTTACTTTTTTTCCTGGGCTGCCTGCTGTATGGCTTATACAGCCTGCAGCACAGTGAAATGCAATGGTTGTCATTTGCTCAGTTTATGCAACAAGGTTGGGTGATAGCACTAAATGCACTGGCACTTTTAGCCAGCCTGTACCATGCAAAAACCTTTTTTGCACTGTTTCCGCGGGTAATGCCGCTGGCACCACCGCTGCTGATGGTCGCCGGGCAATGGCTTGCCAGCCTCGCCGTTATCATAACCTTGCTATGGCTTGCCGGAGTAAGCTGATGAAGACACCTAAACGCAGTGATGAACCTATCTGGTGGGCCCTGTTTAGCGCAGGTGGTGTCTGTTTCGCGGTCTTGTTACCGGCGCTGATGCTGGTGCTGGGGATATTATGGCCACTGGGGCTGGTTAGCCCACCCTGGTTAAGTTATGCCGGTGTGTCGGCGCTGCTACACACGGCTTATGGCGTGCCGGCGCTGCTCGTTACCGCTGCCGTTATTTGCTTACCGCTGTTTCATGCTGCACATCGCATCCATCATGGCCTGCACGATCTGCAATGTGGCTACCGCCAGGCCAGTAAACTGTTGTGTTACGGCCTGGCTTTGTTGCTTAGCCTGCTGGCGCTGGCGTTAGTACTGGCAATTTAGGCGTAAGACTTAAACTTGGCTGCATCAATAATAGCCCACAGATGGGCTATGGCCGCGATGATCGCCGGGATCACCAGCCAGAACAGCGCATAGCCAACGGCACACACCACAAAAAAGATAATGGCGGCTAAGATACGCCCCTGCACCAGTTGACCTAACCCCGGAATAAACACATTACATAATGCCGCAATAACGTTACCGCCTGACCCCTGACCTGACATACAAGCTCCTTAGTTTATTGTTTTAATGTCGCAAGAAATTGTTCAGACTGTGTAATGGCGCTGTTCATATCGCCTATCAATCTGCTGATATCACGCTGCACCGAGCTGAATTCGCCTTTTAACGCCCCTATCGCTTTAGCATTAAGGTTGTGCTTTAAATACAGGGTGTTGTCTTTAAGTGACGCTAACACCGGCTGCATGCTTTGCTCAGCACGGCGCATGGTTTTTAGCAGGCTGGTATATTGGCGTTTGGTATCGGCCAGCTTTTTTGCACTGTCTTGTTTGAGTTTGGCATTGCTGTATTGGTCCAGTTCATCCTGCCATTCAGCAAACAGGGCATCTGCCACGGCTTCAATGCTGTTAATCCGCGCGCTGACATCTTCTGCAGCCTTGCTACAGGCCTGATACTCGCTGTCGGTGGCTTCGTACACCCGCTGTAAATCGCCACCGTCAAATTTGATCAGTGTGCTAAATTGCTCCAGTGCCGATGTAAACTGCTGCTGCGCCTCCTGCTGCGACTGCTGGGCTTCTTCAACCCGGTCGACCAGAATATCACGCTTATGCACGCCCACTTTTTCCATCGCCGAGTAATAAGCGCTTTGGCAGGCCGTTAAGCCAAGTAATAAAGGCAGTAAAATCAAAACAGAACGCATAATATCAATCCGTTGCTAAAACCCTGTCAGCAGATAATAGCGGCTAAGTTGTAACAGAACAAACTGTTCGTTTAGCGCAGCTGGCAGCTTACGCCGCCAGCTCCTTTGCCAGATGCAGTAATTTGGGGTAGAACTCTTTATCCAGCTGGGCCAGCTGATCCTGCTCCACCAGCACGTCATGCAAAATTTGCTCGGTGGTCAGCGGGTTGGCCAGCACGACACGAAACACTATCGTTTCCTGGCGCTGGTATTTGGCCGGGGTTAACCGGGTACGCGAGACAAAAGACTTACCTTCTTCGCGCTGGCGTTTCTGGATAAACTTGGTCAGGCCATTTAGCAGCTCGTTAAAGCGCTGCAATTGCTCCGGGCTGGCTTTAGCCATGGCTTTTTGTACCTGCGCCGGCACATAACGGTAAGTTAGCAGGCACAGCTCTGGCTCGGTTATCAGCTCAAAATCGATATTGTGTTCAATTAAGGTGGCAAAATAGCGCGCTTTTTCCAGGCTTCTGTTAATCAGAATTTCATAACCATCGCGGCCAATTACCTGCAAGCAGGCATGCACCAGCATTGCCATACCGGGGCGTGAGCCTTCCAGTGTCTGGCTGCCTAAGTCTTTTGAGCCTTTACGCAAAATGTACTCAGCATGGTGCTCAATGGCATGGGCGGCCGACGGGTGTTTAAACACCACCATGCCAGCCCCCATTGGCACATACATTTGCTTGTGCGCATCTATGGTAACTGAATCGGCGCGTTCAATACCGGCTAATAAATGGCGGTACTTTTGCGACAATAAGGTTGCGCCGCCCCAGGCGGCATCGACATGAAAATGACACTGATATTGCTCGGCCAGATCGGCCAGCTGATGCAGCGGGTCAACATTGCCGGTTTCGGTGGTGCCGGCCACGCCGACAATCGCCAGCACACGGATATTATTGGCTTTAAGCTCAGCCATTTTCTCGGCCAGCAAGGCAGTATCTATTTTATTGTCGGCGTCGGTTTTCACCGAGATCAGTGACTCACGGCCGATACCTAATACGTCAGCCGCTTTACCTAACGAATAATGGCCACGCTCAGACACCAGTATGGCCAGGCCATCATAACCATAATGTTTCATGGCCTTAAACAGGCCTTCGCGGGCAATGCCTTTAAAGTCGCCGTCAGGTTTTAGCAGGCGGTTACGCGCTATCCACAGCGCCGTAATATTGGCAATGGTGCCGCCGGAGCAAAAAGCGCCCAGCGAGTGGTTAGCGCTGTGCATCCATTTTTTATAAAAGCCGTCGCCCTCGCCGTACACCAGATGGTGCATCATGCCCAGCACCTGACGCTCCATTGGCGTAAAGGCTTTGGAGGTTTCAATTTTCACCAGATTCTGGTTTAGCCCCACCATCATTTTTGACAGTGACAGCACAAAGTACGGCAATGCTGAGGTCATATGACCAATAAAACTTGGCGCCGCGGTATGCACCGAATGCGCTACCAGCTTTTGCATCAGGCTTTCGGCGTAATCTGAGACAAAATTCGGCATTTGCGGAATTTGGTGCGCCTGAAAATCACGCTCAATCTGCCACAGCGGCTTTTCTACCGCGACGATACTTTCGCGCAAAAACCCGGCCAGATTCTGTGACAGGTTCTGCTCAATAATACTCAGGGTGGAGTCAGGTGCTTCCGGCACGGTAAAGATGCGCCATAACGCTTCTTCAGAGGCTGTTGCCTGTCGTTTGCTCGATTCTGTCATGCGCTTGCTACTCTGCATACGGTTTCAGCGGTTACTAAAACAGCCGGAAAATGGCGCTCACTTTACTGCAAGCGCCGAAAAATGTCTGCAAAAAAATCGTCCGATACTCAGGCAAAGGATCGGTTTGCCCTAAGCCAACCGTTGAACGCATGGAGGCATGAGTCGAGCCCCCAGGGACTGGGTTTACGGCGCATTGGCGTGGGCAAACCGATCCGTTGATACGTTGCTGAAACCGAATATTAGCTACGCAAGCCAATACCACGGTTAATCAGGTACATGGCATAGCTAAACAGCACCACAATAAAGCCCACTACCACGGCCAGCGCCAGCCATAAGCTGACATCGCTCACGCCCAAAAAGCCATAGCGAAACGCATTAACCATATACACCACCGGGTTTAACGCGGCGACATGCTGCCAAAAGCCCGGCAGTAAGGTGAGCGAGTAAAACACCCCGCCTAAATAGGTCAGCGGCGTTAATACAAAGGTCGGAATAATGCTGATGTCATCAAAAGTCTTGGCGTATACCGCGTTAATCAAACCGCCTAAGGCAAATAGCATTGAGGTCAGTGTCACGGTAACCACAATCACTGCCAGATTATGTATTTGAATGGTAACGAAAAACAGTGACAGGATAGTCACAATAAGCCCCACCAACATACCGCGTGCCATGCCGCCGCCAACAAAACCGAGCACGATAATATAGTTAGGTACCGGCGCTACCAGCAGTTCTTCGACGTTGCGCTGAAATTTGGCACTAAAAAACGACGATGCCACATTGGCGTAAGAGTTAGTGATCACCGACATCATAATCAGGCCGGGCACGATAAACTCCATATAACTAAAGCCGCCCATATCACCAATGCGTGAGCCGATTAAGCTGCCAAAGATGACAAAGTACAATGTCATGGTAATTGCCGGCGGCACCAGGGTTTGCACCCAGATGCGCAAAAAGCGGTTGGTTTCTTTGTCGAGGATACTTTTCAGTGCCACCATATAATTCGCTTTAATCATTTGGCACCTCCACGGCCGTTTTCTACCAGGGTGACAAACAGCTCTTCCAAGCGGTTGGCTTTGTTACGCATTGATAACACCTTAATATCCTGCGCACTTAACTGGGCAAAAATCGGGTTTAAGCCCTGCGCTTTTTCGACATCCACTTCTATGCTGTGATCATCCAGCACCCGCCAGCTAAAGCCCTCTAATTTAACCGCACCAGGATCGCCAGCTAAATCCAGCACAAAGGTTTCCAGTGTTAATTTGCTCAGCAGCGCTTTCATCGTGGTGTTTTCGATAATGCGGCCTTTATCGATAATAGCGATATTACGGCACAGCATTTCGGCTTCTTCCAGATAGTGCGTGGTAAGAATAATGGTGACGCCTTGCTGGTTTATCTGACGTAAAAACTCCCACATTGAGCGGCGAAGTTCGATGTCCACACCGGCGGTCGGTTCATCCAAAATCAGCAGCTTGGGTTCATGCATCAGCGCACGGGCTATCATTAAGCGGCGCTTCATACCGCCGGATAACTCGCGCGAGCGGGCATGGCGCTTATCCCACAGCCCAAGCTGGCCGAGGTATTTTTCCGCGCGCTCAAGCGCCAGCTTTTTCGGCACGCCATAATAACCGGCCTGATTAACGACTATCTGCAGCACGGTTTCAAACTGGTTAAAGTTAAACTCTTGCGGCACTAAACCAAGCTGGCTTTTGGCGGCTTCAAGCTCGGTATCCAGATCAAAACCGAATACCTTAACGCTGCCCTGGGTTTTATTCACCAGCGAGCTGATTACGCCAATAGTGGTACTTTTACCAGCACCGTTCGGGCCCAGCAGAGCAAAAAAATCGCCCCGTTTTACCTGTAAATCGATACCGCTTAGCGCCACAGTACCGCTTTTATATACCTTATGCAGACCCTGAATATCTAAGGCTAAACTCAATGCTGCTCTCCTGTATCTTGTCTGTTGTCATAACCCCAGCGGTTAACTAACTGATGTGGCAACTTCAAATGATCAAGAATACGTGCCACCATAAAATCGACTAAATCACTGATTTGTTTCGGCTGATGATAAAAGCCCGGCGCCGCCGGCATAATAGTAACGCCTAATTTTGCCAGCTTTAGCAGATTTTCCAGATGAATAGCGCTAAGCGGGCTTTCGCGCGGCACTAAAATTAACTGGCCGCCTTCTTTAATCACCACATCTGCGGCGCGCTCAATTAAATTATCACTGGCGCCGGTGGCAATGCTGGATACCGTGCCGGTAGAACAGGGGCAAATCACCATTTGTTTTGGCGCAGCCGAGCCCGAGGCGACCGGCGAGAACCAGTCATCTTTGCCGTACACCTTAAGCAGGCTACTGTCGCAGCCAAAGTGTGCCAGCAACATTTGTGTGCATTTATCCGGTGCCGCCGGCAGCTTAATATCATGCTCAGTGGCAAACACCACCCGGGCAGCACTGGATACCAACAAATGCACTTGCACACCCTGCGCCAACAGCAGCTCTAATAGGCGCCAACCGTAAGGCGCGCCTGACGCACCGCTAAAAGCCAGGGTAACTTGTTTTTGCGTCTGCATTAATGCTCCCATTTGCGCTTTAAGGCGCTAATCAGCTTGTCGTGTATGCCGCCAAAGCCGCCGTTGCTCATAATGACGATACTATCGCCCTGCCCGGCCTGCTCACTAAGCTGTGTCACTAAAACATCAATATCCCGGCTTAGGCTGGCTTTGGGAGCTAAAGCGCGGCTTAGCGCATCAAGCGACCAGTTAGCATTGGCCGGCTCATATAAAAACACCTGGTCGGCCAGTGCCAACGCCAACGGCAGCGCAGCCTGATGCACGCCCATGCGCATGGTATTTGAACGTGGCTCCAATACGGCCAGCACCCGGCTTTGGCCCACTTTATTGCGGATACCCTGCAAAGTCGTGCTGATGGCGGTAGGGTGATGGGCAAAATCATCATATACCTTAATACCGGCGACATCGGCTTTTAACTCCATTCGCCGTTTTGGCGCGACAAAACGTGTTAACGCATCCAAAGCAACGTTTACCGGTACACCGGCATGGCGTGCGGCGGCAATCGCCATCACGGCATTATCGACATTATGCTGGCCGCTTAACTGCCAGTTAAGCTCGCCAAGCAGCTTATCCTGTAGGTACAGCGCAAAATGGCTGCCATCAGCGCTTAGCAGTTCTGCCCGCCAGTCCTTGCCATAACTTTGCCGCTCGCTCCAGCAGCCCATATCCAGTGTCTGGCTGACAGCGGGCGTATCTTCCGGCGACAACACTAAACCATTGGCCGGTACCATACGCAACAAATGATGAAACTGGCGCTGAATGGCGGCTAAATCCGGAAAAATATCGGCGTGATCATATTCCAGATTGTTAATTACCAGGGTGCGTGGCCGGTAATGCACAAACTTAGAGCGCTTATCAAAAAAGGCGGTATCGTACTCGTCGGCCTCAATCACAAAAAACGGTGACTCGCCTAAGCGAGCCGAGCAGTCAAAATTTTGCGGGATCCCGCCAATTAAAAAGCCCGGCTTTAAACCGGCACACTCTAAGATCCACGCCAGCATCGTGCTGGTGGTGGTTTTGCCATGGGTACCCGATACCGCCAGCACCCAGCGGTCAAACAGCACCTGCTCAGCCAGCCACTGCGGGCCGGAGCTATAACGTAAATGGGTGTTTAATACATATTCTACTGCCGGGTTACCGCGCGACAAGGCATTGCCAATAATGACTAAATCCGGCGCCGGCTCCAGCTGCGCCGGGTCCCAGCCCTGTGTCAGCTCAATGCCTAGTTGCTCAAGTTGCGTGCTCATTGGCGGGTAAACATTGGCATCGGCGCCGGTAACTTTGTGGCCTAATGATTTTGCGATAGCGGCAATACCGCCCATAAAGGTGCCACAGATGCCGAGTATATGAATATGCATAAGTTATCCTGAAAATTAAGCTGCGCCATTGTAGCAAATACACACAGCAGCGCAGTAATACCTGCAATTTGTGCAGAAATTCTTTAAAATACGCCAGCCTCTGTAGCTTAAGCAAAATTATTACCGAAAAGGAACCTATCACATGCGCCGCATCTCGCCAGTACTGCAACAGGATGGAGTCGACAGCGACCTGATTTCACTGATAAAAACTATCCTGGCGGCCTGCCGGGAAATCTCTTTTCGTGTCAGCCAGGGTGAACTGGCTGGAGTACTAGGTTCTACCCTTGGCGAGAATATTCAAGGGGAAACGCAGAAAAAACTCGATATTATTGCCAATGAGCTGTTAAAAGAGGTCATTCTGGAAACCGGCGTCGTTAAAGCCATCAGCTCAGAAGAAGAAGATGACACCGTTGCCGGTAACCCCAACGGCAAGTATCTGGTGACGTTTGACCCGCTGGATGGCTCTTCCAACACTGATATCAATAGCTTAATCGGCACCATATTTTCCATTCTGCCGGCCAAAGCAGAATTGGCCGCCGACGATGCGGCACAGTTTTTACAACCAGGCAGCGCGCAGCTGGCGGCTGGCTATGTGCTATATGGCCCGTCAACGATGTTGGCATTAACTACCGGCAAAGGCACCCGGCTTTATACGCTGGATAAAACCTATGGCGGCTTTTTACTGACACAAGAGCAAGCAGCCATCCCGAAATACACCGCCGAATTTGCTATTAATATGTCAAACCAGCGTTACTGGCAGGCGCCTATGCAAGCTTATATCGCCGACTTATTAAAAGGCAAAGAAGGCCCGCGCGGTAAAAATTACAATATGCGCTGGATAGCCGCCATGGTGGGTGATGTACACCGTGTATTGTGCCGCGGCGGTATCTTTGCTTATCCGCGTGATACTAAAGATGCCAACAAACCGGATAAACTGCGACTAATGTATGAAGCCAACCCGATGAGTTTTCTGGTAGAACAGGCCGGTGGCATGAGCTCTACCGGCTATCAGCGTATTATGGACATCGTACCCACCGATATTCACCAGCGGGTGGCAGTGATATTAGGCTCTAAGCACGAAGTAGAAAGCTGTGTTGCCTATCATCAGCAATAGCCATTTTTAATTGTGGCGCTATAATAAGCGCCATTTTTTGCACTGTTTTAATGAACTAAAGGACCAGGCCATGAGCTTAAGTGATGTTGCCGCAGGTAAAAACCTGCCAGAAGAAATTAACGTTATTATTGAGATCCCGGCCAATGCCGACCCAATTAAATACGAAGTAGACAAAGATACCGGCACCGTATGGGTAGACCGCTTTATGGCGACGCCGATGTTTTATCCGTGCAACTACGGCTTTGTAAACCAGACACTGTCACTGGATGGTGACCCGGTTGATGTGCTAGTACCAACCCCTTATCCGCTGGTACCCGGTGCCGTGATTAAATGCCGCCCGGTGGGTGTTCTGTTTATGTCGGATGAGTCTGGCGAAGATGCTAAAGTGATTGCGGTACCGGTCAGCAAACTGACTAAACTGTATGACCATGTTAAAGATATTAACGATGTAGACGAATTGCTGAAAAAGCAAATTCAGCACTTTTTCGAGCGTTACAAAGAGCTGGAACCGGGCAAGTGGGTTAAAGTAAATGGCTGGGGTGACGCTGCAGCGGCCAAAGCAGAAATTCTGACCTCATTTGAACGCGCAAAACAGTAAGCTGCTTGTTTTGCTATTTAGCCCGGTGCCTACCGGGCTATTTTTTTCCTGCACTTAACACCAACTACAACAAGCATTTGCCGAAATAAAGCACTATACTGCGCTAAAACAAACTCTAATAATAACGCTACCAGCATCACAGGGGCCCGCAGTATGGATGTGTTACGACGTCTGTCTATCGCAAAGAAGATTTACCTGATCCCGCTTATCGGCACTTTAAGTTTTATTATTTATCTCATTCTGGCCAGCAATACGGCATTGAACAACGTCAGCACGCTGGAACAAACCCGGGATGTGCAATTTCCGGTATTGCAGTCAGCCCAAAGCTCGCTGGTGTTGCTGGAGCGGGTCAAAGACTCTCTGGCCAGTGCGGTCACTACAGGCGACGAAGAAGCCCTGAGCGGTGCCGCCAATTTCAGCAAGCAGTTCGCTCAGGATTTAGCACGCATTGCCCAGTTAAACCGTGATTACGCCGGTGCCGTCAGTCAGGTGCAGCAAAGCTATGATGCCTATTACCAGGTGGCGTATCAGGTGTCACAGCAGATGATCAATAACACGGCCGACTTTAGCACCCTGGCGCAACGCTCAGAAAAAATGAATGCCGACTACGACAACACTGCCCTTTTACTCGGCCAATTTCGCGACCAGCGCCTGCAGCAGTTCACGGCCAGCATTGATGATGCCAGTGAACAGGCCGGCACCCTGATCACCGTTGGTATCATTATGGGTATTATTACCACGCTGGTGTTGTTTGGCACCGCCTTCCCGGTCGCCAGCGGCATTCAAAATAGTTTAGCGAATATGATCAGTTCGTTGCAGAGCCTGGCGAAAGAAGATGGTGATTTAACCGCACGGATTGAAACCCGCAGTGTTGACGAACTTGGCGACTTGGCGCATTGGTTTAATATCTTTATGCAAAAACTGCAACATGTGGTGAAAGACATCGTTAATACTGCCGTGCCGCTTTCTGCGCTGGCAAAGGACTTACATCAGCTGACTGACGACACTAACAACACCATAGCGCAGCAGCGTCAGGCCGCTAACCAGGCCAAGCACGCTGTCGATGAGATGAGCGCCAGCGTCGTGGCCGAGGTACATAGTGCCAATGAAGCGGCAACAGCGGCTAATCAATCCAGTGACGCGGCAGATCAAGGCCAGCATACCGTTATCGCCACGGTAAAGAATATTCAGCAGCTGGCCGGCAATGTGCAGGAAGCCTCTGAGGTGATCTTACAACTGGAAAAAGATGCGAATCAGGTTGGTACTGTACTTAGCGTGATTAAGGGCATTGCCGAGCAAACTAATTTACTGGCACTGAACGCTGCCATCGAAGCCGCCCGTGCTGGCGAGCAGGGCCGCGGTTTTGCCGTGGTAGCCGATGAGGTGCGCACCCTGGCTTCGCGTACACAAAAATCAACAGAAGAAATTCAGCGCACTATAGAACAGCTGCAAACTGCTGCGCGCCAGGCGGTGCAAAAAATGCAGCAAAGCACGGCCCAGGCTGATCACAGCGTGCAGTCCGCCAATCAGGCTGGCGATGCTTTGCAATTAATCACCAACAGTATTGCGCAAATCCGCCTGATGAATCAGCAAATTGCTGACGCGACCGACGATCAGCAAAATATGGCCAGCGAAATTGTCAGTCATGTGGATGCGATCTTTAAAAATACCGAACATAGCTCAGAAAGCGCCGGCCATATCGCCAAAGCCAGCAGCGAGCTGGCGGCATTGGCACAGAACCTGGAAAGCATTACCCGCTTATTCCGGGTATAAACCTACGCACAACGTAAAAAGCCGGTTTTGCTACCGGCTTTTTGTTGTCTGACGGTGTTTGCCGCTAGCGGCAGTGATTAGCGATAGTAATTATCCGGCAGCGCAATACGGGCAACGCCAGAGGCGACAGCCGCTTCCGCCACAGCACGGGCGACGCGCGGTAGTAAGCGCGGGTCCATTGGCTTAGGGATAATATAGGTTTTACCGAAATGCAGCGCATCCACCTTGGCGGCAGTTAATACTTCCTGCGGCACCGGCTCTTTAGCAATAGCACGAATGGCATTTACCGCCGCCAGTTTCATCTCGTCATTAATCACGCTGGCACGCACATCCAGTGCGCCACGGAAAATAAACGGGAAGCACAATACGTTGTTCACCTGATTCGGATAATCCGAGCGCCCGGTGGCCATAATGATGTCATTGCGTGCCGCATGCGCCAATTCAGGTTTAATTTCCGGATCCGGATTCGAGCAGGCAAAAATGACCGGCTTATCCGCCATCAGTTTTAATGCTTCCGGCGGCAATACGTCAGGGCCGGACACCCCAACAAACACGTCGGCACCGGTTAGTGCATCTTCCAGCGTGCGTTTGTCGGTATTGTTGGCAAACAGCAGTTTGTACTGGTTTAAATCATTGCGCCGGGTGTGAATGACCCCTTTGGTATCCAGCATATAAATATGCTCGCGCTGGGCACCACACTTAATTAGCAGCTCCATACAGGCAATGGCTGCCGCACCGGCGCCCATACAAACGATGATCGCGTTTTTAATATCTTTGCCCTGAATTTCCAGGGCGTTTAGCATACCGGCAGCGGTAACAATCGCTGTGCCGTGTTGGTCATCATGAAATACCGGAATTTTGCAGCGTTTAATCAGCTCTTTTTCAATCTCAAAGCACTCCGGTGCTTTAATGTCTTCCAGGTTAATACCGCCAAAGGTATCGGCAATATTCGCTACCGTATTGATAAACTCTTCGGTAGTGCGGTGCGACACCTCAATGTCGATTGAATCCAGATTTGCAAAACGCTTAAATAACAGCGCCTTACCTTCCATTACCGGCTTAGAGGCCATAGGTCCGAGATTACCCAAACCTAATATCGCCGTGCCATTAGTGATCACCGCCACCAGATTGCCTTTAGCCGTATACTTGTACACATTGTCGATATCTGCAGCAATTTCGCGCACCGGCTCGGCGACACCGGGGCTGTAGGCTAATGCCAGATCGGTCACCGTCTCGGCCGGTTTACTGATCTCAATACTGATTTTGCCGGGTGTAGGCTCAGCGTGATAACGCAGTGCCTGTTCTCTGAAATCTGCCATAGGTTCTATCCTGCTGTTTGTAGGGCTAAGCGTATTGTTATAGTCGTATCGTCACGCTGAGGGAGGCTTATTCTAAAGAGCTGCAGCACAGAAGAGAAACAGAATCAGTCTGATCGTACCAGCGTAAAACATCAACAGACGCCATACCACTTTAGTCGTAACGGCAATTGTTATAACAATAAAACGGCTCAGCGCCAAGAGACGTCTGGCCATCTACACTCCAGATGGGGCGTAGCACTGCATACAGATGTGAACGGCAACGCATAAAGATGCCAGATTGGCTCAGCGATCGCGCTGAGCGCCATGAGTGCCATTGTCGGCAAATAGCATTTAACTACATGAAAAATAGCCATTAATTAAAATTTACTGCTATGAATACCGTGCCACAGAGCAACATAGCGGATAGATAAAAATATTTTTTTGGCTGATACCGGCTATTTGCACAAAAAACAGCCAAACGACAGGCACAAAAAAAGCACCCGCAGGTGCTTTTTTGCTGAACAGGCGGATACCGATTAACGGTTGCCCAGTACAGAGAAACGCTTTTTGAAGCGGTCAACACGGCCGCCTACGTCTAACACTTTCTGCTTACCGGTATAGAATGGGTGGCAAGCTGAACACACGTCTAAGTGGATGTCTTTGCACAGTGCAGATTTGGTTTTGAATGAGTTACCGCAAGTACAGGTTGCAGTAATTTCTTTATATTCTGGGTGAATACCTGGTTTCATGGTTTACCTCGTTAGGCCGTATCGCTATCTGGTCAATCGCTTTGCCAGACACCATACGTAATTACAGTTAATTAAGGGCGCGTAGCTTAATAGATAGCCAACCAAGTTGCAATACACAAAGCACGCTTCTGATAAATTTTGTTTTGCTTGGCATTTGCCTGCCCTGTCCTTACACTTAAACGCTGCTTGATAACCGGGAGCTGCCGTGACAGTCGTACGTGTGGCCTTGCCTGTGCCACTAAGACAACATTTTGACTACCTGATAGACCCCGCGCTGCCGGCGCAGGTTGGTTGTCGCGTGCGGGTCCCCTTTGGCAGCCGCCAGTTAGTCGGTATTATCTGGCAGTTAGCTCCGGCAGATGGCTTTGCCGTGGACAAACTCAAGCCAGTACTGGCGCTGCTGGATAGCCGCCCTGTGCTGCCAGAGCTGCTTTGCCGTTTACTCAGCTTTGCCGCCGATTATTATCACCATCCGCTGGGCGAAGTGCTAATCAGCGCCTTACCGGCACTGCTACGTGAAGGCCGTAACCTGGATGACTACCAACCCAAAGCCTATGCCCTAACCACGCAGGGACAGCAGCTAAGCGCCGATGCGCTAAAACGTTCAGCGAAACAACACGCATTATGGCAAGCGCTGCACAAGCATCCGCTCAGTGAATCTGTGCTGTTGCAGCAACACCGGCGCCCCACGTTAAAACAGCTGCTGGATAAACAGCTGGTGGCAGAACATATTGTGCCGGCCACACCTTTTGCCGCCCCGCCTAAGCCTGTCACCGGGCTAAAACTTACCAGTGCCCAGGCCTTAGCCGTCAGCGCCGTCACTCAGGCCTTTGGCCGTTTTGAACGCTTGCTATTGGAAGGCGTTACCGGCTCGGGCAAAACCGAGGTCTATCTGCAAAGCATTGCCAGCTTGTTATGTCAGCAACAGCAGGTACTGGTCATAGTGCCGGAAATTGGCTTAACACCGCAAACACTGGCACGCTTTCAGGCGCGGTTTGACGTGCCGGTACTTTGCTGGCACTCGGCACTTAGCGATAGCGAGCGCTTACATTGCTGGCTACAGGCCAGTAGTGGCGCGGCGGCCATTATTGTTGGTACCCGCTCGGCGCTGTTTTTGCCGTTCTGGCGCCTGGGGCTGATTATTATCGACGAAGAACACGATCAGTCGTTAAAGCAGCAGGACGGTTTTCGCTATCACGCCCGCGATTTAGCTATTAAACGCGCCGCCTTGCAGCACTGTCCTATTTTGCTCGGTTCAGCCACGCCCAGCCTGGAAAGTTTGCATAATGCGCTGAACAAGCGTTTTATCCATCTGCCCTTGCCTGATCGGGCGGCCGGCCAGGCGCTGCCCCGCTTTGAACTGGTTAATTTAAAGCAGCAGGTACTGCAATACGGTTTAGCCAGCCAAACCCTGGCGACGGTTAAACAACAGCTGGCACTGGGCCATCAGGTGATGTTGTTTTTAAACCGGCGTGGTTTTGCCCCGGCATTAAGCTGTCAGGAATGCGGCTGGCTGACAGAATGCCAGCGCTGCAGCGCCTTTACCACTTACCATAAACAAAGCCGGCAGTTAGTCTGTCATCATTGCGGTGCCAGCAAGGCCATCCCCCGCCAGTGCGGCAGCTGCGGCAGCACTCAGCTTAAACCCCTGGGTCAGGGCACAGAGCAGTTGGAAGAAAACCTGCAACAGTTATTCCCCGATATCGCCATTACCCGGCTTGACCGTGACAGCACCCGGCGCAAAGGTGCGCTGCATCAGGCGCTGGATGAAATACATCAACACGGCGCCCGCCTGATCGTCGGCACCCAGATGCTGGCCAAAGGCCATCATTTTCCCAATGTGAGTCTGGTGGTGATTGTTGATGTTGATGGCGCGCTATACAGCAGTGATTTTCGTGCCCCCGAGCAACTCGCACAGTTAATAACCCAGGTCGCCGGCCGCGCCGGCCGGGGCAGCAGTGGGGGTACTGTATTGCTGCAAACCCATTATCCTGAACATGCCTTGTTACAGGATATTATTCAAAACGGCTACGCCGCCTTTGCCCGCAGCGCCTTGCACGAACGGGCACAAACCTGCTTGCCTCCGTATCAACAGCTGGCCCTGTTTAGTGCTCAGGCGCATCAGTCACAGCACTGCCAGCAATGGCTGCAACAACTGGCCGAGTGCGCCAGACAATTTCCCGCCTTGCAGCTGCTGGGCCCTATCCCGGCGCCAATGGAACGCCGCGCCGGTTATTACCGCTGGCAATTACAACTGTATTGTACCAGTCGCGGTGCTATGCATCAGGCACTGACACTGTTACTGGCTGAACTGGCGAGCTGGCCACTGAGCCGGAAGATCAAATGGCAGCTGGATGTTGACCCAACCGATTTGAGTTAACCAAACCGGGACGGCCGTCAGGTTTCTTTTTCTGTGCAACCTTGTAGAATAGCCGCCAACGCTGAAGTAAGAGTAACCGCCTCCTTATGCCACAAAAAGACTATGTCAAAGCCAGCCGGCCTAAAACCAAACCGGCCAGTCGCCGCCCTGCCCGTAAAAACAGCGCGGCCAGCTCCGGCAGCACAGCAAAACCCTGGCTGTTATTAATTGTTACCGCTTTGCTGATCAGTGGCTTTGTGTATTTTCTATGGTTTTTAAATCAGCAACCCGCCGTTACCGTGACGCCGGCTAAACCGGTGCCAAGCCCGGCGAAAAAAGACGAGCTACCGGCTAAACCGGCGCAGGAGCCTTACCAGTATATAAAAGAGCTGGAAAATAAAGAGGTTAAAGTCGACGTTGCCGAACAGCAGCAAACCGGTGGCCCTTATCAGATGCAATGCGGCTCTTTCCGTGAGCAAAAGCAGGCAGAAGCGATGAAAGCACAGATCGCTTTTGTCGGCTTTAGCTCAGAAGTGCGCCGCACTGAAGGTAGCAACGGCGTTTGGTACCGGGTAGTGCTTGGGCCATACGAATCAAAACGCCAGGCCACCGCCGACCGCAACCGCTTACGCGAGCAAAGCATAAATACCTGCCAGATCTGGAACTGGTCTTGAAATTAACCTGATGCAGCCACACTTAAGGCGTTAAGTTAATTACGCCACAGGGCTTATTCATGACCACTATTGTTTCTGTCCGCCGCGATGGCCACGTTGCCATCGGCGGTGATGGCCAGGTTTCACTTGGCAACACCGTAATGAAAGGCAATGCCCGTAAAGTACGCCGCCTGTACAACAACAAAGTGATCGCCGGTTTCGCCGGCGGTACCGCCGACGCCTTTACCCTATTTGAACGTTTTGAAGCCAAGCTGGAGCTCCATCAGGGCCATTTAATGCGTGCTGCCGTCGAGCTGGCCAAAGACTGGCGCACCGACCGCATGCTACGCAAACTGGAAGCCCTGCTGGCGGTAGCCGATGCCAATACCTCACTGATCATTACCGGCAACGGTGACGTGGTGCAGCCTGAACACGACCTGATTGCTATTGGCAGTGGCGGCCCTTACGCCCAGGCTGCGGCAACCGCCTTACTGCAGAATACTGACTTAAGTGCACGTGACATCGTAGAAAAAAGCCTGACGATTGCCGGCAATATCTGCGTTTACACTAACCAGCACCAGACCATTGAAGAATTATAGGCAGGTACCCTGATGTCTGACATGACCCCAAGAGAAATCGTCCATGAGCTGGACCGGCATATTATCGGCCAGAATAACGCTAAACGTGCTGTTGCTATTGCGCTGCGTAACCGTTGGCGCCGTATGCAGCTTGATGCGGCGCTGCGCCAGGAAATTACACCGAAAAATATCCTGATGATTGGCCCAACCGGCGTCGGTAAAACTGAAATTGCCCGCCGTCTGGCGAAGCTGGCCAATGCGCCTTTTATTAAAGTCGAAGCAACCAAGTTCACTGAAGTGGGCTATGTTGGCAAAGAAGTCGAAAGCATTATCCGTGACTTGACCGACAGCGCGGTAAAGATGTTTCGTGAACAGGCCATTGAAAAAAACCGCTTTCGCGCCGAAGAAGCAGCAGAAGAGCGCATCTTAGATGTACTGCTACCGCCAGCCAAAGACAGCTGGAGCGATGCGGACAACAAGCCGGCCGCAGATAGCAATACCCGGCAAATTTTTCGTAAAAAACTGCGCGAAGGTCAACTGGATGACAAAGATATCGAGCTCGACTTAGCCCAGCCGAATATCGGTGTAGAAATTATGGCACCTCCGGGCATGGAAGAGATGACGTCGCAGCTGCAAAGCATGTTTCAAAGCCTGGGTCAGGATAAAAAGAAAAAACGTAAGCTGAAAATTAAAGATGCGCTAAAACAGCTGATTGAAGAAGAAGCCGCCAAACTGGTGAACCCGGAAGAGCTGAAAGCACAGGCGCTGGAAGCCGTAGAGCAAAACGGTATCGTGTTTCTCGATGAGATTGACAAGATCTGCAAACGCGGTGAAACCAGTGGCCCGGACGTATCTCGCGAAGGGGTACAGCGCGATTTATTACCGCTGATTGAAGGCTGCACCGTCAATACCAAACACGGCATGGTTAAAACCGATCATATTCTGTTTATCGCCTCTGGCGCATTTCAAATGAGTAAGCCGTCGGATTTAGTGCCCGAGCTGCAAGGCCGTCTGCCGATCCGCGTTGAGCTGGAAGCCTTAAGTGCCGCCGATTTTGAACGCATCTTAACAGAGCCCAAAGCCTCTTTAACCGAGCAATCTATTGCCATGCTGGCCACCGAGGGCGTGAACTTAACCTTTAGCAACGACGGCATCAAAAGCCTGGCCGCCGCCGCCTGGCAAGTTAACGAAACCACAGAAAATATCGGCGCCCGTCGCCTGTACACCGTAATGGAGCGCTTGCTGGAAGAAATTTCTTATGACGCAGCGGATCACGCCGGTGAACATATCGAAGTTGATGCCGCCTATGTAGAAAAACACTTAGGCGCACTGGTAAAAGACGACGACTTAAGCCGGTTTATTTTGTAATGCAAAACAGCGAGCCAGTCGTTGTCAGCCGGTTGCACTACCATCAGCGCAGCCGGCAGTTAGATGTCAGCTTCAGCAATGGCGACAGCGCCGGTTTCAGCGCCGAGTTTTTACGGGTGTTCTCGCCGTCGGCTGAAGTACGTGGCCACGGCAAACCGAAACTGGTCACGAATAAAAAGCAGGTCGCTATCAGTAAACTGCTGCCTGTCGGCCATTACGCGATAAAACTGGTGTTTGATGATGGCCACGACAGTGGCATTTATAGCTGGAGCTATCTGAAACAACTGGCTGAGCAACAACAGGCGTTGTGGCAAGACTACCTGCAACAGCTGCGCGCGATAAACGCGCAGCGTGATAGTTTAATTAGTATCAAGTTTCAGCCCTAGCCGCTAAAACCGGCGCAAACACCTGGCTTAAGCCTGAAACCGATCGACGGTCTGATGTAAACGCGCGGCTTGCTGCGCCACCTCTTCACTGATACTGGCGTTATGTCTGGCATGGCCATAGGTTTCATCTGACAAGTCACGTATTTTCACCACATTCTGATTCACTTCGGCCGCCACATGGCTTTGCTGTTCAATGGCAGCGGCAATCTGTGTGGTCATATCCATAATATTGGTAACGTCGCTGGTGATGTCACTGAGTAACTGCATCGCCACATTGGCTTGCCCGGCACTGTCTTCACCCTGCTGCCGGCAATCCTGTATTACCTGCACGATATTGTGCGTGCGCCCCTGCAGGCCGCCGACAATACTTTCTATTTGCCGGGTCGAATCCTGGGTGCGCATTGCCAGATTTCGTACCTCATCGGCCACCACGGCAAAGCCCCGGCCCTGCTCGCCGGCTCTGGCAGCTTCTATCGCGGCATTTAACGCCAGTAAATTAGTTTGCTCAGCAATAGCGCGGATCACATCCAGCACTGAGCCTATGGTTTGGCTATCTATTTCCAGCTCGGCCACTACATTAGTGGCATTTTGCAGCCGCTCTGACAACTGGTTAATGCGTTGCACCGTTTGCTGCACTTCAGTGCGGCCGCTTTGCGCATTTTGATTGGTAGCCTCGGCTTTGGCAGCAGTGGTTTCCGTATTCGCTGCAATTTCATTGATGGTGGCACCCATTTCCGTCACGGCGGTAGCCACCATATCGGTTTCATTTTGTTGCTGCTGCATACCGCGGCTGGTATCAGCAGTAGACTGAGCCAGCTCGTTAGTGGCCTGGTCGAGCATTTCCAGCGCCTGATTCACTGTTTTAATCAAATCCTGAAAATCGCCCAGCATGGCATTAAAATCGGTCGCAAGCCTGGTCATCTCATCTTTACCGGCAACAGCGACCCGCATACGAAAATCGTTATTGGCCCGGATAAGACCAATCGCCTGACACACTTCCATTACCGGGCGCAAAATACTGCGGCTGGTCAGCACAACTAGCAGTAAAACCGACACCAGCACCAGCACAAACACGGCAATAGCCAGCTGTTGGGTTGACGCTACGGCAGCGGTTATCGCCTGGCCTGTTTGCGACGATAATGCCTGCAGGCTACCTTCGGTGCCTTGAATCGCTTTACGCATAACGCCGGTGACGCCTTGCGTTTCATCCAGCCCCAGCTGCTGCATCGCCTTGACTAAGGCAGCAAATTGTTGCTGATATAGCTGCGCCAGCCGCTGGCTGTCATTATCACCATTAAGCTGCTGGTTTAATTGTAAAATTAGCTTGTCAAACTGCTCTGCATACGCCAGATCTTTACGCAATAAAAAGTCTTTCTCAGCCCGGCGTAACTGCAACAACAGCACGGTTAGATCATCCCGCCCCAGTATGTCAAAGCGCTGTTCCAGCTGATGCGTCGCCTGGCGAAACTCGCCGAGTAAACCCGCATTATATTGCAGGCCAATAACCTGCTGCTGCTGAACTAATTGATTAAAACTCTGCTGATAGCTTGAGGTCAGTTGCAGAAAGCTTTGCAAAGGCTGTTGGTCAATAGCATGGCGCTGCAGCAAGGTCATTAATTCGCGACTACGCTGCGCCATTTGCTGGTAATGCTGTTGCCAGCGCTGCAAGTACTTCAGATCGGTGCGCATCATAAAGTCTTTTTCATGGCGGCGGAACATCAGCACATCGGCACTGATTTGCTCTACCAGTTGCTGTGTTCTGGCCAAACTGGTCAGTTGTGCGCTTTGATAGAACAAGATCAACAGCATTATGGTCATTGCCACGACCAAAGCACCGCCATTAATAAATAACCGCTGTTTAATTGATAAACGCCGTAAGCCACTCATCACTGTCATCCGTTTTGTTAACAACTATTTTGATGATAGACCAGCGTTTGGCAAAAACCGCGATAATTTTTGCTTTGCCGGCTTATTTGAGTAAAACAGCAGCAATTATGCCGCTACCTGCCCCCAAAACCGCGCCAGCTATCACATCCAGCGGAAAATGCACGCCCAGCATGATGCGTGACAGGCCAATGGCCAGGGCCCAACTTAGCGCCAGCGGCAACCATAACGGATAATACAGCGCAATAGCACTTACCAGGACAAAAGCACCAGCGGTATGGCCGGACGGCAGGCTGAACCGATCAGAGGGAATAATATGGGCATGAATAAAAGCAGTCAGTACATCAGCAGGCCGGGCCCGCTTAATGCTGTTTTTCAACAACAAGTACAAGGGTAGTTCCAGTGCAAAGCTGCATAACAACAGCACGCTAAAAGCAGTAGCGTGTTCATTTTCCAGCAACAATAACATCAGTGCCAGTAGCAGGTAGCAGGGCCCGTCGGCCGTTTTCGACAACCAGAAACTGGCCTGTAATGCCAGTTTTGAAGAACTGTGGCTGAACAGGCGACAGAACGATGCCTGATCCCATTGCTCTAAGCGTTTCAGCAGCATAGCCTTGCCTCGTCGTCAGTAGTGACGCAGACCAGACTAACGCGGCTTTATGACACTACAATGACACCTGTTGCCGGGCAAAAGCCTGCGCATCCGGCTCTGACAAAGGCTTTGCGATAAAGTAACCCTGCACCGCATCACAAGACATCCCCTGCAGCAACTGCAGCTGCACTGCAGTTTCAACACCTTCCGCCAGAATACGTTTGCCCAGGCCATGTGCCAGCTTGATCATGGTTTTGACGATCATCATATCAGAGTCGTTGCCCGCCATATCCATGACGAAACTGCGGTCAATCTTTATTTTATCAATCGGCATCCGGCGTAAATACGCCAGCGAGGAGTAACCTGTGCCAAAATCATCAATAGACACCCGTATGCCCATCTGCTGCAGTTCCAGCACATGGTTAGAGCCTTTTTCCATATCATGCATAGCAGTATTTTCAGTGATTTCCAGCTCCAGCAACTCAGGCGATACACTATATTGCAGCAATAATTGCTGGATCTGCTGCTTTAAGCCATCCTGCTGAAAATGCAACGGCGACATATTGACGGCCAATGGCACTTGCAACGCCGACTGTCGCCACTGGCTGATGGTTTGTACGGCTTTTTTAAGTACCCAAAAATCGAGTTGTCTACTGAGCCCCAACTGCTCAACAAAAGGTAAAAACTGGCCGGGCATTAAAAAACCTTTTTGCGGGTGCTGCCAACGCACCAGCACTTCGAACGCGTCCAGTTTGTTATCACGCAAGTTAATTTGCGGTTGAAAGTACAATATCAATTCGTCATTTTGCATCGCAGATAGCAACTCAGTTTCCCAGCTGAGTAAACGTGTCGATTCATCTTCCATACCCGCCTGGTATGCCAGATGCCTGGCCTGCAAGCGCTTTGCCTGATGAAAGGCAATATTGGCCTTTTGCAGCAAACGCTCCGCACTGTCTGCATCCATTGGCGCGCAGGCAATACCTATAGTGCAACTGAGCTGCAGCGGGCCGGCGACAGTATCAAAGCGTTTTTCAACCAACTGTTGCAAATGCCGCAGTGCAAACTGCAGTTGACTGTTATTGTGAATATCTGCCAGTGCCAGCGCAAAAATATCGCCACCGGTACGCGCGATCAACGCCGGTTTTAAAATGCTGTTTTCAAAGCGTTGATTTAACTGCCGCAGCAATAAATCGCCCTGTTTTAACCCGGCGGATTCATTAATGGTTTTAAATTTATCCAGCCCCAGCATCAGCAAGTACAGCGGCTCGGCCGCCGGCTGTTGCAGTTTCTCCTGTAACTGTAACAACAGCGCATCACGGTTTAGTGCCCCGGTTAGCTGATCATAGCGGTTCAGATAACGCGCTTTCTCTGTCAGCTGCATATTGGCACTGCGCTCATGTTCATGCAGCCAAATCAGCAGCGCCAGCCCCAAACAGCACAGTAAGAACAACTCAACGCATTTATACGCTAATGTCAGTTGCACATTCGACATTTGCTCTGCACTGAGCAAACGCCAGACCGTGAAAACAATATATAATAGTCCCCACAGCAGCATGGTCACCGCCGCCAGCCGCTGCCCTTGCGATTGCTCCATCCGTTGCACCAGGCTTACCGCCGCACTTAACAGCATTACGCCCATTAGCAGCAAACGCAGATACACCTGAAAATATTCACGCCAGTCACTGGAGGTGGAGACCAGCATAAAAGGCAATACGGTGACGATACCGACAATACTAAGCAATATCAGTATTTTACGCGGCCCAATGCTCACCCAGGGCGGCACAGCCGTGCGGCGTGTTTGCATCATACCGCGCAATAAAAACACCGCAAAAGTGTAGCTGCCGGTCACCGTGATAAACTGTAACAGCTGCATCAACAGCGACGCTGTTCCCAGCAACCACTGTAGTAAAATGGCCAATTGATAGGCAGAAAACGCCAGCAGCGCAACAAACCACGAGCGAATATAGGCCTGCTGATAAATCCGGCTAAGGTTCCACAGTAGCAGGCTAAGCAACAAGGCTACGCCGACCTGGGTCAGGTAAATTGCGAGTCTGGCAAAGATTTCAGCAGCCACTATGATTACCGGTTAAGACATCTGGCCACACCTTAGCAAATAATCTGGCCTGCCGACAATACAGTAGCCAGTACAAGCATTGGAAAAGCTAATAATAATAAGTGTTTGAGCTTAATCCAGTCGGCGCTATACTGAGGAACAACGTCCCTGCATGCCGGAGTAACTGATGGAATACAACACCTCAGAATTATGTGATCTTTATGCCGATTTAGTCGATGTGGTAGAGCCGTTATTTGCCAACTACGGTGGCCGGCGCTCTTTTGGCGGTCAGATCCACACGGTAAAATGCTTTGAAGACAATGGCCTGGTGCGCCAAATGCTCACTGAGCCTGGCGTTGGTAAGGTGTTGCTGATTGATGCCGGCGGGTCTGCCCGCCGCGCCATTATCGATGCCGATTTAGCCTCTTTAGCCGCAACCAATGGCTGGGAAGGCATTGTTTGTTATGGCAGTGTACGCGATTTAGATTTGCTGGAAGACTTTGATCTGGGCATTCAGGCGGTCAATGCTATTCCGGTTGGCGCTGATGACAAAGGCGTTGGCGAAAGCGAAGTGCCGGTTAATTTTGCCGGCGTGACGTTCTTACCAGGCGATCATCTGTATGCTGACAGTACCGGCATTATTATGTCACCTGACGCCCTGGACATCGAGTAAGTACATATCGCCTTATGTTGCAGCCTTATACCCAACAACAGCTCGACAGTTTGTGTGTGCAGCGTGCTGGCGAAAGCCGGCTTGGCCAGCACATTTGCCTGCCGCAACCTGGTGCCAACCTGACACAACAACTGGCACAGGCAAAAAATGCAGGCTGCCGGTACGCACTGCTGGGTATTGCTGAGGATATCGGCCCCCGGGCTAACTTCGGCTTAGCCGGTGCAGATAAAGGCTGGAGTGCCTTTTTAACCAGGTTTTTAAACCTGCAAGCCAATAGTTTTATTAACGCTGCTGAAATACTGTTGCTGGGCGAAATAAGCTGTCATGACCTGCAAACCCAGGCAAAGGGATTGCATAGCCAGGATCCCGGACAACTTAATACGTTGCGTGACCTGGTCAGCGTGTTGGACCAGCGGGTAACTGAGGTTGTTCAGGCTATTTTTGCTGCCGACCTGATGCCGATCGTGATAGGCGGCGGCCATAACAACAGCTATCCGCTACTAAAAGCCCTAACACTAAGTAGTGGCCAAAGCGCAAACAGCGCTAATCTTGACCCTCATGCTGACTTTAGGCCACTGGAAGGTCGCCATAGTGGCAATGGTTTTAGTTATGCCTGGCAAGACGGGTTTTTAGCGCATTATTTTGTGCTGGGCCTGCACGAGCTAAAAAATTCGGCCGCCACCTTAACCCAGCTACAGCAAGCCGGCGCAGAATTTTGCAGTTATCAGCGTATCTTTGTGCGGCGGGAATTAAGCTATCAACAGGCGCTGGAACAATGCATTGACGTTGTCGTGCAAGGTCAGGGCGATATTGGTATCGAGCTGGATACCGACAGTATCAGCTTAATGCCGGTAAGCGCCTTTACCAACTGCGGCCTTACTCTTAGCGCGGCAGAGCAGTTTGTCTATCAGTTAGCCATGCTGCCACGCAGTCGTTATCTGCATCTGGCGGAAGCCGCGCCGGAACAGCACCCTTCCGGTATCGCCGCCGGTATGAATGAAGCCGGTCAAACTTTAGCCGCGCTGGTATTTGCCTTTATTCAGGGCAAGCAACATCAGGCTATGGCGCTTTAGTCTGGCTTTGCTGCCACTGCTTTAACCAGACCGCGAAGCCGCTTAACTCAAAGGGCCGCGAGTACAAAAAGCCCTGGCCACGGTGACATCCCATCCGCAGTAGCTTTTGCTCTACCTCAACTTCTTCAACCCCTTCGGCAATCACCCCCAGCTCCAGATTGCGTGCCATATCGATAATGGCACCGGTAATGGCAGAGTGCATATCAGATTTATGTAAGTCGTTGATAAAACTACAGTCTACCTTAACATATTGCACCGGCAACCGCCGCAAATGCGCCAATGACGACAGACCGGTACCAAAGTCATCCAGCGCCAGCTCAACCCCCATCCGGTGCAAACGCTGTATCGTGCTCAGGGCTTTGTCGGCCGCCCCGGCCAGGGCGCCTTCTTTAATCTCCAGCATTAGCTGCGCCGGCTTGACCTTGTGTTTATCAAATAAAAACTCCAGGCTCTCCACCAACTCGTCCTGCAACAGGTCTTTACTGGAAATATTGACGGCAATTTTGCTCACCAGTCTGGCTTTTTCCAGCGTGGCAATCATCGCCACGGCCTCGCGCAGCACCCACTGTGTCAGCGGGTAAATTACGCCGGTTTGTTCAGCCAGCGCCAGAAAGCTGGATGGTGTCATCAGCCCGCGCCGCGGATGGCGCCAGCGCACAAATACCTCACCTGCCAGTACCTGGCGGCTTTGCATGTCTACCTGCGGCTGTACGTACAGCGCCAGTTGATTATCCGATATCGCCTGGCGTAACTCCGCCATCAATGTCAGCTTATCGCTGCTGTAATTCAGCATGCCGGGGTTAAATACCTGACTTTGCCCCTGCAACCAGCTATGGTGCTGCAATGCCAGATAAGCCCGCTCTGATAACTCACTGAGTAAGGTGCCATGTTCCGGGTAGTTTGCAATACCAGAATGCAGCTGATATTCGATAGCGCAACCGTGCACTATCATTGGCTCAGGTACGTTCTTTTCTAAATCGTCGGCAACATACTCGGCCAGATGTTGTTGCTCAGTGGTATCGAGCCAAATGGCAAAATCCACGCCCCCCAGATGACACAGCCGGATCGGTACCTGCTGACGAAATTCAAAGGTCAGTGCCTCTGCGGTATCTTTGAGCTGGTCATTGATGCGCTGCGCTATTTGCGCCAGTATAAGGTTACTGTTGCTGTGTCCCAGTAGCTGGTTTATCTGTTCAAACTGGCTGATTTTTATCAGCAACAGTGAGAACGTCTGCTGTGGTGCCCGCTTTAACAACTCATCCAGTTGCTGCTGTAAAAAAAACTTATTCGGGAACCCGCTGATATCGTCATGCAATGAATAAAAGCCCAATTGGCCGCTGTTATTGTTTTTTTGGCTTTTTTGCAGTTTATAAATATCAAATTTAAGTTTTATCAAATAGATAAAACTCAATAACAGTAGCCCCGTTAACAGACTAAGCACGGGTAGCTCAGACGTTGTTGTCTGGGCCGCCAGCGGCAAGCTCAGTACAGCAATAAATAGCAGCCGGTAAGACAAGGTAATTCTCCAGCAGAGTTAATGCTAATAGCATAATCTAAAACGACCTGATGTAAAGCAGCTTACAGCCGGTGATTAACTGCTTTACCATTTATTATCAGTTGCTTAAGCGAAGACACACCGAACTGATAACAAAGTTCAGCCGGTTGGCTGATGCCATAACACGCAAAGTCAGCCCGCTTACCGGCAACTAAACTGCCCCGGTCGGCCAGGCCCAGGGCGGTAGCCGCGTGGCGGGTTACCCCAAGCAGCGCTTCCTGCGGCGTTAAACGAAACAAGGTACAGGCCATATTCAGCATCAACGGCAAGGAACACAGTGGCGAAGTGCCCGGGTTTAAATCCGTCGCCAATGCCATCGGTACGCCGTACTGGCGAAGCAATGCGATTGGCGGCAGCTGGGTTTCGCGCAAAAAATAAAAAGCCCCCGGTAGCAATACGGCAACAGTACCGGCTTTGGCCATCGCCGCTACGCCGGTCTCATCAAGAAATTCGATATGATCGGCGGATAAACCGGAAAATTCAGCCACAAGCGCACTGCCGCCCAGATTAGACAGCTGCTCTGCATGGGCTTTCACCGGCAGGCCTAGCATGCTGGCGGCTTCAAACACTTTGCGCGTCTGGGCAAGGCTAAAACCTATGCCTTCACAGAATACGTCCACCGCATCCACCAACTTGAGGGCATGTAACTTTGGCAACATCTGACAAACTGCATCGATATAACCATCAGCATCATCGGCAAACTCCGGTGGCAGCGCATGGGCGCCTAAAAAGGTTTTTTGTACTGACACCGGGTGATGCGCCCCCAGCTCGGCAGCAACCTGCAGAATCTTTTGCTCAGTCGCTAAATCCAGGCCATAGCCGGACTTTATCTCTACAGTAGTAACGCCCTGCGCCAGCAAACTGTTCAGCCGCTCTTTGGCCAGTACAAACAGCTGTTCATGACTGGCTGCCCGGGTTGCCGCAACGGTCGCCTTAATACCGCCACCCGCAGCGGCAATATCCTGATAACTGGCACCATTTAAGCGCATTTCAAACTCGTTCGCCCGGCTACCGCCATACACCAGATGCGTATGGCAATCGATAAAGCCCGGCAGCAGCCACTGCCCTGCCACGTCATGCAAGGGCGTCGCCAGGGCGTCAAACTGCGGTAGTTCGCTGCGCGTACCAACAAAGGCTATCCGGCCATCTTTTACCGCCAACACCCCATTTTCTATGGTGCCGTAAGGCTGACCGTTGTCGGTCATGGTGGCGATATTGGCGTTGATCCAGATGGCATCAAACTGCTGCATGGGACTCTCCTGCTGACAATGATGAAATAATTTTACACCAACAACTTGTATATACAACCAAGTTGCAGTATTTTTTATTTAATAGCCGTATCTTTGCGCTCAGCAACCGGAGAAAGTGTTATGGCGATAGCCAAATTTGCCGAGATAAAAGAGTACATGCTAAGCCAGATAGAGATTGGTGCCTGGCCAGAGCACAGCCGGGTGTCGTCCGAGAATGAGTTAGCTGAACAGTTTAGTGTGAGCCGCATGACGGCGCGGCGCGCACTGCAGGAGCTGACTGAACAAGGCATTTTATATCGTACCCAGGGCGTTGGCAGCTTTGTCGCCGCCCTGAAATCGCAATCATCTTTGCTGGAAATTCGCAATATTGCAGACGAGATCCATAGCCGCGGCCATGCGTACAGTGCGCGTCTGTTGCAGCTGACCGAGCTGCCCTGCCCGGCCGTGATTGCCAGCGCTTTGGGCTTACAACGCAACCAACCGGTGTATTTCTCGTTGATAGTCCATCTGGAAAATAGCCAGCCGTTGCAACTCGAAGCCCGTTATGTCAGCCCAAAGCTGGTGCCGGACTATGTACAACAAGATTTTAATCAGCAAACACCGCATCAGTATTTAAGTTTTATTGCGCCTTTGACTGAAGCCGAGCACACGGTAGAGGCGATTTGGCCGGATGACTTCACCTGTAAACATTTAATGCTGAAAAAAGCAGAACCCTGCCTGCGTCTGACCCGCCGCACCTTTAGCCGTGAAGGCGCGGTCAGTCTGGCTTATTTAACTTCACCGGGTAGCCGCTACCGTTTAGGCGGCCATCTGAACTTTTCCTTACCGAATAGCAGAGAGCATATCTGATGACAGACTCACGTATTGATAACAGCCGGGTGATCCGTGCTGACCGTGGTAGCAAAATCAGCGCTAAAAGCTGGTAAACAGAAACTGCCAAACGCATGTTGATGAACAACATGGATCCGGAAGTGGCCGAGTCCCCCAGGGCCAGTTAAACACTCTGTTACCAATCTCACTGCTTTGTAGCTTCTAAGTTAGCCGGCAGCACTATTTTGGTGCTGCCGCCCTTTTTTTGTTCAGCGTCCCTCTATTCTGGCTAGACCAGTATCGGTTTCTTTGTTAACTTCAGCTTGTTTATCAAACAGCTGCTGTCTATGGTTAAGGCAGCGCAACAATGCGGAGTGGACTTCAGTGATTCAGTTAAAGGTTGCCCACAAGGTCATTATCGGCTTTGGTTTTATCGCATTGTTGTTATTACTATCAAGCGCGTCAGCACTGCTGAGCTTTTCCGCTATTACCCAATCCAGTGAACAGGTAAACGCCTTGGCCGTGCCGGTGCAGCAACAAAGTAACGCTGCTCAAATTCAGCTGCTTAAGCTGGCTAAATTATCAGCTCTGGGTTACACCGCAGAGACAGATCCTGCAATTCAAAGTTATCAGCAACAGTTTAACAATGGCAGCGCCGCGTTACGGCAACAGCTGGCAACGCTGGTGGCATTAACCGCTGGCGAAAGTCGCTTCACCGACATACTTAGCAATATAGACAACCGCTATCAACAATATGCAACCGCCGTCGACAGCATGTTTAATGCCCGGTTACAAAGCAATACGCTGCAACACCAGGTACAAACCGAATTTGCGGCGCTGGAGCAACTGATAGACAACATTGGCGCCAACCTGCTGGATATTTCGTACCTGGAGCTGCCCGGGGGTGCCGGACAAATGGAGCTGATTGCCGGCAGTGCTAACCGTATTGACGGCCAGCTGCTCGGTTTGCTAAATACGTTAAAAGAAGTCGCCGCCTATGACAATCAAAGCCAGGCCGAGACGGCCCAGGAAAATATCAGTTTCAGTTTAAGTGACATGCAGGTCAACATTGACTACATGGCAAATCTGGTGTCTGGCCAGAATACCGATGGTTTGTGGCAAGACGTGACACAACAGCTGACTGAGCTGACTGCACGTTTACAAGCCGGCAATAGCCTGGCTAATATTAAGCTGGCTCAGGTACAGGCACAGCAACAAGCCCGGCAGGATTTAAACCAGTCAGAGCAACGGGTCGATCAAGTTATAACGGCGCTAGATAGCCTGCTCAGCGCTGCTGACAGACAGTTTGCTGCTTTACAGCAGAACGTGTCAGACTCTGTCAGTTCAGGCAATGCCCGAACCCTTAGCCTGATGCTGATATTGATCGTGCTGGCAGTGGCGGCAGCTTATTTAACCATTAACGCTATGCTACGGCCACTCAGTGGTATTAATACCGTGCTGACCGACATCACCAAAGGTGATTTAACGCGCAAGCTACGCATCATTCAACAGGATGAGTTTGGCGCCCTGGCTGAAAAAGTCAACAGCCTGACCAATGCACTTAGCAGCCTGATTATTAATATTCAGCACAATGCCGGTGAGTTAAATCAGAATGCCAGCCAGTCAGCCTATGAAGTTGGTGAAATAAACGACTCTTTGCAACATCAACAACGTCAGATAGCTGAAGTCAATGACATAACCCGTCAGTTGGCTGACAGTACGCGGGATATCGCCCAGCAATCTGCTGACACCACCTCTGCTATGCAACAGGCCCTGGAGCAAGGTAAGCAGATAGACACTATTGCCAGACAAAACAATGACCTGATTAACCACCTTGCGCAGCAGCTGACAGCAACCAGTGATGTCATGAGCCGGGTCAATGACGAAGCTAATAATATTGGCAGCATACTGGCCACCATTCGCGGTATTGCCGAACAGACCAACCTGCTGGCACTGAACGCAGCAATTGAAGCGGCGCGGGCCGGCGAGCAGGGCCGCGGTTTTGCAGTTGTCGCCGATGAAGTGCGCTCTTTAGCTGGTCGCACGCAGCACGCTACTGACGAAATACGTCAGATGATAGAAACACTGCAGCAGCAAAGTAAACAAGCGGTGCAGGCAATTACTAACGGTAAAAGCGACGCCGACAGCTGCGTAACGCAAACATTGGCGCTGGTATCCTCACTTGAATTGGTCAATCAGGCGCTGGCCAGAACGCAGGATATCAGTAGTCGGGTCACTGCTGCGACTGAAACCCAATTGTCTTTGGGTAGCACTATTGATAAGAATATGCAGCAAATGGTTGAAGTCGCGCATGTCAGCAGCGAAAAAGCAGAGCGTACTTTGCAGCATAGCGACGGTGTTTCTACGCTGGCAAAAGCACTACAAAAAGCTGCCAGTGCGTTCAAAATAGCCTGAATCTATCCCAGCAGGGCGCGGCGTCCTGCCGCTGCACAACTAACCCTCAGTGTTATCTGCGGCTCCTCGCCGCTGCGTTGCTCAGCCCTGATCACAATCTGGCGTCCTGTCCACTACGCCGCCCGTCCTGAGCGATAGATTGGCATCTTGCCACTGTGCCGCTAATCCCAAGCAAGAATGATTGGCTTACTGCCACTACGTTGCTAATCCTTAGCAAAGAAAAGGGCTGGACTAAGTCCAGCCAGGCAGGAAGTAATTTTGCATCCTAGTGTTTTTATCGATTCCTTTCGTCAGCTAGTGTGCCAAAACATCGATAAAAAACCCGATGAAAAAATGATATCAGCACTAAACCAATGCAAATTGTTGTTCCCGATGGCGTTTTTGCTGCTTTTTTAGACTTTTAGCATCAAGTAACTCAATATTTGCCTCGCGGGCAAAAATCCAGGCCTGGCTGCTAAAGCCAGCATAACTTACCACTATGCCACTGCTAAAGTCCGCGGCCAGCATTTGCTGAAACAATGATCGTATCTGGGTAATATCAACAACCTGCTCATTTTGTTGCATATAAACCAGCTTTTCATGTTCTCTGCCCTGCAGACAACGATATTCCGGACTAACACGCGGTGTGTGACACAATTTGCCCTGATGTAATAAAAACCGCTCAGCATCCTGTAAAAATTGCTGTTGTTTATCGTTGGAAGATAAAAAACTACGCAGCGGCAAAGCAAAACCAAACAATTTATACTGTTCATCCAGTTCAAAAAAGGCCAGCACGTTAAATATCAATGCCACAACAAACATCAGCACGAAAGTCCACAGCATAAAGGCAGACCAGAAAGCAGATAATACCCAGTTGTTGTTACTGAGTAGTAAGGAATGCTCAGCAAAGAATAAATACACAGCACCGGCAACAACGCCAAGTGCCGTGCTTACAGATGATATAACCAGCCATTTATTTTTCATAACACCCTCAACTCCATCTGTTGAGTAGCAATTATGCGACCGCAGTGTAAAGTAAACCTGATAAGAAGCTGATAAATGCTTTATAAAATGTCGGTGTGGCGAATTATTACTCAGCCACAGTGTGTTAATGCCTCTACAGCAGAAGCGTACTGATAACGAAATGCAAACTGACGGATAAATCGCTGTGGGTCAACCTGACGCAGCTGCGTTGACGGTTCAGAGAAGCGCGCGACCGTGCCGGTAAGCTCTGCTGCTTGCTGGTAAAAAACCTGCCGTGATACCGCCTGCGGACAGCTCAAATTAAAAACGCCGCTACTTAGGCTGCTTTGTGCCAACAGACATAGCACAGCCCGGCCAATATCAGTACTGTGCACCATGTTTATTACTGCCTGCGGATCCGTCAGGGTTTTACCGGCAGTAAAACGCCCGGGGTGACGGCCCGGCCCCATTAATCCGGCCAGGCGTAAGGTAATACAGGGCTGAAACTGCGCTAAAGCCTGCTCTGCAGAGGCTAACAACTGCACCCGAGGCAACGACAGCTGTAATGAGGCAGTTTCATTTACCACACCATCCAGCCCCTGATAGACACCGGTTGAACTAAAGTGGATTATCGCCCGGCTTTTAGCCGCTTGCATCAGCTGCGCCAGCCGCTGCGACGACTCAACATACTGATTGTCACCTGGCTGCCTTCCGGGCGCTATGGCACAAATGACCACGGCACCGGCAAACAGTTGCTTCAGCTGTGTGCTCATCTCAACAGGCTTGCTTAAATCCAGCACCTGGCAATCCACAACTGGCGAGAGTGTACCGCAGGCCACAGCAGTTCTGCGGGTAGCAACCAGGCTATAGCCTGCCGCACTCAGTACCGGCACTAACTGCTGCCCAAGCCAGCCACAACCTACTATGATTATTTTCATTGTATCTCCGTCATCAGGTTGTGGTTTTATGCGGCAAAACGGCATAGCGGCCGTGAAACTCTGCCGCCAACTCACCCGCTGAGTATATGCCGACACGGATCTGCTGCTGTACTTTACGGCCATCAGCCAGCGGCGCTAAGTCCCCGTTACACTGCTGCAGTGCACAGCGCGCTTCGGGTTGCGCCGCCACCGGACGTCTATAACTGATATTGGCGTCAGCCAGTACCTGATCGCCTTGTAACCCCAACGCCTGCAACTGCAGATACAACATGCCCCAACCTGTCAACGTTGCCAGCGCATAAATGCTGCCGGCAAACATGGTCTGGTGCAAATTGACATTCGGCGCCAATGGCGCCGCGCAGCGCAGCTCGTTGCCATCAAACCGCGCCAGGCTAAGCTGCATATACTGACTCAGCGGTATGGTTTGCTGCCAGGTTTGGCTTAATTGTTCACACCACTGCTGGTATTGCGCGCCAGTTCCGGCAATACGCAGTGGCTTCTGCATTAGAAAATGTGCAATACCATACAACGCGGGCGCAGTAGCCGCTTGCTGATAGCCATTACGCAAATAAAATGGCCGTGCCGTATCACGGGCATTTAAGCGGATCACCTCGCAGCCCCACTGCACGGCTTGTAACTCCAGCGCCGCCAGCAATCTAGCGCCGGCACCTTTACCCTGATGCTGTGGTGCCACAGCCATATATCGAACCTGAGCTGCTGCCGGCCCCAGCCGGTGTAAGCGCCCCACCGCCGCGACATCGCCTTGCTCTGTCAGCAACATCAAATGATAAGCCTGGCTCTCCAGTTCATCTTGCTCAGAGCCCGGCGGCTGCTGCCAGGGGGCACGCAAAACCTGCCAGCGCAAATGATAATAAGCCTGCCATTCCTCGGCAGTTTCGGGAGAACGTAATTGCCAATGCCGCATTATTACCTCGTCGCGTTTAGCTTTGTAGCAAGAAAGTCACAGGGCCATCATTTGTCAGGCTTACCTGCATTTTGGCTGCAAACCGTCCGGTCGCAACCGCTAAACCGAGCGCCTGACATTCGCTAACAAAGGCGTTATAACATGCCAACGCGTGTTCAGGCCTGGCGGCTGGGGTAAAACTAGGTCTAAGGCCAGACTGCGTATCTGCTGCCAGGGTAAACTGTGATATCACCAGTAAGCTGCCGCCGGCTTGCTGCACATTTAAATTCATCTTGCCCTGGTCGTCAGCAAACACCCGGTAATGGGCCACTTTATGCGCCAGCTTAGTGCTGTCAGCCAGATTGTCGGTTGCTTCTACACCAAGCAGTACCACCAGGCCCTGCGTTATCTGGCCAACAACCAGCTGCTGCACACTGACAGAGGCACTGCTAACGCGTTGTATCAGCGCTTTCATTTTACTCCTACCCTTAATTATCGGCCTGATTTTGATCCGGATCATTCGCCGCCGGCCGTTCGGTGTCGGCGGCTATTTGTTGCAATAACGCAGTAAGTTCAGCCCCAAGTAATACAACCATCCAGCATAAATACACCCAGACAAACAAAATAGGGACCAAAGCCATAGCGCCATAGATTGTATCGTAAGCCGGAAAATGCGTGACATAAAGGGTAAAACCGCGCTTGCACAGCTCAAACAACACGGTGGCCAGCAAAGCCCCCCACAACGCATGACGCGAGCGCACTTTAATGTTTGGCACGACCAGATACAGAATAAAGAATGCCAACAGTGACATCAGATAAGGCACCAGGCTTAGTACCAACGTAGAAAAGCCGGGGGTATAGTCATCGGCGAAGCGCGTTAAACCAACCAGATAGGACGTCAATGCTATTGATGAACCAAACAAGATAGGCCCCAGGGTTAGGATCATCCAATAAATAGAAAACGAAATAATGGGTCTGGGTCTGGTGTTAACGCGCCATATCTTATTCAGGGTTTTATCAATATTATGAATAAGTAACAAAGCAACCAGCACCAGAGCCAGCACACCGACAGCCGTCATACCGCCGGTGTTGCCGATAAACTGACTGATATAAGACTGAATTTCCTCACCGCGGGACGGAATAACATTAGCATAAACAAAGCTTTCTATTGCCTGACGGAATTGGGCAAACATTGGGAAGGCTTTTAGCATGGTAAACATCACCGCGATCAGCGGCACCAGCGACAATAGAGAGATATAAGCTAGATAACCTGCAACCACGTTAATTTGGTCATCTCGCAACCTGTTTACCAGTAATACAATAATAGTTTTTGTACTACTAAGCCTTTCACTCCAGCGATTAGCCATATTCCACGCCTCAAAAGTCACTCATTTATCAATTTTTTGTTCATTATATGTAAAATAAAACATTCTTTTTTAATGTAGATTTTTGCCGCGGCCGATTGCTTCAATCTGCCCTAAAAACAACATAAATTACAAAAAGGATCGGAAAACTTTATGTTTAATTTTAAAAAAACGCTTATTACCAGTGCGCTGTTGTGTTCTACTTTCGCAGTATCTGCTAACTCGCAGCTGCCTGCGGCTGTGGCAAATGATGGTACTATTCAGGCAGAAACTCAGCAAGTACAGCCTGCCGTAGTTCAAGCCATAGGCGCATTTATCCTTGCAGAAGCTAAAAGCGCGTTAATTTCTAAAGCAAAATCCTTTATTAAAAACGCTTTGTTTGGCTCTGGCGGCTCTGCTGGCCCAAGCATTGTGTTACTTCACGAAGACTCTCTTGCCCAAATTGAGTCCATTGTACGCGATGCGATCCTGCGTTCTGATGTGGCGCAATTCAGAGCAAGCTTTAATACCACATCCGCCAACCTGACTGACTATCATGAAGTGTTGAACAACAACGTGGAAGACTTCCTGTTGCTGACATTGCTAACAAATGATGTAAACAGCTTGCGGTTGCACCATGCATTTGACACTGATTATAACCCTACCAGTTTCTATTTAACCCATAGTTATGGTTTAGTCGCAGCATTAACCATGTCAGTGATGACGGAGAATGTATTAAAAAATCGCTTCTCTGAAGCTTACGCCCGCACTGTCGCCCGCGGTCTTGCAACCAAGCTGTCACAACTTGGTGCTGCTGCCGATGTCAAAATTAGTCAGTCAGTCAGGCTTACAGGACCTACCGGAGACTGTAGCGGCATTATTATATATTCTGATAAAACGAACAAAAAAGAACAGCTGCCATCTGATTGGGAAGCAGACTATAACTTTGAGGTGACCCCCTCCTTCCGGAGAGACTGTGCTTACACCGTAACAGATACCTTATCAAATCGGAGTCGGCGTTTTGATTTTGCCCTGTATGGAGAGTACTTTGCGGCCAATCAGGCGATGGCACTGTATAACTCATGGCAAGATGAGCATAGAAGCCGGATTAAAGGCAGTGACTATACTACGCTGCTAAGCAGATTAAATAGTTATTAATGTAGTTTTTTGTGCAAACAAAAAGGCCAGCAATTTGCTGGCCTTCGTATTTCAAGACTGAATTAATCAGCGCTGCGGCTGGCGCGCTTACGATCGTTTTCAGTCAGGTGGCGTTTACGAATACGGATAGACTTAGGCGTCACTTCTACCAGCTCGTCATCATCAATAAACTCCAGTGCCTGTTCCAGCGTATAACGGATTGGCGGCACCAGGTTAATGGCTTCATCAGTACCGGAAGCACGCACGTTAGTCAGCTGCTTACCTTTTAAACAGTTCACTGTTAAGTCATTGCTACGGCTGTGAATACCAATTACCTGTCCTTCATATACCTCTTCAGCATGGCTGATAAACATCCGGCCACGTTCCTGCAGTGAGAAGATTGCATAGCCGGCGGCTTTACCCATGGCGTTCGAAATCATAACACCATTAGTGCGCTGGCCGATAGTGCCGCCCTTGTGCTCACCGTAGTGTTCAAAGCTGTGGTACATCAAGCCCGTACCTGAGGTAATCGTCATAAATTCAGTACGGAAGCCAATTAAACCGCGGCTTGGCATCAGGAAGTCCATCCGGATGCGGCCTTTACCGTCTGGCTGCATATTGGTCATTTCTGCCTTACGCTCACCCATACGCTCCATAATTGAGCCCTGGTGCTGCTCTTCACAGTCGATGGTGACGTTTTCCATCGGTTCCATGCGCACACCGTCGACGGTTTTCATGATCACTTCCGGCCGTGATACCGCCAGTTCAAAACCTTCACGGCGCATGTTTTCAATTAACACGCCCAGGTGCAACTCACCCCGGCCTGACACTTTGAACTTGTCACCGTCCGGCGTTTCTTCTACCCGCAATGCCACATTGTGTTTCAGCTCGTGCTGCAGGCGCTCTAAAATCTGCCGCGAGGTAACAAACTTACCTTCTTTACCGGCAAACGGCGATGTATTGACCTGGAATGTCATGGTTACGGTAGGTTCGTCTACCTGCAATGCAGGCAGTGCTTCTACTTTAGTGGTGGCACAGATGGTATCAGAGATTTTCAGCTCACCAAGGCCGGTGAAAGCAACGATATCGCCGGCTGTCGCCTCTGTCGTCTCTACCCGCTCCAGACCTAAGTAACCGAACACCTGGCCAACTTTGCCATTACGTTTACTACCATCAGCTCCAACAATGGTTACCTGCTGGTTTGGCTTTAACGCACCACGTTTAATACGGCCAATGCCGATAATGCCTAAATAGCTGGAGTAATCCAGCTGTGATACCTGTAGCTGTGTCTCACCGTCCAGCTCAACAGCAGGTGGTGCTACGTGATCGACTATCGCCTGGAACAAGTCAGTGATATCTGTTTTTGGCTCATTGTAATCCAGCGTGGCCCAACCATTTAACGCTGACGCATACACGATAGGAAAATCTAACTGCTCGTCAGTCGCACCCAGGTTGTCGAACAGGTCAAATACCTGATCAATGACCCAATCCGGCCGTGCGCCCGGGCGGTCAATCTTGTTTACCACGACGATAGGCTTTAAACCATGCGCAAACGCCTTTTGCGTTACAAAGCGGGTTTGCGGCATTGGACCATCAACGGCATCAACCAGCAGCAAAACAGAATCGGCCATTGACAATACACGCTCTACTTCACCGCCGAAGTCGGCGTGGCCTGGCGTGTCCAGAATATTAATATGGTAACCGTTCCAGCGCACCGAGGTGTTTTTTGCCAGGATAGTAATACCGCGCTCAGATTCCTGCGCATTTGAGTCCATCACACGCTCCTGCAGTTTAGCGCGGGCGTCGAAGGTGCCAGACTGCTGCAGCAGTTTGTCAACCAAAGTGGTTTTACCGTGGTCAACGTGCGCAATAATGGCAACGTTGCGCAGCTTTTCTAAATTTGTCGCAGTAACGCTCATGTAAACATATCCTCTGTGGCACTAGATGACCATAATGACCACCAGGCAAAACTAACTGAAACGAAAGGGCGCATATTCTACTCTGTTTTTGCATGGAAAGAAAAACCGCATCTGAGGTTTCGGCAATTTTTTTTCGCCACAGGCAAAACTGCAGCTACACTTAGGTCTGCCAAGACTGCACCATAGTGAGGCGACAAAGCACCATTTTGGTGCTAACCTGACAACTCGGCCAGGGTTAAATTTTAATAAACAGATAAATTTCATAATGTTACATCTTTGGCATGTAACTGGCATTTATTGGCGCAACACCTTGAAACTCGTTCAAAACAGGTCAATTTGGAGGAATGCATGTCTGCATCATCTGTACTGAATTTAATTAAAGAAAATGAAGTAAAGTTTGTCGATTTACGTTTTACCGACACCAAAGGTAAAGAGCAGCATGTAACCATTCCGGTTAATCAGATCACCGAAGACTTCTTTGAAGACGGTAAAATGTTTGACGGCTCGTCTATTACGGGCTGGAAAGGTATCAATGACTCAGACATGATCTTAATGCCGGATCCTGCTACTGCGGTATTAGACCCATTCTTTGAAGAAACCACGTTGAACATTACCTGTGACGTGATCGAACCCAGCACCATGCAGGGTTATGACCGTGACCCGCGCTCTATTGCCAAGCGTGCAGAAGACTACCTGAAATCAACCGGCATTGCCGATACGGTATTGTTTGGCCCGGAGCCAGAGTTCTTCATGTTTGACGACATTCGTTTTGAAACCAATATGTCGGGTTCATTCTTTAAAATTAACTCAACCGAAGCAGCCTGGAACTCTGGCACCAGCTATGAAGATGGTAACAAAGGCCACCGTCCAAGTGTTAAAGGCGGTTACTTTCCGTTACCACCGGTAGATTCAGGCCATGATATTCGTAGCGCCATGTGTATGGTGCTGGAAGAGATGGGTCAGACTGTTGAAGCGCATCACCATGAGGTGGCGACAGCCGGTCAGAACGAAATTGCCACCCGTTTTAATACGCTGACCAAAAAAGCAGATGAAATTCAGCAGTTAAAATACGTTATTCATAACGTCGCGCACTTGTATGGCAAAACGGTTACCTTTATGCCTAAGCCACTGGTTGGCGATAATGGCTCAGGCATGCACTGCCACCAGTCACTGGCCAAAGACGGCGTTAACCTGTTTGCCGGTGACAAATACGCAGGCTTGTCAGAACTGGCGCTGTACTACATCGGCGGCATCATTAAGCATGCTAAAGCGCTGAACGCCTTTACCAACCCGTCGACTAACTCGTACAAGCGCTTAGTGCCACATTATGAAGCGCCGGTAATGCTGGCTTACTCTGCGCGTAACCGCTCTGCCTCTATCCGTATCCCGCTGGTGCCAAGTGCTAAAGCACGCCGTATTGAATGCCGTTTCCCGGATCCGGCAGCCAACCCTTATTTGGCATTCGCTGCTCAGCTAATGGCTGGTTTAGATGGTATCCAGAATAAAATCCACCCTGGCGATGCGATGGACAAAGACTTATACGACTTGCCAGCCGAAGAAGCCGCAAATATCCCGCAGGTTGCCGCTTCATTGGAAGAAGCCTTAAATGAGCTGGACAAAAACCGCGCTATCTTTACTAAAGGCGGTGTTATGTCAGATGCGATGATTGATGCCTACATTGATATTAAGCGTGCTGAAGCGCGTAAAGTCGCAGTGGCTGTTCATCCATTAGAATTTGAGCTGTACTACAGCGTTTAAAATAAAGCTGATGCACAAAGCTCACTTCGGTGAGCTTTTTTTTTGTAGAAAAAAAGGTCAAAGCAGGCTACAGTAACCGCATTTGGTAACAATAATAATAAGAAAACAGCAATGGATTACCGCATGAATAACGTATTGTTTATTTTAATATTGTTGCTTGTTGTGCCAACGATAAACGCACAAGAAACAAAAAAAGTATTTGTTACCCGCGACGCTAATGGGGTGTTAGTTTTTTCTGACAGTCCGCAGGCTGGTGCTGAAGAGCTAACCCTGTCCAGTCGTGCGAATATTATGGCCGCCACCGACCCTACCCTGCCGCTAGCCAAAAAGCCTGCAGCAGAGCCATTTAAAGTCGAGATAGTCCAGCCCGAAGAACAGGGTACAGTACGTGATAACACGGGTTCGGTCTATGTCTCTGGTAAAATTAGCCCGATGTTTGAACGTGGCTTGATGGTACGTTTGCTGGTAGATGGCAAAGCCCAGACTGAACCACAAAATAATACGGTGTTTATTTTACGTGATATAGAACGTGGCGAACATAAACTGCAAATGGAACTGTTTGATAAAAACGGCAAGATAATTGCAACCAGCCCTGTAACGACCTTCTATTTACATAGAGCTTCGGTAATCTCACCAAATTAGTGCCATAGGTAGGCAATTCAGCCGAAACTGAATTACACTGTCCCCAATGCGCACCAATTTGGTGCAAGGGGCGGTACAGTGACACAAAATTCAATTACAACAGCGCAACTACAGGCGCATATTACTGAACAGCTGACGACAGCTATTATGCTGCTGGATGCCAGTTTAGCCATTCGCTATTTTAATACCGCATGCTGCGCGGTATTAGGCTTGGGCGAAAAACGCCTGGCTGAGCACTACTTTATAGAGCTTTTTCAGCACATAGACATTAGTGCCGCACATTTGCACAGCGCGCTTAACGCTAAGCAAGGTTTCAGCGTCAGCGATGTACAGGCCGTATTGGCTGATGGCCGTCATTTATTGCTGGATATCGCCGTAACCCTTAGCGAACATCCGGCAGAGCACTTATTACTGGAAATCCGTCAGGTTGATCAGCAACGCAAAATCAGCCTGGAAAGCCTGCAACAGCACCAACATCTGGCAGCCCGTGAGCTGATCCGTGGCCTGGCCCACGAAATTAAAAACCCACTTGGCGGCTTGCGCGGTGCAGCTCAGTTACTGGAAGAATCTTTACCTGAAGAGTTAACCGAATACACCCAGCTGATCATTGCCCAGGCTGACCGGTTACGTAACCTGGTTGACCGCTTGCTGGGGCCCTACCGCCCGGCCCAGCGCATCAGCAGCAACTTGCACCAGATGATTGAGCAGGTACGTCAGCTGGCACTGATGGATAACCCCGGTCAGGTGCAATTTAGCCGCGACTATGACCCAAGTATTCCTGATTTCCCTTTTGATCCTGAATTGCTCGAGCAAGCCCTGCTTAATATAGTTCGCAATGCACAGCAAGCCCTGGAACATACCGAGCACGCCTGCATTTGCCTGCAAAGCCGGGTCTTACATCAACATACCTTACATGGCAAGCGCTACAAACTGGTCGCACTGATCCGCGTAATCGATAATGGCCCGGGTATACCCGGCGAAATAAAGGACACCCTGTTTTATCCGATGGTCAGTGGCAAAGCCGGTGGCACCGGCCTGGGCTTATCTATTGCGCAAACTTTGATCCATCAGCACGGGGGCTGGATCGATTGCGACAGCTGGCCCGGCCATACTGAATTTACGTTATACCTGCCAATTGCAGACACTAAGGATTGAACGAATGAGTCATACCGTGTGGATTATTGATGACGATAATTCTATCCGCTGGGTTCTGGAGAAAGCCCTGGCCCGGGCGGATATTTTGTGTGAAAGCTACGCCTCAGCCGATTTAATGCTACAGCGGCTGGAATATGATCAACCTGCAGTGGTGGTATCGGATATCCGCATGCCCGGCACCGATGGCATGGCGTTGTTAAGCCGGCTGCAGGAGCTGGCGCCGGAGCTGCCGGTTATTATCATGACAGCGCATTCTGATTTAGACAGTGCTGTTAATGCGTTTAAACGCGGCGCTTTTGAATACCTGCCCAAACCTTTTGATGTAAACGAAGCGGTGGCGCTCATTAGCCGGGCGCTGGATCATGCCAAAGCCCGACAGCCAAAGCACAAAGCTGCGGCCACTGTGCTATCGCCGGAAATTATCGGTGAAGCGCCGGCCATGCAGGAAGTCTTTCGCGCTATCGGGCGCTTAGCCCGCTCCAGCATCAGCGTGTTAATTAACGGCCAGTCCGGTACCGGTAAAGAACTGGTGGCCAGAGCATTACATAAACACAGCCCACGTGCAGAACAGCCTTTTATTGCGCTGAATATGGCCGCAATTCCAAAAGATTTAATTGAGTCGGAGTTGTTTGGCCATGAAAAAGGCGCCTTTACCGGTGCTAACAACCTGCGCAAAGGCCGCTTTGAACAAGCCGATGGCGGCACGCTGTTTTTGGATGAAATCGGTGATATGCCACTGGATGTGCAAACCCGGCTGTTGCGTGTGCTGGCGGATGGCCAGTTCTACCGCGTGGGCGGCCATCAGGCGATAGGCGTCGATGTTCGCATTATCGCCGCAACCCACCAGAATCTTGAGCAACTGGTGAGTGAAGGCAAGTTTCGTGAGGACTTGTTTCATCGCTTAAATGTGATCCGTGTGCATTTACCCCAGCTGCGTGAGCGCAAACAGGATATTGCCAGGTTAGCACAGCACTTTTTACAGCAGGCGGCCAAAGAGCTGAATGTTGAGGCGAAAACGCTGACCAAAGAAGCCGAGCAGTTTTTAAGCCAGCTTGACTGGCCAGGCAATGTGCGTCAGTTGGAAAACACCTGTCGTTGGTTAACCGTCATGGCCAGTGGCAAACATATCGTTGTTGCCGATCTGCCGCCTGAACTGACCACGCCAGCGAAAACGACTACGGCGCAGGTGAACGGCCAATCTGGCAGCTGGCAAGAGCTACTGGCTAGCTGGATTAGCAGTAAACTTAATGCCGGGGCGGAAAATATTCTGGCTGAAGCCGGACCTGAGTTCGAACGCACGGTATTGCAACAAGCATTACAGTTTACCCATGGCCACAAACAGGAAGCGGCAAGGCGCCTTGGCTGGGGCCGTAATACCCTGACCCGCAAACTAAAAGAACTGGATTTGGAATAGTATCAGCGGGCCAAAGCCCGCTGTTACGCCGCTGCTGCCAAATAGCGGCTCAGCTATTGTCGCGCTGCTGCTTTTTATGTTGCCACCTTTGCCACTTTTCGCGCTGCTTTTCTGCTAATTGCACGCGTTGCTCAGCAGTTAATACCTGCAGCATTTCATGGCGTAATTTTAACTGAACCAGGCGCTGCTCCAACCGCTGCTGTTGTTGCTGCTGCAATAATTGACGGGCGCTTACCTCATCAAAACTGTCGGCAGCCAGCAGCGCATCAAGTTGCTGCCGCACGCTGTTATCGCGCTGCCAGGTGCCTTTTGTGGCGCGATGTTGCTGCATCAGTTGCTGTATTTGTGCCTGCTGCTCCTCTGTTAGGGCTAATGATGCCAAGGCGCGCTGCAGCGGAAATTGCCTGCTGTGCTGGTGCTGCATGCCCCGCTCATGGCGGCTACCCTCTTGATGGTACTGATGCGCCAGCACCATACCTGACACACTGCTGGCCGTCAGTAGGCTTAATGCAATAATCAATGTCGTTGCTTTCATCGGTTCTGCTCCTGTGGTTAAGACAGGTTAAGCATAAAACAGCCAATGCAAAGCAGCGCAAAGGCCGGGTAAAGATTCGGTAAAGATATAGGGCTGCAGCGTAAGATTAGGTAAACTCTGCTGAGTAATAAGGAGTGGCTATGCCTGCAATTCTGATGATAGATGATGACACTGGCTTATGTGAGCTGGTAGCGGAATATCTGGCGCTGGACGGTTATCAGTTCAGCGCAGCCCATGACGGTCGACAAGGGCTTGCACTGGCCCAAAGCGGTGACTTTGACCTGATACTACTGGATATTATGCTACCGGGCATAGACGGCTTAACGGTGCTCAGGACGCTGCGTACTGAGCACTATTGTCCGGTATTGATGCTGACCGCCCGTGGTGATGATGTTGACCGCATTGTCGGGCTGGAATTGGGTGCCGACGATTACCTGGCCAAACCGTTTAATCCGCGCGAGCTGGTAGCACGCATCAAGGCGATATTACGCCGGGTAGAGCTGCTGCGTGCACCGCACAGCGCACGAGGTAGCGTAATTGAACGCAATGGTTTACTGCTTAATCCACATAATCGCCAGCTCAGTTGCCACGGCAACGCTATTAACCTCACTGCTACCGAATTTCAGCTGTTGGAATGTTTAATGCGCCGGGCCGGTGAAGTGATCAGCAAAGATGAATTAAGCCGCGACGTGCTGGGCAAACGCCTGCAAATGTATGACCGCAGCCTGGATATGCACATTAGCAATATCCGCAAAAAAATTGCGCCCTTTGCCAGTGATGAAAAAATACAGACCTTACGCGGCAGTGGTTACTTATTTTTGGCAGCTGACCAATGAAAGCCCTGGCGCGGTTGAACCCGTTTCATTATCTGGCCGGCAGAATTTTTCTCTGGTTCTGGTTGGTGTTACTTAGCGCCGTGTTCGCCACGCTGGCGCTGTCGCGGGCGCTGACCGAGCAAACCGAAATCCGCCGTCTGCCGAACAGTATCAGCCAGCAATTACAGCAGCAACTGCAGCGCTTTGCCGACAGCGACAGCACAGCAACACTGTTGGCCAGACTGCAACAGGATAATCCCCGGCGTTGGCTGGTCGTCGACACCGGCAACAACAGCATACTGACACCAGACCTGTTACCACGTGATTTTGACCCACACTGGCTGACTGAGCTGTCTCAACTGTCACGCCCCCGCTGGCTTAAACACCACCATATCTCACTGGCCGGGCCCTTTGTACTGCGCATCGGCGAAGACACATTAGCCTTGTATCAGCAGCGTCAACGTCCACCTCAGCCCTGGTGGCGTTTAAGTGCGATACCACAGCAAGTATTGCTGCTGTTTACCTTAGTTATTTCGGCTGTGGCCAGTTTAATTCTGGCGTTGTCTATTTCACGGCCACTGCGCGAATTACTGCAACGCAATCTGCAGTTTGCCGATGGCCAGCTGCAAAGCCGGGTCACACGGCTGATTAAACGTCAGGACGAACTGGGCCAGCTGGGCCACAGTTTTAACACTATGGCAGAGCGGATCAGTGCCCTGCTAACCAATCAGCAGCGGCTGCTGCGCGATATCTCCCATGAACTGCGCTCACCACTGGCGCGGGCGCAACTGGCGCTGGGGTTAACCGAGCGCCAGCAAACCCTGGAACAAGTGCCCAGGTTGAAACAAGAGCTTGACCGGTTGGATGCCATGCTCGATGAACTGCTAACCTTCAGCAAGCTGGATGCCGGCCAGTACCAGCTCGAACAGCAACAGTTTGATTTAACAGGCTTACTCACTGAAATTATCGACGTAAATCAGGTAGAGGCCGATGCCAGACAACAGCAGATCACGCTTAGCGCGCCTGAGCAATTGCTGATTAATGCTGATAGCCGTTTGTTAGCGCGGGCCATTGAAAATATCCTGCGTAATGCCATTAAATACGGTCCTTGTCACAGTGAAATCAGCTGTCAGTTGCAAGTGCAGCAACAGCAACTGTTACTGACAATATGTGATCAGGGCCCGGGCATCGCCCCCGATCAGCTCAGTGCCATATTCGAACCGTTCTACCGCACCTCCAGCAGCCGCAATAGCAGCACTGGCGGCACCGGGCTGGGCCTGGCAATTGTTGCCCAAATCATTCGCCAGCATGGTGGTCAGGTCAGCGCCAGCAATCAGCACAGCGGTGGGCTTTGTATCCGCCTACAGTTACCGTTACACTAAGGCCAGATTTGTCCTTCGGATCGACATATTGAACACAACCACTTTTCCTGCCATCACCGCTCTGGGCAATGCTGCCAGCCTGGCGGCAGACTGGCCTACCCGGTTAAAACCTTTCTGGCAGGCCATGCAATGTGGCGTGTTAAACGGCAGCGGCAAACTGCCACTGTCTTATTATGCGCACCTGACACCGGGCGCTAAACAGGCTGTCGTTATCAGCAGTGGCCGCATGGAAATGGCGGTTAAATACGCCGAGTTATGCTATGAACTGGTACACGCCGGCTACAGCGTGTTTTTGCTTGATCATCGTGGCCAGGGGTTGTCAGGCCGCGAGCTGGATAACCCGGATAAAGGCTATGTAGCTGATTTCGCGCTGTATCACCAGGATATGGATCTGTTTGTCCGCACTATAGTACAGCCATCCGCGCACCAGCAGTATCTGGCATTAGGCCATTCGATGGGCTGTGCCATTCTGGCCGGCTATATTCAGCACTACTGCCATCCTTTTAGCGCGGCGATTTTTGCCTCGCCAATGTTTGGTATCTATACCGGGCTGGTACCGACAACGCTGGCCGAAGCCCTGGCGTTGGCATTTGGCGCCGTTAACCGCCGCTTAAGCCCGGTGCCATGGTACTTTCCCGGGCAAAGTAACTACCGCGAAAAAGCGTTCGCCAATAACCCACTAACCAGCAGCATTGAGCGCTACCACTGGCTGCATCAGTTATACCGTGAGCACCCTAAAGCCCGGCTTGGTGGCGTCACGACATATTGGGTGCAGGCTGCCATCAGAGCAATGCGCACGATACAGGCTGAAGCTGCCAACTGGCCGCTGCCGGTGCTGCTACTGCAGGCTGCTGCCGATAAAGTCGTCAGTAACCATGGCCAAAACCAGTGGTTTGCGCAGCTGCCTACTCAGCTGCTACACCAAAAAGTCGTGTTGCCACACGCCAGGCACGAGATATTTATGGAAACTGACGCCCTAAGACAACAAGCCGTCAACGCCATCAATGTGTTTTTAAGACAGCTGCCAGATAGCCACTGATTTGTTACACTTGGCGGCTGTCAAATCCGGAGTAGATTATGCTGCATATCGTGTTGTTTGAGCCTGAAATTCCACCGAATACCGGTAATATTATTCGTTTATGTGCTAATACCGGCTATCAGCTGCATTTAATCGAACCGCTGGGTTTTGCCTGGGACGACAAACGCATTAAACGTGCCGGCCTGGACTACCACGAATTTGCGAAGGTACAGCGCCATGCCAGTTTTAGTCATTTTGTTAGCCAGATTGCACCAGCACGCCTGTTCGCCTGTACCACCAAAGGCCATACCCGGCACAGTGACGTCAGTTATCAGGCTGGCGATGCGCTGATCTTTGGCCCGGAAAGCCGTGGCTTGCCAGCGGATGTACTTCAACAGCTGCCGGCAGAACATTGGCTCAGGATCCCAATGACAGCAAACAGCCGCTCGATGAATTTATCTAATGCGGTAGCCGTTTTTGTTTACGAATCATGGCGCCAGCTCGATTATCTCGGCGCCAGGGCATAAAATCCGCTTAGCGATATTTGCATATTCAATCACCCTACAGCTATATTTAATGGCGCTTTGCTCGATAACAAGGATGTCGACACTATGCCATTGTCACGCTGGCTGCTTTGCTCTGCCTTATTACCGCTAACAGCCAGTGCCGCTGCCAGCGGCAGCTTTAGCTGGTTGCCGCAGCTGACAATAGCCGTCTTGTCGTTAATCACCGCCCTACTGCTGCTACACATTCTGCAATTGCGAAAGCGCAGTCATAAACTGCTACAGCAACAGCAAAAGGTGCAACGCTTTTTACAACAGGCTACTGATTATGTTGCTGTACTTGATGCCAGGCTAAACCCGGTTTACGTTAACCCCAGCCTTTCTGCGTTGGTCAGCGATGTATCGGGCCCTTTGGCTTTTTACCTGGAGCAACACAGCCAACAATTATTGTTACCCCAACTTGAACTGGCAGATAACTGGCAAGGTGATGCCTGGCTGCAAACCACTGACGGCGATAGGTTAGCGCTGTCAATCAGCTTAACCCGATTGGCAGAAACTCCCAGGCAGTATTTGCTGCTAGGGCGTGCCATCGATAGCCTGACTCAACGGCAACAGCAGGCCGCACAGAATTACATCCGGGATCCTCAGACTGGATTACTTAGCCGGGCCGTGTTAACAGAATACCTGCAAAGCTTTATTCAGCTGAGTACTGCCAGTCAGCCTAAGTTTGCCTTGCTGCTGGTAAAATTTAGTCAGTTGCTCGGTGCTGATATAGCCAAACCGGGCGCCACCCTGCAACATAGCCTTGCCGATTTAAGCCACGCCATGCAGCAGCTAGCCGGGCCAGAATATATACTGGCTCGCTACAGCAATGACACCCTGGCCCTTCTGGTGCCGCATCATTTATGTCAACAGCAGGCCGGGATCGACGTAAACCGGCTGGCACATAAGCTATTAAGCCTGACCGATATCGCCAGGAGCAAACTGAACGTGTCACTGCACACGCAGATAGGCATCAGCCTGTATCCGTTGGATGCGCAGCACCCGGCTGAATTAATCTTTGCTGCCAGCACAGCGCTGCAGCAGGCTGTCCGCCTTGGTCACAGTAATCTGGTATTTGCTAACAGCCGCCTGCAACAACGCGGCCCGGAGTATCTGGCGCTGGAAAGTGAACTGAACAACGCCCTGTCTAACGATGAATTTGAATTGTATTACCAACCACGTTTTAGCATTGGCAGTAATCGTATTATTGGCTATGAAGCCCTGCTACGCTGGCATAACCCGCGCCGAGGCATCATCTTACCGCAACATTTTCTGGCGCTGGCGGATGAAACCGGGCTGCTCATTCAGCTGGATCGGCTGGTATTTCAAAAAAGTTGTGAACAGCTACTGCAGTGGCAGCACACCGGAGTCAGTCGTGGCCGTATTTCACTTAATGTTGCCACGCTTAGCGTACGCCAGCACGATTTTATTGCTTATTTAACCACACAATTACGGCACAGCGGCTTAACAGCTGAGCATTTCGAACTCGAACTACCTGAAGATATTTTATTAGATGACAGCAGTCAGGTCGCTGATTGCCTGCAACAACTGCACACCTTGGGCTTTCATCTGACACTGGACAATTTTGGTGCTGGCGTCTCTTCACTGGCAGCACTGAGAAAGCACCCACTACACAACCTGAAAATTGCCCCGGAATACATTAAGGGCATGGAAAATAATGAACAGCAGCGCAACATAACGGCCAGTTTGATCCGGCTGGCATCCTATCTGCAGCTAGATGTTATTGCCAGTGGTATTGAAAACGAGATGCAGGCTTACCTGCTGCATGTGATGGGCTGCGATATTTTACAAGGCCATCTGTTTAGTAAAGCTTTGCCAGCAACAGAGATCCCACTGTTGCTGGCAAAAGAGAACAAGTTAGTACGTAAGCAGGTTAGCTGACTTCGTCGCGTTTTTCGCGGCCGAGTAAATCCAAGGCGGCTAACTTCACATCCTTGCCCTGATACAACACCTGATAAATTTGTTCGGTGATAGGCATCTCGACACCAACACGTTGCGCCAGATTAAATACCTCTTTGGCATTGCGGTAGCCTTCAACCACCTGACCAATACTCTGCATTGCCTCGTCAACCGGTTTACCCTGGCCTAACAATAAACCAAAGCGCCGGTTACGTGATTGGTTATCGGTGCAAGTCAGCACTAAATCGCCCAGCCCTGCCATGCCCATAAAAGTGTCTTTTTTGGCACCAAGCGCACAACCCAGCCGGCACATTTCGGTTAAACCACGCGTAATTAACGCCGTACGGGCATTGGCACCAAAACCGATACCATCGGCCATACCGGCACCAATGGCAATAACGTTTTTTACCGCACCACCAAGTTGCACACCAATAAAATCGGGATTGGTATAAACACGAAAACTCTTGGCGCAATGCAGCAAATCAGATAACTGGGTAATAAAGTCTGCATCGGTTGACGATAATGAGATGGCTGTTGGCATGCCCATTGCCATTTCTTTGGCAAAGGTCGGCCCCGACAATACCGCCAGTGACACTTGCTCCCCCAGAATGTCACGCGCCACATCCTGTAGCAAACGACCCGTTTCCGGCTCAAGCCCTTTAGTAGCCCAGGCTACCCGGGCGTCCGGTTTGAGTAATGGCTTAATCTGGCGCAAGGTGTCGGCAAACGCATGACTGGGCACCACCAACAGTATATCCCGGCTGCTGGCGACAGTTTCGGCTAAATCGGCACTGAGCTGCAACGTATCGGGCAGGCGAATATCGGGTAAGTACTTCTGATTCAGACGCAGTTTTGCCATCTGCGCCATATCTTCACTGCTGCGGCCCCACAGGCTGATTGTATTGCCGTTACGGGCCAGACAAATAGCCAGAGCGGTGCCGTAAGAGCCCGCCCCTAACACCGCTATAGCTGAAGGCTGCATCGCTTAAGCGTCTGCCCGTGTGCCTTGAGCTTCAGCCTGACGCTGCTGCACATATTGGGCAAACAAGGCGTCAAAATTTACCGGCGCTAAGTTCAGCTGCGGGAAAGTGCCACGGTTAACCAGGTTAGACACCGCTTCACGTGCATAAGGGAATAACACATTCGGACAGTAAGAGGCCAGCATATGCGCCATTTGTGCGTCTTCGAGCTGACCAATAGAGAAAATGCCTGCTTGTTGTACTTCACATAAAAACGCCGTTTCACCTTCAACCGTTGTCGTAACGGTTAAAGACAGCACTACCTGATAGACATTCTCTTCCAGTTTTTCGCTACGAGTGTCTAAATCCAGTTTTACTTCAGGCTTCCATTCTTTACGGAAAATTGCCGGCGCATTGGGCGCTTCAAATGAAATGTCTTTAACAAAAATACGTTGAATGGCAAATTGTAAACCCTGCTGCTCAGTTGCAACGCCGTTTGCTTGTTGTTCGGCCATGATAATTCCTACTGTTTTTATAAATGTAATAAGGGATCGAGTTGTCCGCTGGCGTCAAGTGCCAGCATATCATCGCAACCGCCGATATGACGCTGGCCGATAAAAATTTGTGGCACTGTGGTGCGTCCGCCGGCACGCTCAATCATTTCTGGTCGTAATTCTGGTTGTTCGTCAATCCGCACTTCCTGATAGCTTACGCCTTTACTATTGAGTACCGATAAGGCGCGAACACAATAAGGACAATAAGCTTTGGTGTAAATAGTCACTTGCGACATCATTACCTCTTTGACTTAACCAATGGCAAGCTCGCGCTCGTCCAGCTACCCATGCCGCCTTGCAACACAGCCACGTTACTAAACCCTTGCTTTAACAGGCTCGCTGCCGCTTTTTGTGCGGTCATACCGGCCTGGCATACCAAAATAATGGGTTCTGCTTTGTGTTTTTCAAGCCCTGCCAGCTGCTGTTTTTCAATATCGGCTAACAGCAAGTGCCTGGCGCCGGTAATATGGCCCTTGGCAAAATCTGCCTCGGCACGAATATCTACCACCAAAGCATTTTGCCGGTTTACCTGCAATGTCAGCTCAGTCGGGCTTACCTGCTTTAACGCAGAAAAACGTGACTTGAGCACACTGGCAATTAACATAACAAATAGTACCAGCCACACCGCACTTAAAATCGGGTGGTTTGCAAAAAACTCGATATACTGCTGCATATTTACTCTGCTTTTAACCTTAAAAATACCAGCGCTGAGTATACTCAGTTTAATCGCTAAAAGCAGCCCTGCACTGGCACAAGGCTGCACACAGGGCTGGAGAATTATGCAGATTTCGGTAAGATAACCACTCTTTTTTGTCTTCTCGCTTAAGCACGGAGTTCGCATGACCAGTCGCAAAAAACCTTTAGTGTTATTAATTCTGGATGGCTGGGGCTATCGTGAAGAAGTGAACAACAATGCTATCGCCCAGGCGAATACGCCGGTGATGGACAGGTTATGGCAAGATTACCCCCATACGCTGATCTCTGGCTCAGGACTGGATGTCGGTTTACCCGACGGGCAAATGGGTAACTCAGAAGTCGGCCATGTCAATTTAGGTTCAGGCCGGGTGGTATACCAGGACTTTACCCGCATTACTAAAGCAATCAGCGACGGTGACTTTTTCAGCAACCCGGTGTTACTAAGTGCAGTAAATAAGGCAAAACAACAACAAAAAGCAGTGCATATTATGGGGTTGTTGTCGCCAGGTGGCGTACACAGCCATGAAGATCATTTGCTAGCGATGATTGAGCTGGCAGAACGTCAGGGCGCTGGCCCCATCTATCTGCATGCGTTTTTGGATGGCCGTGACACGCCGCCACGCAGTGCTGAAGCGTCACTAGCAAAAGTGCAGCAACACTTTGCCCGTACCGGCAGCGGCCAGATTGCATCAGTCATTGGCCGCTATTACGCCATGGACCGTGATAAACGTTGGGACAGGGTGCAAAAAGCGTATGACTTACTGACTCAGGGCAAAGCAGACTTTCACGCTGCAGATGCTACAGAGGCGTTAAAACAGGCCTACCAGCGCGATGAAAATGACGAGTTTGTTAAAGCAACCGCTATTGTTAAAGCTGATGGTACTGCGGTGCAGATGCACGATGGCGACGCGCTGATTTTTATGAACTTCCGTGCTGACCGGGCACGTCAGTTTAGCCGCGCGTTCACCGATGATGACTTTACCGGCTTTAGCCGCCAGCATCGTCCGGCACTGAGTAGCTTTGTCATGCTGACTGAATATGCGGCAGACATCAAAGCGCCTTGTGCTTACCCGCCTGAAAGCCTGAACAATGTGCTGGGCGAATGGCTGGCCAAGCACGGCAAAACTCAGCTTCGCATCTCGGAGACAGAAAAATACGCCCATGTGACCTTTTTCTTCAGTGGTGGTCGTGAACAGCTGTTTGACGGTGAACAACGTATTCTTATCGACTCGCCTAAAGTAGCAACCTACGATCAGCAACCCGAAATGAGCTCAGCCGAGCTTACCGATAAACTGGTCAGCGCCATCCACAGTGGCGAATTTGATGTCATTATCTGTAACTATCCCAATGGCGACATGGTGGGCCACACCGGCGTGATGGCCGCAGCCATTAAAGCCGTCGAAGCCGTTGATCACTGTATTGGCCGCGTAGTGTCTGCATTGCAGGACGTTGGCGGCGAATGCCTGATCACAGCCGACCATGGCAATGCCGAGATGATGCTGGACACAGACTCCGGTCAGGCGCATACCGCACACACCAGTGGTCCGGTACCGCTGATCTATGTCGGTCGTCCGGCCAAGGTTACTGAAGGCGGTATTCTCAGTGACATTGCCCCAACCATGCTCGCCTTGATGGGGCTGCCGGTACCAGAGGAAATGACCGGCAAAATTCTGATGCAGCCAACCTAAATGGCATTGCTACGTTCATTCTGCTGGTTAATGGCCAGCAGCATCCTGTTGCTGTGTTGGGCCGCTTCGCTATCGGCTCAGGAAACACAGCAGCAAGAGCTGGCTGAACTGAAACAACAAATCCAGCTGACCGAGCGTCAGGTGAAACAACAGCAAAAGCAGCTGGAACAGGCAGAGGCCGCCTTGCAGCAATCTGATCGCGCGTTGGCAGAGGCTGCGTCGGCTACCCGGGACACCTCGCAACAACTGCAACAGCTGCAACAGCGTGAACAGCAGTTAACCGAACAACAGCAAGCGTTGGAGCAAAAAATACAAACCCAACAACGCTTGCTGGCATCACAGCTAAAAAGCGCCTATAGCCTTGGTCAGCATGACTACAGCAAAATGCTGCTGAACCAGCAGGACGCCGGCAAACTGGAACGGGTGCTGAGTTACTACCAATACTTTAACCGCGCCCGTTTAGCACAGCTTAACGCATTAAATATGACAATTAGTCAGCTGCAACAGGTGTTAACTGAACTGGCAGACAAGCAGCAGCAATTGCAGCAAACATTACGCACGCTACAACAGCAACAGCAGCAGTTGGCTCAGGCCAAAGCACAGCAACAACACGCGGTGAGCAAATTGCAGGATACCCTGCAGCAACAGGGCAAGCAGCTGGATTACTTGCGCCAAAACGAAAACAGCCTGCAGGCCAAGCTGGACCAATTGCGTAAACTGGCTGAGCAAGCACGTGAGTTAGCAGGATTAAACGGACAAAAAGGCCGCTTGAGCTGGCCCCTGCAAGGGCGTTTATTGCAGCGCTTCGGTGAAAACCGTCAGGGCGGGATGCCGGCACGCGGTATTCTCATACACGGCAGCGAAGGGGATGCTGTAAAAGCCATTGCCGATGGCCAGGTGATCTACGCCGACTGGCTCAAAGGCTATGGCTGGGTTATTGTGCTGGATCATGGGGCTGGTTTTATGAGTTTATATGGCCATAACCAAAACTTGCTAAAACAACCCGGTGCACGTATCAATGCCGGAGAAACCATTGCCCTGGCAGGCATGAGCGGCGGCCAGGCCTCTGCAGGCTTGTATTTTGAGATCCGTGATAAAGGCGAAGCCGTTAACCCGCTTAGCTGGTTGCAGCAAAACAAACGCTAAAAGCTGATGTAAAGCCGCTTTGTTACGCTTATACTTTGGCCTGAAAATAAGGCATCAAGCCTTTAGCACTACACTATAAACAGAGAATAATAATAACGTGCGACAACTCATTATATTATGCCTAAGCCTGTTCAGCCTGACACTGCACGCCAGTACTGAAACACCGCGCATTGCCATCATCATTGATGACATTGGCTATCAGAAAGCCGACTTAAAACTGATTGATTTACCCTTTGCGCTAACCTTTGCCGTACTACCGCATACGCCTTACGGCCAGCGTGCTGCCCGCTATGCTTTTCAGCAACAAAAAGATGTGATGTTGCATATGCCAATGCAGGCCAGCAATGGCAAAGCTCCGGGCCCGGGCGCGCTGACAGCTGACATGTCAAAGCAACAGGTGCAGCGCACGCTACAGGCTGCCCTGGCCGATATTCCCTATGCCATTGGTATTAATAACCATATGGGCAGCTTTTATACCGAGCAAAGTGATGCCATGGCCTGGACCATGGAGTACCTGAGCAAACGGCATTTATTTTTTGTCGACAGCCTGACGACATCGCGCAGTCAGGCCAGTAAATATGCGAAACAATACAGTGTAACCAACCTGAGCAGGCAGGTATTTCTGGATAACGAGCAAAACGAAGCGGCAATAGCCCGTCAGTTTGACACCCTGTTACGTATTGCCCGCAAACGCCAGACGGCAATAGCGATAGCGCACCCTTATCCAGAGACCTACAAGTTTTTGCGCAAACAGTTACCTAAACTGCAGCAGCAAGGCGTAACCCTGGTGGGCATTGCACAATTACTACCGCAGCACCATGATGTGGTTGCAGCAGGATTCACGGCGCCAGCGGTATCGGCTCCGCAATAAGCGGCCAGCCCTGGCGATTATGCCTGCGTTTGTTGCTGTAAAAACACTAACAGCTCAGCCGGTGGCATTGGCTTGGCGTACATAAACCCCTGTACTTCATCACACCCCATGGCTTTTACCGCCAGCTCCTGCGCTTTGGTTTCAACCCCTTCGGCAATAGTCGATAAGTGCAGCCGTTTACCCAGATTAATGATGGTTTCGGCGATAACCGCACCGGCAACGTGGTCAATGTCACGAATAAAAGCCCGGTCAACTTTAATCCGGTCCAGTGGTAATTGCTGCAAATAACTCAATGATGAAAAGCCAATACCAAAGTCGTCTATCGCGACCTTTATGCCAAAGTTTTTCAGTTTTTGTAACGCCTCTATCACTATTTTCGGCTCGTCCATCACCACCGATTCGGTGATTTCCAGCTCCAGTAACTGCGGCGCTATCTGATGGCGGCTAACACAGTCGATCACAGATTGCACAAAACCATGGTTACGAAACTGCGGCATAGACACATTAACGGCGATACGCAACGAGGCAAAACCTTGCTGCTGCAGCTGTTTAATTTGCATGCATGCCTGCTCCAGCACCCAGCTGCCAATTTCAACAATCAAGCCGGAATACTCAGCCAGGGGAATAAACACTGCCGGAGACACAAACTGGCCATTGCCCTGCGGCCAACGCAGCAACGCTTCCATCCCCACCACTTGTTGGCTGTTTAGCGACACCTGCGGTTGATACCATAACTGCAAACGGTCATGGGCAAAATCCTGCCGTAGCATACGCAGTAACGCCAGGCGCTCTGCCATCTCCTCTTCCATGTCCGCGGTGTAATACTGAAAATTCTGCCCCAACTGCTTTTTCGCTTTGTTCAGCGCGATGTAAACATGCTTCAGTATTGTCAGGCCTTGCTCTGCGGTGTCGGTTAAGCGACAAAAACCAAAGGTTGCGTTAACCTGCAGCGCGTGTTCAGAGGCATGAAATGGCGCGTCAAACACCGCCTGCAGACGCTCAGGCGTCAGATCGTCCTGCGGGCCTACCAGGCCGAACACGTCGGCACCAATACGGCCCAGTTGCGCCGTAGCACCAAAATGTTCAATTAGCCGCAAAGTGACCGCGATCAATAATTCATTACCGACATCCTGGCCCAGGCCATCATTAACATCGGAAAAATGGTCGATATCAATCAGTACAGCAACATTGTCTGCCGCCTCATACCGCTTGGTATCCTGCAGGATCTGAATAAATTCGTTGCGGTTTGGTGTTTTCGTCAACGGGTCAATATAAGCCGCATGTTTTAGCTGCTGAAACAACGTCACGTTTTCATAGCCAATAGAAATATTGCTTAAAAATACCTGGATCAGCTGACGGTCCAGCTCTTCTATTGGCCGGTTAGTTTCTATATATACTGCTGCGCAATGGTTGTCATTGCCAAGGTAGAGCACCGTATCAATATCTGAGAATATATGCTGGCGGGTCGACAGGCATTTTGTGATCTGACTAACAATACGCGGGTTATCGAGCCGGTCGAGCTGGCACTTGATAAAAGGCGCATAGTGGCCGGCAGCGCCCAACACGTAAATAGTTTCACTGGTGCTACCATCGTCCTCAATTTGGGCACATAGCACGCCCTCGGCGTGCAAGCCTATCAGTGAAGAAATCTGGGTGACAACGCCTTCTGAGAACTCATGCAGCGAATGTTGCTCCAGTAAATTAGCCCCGGCATTAATAATTTTTTCCAGACCACGCCGGCTTTGGTTTATCGTACGGATTTGCTGATAAGAACGCAGCGAGGCAATAATAGAGGTGACCAGCTTGCTGCGGGTTAATTCTGTTTTAGTTTTGTAATCATTAATATCATATTCTTTAATCACGCTTTCTTCAGGCGCATAACCTGGCTGGCCGGTACGCAGCACAATACGCACTTCATCCATACACAGCTCTTCACGGATCTGGTGCACCACTTTTAGCCCGGCATCATCTGACTCCATCACAACATCAAGCAATACCAGTGCGATATAAGCGTGCTGACGCAAAAACTCAACGGCGTCTTTACCTGAATAAGCATGATGAAACACCAGCTTGCGGCCCAGAACCGTTAAATCGCTCAGCGCCAGCTTGGTAACAGTATGTATCTCTTCGTCATCATCAACAATCAACAGGTGCCATTCACCCAGCGTTTGTTGCTGTGCGTTAGCCGTAGGTTCTTCTTCTGCTAAAAACAGAAAATCCTCATCTGTTTCTTTTGACACCATTGTTCAGCCTTATCTAATGATTCCGTTTAAATATACATGCTTAATATGTATTAGAGTAAGTTATAACAGATTTTATTTTGCGCAAAGTAGTTAGCTGCACTTGCCGCAAAATATATCCGATGCCAAGATACCCACCGGTACTACTGCTGGGATCACTTAGCTTTATGGTAAAAATAACCACGCTGACCGGCCAGCAACGTTTGCGCCAGCTTGCTAAAGCGCAGTTTGGCACGGTGTTAGGGTCTGCCGACACCATTACCCCGGCAGAGCCTAAGGCGCAGCAAGGCCATTTTGGCGATAAACATCAGCAACTCGCTGCACGATCTGGTGCCCAAGGCAACCAATCTAACCTGTCGCTAGCCCAACGGGCTGAACGCCGTTTGCAAATGCAACGCGAGCGGCAACAACATAATCTGGAGCGGGTAATAGCACAGGCCCTGGAATACTGCCCCGAACATGTCTCTGCCCAGGATGTAGACCCGGATTGGTTTGCACAGTTTTGTGAACTGACACTGGATATCTCTAACGGCAGCATGCAGCAATTGTGGGCCAAGATTCTGGCTGGCGAAATTGCCAGCCCGGGAAAATTCGCCTTAAAAACGCTGCATACGCTAAAACGCATGAGTTATAAAGAAGCACTTGCACTGCAGCAAGCGGCGAATTTAAGCTGTCGCACACGGCAAGATCCCACTGCCCGCATTTATTTTGGTTATATCCGCCGGCCATCATTATGGCGTTTGCTAACCGGCCGTAGCCGGGCGGTGCTGAATTTAAATCAGTTTGGCTTAACCTATCCACAAATTCTCAGCCTGGTGGATATAGGTCTGTTACACAGCTCTGAGATAGAAAGCGGAGAGTTGCCCTTTGGCCAGTCATTGTGCTGGCAGTATCAACAGCTGACATTAAATGGCACTGTCATCAGTAAAAATGTGGTGTTGCAGTACTATAAATATACCGCCAGTGGCGCTGAGTTACTGCCCCTGCTAACGACTCAGGTAAACCAGCCCTACCTGGATGCGCTAAAGCAGTTATTACGTGATACTGTCCGTTTTAACGGCTGACGAACACCAACGTAAGATATGCTGCAGTTTAGCCGCTTCCAGTGGTTTGATAATGACATCGTTCATACCTGCTTGTAAAAACAGCTGTACCTCGTCGTCCAACGCATGCGCTGTGAACGCCAGGATAGGGGTATGCTGATACTCGGGGGTTTGTCGCAGCCGGCGGGCTACCTCAGTGCCATCAATATCCGGTAACTGAATGTCCAGCAAAATTACGTCAAACCGCTGTTGGCGGCATAATGTCAGCGCTTCGGTACCACAGCTGGCGGTAAACAGCTGCAGTGGGTGTTGTTTTAATAATACCCGTACAAATGCAAGGTTGGTGGGGTTGTCATCGACCACCAGCAGTTTTGCTAAGTGAGTGCCAGCCTTAGTCGCATCCAGCACCTGAGCCAACACAAAAGGCGAGCTGGTTACAGGCAGCTTTAGCGCCGCCTGCCACATCGCAAGCTGAGCTGGCACGGCATAACACAATACCTTGCCGCGGCTGCTAAGGTCTTGCAACACCTGATGCCATACCGATAACTGCGCAGGCTCAGGTAGAAAAATTATCGCCACATCATACAGATACTGCTCACTTTTCATCGTCAGCTCAGATAAATCGTTGCATTTAGCAACATGCGCGGCCAGTGCGGCCAAACTATTGCTGCGCTCTTGCAAATTACTGCTCTGACTATCGAATAACAATACATGTTGTAAAGCGGACTGAGGCAACTCTGACAAACCATGCACAGGGATCGCTAAACTAATATTGCCGCCCAGGCCATCGAGAGATTGCAGTGAAAACGTGGCATTAAGCTGTTGTTTTACCGCCATGACAATAGCAATATCACTCTCATGCCATTGCAGTGTGCTGGTGTCCTGCCCCTGCAATAACTGACGCACCCGTTTAGCAATGCCATCACCGTTATTGGTAATATTTAACCGTAATACCGTAGCGGTACTGTCCAGTTGTACCTTTAAACTGATCTCCGTTACGTTAGTACTGCGACAGCCCAACTGCAACATCGCGCACAGTAATGTTTGTAGCAGCTGCGGACAGAATGTCAGTTCAAAGCCCGGATTATCAGCACCTTCAAACAGCTGCAGCGTCACATTGTGGTCAGCCAGTAGCTGGTCAAACTGTGGCAACTGGCCAGCCAGTAACGCCGTCAGCTGCACACGGCTATCGTCTGACATGGCTGGCCCGGTATCCAGCTGTAATAACAATAACTGTGCTGCCAGATATTGAGCAAACAGCTGTTCTGGCAGTTCATGCTGCTGCCGCTGTAATTGATGTATATGCTGTAATCTTAACGCAATCTGCTGTTGCATCTGCTGACAGCGGCCTTGCAGCTGCTGACACTGCTGTTGCAGTACATCGTGTTGCTGCTGCAACTGTACGTTGTGCTGCTGCTGCTGCTGCAACGCCGACTGCAATTGTTGCAGCTTATCAGCCTGAGCCTGGGCCAGCTCGTTAAAGCCTTGCTGCACCGGGGTTAACTCCGGCACCAGTTGCTCATCAACCCTGACATTCAACTGCCCGTGACGCAGTTGATTTAACTTATGTGTCAGCAAGCTCAGATCAGTATGCAAACGCTGTATCAGCTGCGACCACCGATGTTGCCACAACAGCAATACCAGCCCACCAATAAGGCCGACGATCATCACTGGCACCAGCCATACGCCGTAGCCAACGGCATTATCAATGGCCAACACTAAATAATAAGGCCCACTGCCCGGTCGCAGGCTGATACCGGATACCGGGTCAGCTTCAGCCGGCGTGATCGGTTGCACAGCCAAAAATTGGTTTTGATATGACAACAGGGTGTAACCATTTAGCATGGTTTCTGCTGTGAATTGCTGTAATATCGCCGGTGTATCTGTCGCCAGCATTAAGCGATGGTTTTGGTCAAATATCGCAATCGCCGTTACGGCTAAACCACTACTATGGCCAATATGACTTAGCTGCGCCTTCAACCAGTCATAATCATCGTTGCGTAGTAAAGGGCGGATACTCAGCTGCAACGTCGCAGCGAAGCGGGCAATGTCTATCCGCTGCTGTGCCTTGGCTTCGTACTGATACCATAACCCGGTGAACACGCTCATCACCAGCAGCGCTATTAACCAGGGCAAAGTTAACTGCCTGAAATAATTTACCAAAATCAGACCTGATTAGAAGAACATTAGGCTAACTATAAAACGAATACGGCAGGCTAACAAGGCGCACGCCCGTCAGACCCTGCCGGATTGAGCAACGGGCAGAATGCCCGTTGCTGCTGAAGGTGACGCTATCAGAAGTGTAACTCGACGCCGGCAAACACGCCTTTAAAGTCCAGATTCGCATACAGATCGTCAATATCGTCTAACCGTAAATTAACCGCCCGGTAGCCCAGCTTAACGCGTAAATCTACTGCCAGATTATCCAGCAACGCATAAGCGACGCCACCTTGCATATCGTATACCCGGCTGCCGTCATAAGAAACAAAACTGCCCTGAGCAAACAGTTCCAGCCCGGTTAACGGCAAACCAACAACGGCCGAGCCATAAAGCATAGGGATAAAAGTTGAAGCATCCTGCACGGCAACCATACCGTTGGCAGCCGTTTCGGCTACCGCGACGCTGCCGTTAATGTACTTGGCATTAACGCCTAAATCGAGGCTGACCAAATCATTATCGAGAATTTCGTAATACAACACATAATCGGTATTGGTCAGATCAATCTGGTTCTGTACTTCGCTATCGACGCTAAACGACTCGCCGGCAAAGCTGAAGTCTGCACTTAACGCCGTAATACCGGCAGATTGCAGCTCATTGTGTTGCAAACGGATATTCGGCAGCAGCGGGATGGGATGCTCCAGCGCAACGTAATAAGACTGCTGCGTTTTATCGGCAAAATTAAATTCCTGTAGCTGTGACGTATTGGCAAAGCTGCCATCCGTTGCAGTACGCCAGCCATCAGCGCCGATATAAAGACCAAGCAAGGTATCTGCCTGTGCGGCGCCGCTTGCCAGCGTGCCGGTCAGCGCTAACATCAATGCTGTTTTTTTCATGCGTGTTTTACCCTTGTGTTAATAATTCAGACAGATCAATTAAAGCGGCATTTGCGCGGGAAATATAATTCGCCATCACCAGCGAGTGGTTTGCCATTAAGCCAAAGCCGCTGCCATTAAGCACCATCGGGCTCCATATCGGCTGCTGCGTGGCTTCCAGCTCGCGGATAATCTGTTGCAGGCTCACCATAGCGTTTTTGCGCTGCAATACATCAGCAAAGTCGGTTTCTACCGCGGTTAAAAAGTGCAGCAGCGCCCAGCTGGCTCCGCGGGCTTCATAAAATTCATCATCCAGTTTCCACCAGCTGGTTTTAATCAGCCGCTGTCCCGGCGTTGCCGTCGATTGACGCGCGTTGGCCTCGCCAGCCAAATCCGTATTTAGCCGCTCCTGCCCCACACTGGCGCTTAAACGCTGTGAATAGCTGCCCAGGCGTTTCTCGACCGCTTTGAGCCAGTCCCGTAAATTGTCAGCGCGGGCGTAAAACTGGCTGTCTGGCCGTTGCGGGTCCAGCAACTCTTCGCGGTACAAATACAACTGCGCAATAGCCTGGCGGTATTCTGCTTCAGCGCTGGGAATGGCCCAGCTACGATGGTCAATATTAAACTTTGGCTGAGCCACTTTCAGGTAAGGGTTTTCCGTTGACTGCGACTGTGAACGGCTTAAATCTTTGCGCAGCGCCAACGCCAGATCCCGGGTCATTTCCAGGGCGCCCAGTTCCCAGGCGGGCATATTGTCCAGCAGAACAAAAGGCGGCATCACATCATTGGCCACATAGCCGGCATTTTTGTCCAACAAGGTTTGTGCAACACGGATCAAAGCGGTCGTCGTGCTATAACCAACAACGTGCTGCTGTAAAGTGGGCTGAGCGTCGTCCGTCATCAGTACAGGCTCTCTGCTGGCCCACCAGCCTAGCAGATATAACACCAGCACAATCAGCGCGAATGAGGCGCTTATCAGTTTTGCATTTACCATAACTGTCCTTTAACGCTTTGGCATTGCCACAACCGGCAGCAATATTTCCAACTGTTGGCCGTTAGCAAATTGCAATAATACCGGCACGCTTTGGCCAATACTTAGGCCTGCGGCCGGTTCAAATAGCATCAGATGCAGGCCACCGGGTTCCAGCGTGACACTGCTGTGTGCGGCAATATCAATGCGCCCGACCTGCTCCATCCGCATCATGCCATCTTTGTGGCTGTGCTGATGCAACTCTACCCGGGCAAAAAGCGGGCTACTGGCGCTAACCAGCTGTACCGCATCGGCTGAAGCGTTATGCAAGCTAAAGTATCCGGCCGTCACAGTACGCCCGGGCATTGGCTGGCGCACCTGGCCATGGTCTACGCTTAATGCCGGCGTTGACGCAGCAACGGTATGCAGTGCGAATAACATCAGGGCAGAAATCAGCAATCGCATTTTGTTTCTCCTTGTAAGTCACAGCGTTATATTACACCAGTTTCCGCAGGTGCACAGCCTGTAACTTCAGGCAAAATGTCAACACGCCCTAGCGATCCGGTAATATTGCCGCGGCGACCAGATAGGCCACTATGGTAGCCAGTGGAAACAGCAGTAATAAAATAATCGCCAATAAGCGGATCAGCCAACGCGGCTGCTGATAGTAGCCAGCAAGCCCGGCGCACACGCCGGCAACTTTGCGATAAGCCCGTGCACAATACCAGCGGTCAGTATCATAAGTGGCCATTTTCATACTCTCCTGTTTTATATTTGTCGTCATTTGGTGCTAACTTTGCCAGCAACATCAACAGACAAAACACGGCAAAGGTAAATAACTCCATATTCAGCCAACTCATTACTGTTCTCCTTAAGCGCGCATGCGTTGCCAGGCACCCAGTAACGGCATCAGGCCATGCCACAGCAGCATAACCGGAATGATGCTGAGCACCGGGCTTAGGTACATAAGTAATAACCAACCGGATGAAACAAACATAGTTTATTCCGCCGTGTCAGCGGTGGACTCAGGCCGGTGATCTACCAGCACGGCGGCGACATCCTGCTCGGCCATTTGCCGCGCCTGCAGCGCAATAACGGTTTTATGCAGCGCCTGCCGTGCCTGTTGCTGAGTGCTTTGGCGCATTACCACCAAAGCGTGTTGCAGCTCAGTGTGCAGCTGTTGTGTAATCTCATCTGCTACGGCCGTAGTGTTCATCAGACCGGTGGTCAGCGTAGCGCTTAGGGTTAGTGCTGTTAAGGTGTTCATTGTTATCTCCTTGTAGCCAGTTTGTCGGTACTGCAATGTTCGGTATGCACTGGGTATTTCAAGTGTCATGCCAATTGCCAGACAACAGCTAAACCAATGATTTTTAGAGTAAAAACAAAAAAGCACCTACAGATAGCCTGAGGTGCCTTTTGCTAAAAACCAAAAAATAGTGGAAATAACTAACTAGATGGTCAAATGCGTTACCAGTTTTAACTTTGCCAACGCCTGCAATAATAACTCTGGTTTTGCATCGGCTAAATGGCCTTGTTCGCTCAGCAATCGCCGCCATTGCCGCGCACCTGGCAGCCCCTGAAACAGACCTAACATATGCCGGGCAATGTGCCAGAAACGGGCACCTTGCTGCATTTGCTGCTCAATATAGGGCAGCATCGCCAGTACTACCTGCTCGGGTGTGCGTCCATTACCGGCCGCACCATAAATCAGGCTATCAACCTCACTTAGCAGCATAGGATTGGTATAGGCTTCGCGCCCGACCATCACACCGTCAAGGTATTGCAGCTGTTCGTGGGCTTGCTGCAAGGTTTTAATGCCGCCATTAATACTGATATTAAGCGTCGGAAACTCCCGCTTTAACTGGTGTACACGCGGGTAATTCAGCGGCGGAACTTCGCGGTTTTCTTTCGGACTTAGGCCTTTTAACCAGGCTTTACGGGCATGAATAATCAATTGGCGGCAACCAGCATCGGCTACCGTGGCAACAAAATCCTGCAAAAACTGATAATCGTCTGAGTCATCAATGCCAATGCGGGTTTTCACTGTGACCGGTATACTGACCACATCCTGCATCGCTTTAATGCAGTCAGCTACCCGCTGCGGCTGTGCCATCAGACAAGCACCAAACATACCGTTTTGCACCCGATCCGACGGGCAACCTACGTTAATGTTGAGCGCATCATAACCACGTTGCTCAGCAAGTTTGGCACAGTGCGCCATGTCTGCCGGCTCCGAGCCACCCAGTTGCAGCACTACCGGATGCTCTTCTTCGTTAAACGCCAGATAATCACCGCTGCCATGAATAATAGCACCGGTTGTCACCATTTCTGTGTACAGCACGGCATGCTGGCTTAGCAGCCGGTGAAAGTAGCGACAGTGCTTATCTGTCCAGTCGAGCATTGGGGCAATGGAAAACTTATGATCGATAAGCACAGCCGCCTTCATTGGTTATTTCATATCCGGCAAGTTGCGGCCATAAAAAATTTCCCGCATTTCGCGGAATACTTTCTTACTAATGGCTTTTTGCTCTTCCGGCGTCATCGAATCAGTGCCCATACCAAACAGGTAGTTGTTCAGGTCAGCTTCTTTTAACATCATCTTGGTATGAAACAGGTTTTCCTGATAGACGTTAACATCAATCATTTGAAACGCGCGCTTAGTCTCTTCATCCATAAAGTTTTGGATCGATGAAATCGGATGGTCAATATAATGCTTAGTACCGCTGATATCGCGGGTAAAACCACGCACCCGGTAATCAATGGTCACAATATCGGATTCAAAGCTGTGGATCAGAAAATTCAGTGCTTTCAGTGGCGATATAATGCCGCAGGTTGACACCTCTATATCGGCACGGAAAGTACAGATACCATCATGCGGATGCACTTCAGGGTAAGTGTGCACACAAATATGGCTTTTATCCAAATGCGCTACAACGGCATCCGGACGCGGTCCGGGGTTTTCTGAGTTGTCCGGGTCAACCAGTACCGGCTCTTCGCTGACCAGTATCGTGACACTGGCCCCTTGCGGATCATAATCCTGCCGAGCCACATTCAGAATGTTGGCGCCAATAATATCGGTCACCTCAGTCAGAATGTCCGTTAAGCGGTCAGCATTATATTGCTCATCGATATACTCAATATACTCTTGCCGGTGTTGTTCCGTTTTGGCATAGCAAATGTCATAAAGGCTGAAACTCAGGCTTTTTGTCAGGTTATTAAACCCGTGTAGCTTCAATTTTTCAAAAGGCTTAACCACTTAACATTGTCTCCGCAAAAAACCGCTCAGCGGTTATAAACTAAATAAATGGCGTTACTCTGCCGCTGGCGCAAAGGACGCGGTTTTGACGCTGAATGAATGGCTCACTGTGACGGCTGCCGCTAACATCAGCGATACTGAACAATATTTGTCAGCCGACAACTGGACGGCGCGCTCCACCTGCTTTTCACTAAGATCAATACCGGTCACGTCAAAGTGCAGGTGCAGCTTGGTAAAGACTTTAGGTATCGTTTCAGCGCGCTCAGCGCTTAGCTGCACTTCGCAGTCCACTACCTGCTGACGGGCTTTTTTCAAAATACTCACCACATCAACCGACGAGCAGGCTCCTGCCGCCATCAGTACCATCTCCATCGGACTGGCAGCAACACTGCCCTCTTTATTGCCATCAAACACTACAGCATGACCACTGCCGGAATGGCCAATAAAGGTGTTGTTCTCGAGCCATTTAACTTTTGCTTGCATTGCCCATCCCAGCCGGAAAAATAAGGCCGATATTCTACGTAAAAGTGGCTCAGGTATCTAGCAAATTCGCAGTGCTAAGCGGGTTAATCCAGCAGATCTGCAATGGCGTTATCAAACAGGTTTTTGATTAACAGGGAGATTTCAGTAATAAGCTCGGCTTGCTGTGCTGTGGCTTTTTTTTCCAGCACGCTCGACAGTACTTCCTGAAAGTCGTACATAATGCCATCGACTTCACGAATAATCATGCTGCGATGGTTCATTTCCAGCTCGGTATGCTGGGTACATAGGGTAATAATTTGTTCTGCTATTGTCTCTTCCAGCAAAACGCCGATGGTTTTATCAGTCGTACCACTGCCAGTTTGCTCAAACAGCGACAAATGCTCTGTCAGAAACTGGATCAAATGCTCGTATCCGGGTTTATCTGTGACCATAAGTTGCTTTACACCTGGCTGCTGGCAGTAATACCAATAAGTTTACGTTATTTAAGCAAAAACCTTAGCATAAAACAAATCGGGGCTGACGCCCCGATAAGATTTATTTTTCAGCGATTAAAAACGCAGCCCGGGCGATAGTTGCTCTGGCATCACCACTTGCTCTAGCTCAACCGACGCGACCGGATAAGCACAGTAATCAGCGGCATAGTAGGCACTGGCTCTGTGGTTACCACTGGCACCTATGCCACCAAAAGGCGCTGCCGAGCTGGCACCGGTAATAGGCCGGTTCCAGTTAACAATACCGGCGCGGATACGGCGGAAAAAATGCTGGTACAGCTCAGCACTGTCGCTAAGCAATCCGGCTGACAAGCCAAAGGCGGTACTGTTAGCGGCATCGATGGCCTGATCAAAGTCAGTAAAACGAAACACCTTTAGCAGTGGGCCAAAATGCTCGTCGTCCGGGAAATCGGTAACAGCAGAACATTCAATGATACCCGGCGTAACCAAGGCGGTATTTTCATCCAGATGACGCATTTCCAGCAGCACCTTGCCACCGAGCTCTACCAACTGCTGCTGCACCGCCAGCATACCTTTAGCTGCAGCGACTGAAATCATTGAGCCCATAAACGGCTGCTCTGTTGCATCGTAAACACCAACACTGATGTTGCGGCTCACTTCAAGCAAACGCGCCAGAATAGCATCACCCTGCGCCCCCACCGGTAAAAATAATTTACGGGCACAGGTACAGCGCTGGCCGGCAGAGATAAACGCCGACTGAATAATATCGTGCACTGTGGCATCAATATTACTAACATCCTGCACAATCAGTGGGTTATTGCCGCCCATCTCCAATGCCAGAATCTTATCCGGCCGGCCGGCAAACTGCTGATGTAAATAATGACCGGTACGCGAGCTGCCGGTAAAGAAAATGCCGTCAATACCCTCGTGCGCCGCTATGGCTTTACCGGTATCCACTTCGCCTTGCAACAGGCTTAATACGCCTGCGGGCAAGCCAGCTTGTTGCCACAGTTTTACGGTATCTTCTGCCACCTTTGGTGTTAACTCTGAAGGTTTAAACACCACCGCATTCCCCGCCAGCAAGGCCGGCACTATATGGCCATTGGGCAAATGGCCGGGAAAGTTATAAGGCCCAAACACCGCTACCACGCCATGTGGTTTGTGCCGGATAAAAGCCCGGCCTTGTGGCATCGGGTTTTCTTTCGTACCGGTACGCTCCTGATAGGCGCGCACTGAAATATCAATTTTGCCAATCATCGCGCCCACTTCGGTGCGGGCTTCCCATAATGCCTTGCCGGTTTCTTCGGCAATCGACAATGCCATGGCTTCTTTGTGTGTGGTTAACAGCTCTGCGAAGGTTTTAACTATCGCAACCCGCGCGTCAAAGCTTTGTCCAGCCCAGTCATATTGCGCTTTACGCGCAGCCACTATAGCCTGATCAACCTGCTCGGCCGTAGCGGCCTGGCCTTGCCAAATCAGCGAGTTTTTCGCCGGATCCAATGATTGAAACGCCTTACCGGCGCCCTGTACCCAATCACCGTTAATAAACTGCTCTGCGTGCTTCATGCTACTCCCCTGCTTAATATGGGCCTTTAGATGCGGGTAACTCTGACCCAATCACCGTTGTTAACGTGCAGCGCTGCTGCAACGTCTGCACCAATGGTTACCTGCTCACTGTGTTCATTTACCTGCAATAGCTGCCAGGTAGCGCGAAAATCAGCCAGCTTTGTATTGCTGATTAAATAAGGCTGGCCGTCCTTACTCTGGCCAATCTGCACCTGCAAACGCCGGCTGTTGCGCACCGAGCGGATATGCTCTACCCGGGCTTCCACTGTCGGGCCAGCATCAAAAATATCGACATAACCGCGGTTAGAAAACCCCTCAGATTGCAATAATGCCAGTGCAGGTTTGGTTTTGTCGTGCACCTTACCGATAACGGCCTGTGCCTGTCTACTCAGCAGACTGACATAAATCGGATACTTTGGCATTAATTCAGCGATAAACACTTTTTGGCCGATACCGGTTAAATAGTCGGCGGTGGGAAAATCGACTGAAAAAAAGTGTTCCTGCAACCACTGCCAAAACGGCGAGCTGCCATCGGAGTTTGACACACCGCGCATTTCCGCAATCACTCTGTCGGCAAAGCGCTGTGGAAACTCCGCCATAAACAAAAACCGCATCTTAGATAACAAACGGCCGTTGTTTTTTTCGCGCCGGCTTTCGCGTAAAAACAAAGTGCATAGCTCGCTGACACCAGTGTAGTCGTTGCATAAGGTTAAAATATCAACCGTTTTGTACACGCCAAGCGAGCGCGAGCTGTGTACCACCTTACCCAGGTGGTAATGATAAAAAGCGTCATCCAGCCCCACTGCAGCTTCCAGCGCACTGGTACCACACACTTCTCCGGTGTCGGTATCTTCCAGCACAAACAAATAGCCTTCATCGCCGGGCTGGCTTACCGCCTTACTGAACGAGTGTTCCGAGCGACTGATCTTACGCATCAGCAGTTCGTCGTTTACCGGCAGTGAGGTAAAACCGTGGCCGGACTCTACCGCAATATCATACAGCGCCGGGTAATCATCCGCACGGATTGGGCGAATCACCATCATCGTCGCTTACTCCAGTTTTGCTTTATAGTTTTCGGGGCCCAAGGGCCCCATGCTTCATTTTTGTGCAGTCTTAGCGCTGCCTGAAAATGTTAGTCAGCCGGTTACCACCTGTTTAACCGCCTGTTCAAATCGCTGCATACCTTCACTGATATCTTCAGGCGTGATCACCAGTGACGGCGCAAACCTGATTACATCCGGCCCGGCCACCAGCGCCATAACGCCATGCTCTGCAGCGGCTAAAAAGAAGTCACGCGAGCGGCCTTTATAGGTATCGTTTAATACCGCGCCCAGCAACATACCCTGGCCACGCACTTCACTAAATACCTGATATTTTTCATTAATCGCATTTAGCGCATGGCGGAATAATTGCTCGTTGCTAACAACCTGCTGCATAACTGCAGGTTGATTAACGGTATCCAACACCGCCTCAGCCACCGCGCACGCCAGCGGGTTGCCGCCATAAGTGCTACCGTGGGTGCCTACTTTCAGGTGACTGGCAATCTCTGTGGTCGTCAGCATAGCACCAATTGGGAAACCGCCACCCAGTGACTTGGCGGTAGTCAGAATGTCCGGTGTTACGCCATAATGCATATAGGCATACAGTTTACCGGTACGGCCAACGCCGGTTTGCACTTCGTCCATCACCAGCAGTGCATTATGCTGGTTACACAGCTCACGCACCCCTTGTAAAAAATCGGCTGTTGCCGGAATAATACCGCCCTCGCCCTGAATTGGCTCTAATACTACGGCACAGGTGTTGTCAGAGATTAACGCTTTGACACTGTCCAGGTTGTTAAATTCAGCATGCAACACGGCACCCGGCTTAGGACCAAAACCATCAGAATAGGCGGCTTGTCCACCCACAGTGACAGTGAAGAACGTACGGCCATGAAAGCTTTTACCAAACGAGATAATCTGATCTTTGTGCGCACCAAACTTATCCAGCGCCCAACGCCGCGCCAGTTTAAACGCTGCTTCGTTAGCCTCTGCACCGGAGTTGGCAAAGTACACTTTGTCGGCAAAGGTGTTATCGACCAGTTTTTTTGCCAAGCGCAGCGCCGGCTCGTTGGTCATAACATTGCTTAAATGCCACAGTTTGTCGGCTTGCTGCTTTAATGCATTAACCAGTGCCGGGTGACAATGGCCTAAGCTGCTTACGGCAATACCACCGGCAAAATCGACATATTCGCGGCCTTGCTGGTCCCAAACTCGTGAGCCCTCACCCTTTACAGGAATAATGCCGGCAGGGGCGTAGTTAGGTACCATAACTTCATCAAATAACGCACGATTGATTTGCGACTGGCCGCTCATGTTCAGTTCCTCATCTTGTTCAGGGTGTCGCTGTGTTTTCAGCGATCGGATTAGACAGTTGTGCCTTAATTGGCAGGCATTATTGCAGATTTAATCGGCCTTGTCTTGCCTGCCAATATCGCTAAAAGTCAGAAAATACAAGGGCTGCAGATAGATTTGCAGCCTAACTGAATAACTAAGCAACAACAGGCCTCAGGCGGACACGAACATTAGCAGAGGTTGCCGCGACGCCACAGGCAGTGGCTACAGATTGCCGCCACAGCGCGCCCGTCGCTGCGGCTTGCATGTTTATGGTGCTATTTTTTTACTAAATATCGACGCCAAGCCGCTTCAGGTTGGTCTTATGCAGCAATTCAATGCTGTCGTGGCTTAACTGTACCTGAGCCAGCCAGCTTTGCGCTTGTGCTTCCGTCACCTGCTGACGTTTTTTCAACTCCTGCCACTGCACATAGGTTTGTGCCTGTTGCACCAGTCGTGCCAACGGACTACTACCGGCAAAGCCCACACCTTCCGCCAACTGATCTAACGTCTGGCATAGCGGTAAACTTTGTAATTGCCAGCGTGAGGTAATATCGGCACTGAGCTCGGCGGCAAATTCAGACAGGCTGGACGCTAAAAAACTGGCATCCGGTGTTAACCCATCCAGTACATCTGTCAATTGTGTATTACGGCTTTCCCGCGCTTGTAACAGCTGCTGTTGGCGCACCTGTTGATAGGTGCGCAGATAATTGCGGCAAACCACCATATGGCCGAGGGTATGAAATAAACCAACACAAAAAGCATTGTACGGATGCTCCGCACTATGCTCGGCCAACTGTTTGGCTGCAATGGCGACAGCTAAAGAGTAGTCCCACAGCTGGCCTTTGAGTGCAGTAAAAGGATCGGTGGAATGCGGTAACATACGCCGCAAGGCGTACACTGGCAAAATAAGCTGTAAACTTTCTACACCAAGATAGCGCAGCGCCGTTTTAATATCTTTTACCATGGCCCCCGAGGCAGTGCGATTGCGATATTGTGGTTGATTAACCAGCCGCAATAAGTCCTCTACCAACCAGGGCACGGCTGATATCAGCGGGTCCAGCTTGTTAACGGTGACGACCTTCGCACTTAACACATCCAGGATCTGATAAAAACTGCGACCCGGATCAAACAAAGACGCTGTGACCTGATCAATATTATGCAAGCGGCGCAGCAGCTCGTCGGCAACCTCGTCATGCAAATGTGCCTGGGCAAACTCGGCAAACTGTGCCTTCGCCTGGGCACCGGCAAGGCGTAATTGCTGCGCTCTGGCTTCAACTTCCAGCAAAGTACGCCCCGAGTCGGCATGGCCGGCACGAATTTGATAACCCAACCTTTTGTTGTCTGGGTTAACGCCTACCAACAGATCAAAGAAACGCTGCGTCAGGTTTTCTGCAGCTGGCGCCGGGAGAGTCATCACGTATTCTTACTTCCGTTACGGTTATTCTCGGTAAGCGCATACTGCGATGGGCTCACCATTGAGTCAAGTGTTAGCAAGATTGGGGGCTAAGGCTAAGAAAATTGGCCAATAATTGCTTACCTTGCTGGCTTAAAATTGCCTCTGGGTGAAACTGTACTCCATGCACCGGCAGTGTGCTATGCCGCAGCCCCATCACTTCGTGCGGTTGTTGGCCAGCGTCGACTGTCCAGGCTGTTTCTTCCAGCTCGGCAGATAAACTCTGACGCTCGACAACTAACGAGTGGTAGCGGGTGACATCAAGCGGATTAGCCAGGCCGGTAAACACCGACTGATTATTATGCATAATCAGTGAGTTTTTGCCATGCATCACCTGTTGTGCGCGCACCACTTTAGCCCCAAACACCTGGGCAATGGCCTGATGCCCCAAACACACGCCCAGAATAGGCAGTGTCGTAGCAAAATGCTCGATCGCTTTTAGAGAAATGCCAGCATCATCCGGACTTTTCGGCCCGGGAGAGATCACCAGATACGCCGGCGCCAGCGCGCGAATTTGCGCCAGGCTGATATCGTCATTACGCCGCACCATCACCTGCTGCCCTAATGCAGCAAAGTACTGCATCAGGTTGTAGGTAAAGGAGTCGTAGTTATCTATAAGCAGTAACATTTAGCGCTGCAGCCTTAGTGTATTACGGCGTCACAAAGCCCACGGCATCATTAACTTTGGCCAGCGTCACCGCAGCACGGGCACGGGCTTTTTCAGCGCCGTCACGCATAACGGCGTTTAATGTTGTTTGATCAGCCCGTAGTTCGGTAAAGGTTTTTTGTACCGGCTCCAGTAAAGTAATAACTGCATCGGCAACGTCACCTTTTAAATGGCCATACATTTTGCCTTCGTACTCGGCTTCCAATGCCGCGATAGTTTTACCGGTAACGCCACTTAAAATGCTTAACAGGTTAGCCACGCCGGGTTTAGTGTCCAGATCAAAACGTACCCGTGGCGGGTCTTCGGAGTCTGTCATTGCCTTCTTAAATTTTTTGCTGATCATCTTCGGATCTTCAAGCAAGCCGACAAAGTTCCACGGGTTCTCGTCTGACTTTGACATCTTCTTCGTCGGGTCTTGCAAACTCATCACCCGCGCCGCCACAGGTGGAATAAAAGGCTCAGGCACCGTGAAAATATCACCGTGCAGTGCGTTAAAGCGCATCGCGACATCGCGGGCCAATTCCAAATGTTGTTTCTGATCGTGCCCTACCGGGATTTGGTTAGCCTGATACAGCAGAATGTCGGCCGCCATTAACACCGGATAAGTAAACAGGCCGGCATTAACATTATTGTTGTGCCGCTCAGACTTATCTTTAAACTGTGTCATGCGGCTGAGTTCACCAAACTGGGTATAGCAGTTTAGCACCCAGGCCAGTTGGCTGTGCTCGGGCACATGTGATTGCATAAACACGGCTGAACGCTGAGGGTCTATGCCACAGGCCAAATATAATGCCAGGCTGTCCAGCGACGCACTGCGCAGCGCTGCCGGGTCCTGCCGCACGGTAATCGCATGTAAGTCGACAATACAGTACAAGCAATCATAGTCATCCTGCATTTTGTCCCATTGACGCAGCGCCCCCAGATAATTACCGATGGTAAGTTGTCCGGATGGCTGTGCACCACTTAGCACAATTGGCTTATTGCTCATAGTTGTATCCACTTTCAAGGCTGTATTATTAATGATGGCCGGCAGCGGCCGGTTTGAAGAGCAGCATTATAACCATATCAGCGCGCTGCAACAGTAAAAAAGCCGCTTAACGCGGCACTTTTGCCAATTGCTGACGCATCTGTTCAATCACCTCAGCATAATCGGGTGCAGTAAAAATAGCGGAGCCGGCAACAAACATATCTGCACCGGCCTGCGCAATGTCTGCGATGTTATCGACATTGACGCCGCCATCAATTTCCAGCCGGATAGGCAGGCCACTACGGTCGATAATACTGCGTGCAGCAGCCAGTTTATCCAGGGTTGCCGGGATAAACTTCTGACCGCCAAAACCCGGGTTGACTGACATCAGCAAAACGATATCAACTTTATCCAGCACATAGTCCAGATAACTCAGAGGTGTTGCCGGGTTAAAGACCAGCCCCGCCTGACAGCCATGGCTTTTAATCAACTGTAAGGTGCGATCAACATGCCGTGAGGCTTCCGGGTGAAAGGTGATCATAGAGGCACCCGCTTGCGCAAACTGCGGTATCAGCGCATCAACCGGTTCTACCATCAGGTGTACATCAATAGGCGCACTGATGCCATAGTTGCGTAGCGCCTGGCACACCATAGGCCCCATCGTCAGGTTAGGCACATAGTGATTGTCCATCACATCAAAGTGCACTACATCAGCGCCAGCACGCAATACAGCGGCAACATCGTCACCTAAACGGGCAAAATCAGCTGACAGTATTGAAGGTGCAAGCAAATAAGGTTGCATAAAAAAATCCACTCTTGAGCAAAGTACAGACTTTACTGGATCTGACAAAAAAATACACCGGCTGATACCGCAGTTGTAACGCACAAAAAACACGCAATAGCGCACCAATACAGCACATCGCCCAGTACTCATGCACAGAAAAAAAATCTAACTAAATGAAAAATAATGAATAAACCAGATGGCACACATCTTGGAACCCAAGCGACAGGGAACAGAGAAAAGGGCAATTAAAATGATGACAGCAACAAAACGTACCATACTGGCAACAAGCATGGCGATGTTAAGTTTAACGACAGCAACGGCAGCCGCCAACGAGTTGACGCTCAGTGGCGATGTCACTTTTGCGTCAGACTACGCCTTTCGCGGTATTTCACAAACCGAGGAAGCCCCCGCACTGCAAGGTGGCTTGTCACTAAGCTCGGCCTCGGGCTTTTACGTTTCGGTGTGGGGGTCTAATGTTGATTTTCTGGCACAGGGCACACTGGAACTCGATGTTATGCTGGGCTGGAGCGGCGCAATAAACGACGACTGGTCAACCGATGTCGGGATCATGCGTTATGGTTATCCAAATACTGCGATTGCCGGTTCAAATTTCTATGAAGTGTATGGCTCTTTGTCATACCAAGACCTGACCTTTGGTCTAGCTTACAGCGATGATTACTACGCCAATAGTGGCGATTTCTTTTACCTGTACGCAGATTACAGCTACGCGCTAATGGAAAACCTGAGCCTGGACTTACACGTTGGCCAAAACGAGTACGATGACAGCAGCGCCAGTTACCTTGACTGGAGTATCGGACTCAGCACGGAAGTGTTGGGCGCCGCGTTGAGCCTGGCCTACATTGATACCGATATCGACGGTTCCTACCTTGCCGATAGCCGGGTCATTTTCTCGGTTTCAAAAAGCTTCTGATACCGAATCACACGACCGGCGCTGCGCCGGTCGTGTTAGCCCTGCCACAGTGATCTGCCTATTGCTTATAACACTATAAAGCCGGGTGAAACATTTATTGTTGCTGCTTAGAATTTAATCAGCTTGTATCAAGGTACAGAATGTTTTACTATCACACCGTTTTGTAAGAGCAAATGGATTTAACATGAAATTTACCAAGCTGTATAAAGCTGTTTTAATTTCTGCTGGCGTTAGCGCTGGGGCTCTTTATGCTGTGGCACCTACAGTTCTGACAGCGTCACAATGCCATACCCTGAGCGATAGCCATGCCATCGAAGATTGTATCAATGTCAGTCAACAGAGCTGGTACAGTTGGTTTCAGGGAAAAAGCCGCTCAACTCAGTTTCATTTTGTTGATCTGCTGGAGCTGCTAAGCCGATTTAGCCCGGCGCAAAAACCTTAATGTCAGCACAAAAACCTACCTTACTGCAAGTCGTTAAAGCGGTGTTAGGTGCTATGGTGGGGGTTCAGTCAGAGCGGCAGCGCCAGCAAGATTTTACCGCCAGCAGCCCACTGCCTTATATTGTGGTGGGTATTATTTTTACCCTGCTTTTTGTGGCAACACTGCTACTGGTGGTGTCATGGGTGTTGTCATAGCCTGATACACTGCAAACAATTCTGCCACCTTACCCCTGGTAGCGCCCTTTTGACTGATAGAACGCCCCACTTGCAAACTGTGTAGCACCGCTTGCTGATAAATTTTGCGCGTCCAGGTGGTATCGTGATTACTGATCACCACTGTAATACCACGTTGCTGAGCTTTTTCTGCCAGATTAGCTAGTTGCGCCTGATCGTCCAAATCAAAGCCCTGACTGGCATAACTGGTAAAACTGGCGGTTTTACTCAGCGGCACATAAGGTGGATCGCAATAAATCACCGTATCGGCCTGTGCTTGTTGTATCACCTGCTGATAGCTGGTACAGCTAAACCGTGCACGTTGTGCTTTTTCAGCGAAGTAATGCAGTTCCGCTTCCGGAAAATACGGTTTTTTATAACTGCCAAAAGGCACATTGAACTTACCCGACAAGTTATAACGGCATAAACCGTTATAACCATGGCGGTTTAGATACAAAAATAATACCGAGCGTTCATAACTGTCCGTACTCAAATTAAACTGCTGGCGTAGACTTAGGTAAGCATCGCGCTGATTAGTCTGCGCGGTAAATAAGCTTTTTGCATCAGCGATAAAGCTTTGATGCCGGCGTTGCAACAGTTGGTATAGGGCGATCAGATCGGCATTAATATCATTTAACTGATATTGCGGATAATCAGTATTTAAAAACACTGAGCCCGCGCCGACAAAAGGCTCTACCAGGGTACTCGCTGGCGTAAGATGAGATGCAATGGCATTAACCAGGTTATACTTGCCGCCTGCCCACTTTAAAAAGGCGCGGCTCTTTTGCGCGGCGGACATCAGCGTATCATTCCGGCGCACTGTGCAGACTAATCTGCCGCGCCCTGATCTCGGCCTGTACTGCGGACATGCTTTTGATAAAAGGGCCGGTAGCGCGCAGTGCCGCCGGTAACTGTGCCATTGCAGCTTTTGCTGCAGCCACGCTGTCAAAAGGCGCCTGCAGCAACACCAGCTGCATTTTGCCCTGCCAGCTGCGCTGATAACTGAGTACAACCACATCCGGATAGGTTTTTTTAAAACGCTTTAGCGCGGCATCACTGGATAGTACGGCCAACTGCACGGCAGTGGCAGATTTATCCATCTGCAACAAGCTGGCTTCATCGTAAAGATTCTTATCGCTATCTGCAGGCTCAATCTGACCTGGCGACGACGGCGCTATTTCTGCGGCATCAGGCTGAGTATCAACCGGCGCAGTTAGCAAATTGCTGTCTGCTACCTTGTCACTGTCCGCTGACAGCGCAGTGTCACTTTCCAAAATGGTACTGTCGCCGTCAGAGTTAGTGTTGTTACTCACCGGCGCGTCGAGGCTGCGCGGCGCTTGTTCAGCTAAGGTCAACCCCGCCGGCTTAGCAACACCGCTCGCATCGCTGTCTGTTGCCGCAACGGTATCTGTAGCAACAGTCACCTCTGCCACTGCAGCTGCGTGTTCTGCTGAGGGCGGTTGCGCAGCCTGCTGTGCAACCGGCCAGAAGTTATATGCTAATACCAGCAATACTACCGCCAACACACCGCTGATGACTGGCAGTAGCGGTACGCTGGCGTTGGTTTTATCATCGCCAGCCACCTGACGCGGCGGTAGCAACAATAAATGCAAATTGTTATTTGCCCGCGCCAGACGCTCAGCCAGCTCAATACTATTTAACGCTTCATGCTGCAACAACTGAGCTGCATCGGCCGCAGTAACCCGATTCAGCGTCAGTGTCAGGCCAGCGTCTGCCATGCTTTGATCGGAAAAGCAACACAGTATGCAGGGCAATGCTGCCAGCTGTTGTAACAGTTCAACCGGATAACGTCCGGCATCATCAATCACCAGCAGTAGTGGCGTTGTATCAGCAGCTTTAGCCACTTGCTCTGCCAATGAAACATCATCCCGCAGTGATGAAGCAAACCACTGCTGCATCAACTCTGCTGAGGCCTGCTCCGGCGCGATTCTGGCGCTAAGCAAAGCGACATTGTGTTGGCTGGAAAACAATTCAGCCAGCGCCAGTGCTAACGTCGACTTACCACTGCCATCCGCCGCGACGACATCAATGCGCCTTACATCATTAAAAGCCAATTGAAATAATAAGCGCTCCAGCCACTCCCGTTGTGATGGCAACAGATGCTGTAATTGTGACAACCCCGCCTGCAGTGCGCTGGTGTCCATCAGTGGAAAATCCCTATCAGTTCTTGCTCTGTCACATCGTCAACTAATGCGGTCTTACCAAAGGCTGTCGGCAAGACAAAGCGCATCTGACCATTCTGCACTTTTTTATCTGTTTTCATGTAGGGCATAAAATCGTCAATCTGCATTTCTGCTGGCGGCTCTACCGGTAAATTAAATGCCCGCAACAAGCGGCAAATTTGTGCCAATTCAGCTTCACTTAACCAGCCGCGGGCCACTGACACCTTAGCGGCCATGACCATGCCTGCAGCAACAGCCTCGCCGTGCAACCAGTTACCATAGCCGAGCCAGGCTTCTATTGCATGGCCAAAGGTATGTCCCAGATTTAACAGTGCCCTGTCACCCTGCTCGGTTTCATCACGACTGACAATATCAGCTTTCATTTGACAGCAATGGCGGATCATCTGTGCCAGTATAGCGTCGTCCAATTGGTTAATTTGCTGCTGATGCTGTTCCAACCAGCGAAAAAACGTGGCATCAGCTATCAAACCATACTTAATCACCTCAGCCATACCAGCAGCAAACTCGCGCGCGGGTAATGTCGTCAGAACAGCGGTATTAATGACAACCTGCGCCGGCTGTTTAAAGGCACCAATCATATTTTTTCCCAGCGCATGGTTAACTGCGGTTTTACCGCCTACCGACGAATCCACCTGCGATAACAAGGTAGTGGGAATTTGCACAAAAGCCACTCCACGCTGATAACAAGCCGCGACAAAACCGGTCAGATCGCCAATCACGCCGCCTCCCAATGCGACCAGCAGCACATCACGCGACATCTGCTGTTGTAGCAAAAAGCTTAATACCTGTTCAAACGACTGCAGGGTTTTATAGGCTTCGCCATCGGGTAAGAGGAAATGTTGTACTGCACTGTGTGGAAACAACTGGCGCACCGCGTCAAGGTACAGCGGTGCCACCGTAGGGTTAGAAATAACCACCACCTGCTTTTTTTGTGCCAGTGCCGGCGCAAGCAGATCAAAGTTATCGCTGATAGAAATGCTGTAGCTGCGCTCGCCAAGTTGGACGTCAACTTTTTGCATCTGCAGCTCCCCGGTTATGTAAGATCAGAAACCCAGTTGGTCGATAATCTGGCTGGCGACAGCCCGTGCGCTTTGCTCATCAGTACGAATGGTAAAATCAGCAATTTCGGCGTACAGTGGGTTACGTTCCGCAGCCAGTCGCTCTAGCACCTCTTTTGGTGCTTCTTCAGTTTGCAACAATGGCCGGCGCTTGTCACGCTGGGTGCGGGCGACTTGTTTTTCGATCGGCGTTTCCAGATAAACCACGATACCGCGTGCCGATAAGCGATTGCGGGTTTCCTTGCTCAGCACCGAACCACCGCCGGTGGCCAATACTATACCCTGCAACTCTGTCAGATCCTGAATGACATTTTCTTCACGTACGCGAAAGCCCTCTTCACCCTCAAGATCAAAAACCCAGGCAATGTCAGCACCGGTGCGGCGCTCAATTTCCTGATCTGAATCGTAGAATTCTAAGTGAAGCATGTCTGCTAAGTGACGTCCGATTGTGCTTTTACCTGCACCCATCGGGCCAACGAGGAAGATATTACGTTTTTCTGCCATAAGTCGTATTACTAATCAGCTAACTCAGTGAAAAGTTGAATTCAAGGACCAAAAGGCTCCCACGAAAATTTGAAGCGCTGAATTATGTCAGGAATAGCCTTTTGTTGGCAAGCTAATTCTGAAACAGCGCATCGCCGTGACTTACGCCACGGCGATGGCGTCAAGGCTATAAACCGTCAGTGATGATCTTTGGCGTAACAAAGATCAGTAACTCGTTTTTCTCATTGACTTCACGGGTCGACTTAAACAGGTTACCAATGTAAGGAATATCACCAAACAAAGGTACCTTACTGACGGTAGACAACACTTGCTGCTGGTAGATACCACCTAGCACTATAGTTTCGCCATTATCAACCAATACCTGAGTCTGAATTTGTTGGGTATCAATCGCCGTTGCCGGACCTGTCGGTGTTTGCACCGTTTCACCACGGGTATTCTGGGTAATCACCAAATCCAGAATAATCTTATTGTCAGGTGTGATCTGTGGTGTCACCGTCAGGCTCAATACCGCCTTTTTAAACTCAACGGTGGTAGCACCACTAGAGGCGGCCTGCACATAAGGAATTTCAACACCCTGCTCTATCCGGGCTTCCTTCTGGTTAGCGGTGGTAATACGCGGGCTGGCAATAATTTCACCTTTGTTTTCCTGCTCCAGCGCCGACAGTTCCAAATCCAGTAAGGTACCGTCTGCCAAGCGGGCAATATGAAAAGCGATGCTCCCCGCCGGGTTACTGGCCGGTAAATTCACATTCCAGCGATCGTCCAATGATGGAATAACGCCATTGGCAATAGTATTAGCGCCACCAGCAGAACCCGAGGTCCCCTGATTAGAACTGCTGCTGCTTTGCTGATCACTGAAACCCCAACGAATACCCAACTCGTCTGTCACGCTGTCACGCACGGTAACCATACGCGATTCAATCAGTACCTGCCGTACCGGGACATCCAGGCGCTCAATCAACTTACGCACACTTTCAATGTTGGCAGCGGTATCTTTTATTAAGATGGTATTGGTCCGTTCATCGACGTTGACTGAACCACGCGATGATAACAAGGTCGCGTCTTTGTTACTTAGTAACTTGGTAATATCGGCAGCCTTGGCGTAGTTGACTGACAAAAAGTCAGAGAATAACGGCTCCAGATCGGCCACAGTTTGTTTCGCTTCCAACTCACGCGCTTCGCGAGCCGCCAATTCATCTGTTGGCGCCACCATCAGGATGTTGCCTTCCATCCGTTTGTCCAGGCCTTTTACCCGCAGCACGATATCCAGGGCCTGATCCCAAGGCGTACCGTCCAGGCGCAAGGTAATGTTACCGGTAACAGAGTCGCTGGTAACCAGGTTAAAACCGTTGTAATCAGCGATGATCTGCAACACAGTTCGTACCGGAATATCTTGAAAGTTCAGTGATATAGCACGGCCTTTATACTCTTTACCGCCGCCAAGAATACTGCGGTTGGTCGTATCTCGCTCTACATTCAGCGTAAAAATGTTATCGATTTGCTGATAGGTATAGGTAAACTCCGCTGTAGTATCTATAACCAGCCTGGCCGATGCACCCTCTTTAAAGGTTTCAATACCTTTGACGATAGTACCAAAGTCGACTACGTCAAGCTGATACAGCAACTCATCGAGAATGTCAGTATTGTGAAATTCAACTTCCAGCTTACCCAAACGCTCGCTAACATCTACTGCCGCGGTATTATCGCGTAAGAACACCAGCACACGGCCTTCGCCTTTATCACCACGGCGGAAATCTATTGCGTTAACCCGGTTGATATAGGTTGGCTTGACATCAGCTGCCTGGCCTACCGCATCAGAGGTTGGGTTATCTGAAATATGGATATAAAACACATTTCCTCTGACCCGGGTGCGGTAAATTTTCAGGTAATCCAGGAAAATCACCGTTTTGAAGCCATCACCGGAAAATTCAGATGTTATGCGTTTAACACCGGCTTTATCTATCAGGACTTCGTTAAGTTTTTCTTCATAATCCGACTCATCGAAAAACAACTCGATACGTGCCGGCTCATTAAACACCTGAATGCTGGGATCAGCATACAGTTCTTCGTCAAAGATAAACTCGATTTCTGTTTCACCGGTCAACAATGGGTTATACCGCACATCGTACAGTAACGGCACCGCAGCGGCCGGTAATGAAAGTAGCATTAAGGCTGCAAAGCACAGTAAGGTGCGCTGGATTGTGTCAGACATTGTTTTGATTATTTTATCCATGATTTACTCGCATACCTATCAATTACTTGCTACTGATGGGCCATCGGCCATCTGCAACATGGTCGTCCGTTCTTTCCAGCAACCGGCGCCATCTGGGATTAATTCAAGCAACTCAATATGAGTTGGTTCAACGTTAATAACCCGGCCATGGAATAATCCAACGTGATTATTCAGTGTTACCCGGTGCAATGTTTTGTCTGATGCTTCAATTAAAGCCCAGATATTACCTATATCGCCCAGGGTACCGCGCATCTTTAAGTTATCCAGTGCGTATTTTTCCAGTGGCTCCTTTCTGCGCCGTGGGTCAGGGTGTAAACAATCCTGAACCTGTAGGAATTTGTCCTGGATAGCTTCTGGTCTGGGAGCTGAAAATGGGCTGCGTGCATCCTGTGACCGATACGGAATATGCACAAATTCCTGCACTTCCGGCAAAGGCTCTACCCGGGCTCTGGTATTCGCCTTTACTTCAGCAATGTGATTTTGCACATCACTCAGGTCATCAAAACAGCCACTCAGAGCAAATGTTAAGGCGATCAGGGTTATACGCTTTATCATGGCTGCACCTCTTTATACCGGTAGGTTTTGGCCACAACATTAAAACGCAAACGCTCATCGTTTTCGGTTTGAATAGAGAAGTCATGCAAACTGACAATACGTGGCAGTTTTGCCACTTCGCTGACGAAACTACCAAACTGATGGTAGTCGCCTATCACTTCAATCTTAATGGGTAGCTCAGTATAAAACTCTTTCTCGATCTCTGGCTCCCAGTTAATACGGATAAAGGTCAGGCCACTGGTAGTACCAACATAGGTAATGTCATCGAGCAAGCCTGGTGTTTCATGCGTGGTGGGCAGCTGCTTTAACAGAAAAGAGAAGGTTTGCTCCATTTCTACCATTTGCTGCTTGTACAAATCGAGGTTAACCGCAGAGGCGTATTTGGTGCGATATACCTGACGCAGTTGCAGCTCTTTATTTTGCGCAGCAGCTAACTCATCAATCTTACTGTCAACCAGCAAGAAATAACTGACAACAGACACCAACAACGCCAGTAAAAAGGCAAACACCACTTTTGCCGCTGTCGGCCAGGACCCCATGTTTTCGAAATCAAGATCATTAATATCGATTTCAGACAGGTTGATATTCAGGCTCATTTGGCACCTCCATTGGCTGGTGGCGTCGGCGTTTCTGCGCCTTGTACAGCTTCATAACCTTTAACGGTCAGGTGCATTTTAAAGTTGCTAAGCAAACTGACTGAATCTTTACCTGCCTCAATAAACTCCAGATAAGGTGTCGATAACAACTCTGACTCCTCTGCTTCGCGCAGCATGTTCGATAAGCGGTTGTTCGATTCACTTTTGCCAATCAGCAGCAAAGAGGTGCCTTTCTTTTCCAGTTGTGTCAGATACACACCGGCCGGTACAGCCGACGCTATCTCATCCATAATCTGAGTACCCAGATTCCGGCTGCCCTGCAACTGTGAAATCAGCGACATACGCTGCTGCAGACTTTTCTTGGTTTCATTCAAGGTACGGATTTCGGCAATACGCTGATCCAGTACTTTAATTTCATTTTCCAAAAAGCGGTTGCGTTGCATTTGACCGTCAATTCTGGCGCTATAAATCATATTAACAACAAACACTAACAAAAAGCTCAGTATTGCTGTCGCTGTCAGAAGGGTGAGGAACTGCTTCTGCCGTTCTTTGCGCGCTGCATCGCGCCACGGCAACAGGTTTATATATGCCATGACGAAAAACTCCTTAACGCCAGACCACTGGCAACCATTAGCTGTGACGCATGGCGATTTAGCTGGTCACGATCAACAGACGTCGCCACTTCCATGGTTTTAAATGGGTTAGCCACAACCGTATGGATCCCCAACTCGTCAATCAGCAGCTTATCTATACCTTCAATCAGCGCTGTGCCACCAGAAATAATCAGATAATCGACGGCGTCTTTGCCACTACTGGTCAGATACATTTGAATACCACGCCGTACTTGCTGCAGCAACATCGTTTGAAACGGCGCCAATACCTCGAACGTATAGTTCGGTGGTAAATCTCCGGTTACCTTGGCTTGTTCTGCTTCTTCATAGCTTTTGTTGTAATACGACAGAATGCTGCGGGTATACTGATCACCACCAAATACCTGATCACGGGTATACAGGGTTTTCCCGTTTTCGATAATACTGAGCAATGTCATCGTTGCGCCGATATCAACCATCGCCACGACTTTTTTTGCCGCATCATCCGGTAATTGCTTTAAGCACAACTCAGATGCACGGCTTAAGGCATAACTTTCGATATCAACAACCTTGGCGCTAAAGCCACCATTGTCTAACGCTGCTACCCTGGCTTCGATACTCTCAGTACGGGCCGCACTGAGCAGCACATTGACTTTAGACGGATCGGCTTCGTTTACGTCCAGCTTCTCAAAATCAATACTGACTTCATTTAGTGGATAAGGAATAAGGGTGTCTGCCTCAACTTCGATCTGACTTTCAAGTTCAGCATCAGTTAAGGACACATCCATAAAAATGATCTTACTGATCACGGTAGATCCGGAAACAGCGGTAGCGGCAAATTTGACTGAGCGCGGGATCTTTTTACGGATCTTGCTCAACACATTTCCCACTGCCTCAATGTCCTGGATCTCCCGATCAGACATGGCACCTTTAACCATAGGTTCAACGGCAAAGGCTTCAACTTTGCATACGCCGTTGTGCTGACTAAGTAAGACAGCCTTAACGGAGTGTGCACCGACATCGATCCCCACCATCATCGGTGTTTGTTTACTGAACAGGCGATTTATCATAGCTTCCTGCGGCCAATTTATAGTTATGATTATTGTCTCATTGATAGCTTAGTCGCTAATTTTTGGCAAGAAAAAGCGTTTAATCTAAAGCTAATAAATATATACTAGCAGCGTTGTAAAGGAATTGGGAGTATAAATTGGGGTTATTCAGTGTCTTGGGTTAAAAAACTTTTAATTCTCAGTCTGATCATGATCCTGACCGGTATAGCGTCGATCGCTGGGATCTATCTGTATCTGAAAGATGATCTGCCGGATGTCACCACCTTACAGGACGTCAGATTACAAACCCCCATGCAGGTTTTTACCGCCGATGGCGAGCTGATTTCGCAATTTGGTGAAAAACGCCGTATCCCGCTAAAATTGGCAGAAATGCCACCTTTATTAGTACAAGCCTTTTTAGCAGTAGAAGATACAAGGTTTTACGAACATCCCGGCATTGATATTATCGGTATCTTCCGCGCCGCTACCGTAGTGGCATCCTCTGGCGATTTTAGCCAGGGCGCCAGTACCATCACGCAGCAGCTGGCCCGTAACTTCTTTTTAAGCCGGGAAAAAAAATTAATCCGCAAGATCAAAGAGATTTTCCTGGCGTTCCATATCGAGCAATTATTAAGCAAGGAACAAATCCTTGAGCTGTACCTGAATAAAATCGAACTTGGCCAGCGCTCTTTTGGTGTAGGCGCCGCTGCCCAGGTTTATTTCGGTAAGACAGTACACGAGTTAACAGTTGACGAAATTGCTATTATTGCCGGCTTACCTAAAGCGCCCTCAGCACTGAATCCGGTACGTTCAGCCAGCAATGCCCGGGCCCGCCGCAATGTGGTGCTTGGCCGGATGCTGGATACCGGTGTCATTGACAAAGCCAGTTACGATGCGGCTATTGCAGCCCCCATTACCAGCAAATTACATGGCGCTCAAATCACGGCATCGGCACCCTATATTGCCGAAATGGTGCGTCAGGATATGGTAGCCCGTTTCGGTGAAGAAACCGCTTACTCCGATGGCCTGAAAGTTTATACCACTATTAATAGCCAGCAACAGGCCAGCGCCAAGCAAGCCCTGCAGCAAAATTTATATGACTATGACGAGCGTCATGGCTACCGCGGCCCCATCGCGCAGTTGTGGCCGGCCACTTTACAGCAGCCAGCAGACGGCGAGCCGGAGTACGTCGAAGATCAACCTCTGCCGCGTGAAACGATCCTGGCGTATCTGGATAAGCAACAAAGCATTGAAGACTTGCGTCCAGCGGTTGTCACTGCCGTTCAGGCGCAAAGTGCACAACTGATTATTGCTGGCGGTCAGGATATCCGCCTGGAATGGGAAGGCTTAAAATGGGCGCGTGGTTTTATTAATGACGAGCGTCAGGCTGTGGCGCCCAAGACCGCTTTTAGTATTCTGGCACCGGGTATGCATGTGCTGGTGCGCCAGCAAGACGAGCAATGGCGACTGTCGCAGCTACCTCAAGCCAGTAGTGCTATCGTAGCAATAGACCCGAACAATGGTGCTATCCGCTCATTAGTCGGTGGTTATAGTTTTAGCCAAAGTCAGTTTAACCGTGTTACCCAGGCGAAGCGTCAGGTTGGCTCTAACATTAAACCCTTTATTTACTCTGCAGCGCTGGAGCATGGCTATACCCTTGCGTCCATAATGAATGACGCACCAATACATCAATGGGATGACAATGCCGGTATCGCCTGGCGGCCGAAAAACTCACCGGCAGTGTACGATGGTCCAATCCGGGTGCGTGAAGCTTTAGCAAAATCGAAAAACGTGGTGTCAGTTCGCTTACTGCGCGGCATAGGCATAGATAACAGTATCCGTCATTTGCAGCGCTTTGGCTTTGCTGCCAGCGATTTACCGCGCAATGAAACCTTGTCGCTTGGCTCGGCGTCACTGACACCGCTGGAGCTGGTAACCGGTTATGCCGTATTTGCCAACGGTGGTTATCTGGTTACGCCTTACGTAATCGATAAAATTTTGTCGGAAGAAGACGACCTTATCTATCAGCATAATCCGGCCATTGCCTGTAACAACTGTGAGCAAAAAGCGGCAGAACAGCAGCAAACGGATACGATAGAAGCCGATGCTGAAGCTCAGCTCGACCAGTTGTTTAATGCTCTGGCTGAAAATAATGTCGCCGAACCACAGCCTGGCGCCATCGACGAACCCCAAATTAAGCTGGCAGAGCAGGTTATTTCAGAGCAGAACAGTTTTTTAATTGCCGATGCGTTGAAAAGCAGTGTCTGGGGTGGTGGCAGCTGGCAGCATGGCACCGGTTGGAATGGCACAGCCTGGCGCTTGCAACGTTTGAAACGGCGCGATATTTCGGCTAAAACCGGCACCACCAATGACTCTAAAGACACCTGGTTCTCGGGCTTTACACCCGATCTTGCTGTTACAGTTTGGGTGGGATTTGATGATGCCAATCGCAGCCTGGGTCGTGCGCAGTGGCACGCTAATATGGGGCAGCAGCAAAGCGCTGGCGCGGAATCCGGTGCGCGCACAGCGTTGCCGGCCTGGCTCAGTTATATGCAGAACACGATAAGCAGCTTACCTGAACGTCAATCCAACCCGCCGGTCGGGCTGGCATCCGTTAGGATTGATGTGCAAACCGGTTTATTAAGTCGCCACACAGATCACAGCAGCAGCTTTGAGTTTTTTAAAGCCGGCACCGAACCGACGCAGTATGCCAGCGCTGATATTCAGCAGATCAGCTTTGATAGCCGCAGTGAGAAAAAGCCTGAGGATGAACAAGAAGAAGTCGAACTGTTTTGAAAAAGGCCCCGTCAGATAGCGGGGCCTTATCACAGCAGCATATTATATCTGCTGCTCAAACCAGAGTTTAGCCTGGCTCAGCGCTGTCAACACCTGCTGTGGTGCCGTACCACCCAGCGCCGCGCGCTTTTGCAAGCCGGCTTCCAGCTGCAGCGCCGGATACACATCTTCGCCAATCAAACTACTGAACTGTTGTAACTCATTAAGCGATAAGGCTTCCAACGCCAGCTGCTGCTTGACCGCATGCACCACCAGCTCGCCGACCACCTCATGGGCATCACGAAACGGTATACCTTTGCTGACCAGATAATCCGCTAAGTCAGTGGCGTTGCTGTAACCCAACTCTGCCGCCTGGCGGCACTGTGCCTCGTTCACCGCCAAATGCGGCAATACGGTGGCAAGTACCAGCAAAGATTGCTGCCAGGTAGCCATCAGGTCAAAGAAGCCCTGTTTGTCTTCCTGCATATCTTTGTTATATGCCAGCGGCAGGCCTTTCAGTACATGTAAAATCGCTACCAAATGGCCCAGCACCCGACCGGTTTTACCGCGCAACAGCTCAAATACATCGGGGTTTTTCTTTTGCGGCATTAACGATGAGCCGGAGCTTATCGCATCGCCCAGTTTGAAGAAGCCTGCTTCACCGGAGCAGAAGAAAATCACATCTTCAGATAAACGCGATAAATGTGTCATACAAATGCTGGCGTCGGCAGATAGCTCCACCACATAGTCGCGATCTGATACGGCATCCAGGCTGTTTAGCGCGGCGCTGGCAAAACCCAAGCGCTGTGCCAGTTGCACACGGTCCACCGCCACGCCGGTGCCGGCTAAGGCACCACAACCGAGTGGACAAACATCCAGCCGTGTTAAAGCATCATCTAAGCGGCTGACATCGCGTTTAAACATCTCAACATAGGCCAGTGCCCAGTGTGCCACCAGTACCGGCTGCGCGCGTTGCAAATGGGTAAAGCCTGGCATCACTGCAGTACCAGCACGCTCAGCAAAGGTTAGTAAAGCAGCAATGGCACCGAGTAAAGATTGGCGTACGTGTTGTGCCTGCAGTTTGCTCCATAAGCGCAAATCGGTTGCCACTAAATCATTGCGGCTGCGCCCGGTGTGCAGTTTTTTCGCCACAGCCCCCAGTTTGGCCGTTAACTGTGCCTCAACCCAGCTGTGAATATCTTCTTCGTTGGTTTGCAGCGGCAGCTTAGCATCTGCTTCAATTGCCACCGCTAAATCGGCTAAGCCGGCATCGAGCTGCGCGGCTTCATCAACGGTGATAATACCGGCCTGTGCCAGTTGCTGTGCCCAGGCACGCGAGGCCTGAATATCCTGTTGTGCCAGCAGGTAGTCAAAGCTTAGCGAGTCGTTAAACTCGCGAAACTCAGCCAGGGTTGCTTCCTGAAAGCGTCCGCCCCACATCGCCATAATAATTACCCTTTTTGTTGCTGGTGCAGTGCACGGATGCGGCTGGCCAGGCTGTACAAGCGGATAAAGCCGGCGGCATCTTTCTGGTTATACACTTCGTCACCTTCAAAGGTGGCAAAGGCTTCAGAGTACAGTGAGTTCGGCGAGCGGCGTTTAGCCACTGTAACATTACCTTTGTACAGCTTAATCACCACATCACCGGTTAATTGCTCAGCCAACGAAGTGGCTGCTGCCAACAGTGCATCTTTTAATGGCGTAAACCAACGGCCATCGTATACCAGCTGGGCAAACTCCTGGCCGACTTCTTCGCGGTATTTCAGTGAAGTTCTGTCATACACCAGTGCTTCCAGGCCTTTTAACGCCGCCATTAAAATGGTACCGCCCGGTGTTTCATAGCAGCCACGCGATTTCATCCCAACCAAACGGTTTTCGACGATATCAATGCGACCCACACCATGCTCCGAGCCAATTTCGTTTAACAACTCAATCGCCGCCACCGGGGCAACAGCATGGCCGTTAATTTTGCTCAGCTCGCCTTTGTCAAAGCTCAGCTCAACATAAGCCGCATGATCCGGCGCCTGCTCCGGTGATTTGGTCCACATCCACACCTGCTCTGAGGGCTCGCACCAGGGGTTTTCCAGCTCACCGCCTTCGTGCGAGATATGCCACAGGTTGGCATCACGGCTGTAAATTTTGGTGGCAGAAGCCGTAGTCGGTACTTTTTTCTCGGCTAAATAGTCCAGCAGTGACTGGCGGGAGTTGAACTGCCATTCGCGCCAGGGCGCTATCACTGTTAACTGTGGTGCCAGCGCAGCAAAGGCGCCTTCAAAGCGCACCTGATCATTACCCTTACCGGTACAACCATGGCACAAGGCATCGGCGCCCAGCTCCAGCGCTAATTTTACCTGAGCGCGGGCAATCACCGGCCGCGCCATCGACGTGCCCAGCAGATACTGGCCTTCGTACACGGCACCGGTTTTCAGCGTCGGGTAAATCACTTCTTTGACTAACTCTTCGCGTAAATCGACAACATGACAGCTGCTGGCACCGGAGTTAATGGCTTTTTGCTCAACACCGGCCAATTCCTCATCGCCCTGGCCCACGTTGGCGACAAAGGCAATCACTTCGCAGTTATAGTTGTCTTTTAACCACGGCACTATGGCCGAGGTGTCCAGACCGCCGGAATAAGCTAATACGACTTTTTTGATACTCATAGTGTCCTCACGCAAATAAACTGATTAATACGGCATTCTGGGCATGCATGCGGTTTTCCGCCTGCAGTAAAACAAGTGACGCCTCGCTGTCCAGCACCTCACTGGTCACTTCGTGCTCGCGGTGTGCTGGTAAGCAGTGCATAAAGTACTTGACCGCCAGCCGCTGCATCACGGCCGTGTTGATTTGGTACGGCTTAAACACCCGCTCAATAACATCAGGATCGGCTTTATCACCCATCGACAGCCAGGTGTCAGTATAGATAGCATCGGCGCCGGCGGCGGCGGATAAATGCGGGCTTAACTCCAATACCGCACCGGTAGTGGCGGCAATTTTCTGCACATTCAGCAGCACCTGCGCATCCGGTGAAAACCCCTGAGGCGTAACCACGGTCATCTTCATACCGCTCAGCGCAGCGCCTATCATTAGCGAGTGACACACATTATTGCCATCACCGACATAAGCCAGATGTACCTTGTTCAGATCGCCAAAGCGCTCTTTTAACGCCAGTAAATCGGCCAATGCCTGGCAGGGATGATATAAATCACTCAGGGCATTAATCACCGGCTTATGGCTGGCTTGTGCCAGTTGCTCTAAGGTTTGCTGCGAAAACACCCGCGCCACTATGGCATCGGTCCAGCAGGCCAGATTGCGGCCAAAATCGGCGACGGTTTCGCGTTTGCCCATAGCGCCGTTTTGCTGATCCAGATACACACTATGGCCGCCAAGCTTATAAATACCGACATCAAAACTCACGCGGGTACGCAACGACGGTTTTTCAAAAATCAGCGCGATGCTTTTACCCGCCAACGCCTGAGTGTATTGCTGCGGTTGCTGCTTTACCTTCAGGGCTAAATTCAGCAAATCGTTAAGCGTCGCCGGGCTTAATTCAGCCAGACTCAATAATTGGTTTAGTTTACTCATGTTCAACTGACCTGCCGCCATTGCGGCATCCTTGTTTAAGGGACTAACAGACGATGCGCGTGCCTACTGCTTGCTGACGCATCAGCTTTAACAAATCGTGCGGCTGTTGCCAGCCCGCGACGGTGATGCTTCGTCGCAGTGCCTGAGCGGTATCCAGTGCCGCATCCAGTTTGACTTTCATACCACCTTTAATCACACCCTGCTGCACTAACTCTGCAGCCTGGCTGGCGTTAAGTTCGTTAATCAGCTTGCCTTCACCATCTAAAATTCCCGGTACATCGGTCAACAACACCAGTTGCCCCTGCACCAGCTGGCAAATGGCGGCGGCCGCTAAATCGGCATTTACATTTAATAACTGGCCGTGCTCACCATGGCCAATTGAGCTGAAAACCGGCGTAAAACCGCCAGCCAGTAAATTTGTTAGCAAAGTGCCATCTTGTGGTTTTGCTACACCAACTGCCCCCAGTTTTGTATTCAGCTCAAAACGGCAGCTGTTGCCAGCAGACAGGGTTAAGCCGACCGGTTTTAACGCTTGTAAAGCAGCACGCGCCACCATATGCGCATTGACTGCACCGGCTAAGGCTCCGGCGATCACCGGCATTTGTTCTTCCGGTGAAATACGCTGACCGTCCAGTTTCTCGGTGTGAAAACCAAACTTGGCCAGCCACTGATCCACCTGATCACCGCCGCCGTGCACCAGCACCAGCGGATATTGCTGTTTTAGCTCGGCACACACAGCCAGCAAGGCATCCAGCGCACTGTCGTCCTGCAACAAGCGGCCACCCATTTTCAGTACCAAAGGCGTATTATTCATGGCTCACTCCAGCAAATAGACCTGCAGTTTCCGGCTTGCCAAAGCGTACATTTGCCGCCTGCATCGCCTGGGCTGCCGCACCTTTTAACAGGTTGTCAATGGCCGACACCACTACCAGCTGCTCACCATCCTGCTGCCAGTGAATATCACAATACGGCGTACCGGCAACATCTGCCACATTGGGCGAATGCGATACCAACCGCACCAGCGGCTTACCAGCATAGGCGGTGTTAAAGGCTGCTGATACCTGCTCAGCACTGACACCGGCTTTCAGCGTCACCACACTGGTGGCCAGGATGCCGCGTTTAAAGTTGCCTAAATGCGGTGTGAACACCACTTTGCGGCCTACGTTTTGCTCTATTTCAGGCCGGTGGCGGTGTTTAAAAAAGCCGTACGCATTTAAGCCAACTTCACAAAATGAGGTGCTAAGTGCAGCTTTGCGGCCGGCACCGGATACACCGCTGGTGGCATTAATTACCGGAATGCAGTTATCGGCCACTAAACCGGTTTTAAGCAAAGGTAGCAATGCCAAACTACAGGCGGTTGGATAACAACCAGGTACCGAAATTAACCGTGGCAGTGGCTCGGTTTGCCACTCCATCAATGAGTAAACGGCCTCGGCCAATAATTCCGGGTGCTGGTGTTCATAGCCATAATATTTTGGATACAACTGCGGCTGCTTTAAGCGAAAGGCGCCGGATAAATCCACCACATCAATGCCCTGAGCCAGCAGCAACGGCGTTACCGCCTCACTGGCTTCGTGCGGCAAGGCTAAAAACGCGACATCAATTTTACCGTTTAAACCTGCAGCCAACTCATCGGTCCACGGTTGCACCATAATGTCCAGTTGTTGCTTATAACGTGGGTAAAGTGAAGAAAACGGCTCGGCCGCCCGGCCAGCCGACGCATAAGCCCCTACCAGCTGAAAATAGGGGTTACGCGCTAAAATTACCGCCAGCTCAGCACCGCTGTAACCGGCTGCGCCTAATACAATGCTGCGCACTAAAGAAGAAGATTTGTCTGTTGATAACATCAATTACGGCTCTTAAACAATAAATAACGTATAGGTATAGCACGAAACAGCCGCTAGTGTAGAACGGTCGCCATGCAGTTTCAAGAATTATTATTCTGTTTTTGTGAATTTTTATACAATAACTTTAGAGCGGTAAAGCAAAGTCAATGCGATTACGGCCACGCTGTTTCGCCTGATATAGCGCACTGTCGGAGCGAGATAACAATTTGTCATGCTGTGTTTCACCGGCATACTCTGCCACCCCCATACTGATGGTCAGATTAAGCCCGGGCGCAACAACGCTGCAATCTGCCAGCATCACCGCTTCGCGGATCCGCTCACAGATATCACGGGCAGCCTCGGTGGTGGTATTAGGTAACAGTAGCGCAAACTCTTCGCCGCCCCAGCGCGCGACAGTATCTTCAGCACGGCAATGGCTGCTGATTATCCTAGCCACCAGCTTAAGCACTTCATCACCCACACTGTGGCTATAGCTATCGTTCACCTGTTTAAAGTGGTCAATATCTAATAGCACCAGAGTCAATGGTAAAGCGGAACGGCGCGAACGCGCACATTCCCGCGCCAGGGCTTCATCAAACGCGCGACGATTCGCCAGCCCGGTTAGCGCATCCAGGCGTGCTTGTTGTTCAAATTCCTGCGCTTGTATTTTCAACTGCGCTAACAGCTTAGAGCGCTCGACATCGGCCGCGGTTAAATAATCAGCCTGGCGCTGCAGTTCAACGGTTTTTTCGGCGACCTGCTGCTGTAACTGTTGCTGACGATACTTCAACTGCGCTAAGCGCCAACGCAACGCCGCCAGCAGTAATATCAGCCCTGCGCCAGCCAGCGCAGACCAAAACAGCGGCTGCTGCCAGTAGTAAGGCAAAATAGTAAAACGCAGACTGGCTTCCTGCTCGCTCCAGCCACCCTGCGGATAGGCAGCCGCAACCCTAAGCTGATAATCACCGGGGGGTAAATTGGTATATTCTGCAGTGTTGTGGCTACCCCGGTCGATCCAGTCGTCATCAAAGCCGACTAGTTGGCTGCGATATTGAATGCGCTGCGGCATAACAAAACCCAGGCCGGCAAATGCAAACTCCAGCCGGTTAGCCCCGGCTGGCAATACCAGCTGCGGCTGCAATGGCAACGTGGCGCCATTAACCCGTAAACCTTCTATCACCACCGGTGGTATATTGGTGGCAAAACGCTGCAAAATTGAGGGTTGCACCCAACTCACCCCTTTGGACGTTGCAAACCAAACGCTACCATCCTGAGCCAGTGCAGCAGCGGCCATCGAACCGCCATTAGCCTGCGCACTTTGCATGCCATCACTTTCGCCAAATAATTCGTAGCCTAATTTATCCTGCCGGCCACTGAGAACGGCATTGAGGTTATCGCGCTGCAGGCGCAAGATCCCCCTGTTACTGCTGACCCACAAATGATGCTCTCTGTCTGCCACTGCCTGAAACAACTTGTCAAAGGGTAAGCCCTGCTTGCGTCCCAGCATCGTCAAACGGCCATCAGAAAAATGATACGCCACCAGGCCCCTGTCAGTGGTCATCCACAACACATCGAGCATCGGATCCGGCGTAAAGCCAAAAGCATACTCAGCGCCGTCCAGTCCGCTAAAATCCAAGGCGCTGATGCTGCCATCAGTTTGTCGTATTGCTACCCCGCCGCCGGTACCAATAAACAAGCGGCCGTCACTGTGTTGATACAACGCCATGATAAAGGGCGCCGGTAACCCCTGTTCAGTGCCTATAGCGCTAATGCTGTCTGCTGTAACAAAATTCAGCCCCTGTGCCGTACCAACCCAGACCCCATCGGCAACCGGTAAAATGGCGCGAACTTCGTTGGCCAGCAAACCATTACTACGCTGCAGGCGCTGCACAACCTTACCGCTGTGCCACAGTAAAGCGCCATCTGTATAGGTACCAATCCAGACCGCGCCATCAGCGGCTTCAGTCAGGCTAAGTACCGACTGCCCGCGGCTGTGCGCCGACAAATCCAGCTGTTCGGTCTGTTCATTATTGAGCCGGCTTAAGCCCTGGCTGGTGCCGACCCAGATACTGCCATCCGTGTGCGCCAACACCGCCCGTACATAATCACCCGCCAAACCGCGCTCAGCTGTTTGCGTAACAAAGGGCGCCTCACGCAACCGGAACAAGCCGCCATTAGTACCAACCCAGATACTGTTCTCCCGGTCATGATACAAAGATAAAATGCGGTTATTCGGCAAACCACCCTCGATCGTCAGCTGCTCCAATTGACCATCTGCCAAACGCAGCAATCCCCGGTCTGTGGTGCCAATCCACACTTCATCATTGCGCAACAACAATGCAGACACCGGTTGTTCGGTCAGCTCCGGGTGGTATAACGATATCCGGCTATCCTGCCACTGATACAACCCTTGCTCAGTGCCAATCAGTATACGTTCAACGTCCTGTTGCAGCGTAAATACCGGTAACGCCGGGATCGCTGCTATCGTTTCGATAACCCCGCCAGCTTGGGGGTTAATTACCGCCAGGCCACGGCCTGAGCCAATCCACACCCGGCCGGCATCGTCAACCAGCACGCTGTGAACAACGTCACTGGGTAACCCCTGAGCAGAGGTATAATGTTGCCGGCTACCATCGGCATGCTGATAAAACAGGCCCTGGCCTTCACTGGCCAACCAATAACCGCCGCGCTGATCCGGCTGCACCGCATTTAGCAGCACGTTTAACTGCGGCCAGTGCTGCCAACCCGCCATACTGCGCCGGACGAAACCGCCACGGGAGCCCGCCACCAGCAGCGCGCCATCCCGGTCATGGTTCAGCGCCCGGATACCCGAGTCAGGTAATCCGGTCTCTTCACCCCGGCCCAACACCGCAAAATGCCGGCCATTAAAACGTGCCAGCCCCTCCCAGGTTGCCACCCAAAGATAGCCGTCGTCGCTTTGGCTGATACTGTTGATCGTGTTATGAGGCAGGCCGTCGCGAGTGGTCCAGCTTTCCTGAAAGTAGTTATTGAGTTTAATAGCAGGTGTAGCAGAGGCGATAGCGCTGCAGCTTAATGCGGCCACAAAGCAAACCCGACATAGTAAAAAGTAATTCAGGCAACTGGCAACGTCACGCCAGTTTGTTATCCAATGCATGTCACTCTGTCCCTGCTCAATCAGCAAATGCTAAAGCACTAATTAACGCCAGAGTAGCCTAATTTTCAGCGCCAGCCAAGAGGCGGCTGGCGAAGCTGCGGTAAAGCAACCGCAGCGGAACACAGGATAACTTAACCCGCCATTTGTGGCCGAACACCGAGTAAATGGCAAATAGCGTAACTCAGCTCACTACGGTTTAAGGTGTAGAAGTGGAAATGATCAACACCTTCACGGCTTAATACCTTGACCATTTCCATGGCAATGTTGGCGGCCACCAGATTGCGCGTAGTGGCATCGTTTTCCAGTCCTTCGTAGGCCTTATGCATCCACTGCGGTACTGCCACATTGGTCAGGCTGGCAAACTTTTGTAACTGGCCAAAGTTAGTCACCGGCAAAATGCCGGGAATAATATCAACATCAATGCCAATGGCGGCGCAGCGGTCGCGGTAACGTAGAAACTTTTCAATATCGAAAAAAAACTGCGTGATGGCGCGGGAAGCGCCGGCGTCGACTTTGCGCTTTAAGTTCAGCAGATCAAACTGCGCATTGGGTGCCTCTGGGTGTACCTCAGGATAGGCGGCTACCGAGATATCAAAATCGGCTACGGAACGCAGAATTTCCACTAAGTCTGCCGCATATAAATCCGGTTTTGCTGTACTGCCCGGCGGTAAGTCACCACGCAGCGCAACAATATGGCGGATACCGTTCTGCCAGTAGTCTTTGGCAATGGCGATAAGGTCATCCTTAGTCGCATCAACACAGGTTAAATGCGGCGCGGCAATTAAGCCGGTGCGTTGTTTAATTGATTTAATAATATCGTGCGTACGGTCCCGCTCGCCCGAGTTGGCACCATAGGTCACTGAAACGAAAGACGGTGCTAATGGCGCCAGCCGCTCTATTGATTGCCACAAAGTTTGCTCCATTTGTGGCGTTTTCGGCGGGAAAAACTCAAAACTGACGTTAACCTTGCCGGCAACATCCTGCAGATTGCGATTAATTGCTTCTAAATATTGTGCATTTGCAAATGCCATAACGATTCTCTTGTTGTTACGTCAGGTCAGCCGGTTTGGTTACCGGGCGAATAAGGTGATTAATCAGTTGGGCTAAATCAGCGTGCAGGCCGCCGGCGGTCACGGTTTTTCCGGCGCCTGGGCCTTTTAACACCAGCGGATTGCTGTCATACCAATCAGACTGAATCACAAATACATTATCGCAAGGCGCTATAGCGGCCAGTGGATGTAAAGGGCTCACGGCTTCCAGCGCCACTGTTGCTACCGGCTTGTCTTGCTGCTGCAACGCCAAACTGGCGACATAACGCAACACCTTACCCTCGGCCTGAGCCTTGGTAAAAATCTCAGCCATGCGGCTATCCAACTGTTGCCGCTGCGCCCAGAATGCCTGCCAGCTACCCAGTTCCAAGCCAGCCGGTAGCAGTGGTTGCAGCTCAATATCTTCCAGCTCCAATGCCAGATCCAGCTCCCGCGCCAGTACAAGTAGTTTACGCTGCACATCTTTGCCGGATAAATCATCACGCGGGTCCGGCTCGGTTAACCCCGCTTGCTGCGCATCCAGTACAAAATCAGAAAACGGCTTACTGCCATCATATTGACATAACAACCACGACAAGGTCCCTGAGAAAATACCGCTAACCTGATTAATGCGATCACCGGCGCTGCGTAATTCCTGCAAAGTGCGCTGCACCGGTATACCGGCGCCGCAAGTGGTGTTGCTCAACCATTGGCGCTGGTGTCGCGCCAGTGCTTGCTTGATTTGCTGATATTCAGCCCCCGGCAGCGTTACGCCTTGTTTATTGGCGCTGATAATGTCGCAACCGGCAGCAATAAATTCAGGGTAGCGCCGGGCGAAATCGGCGCTGGGGGTAATATCTACCAGCACCTTAGGCGATGGTAACGCCTGTAAATAAGTGATCAGTTGCTCAGGCTGCCAACTTACGCCGTCGGCCAGCGCCGTTTGCCAGTCAGCTGCCGTTATACTGTCTGCCAATGCTGCCTGACGGGAATTAAGCACCGCAGCCAGATTAAGCTTAAGTGTAGAGGCAAAACGTTGCTGCTGCGTTGCCAGCATAGCGAGAAATGCCGCGCCGACATTACCGCTGCCGGCCACCACCAACTGCAGCACCGGCAGCGGCTGAACTAACTGTTGATGCAATTGCTCCAGCCTCTGTGCTGGCAGCGGTTCTGCCAACAACCAAATCAGCTGCTGCGCGCTTTCGTAGCGGTGTAACACGCTGTGCTGCTGCAATAATTGGGCGGCGCTGGCGCTCAGTGTGATATCAGCGGCTTTTAGCCAGGCCAGCGCGTGGTAACGCCGGGTATCCCATACCGCGTGAATATTTAAAGCCGCCAGATACTCCAGCGCCTGTGCTGCGCACCCTGCCGGCAGTAACCAGCACAGATTATCGCCCTGCTGCGGTAGCGCGATCACCGGTTGCTGCAATTCCAGCGCCAGTTGATCGGCGCTAACAGCGGCCTCCTGATGCAGTGTCAACAAGGTGACATCATGCAGCTCAGTAATAAAACTCTGTGCTGTCCCTTCGTGCTGTACCACGCGGCAGCCGGCATGTTGCGGTTCATAACTGCTGCGCACCAACAGCGCCGTTGTCGTATCGGTTAGCGGTGACAAGGTGCGGGCATGCAATACCGGATTACCCAGTTGCGCCAGTTGACAGGCCTGCTGCCAACTTACCTGTTGATAGGGCAGTGCAGCCTTAACCTTGCGCGGATCGGCGCTATAAATGGCTTTAACATCGGTCCAGATTGTCACTTCAGCGGCATTGACCAGCGCACCAAGCAAGGTCGCCGAATAATCACTGCCATTACGTCCGAGCGTAATACTGCGGCCTTTTTCATCACGGGCAATATAGCCGGTCACCACCTGAATGGCATCGCTTTGGCTCAGCGTACTTAACAAGGCCGCCGACTGCGCCCAATCCGGCTGATGCTGCTTTAAGCGCAGAAAATCGCGCGCATCCAGTGCTGTCGCCGCAAGACCACGCTGTTGCAGCAACTGGCTCAGTAATAACGCCGACAAGCGCTCGCCTATTGCCAGCACATCATTAAATTGCTGTTGTGCCAGCGCGTCGGGTATGCCTGCCAACCATTGCTGCAATTGTTGTGTTACCCGCTTAGCGGCCTCTGCGGCTAAAGTTTGTTGCACTAAGTCAGTCAGCTGACGACACAGAGCCGCTAAGGCGGCATCGCGTCTGACAACCTGATCGGCTGCGGCAATAATTGCCAGTAACGCATCTGTGGTATCGCCCGGTGCTGATACCACTACCCACAGCGACTGCTGCGGGGTTTGTTGCTGCAAAATATCCGCTACCGCAGCAAAACGCGCGGCACTGGCCAGGCTGCTGCCACCAAATTTATGCACCTGCGCCGGTGCGCGCTGCTGTGCTTGCTGTTGAACTAGCATAGGTAATTACCAAAAAGCGCTAAGCGCCGGGTTTAACCGGAACTGCTGTTGTTGTTCATGCGGTTGCTTTACCACGCTGCCTGCTGCGCCAGCGTTGTCAGCCCGGCCGATAGCGTTTGCCACGGCATTAAAGGCGTATTGTAAATCAGCCAGTAAATCATCACTATTTTCAATGCCTACTGATAAGCGAATTAACGTCGGGCCTATGCCGGCCGTTTGCTGCGCTTGTGCGTCCATTGAGGCATGGGTCATGCTGCCCGGATGACAAATCAGGCTTTCAATGCCACCCAGCGATTGCGCTAAAGTGAATAAGCCCAGCGCATTAAAAAACACCGGCAACAGGGCCGCATCAGCGGCTAAGTCAAAGCTGCACATAGCACCAAAGCCGCTTTGCTGGGCTTTGGCAATGGTATGGCCCGGATGCGCAGGTAAGCCCGGGTAATACACTTTAGCAACCAAGGGCTGTCTGGCCAGAAATTCGACCACCTTGGCGGTATTGTCTTGCTGCAGACGTAACCGTGGCTCCAGTGTGCGCAAACCGCGCAGCGTCATATAGCTGTCAAAAGGTGCACCGGTGATCCCCAGACAATTGGCCCACCATTTTAGCTCATCCCCCAGTTGCACTCTGTTGCATACCAGCACACCGCCAACAATGTCACTATGGCCGTTAATGTATTTAGTGGTGGAATGCACCACTATATCCGCACCCAGCGCCAACGGCTGTTGCAGCACCGGCGATAAAAAGGTGTTATCGACCACCACCAGAGCCTGTAACTGTTTTGCCAGCTGACACACAGCGCGCACATCGGTAATTTGCAACAGCGGGTTTGACGGTGTTTCCAGCCAAATCATTTTCGGCTTAGCCGCTGCCACTTTATCTGCCCAGTCAGGTTGTTGAAAATTCACAATAACCAGCTTAAATGCCTGTTTACGCTGCGCTAAATTAGTAAATAAGCGATAGCTGCCACCATAGCAGTCATGCGGGATAACCAAGGTATCATCCGGTGTTAGTAACTGCAGCGCCAGCAAGCAGGCTGACATGCCAGTACTGGTGACGATGGCTTTGACGCCGCCTTCGAGCTCGGCCAGCGCTTCAGCCAGCAGATCGCGGGTCGGGTTATTCGAGCGCGAATAATCGTATTGCCCCGGCTGCTTAAAGGCTTTTAATTCATAGGTTGAGGTTAAATACAGCGGCGGTGTCACTGCGCCAAAGGCAGTGTCCTGAGCTATGCCGGCACGGGCGGCAATGGTCGCGGCATGACGCTTTGACATAGGGAAACCTCATTTAGATGTTTAGACGTCTAAAAGTATAATGATAGAAATAAAGATGTCAAACCATTTAGCCGTCTATAATGATTATTTGTTGCACACTATTTGACTGAGCGGCATAACAAGATAGAATTTCGCCACTTGCGCGAGCAATACATCATTCAGACTACTACAAGGTAAGCATATGGCTAAGTGGAATGGGGAATACATTCACCCGTACGCGGAACACGGTAAAAAATCAGAACTGGTAAAAAAGATCACCGTATCTATTCCGCTGAACGTATTAAAGGTGCTGACAGACGAGCGCACCCGGCGCCAGGTCAACAACCTGCGTCACGCAACCAACAGCGAACTATTGTGTGAAGCGTTTTTACACGCCTTTACTGGCCAGCCGCTGCCTGCCGATGAAGATTTACGTAAAGACAACCCACACCAGATCCCGGTTGAAGTGCGGCAGATCCTGACCAGCATGGGCAAACCGATCCCGGTGATTATTGAAGCCGACAGCGACGAAGAATAAGTTGCTGTAGAGCATAAAAAACCGCCTGCAGGCGGTTTTTTTATGCATGTAGCTTAGGCGCGACCAACTTAGCTCATGGCAGCCTGTAGCTTTTTCATGGCGTTTTTCTCCAACTGACGTACGCGCTCAGCAGATACGCCATAGCGATCAGCCAGCTCTTGCAACGTCAGTTTGGCATTGTCCAACCAGCGGGCACGGATAATATCCTGGCTGCGGTCATCCAGTGTACGCATCGCCGCTTGTAAACGGTCAACGGCAGCGTTATCCCACTGATCTTCCTCAACCCGGTGGGCTAAATCAGAGGCTTTATCTTCCAGATAATACACCGGTGCCGTATAAGCGGCTTCATCATCTTCATCCGGCGCATCAAACGGCATATCGTAGTTGCTCATGCGCGCTTCCATTTCACGCACTTCATGCTCAGCCACACCTAATGACTCAGCCACGTTTTTCACTTCTTCCTGGTTAAACCAGCCTAAATGCTTTTTCGCTTTGCGCAGGTTAAAGAACAGTTTGCGCTGGGCCTTAGTAGTGGCAATTTTTACGATGCGCCAGTTTTTCAGCACATACTCATGAATTTCGGCTTTAATCCAGTGTACGGCAAAAGACACTAAACGCACGCCGACGCTGGGGTCAAAGCGTTTCACCGCTTTCATCAGGCCTATGTTACCTTCCTGAATTAAATCACTGACCGGTAAACCATAACCTGAGTAGCTACGGGCAATGTGTACCACAAAGCGCAGGTGCGACATAATCAGTTGCCGCGCTGCTTCTAAATCACCATGCTGGTGCAGGCGTTCAGCCAGGCTACGCTCTTGTTCCGCGCTGAGCATGGCAATAGAACTGACAGCATGAGTGTAAGCTTCCAGGCTGCTGCTGGCCGCTATCGGTAATGACATCATTTCTGCTGTATCGCTCATTTCTGTGTCCTGTCCTACTTAAGTGCATCGATATTAGCACTCTTTGACAGAGAGTGCTAATTTTAGTTGCGCCAGTTTTTAGATCTGCTTATTCTAAAAACTAAATACTCATAATGAAACGTTATTAAGGGCCGGTCGGTTCAATGGCGCTGATATGGCGCCGCACTGACAAATAGGAACCACTGAGGCCAAGTGCCATCGCCAACAGCATTAAGCCGGCAAATTCAGCCAGGCTCAGCGCCATCAGGCTAAACTCACTGTCATACAACGAGGTAACACTGACAATAGCGCCCTGTAACCACCACAGCATAGCTTCGACAATTAAAAATGCCAGCAAGCCACCAAAGACACCGTACCAGATACCGCCATACAGGAAAGGCCGCTGAATAAAGGCATCGGTTGCCCCTACCAGCTTCATCACTTCAATTTCATCTTTTTTATTCATAATCGACAAACGGATCGTGTTGCCGATAATCAGTAGCACGGCCCCCAACAACAATATGGCGATGACCAGCACCGCCTGGCGCAGTAAGCTGACGATGGCGTCAAGCCGGGTCAACCAGTCAATATCCAGCTTACCAAATTCGACAATCCGCTCTTTGCTTAAACGCTGCAGTAACTGTCGGGCACTGTCGGCATTGGTATTTTTAGGCAGCACCAACAGCACATCGGGTAGCGGGTTATCGGTTAAATAATTCAGCGCGGCACCAAAACCGGATACTGCGGCAAATTCATCCAGCGCCTGCTGTTTACTAATATGTGTTACCCGGGCCACGGCACTGTCGGCCTGTAAAATTTTCTGTAAGCTGCTAATTTGTGTGTCACTGCTACCGTCTTTAATAAACAGGCTGATCTCGGCCGCCTGAGTAAAGCTATCACTGACTTGCTGTACGTTTTTTACCAGCAAATGTAAGGTCGCAGGCAACGTCAGGCTGACACCCAGCACCCCGATAGTGAGAATAGACGCTGATGGTGTACGCCAAAGTTCACCTAAGCTGGCCACAGCCTGACGCAGATGATTTACCCAAAACATCACAAAGCGCCGGCCCAGGCTGATTTTATGCTCAGCAGCACCACTGCTTACCCGGCCAGAGAACAAGATACTCATAGCGGGTCCTCCTGGTACTGCAATAAGCCATCGTTAATCATTTTGCCTTGCTTTAATGTGAGGGTGCGGTATTTCATGCGCGCTACCAGCCCCAAATCGTGGGTCGCCACCAGCACCGATACCCCAACCTGATTGAAGGCTTCAAATACCCGCATAATCTCTTTCGATAAATCCGGATCCAGGTTACCGGTTGGCTCATCGGCCAATAACAACGGCGGTTTGTTGACCACAGCACGGGCAATACCTACCCGTTGCTGCTCACCACCGGATAAGGTATGTGGCAGACAGCGCACTTTATCCAGCAAGCCCACCTTGTCCAGCGCCGCATGCACCCGCTTTACCATATCTTTGCCACTAAACCCTTCAATAACCAGCGGCAGCGCCACATTGTCAAACACGGTATGGTTCATCAGCAGGCGGTGGTTTTGAAAGATAATGCCAATGTCGCGCCGCACATACGGAATATGGGGCCGGCGAATACGGCTTAAATCGACATCGTTAATCAGCACTTTGCCAACACTGGGACGCTCAATCAAACTGATCAGCTTTAATAGCGTACTTTTGCCGGCACCGGAATGGCCGGTTAAAAACGCCATTTCACCTTTTTCCAGCTTAAAGCTGACCCGGTCCAGCGCGACAAAGCCACCGGGATAACTTTTACTGACGTCAGCAAACTCCAACATAATTAACTGTCCCGGTTAAATAAAGCGCGAATAAAGTCCTGACTGTTAAACACGCGCAAATCATCTATGCCTTCACCGACACCGATGTAGCGCAGCGGTAATTTAAATTGATCCGCGATGGCAAAAATCACCCCGCCTTTGGCGGTACCGTCGAGCTTGGTTAAGCTGATGCCGGTTAACGGCACCGCCTCGTTAAATACTTTGGCCTGACTCAGTGCATTCTGGCCGGTACCGGCATCCAGTGTCAGCATCACTTCATGCGGCGCGTTAACGTCAATTTTCTGCAGCACCCGGACAATCTTTTTCAGCTCTTCCATCAAATGCGCTTTATTTTGTAAGCGTCCAGCCGTGTCAGCAATTAACACATCCACTTTGCGCGCCTTCGCCGCCTGGTAAGCATCAAAAATCACCGAAGCGCTGTCAGCGCCAGTGTGTTGTGCCACCACGGGGATCTGGTTGCGCTCGCCCCATACCTGCAATTGCTCAACCGCCGCCGCACGGAACGTATCACCGGCAGCCAGCATGACGCTTTTGCCCTGCTGCTTAAACTGCTGCGCCATTTTGCCAATAGTGGTGGTTTTACCCACCCCATTGACGCCCACCATCAAAATGACAAAGGGGCCGTCACTGTTCACCGGCTGTAAGGGCTGCTCAACATCATGCAGCAATGCCGCCATATCCTGCTGCAGCTTGTCAAACAACAAGGCAGAATCTTTCAGCGATTTTCTGTCAGCATGCTGCTCGAGCTGCCGGATCAGTTTTTGTGTGGTGTCTACACCGACATCCGCCAGTAACAGCTGGGTTTCCAGCTCTTCATATAATTCATCATCAATTTTGCGACCACTAAATAGCCCCGCCAAACCTGAACCCAGGTTCTGACTGGTTTTCGACAGTCCTTGCTTCAGTCTGGCGAAAAAGCCGGTTTTCTTTACCGGTTCAACAGCCACATCGCTGTTAACCGACTGCTCTGGCGCGGCCATCCGGTTATCGGCGCTAACGTCGGCAGTAGCGGTGTCTGGCTGTGGCTCCAACGTCTCCGACACAAGGCTGTTACTGCCAGCGTCTGGCTCGGGCAGCACAGTATCCTGGGCCTTACTGATATCGGAATCGCCGCCTTGTCCCGAAGCAACGTCGCTTTGCTGGTTATCTTTGCCAAACCCCAGCCAGGAAAACAGTTTATTTTTTTTGCTCATAAGCCCAAGTGTATGCTGATAAAAACTAAGGTAAACTTGGCGGTTATACTAACACCTTTGTGTTAAAGGCAAAACGGATTAGATGAAACAAGCAAAAAGCCAACTAAAACGCCCGCTAACCAGCGGCAAACGCCATGCGTCGGTCGCCGGTGCCCCGGGCGAAGTCAGAGTGATCAGCGGTAAGTGGCGCGGCCGCAAATTGGCCGTGCTGGATGCAGAAGGCTTGCGCCCGACCACCGATAGGGTAAAAGAAACCTTATTTAACTGGTTGATGCATGACATTAGCGGCGCCAAGGTGCTCGATTGCTTTGCCGGCAGCGGTAGCCTGGCTATTGAAGCATTGTCACGTCATGCTGCCAGCGCAACGTTAATTGAACGCGATGCGGTGTTAGCCCGCCATTTGAAGCAGAACTTACAAAAACTACAGTGTGCTGATGCGCAGGTGATCAATCAGGATTGTTTAAGCCTGCTAACTAGCGGTGCGGATAAGCACTACGACGTGGTGTTTATTGACCCGCCGTTTCGGCAAAACCTGGCACTAAGCTGCTGCCAGACGTTAGAGCAACAACATTGGTTAAGCGCCAACGCACTGATATATCTGGAAACTGAAAAAGAGCTGCAGCTTACGCAGTTACCGGCAAACTGGCGTCTATTAAAAGAAAAGATAGCCGGCCAGCTGGCATACCGGCTGTATCAGCGCAGTACCTAACATAGGCTAACGCTTACTGCGCTTCGCTGCTATTGAGCTCCATGCCAAGGTTGGTTAGCCCCTGCTCTGCCACCCAGTGTTGCAGCAGCTGGCGCTCGTCGCGGCCAAACTGTTTAATCGGACTAACCAGCGCAATCAGTTCTGCTAAACAGTCCATTTCGTATTGCATCAGCGGATGCTCACGGACGATCTTTTTCAGCTCAGCCTCAGTGGTAATATCATCGTCAATACTGTCATGCTCAATCAGGCGCGCCACGGTAGCCTGGGATATTTTTGCCACGTTAACAAATTCGCCGGCATCTTGCTGTGCTATGCCGCTTAACATCATGTCCAAAGCGGTAGCACAGTCAACTGCAGGGTAGACACCAAAAATATCAAAGTCGCTGATTTGCGGTGTAATAAGCTCAAGCTCTTCAGATAATTTATCAAAGTTAATTTTTGCCTTTTTAACCGTTAACCATTCCCACACCAGGGTAAGGATATGGCGCGGTAACGCCGCATCACCGCTTTGGGTTACTTCAGCAAACAGCTGGTAATTCGGTAACATACGCTCTAACAGGGTGGCAGCGATAGCCGCTTGCTGGTAAAACCCCAGCTCACGCATCGCCTGAAAATTATTGGCTTTTGCTTTCATCTTTGTCCTGAAGACATGACCAGCAGATATCGAAACTTTGATAGTTTAGTTCGCCGCAGCTGCATTGCCACTGTGCCGGTTCATGTTGTAGTTGTTGTAAGTATTGGCTGATTATACGCTGCGCCGCTAGATATTGCTGCTGTGGCACCCAAAGCTGCACGCCAACATCGGTTAACGGCAGCTCACCGGCGGCTCCGGCCAGATACTGGCCGCTAAGCTGCACCAATATTGCAGAGCGTTGCAACAAGCCCTGCACCAGGCCAGCTTCAAAACTGTTTTCAGCCTGATACAGCCGCTGCCAGCTGGTAACGTCAGCCGGGTGCAGCAGCTCCACCTTAGCCAGTCACCTTCAGCTGCTTCTGGGCGTATTCAAACTTCAGTTTAAACTCCATCATCCGCTCTTCCAGCGCCTGAATTTGCAACTGATGCGCTTCCTGCTGCTGCTGCAACTCAGTCCGCAAGGTACGGATCAGCTCGCGGCTGCTGTCAGCTTCCTGCTGTTGTTTTTGTTCCGCTGCATATTGGCGGTTTTGCGCGTGTTCCAGCTGGGCTTCTAACTTCTGATTTTTTGTCTGGCTAAGCTGATGCTGCTCGGTCAGATTAACGTAATCGGCCTGCAAGCGGGTTAGCTCTGACCCCAAGCCGCCGGTTTCATCCTGCATAGCAGCCAGTTGTTGCTGCGCTTCGGCCAGTTGCTGTTGTGCTGCAGCTAACTTCTGTTGTGAAGCTTGTTCTGCCTGTTGCTGCGCATCAGCCTGCGCCTGCAGTTCTTGCTGCAACTGCTGAATTTTTTGCTGTTGCAGTTCATGTGTTTTTTTCCGATCCTGCACTTCCTGCTGCAGCTTAGCGATAACCTGCTGTTTTTCCTGCTGCGCTGCTTCAACGTCGGCAAACTGCTGTTTTTCAGCCGCAAAAGCATCCGCCTGCGCCGCCAGTTGCTGCTCCAATTGTTCCAGTTGCTGCTGAGAGTCGGCTTTAAGGTCATTAATTTGCTGCAGCAGCTTTTGCTGTTGCTCTGTCGCCAGTTTCAACTCAGTTTTGCTTTGTTGCACCACCAACTTCATTTCATGCACAGCGGCCTTAGCCTGTTCGGCGTCAGCGTCTGCGGCCGTCAGTTGTTGCTGCAATTGCGCTACCTGTTGTTCTGCTTGCTGCAGTTTTTCGGTGTCGGCCTGATCAGCCGAAGCCTGTTGTAAGGTCGTAAGCTGCTGCTGAAATTGTTCCAGTTTAGCAGTCTGGGCACTGCGCTCTTGGGTTAATGCCGCCAGTTTCTGGTTGGCCGCGTCTAACTCTGCGCTAACCGCTTTATGTTGTTGGCGCAATTTGGCCAGTTCCTGATTGTCGGCACTGGCCACTGGTACGGCTAAGTCCAGCTGTTGCTTGGTTTGCTGCCAGTCTTTAAACAGTTTCTGATAGGCTTGTTCTTGTTCAATTAAACGCTGCTGCCATTGTTTCTGGCTGTCGGTTATCACACTCGTGGCAAACTGCTGTAACTGCTGTTGCTGGGTGTTTAATAACTGGCTGGAAAATTCCACCAGGCTGGCTTCCAGCTGCTGTTGTGCCGCCTCGGTTAATTCGGCAATAACTTGTTGCTCGTTTTTATTATTGTTTTTTTTCACTGCATTCATTATCAGCTCTCGCTTTACTCCGGCAGCGGTTGCGTTGAAACCTTTGCAAGCGCTACATCTTCTTTAGACAAGTACACCAGCATCTACCTTATCAGGTATTGCAGCGAACGCATACTATGGCACCAATTAGTGTAATATGAGTTGTCACCGATAGCTAACGCTAAAGCTACTTTTGACCTTTTCAACATTTAATTTCTCATAACAGGAACTTAAACATGATGGACCTGACCACGCCAGCTTTACTGTTCCCGGCCATTTCACTGCTGTTACTGGCCTACACCAACCGCTTTTTGGTGTTAGCGCAACTGATCCGCGAGCTTAACCAACGCGAAGGCGCTAATGTCCGCGATATGGCAAAACGACAGATCTCTAATTTGCGTAAACGCATCGTGTTAATAAAAACCATGCAGGCTTTTGGTGTGCTCAGTTTTGTGTTGTGTACTGCCGCCATGTTTTGCCTGTTTATGCTGTGGCAAACTGCCGGTCAATTGTTGTTTGTGATCAGTTTAATTAGCTTATTAATTAGCCTGCTCTATTCTTTGTATGAGATCCAAATCTCTTGTGATGCGATAAATATAGAACTGGAATCACTGCAAAATGGCTGATCGCGGTTAGCCGTGGACGATATGATGGCAAATGACGATTTTTTGTTTCAAAGCGACAACGGCGACGACGACACAAAGCCGGTGAATAACGCACCGCCCTGGCAGGTACTGATTGTTGATGATGATGACAGTATTCATCAGATAACCACTCTGGTATTGAATAACTTTGAGTTTGAGCAAAGGCCATTACAACTGTTGCATGCTTACAGCGCGCGTGAGGCCGAACAGCTGATTGCTGCCAACGCCGATATCGCTGTGGCCCTGATTGACGTGGTAATGGAAACCCAACATGCTGGCCTGGGGCTGATTAAAACGATACGGCACAAGTTAAAAAACCAGCGTATGCGACTGATTTTACGCACTGGCCAGCCCGGAGAGGCGCCGGAAGAACATGTAATACGTGACTACGACATTAATGATTACAAAAATAAGACGGAAGTTACCGCCATCAAACTGAAAACTCTGTTGTATGCCGGCCTGCGGTCATATCGCGATATCTGCATTATTGAGCACCACAAGGCCGGGCTGGAAAAAATTATCGGTTGTACTACCAGCTTTTTGCAATGCAGCACGTTAAAAGATTTTGCCTCACTTATTCTCGGCCAGGTGGCGTATCTGTTGTCTTTGGAGCGCGAGCAAATTTTCTGTTGCGCCGCCATCAATAATGCCAAACCCGAGGGCCTGCTACTGGATGTTATTGCCAGCAGCAACCCAACCAATCAGCGTGCTTTACCTGCAGAGGTGTTCAATAAAATTAAGCAGGTACAACAAGATAAGCAGTCTTATCATGGCGATGACTGCTTTATCAGCTATTTTACCACCCATAAAGGCAGTGAAAACTTTCTCTATGTCAGTAAAAGTAGCAAGCTGGACAGCACTGAGCATCATCTGCTGAGTTACTTCTCCCACAATATTGCTATTGCTTACGAGAATATTCGCTTGCGTGAGCTGATGCGGGATAGCCAGCGTGAGCTGTCCTACATTTTGGGTGAAGCAGTAGAAAAACGTTCGAAAGAAACCGGCAGTCACGTCAAACGCGTGGCCAATTACAGCCACCTGCTGGCCGTGAAATGCGGTTTGTCCGACTATGAAGCTGAAGTCATCAAGTTGGCATCGCCGCTGCACGATTTGGGCAAAATTGCTATCCCGGATCATATTTTAAATAAGCCAGGTAAACATGATGAGGCAGAATGGGCTATCATGCAGCAGCACGCTGAGCTCGGTTACCAGATATTACAACATTCCACTAACGAGATCCTGCAGATGGGTGCCATTATAGCGCAGCAGCATCATGAAAAGTGGAACGGCAAAGGCTACCCACAAGGGCTAAGCGGCCACAATATCCATATTGCCGGCCGTATCACCGCCCTGGCCGATGTTTTTGATGCTCTGGGCAGTGACCGCTGTTACAAAAAAGCCTGGCCGCTGGCACAAATTATCGAACTTATCCGCACTGAACGTGGTCAACACTTTGACCCGGCCCTGGCGGATATACTGTTGAACAATCTGGATGCATTCCTCGCGATACGCGATGCCTACCCGGATTAAGCATAGGAAAAAATGTATGCGAAGTACCCGAATGAACAACGTTTTAATGGCCTGTCTGACAGTGGCTGTGTTGGTTATCACCGGCTGCGCTACCGGCCCTAAAGTGCGTTCTGATGCCGCAGCCAACGTCAATTTTTCCGGCTTTAAAACCTTTGCTTTTATGCCAGAGCCGGCCACCGACAAAGCGGGCTACGCGACCTTAGTAACGCAGCATTTTAAAGATGCCATCAGCGCTGAAATGGCAGCGCTAGGTTATCAATACAGCGAGAGCAACGCTGACTTGTTGGTCAACTTTAACTCTAATGTTGAAACCCGCACCGATGTGCGCTCAATGCCAGCGGCAACAATACATTACGGCTATTACAATTATCGTCGCGGTATCTATGCCGGTTTTCCGCTGTATGCCAACGATGTCGATACCATCCGCTACAAGTACGGTACCGTTAATATTGATGTGGTTGACGCCGCCAGAAAACAGCTGATCTGGGAAGGTATTTCAGAGGGCACCTTGAAAAAATCCGATCTGGAAAATCCTAAGCAGGCGATTGCCGAGGTGGTCGGCTTGATTTTTCAACAATACCCAACCCGCCAGGTTATAGCACAACCTTAAACCAGACCAACAAAAATGCCGCTGTAGACTGTACTACAGCGGCATTTTTTATACCGCATTTGGCACCAGCTGGCGGATCTTTTGCTGCAGCGGTGCGCAGTCGGCACTGACATCCTGCTGCTGGATCGACAAGGTTAGCTCCCCCACCGTAAGACCAAACTTATGCAGGGTACTGCGATTGAGTAAATTTTCGCTGTCTATCAAGTAAAGCCAGTCTTTTACTGTGACGTCCAGGCTGTCGCCATCGTATGGAATACGTAGTGTATATTCCCAGTACAGCGTATTACCGGCCAACTGGCCTGTTGCCAGCCCCACCACATCGCCGGCGCGACCAACAATGCTGCCGTCGGCATTTTGTTGCAGTTGCCAGTGACGCTGCTCAATGCGGCCATCGCTAAAGTAGAACAGCTCGTATAAATTGCCAGTATTACCCTGCCAGCTACCACACAATTCAGCGGTAAAACGTACGCTTTGTTTACCCTGCCAGTCGTGCAGCACACCCCAGGCCCGGCTTTGGCCCTGAAAAAACTGATCCAGCTTTAACAGCGGTGTTTCATTGCTATACTCCGACACTGACTGACTACAGCCGCCCACTAGCACGGCGGCCAGTAGTATTGATAACTTGCCCATAATTTCCTCCTAAACTCTGCACAGCTACGCTGCGCAGCCGTTACTGGCTCATAAAAAGGCAAAAATACTGTGACAACACCAAACTAAATTCAGGCCCGGCCCGACTTATTAACCAAAACCCGAAGAGAATAATAATATCGTGTTTAAACGCAGTGACGACAGTTTAATTGCCAAAGCATTAAATGGCGACCAGCGTGCCTGGCAGCAACTGGTAAACCGCCATCAAAGTGCGCTGTTTTACTTTGGCTTACGCCTGCTTGGCTCGAAAGAAGACGCTAATGACCTGCTGCAGGATGTGCTGATGGTGCTGTGCCGCAATCTGGGGCAATACCGCGGCGACAGCAGCTTTAAAAGCTGGTTATTTGGCATCGCCAATTACCGTGCGATGGACCTGCTGCGCAAGCGCAAATACAGCGACAATGATGATGCACTGGCCGAACTGGCCGATGACACACCGGACTTAGCGCAACAGCTTGCCAGTAGCCAGACGCAACAACAGGTGCGCAAACAATTACTCAGATTGCCCGCCGAACAACGCCTGGTAATGGAACTGAAGTTTTATCAGCAATTTACCTTTGACGAAATTGCCAGCCAACTGGCGGTTTCCAGTAACACGGTTAAATCGCGCTTTTATGCCGCGCTGGATAAATTACGTCTGCAGTTGGAGGACGACCATGTCGAACAATCAGCAAATTTTTGAACTCTGGCTTGAAGGTAAGATCAGTGCCGAACACTGCGCGCAGCAGCTGCAAGACGACCCTGTGTGGTATGGCCGGCTACAAAATGCGCTGGCGATAAATGCCGATGCCAAATTGCCGGCGTTTACCGCCATCCCGCCATTTGACAGCAGCGCCCTGTTTGCCAGCCAGTGGCAACGGCCTAAACCGCAACGCAGTTGGTGGCCACAAGTCAGCCTGGCGTTGTCATGCGCAGCGATGTTGATCAGTTTGTCGCCAGCACAGCTTCGGCTGCAGGATGGCAGTCTGACACTCAGCTGGCACAACGCTAAAGCTGAGGTAGACGCGGCGGTCAGCACAGCCCTAACCGCCTACCAGCAACAACAGCAACAGTGGCTGGCTCAGCAACTGGAATTACAGCAACAAAACACCAGCTCTCAGTTAGTGCTGCTAAAAGACTATTTGCAGGACGAACTCAAACACGACCAGCGCAGCGACATGCTGCAACTGGTGGAGTACCTGAACCAGCAACGCCAGGCTGACTGGCAGTACTGGCAGGAAAACTATCAACCGATGCAGGCCGGTTACCGCCCTGCCGACAGTTACTACTTAACCCCAACACAAAGCGGAGTGGTAAAACCATGAATGCATTACGCCTTACCCCAATTTATGCCGCCTTTGGCCTGGCTTTAACCATGTTGCCTGCCAGTGCGGCTGAGGTCAGCCCGGCATTGAAGAAAAGTGCCGATATCCTGCAGACTATCTTGCATACCGCCTTTAAAGACAATGAGCAGGCCAGGTTATCATCCTTGCAGTACAGCTATTTAAGTGGCCAGGGCCTGCTGTTTCAGGCCAACAGCGGTGGACGACACCTGTTCCACTTTAGCAACCTGACAGTACCGGCAGCACCGGCTGCACCACTGCCGCCGATACCCGGCGCTGAATTTGAGTTTGAATTTGACACCAATGATATAGAACGCTTGACAGAAGCGGCGCAGGAAATGGCAGAGCAGATGAAAGATCAGTACCGCCAGAGCCACAAAGTTATTGAAAAGCAACGTGCTATTGAGCGTGAGTTGCGTAGCACAGAGCGGGAACTACGCGATATAGAATTTAACCAGACCCTGAGCAAGCTGGATAAAGCACAGCAACAGGAACTCAATATGCTGCAGCAAAAAGCCAGGATACTGCAGGAGAAACTGGCCGAAGCCAGTAAAGAAGCCGAGGTTAGTCGGCAACAACTGGAGCAACAACGGGCGAAACAATTAGCGGAACAACAGCAGCAAACGGCGGTGATGCGAAAAACCGTGGGGGAGAAATTCAGCCAGGTGCTGTGTGACTACGGTGCCAGCCTGCGTGACCTGCCGGATAACGAATATATTACGCTGCAGATCAATCAGCGCGGCAGCGATGGCCGCTACTACTGGGTGGTTAAAAAAGCCGATATTAACCAATGTCTGAGCGGTAAAATTAAGGCTAAGGATTTACTGGCTAAAGCCAATAACTATCAGTTCTGAGCTGTGCCGGCGCAAGCCGGCATTCCCCCTGATTAAAAACGCCAAATTCTGCTTTGTCAGCGTGCATTTTTCAGCGACAATAGCGCGGTTCCGCTTCGGAACCCTGCTCTGAGTCATATTCTATGTCTGCTGCTGTCAACGCCGGTGATGCCCTGAATTTCGATGCCATTATTGATGCCTTTTATCAACATGGCTGGGTCTGGCTGCCTAATTTTTTAAGCGCTGAGCTTAACAGCGCGCTGCTGCATGAAGCACAGCACGAGGCCGAGCTTACCCCAGCCGGCATTGGCCGCCTTGGCGATCATCAGTTAAACCAGCAAGTCCGTCGTGATGCAACCCAATGGTTTGATGGCCAAAGCAACGCGCAGCAGCACTATCTGGCCTTGATGGCACAGTTGCAAACCGTGTTTAACCGGCGCTGCTTTTTAGGTTTATTTGACTTTGAATGCCACTTTGCCCGCTACCGTCAGGGGGATTATTATCAAAAACATGTCGATGCGTTCAGCGGCCGCTCTAACCGGGTGCTAACCACTGTCAGCTACTTAAACAGCGTAAGCCGTGGTGGTGAGCTGGCACTGTATAATGAACACGACCAGCTAATCGATAAATTTCTACCCACAGCAGGCAGCCTGATATTGTTTGAAAGCGAGCGCTTTCCGCATGCGGTGTTACCGGCCATAGACACCCGTTACAGTATCGCCGGCTGGTTTCGCAAAAACGCCAGTATTAACGGCGTGCTGGATCCGGCCAGTTAAAACGCCTATGATAAGCAGCATGCGCAGCGTATTCAGTTATCTATTAATCTTTACTCTGGCACTATCCGGCCTGAACGGATCGGTGCAAAGTGCGCATGCCTATACGCTGGCCGATGCCCTTAATCAGCACGTCACGTCTGCTGTGGCTGACACAGCGCCTGACATGCCCTGTCACAGCGCGAAAAACGTCACCGTAACCGACACCGAACATGACTGCTGCGATAAACCGCAACAGCAATGTGAAGGCGACTGCTGCGCCAAGCACTGTGCTACCGGCTCTGCTTTGCTGGCTGCTGAGTTGTTCCGCTATATCCGGCCGGATAATACGATTTCCCGGCACAGTATCAGCCTGCCGCTGTGGTTATTTGCCGCTGAATCCCCGCCACCAATAATCGCCTGAAACCGCTTTGTTATTAAGGTCGTGCCATAGCACGCGGCTAAAGTTTTGGTTCAGGAAAATCCCATGCATAACATTTACTTTCTGGCTCTGCTGCTGTTGCAGAGTGTATTAACCTTATCGGCTCAGGAAGCTGACATTGATGCTCACAGTGGCCATCAGCACGCCACTACTGCGCAGCAGCCAAGCGTATTACCGCAGGCTGGCGCACTGTATGCCTGCCCAATGCACCCGCACATCAAGCAAGATACGCCAGGCAATTGCCCGATTTGCGGTATGGATTTAGTACTGCAGCGCCAGCAAACGTCAGCAGTGGTTAGCGTTAATGGCGCTATGCAACAAGCGCTGGCTATCCGCACTGAAGCGGCCGCGCCGCGTACCTTATGGCGCTTCATTGAAACCTTTGCCCAGGTGCAATATCCGGAGGATGCCATTCACCACAGCCATATCCGCGCCGAAGGCTGGATAGAGCAACTGTATGTGCGCAGCTTCGGACAGCGTGTTAAGGCTGGCGATAAGCTGTTTAGCTATTATGCGCCGGATTTACTGGTGGCGCAGGACGATTATCTGCAAGCGCTGTCTGTCAGTATGCAAAACGGTCAGCGCAGTAGCAGCTTATTGCAGCGTGCCGAAACCCGGCTACGCCTGCTTGGCCTGACCGACAACGATATTAATCAGCTTAAGCAAAGCCGGCAAAGCCGGTATCACATCACTGTCTATGCGCATCAGGACGGGGTGGTCACCATGTTAAATGTGCGCGATGGCATGTATATCAGCCCGGGTGACACCTTAATGGAAATCACCAGCTTAAACCGGGTCTGGCTGCTGGCCGATGTGCCTGAAGCCCAGCAAAGCTGGCTGTTTGACGGCATGAGCGCCGAGGTTGATATCCCTTCCCGGCAAATCAGCGCCATTGAAACAGTGGTCGATTATATCTACCCGGCATTAGATGCCCAAAGCCGCAGCAGCAAGGTGCGGCTGAGCCTGGACAACAGCCAGCAGCTGCTTAAACCCAATATGCTGCTGCCGGTGCGGCTGTACGGCGGGCCGCTTAAGGATGTGCTGGCAATACCGCGCGACGCTGTGCTGCTAACAGGTAACAGCAGCCGGGTGGTAGTGCAGCATGGCGATAGCTTTAGCGTGCGACAAATTACCACCGGCAGCAGTGCTCAGGGCTATGTGCAGGTGTTGTCCGGCTTGCATGAAGGCGAGCAGGTGGTAGTGTCCGGCCAGTTTTTACTGGACGCCGAAGCCAGCCTGAGCCAGTTGCCAGCCAGCAACGTTCACCAGCACCAGGGGCTACGCGATGATTAACGCCATTATCCGCTGGTCGGTGCAAAACCCGTTGCTGGTGCTGCTTAGCACCCTGGCGCTGGCGCTGTTTGGTTATCAAGCCAGCCAGCAACTAAAACTGGATGCGCTGCCAGATTTATCCGACGTGCAGGTGATCATTAAAACCAGCTATCCGGGCCAAACCCCGGAAACCATTGAGCAGCAGGTTAGCTATCCGCTGTCCACTGCCTTGCTGGCGGTCCCCAAGGCCAAAGCGGTACGCAGCTTTTCCATGCCGAACGACAGCTATCTGTATGTCATATTTGAAGATGGCACCGACCCGTACTGGGCGCGCTCACGGGTGCTGGAATATTTGCAAACGGTCAACCTGCCAGCTGGTGCTAAAGCCACACTGGGGCCCGATGCCAGCGGTGTCGGCTGGATTTTCCAGTACGCCCTGACCGCCCCCAGTGCCGATATATCACTGGAGCAGCTTAGCAGCCTGCAGCAGTTTTATTTAACGCCAGAGCTGCAAAGCGTCGCCGGTGTCGCCGAAGTGGCCAGTATTGGTGGCATGGCGCTGACTTATCAATTGCAGCTTGAACCACGCTTAATGCGGGCCTACAACGTGACACTGGCACAGGTGATCAGCGCCATTAACAACCACAACCAGCAGCAAGGCGGCAGCATTATTGAAGTGGCTGAAACCGAGCTGCTGGTGCAGGCCGGTGACTATATTCAGTCACTTTCTGATTTAGCGGCCGTGCCACTGGGCGTGCGCAATAGCGCCGACTATCCGTTAACCCTGGCGGATATTGGCACTGTGCAGCAAGTCCCGGCCGCCCGGCGCGGCATTGCTGAGCTAAACGGCGACGGCGAAGTGGTGGCCGGTATTATTGTCATGCGCCACGGCGAAAACGCCCTTAGCACCATCGCCGCGGTTAAACAGAAACTGGCTGAGCTGAAAAATGGCCTGCCAGACGGCATTGAGCTGGTAACGGTGTACGACCGCTCTGAGCTGATTGAAAACACCGTGAATAACTTAAGCCAGAAGCTTCTGGAAGAAATGGCCGTGGTCGCGCTGGTGTGTTTAGTGTTTTTATTGCACGCCCGCTCTGCGTTGGTGGCGGTGATCAGTTTGCCGCTGGCACTGCTGGCCAGTATTTTACTGATGCAGCTGCTGGGTTTTAACGCCAATGTGATGAGCCTGGGCGGTATCGCCATTGCTATAGGTGCTTTAGTGGATGCCTCTATCGTGATGGTAGAGCATGGCCATAAAAAGCTGGAGCAGGCCCGTGCCAACGGTCGTCAGCTGAGTCACTCCGAGTTTCGCCAAACCATTATCGATGCCTGTCTTGATGTCGGTCCGGCGCTGTTTTTCTCCTTGCTGGTGATCACCGTCAGCTTTTTACCGGTGTTTATGTTAGAAGCACAGGAAGGCCGTTTATTTGCGCCGTTGGCTTACACTAAAACCTTTGCCATGGCCGCCGCGGCTATTTTGGCGATTACGTTAATTCCGGTGCTAATGCTGTATCTTCTACGCGGCAAAATTCCGTCTGAGCACAGCAACCCGTTAAGCCGGCTGTTGATAGCCTTATACACACCGTTGTTAAAGCTATGTCTGCGCTTTCCAAAGACGTTAGTGCTACTAAGCGTGCTGGCGCTGGCGTCCAGCTTGCTGCCATGGCAGCGCTTATCCAGCGAGTTTATGCCAGCCTTTGCCGAGGGCGACTTATTGTATATGCCCACGACCCTGCCCGGTTTAAGCCCGGCCACGGCAGCAAAACTGCTACAGCAAACCGACCGGTTAATAAAAACCGTGCCTGAGGTAGAAACTGTGCTGGGCAAAAGTGGCCGAGCCAATACCGCTACCGATCCGGCGCCGCTGACGATGCTGGAAACCAGCATTAAACTGAAACCGCAAAGCCAGTGGCGTGAAGGCGTAACGCTGAACGATATTATTGCCGAGCTGGATGCCACCGTGCAGGTACCAGGGCTCACCAACGCCTGGCTGCCGCCGATTAAAACCCGCATTGATATGCTCTCTACCGGTATTCGCACGCCTATTGGAGTCAGGGTCAGCGGGCCGGATTTAACCACGATCTCAGAGGTAGCGCAGCAGCTTGAGGCTGACATTAAGCAACTGCCTGGCAGCCGCTCAGTATTTGCCGAACGCGCTGAAGACGGCCTGTACTTACACATCAGCCCGGATTTACAGCAACTGGGCCGCTATGGCCTAACCCTTAGTGAGCTGCAGCAATATGTAGCTTTTGCTATTGGCGGCGCGCCGGTGGCGCAAAGCATTCAGGGCCGCGAGCGCTACGACATCAGCCTGCGCTTCCCGCGCGACTACCGCAGCCACCCGGATGATATTCGCAAACTACCGCTACAAACTGCCGATGGCGCTTATCTGTTGCTGGAGCAGGTCGCTAAGGTAGAGGTGGTGAACGGCCCGGTGATGATCCGCGCCGAAAATGCCCGTTTAACCAGCTGGGTCTATATCGACTTACCCGCTGACACCGAGCTTGGCAGCTATATCGACCAGCTAAAACAGTTGCTGGCACAGCAGCGTTTTCCGGCGCAGGTCAGCGTCAGCATTGGCGGCCAGTATGAATATATGCAGCGTGTTACCCAGCGGCTTGAGCAGTTGGTGCCCTTTACCCTGCTATTGATAGTGGTGTTACTGTACTTAACCTTCCGTCAGTTTAGCGATGTGCTGCTGGTGCTGCTGACCCTGCCGTTTGCCCTTAGCGGCAGCCTGTGGCTGCTGTACTGGCTGGACTACCAGTTATCGGTGGCGGTGGCGGTTGGCTTAATTGCACTCAGCGGTGTCGCCGCGGAGTTTGCAGTAGTGATGTTGCTGTATTTAAAACGGGCGGTAGATGAGCTTACGCCACAAAATCAACAGCAGCTGTGGCAGGCCATTATGCAGGGCGCCGTGCAGCGGGTGCGGCCCAAAGCGATGACGGTATTGACGATAATTGTTAGTTTATTGCCAATAATGCTCGGTAGTGGTGCCGGTAACGAGGTGATGCAACGTATTGCCGCGCCCATGCTGGGCGGCATGATAGCGGCGCCTTTGGTGTCGATGTTGCTGATGCCGGTGCTGTATTTTCTGCTGTTGCGACGGGGCTTGCCGGAAAAAGGATAAAGGCCGCTAAGTCAATCGCTGCACGAATCTGTTCATGAGGATGGCATGCCCGATTTGGGCGTCACAGAGTGTCTGAGCCCTGCCGCAGGCAAAAGGGCGAGTTGCTGTGGCGAGCCAAATAGGGTCTTGGCATCCTCGCGTGTTCACTGATGCCAACTTTTGCGTCTATTTGCCGGAAGCACTGCCCCGCTCTGCTCGCCTCAGCGGGGTTTCGGGCAATCCTGCCCTCAACCAGGCGGGCCAGCTACGCTGACCAACTTCGTTCCTGACGAATTTGTCACCCGCCTTCGCTAACGCGAAATGGGTCTGAGGCTACGCGTTCGGGGCAGTGCTTCCTGCTTTGGGCTTTAGTTTTTGTCTGTTTGCAAGGTTACTTTCTGCCCTAATTGCACACCATGTTTAGCAAACCAACCGCGGGGCATTTCCAGCGCCGCAATCACCGGCTGCTGCGATGGCACCGGCGTTTTATCAAACGGCTCCAGCCTAATCAGCTCGGCAATGCGCCAGTCCGGGCCAATATAGGCCACATCCAGCGCCATGCGGGTATTGGCCATCCACAGCGATATTGCTGTGGGCTCAGCATATAGCAACAACATACCGGGGTCGGCACTTTGCTGAAACATCAGGCCCTGCGCCCGCTTTTCTGGCGTATCAGCCAGTTGCACCTGGATCAGCGTATCGCCAAGCTGCAGCGGCACCAGGCTAAAGGTTTCACGTGGCTGCCCGCTAGCAACGCAGGCCAGCAATGACAGTAAGAATGTCAGGCCAATAAACAGGCGCCTCATCATATTTTATCCTTCAATCAAGTAGCTTAGCGCTATACCGGCAAACACCAGCATGCCCACATAATGGTTATGTAAAAACGCCTGAAAACACCCCTGCCGGCCAGCTCTGGCAATTTTATACTGATAAACAAAACAGCCGGCAGCAGCCAACAAAAACAGGTAATACACGATATGTAATCCGGCCAGATAGCCTACCGCCGTTAGCAGCACAAGTGTGCTCAGTTGTAGCAGAACGATAATCGGCAACACATAATCGCCAAATAAAATCGCCGTCGATTTAATGCCCACTTTAATGTCATCCGGCCGGTCGACCAGCGCATAATAGGTATCGTACGCCACTGTCCACAGCAAATTAGCCAGATACAGCAGCCACAATACCGGCGGCAGTTGAAACTGAATAGCCATAAACGCCATCGGCATGCCCCAGCTAAAAGCGGCGCCCAGAACCACCTGCGGCAAATGCGTGTAGCGCTTCATAAAAGGATAAACTGATGCCAACAGCAGTGCGACTAAGGATAGCAACACCGTTTGCCAGTTTAAAAACCACAGCAGGCTGGCACTTAGCGACAACAGCAGGGCAAACAGCTGCAGCGCCTCAGTAGCCGATACCGCACCGCTGGCCAATGGCCGCGCTTTAGTGCGCTCTACTGCGCCGTCCCAGTGGCGATCAGCGTAATCGTTAATCACACAGCCGGCGGCGCGCATTAACACCACGCCGACACTGAACACCACTAGCAAATGCAACGGCGGTATCCCCTCAGCCGCCAGCCACAGCGCCCACCAGGTTGGCCAGAGTAATAAATAGGTGCCTATCGGTTTTTCCAGCCGCATCAGCTGCAAATAGTAACGCCAGTGACCGCGCTTTAGTGCCAGTATCATGCAACCTTTGCCTGCAACTGCGCCGTCGCCGGCAAAAACACTTCGGCCACTAACAGCGGTAAGCCGTTAAGCTGAAATACCGAGCGGCGGGCATAACAAGGTGATGTGCCAGCCACGTCGCTTAATGACGAGCCAGACAGCTGCAGCTGTGCCACTTCGATAGTGCCGCGTTTTAAGTCTGGCTGCTGAAAAATATAATCACCCAACGGCCGCTCACCTAAATCGGCCAGCGGCTTAAAGCGATTAACAGTATGCTGCGGCAGCCAGCTTTGTGCATACACACAAGGCATATCATCACACCACAATATCACTTCGCGCAGCTGACCAGCGTCGGCATTTGGCAACAAGGGCCGCAAAAAGGCCGGCAAACGGGCGGCGCGCTCATTTAGCAGCTGCACCCGAAACGCGCTGCAATGGCGTTTTAAGCGGGCGGTTAACGAAGCGGGCTCCAAAATCCAGCCGGCAAGCTCTGCTGGCAGGCGCAGCGTTGCGGCATCCTGCCAATGCGCATCAAGAGAAATCAGGGCAATAGTCACAAGGTGTTATTCTGCTACGAAAAAGTCTGGCGGCATCATAACAACTTCGCTGGCAATTTTCAGCCGCCATCAGTACAGAAAACGGCTTACGGCAAAGCGGCATAACTGGTAAAATGCCGGCCTTAACGCTAAGGTTAGTGTCGACGCTGGCCATTTTTCCTAACTAAAAGTGATACTTATGCTAAAAATTCTGCCACTTTGTTTGTTGCTGTTAATTGCATTGCCAGCCACCGCGCAAGAACAACCGAAAGAAGTGGTGTATTACGGTTTTGACCCCGACATCGTCACCAACTATATTTCCGGCAATCGCCGCAGCCTCGGCTATATTCGCATCACAGTTGAGTTGATGCTGGAAGATAAAGCCTTTTTGCCGGCGATTGAACATCACGAACCGCTGATCCTCGACATTATTTACGGCACCATCAGCAAACAGCCGGAAGACAAAATTAAGTCCTTAACCGGCCGCGAAGAAATTCGCTTGGCGCTATTGGATCAGCTACAACAGGCGATGAAAAAAGAAGCCGGCAACCCTATAATCCGCGATATTCTGTTTACTAAGTATCTGTATCAGTAAGCTGCTGTTGCTGACCGTTATGCTTGCGCAATAACCAGGCCCAGGCAAAACCGGCCAGTAAACCACCCAGATGCGCCCAGTTGGCCATGCTTATCCACAGCAGGTCCATAAAGCCTAGCAGCAGCCACAACAACATAAAACCGGCCAGGCCATTGCTAATCGTCAGCCCCTGCGCCGGGTTCAAGCGTCCGGCCAGCCAGAAATAGCCAAATAAACCGTACACCACACCAGACATGCCGCCAAAATACGGATGTACAATAAAGTACTGCGCCGCATTAGACACCAGGGCGACCGACAAGCTGACATTCAACAATAAGCCACTACCGAGTTGCTGTTCAAACTGCCGCCCCAAATACAGCCACCAGGCCAGATTAAACACCAGATGGGTCAGCGTAAAATGCAGCAATATTGGCGTAAACCAGCGCCATAGCTGCGCTGGCTCGGTTAATTGCAGCGCCGCGCTGCTGGCTTGCCAGTCCAGTTGCTGCCAGCCATACACCAATAGACACAACACCAGCAGTAGCAGCGTTAGCGGTGCCTGCTGCCATAACTGCCGCAAGTTAAACGCCGGCAACACGCGCTCAGTGGCCGCCGCTGTCGGCTGACTGAGCTGCCAGGCCGCCGCCTGATAACGTGGATGCGCCGGCTGCTGCAAAAACCGCTTAAACTCTTCTTCAACCTGCGCCAGCTGCTCAGCGGCAGCATATAATTCGGCAAAATCGGGCCTTTGCACCACAGCACTTACCTGTAAGCCCTGCGTCAGGCAGTAGTCGGCAAATAGCTGAGCGGCAGCGGCTGAATTTAGCTCAGCAAACTTATTCAACCTTATCACTCACAAAAGGCAATTGGCTGCGCCAGCTTTCAAAGCCGCCGTCCATGCTGTACACCTGTTCAAACCCCTGCTGCGCCAGATACTGCGCCGCGCCCTGGCTGGAGTTACCGTGGTAACACACTACCACCACCGGCTGGTCAAACTCGTACTGCTGCATAAAGCCGTGCAGGCTACCGTTGGTCAGATGAAAAGCGCCGTTGATATGGCCGGCAGCAAAGCTTTGTTCATCACGGATATCGGCAATAACCACCTTACCCTCTGCCTGTAACTGCGCCGTTTCTGCCACTGATATATGTTTAAAATCGCTCATGCGACCTCCGTTAAAACAAAGTGCTTATAATACCGCACTCATGCACAATAAGCAGTAACCAGAATTCATACGGCGCCAGCCTACTTTAGTGCTAGTTCTGCAGATAACGCTGGACACTGATTAAACTATTGTTAACAATAGCAACTAAAAATTATGTCCTCCCGGAGTTGTTATGACCAGCCTGATTATTCTGGCAATCCTCGTTGCTATCGTGTTTTGGGTTATCAGCATTTTTAATCAGCTGGTAAAACTAAAAAACCGTTTTCAAAATGCCTTTGCCCAAATTGAAGTACAGTTAAAACGCCGCTATGACCTAATCCCTAACCTGGTTGAAACAGCCAAAGCCTATATGGCGCATGAGCGCGATACGTTAGAGGCCGTGATCAGCGCCCGCAATGCCGCTATGGCCGGCCTGAAAGTGGCGGCGAACAACCCTGGCGATGCCAGTGCAATCAGCCAGCTGGCCGGCGCCGAAGGGGCGTTGCAAAGTGCCATGAGCCGGTTAAATGTGGTGATGGAAGCCTACCCCGATTTAAAAGCGAATCAAAACATGATGCAGCTGTCAGAAGAGCTGACCAGCACAGAAAACCGCGTGGCGTTTGCCCGCCAGGCCTTTAATGATGCGGTAACCGATTACAATAGTTATAAGCAGAGCTTCCCACCGGTATTGCTGGCGCCCAGCTTTGGCCACGCCACTGATGCCAAACTGCTGGAGTTTGCCGACAGTGCCGCCATTCAGGCAGCACCTAAAGTTAGCTTCTAACCACCACTACGCCGCGCATGAGCAGTAATTTTTTTGCCCAGCAAGATTTGGCCCGGCGTAATACCCGCATCCTGGTCGCCTTATTTACGCTGGCCGTGCTGCTGTTATTACTGCTGACGAATATTGTCACCCTTATCAGCCTGGGGTTGCTTGACCCGGCGTTTATCAGCGGCCCCTGGCAGTGGCAAACCTTACCCTGGCATCTGCTGGGCTGGGTCAGTCTGGGCGTTATTACCGCTGTCACTCTGGCAGTACTGTATAAATGGCAACAGCTAAAAGCCGGTGGTAAAGTGGTCGCCCAGTCGCTTGGTGGGGTACGTTTATCTGCGGATAGCTCAGATCCGCTGCAGCGCCGCTTACTTAACGTAGTAGAAGAAATGGCGCTGGCCGCCAACACCCCGGTACCACCGGTTTATTTGCTGCCCGAGCACAGCATTAATGCCTTCGCCGCCGGTTACAGCCCGGCCGATGCCGTGATCGGCGTAACTCAGGGCTGCCTGCAGCAGTTAAACCGTGACGAGCTGCAGGGGGTTATTGCGCATGAATTCAGCCATATCTTAAATGGCGATATGCGAATGAATATCCGCCTTATTGCGGTCCTCAATGGCATTTTATTTTTAGGCCACATTGGCTATTACCTGCTGCGTGGCAGCCGCAGCAGCGCCGTGCGCGCAGGCTCGCGCTCATCGGGTAATAAAAACAGTGGTGGCGGTGTGCTGGCGCTGGCACTGGGGCTGGTGGTTATTGGCTATGTCGGCTCCTTCTTTGGTAATTTAATTAAAGCGGCCGTCAGCCGTCAGCGCGAGTTTCTGGCAGATGCCAGCGCGGTGCAGTTTACCCGCAACCCGCGCGGTATTGCCGGTGCCTTAAAAGTCATTGGCAGCCACAGTAGCCACAGCAAAATTGCCCATGCCAATGCCGATGAAAACAGCCATCTGTTTTTTGGTGAAGCCATAAGCCGCTGGGCATCGATATTTGCCACCCATCCACCGCTGGCTACCCGGATTAAACGGTTAGAACCGCACTGGAACGGTAAGTTTCCAACACCACGTAACGCCCAGACCAGCGACAGTGACAGTGACACAGCAAGCAACCAAACGCACACTGTCAGCACAAGCAGCGCCGGCGAGCGCTTACAACAGGCACTGCCGCTGTTACTGCTGCACAGCAGCCGCCAGACCGAGCCGGCAATGGCCCTGGTATGTTGCATCTTACTGCAGCAGGACGACAGCATACGCCAGCAGCAACTCAGACTGATTAAAGAAATGGCGTCAGTGACGTTGTTGCAGCAGGTTGATCAACTGTGCGACGCGGTTGCCAGCCTGGACGCACTGCAACAGATACAGCTACTACAACGCCTGATGCCAGCGCTTAAGGCGTTATCGGAAGGCCGCTTTAAACCCTTTGAGCAATTACTGCACGCCTTGCTCGGCGCTATACCACAGCCAACGCTGGCACCCTGGCTGGTCAGCCAGTTTGTCGAGCACAACCTGGCGGTGCAGTTTGACCCAACACAAATTAGCAAACAATACTCCGCGAAAACGTTGGCGCAACTAACGCCTGCGGTTGGCCAGTTGCTGGCACTGGTCAGCAGCCTGGCCGGTGATAACAGCCAGCAGCAACAAGCCTGGCAGGCAGGTATTGCTGCGCTGGACATTAACCTGGACACCCGCTTACCTGCGGTTAATTTGTCTCAGCTGAGCCAGCAGCTGCCCGTATTACTGGCGCTGGCTCCGCTACAAAAGCAACGGCTATGGCAGGCGATTGAATGCTGTGTCAAGGCAGATCAATTGCTGCAAACGAACGAGCAGGCTTTATTGCTGGCGCTGGCGCTGCTGCTGGAAATGCCTTATCCAGCCAGCGAGCAGCCAGCTTAACCGACAATACCGGCTTTTACCGCAGTTCACCCTTTAGTCTTGCCGCGTTTTCAGCTAAAATTAGCGCCCATTTTTTCAGCAGGAAAACGTCATGACCGATAATCGCTTGTTTTTGTTGTACGATACGTCATTTGACGAGATGGATGCTGAAGGCAGCCCTGGTTTTGGCTATGTGCTGGTATTTAACAGCGACGATGCCCAGCAGTACCAGGCTGGTGAAAATCCCAACTGCGCCGCGGTATCTATGCTATTTACCGACCATGCCGATGGCAGTATCAGCGGCGATCTGCTTGGCTGGGCGCATCTGGATGCCGATATTTTTCAGCAATTTCCGCTCGGGCAGTTTTTCTTGCTGATGGAGCAAGCCGCCCAGGTGGCCATTAACGCATACCGTCAGGTGGGTCAGGTGCCTGACCGCCTGGTAGCACAGCACCTGGACGATGAAGAACTGATCCAATTTGATGTGCAGTTTAACGACCTGCAACTGAACGAGCAGCAAAACGAACAGCAATTGGCGCAGCAATTGATGTCAGGCCGGCCCTATCTGGACTCCTGATCCGCCCTGGCGCCAGCCGCGACAGAAACCGCTTTGCATTTAGGCGCCTCCGCTTTTACTATTAGCAGCAGCGCTATCACATTTCCGGAGAAGCAGAATGGCACAAGCCATTGATATGTCAGCCATTGAACAGGCATTAAACGGCTTTACCATACCGCCACAACCGGAAATTCTGCAGCATATCCAGCAGCAGCTGGACGCGCCCGAACCCAATATTAAGCGCATCGCCGCGTTAATTAACCTGGATATCGGCATTGCCGGTTTTACGTTAAAGGTGGTGAACTCGGCGTTTTTTGGCCTGCGGCGTAAAATTACCTCGGTGGAACACGCCTGTAAATTTCTTGGCGTTAACCGGGTACTAAAATTAGTCCGTAGCGTATTACTGCGCTTTACCCTGGCTGAGGGACAAAACGATAAATTCAGTTTGAAGCTGTGGGCGAACGCGCTGCAAACGGCCAACATCGCCATGACACTGGCCAAGCATTTTAACTTTGCGCAAGATGTGCAGGACGACTGCTATAGCCTGGGGCTGTTTCATAACGCCGGTATAGCGCTTATTTATCAGCAGGCGCCGCAATATGAGCAACTGATGCAGCAAGGCCTGCTGGCACAGCGCGGTTATAGCGAAATTGAAGAACAACACTTTGCTACCTGCCATGAAGTGCTGGGCTATTTAATTGCCGAGTCCTGGGGTTTAACGCCTGCACTATGCAATGTTATTGCCTATCACCACAGCCCGGCACTGATGCTCGAATCAGACAGTGAGCTGGAAAAGCAGCTATTTGCCTTGCTGAAACTGGCTGAACATTTTAGCGGTGAAAGCCGTCAGCTGTTTGACATTAGCCTGGATCCGGAGTGGGAACAGCACAAAAGTGCCATTTTAGACGTGCTGGAGCTGGAGCCGCTGCAACTGCCAGAGCTGGCCGAACTGCTACACCGCCAGCAGATCAGCACCATTTACGCGGTCTAGTGATGGCGCACCACAAACTTAACCTGCCAGAAAAGCGCTGCCCGGTGTGCGGCTTGTTATTTAGCTGGCGCAAAAAATGGCAGCGTAACTGGCATAGCGTCATTTACTGCTCTGAGCGCTGCCGCCGTAACAAGCCCCTGACGACCCAAAGCAACGCATGAAGATTATTCTGGCCCCGATGGAAGGCGTAGTCGATGCGCTGATGCGCGATATGCTAACCCGGATTGGCGGTTACGATTTATGTATTACCGAATTTATCCGCGTGGTCGACCAAAAGCTACCCGCGCGGGTATTTACCCGGCTGTGTCCTGAGCTATTAACCGGTGGTAAAACCTATGCTGGCACGCCAGTGCGGGTGCAACTGCTGGGGCAAGACCCGCACTGGCTGGCTGAAAACGCGGTACGGGCGGTCGAACTGGGCTCTCCCGGCGTCGATTTAAACTTTGGCTGTCCGGCAAAAACGGTCAACAAAAGCCGCGGCGGCGCTGTGCTGTTAAAAGAAACTAACCAGCTATATCAAATTGTTAAAGCGGTGCGCGATGCGGTGCCGGCGCAGTATCCGGTCAGCGCTAAAATCCGCCTCGGCTATGATGACACCTCACTCACCCTGGATAACGCCACGGCCATCGCCGCAGCCGGCGCCAGCATGCTGACCGTGCACGCCCGCACCAAAAGCGATGGTTACCGGCCACCGGCCTACTGGCCCTGGATCGCCAAAATAAAGCAGCATGTGACGATTCCACTTATTGCCAATGGCGAAATCTGGCAGGCCAGTGACGCCGCGCTTTGCCAACAGCAATCGGCCTGCTCTGACATTATGCTCGGCCGTGGCGCCTTAGCCATGCCTAATCTGGCGCAAAGTATCCGCACAGGCGAGCCGGCCATGCCTTGGCCAAAGGTACTTGAGCTGTTAATGCAGTACTCAGAATTTGAAATGTGCGGCGATAAAAGCCAGTACTACAGCAACCGCATTAAACAGTGGTTTAGCTATTTAAAGCTGCAATATCCGCAGGCCGCTGAGTTATTCAGCCAGCTAAGGGTACTACGTAAAAGCAGCGAGATCCTGGCCACGCTGCAGCAGGCTCTGCGAGAGGAAACTCGCCCAAAACAGGTTAGACCAGTATAAACTGGCGAAATGTTAGCCATCAGCCACCACAATCCAAAAAGCCGCTAAATAAAGACTATACTCCTCAAACAGTTAGTTTAAGGAGATAAGCCTATGCCAGTAAAAATAGCCGTGCTGATGGAAAGCCGGCCCGGCGAAAAGCGGGTGGCCCTGGTGCCTGCCGTAGCCGACAAACTGAGTAAACTCAGTTGCAATATCAGCATGCTAAGCGGCGCCGGCCTGGGCAGCAAACTGCCCGACGCTGCCTACAATGGCGTTGACATTGCCGGCACCGAGCAACATTTACTCAGTGACGCCGACATCGTGCTGGCAGTACAGCCACCCAAGCCCAGTGAAATTGCGCTGCTAAAACCGGGCAGCATACTGCTCAGTTTTATTTACCCGCACAAAGAGCCTGAACTGACCCGCTTATTATGTGAAAAACAGATCACCTGCTTTGCTATGGAGCAGGTGCCACGCATCAGCCGCGCTCAGGCGATGGATGCGTTATCGTCGCAGGCGGCACTGGCTGGCTATTATGCTGCGCTTTTAGGTGCCACTAAGCTTGCCCGTATTTTGCCGATGATGACCACCGCGGTGGGATCTATCCGCCCGGCACGTTGTCTGGTAATGGGCTTAGGCGTGGCCGGTTTACAGGCACTGGCTACGGCGCGACGTTTAGGTGCCATTACCGAAGGCTATGATGTGCGGCCAGAGACCAAAGAGCAGGCCGAATCACTGGGCGCCAAGTTTGTTGATACCGGCGTTGATGCCCGCGGTGAAGGCGGCTACGCCCGTGAGCTGACCGCTGATGAAAAGGAAAAAATTGCTGCCGTAATTACTAAGCATATCCAGCAGGCCGATATTGTTATTACCACAGCAGCGATACCAGGGCGGCCATCGCCAAAGCTGATTAGCAAAGCGCAGGTAGACGGCATGAAACTGGGTGCAGTCATCATCGACTTAGCCGCAGAAGGCGGCGGTAACTGCGAATACAGCGTACCGGGCGAAACGGTAACCCAAGGCCAGATAACTATAGCGGCGCCGCTAAATGTGCCCTCGATGCTGGCTGAGCATGCCTCAGAGCTGTATGCGAAAAACCTGCTGAATTTATTGCAGCTATTTGTTGTTGATGGCGCTATCAAGCTGAACTGGGATGACGAAGTGCTGGCAAAAACCGTGCTGACACATAACGGCGAAATTAAACCCGAAGCGGTAAAAGCCGCCCTGGCGCAACACTAATACAAGGTTATTACATTACTTATTGGGGAGAGTTATGGACTACACCACTACCATCTTAACCGGCTTTGTCGCGCTGTATATTTTTATGCTGGCCGCCTTTACCGGTTTTGAAATTATCGGCCGGGTACCGGCCATCTTGCACACGCCACTGATGTCCGGCTCTAACTTTATCCACGGCATCGTCGTGGTGGGTGCGCTATGGGCACTTATTAACGCCAGCTCACTGCCAGAGCAGATAATCGGTTTTATTGGCGTATTGCTGGGTGCCGGCAATGCTGCTGGCGGCTATGTCGTCACCGAGCGCATGCTGCAAATGTTTAAGCCCTCTAACGAACCCGGTAAGGAGTAACGCATGAATGCTGCCCTGCTTATCGACAGTAGCTACTTTGTGGCTGCCTTTTTGTTTATTTATGGTTTAAAACGCATGTCATCACCGCTTAGCGCCCGCTCCGGCATTGTCGTGGCTGGCTGGGGCATGCTGCTGGCAGTACTGGCCAGCTTTTTCTATACGCTGGATGTCAACGACGCGGCCAAACCGCACCTTAATACCAATATCGCTTTAGCCCTTATTGCACTGGCACTGGGCTTAGGCTGGGCCTGGCGCAGCGGCAAAAAAGTGGCGATGACCGAAATGCCGCAAATGGTGGCGCTGTATAACGGCATGGGCGGCGGCGCGGCGGCAGCCATTGCCGCTATCGAGCTGATTGGCTATAAAACCCACGGCACGGTGTCGCTGAGCCTGGCAGTACTGGGCGGTTTAATTGGCGCTATAGCGCTATCCGGCTCGCTAATTGCCTGGGCCAAACTAGACGGCCGCATTAACGGTACCCTGCGCTTTAGTGCATTACAGCTGGTAAACGGCAGTTTGCTGTTAATCCTATTGGCCATTGGCGGCTATATTATCTGGCACGGCGGCGCAGTCGCCTGGCCGCTGTTCGCCGTATTTTTTGCGCTGGCGCTAATTTATGGCGTAATGATGACGATGCCAATCGGCGGTGCCGATATGCCGGTAGTGATTTCCCTGTATAACGCCTTTACCGGCTTAGCCGTCGGCTTTGAAGGCTATGTGCTGAATAACCCGGCCCTGATGATTGCCGGTATGGTGGTTGGCTCGGCCGGCTCCTTGCTCACCTTACTGATGGCTAAAGCGATGAACCGCTCGGTCGCAAATGTGCTGTTTTCTAACTTTGGCGCGGCCAGTGATGAGGCCGAAGGCGAAATCGCCGGTAGCCAAAAACCGATTGATGCCGGCGATGCCGGTATTAATATGCGCTACGCGTCTAAAGTCATCATAGCGCCCGGTTATGGCTTAGCGGTGGCGCAGGCGCAACACAAATTGTTTGAGCTGGTAAAGCTGCTGCAGGATGCTGACGTCGAGGTGAAATTTGCCATTCATCCGGTGGCCGGCCGCATGCCGGGCCATATGAACGTGCTGCTGGCTGAAGCTGGTGTGCCGTACGACATTATCTTTGATATGGAAGATATTAACGACGAGTTTAAAGAAGCCGATGTCGCCATCGTTATTGGTGCCAACGACACAGTAAACCCGGCGGCTCGCACCAACAAAAGCTCGCCGATTTACGGCATGCCGGTACTGAATGTCGATATGGCCAAACAGGTGTATGTGGTAAAACGCGGCCAGGGCAAAGGCTATTCCGGCGTAGAAAATGCGCTGTTTTACGCCGACAATACTCAAATGGTCTATGGCGATGCGCAAAAGGTGATGGTCAATATGATCCAGGCCATTAAATCACTCGGCGGCGGCCACTAGGTCGCAGCTAGCTGCTGCTGGCAGAGTTGTGCCAGCGTTTGCAGCGCCCTTTGCAACCTGGCGTCCTGCACGACCGCGCAGTTAAGCCGGATAAAGTTGCCAAAGACAGAAGCTGCACCCGGCGCCGCGGGCGAGAATATTGTCCCCGGCGCTATGCTGATATGTTGCGCCAGCGCCTGCTGTGCCAGCAGGTTTGCATCAATTGGCGGCGGCAGCTCAAGCCACAGCACAAAACCGCCCTGCGGCTGGCTAACCCGGGTACCGGGCGGAAATAACCGGCCGACCTGGTTACTGATCGCGGCTAGTGCCAGCTGGTATTGCCCGCGAACCTGCTGCAGGTGACGCTGATACTGGCCATTTTTCAGCAGCTTCGCCACTGCCAACTGCGGCAGCGCCGCTGTGCTGATATTGCTGATAAACTTCAGGTACTCCAGCCTCGCCCTATGTTTTGGCGCTATGACCCAACCGAGGCGTAGATCCGGCGACAAGGTTTTGGAAAACGTGCTGCAGTAAAAAATATCGGCATCAGGCGCCAGTGCCAGACAACTGGCTGGCCTGTCGCCGCTAAAGCCTAGATCGCCGTAAGTATCATCTTCAATCAGCGGTATAGCACGCGCACTTAACATAGATGCAATCTGCTTTTTATGGCTATCGGGCATCAGGCTGCCCAAAGGGTTACTGTAGTTGGCAATTAACACACAGGCCTTTACCGGCCATTGCGCCAGCGCTTGCTGAAGCACCGCGGGTAACAGGCCCAGCCGGGGATCGCATGGCAAAGCCAATGCCTTTAGCCCGGCCGCTTCCAATGCCTGCAGTAAGCCATAAAAAGCCGGCGACTCTATCGCCACCACATCGCCGGGCTGTGTCACCGCTTTCAGGCTTAGCATCAACGCTTCCTGACAACCATTGGTAATAATCACCTGCTCAGGCGATACCACAGCACCGTGCAGCGCCATACGCCGGGCAATTTGTTGGCGCAATTCGATAGCACCACTACTGGCTTCGTAACGTAGCAAGCGCGCAGGCTCAGTTTTCACGGTGTGTTGCAGCGCTTTTTGCAGCGCATGCAGCGGTAAAAAAGCCGGTGCCGGCACTGCCGCACCCAGCGCCATATAGCGGCTATCGGCGGCAGCTTTGGATAAGGTTAACGCCATCTGCTGGCTGCTGACTATGCTGGGCATAGCCTGCGGCAAAGGGATATTGCTTAGTGGTGGCGGTTGGTAGCGCGCTTTAACAAAATAGCCACTGCGGCTAGTGGCACTCAGATAACCGTCAGCTTCCAACTGACGGTAGCTGGCCAAAACTGTCGCCACGCTAAGCTTGCGTCTTTTTGCCAGCTCACGTACACCGGGCAGCCGCTCGCCGCAGCGATACTGGCCCTGCTCTATTTGCTGTTGCAGCTGCTGAGCCAGTTGCTGATATAAAAAGCGCATGTGTCTCCGGTGGTCAGTTAACGTAGAAAGCTCTTTAGTGCCTGCCACAATGATGGCAGTACCGACAAGGCCAGCAAAGCGCCCATTAGCCGGTTAAACAGCCGCCGCTGCTGTGGCGCCGCCAGCAGGCGTTTTAATGCCGCGCCAAACAACAACCAGCTTCCGGTGCAGGGCAAGCCAATCAGTAAAAACACCAGCGCAATCAGTGCCAGCTGTTGCCAGTACACACCGTGCAGGCTGGTAAAAGCGGCGATAGCGCCGGTAATCATTACCCAGGCCTTGGCATTTACCCACTGAAACAGCAGCGCCTGCATAAAGCTTAGCGGCTTGCTGTTACCGGTTGCTATCTGCTCTGGCTCAGCGCTGGCAATCTTCCAGGCCAGATAGAGCAAATACCCTGAACCCGCCACTTTAATCAGCTGGTGCAGCAACGGCTGCTGTAACAACAACCCGGCGCCCAACCCCACTGCCAGCAGCATCAGCAAAAAGCCCAGCTGAATACCGGCCAAGTGCGCCAGGCTTTTTTGCACGCCGTAGTTTAACCCCGACGACATAATCATAATATTGTTCGGCCCCGGCGTAATGCTGGTGGCAAAGGCAAAAAATACCAAAGCCCAAAATAATTCCATCTGCACTCTCCACTGCTGTTTGCTATCAGCCAGACAATAGCGCCGCAGGCCAGTAGAAACTAGACACAGTAGCCAGACAAAAAAAGCAGTACAGATCAACCAAAGTTTAAACCAAAGCAGTACAGTGGCAAGCCCACTGCCTTTATTAGCTGGTACGGCAAAATCACACCGCAGACAAAACAGCGTTTGACTTTCACTAGTCAGGTTGTAAAAATGCGTAAATTGTAAAATTGTTGTTTAGAAAAAGCGCTTTTTATAAACAAGGTGGCAGGATGCAAGACCGGCAATACGATGGCGTAATACTGGAAGATAAATGGGGTAAAACCTATCTGTGCAGTACTTGTTTATTTGCCTATGCCGATTTAGGTGAGGATCACGTCACAGAGGTTAAAGACAAGGTTTTTGGCGGTTATTTTTTGCACGATCTGGAACCGCATTGGAATTTACGCAAAATCTGGGCAGACATGTATCAGCACGCCAAGCCCTGGGCTTTTGATTTATCGAAGTTTAATGATTTTCAGTTGCGTGATGCGCTGCTTGAAATCTTCGCTGCTGATGAAATGCGTATTTGGCAACTTTCCGAAGGCTGGGGCGCGCCACCAGAAGGCAATGGCATAGGCGAAGGCGGCCTAGCGCCCACCAGCAGCAGCGGTGCAGGCCCGGCGCCGGCAGCTAAAGCCGCCAAACCGAAAGGCGGTGGTATGGTGCCAGAAGTAACTGCAGCATCAGCTATAGCCAGCCACCAATCCACGGTCGTGCCTGAGGCTGTTCTGGACAAGGTTAAACTACGTCAGCTACGTTATCAGGAGCGCCAGACACTGCTGAGTAACACGGCAGGCATATCTGAAGTACAGCAAGCGCATGAACGGCTCAATTTTAATAACGACAATATTCTGCGGGCAGAAGCAGCACAGTATGTGTACAAAGTAGATGAGTTTAACCGTGGTGCATTAGATGTATTACCAGAAGCGCCGCCAGGGCTGCAAATAATCAACCCTGAAGACATAGGCCTTAATCAAGAGCACTTCACTAATCAACAATCTGGCTTTGGCGCAGCGTTATTTAAGTCAGAGATCAATGGTGAAACCATGCTAACGTATCGCGGCACCAATAACGCGGTAACGGGCAAGCAGGACTGGTTAACGAACCTTAAGCAAGGTAGTGGGTTGGAAACAGCACAATATAATCAGGCAATGGATTTAGCATCAAGTACCCTGCAAATTCTTGGAAATGATTTTACCATTGTCGGCCATTCGCTTGGCGGTGGCCTGGCATCGTCAGGCGTAGCCGTAACCGGTCAGCCAGGTTATACCTTTAATTCTGCAGGCTTACATCCAAAAACTGCTGGCCGCCAGAATGGGTTATCTATTGCCGATGCTTCTAAGCTGATTACCACCCAGGCCGTTAAAGGTGAAGTATTAACTATGGCGCAAAGCCTGGGCACTAAAGCCGTACTTGCCGGCGCCGCTGCCGCTATCGGCGGCCCCATTGTTGGCCTGCTGGCGGCTATAGGCATTACTGCCTTTAATGCTTTACCCAAAGCCGCTGGCACTATGCTAGATTTGCCCAGCGTTAAAGGTGGCAACCCGATAGCAAAACATGGCATGGATCAGGTGATTGACGGCATAGAAGCGCAAAAGGCTGAAGATATCGAAACACTGTCAGGTTTTTCAAAGGCTTACAATGGCTAGAATAAAAACACCCATTTTTACGGCAATAAAACTGGTGCCAGTTTTAATTATTATGCTTGTTGGCCTGCTTAGCAGCTGCAATTCAGAAGGAAAGAATATGAAAGCCGAGTTATTTTTTGATACTAAAATGGTTGAGCTGCTACATGCCATTCAACGGCAGGATACTGCCAGCGCTAAGTCCATGTTAGCGCAGGGTATCGACTTCAATATCCGTGGCGATGAAGGTATTACCCCACTGCTTTGGTTAATTATGCAAAAAGACACTGATGCCGTTGAGTTGGCCCTGCAGTTAGGGGCTGATGCTAATTTCCCTGCCATGGTCAGCATAAACCGTGACGGGCCAAAGCCCGCCCAACCGTTGGCGATTATTGCCGGCGATGGTGACAACAAGCTATTTAGCTTATTACTAAAATACGGTGCCAGCCCGGACTCCCGAGACGAATCTACTGGCCAACCCGCTATCTTTGGCACCATAGGCCATGATAACTGGCAGCAATTCAACCTACTGTTGGAATATGGTGTTGATATTAATGCTACAGATAACTCAAAACGTAATGCTGCACTATATGCAGCTTCTTTACTGAAATACGACTTTGTTATCAAAATGCTTGAGCTAGGTATTGAATACAACATCCCTAACAAAGGAGGTGTTACATTGGCTCACGCTATTGAAACATTGTTTGATATTAATCGCAGGAATCCTAACTATAATCTAAGTACAGAAGTACACACAGCAAAAAAAATGCTGGAAGACAAAGGAATAAGCTTCCCACCTCCAACACCAAAAGAAATCCGGGCACAGCATAATCAATAACGGAGTTAATTTGCTGCGGTTGATGCTTAAGCTTTTTTATTGGTTTTAAATCAATGATTTTTTTGCATTTCAACAAGTTTTTGAGGCTGGTGCAACATCAAGCGCTGATATGACGCTAACAAAAACTTAAGAGATAGGAGTGAGCAAAATCAAAGAACCGTTAAAAACGATATTGAAAAAATACTGCCATGTCGAATGCTACGATCCCAACTTAATAAGGGAGGCCATCATTACAGGGAAAGGATTCCCCTATGACGTAGAGCTATTTAAAACGCAACTGCGTGAAGCTATCGACTATAAGCTCATTTCAACTAATGAGTATGAAGAGTTAACTGAAGAGGATTTCGATTCTGACGAGGACCTACAGCTTTGGTTAGAGAAATTTTTCTCCGAAATTTCTGACGTTATTTAATACCCGGAACAAAACTACCTGAAACAGCCTGAAAGAGATCCCTTATGCTGTATGAAATTGCCATAGCCGATGCCTACGGTGCCGGATTCGAGTTTGCCGCCCCAGAGCTGATTGCCCGGCACAATGACCTTAGCCACTATATTCCACATCAGCTATACGGCATGCTTGGCAACTATACCGATGACACTCAAATGAGTATGGCACTGGCCGAGTTGTTAATAGCCGATGCAGACTGGACTGCACTAAACATTGCCGATCAGTTCGTAAAATGTTTCAAACGAGACCCTCGTCAGGGGTACTCAAAAGGGTTTTATGCCGTATTGCAACAAGTTGAAAATGGCCAGCAGTTACTCACTACGCTGCGCGCTCTTAGTAGCCGCAACGGTGCGGCTATGCGTGCTGTACCGCTGGGTATAATTGCCAATAAGCAGCAGCTGTTAGCCTGTGCCAAACAACAAGCTGCTATTACTCATAACACCCCTGTTGGCATAGCCAGTAGCTGTGCCGTCGCGCTGGCAGCGCATTATGGTTTGTACCAACTGGGCGAGCTATCGCAGCTGCCCGCATTTTTGCAAAGCGAAGGTTTTGCTGACTGGAATTACAACTGGCAACAAGCGGTAACGGTAGAAGCTTTTGATACCGTAAGTGCCGCATTAAGTTGTTTGTTACGCCATGACAACCTGGCTGATTTATTGCAGAGCTGTGTGGCGCTGTCGGGCGATACCGACAGTGTGGCAGCGATCGCCGTGGGTATTGCCAGCTGTTTTACCAGCTATAGAAAAAACCTACCCGAACAGCTGAAACACAATCTGAATGAGCCTAAGTATGGACTGTCTTATCTGGCAGAATTGGATAAAAAATTATTAGCCAAGGTAAACCGTTTGGTGGTAAAGGAAGTAATTTGACAGGCGGGCTACTTTGAAAAAAATTAGTGCAGATTCAATTGGAGTAATTCCGGCATATGTCAGAGGACAGGAAGAGCATGGCTTAAGCTACTTTCTCTGGGAAGATGTCTATGCTGTTGGGGCGCAATGCGCCAATTGCCAGACTATTATCTGGCAAAATCCGCTAACTAACCCAATTTTAGCTGCAACGAAGCCCAGACAAATTGCTGATTCCGGACCGCAGTACACTGCGAACTATCAACAAAATATTCAACGCTTTCTTAAGTCTCAACCATCTTGTCCGCAGTGCGGAGACAATCATTTCGACTTGTTTGTGAATAACGTAAACTTCCCACGTTTTGCTGACGGTGCTGTGTTAGATGAAGGCACAGCAGTAACTATCAATGAACAACCTAAAGCTCAGATTTGGTGGTTGGGGTAGTTAGTTCACATAAGGATGCTTGAACAAGGTTAATGCTCGCAATGCGTATTGGAGTAAGATATATGAACAGCTCATTTCAACCTGTAAGCGCAGACTCCTTTCCGATGCAATACGGTGGTTGGACGAAGCAGGAAAAAGTTAATTATTGGAGCGAACAGCTTTATCGCATAAGACGGCATGCCTCAGAAGATGGCGCGCCTTTAGATAGCGTGTTTAATGCAAAATTGATCGAGCATATGACTAACATTGACGCCAACATTCTGAATTTGTTACCCGAAATTCTGATACAACTGGCCAAAATGGAAATGACGGCAACGGCCCCAATTTTTGCAGCCTTTACTGCCAGAACACAGATTGCTCTGACCGAAACCGCCTAACCCTGAGTATTAGTTACGGGCGCTGACTCGACAGCACTTAACGAGGCTATAAATTACTGGTGACTATTTTTGTCAACCACTTAACATAAACAGCGAGTGTGGAATATATTGCGGCAGTTAACACCAAGAGATACAGCAGATATTGCAGAATTCAAAGAAACGACAGGCTATGCGCTTGTCGCATTAGAACGCTATTTATCTGGCGAATGGCAATGGCATCAGCTTTGGGACTTTAACTTTGAACATGTCACCCCCTTGAATCTTCAGTGTCGATGCAAATTTGAAGGGCTTCGGGCGTCTGGCAGACGCGAAGGATACCCACGCAGCATTCAGCAACTAGAGAGCCTGGGTTGCTCTTTCACTCTAATCGGGGTCAGGCAAAGCTGGTTTGAAGACGCCTATTACCAGTGTTCATGCGGACAATACTGGAAAGAAGTGTTTGTTGAAGCGATGCAGTACATGGGGAACCATGCCTATCCAATAGAGCCGGCAGCCATAGATAATGCGAAGCTGCTGCACAAAAAATAGAGATGAGCACTGAGATAATTAAACACAAGCATTTGTCAGATCATTTTCTAGTCAGAGACAGCATGAATGGTTCAGTATCTGAGGTGAATGCATTACCACCTGGTCAGCAGCCAAGAAAAAAAGCCGCGTATATTAAACAGGATGGCAAATTTATTGGTGTCTATGCCTCGGGAAAAGGGCCTGTCATGTTTATTAATGAAACTGTGCTGCCATTTATTAATCCGTCATGGACTGCAACACTAGCTAAGCTTAACGGCCATAACCAATTTATCGTACAGCAAGATGGTAAGGAACTTTTCAAAGCCGATTATCAACCACCTGCAACGGACGACCTTGATCCATGGTCAGATGCCGAATCGGTAGACCTGTTCAGCTGGATTGCAGCCAAACGGCATGATAAAGAAATATTTCAAATGTGGACAACAACATAAATAAGTTCAGCGCTACCAATACATCTGTAAAAGGCAACTCAGATTGTGTTGCAGGCCATCAGATTGCACTTTATGCGCAGGATGGTCAGCTCATGCTGCAAATTGACAGTCAACTCTGGCCATTATCGGCACCGCATTTAAAGCTACACTTTTACCATGATGTGAGAAAGCGGCAAACCCACTTTGCCATAACATCGCCGGCTGGTGATTTTGCTATCGATTATCCGGCTTGGTGGGCTGAGATCCCAGATTTTGTGCCGGTAGAGCCAGAAATGGATAAAGATGAGGATTATCTGGCGTACATCTACGAAGTCTGGCAAACACCGTCTCTTCAGCAGGCACTGTTAAAAAGATGGACGGCTTAAAAAGTTTACCGAGTCCGCCTGCGGGGATTGAGCTTATTGCTCAAGTAGAGGACCTGATAAACTATCCCGGACGTTATTACTCTTTCTTCAAACAAGACAAATATTTATCCATTTGCCGCCACAGAATGATAAAACCCAAAAACGGTGCAAAGTTTCAGACTACGTCTCAATTTGACGCACCTTTAGAAATACTTCCTTGGTTTATTCACAAGCTTAATTTCTTTCGTCTAATGCCCCATGAGGGTGGCCTACCGCATGGCAAGATCATGACGGATGAGGGAGCAGTAGCAAAAGAACAATTAGCATTATGCAGACTAGCGAATGCTGGCAATGACAGTGGTGACGCCGGCTATCAGATTAATAACCTCTCCAGAGCCGATCGTAAAGCGCCAAGTACTTCTCAGGAAATTTCTTTTTCAGACAGCCTGTTATTCGATGGCGGTCTGCTGGCAACATGGAGTGCTCTTGCTGAAAAATATCAACATAATAACCTTTAGCTGGAGTTTTCAACCTGAAAGAGTGTAATCTGCGTGACCTTTTAAAATCTGCAGATGGCAGCAGATAAGTTGATTGCCGCCATTAATAACATCTGTTTTGAAAGAAAGGCGGTTAATGATGCCTAGCATATTTAAACATTTAGGTCTGATAGATTATTCCAATATACCAACCGACTACGTGTACATAGGTACGTTACCCAATGCGCTATCATCACCCAACAGAGAGATAGTCAGTGACATATTTATCGGTAAAGGGCTTTTTATTGTCAGAAAAGAAGGTCGCTTAGCCAATGGTAAAAGAAACAGCATAACGCAGTTTGAAATGCCATTAGATGCTTTAAGCTGGGTGCTAGAGTCAATAGAAACCATGTTTGAGCGCAAGCCGTCACTGGGCGGTCTGGCAAAAGATATACAACATACTGATAAAGCGTTTGACGGTGAAAATATTGAACTACGTTATGGCGTTTCTGTGGCAGGTGAAGGCATAGGAGGCTATACCGTGACAAATTTCAGCCGTGACTGCCATATCCTGCCGGGTGAAGCTGCGCAAACTTTTTCATTTGCATTAACCATTTGGCAAGACCACGCGCGGGCTATATTTAAAGATATTATTAAGCGTCAGCTTGCGGGTGAGTTTGCTTAAGAAACTGCAGGTAATTCATTGACATATCTAAGAACTGATTTACTTGAAAATCATCATATTGTTGCAATGACGTGCCAGGATCCAGTGATGACTGACTACACCAGATTTGTCATTTGCAGCCCTGACACGCTGATTTTTCTCAGTAAAATAGTCGCCGATAAGCGTATCAGCAGCAAGGAAGATGAACCTGGACTGTGGCTGGAGCAAGCTGAGTTTCCGCTGGTCGCTTTACCTTGGATTGTGCGGACGATTGAAGATAAATTTTGGCGTTGGCCAAACCAGGGCGGCCTACCAAATGACACCTTACACGTAAGTGGCAATATTGCAGGCGAACAGCTTAAGATCCGTTATGTTCCGCAGTGCAGTGATGACGGTGAAAAAGGCATTAAGCTACAAAACTTAAGCCGTCCTGCAGTTAATGGCAGAGGAAACAGCCAAAGCGTGTTGTTACCTAATAAGCTGTTGAAACAGGCGGGCTTACTGCAAATACTTAAAGACTTGTGTGGCAAAAATAGCCTTAATTATCCTGATGTGTATAAGCCCTAAACGGAGACTTCAATTTGCGCTGCCCGCCCGCCATGAATTTTGATGCTCTACAATCAGCGGCAAATGACGTAATTGATGCGATTGACACCGATTCGCTAGAGACTGTTACAGCTGATGTGCTGACAACCATTAAACACCAGATGGTGTTTATTCGAGACGCTGCCGCTGCGGGTAAAGACCCTGCGGCAGAATTGCCAGCCGGCACCAAATTCACCTATGCCGTATTGGCATCGCGTGAGCTGGCAAGCCCCAACGAATTGATGCTACAAACCAGGATAGACAAAGTGACTCGAATACTTATTAAAGCCTAAATGCACCTAACTTAAACGCAGGCTTTGTTGTAATAATTGTCCGCTTTGAGCGAAGCGGACATTAAACGCCGAAATATAAGTTGAGTTATTGTTCGCAACAAAGTGAAGTGAATCCGACACTAACAGCTACGAAAGCGACTCAATCGGTTTGGGAGTTGTGTTTTCAGGTTTGTAATTTTGCTTCCAGTAACTACCAAAGGGTAGCATTAAAATGTGCAAAATTAGCCACCATAGAAAAATTGGAGCGTTTCCAAAGAAATGACCAGCGGGCATATAACCATGAGACATTTGATTCCTCAAATCACCATAAATTTTGTCTATCAATATAGCTTGAAGGTTGCCTGTAATATTTTTCCCTAGCACATCTAAGATAACGGCATGATTCAATAAGAATTTCAGACCACTCCGCTCTTGACTTCCATCTCCATGAAGCGTGGTTGGTTCCTCACCTTGACTCCTGACAACGTACCTAAGCGAGTTTTCGATTTGAGGAATCAAAACATGGCAAGCAGTAAGAAAGTCGCCTTCGAGTCCGCACATGACACCTTTGACAAAAAAATACTCGTGACCTTTAGGTATAAAAGGATGGTTTTTCAAGATTGACTCTAAAGTATGTTCTGAAACATGGTGTTGTGTCATTATTTCATTTATTGCTGGTCTTATCTGCCCTTGGACAGCCAATTGATGATCAATTCCTATGTTTCTCATCATAATTGACCATGTTACGATTCCATCTGGATCATCGTTAATTCCCATTCCGGATGGAACTGTAGCAACGGTAATACCTTCGTGATCAATGTGAGTTCCACCAAACATCCAAGCTATAGTGGTTTGCATTTGTTCAATTGCTTGGCTCCTTAACGTGTCAATACAAGCAGGTCTTGACACCAAAACACCAAGCCTAAATAACATATCGAAAAAATCCTGCCCCTGAACTTGAATTTTCGCTTGATGGACTATTTCACTAATATTAGTGCCGGGCGTTGAATACTCATGTAGCTGATGTAAAGATTCTAATTGGCAATCTCTCATTTTCTCATATAGCTCAAGCCTTTTTTGTCGCGTATTTGGTACTTTTGATAAAGAGTCAATTGCTTTGAGTAGAGCTCCAGCTGAGATAAGCCCTCCATCTTGCATCTCAGAGTCTTTTACATGACAACCGGCTATATATGTCCAGATTTCTTGTTGTTTGTTTTTATCTCTCAACTCAATTGCTGAGTTCAACGCACATTCCCAAGCATTAATTGCGGTCCTAGTATCATTCAACTCAAAACGGTTTTGAGCAATCTCTTCGGCTGTGGAAAGAATCCAATTTTGATCTCCCACTCCACACTCGTGAGATAAGTTTAAAAGGCGCAATGCATAGAAAGGAGGTTCATTAAGTTTTTTTCTGTCTATCTCAGAAATAACAAAATCTGATATCGAAATAAATAAGTCAGGACGCTGTGTTTCACGGCGGAACATGCAACTGAGCCTCAAAGCTCGTTCTATTCTCTCAGCTGGATACACCCAGGTATCATTTTCAAGTAATAATATTTTGGCCGATTCAATGTAAGCTTGAATAGCCATATAGGCATGCTCAATACTTCCAGATTTCGTTACCCAACATATATCCGCTAACCTTGCTCTAAGTTCAGGAACATCAACTTCTAAGCAGAACTCAGCCAATACATTTAAAGATGATCTAGAAAAATCATTGGCTATAATTCCTCTACTATCTTGCATTATAAACTTGGGGGAAAACGGGGTTATTGTGCTTTCAGGCTTCAAATGCATTGAACACGTTGCTGATAGCAGTCTTGCAGCATTTGAGTTTTCAACATTTCTAAAAGCTGACTCCAGTTCATAATAGACTTGGCTCTTACAAGAATTAGCAATTTCAACCAGGTTAAGTGATCTAAGTTCCTCTAAAGATACTTGAATTTCTTGCACTGACACTTGAACTCCTTGTGATGATTACCAGCTAATACTTATACGATGGCTCTCCCCTTACTTCAACATGGGTTAACCAGACATTGTATAATTTATGTACAGAACACTACATTGCTTCTTTTAATCTGACAACACCTTTTAGGTACAACTAGTATTTGCATTTGTTACAAATACGGATCAAACTGCCGAATAAGCGTTGGCTATGCTCAGATGCGAACAGGATGCTTTTAAGCTCTAATGTCCGCTTTTGGCACAAACCTACCATTCCCCCTACTCGCTTTTTAACCCCACTGCCGCCAGCTGCTGCAACTGTTCAAACTGCTGCTGGGTAATTCCAAACTGCTTCAGCCTAAAGGTGTGTTTAAGTTGCAGGCTATCAACCCGGAATTTAAGCACTTTGCTATTGGGGTTTAGGCTAAAGCCACTGATATCATGCCAGGGGTAAAACTCGCTGCCGGCGATAGCATCGCCCAGCGTTATGCCATCATCGTCAGCAGTTAACGTTTTGGGCTGTTTTGTGCCTATCACAATAGAACAGCACAGTGCTAGTACTGGTGCCATTGCTACAATCACCATTAAGCGGACGTTGGGGCGTGGGTCTAACGCTAGTATTGATGGCAGGTATTTGTAGCCGAGGAAGGTAGCGCCAAGAAGAATGCAATTAACCAGCAGGATCTGATAAAGCTTGCTGGTTGGGCTAACGATGGGTTGTTGTAGTGTTATTAACATAGTGACGAGACTAACCTGCTTTTAGCCACCCAGCAAGCGGCGCTGCAGCAGGCTTTGCATATTGCGCCGGCCGTCGGCTATCAGCATCACATAGACAACATCCGCCAGGATGCGGTAGATAATACGGTAAGGTTTAAAGTAGATTTCGCGGTACTCACGCAGCCCCACTGCCAGCAGCTCTTTGGGGTAAGTACCCCGCTCTGGTGACGTCGTTAAGCTGGCAAGACAAAGCGCTAATTGCTCCAGCACATAATCGGCATTTTCTGCTACATCATGCTCAGCAATATAACGATACAGCAAGGCTAAATCCTCACTGGCGTCGTCGGTAAGCATTACCTGAAAAGCCATTAAGGCGCCGTTTTTAGCTGGCGGATGTTACTAATAACGTCGGCCAGCGGCTGCACCTTACCCTGTTCAATTTGCTGGCTGCCCAGCGCCAGGATTTTTAATAGCGCCAGGGTTTCCTGCGTTTGCTCGTAGCTGGCAATGTCTTGCAGCACAGCCTTGGCTTCGCCATTTTGCGTGATGACCAAAGGCTCTTCCTGCACGGCTAAGTTACGCACAATCTCTGCCGCGTGGGCTTTTAAATAGCTAATAGGTTTAATTTGTTGCGACAGCTTCATGCGCCCTCCTAGGTGGACCAAATATAGTCCTCTAACAGGTCTGAGGCAAGCTTCGGATCGGTGAAAATGGGGGCAGAGCACGTCTATTGTTTAACCAGCTCCGCTCCCGTTCTCGCTTTCGTGCGGTACTCAAGTCATCTAATGCACTTTTTGCACGACTTTAAATTTACTCCACTGCCCCACTGCGCCCTGGCCGAACAGCCGCTCTGAAATGGGAATAGAAACACTCAGCTCTGGCGCTTCAGGATGCTGATACGGATAGGCGTCAAGTAAACTGAACAAACCATGCCCGATAACAAAGGTATTTAACCGCTCTTTTAGCAGTTCGCCCTCACCCGTGGACGGCGCATAGCCTGTGTACGACACGCCTTGTTTATCCAGTGGTATGCCAACATTATCCACCCGGGCAAACAGCTCACCATTTAAAAAAAACTCGACAAAAGACGCATCTGGCCCACGGCTGTAACGAATCGCAACATGCTGTTTTTTACCGGGATTAATATCGACTTCACGGATGATCTGGGTGTACGCCAAGTCTAAACCGGTGCCCGGACTGCCTGTAACCACCGTTGGCAAACGCTCAATTAAGGCAAAGGCTTTGTTCTCAGAAATAAACCAATCAAATAATTGGCCGGTTTCAAAGTTAATCATATTCAGCACTACACCAGCCTGCTGGCCTTCCAATACACTCGCCTGGTAGGGCTGGTCACAGGGATCAGACAGGTTAAGGTACGAAAGCGCCGGGCCATAGCAGCCCCGGATTAATCTGCCTGGGTCAGTACCCGGGGTATGGGCGATAATTTCAGCCGAAAACTCCAGCGAGCCATGTTCAGGCACATGGAACTGCTGAGTGCTTATGGCAATGTACTTCAGATGGTCAAACACACTAAAGTCCGCCCCCACCTGAAATGGAATGGCGCTAACGGTAACCGCCTGCTTAGACACCGCCAGGCTACCGCCGGCTGAAAGCGATAAAGGCCCGTAGATATTGGCCCATTTTTGCTGATACTCCGTCAGATTTTGCGCCTCATATTTCAACACATAGTTGCCGCTTAGCTCGGCGAAAACATAAGTGCTACTTAACGCTAAACTGGCAATACAACATACGGCAGCCCAGATCTTACTGGATACAGGTAATACTCGTTTCATGATATTTCCTCTGCGATAGTGCTTAAACGACTTTGGCATATCACTGCAATTGCCTATTCGCTACCGCCAGCTGACACCGTCAAAACAAAACCGCTACAGATTAACACTTTGTTTTAACGTGCTTTTTAATGTGAGTATTAAACAAAACCACACGCCGGCATCAGCGCAATGATACGCAACAAACACGCCAGAAAATTAATATCAACACTATCAACAGCTAGCAATTGAGCACGGAAATTAGGCGATAAAGGCCGCCAAAACTGTAAATTTTTCTGACAGCTTGCTGCAGCGGTTCTTGTTAAATAATAGTTTCCGCCACACCCTGCTGGCGCAAATACCGCAGCGTAACACTGCGTCTAAGCTGATTACCAACCGAGTTAGCGGCCAATTGGTTATACACATGGTTAGCAAAAGGAATAGATACCAGTTCGAGCTCAACCCCGGCCAGACGGGCGTAGCTGGCAAAGCGCTGTACCGTCCAGGCCGGCACTAAACCGTCTTGCCGGGGTGAAAATATCAGCGTGGCCGGCGCCTGTGCCGACAGATAGCTGTAGCTGCTTACGGCCGAAATCCGTTGTGCCAGCTGGTATGGATCGCCACCAATATAGCCGGAGACCAGCATTTTAGGTGCAAAGCCGGGTATCGGATAGCCGTATTCATAAATGGCTAACGGGTCTACCGCCGGGTATTGCACCACTACTGCCGTTACCGCTGGCGGCGCTGTATCGCAGTGTGCCTGCTCTGCCTGCATCGCGCCGCCGTAGGCCATGTTCAGCGCCAGATTGCCGCCGGCTGAATCGCCCAGTAGCGCCAGTCGGTTTATATCGCCACCGTAACGGGCGGCATTGTCTTTTAACCAGCTAAGCGCACAGGCAACATCTTGCGGCGCTTTTTGCCAGCTGGGATTGTCTTCACTAAACAAGCTGTAACCTGCGCTGACAACCAGATAGCCCCGGTCGGCAAACCAGCGCAAGTCATTGCTGGTTTCCAGCAACGAGCCGGCCATAAAACCGCCGCCGTGGATATACAGCAGCACAGGTGCTTTGGCGCCTGGGTTGCTTGGTAAAAACAGCGCCAGCGGCTTTGCTATGCCGTTATAACCGTCATAACTTAACATTAGATCTGGCTTAGCTGCGGTGATGCTTTTAAGTAGCAGGGCTTGGCGCCAGTTAATATCACCCCCTGCTTTTACAGCCGTTTGCTTAAACTGATAACACACAACGCCGCTGCTTATCGCAGCCGCAACCGCCGCCGACAATGTCAGTGTCGATAAGTGCGTTTTTGGATAACGCCGTCGCCACCACCATATAAACAGGCAGCCTGTCAGGCTAAGCAATAAAAAGTGCGGTGCCAGTGTGGTCCACAGCGCCGAGCCTAGCATGCCATGCAGGCTATCGGTGGGGCTGCGCAGCGCACCAATAAACAACAGTATTATGACCAGCGCTAACAGCAATATCAGGCTGTGCAACAAACGACTAAAGTGCCTGCGCATCACTCACTCCAACCAGACTAAGCATAAACATGTAGCTTAGCGCAGCCCTGCACATTACAAAACCGGCCGCGCCGCTTAATGCTAAGCACAAGTACGATTAAAACAGCAGTGATAACTGAGCACCGACGCTAGTGCGGCTAAAACGGCGGTTCTCACCCCCTGGCTGATAATCAATTGGCGTTACCGGCGCTTGCAGGCTGTTATAGTGAAAGTTATACCAGTTACCATACAGATCAAACCGGACATTCTGATGCAGTTTAACTTCAAGCCCGGCCCTGACATTGGCATTGCAGCAACTGTTGCTATTGGTGTCTAACCAATTCATCAGGCTGCTGTTCAGATCAAATCCGGCCTGAACATAAGGGCCAACCCACCAATCCATACCGAGCCGGCCATACAAAAATACCGGCCGGAAGCGGCCGCCGTCATAATCTGCCGGATATTGTTTCAGCGTAATGCGCTGGTAACTTAAGCCCCCCTGCAGGTATAACCCATTGGCTTCGGCTTGTCGCACGCCCAGTGCAACGCCGGTAGTTTCTGCTTTGCCACCGCCTTCGGTAAATACTGAGATCACTGTCTCACTTTCGGCCAAACCGGCATCTGCCGGCACTGAAATAAGCGTTACCGCCACAATCATTGCCAGTTGAACTATTTTATCCATTGCTACCACACATTAAATTAACACTATGTACATAAGGGCGCGAATACTAGCGCAAAGCCCTGCTTTAGTGCCAGATAAATATCGGAACCCTGCCTGCGCATAGACAGCAATTTTCAGGCGCAGTAAACTGCAGCCAGAACTGATTGCTAAACAAGGTGATGCAAGTGACTAAAGAAACGTTGTCTGAACAACAAATTGCAGAAATAAAAAGCAACTTCGACTTTTTTGACCGCGACGGTAACGGCCGTATTGATTTAACTGAGTTTATCGAGCTACTTACTGCGTTGGCGCCAAAAACCAAAGCCAGCCATGTTGAGGAAGGTTTTAAGCTGGTCGACAGCAACAACAACGGCTATATCGACTTTGCTGAGTTTTTAGACTGGTGGCAAGACTGCTGGTGGGAGTACTAACGCCCCAGGCAGGCTGTTGCCTGCGCTAATCAGCAAAGCTAACCTTCCCCATCGTCACGCCCGGGATCCCTTCGCGGGCGTTACTGAACTTCTGCTTGCCACCGACCAGACATTCATTGGCCAGTACGGCAAACAATACCGCCTCTTTGGCGTCTGGGTTTATGGCTAAATCGGCGGTGGTTTTTATGCTCACCCCGGGCAAAGCTTGCTGAATGTGGTTCATCAACAGCGGGTTATGCATACCGCCGCCGCTGGCGTAAATAACAAACTTATCCAGCTGCGCTGTGGTTTGCTGAATCGCGGCAATAATCATATCGGCACTAAAACGGTTTAGCGTGGCCATAATATCGGCATGGCTTAATTGCGTAGTACCAGAGGCGTGCTGCGCTTTGGCTAAATACGGCAGGTTAAACACTTCAGGCCCGGTGGTTTTAGGGAAACTCAGACCAAAAAAGCTGTCCTGCTTCAGTGCATCAAGTAAAGGCTTACTCACCCTACCCGCCATGGCCAGGCTGGCATCTTTATCATAATACTGACCGGCAAAATGACGCTGCACATAGGCATCCATCATCGTATTGCCCGGGCCGATATCGGTGCTGAATACCGCTTCGGCGTCCAGAGTTTGCGGCAGCCAGGTAAAGTTAGCGATACCGCCAATATTTAGCATAATGCGGTTTTCGTCTTTACTGCTAAACAACAAGTAATCACCGTACACGGCTAACGGCGCGCCCTCGCCGCCGGCGGCAACATGTTTCTGGCGAAAATCACTCAGAGTAATAATGCCGGTGGCCATCGCTAAATGGTCACCATCGCCCAGCTGCAGGGTGGCGTTACCCTCACCGGCTAACTGATGCTGCCGCTTTGGGCAGTGATATACCGTCTGGCCATGGCTGGCAACAATATCAATATCGGCGGCGCTTAACTGCCAGGCGGCTAAACACTGGTTAATGATGCGGCCATGCTCCAGCGCTATCCAAGGGTTTAACAACGTCAGCGCCTGCAGGTCAACCTCGCGTTTGGCAAATACCGCTTTAACACGCTGCTTGTAGTTGTCGTCATAATCTACAGTCGCAAAGCGCAGTAACTCAACCTGGGTGTTCAGGCCATCCCCGCTTAGCTGACACAGCGCCACATCCAGGCCATCGAGCGAGGTGCCACTCATCAGGCCAATAATGGTGCGGCGCGGTTTATCGGCAATGCTATATAACTGCTGAATATGGCTGTGCATAACGGCTTCCTGTCGCTGATGTTATCAGCACAAACTGTAGCATGAATAATTTATCCAGCAATAGCCTTAATACAACTAAATAAAATTGCACAAACCCCCAAATTGGGGTATATATTCATCGAAGCGTAATTATATATGTATAAAAAATTCATAATAACGCCGCGATCTTGCTCTATCAACAGGAGTATACACTGATGACATCTTACCGTTGCAGAACATCCAACCGCCTGCAGCAGGCGACTAAACTGGCATTGGCCGTTAACCTGGCGCTGTGCAGCCCACTGCTGCTGGCGCAGCAAACTGACAGCAGTGCCGATAAAACTGAAGTGATCACTATTACCGGCTCGCGCATTGCCCGCACTGAACTGGTGTCGTCCAGCCCGGTAGCCTCGGTAGATGAAGTGCAAATTCAGCTCGATCGTGCAGTAAATGTTGAAGACATCACAGCCAAGCTACCACAAGCCGCTGCCGGCGCTAACGCCACCGGCGCCACTGTCGGTGATTCACTGGGCTCGTCGACGATAGACCTGCGCAGCCTGGGACAAAACCGCACCCTGGTGCTGATCAACGGCAGCCGCGCTGTGCCGTTTAGTTTTCGCAACTCAGTGGATGTAAATATTATTCCGGCTGGCTTAATTAAGCGGGTTGACGTATTAACCGGCGGTGCTGCCGCCGTGTATGGCGCTGATGCAGTTGCCGGCGTGGTAAACTTTATTCTTGATGATAAGTTTGACGGCGTCGAGCTATCGGCCAGCTATGAAACAGCAGACGGCGGTGGTGAAAGACTCAATACCGAAGCCATTTTTGGCGGCGATATTGCCAGTGGCCGCGGCCATGTTACCGGGTATATAGGCTATTCAGAGCGCAAGGCGCTGCTGGCGGGCGAGCGCAACTGGGCGATGCAAAACAGTGGCAGCATGATTAACAGCGGCGGCTTTTATACCGATGTAGCCAGCGGCAATAGCTTTGGTATCGACGACAACGGCGCACTGACCACTGGCCGTAACACCACTAATGTGACCGGCGAACGCTTGCTGATCCAGCCGATGGACCGGTTGTCTGCCGGCCTGTTTTTTGGCGCCGAGCTCAATGAGCATGCAGAAATTTATGGCCGCGGTATGTTTGCCAAGGTACAGGTGCAAGGTGCCGGCGCCAGCGGCCAGACACCGGTCAGCGTAAACGAGCAACTGACTCTAAGCGCCGACAATCCTTATATTCCGGCAGCGGCACGTGAATTACTCAGCTTTGATGCCAACGGTAATGCCGAGGTAAACGTAGAACGTAACCTCGGTTTGGGCCTGCAATACACCGACGCGGTGCGTGAATCCAGCCAGTTTCAGTTTGGCGTAAAAGGCGTGCTAACCGACAACTTAAGCTACGATTTGTACGCCCAATATGGTCGTACTGATGAAACCTCAACCCTTTACAACAATGCCTATCGCCTTAACAACAGCGGTGCCAGCCGTTTTGCTGCTATTGCCAACAGCACTGATATTTTTAACCCGGCGCTGGATTTAAGCAGCTTTAGCAACCCCTTGCTGTACGCCAATCGTGAACGTACGCAAAGTGTCGTGGCCGCCACCTTGTCCGGCGACTCGGCGCCCCTGTTTGAACTCCCTGCCGGAGCGGTAAGCTATGCGCTGGGGTATGAAGTGCGCAAAGAAAGCGGTAAGCAAACGCCGGGCGATGCATTTCGTAACGGTACCAGTTTCGCCGGTGTCAGCGTGTTTGAAATGGACGCCAGCTTTGACAGTAAAGAGTGGTATGCCGAGGTGTTAGTGCCGCTGCTGTTTGACCATGCCTTTGCCGATCAGCTGGATCTGGAGGCGGCATACCGCATTTCTGATTACTCTAACACCGAGGCAGAAAACACCTGGAAGCTGGGATTAAACTGGGCAATTAACGAGCAAATAAGGCTACGTGCCAGCCGCCAAACAGCATTTCGGGCGCCCAATCTGGGCGAATTTGCCAGCCCTATAACGGCGCTGTCGCTGGCACTGTTTGACCAGACCAGCGAACAGTTTGTGCCGCGTTTTGCCGGCCGTTTTGACGGCGACCCGTGTTTATTAGGTACCGGCAATGCTGAACAATGCGCCCGCTATGGTGCGCCCGCCGTCGGCACAGCGTTTGATTCGTCTACGGCCAGCTACACCTTTGGCGGTAATCCGCAAATTAAACCCGAGCAGGCACAGTCTGCTACCCTGGGGCTGGTTTATACGCCGTCTTATATCAGTGGTTTTGACGCGACACTGGATTTCTACCGCATCAAAATTACCGATGCAGTCAGCCAGATCCAACCGGCCGCAGCGCTGAAAAACTGCTATATCGATAACCCGGTGGCGGGCAACCCCTTGTGCGATGCCGTGCTGCGTGACCCGCAAACCGGCCTGATCAGCACCGCTATTGTGAACGACTTCAACCTGGCCGCGATAAAACAGGACGGTATCGACATAGCGCTTAACTACCGCTTCAACGCCCCTCTGATGCTCGGCGGCAGTATCAGACTAAGCTATCAGGCCAGCATTATTACCAAGCAAAGCCGGCAAAATAACGCCACCGTGGTGCCGACAGATTGTAAAGGCACCTATGGCAATGCGTGCTCCGGCGACTTTGCCAGCGTACTGCAGGCGGACTATAAACATCGCGCAACGTTGGACTGGAACCTGGATACGCTTGGCGTGCAGCTGGGCTGGCGTCGTATTGGCGAGGTAGAGAACGCCGCTGACCGCAGTATCCGCATTGGCGCACAAAACTATCTCGACCTGTCGGCCTCCTGGCAGGCCAGCGATACACTTAGCCTGACGGCCGGTATCGACAACCTGCTGGATAAAAACCCGCCGCTGCCACTGTCGGGCGCCAACCACTTTAATACCGTTAGTGACTACCCGGTACTGGGCCGCTCTTTCGGTGTTAGCCTGCGTTACACACCCGCGTTCTAATCCCGGACCCGGTGTTTCCCGGCCTGTATTGCAGGCCGGGCTTTTCAATTTAGCCGACTCATAATAAGCTGCGGGATATGACCTTTTTTAGCTGCGTGCCAAAGCGGCCGCCAACAGGACCTGCGGATGTCTGTACTTGATAAAATAAAAGCCCTGCGCGATAAGTTTCCCCGCGCCGAACAGCAACTGGCGGAATATATCCTGGCGAATCCGGATCATATCCGCGATATGCCCTCACAAATGCTGGCCAAAGCGGTCGGCATCAGCCAGGCCAGTGTGGTGCGCTTTACCCAGAAACTAGGCTATAAAGGCTACCCGGATTTTAAATTTGCTATCAGCGACAGCCTGCATCATCAGGCACCAGCGGTTAGCAGCGATAAACTGCATGGTGAAATATCTTTAGACGATACTTTTAGCACCATGAGCCAGAAATTGCTGGCCAGCAAAATTAATGTGTTGCAAAAAACCCATGCCATTAACAGCCAAACCAGCTTCGAACAAGCGGCGTTGTTGCTACGCAATGCCAAGCGGGTGCTGCTGTGCGGCAAGGGTGGCTCAGCGTTGGTAGCAAAAGACTTTTCTTACAAATTACAAAAGCTGGGTACTGCAGCACTGGCCGAAACTGACACCCATGTGCAGCTGGCCAATATTGCCAATTACACCGTGGAAGATGTGCTGGTGGTCATAAGCGAGTCAGGCGAAACGCCAGACAGCGTTAAAATTACTGAACAGGGCGCGGCTAATGGCGTCAACATTATCAGTATTACCGCCTATGGTGCCAATAGCGTCGCACGCTTAGCCAGTTTAAATTTGTACACCGTCGCCGATGAAAGCTCAGCGCGCTTATCGTCAATACTGGCGCGTAATGCCCAGGAGCTGGTGATCGATACGCTGTTTATTCTGCTGACGCAAACCTGCCCGCAAGGCCGCAAAAAGCTGGCCGCATCCAATAAAGCAGTCGATACCTTTCTGGCCAGGAAACGCTAGTACATTAAATTCATCTAATGTAAAAACCGCAAAGCTTGATCCAGCGCATAAGCGCTGGTGCACCTTCCTTGTATAGTGATATGGCTGTACTACTTTATAGGTACCGCTTATTTCTTACCTGCGCTGCGGAGCTTAGCGATGGATATAGTTGACCTGTCCCGGTTTCAATTTGCCTTTACGGCAATGATCCACTTTCTGTTTGTCCCTCTTACCTTAGGCATGGCGTTTATATTAGCGATAATGGAGTCGGTGTATGTGATGACCGGCAAAACCATTTACCGTGATATGACCAAATTCTGGGGTAAATTATTTGGTATTAACTTCGCGCTGGGGGTCACCACCGGTATTGCCATGGAGTTCCAGTTTGGTACTAACTGGGCCTATTACTCACATTATGTTGGCGATATTTTTGGCGCACCACTGGCAATAGAAGCCCTGATGGCATTCTTTTTAGAGTCAACCCTGGTTGGCTTGTTTTTCTTTGGTTGGGATAGGCTAAGTAAAGAAAAACACCTGGCGGTAACTTGGCTGATGGCGTTGGGCACTAACCTGTCAGCACTGTGGATCTTAATTGCCAATGGCTGGATGCAGCATCCGATAGGCTCAGAATTTAATATCGACACCATGCGTATGGAGCTGGCCAGCTTTAGCGAAGTGGTGTTTAACCCGGTGGCACAGGTTAAGTTTGTGCATACAGTATCGGCCGGCTATGTTACCGGCGCTATTTTTGTGCTGGCCATTTCCAGCTGGTATCTGCTTAAAGGCCGCGATTTAGCCTTTGCCCGGCGCAGCTTTGCTATTGCCTCGGCCTTTGGCCTGGCCAGTGCCTTGTCAGTTATCGTACTGGGTGACGAATCGGGCTATGAGCTGGGTGATGTGCAAAAGGTGAAATTAGCCGCGGTTGAAGCCGAATGGCAAACCCACCCGGCGCCGGCCGCCTTTACCGTGTTTGGTATTCCAAATGAAGAAACCCAAACTACGGACTATGCGCTGAAGATCCCCGCCGTGCTGGGGCTGATTGCCACCCGCTCATTGGATGAACAAGTGCCTGGCTTAGCCGAGTTAAAACAAAAACACCTGGAGCGGATTATCCGCGGTCAGGAAGCCTATGTACTAATGCAGCAATACCGCGCCGGTGATAAATCGCCCGCTACAGTAAACCGCTTTAACGAGCTTAAAGAAGATTTAGGCTATGGCATGCTGCTTACCGCTTATACCGATGATGTCGCCAATGCCACGCCAGAGCAGATTGCCCAGGCAGTAGAAGACTCGGTACCCCAGGTATGGCCGTTGTTCTGGAGCTTCCGCATTATGGTAGCCTGCGGTTTTGCCATGCTGCTGTTGTTTGCACTGGCCTTCTGGCACAGCGCCAAACGCACGGTCGACAAACCGAAATGGCTGCTCAAATTTGCTGTATTTAGCCTGCCGCTGCCGTGGATCGCCTGTGAAGCCGGCTGGTTTGTTGCCGAATATGGCCGTCAGCCCTGGGCGATAGGTGAAATTCTGCCCACTCACTTAGCCGTATCGCAACTAACGGTAACCGATATCTGGATAAGCTTAATCAGCATCATGGTGCTGTACACCGTCTTCGTGATTATCGAAATGTGGCTGATGACCAAGTACGCCAAAATTGGCCCATCATCACTGCATACCGGCAAATACGATTTAGAAAGCCCCGCTGTGGCGAAGGAGGCATAACATGGACTACGAAGCACTACGTTTTATCTGGTGGCTGCTAATTGGCGTATTGCTGATTGGCTTTGTGATTACCGATGGCTTTGATATGGGCGTGGCCGCGCTGTTAAAGGTGCTGGGTAACAGCAACGACGAGCGCCGCGTGATGATTAACGCCATAGCGCCGCATTGGGACGGTAATCAGGTATGGTTAATTACCGCTGGCGGCGCTTTATTCGCTGCCTGGCCCACCGTCTATGCCGCCTCCTTCAGTGGTTTTTATCTGGCACTGATGTTAACCCTGTTTGCGCTGTTTTTACGCCCTATCGGCTTTGAATACCGCGCCAAAATTGACAGTGAAACCTGGCGCAGCCGCTGGGACTGGGCGCTCACCGCCGGCTCTGCCATACCAGCGCTGATCTTTGGCGTGGCCTTTGGCAACCTGCTGCAAGGCGTGCCGTTTTACTTTGACGATATTCTGCGCCTGCATTACACCGGCAGCTTCTGGGCGCTGTTAAACCCCTTTGCCCTGCTGGCAGGTGTGCTGAGCTTACTGATGATTGTTAACCACGGCGCCACTTACCTGCAACTTAAAACCGAAGGCGAGCTAAAAGCGCGTAGCGAGAAATTATCAACGATTGTGGCCTGGCTCTGTGCCCTGCTGTTTGTGCTGGCTGGCATCTGGCTGTATGCCGGTATTGATGGTTATGTCGTCAAAAGTGTCATTGACACTAACGGCGCTAACCGTACTACCGAGAAACTGGTAGAAGTCGCTGCTGGCGGCTGGTTTGTTAACTACGGCAAACTACCGCTGCTGTGGCTGGTACCGGCGCTTGGGGTACTGGGCTTTATTGGCTGTGCGCTGGCCAGCAAAGCCAAACGTCATATCAGTGCTTTTGTCAGCTCGTCACTGGCCATGGCAATGGTAATTCTCACGGCCGGTATCAGCATGTTTCCCTTTGTTATGCCATCGAGCAGCCATCCGGCACATAGCCTGACCATGTGGGATGCCACCGCCAGTGAAACCACGCTGATGATTATGTTTGTCGTGGCATGTATTTTTGTGCCGTTAATTCTGGCGTACACCGGCTGGGGTTACTATGTGATGCGCGGGCGCTTAAACGAGCAGCATATCCGCGATAACAGCCACTCACTGTACTAATAAGGAGCCTGATATGTGGTATTTTGCCTGGATTTTAGGCGTGTTACTGGCCTGCTCATTTGGCATTATCAATGCGATGTGGCTGGAGTTAAAAGGCTACGAAGGCGAGGAAACTCCCGCTGAGTAAACCATCGCCCCCCCTGCAGCAGCTAAACCAGCTGCTGCAAAGCGTTAAACCGCGGCTAAACAAGGCGCTGTTGCTGGCGATAGCGGCAGTCGCCTTACTTGTGCTGCAATCTTATCTGTTATCACTGCTGTTTGCCGACTGGCTAACCGCACTGGCCAACGGACAAAGCCCTACCCCAACCTTATTAACCAGCTTACTGCCTGCTCTTGCCTTGTGCCTGTTGGGCCGGCCATTGCTGCACTATGGCCGCGAGCAACTTAGCGTACAAGCCAGCCAGCAGGTGCGCTTAACACTGCGTCAGCAGCTACTTCAGCCGATTGCCGCAGCCGGGCCGGGCAAAAGCCAGTACGGTACTGATGGTGCCATCAGTACCAAGCTGCTGGAGCAGGTTGATGCACTGGATGGTTTTATCAGCCGCTATTATGTGCAGCGTTATCTGGTGTTAGTCACACCGGTGATCATGGCGCTGGCAACGGCCTACTACAGCCTGCTGGCAGCGGCCATTTTGCTGCTGACAGCGCCACTGGTGCCGATGTTTATGATTTTACTGGGCAATGCTGCAGCCAGCGCCAGCCAAAAGCAGTTTACTGAACTTAGCCGCATGGGCGGTCGCTTTCTCGATTTAGTGCGGGGCATAGCAACGCTGCGTCAGCTAAACGCGCTGGACAGAGCCAGTAACTCGGTCGCCCACGCGGCAGAGCGCTATCGCGACAGCAGCATGCGGGTGCTGAAGATGGCATTTTTATCCGGCGCTGTGCTGGAGTTTTTCTCTGCGCTGGCCATCGCCTTGCTGGCGTTGTATTTAGGCTTAGGTTTATTAGGCATTTTGCCCTGGGCCAAAGGCGAGATCCCGGTACCCTATCAGGGCGCGTTATTTATTTTGCTGCTGGCACCGGAATTTTATGCGCCGCTACGTCAGCTGGGCAGTGATTACCACGCCAAAGCGCTGGCAGAAGCCGCCATCACTGAACTGCAGCCAATACTCCTTCAGCAGGCCTGGCAGCATAACGGTAATCAGCCGCTTAGTTTTGCAGCGGCACCGGCTATTCACATCAACCAGCTTAGTATTGCTGGCGCAGAGGGCCGCCAGCGACTGGCCCCGCTCAGCATCGCAATTGCCGCAGGTGAACGTATTGCACTGCAGGGGCCAAGTGGTTGTGGTAAATCGAGTGTATTAGATGCCCTGCTTGGTTTTACGCCCTATCAGGGTGAAATATGGCTTAACCAGCAAGCGCTGTCTGAAGTGAACCTGCCCCAGTGGCAAGCCAAGCTGGGCTATATGGCGCAGCAAAGCCGTTTTATCGCCGCCAGCATTGCTGAAAACCTGCGCCTGGCCATGCCAGCGGCCACAGACGAGCAGTTAAAACAAGTATTACACCAGGTTGAGTTATGGCCTCTGTTAAGCCGTTTACCTCTGGGGCTGGACACCCTGCTTGGCGAGCGCGGCCTGGGCCTGTCCGGCGGTCAGCTACAACGGCTGGCACTGGCACAACTGTTGTTGCGTGATGCTCCGATCTGGCTGCTGGACGAACCGGCAGCGCACCTGGATGGCGCTACCGCCTACCGCTTACACCAACTTATTGGTCGCTTAAGCCTAGGTAAAACCGTCATCATTGTCAGTCATCAGTTACATGGCCTGGACTGGCTGGATCAGGTTATCCAGTTACCTGAGGGCGGTAACCTTTTACGCCAGGGAGGTGCAAATGCACGCGCCTGAACCTATTCGTCTTCGTAGTTTAATGACAAGCCGCCGCGGTGCCTGGTCGCTGGCCCTGTTATTGGGTTTTGTTACTTTTGTCGCAGTGGTCACGTTGCTGGCATTATCCGGCTGGTTTATCAGCGCCGCCGCATTGGCAGGACTCGTTAGCCTGGGCGTTGGCTTTGATTATTTTCGCCCGGCTGCCATGATCCGGCTTTGTGCTATCGGTCGCACCGCCGGCCGTTATGCAGAGCGCTTAAGCTCGCATTACGCTGCACTTGGCTTACTCAAAGACCTGCGGGTATCGCGCTTTCAGCTGATGGCACAAAGCAAAACCGCCAAGCATCACTCGGCCGACGATTTACAGCGTCTGGTCAGCGATATTGATTTACTCGATCTGTTTCCACTCAAAGTGGTCGCGCCCTGGCTATCGGCCATATTGCTTAGTGCCTTGCTGCTGCTATTTTGGGCGTTACTGGCCAACAGTCTGTTGCTGGCAGCCATTCCGCTGCTTATCGCTGCCCTTATTGTGCCGCTGCTGGGGTTATCTACTGCCGTTAAACTGTCCCGCCAGCAAGCCGACACTGCCGCGCAAAGACGGCAGGCCTTGTTGGAGCCACTTAGCCTGCTGGCCAATTTAGTGTTATGGCAACGCTGGCAGCAACAATTGCAGCGGTTTAACCAGGCCGATCGCCAGTTATTAACCCTGCAACAGCGCCAACAACAGCTGATTAACCGCACGGTATTGCTGCAACACTGTTTGTTGGGGCTATCTGCATTATTACTGTTATGGCAAGGCGGTGCAGCACTGGCACAAGGTCAGCTTAAGGTGCCGTTACTGCTGGCGGCCCTACTGGTACTGTGGGCACTGTATGAAATCCTTACGCCACTGTGCCACAGTGTAGTGGCACTGGGGCTGAGTTTAGCCGCACGTGATAGGCTAAATCAGTTGGCGGGGCCCACCGCAGCGCAAACTTCCGGGCCTGTACCAACAGGCCCATTTAAACTGGCGGCCAGCCAACTGACCGCCCGTCAGCCCAACGCCATTGTTGGGCCGCACAAGATCAGTTTTACGCTTAGCAGTGGCCAGTTACTGTTTATCAACGGTGTCTCCGGTGCCGGTAAATCTACCCTACTGCAGGCATTGGCTGGCGAACTGCCTTACCGGGGCGAGCTTAGCTTAAACGGCTGGCCGCTGTCGCATTGGCAGCTTAACCACAGCATTGGCTATTTGCCGCAGCAGCCAGACTTATTTGATCTCACCCTGGCACAAAACTTACGCTTAGGTGCCCCCGACGCCAGTGACAGCGAACTGTGGCAAGTACTTGACGATGTCGCCTTAAAAACCTGGGCACAGCAGCAACCGCAACAACTGGATACCCTGTTGGGCGAATATGGTGCAGCTGTATCGGGTGGCCAGGGCCGGCGTATCGCGCTGGCACGGTTATTACTGACTAAACGGCCGATTTTGCTATTAGACGAGCCCTTTGCCGGGCTGGATAACCTAACGGCCCAGCAGGTAGCCAAAGTACTGCAACAGCGTCAGCAATCTGGCCTGTTAATTATTGTCAGCCATCAACAGCTGCAATTGAACCACAGCACAACACTAACCTTGTCTGAGCAATAAAAAACCCCGCGCCAATTGGCACGGGGCGTCAGATAAAAAGACAAAGGACAAGGATAGACGTAGTTTAGTGGATTTAGGTTTAGCTCATGGCGTTGGCACTTTGCAGTGCCGCTGCCTGAGCAGGCTCCCGGGAGGTGCCACTAACACCTCCCAGGCTGCTTACTTTACCGACGCGACAAACTCAGGATAGGCTTCAATACCACATTCTGAGGCGTCTACGCCTTCATACTCAGCTTCTTCGCTAACACGAATACCGATGGTTAACTTCAGCACATACCACACCACCAGGCTGGCAATAAATACCCAAGCGAAGATAGCAGCCGCACCAATTAACTGGCCCGTGAAGGTAGCGCCGTCTTTGCTCAGTGGCACAATCAATAAACCAAACAGACCCACCACACCGTGTACTGAAATCGCACCTACCGGATCGTCAATCTTCAGTTTGTCCAGGCCAATAATAGAGGCCACTACTATCACACCACCGATGGCACCGAATAACGTTGCCTGTAATGCTGTAGGCGTTGATGGCTCAGCTGTTATTGCCACCAGACCCGCCAGCGCTCCGTTTAACGCCATAGTTAAGTCGGCTTTACGGAATAAAATTACTGATAAGGCCAGTGCGGCTACGGCGCCAGCAGCTGCCGCGGCGTTGGTATTTAAGAACACCACAGCAACCGCATTAGCGTTACTGATATCGCCCAGCTTTAACACTGAACCACCGTTAAAACCAAACCAGCCCATCCACAGCACTAAGGTACCCAGGGTGGCCAGCGGCATATTGGCGCCCGGTATCGCGTTTACTTTACCGTCTTTGCTGTACTTGCCTTTACGCGCACCCAGCAGTAATACACCGGCTAACGCGGCTGCTGCACCGGCCATATGTACAATGCCTGAGCCGGCAAAATCAGAGAAGCCAAACTGATCATCCAGGTTTACGCCAAACATACCCTCAGCGCCCCAGGTCCAGGAGCCGTGCACCGGGTAAATAAAGCCGGTCATTACCACAGCAAAGGCTAAAAAGGCCCATAGCTTCATACGCTCGGCCACGGCACCCGACACGATAGACATGGCGGTTGCGACAAACACCACCTGAAAGAAAAAGTCAGATGCAGTTGAATACACTGCACCGCCGGTGAAGCCATCTTCACGCTCGGCAAAGCTGGTCAGGGTGGCGTCAACATCTACGGCATTAATACCGCTTAAGAAAAACTCGCCGCCGTACATAAAGGCATAGCCGCACACCAGGTACATAATGCAGGCGATAGAATATAAGGCCACGTTCTTGGTTAAGATTTCAGTGGTGTTTTTCGCCCGCACCAGGCCGGCTTCTAACATGGAGAAACCCGCGGCCATCCACATCACCAGCACACCGCAGATCAGAAAGTAGAAGGTGTCCATCGCATACTGTAAGTGATAAATTTGCTCTTGCATGATAACGGCTCCTTAGATGGCTTCTGCGTCGGACTCGCCGGTACGGATACGCACCGCCTGTTCCAGGTCATAGACGAAAATCTTACCGTCGCCAATGCGGCCGGTATGCGCGGCTTTTTGAATGGCTTCAATAAGGCGGTCAACCTGATCGTCCAGCGTGGCGATTTCCAGTTTTACCTTGGGCAGAAAATCCACCTGATATTCCGCGCCGCGATATAACTCGGTGTGACCTTTTTGCCGGCCAAAGCCTTTTACTTCTGTTACCGTTAAACCTTCTACCCCAATGTCAGCGATAGCTTCGCGGACATCGTCCAGTTTAAACGGCTTGATGATGGCACATACAAGCTTCATAGAGTGTTCCCTTTAGTAGTCGTCTTTGCGATTCGTTATTTACTAAGGAAGCCTTGTGCCAACTTTGTGAAATACATAAATATCAAAAACTTACAACATTGCGCGGGCTAGCAACGAAGAAAAGCGCACCATTTAGGTGCGTTTTTTCCCTGTGTAAGTGCATAAAAATCGCCGCGGCAACGTTGCAATTTTGTAACGCGAAAAGGTACTATTCAGCGCAGTATTAGATGCAGGATGCAGCCTTTGCCTTTTCACCAACTGTCGTTTCGCTACCCATGGCGTCCTTATCAACAAAGAGTTATTGATGCCATTCACTGCCATATGGCGGATAAAAAACTGCATATTGTCGCAGCACCAGGCGCAGGAAAAACCAGCTTGGGGCTGGAGGTTTTCAGGCTGTTACAACAAAAAACCCTGGTATTATCACCCACCCGCGTTATCCGCGATCAATGGTTGTTGCGTCTGGCAGACTTCCAGCCAGCAAACACGGCTGCGCTGCCAAACTGGACCAGCACCGATATCCGCCAACCGGGCGTACTGACATCAGTGACCTATCAGGCACTGCACTGGCAACTGTCGGGCCAGTTAGCTGAGCAGGAGACGGATCTGGTGCCAGAAGATAACCCGGCAGAAACCGAGCCTGACACGCTTAACAAGAGTGAAATAGACTGCTTTATTACTACTGTGCAACAACATCAGATTGGCGTACTCATTCTGGATGAAGCGCATCATCTTACTAACGCCTGGTGGCAGGTATTGGACAAGCTGTGTGCAGCGTTACCCGAGCTTGTTTTAGTCTCGTTAACCGCAACACCGCCTTATGACTCACAACAACACAACTGGCAGCGCTACGAGCAGCTATGCGGCCCGGTCGATGAGGAAATATCAGTCCCGGAGCTGGTAAAAGCCGGAACCTTATGCCCACATCAGGACTACATCTGGACTGAGGCCATTAATCAGTCTGAACAAAAACGTTTGCTCGAGCATGACGACAAGGTTGTCGCTTTGTGTGACAGTTTATTTGTCCAGCCTGAGTTCCTTCAGCTAATCCGCCAACATAAATGGCTAAATGCAACCATCAGTGCCAAAGACATACTGAGCCAACCAGAACTTGCCGTTGCCCTGCTGGCATTTTTAGCCGCGCACCAGCAACATCTGCCGATAGGGTTATTGCAGATCCTCGACTTCAGCTACAAAGATATCCCTACACTAAACCGCAAAAACTGGCAAATACTGCTGTCTGCCCTGCTGTTTAGCCCAGACTTCTCAGCCACTGCGGCACAACAAGAGTATATCAACCAGTTAAGACGCCAGCTTAGCGCCAGCCAGCTGCTGCATAAACGTGAACTGTTATTGGCACAGCACCCGCAGCTTAAGCGTGACCTGGCGCTCAACCCGGTAAAAATTACGGCTTGCGTTAAAATTCACCAGCTGGAATATCAGCTAAGAGGGCAGCAATTACGTCAGGTGATCCTGACAGACTATATCCGCGATGAAGCTATCAGCTCTGGTATTCACATCGGGCAGCCTGCGCTGGGCGCCTGGCCGGTGTTTGATGCGATACGGCAACATACCGCACCAACGCTTAGCATAGCCTTGCTAACCGGCCGCCTGAGTTTACTGCCTGCCACTCTGCTGCAAAAGCATAGCGATACACTAAGCCAATATAAGCTTAGCTACAGTGCTTTTGAAGCGCCCCCCGGTTACATCAAACTATCCGGGCCGCTAAATGCCCAAAGCCAGCTGTTTACCCAATTGCTCTGTGACGGTGACATTCACGTGCTAATTGGTACCCGCGCTTTGCTAGGCGAAGGCTGGGATGCCCCTGTGGTGAACTCTTTAGTGCTGGCCAGTAATGTTGGCTCTTTTATGCTTACCAACCAAATGCGCGGCCGGGCGATCAGGCTGGATAAAACCAACCCTGCCAAAACCAGTAGTATCTGGCACCTGTTGGCGGTGGACACTAAATCATTCTTTGGTTTACAGGATTTGCAGGAGTTAAGTCGCAGGTTTGATACTTTTGTTGGCCTGTCTGAACGCAAAGATGTGATTGAGAGTGGCTTCGCCAGACTGAATACCCAGGCGCTGGATAAACTGATACACAGTAACCAACCGCAGGACCTGATCCGCAATAGCAATAACAGCATGGCTAACCGGTTAAAACAACAGCATCAATTATCACAGCGCTGGCAAAAAGCACTAACGGTAGAGCATCAGGCAAAGGTTGCTCCAGGGGTAAGTACGATTAAATTACCGGCTATTCGCACCTACCACAGCGTGCAAAGCTTTAAATACCTGTTAGCACAGTTTAGTTTATTGTTCAGCCTGGTCAGTGTAATAAGCCTGGGGTTTGGCCGCACCGGCTTTAGCGCTATGTTAATGGTATTCACGCTAGGCATTATTGGCGGTATGCTCTATCTGTTACCCAGCTGTATTGCCACAGCCCGGATACTGTGGCGCCATTTACCCACAGACGGCAGCTTAAAACAAATTGGTATGGCGCTGACCGAAGCCTTATGTCAAAGCGGCCATATCAGCACCCCATTTCGGCAGTTAACGGTACAAACAACAGAGCTGGAAAACGGTCATGTGTTTTTGTCACTGCAAGGCGGCAGCTTTTATGACTCTTCACTATTTGCCGATTGTTTACACGAAGTTTTAGCACCTATTGAAAACCCACGCTATCTGGTGATTCGCGCGGGCAATTTTCTTGGCATGGCCCGTGATGACTATCATGCGGTGCCGCTAAGATTGGCCACAACCAAAGAGCAAGCCAGTATTTTTTATCGTTGTTGGAGTAAATACGTCGGTCCCGGTGATTTAATCTACTGTCGCAGTGATAGCGGCAGAGAACAACTGCTTAAAGCACGTATGCAGGCGTTTTCTGCAGCGTTTAAACCTCGGACAAAACGGCAGGACCGCTGGCTGTAAACATTATCCTGCCAGAAACTGCTGCCATTCGCGTAGCAGTTTGAGTAAATCCTCCAGCCCGCATTGGGCTTGCATACCCTGCTCGTCCAGCTGCAAATCGTCATCGGCCAGTTTATGCTGTTGCCGCTCAGGTAGTGGTTGCTCGACTGCATAAAACAAGGTGTTGTGGCTAAGCGTAACTTCACCATTATCCACTTCCAGCAAAAACTCTTTGCCCTGATATTGCATACTCTGGTGTGGCTTAAGCGCATTTAGCTGCTCAATCAGCGGCGTATACGCCTGCGCATCCTGTCCGAATTCGTCCAGCAAAAACCGGCCTATTACTTCATGCTCTGCCGCCAGCCTGATGCTGAACTGCAAGGTATTGCGGTCATAAATAAAATCGTATTCCACGCTAGTGCTCCGTTAGCGTTATATAACTGAAAGTGTAGCTGCTGCACCTGGATTCGCGAGCAGAAAAAAGGCCTGCAAAAGCAGGCCTTTAGCACAACAGGGGGCGCTTACACCGCTTGCTGGATAATCACGTTATCCGCTTTTTTGGTGTACTGCGGCATTTTGTGGAAGTTCAGGTAACGGTAAGTATCGGCCGCTGTGGCGTCAATTTGCTTAGCGTATTCCAGATACTCTGCCACCGTTGGCAATTTACCAATGATAGAAGCAACGGCTGCCAGCTCAGCTGAGGCTAAGTATACATTAGCACCCTGACCTAAACGGTTCGGGAAGTTACGGGTAGAGGTAGATACTACCGTTGACTTCTCGGCTACGCGTGCCTGGTTACCCATACAAAGTGAACAGCCTGGCATTTCAGTGCGGGCACCGACTTTACCGAAAATGCTGTAGTAACCTTCTTCCGTTAACTGCGCCTGATCCATCTTGGTTGGTGGCGCAATCCACAAACGGGTTGGCAACTGGCCTTTGTATTTATCCAGTAACTTACCGGCAGCGCGGAAGTGGCCGATGTTGGTCATACAAGAACCGATAAATACTTCATCAATCTTATCGCCGGCCACTTCAGACAGTAAACGTGCGTCATCCGGGTCATTCGGTGCACACAGTACCGGCTCTTTAATATCGGCCAGGTCAATTTCAATCACTTCTGTGTATTCGGCGTCAGCGTCAGCTTCCATCAGCTGCGGATCTTTCAGCCAGGCCTGCATCGCATTAATACGACGCTCGATAGTACGCACATCACCGTAGCCTTCAGCGATCATCCACTTAAGCATCACGATGTTAGATTCTAAGTACTCAGCAATAGACTCTTGTGACAGCTTGATAGTACAACCTGCCGCTGAACGCTCAGCCGAGGCATCAGACAGCTCAAACGCCTGCTCAACCGTTAAGTGTGGTAAACCTTCGATTTCCAGGATACGGCCAGAGAAGATGTTCTTCTTGCCTTTCTTATCAACGGTTAATAAACCTTTCTGAATCGCAGCATACGGAATAGCATGTACTAAGTCGCGCAGCGTAATACCTGGCTGCATTTCACCTTTAAAGCGCACCAGTACCGACTCAGGCATATCCAGTGGCATAACGCCGGTAGCAGCAGCAAAGGCCACCAGACCAGAACCGGCCGGGAACGAGATACCAATTGGGAAACGGGTGTGCGAGTCACCACCGGTACCGACGGTATCAGGCAGCAACATACGGTTTAACCAGCTGTGGATAATACCATCGCCCGGACGCAGTGAGACACCGCCGCGGTTCATAATAAAATCTGGCAGCGTATGGTGCGTGTCAACGTCAACCGGCTTTGGATAGGCCGCGGTGTGACAGAATGACTGCATGGTTAAATCGGCAGAGAAACCTAAACAAGCTAAGTCTTTTAACTCGTCGCGCGTCATAGGACCCGTAGTATCCTGAGAGCCTACAGTCGTCATCTTCGGCTCACAGTAAGTGCCCGGACGCACGCCTTTGACGCCACATGCCTTACCCACCATTTTCTGCGCCAGCGTAAAGCCTTTGCCAGAGTCAGCTTTAGGTTTAGGACGACGGAATTTATCAGAATGATCCAAGCCTAAGAATTCGCGGGCTCGGTCTGTTAAGCCACGGCCGATGATTAACGGAATACGGCCACCGGCACGCACTTCATCAATTAATACATCGGTTGCCAGACTAAACTCTGCCAGCACTTCATCTGTGCCGTGACGCACAATTTTGCCTTCGAATGGCAGAATGTCGATCACATCGCCCATTTCCAGCTTAGACACGTCAACTTCGATTGGCAGTGCGCCTGAGTCTTCCATAGTGTTAAAGAAGATAGGTGCAATTTTACCGCCTAATACGAAACCACCGCCGCGCTTGTTCGGCACGTAAGGAATGTCGTCACCCATAAACCACAGCACTGAGTTAGTAGCGGATTTACGTGATGAACCGGTACCTACTACGTCACCGACATAAGCCAGTGGGAAGCCTTTTTTGTTCAGCTCTTCTAATTGCTTAATCGGGCCCACTGTACCCGGCTGGTCCGGGTTAATGCCTTCACGGGCATTTTTCAGCATCGCTAACGCATGCAGTGGAATATCAGGCCGTGACCAGGCATCCGGTGCTGGCGATAAATCGTCAGTGTTGGTTTCGCCAGATACTTTAAATACGGTAACAGTGATTTTTTCCGCTAAGGCTGGCTTGGCTTCAAACCACTCGGCGTCGGCCCAGCTTTGTAATACTTGCTTGGCGTACTGATTACCTGCGTCAGCTTTTTCCGTCACATCATGGAAGGCATCGAAAATCAGTAAGGTGTGCGACAGCGCCTTGGCAGCAATCGGGGCTAATTTTTCGTTATCCAGCAGGCTGATCAGCGGCTCAATGTTGTAACCGCCCATCATAGTGCCCAGTAGTTCTGTCGCGCGCTCGGCACTGATCAGGCTGCAGCTGGCTTCGCCTTTGGCTAAGGCTGCTAAAAAACCGGCTTTAACGTAAGCAGCTTCATCAACACCTGGTGGTACGCGGTTAACCAGTAAGTCAACCAGGGTGTCTTCTTCACCTTTTGGCGGGTTTTTCAACAGTTCAACTAAAGCGGCTACCTGCTCGGCATTGAGTGGTTTTGGTGGGATACCTTGCGCTGCGCGCTCGGCCACATGTTCGCGGTATTGTTGTAGCACAGTATGATCCTCTTGGTCGTTGGCTGCAGTCTTGCCACTGCAGCGTCATTCAACAGAATGAATGGGCGTAATTATATGAAAATTCGGGCCAGATTGACATCCGGCTGTTAACCACTCAGGTTATAGTGGTTATAAATCTCGTGAATACAAAACTCAGAGTTATATATTCTTTGTTATAGTGGTCAGACCTCGCTAACCCGAAGGAGGTTGGAATCCCGAACTGGGCGTCACAGAGTGTCTGAGCCCTGCCGTAGGCATTAGGGCGAGTTGCTGTGACGAGCCAGGGCGGGAATTGCAACCGGCGGGCTGAGCTATGCTGTAAAAACAACAGGCTGAGTAGTCACCTACTCAGCCTGTGCAGTGTAGCAGATTTTTATTGCCCAGCGATTACCAGATCTTAACGCGCTGCTCCGGCGGTAAATACATCGCATCACCTTCTTTAATATCAAAGGCGGTGTAAAACTGCGGAATATTCGGCAGTACACCGATAACGCGATAATGCGCCGGAGAATGCGGGCCCGTGCTTAACTGACGACGTAGCGCCTCTTCACGGAACTTGGTACGCCACACTTGCGCCCAGCTGATAAAGAAACGCTGCTCGCCGGTAAAGCCATCCATTACCGGCGCTTCTTTACCGTCTAATGATAACTGATAGGCTTTAAGCGCGACTGTCATACCGCCTAAGTCACCAATGTTTTCGCCCAGTGCTACCGCACCGTTCACGTTAACACCTGGCAGTGGCTCAAACTTATTGTATTGGCCAATTAACTTAGCACCACGGGCCTGGAACTGGCCTTTGTCCTGCTCAGTCCACCAGTTACGCAGGTTACCATCGCCGTCGTATTTCGCGCCCTGATCGTCAAAACCGTGGCCGATTTCGTGGCCGATAACACCACCGATACCGCCATAGTTTACTGCATCATCCGCGTCCATGTTAAAGAACGGAGGCTGCAAAATGGCCGCCGGGAATACGATCTCGTTATTTACCGGGTTGTAATACGCATTCACCGTTTGTGGCGTCATAAACCATTCGCTCTTGTCGATGGGTTTACCCAGCTTAGCCACCATTTCGTCGTAACCCCAGTGACTGGCGCGCACGAAGTTACCCACCAAATCGTCGGCTTTAATTTCCAGGCTGCTGTAATCTTTCCACTTGTCCGGATAACCAATTTTCGGCGTAAACTTGCTCAGTTTATCCTGCGCCGCTTTTTTGGTGTCTTCGGTCATCCACTCCAGCTCGTTAATTGAGATTTCATAGGCTTTAATCAGGTTAGCCACTAATTCTTCCATCCGCGCCTTGGCTTCTGGTTTAAAGTGGCGCTCGACATAGAGTTTGCCGGTCAGCTCACCTAATACCTGATCTGATGCATCTACCGCGCGTTTCCAGCGTGGTTGCTGCTCTTCAATACCGCTTAAGGTTGTGCCATAGAAGGCAAAGCGCCGATCGGCAAAGTTGCTGCTTAACTTATCGGCATAGCCATGAATGGTTTTCAGGCTTAAATAATCCTGCCACGCTTGCAGATCGGTTGCTTCCAGCACTTTAGCAAAGCCTTCGAAATAACTAGGCTGGCGCACAATGATATCGCTGACGTCATCCAGTTTTACGCCCTTAGCAAATGCCGCCCAGTCAAAATTGCCCAGGCTGCTGTTTAAATCGGCCGCGGACATTTTGTTGTAGGTTTTATCGGCGTTACGGCTTTCCAGACGCGTCCAGTGATGCTCGGCCAGGGCTTTTTCCAGCGCAAATACGCGCTGTGCTGCCGCTTCGGCATCAGCGTAACCGGCCAGGCTGAACATATCGGTTAAATATTGCTGATAGGCGCTAAGGATTTTCTGTGACGCTTCATCGTCTTTAAAATAGTAATCGCGATCTGGTAAGCCTAAACCGCTCTGGCTTAAATACACCGCGTACTGGCTGGAGTTTTTCGCATCGTTATTAACATACCAGCCAAATGGAATGCCCACGCCATCACGCTGCAAACGGGCAAATAAAGCCGGCAATTGCGTTTTGTCTGTCAGCGCTTTGATGGCATCCAACTGCGGGCTCAACGGGCTTAAACCCAGCTTTTCGATAGTGGCTTCATCCATAAAACTGTTATAGAAGCTGCCCAGTTTCTGCTCGTCTGAGCCTGGTTTTAAATCGGTACGGGCAGAGACTTCATCGATAATCGCTTTGACGGCTTTTTGTGAGTTATCCGCCAGAATATGGAAAGAACCATAAGAGGCTTTATCCGCAGGGATCTCGGTTTCAGCCAGCCATTTACCGTTAATCGCCAGGAAGAAATCTTCAGAGAACTTTACCGCCGGGTCAAAGTACTGGCTATCAACGCCCGAAACCAGTGGCGCTGTTACCTCTGCGGCAGGCGCTTCGCTTGCTGCAGTTTGAGTTTGAGTGGTGTCCTGTTTATTACACGCCGTCAGGCCAAGTGCCAGCGCCACTGACGCGGCAGCTAAGGTAAGCTTTTTCATTATTGTTATCCTGATTATTGATATACAGCCGTAACATACTACGCTGTTGCCTGTAAGATGCCAAACCGTGGTCATTACGAAGTTGTAACAAGTTATAAAAACGCTATGATGCTAGTTACTTAATGTCATCATACTGATATTTATGGATAACCTAAGCCAGGCCGATCAACTGTTAAAGTGGACCGAACAGCAGCAGCTTAACCGGCAACAATTACAACAGGCAACGCAGCGCTTAGCATTGCAACCTGCAAGCGCTGACTGGCTGCGCCAGGCCAACCGCCTGTTGCTGTTTAGCGCCACAGTGCTGCTTGGCTGCGCGCTGATTTTCTTTTTCGCCTATAACTGGCCACTTATGCCTTACCTTGGCAAACTGGCCCTGGCAGGAGCGGCGGTATTGTTAAGCGGGATAGTTGCAGTGCTAAGCTCGCATAACGGCCTGGCCCGACGGGCGGCACTTTTCGTCTGCAGTATCGTCAGCGGTGCTTTGCTGGCACTGATTGGCCAAACCTACCAGACCGGCGCTGATATCTGGCAACTATTTACAGCCTGGGCAGCGCTGATTACCCCGCTGGTACTGCTGAGTAAAAGCCGTGGCAGTTATCTGCTGTGGTTTGTCTTACTTGAACTGGCGCTGTGGCGCTATCTTGATAGCCAGTCAGGGTTTTGGCTATTTGACAGCGCCCGGCAGTTACAACTGTTCACACTGGCCAACGCGGTATTACTGTTGTTTTGCGAATTTGCCCTGCCCCGTCTGGGTGTTGTTAAGCACAAACCGTTGCTGTGGCTGGCAACACTGGCCTTGCTGTTACCGCTAACTATTGGCGGCATAATTGGTGTGTGGGAAAGCCGCTATCAACTTAACCTACTGTGCTACCTGCTACTTGCCACCGCACTGACATGGTGGTTTTGGCGCTTGCAACGCGATGTACTGATCGTTGCCCTGTTATTGTTCAGCGGCATCGCTGTCAGCACGGCTGTGCTGGCACAGGTGCTGGACAGTGCCGATAGCTTTTTTCTCGTTAACCTGCTGGCTATGTATGTCATTGGCAGCAGCGCCGGCGCAGCTATTTGGCTGAAAAAGCTGTTGCAGGAGGCCCGGCATGACCAATAACAGCGCGTTACTTGCTAGCTTGCAGCAAGATGGCATTATCGACAATGCAACAGCAAAACAACTTTCCGCGGCTGGCAGCCCATGGTGGCTGCAAGTGTTACTCGGTATCGCAGCCTGGATAGCATCAATATTCATGATCTGCTCTTTTATCGGCCCTTTGCTGGCGTTGGCCGATAACACCACGGTACGGATGCTAGCGGCAGCCCTGCTGCTCGCTGCTGCTATCTGGCTGGCAACGAAACCGCATGAGTTTTTGCAACAGATGTCGGTAGCTATAGCCCTGGCCGGCCAGGGCTTGCTGGTGTTTGCCGTGTACGAACTGTTTGGCCAGCAGTATGACGCACCGCGGTATGCCTGCGCGCTAATAAGCGGTTTGCTGCTATTTAGCCCGCTAAACCCGCTGCACCAGCGTGTCAGTTTATCTATTGCCGCAGCCTGCCTGCTGTCATTGCTAAGCTCGGCGGCAATTCTGGCCAGCGTCAGCTCGGTATTGGCTGCAATAGCCGTGTGGCTGTGGTGCAACCGGCCGCGCTGGGCAAGCCTTGCACATGGCGGCAAAATTAAACCTTTACTGGAAGTTGGTACACTGGCCGCCCTTGGCCTGACGTTATTCGGTCAATGCCTGCTGGTTATTGATAGCAGCAGTTGGCTGGACAACCAGCTGGCAATAGCGCAAGCGCTGTACAGCGCGCTTGGCAGTGTATTGTTAATCAGCACAGTGTTTTGGCTCAGCCGTCTGGCAACAGTGCCCAGCCGCCTGGTATTACTTAGCATCACGACATTATTGTGCGTATTGCTGTATCCGGCGTCGGGCTTACTGACCAGCAGCGCGCTGTTGCTGGCCTGTTTTTATGGCTGCAGCACACGCTGGGCCGCGCTGTGTCTGCTTAGCATGCTGTTTGCCATCAGCCAGTTTTATTACAGCCTCGAGCTTAATCTGCTATATAAATCTGGCCTGCTGGCTCTCTCTGGCATGCTGGTATTGGCCGCCTGGTTACTGCTACAACGTTATCAGCGGAGGTTGGTATGAGCCCCCGCCTGACGCAGTTAGCGATCGCCGCTGCTGTACTATTGATACTGGCCGTTAGTGCGCTGACCATCTGGCGTTATGAACACACACTGGCCAGCGGCCAGACAGTCCTACTCGAGCTGGCACCAGTAGACCCGCGCTCAATCATGCAGGGTGACTATATGGCACTGGCCTTTGCTGTTGACAGTGCGCTGCCCGATGATGCCGCGCAGTATCGTTATGCGTGGCTAAACGTGTCAGAGCAAGGTGTTGCTGGCCTGCATAGCCTGAACAACCAGTTGCCACCGCAAGCTGGTATGGTTGGCCTGTTGTTGCGCCAGCGTGATGGCATTGTCAGTGTCGGGCCGAATGCGTTTTTCTTTACCGAAGGCAGCGCAGCAGTGTACGAAGCAGCGCGCTATGGCCAGTTTAAGGTAGACAGCAGCGGCAAAGCGCTGCTGAGCGGCTTACTGGATGAAAACCTGCAGTTGTTGGGTGAGAATGCACGCTGACGGTTTGTCGCTCCGGCATCGAGCCGGTTTGCCCACGCTAACACGCCGTAAATACGTCCCTGTAGGCTCGATTATGAACTTCATCCGTGAAGTTCACCCTAGCGGGCCAGCGGAGCTGTTCAAATTCGTTCCTGACGAATTTGTCAGCATCCTGGCCTGCAACGGTTAGCTTAGAGCAAGCCGGCTCTCGCTGGGAGTTTGTGCCTCAACCATTACACTGATAACAGCTGGGTTGTCGCGGGCAGCTATTGCCGCGGGCGCAAATCAGCTGCGCCGGTTTCTGTAAGCTGCGTGCCACCCAATTAATGTTCAGAATATTCGCCACACTGGTCAGCGCCGTTTGTATTGTCTTGGGCACTTTAGCCCCGCCGCTGCTGCCCACACACAGCTGCTTTAGCTCCGCCGCCATGCTGTCGGCGTCCACTCCCTGCGCCAGCAGCGCCGGGTTTAAATCGATACCGGCACAGAGCACATGATTATTGCCGGCCAGATCGCTGACTTTAGTCGACTCGCAACAATAAATCCGCGGCGCGCCATTAACATCCAGCAGTGATAACTGCGCGCTACTAGCGACATTATCAACATCAAACATCCGAAACACTGCCCAATGCTGACACGGATCTTCGACCTGACGCATATTACCCCAAGGTAGCGGTATGCCATTGCCGCGATACACCGCCTTTAATTTACCTGGCGTATAGGCATCAAAATAATGCCAGTGGGTATAAGGCGATACTGCCGTCATACGCCGCATTGCCACTGAGGCTGACACACCAGCTTGCTGATGGCTGCTAATTTCATAACCGCTGCGGTCCAGCAATTGACGAAACGGTAGCTTGGGGCACAATAGTGCGCCAGCGAAAAAGCTGGATTCAAAGTCACGCCAGGCGTGCAAAATATCCTGTGGTTGCACTGCAGTTGAGCTGGATAACTCGTCATCATGGGCACCGCCGACGGTCATACTGCTTTTCACACCGTCTTTGTTATGCAACACGGCGTGGCCAATATGCACCGCCAGCTCATACTTCAACCGGGTTGGGAAGGCTTGTAGCAGGCTGTTTAAATGCAGTGTGTTAGGCGGGGTAAAAAACGAGGTAGAGACGTTTTTGGATAATACCCCCAGCTCGTCCAGCAGCTCTTTCGGCGCTTCGTCAAACCAGCTTATTTTCAGTCCCAGTTGTTTGCAAATGGCCAACAGCTCGTCGACGCTCAGCGGCATGCGCTTTTGGCCAACGTCTTCAGCAGCGCGTTCCAGCTCAGGAAAGTGGTTTTGATGATGCTCCTGATGGGCCCGGATCAGCAGCTGAGCAAACTGCTTACCACTGGTACCGGTTTGCGACAGCATCTCGGGTATGGCAATTTGCAAAATATCGTTCGAGAATAAAAAACCCGGCTCCAGCGCCATACCGCTGATGCCACCACGACTGCCTTTTTCCGGTGTTAAGTCTTCACCGGCATCTTCACCGTCTAAAAACCAATCGAGATCTTTTTGAAATACTTCGGCGATCACCTCCAGCATTTCGATACCGGGCGTGCGCTTGCCACGCTCGATCATCGACAAATACGACACCGATGGCGCGTATTCCGGGTTCACCCGAATGCAGCGGGTAGACAAATCTTCCATGGTTAAGTTATTGCGTTTACGCAAGTTTCTGATCTTGGTACCAAGAAAATGCGACTTTCTGAGCAGACTTTTGTTTAGTTTCATTTTGTAAAATTCACACTGTAAAATTTTTATTGTGAAATTATGCTGATTTTTAGCCTAGACTAGTTTTTAACCGATAGCAACTGGTCTGATGTTTAGACCAACTAAGCAGATACTCGGCAATTAAACTCTGGACTGGACGATAAACGTCGTTAAAAAACGAGGATGACATCATGACAACACTGGCCCAACAACACAGCACACCATCACAGAGCCACACTGCCTGGATGGCAACCGAGCTTAGCGTGATCAACGAGCTGAACCAGCGCCATGTTAAGCAGGTGATGGATTACTCTAAAGGCTTTTTAGACAAAACCTTTCCGCTACAGCAAGGCTCACATAAAGAGGTATGCAGCTATGTCGTGTACTACCAGCAGCTGCTGGCGTTTTTTGCCGATGGCAGCACCAGTGGCCTGCAAAACCCGGCGCAATTTGTCGCCTTAAGCGGCCATCGTGAAGCCCCAACCTCAATAGTGTTGAACAACAATGGCCGCCATGTTGAGCTGATTTTAAACCGCAACGGTATTAACGGCTGCCAGGATAAAGCCAGCATTGACGATATCCAATTGCAAACCTCAGAGCCAGATAGCGTATGGTTTAGCATGGTGAGCGGCCGCCAGGTAAGCTGCGCTCACAAAGGGAACAAGCAGTTTACCTGCAAAGATGGTCTGCCATATTCACTGGCATAAAAACGATATTTACCCTAACCAGCAACGGTGACCGGCTTCAGTAGCCGATTGCCGTTGTTGTTTTTTTATGCTAATTTCCGGCACCCGATGCGCAGTCCCAAAAAATATAACAACAATGGATGTTTTTACGCTAAGTATCGTTAATGCCTTTATCGCGGCCACCTTCACCGCACTATTGGCGTTGCAGTACAAATCCGAGCGGCAGTTTCGCTATCAACGCTATTTTGTGCTGGCAGCCGTGCTAATGTTGGTGAATGCGTTGTTAAGCGTCAGCCAGGGTAGCATTACAACCTTAGCCTACTGGCTGGTGCCGGCATTATCTAATACCTGCAGTGTTGGTGCGCATTTAGCGCTGGCCTGTGGCATTCACCGTCACCTGCAATTACCAGCCAGGCGGCAATGGCTGCTATTACTGCTGCTTCCCATCTACTTATTGCAGTTAACTGACTTTGCCAGCAGCGCTACCGCCAACCGGATGCTAATTGCCATACCGCTAGTGGTTGTGTTTAACCTGTGGAGTATCCGCATGCTGTGGCAACACCGCCACAACGAGCTCGGCCGGGTATACCTGGCTTTTATTGCCGTATTTGCCTTTAATATTAGTCAGTTTATGTTGCGCTCGGCCTATATGTTGCTGGAGCACTACCAGATTGTACATACCCAGCACAGCACACTGATCCACAGTATCGGTTTTTTTGGCCTGACAGCCTTTGCCATTTTGATTATTGGCTGCGTTATTATGCTTAGCCATTCCCAGCAAAGGCTGGCGCTGCTGCATATATCAGAGCGCGACGCACTCACCGGCCTGTTAAATCGCCGCTCTTTAAACGCCCGCGTGGCGTCAGAGCTTAACCGCAGCCAACGTAACCAAAAAACACTGAGCATTTTGCTGTTCGACATCGATCATTTTAAGCAGATAAATGACAAACACGGTCACCGCGCTGGTGACCGGGCCATACAGCATGTTGTTGATATCGCCAATAAACACCTTCGTGATTACGATTTAATGTTTCGCTACGGCGGCGAAGAGTTTCTTATTTGCTTGCCCGACACTGCCCGGGACATGGCAGAGTTGATAGCTAACCGGATAAGAAAAGCGATTGAGCTGTCCCCCCTGACCACATCAACAGAAATAAAAATGACCGTTAGCATTGGGCTAACCAGTACCCAAGCTGAGACAACGCCCGACGAGCTGATAGAGCAGGCAGACATCGCCCTGTATCACGCTAAGCAAAGTGGCCGCAATAAGGTGGTTGCCTATCAACAATTATAAGTCTGACAGCCGGCTTCTCTGCCACTGCAGCGCAACATGTTGACGTTCTGTTACATTTTTACAGTTGCCCCGCCGGTTTTGCCGATTATTATCGGTAAGGCATCAGCATTTACAGGTAGCTCCCATGAAATACCGCATTAAACAGAAAATTTTCAGCCTGGCCGACAGCTTTACCATTGAAGATGAACAGGGCCGCATTGCCTATACCGCGAAAGGCAAGGTGTTTAGCCTATCTAGCAGCCAAACCTTATTCGACCATAGCGGCACTGAGCTGTTAAAAATTAAACGCAAATACTTAACTTTGCTACCGGCTTGCCGCCTGTTGAACCGCGATGGCAGCGAGTGGTTGATCCGCAAAAAATTCTGGCCGTTCTGGACCAGCCGTTTCACTATCAGCACGCCACAAGACCAGCTTGAAATGAGCGGCAACTTTTGGCAACACGAATATGAAATTCGTCAGCAGGGTAAACTACTGGCTGGCATTTCAAAAAAGTGGTTCAGTTGGTCTGACAGCTATGGTGTCGATATTTTTGCACCGCAGTGGACAGCGCAATTGCTGGCTGCCGTTATCGTAATTGACCGCATTCAGCACAGCGATAAAAACTCCACCTTTGGTGATGATTAGCCGCACGGTGCTATAAACCTGCTGCCAAAGGTGATCACAGCAAAAGTGACTTTTGGCACTAACCGCTTGCCCGCTGCCTTGTTAGGCTAAACAAAACAAGCAGAGGAACTACCATGCGGCTAATTTCGATATCTTTACTACTGATAGTTACATTAGTGACGACATGTTTCGCCGTTGCTGCTAACGGCGATGCGCAGCAAGAGCTGCAGCTGGCCAAAGCCGCTATGGCAACCAATCTTGACCTGGCAGAAAAACACATCGACAAAGCGCTGACTAAAGCGCCGCAAAATGCTGAAGTGCAGTTTATCTGTGGTCGCATTATGGGGCAGCACGCTGAAAACGCTATTTTCTCCGCACTTAGTTACGCGAGAAAGTCTTTGGCCTGCTTAAAACAAGCCGTAGCACTGCAACCGGAAAATACCGCCTATCGCAAGGGGTTGCTGTCATTTTACTTGGGTGCCCCCGGCATCGCCGGTGGTGATAAACAGCTAGCCTGGCAAGAAGTAGAGCAGATAACGCAACTAAGCGCCCTGCAAGGCATACTGGCTAAACTCAGTTATTACCGCCAAACCGAGCAAACAACACAGTATCAACAATTGCTGGCACACAGCCGGCAACACTATCCGGAGCTGGCCGAGTTTCACTATCGTTATGGCTTAGTATTACAGGAAAACAAACAGTATAAGGACGCTTTTCATGCCTTAACTGCGGCCACGCTGGCAGCGCAGGATGAAGACGGTATTTACCGGCTCAACGCCTGGTATCAAATTGGCCGCACCGCGCTTTTCAGCGGGCAGCAACTGGAACAGGGTATTCAGGCGCTAAACTACTATCTTGCTAATGCACCAGAGGCCGATAATTTACCAGACAAACCCTGGGCGCACTTTCGTCTGGCACAATTACACAAGCTTAATGGCGACAACAACCTGATGCAGCAGCATCTAAAGCTTGCCAACCAGAGTAACGATAAGGAGCTGCAACGTGAAATCAGACGCTTACAACGTTAAGCCAACAGCAAAGCCTGCCGGTTTGCTCTGCGTAGCAGCACTGGTGATATTTGTACTGATGGAATTACCGGTAAGGCTTTGGTTACAACCTGATCCCTGGCTACTAAATGCACAACACTGGTACTTTGACCAACCGTTGCGACTGGCAGTAGAACTGACACTCGTTGCGTTATTGCTTGCCGTTGTAAGATGGGTGTATCCGAATTTACTGGGTCTGCAACGCAGCCAGACTGCACTGCTACTGGGTTGCATGCTGGCCAGCGCCATATTATTCGGCCTGCTTGAAGCCAAGCAGTTGTTAAACAGCTTTTCTGCCGGTTTGTGGCTTTGGCTGGCCTGGTTTATCAGCGGTTTTTGTATTGGCATCGGCCAGGAGCTGCTGTACCGCGGGTTATTATTTAGCAGCTTAACGCGCTTTATGTCGGTAACACTTGCAGGTGCTTTAACAACATTTGCCTTTGTTATAGCGCCGCTGCACTCGGTACGGTTATGGCAGTATCTGCAACAAGAACATTTTATGGTGGTGGCGCTGCTCATCGGCATTTATATTGCTGCCAGCGTATTTTTTCAGTGGCTGCGTAATCACAGCGGCAATGTTATGGTGCCAGCACTGGTCCATGGTGTTGGCAATGCCATCACCTGGGTGGCGGTGTTTGCCTGATTTTTTCCCCGGCTGTTGCGCTACTTCCTTGTTTTTCGCGTATACCAATGCCATATCATCACCACAACATTAGCAGAGGCGAATTTATGATTAGTTATGTAACCCTGGGTGTAAACGATTTAACTGCCGCCAAAGCCTTTTACGGCGAATTATTAGGCGAGCTGGGCGGCAAAAACCTGCTGGATATGGGGCGTATTGCCTTTTTTGGTAAAAGCATGGCGCAGCCGATGCTGGCAGTGTGCGAACCCTTTAACAAAGAGCCAGCACATCCGGGTAACGGCAATATGGTGTCATTTCAGCCAGGCAGTAAAGAAAAGGTCGATGCGTTGTATCACAAAGCCATAGCGCTGGGCGCCAGCTGTGATGGTGCGCCGGGCCAGCGTATTGCAAACACTTTTTACGGTGCTTATGTTAAAGATGCCGACGGCAATAAGCTGTGTTTTTGTCACTTTGGTTAAGCCCGCATGCAGCTAAATAGCGACTTTTCCAAGCGGGTAGTGATATTGCCTGCGCAATATCACTTCGTCGACTCGCCACTGCCTGGCGTTAGCCGCATGATGTTGGACCGCGCCGGGGCTGAAGTGGCCCGCGCTACCAGCATAGTGCGCTACGCGCCGGGTAGTGGTTATAGCAGTCACCGCCATGATGGCGGTGAGGAAATACTGGTATTGGACGGCGTGTTCAGTGACGAGCACGGTGATTATCCGGCCGGTACCTATCTGCGCAACCCACCGGGGACCTCACACCAGCCATTTTCCAAAGACGGCTGCACCTTGCTGGTAAAGCTATGGCAATTTGCCGCCGACGATTCCGAGCAAGTAGTGATTAACACCAAAGCGCAAAGCTGGCATCAGGGTTTGGTACCGGGGTTATCAGTAATGCCACTGCACGAGCATAATGGTGTTAACACGGCTTTGGTACGCTGGGCACCCAATACCCAATTTAACCGTCATATTCATGTTGGTGGTGAAGAAATTTTAGTGCTGCAAGGCCTGTTTCGCGACGAGCACGGCGAGTACCCGGCCGGTAGCTGGCTACGCAACCCACGCTACAGCGAACATACCCCTTTTACCGGGCCGGAAGGTGCATTAATTTACGTAAAAGTTGGCCATATCGATGCCGGCCTGCTGGGCGACAAGTTTATGCTGTAATCGCTGATTTTCGTAATGCTGTCAACGTCCTGCGCCGCTGCACACCTGATATCAGCGGCCGTCGTTTTATAGATCAATCAGCTGATAGCGCCCGAGTAACACGGTGTAAGCCTCTGTTTTTTTGTAGCGCTGTAGCACCTGATCAAAGCGGCTAACCAGCTCAGGCGTTATGGCGCTTTGGCGGCTAAAGGCAAAGTAAATATCGACATAGTCCAGCACGGGGTACAGTATCTGCACCTTGTCACCCGCCTGCTTTAGCTCTGGTGCATGCCGCACGCTGATTAATGATGCAATACCCAACTGCAGTCGCTGTTTTATCAACTGCTTAAATAGCATAGGGTCTGAGTCCACCACGGCGGCGCGGCTAAACTCCAGCCGGTCGAGCAAGGGCCCATAAGAAAAGTCGCGCACTACCGCTACCGGTTGCTGCGCCAGGCTGGCGAGGTTGCCATCAAACGCTGTCTGGCAGGGGCGAGCGCAAAGCAGCACTATAGGGTCGCGTAAATAGCGCTCACTACTGTAATAAAACTGCTCTGCTCTGGCATCGGTTTTATAAAATACCGTAATCACATCAGCTTTGCCGCTAACCACATGCTGCACTACCCGACTCCAGGGCAGGCGCTGCCATTGCAGGCTCAAACCCAGCTCAGTCGCCACCGCTTGCAACACTTCCACTGAAAAGCCATGCAATGTATCGCCTTGCTGATAATAAAACGGCGGATAGTCGTCAGCAGAAATTGCCACGCGCAGCGCCTGCGCATGCAACTGGAACAACATAAATAACAAACCGGCCAGCAAAAAGCAACGATGCCAGAACAACCAGCGTCGCACACGGTGCGGACATGCCATAGCGCTGTCCATAGCAGCACCCTCGGAACAACACATGCCTTAATTATAGTCGGCTGTTAACAACTAACCATCACTTATTTGTATTGGTTTACTGGTCTGCCTGCCGTAGCCGGGTTACTTCAGCGTCAAAGCCGCCATCAGCCAGTTTCACCACGACTTTATCACCTGCTTTTAGCTGCTGGCTTGAGGTGACCACCTGCTGTTTGTCGTCAAAAGTAATGCTGTAACCGCGCGCCAGGGTGGCCAGCGGGCTGACCGTATTAAGTTGCAGGCTTAATTGTGCCAGTTGCTGCTTGCTATGCTTTAGCCGCAGATGCTGGGCATTGGTTAGCCGGCGCTCAAGCTCAGTAAGATGCTGGGTATGTGCCAGTAAGGTTTTAACCGGGGATAACTGGCGCAGGCTTTTATCCAGGTAAAGCTGCTGTTGCTGCGCACTTTGCAATTTACGTTTTGCGCTGGCACTTAACCGCAACTGCAGTTCATCAAGCCGCTGCTGTTGTTGCTGCAAACGCCTTTTCGGGTGCAGGGCTAACAAGCGCTGGCTCAGGTTTAACAGCTTAGGCGCGGCGTGTTGCAGTATGGTACGTTGTGCCTGTTGCAGGCGGCTTTTTAACTGCAAAATGCGATCTAATAAATGCGATTGATCCGGCGACACCAGCTCTGCGGCGGCAGAGGGCGTCGGCGCGCGCACGTCGGCGACAAAGTCGGTTAAGGCAAAGTCAATTTCATGCCCAACCGCGCTAACGATCGGAATAGGACAGGCTGCAACGGCGCGGCACAGGGCCTCGTCGTTAAAACACCATAAGTCCTCCAGCGAGCCACCGCCACGGCCGATAATTAATACATCCACTTCGTTACGCCGTATGGCACTGCTAAGCATATTTCTAAGTTGCGCAGCGGCAGTATCGCCCTGCACCTGCGACGGGTAAATAATTACCTCTATGCCCGGGGCGCGTCGCTTTAACACCGTAACAATATCGCGCACTGCAGCGCCGGTCGGTGAGGTAATTACCCCAACGCGCCGCACCTGTGCTGGCAGGGCTTTTTTCCGCTCCGGGTCAAATAAGCCTTCGCCTTGTAATTTGGCTTTTAACTGCTCAAACTGCTGTTTCAATAAGCCGGCGCCGGCGGGCTCAATAAATTCAGCCAACAGCTGATATTCGCCTCGCGGCTCGTACACACTGATGCGGGCACGGATCAGCACTTGCTGGCCGTTTTGTGGCCGGAACGTACTGTTGCGGTTAGCCATTTTAAACATGGCGCACTTTACCTGGGCAGCGCTGTCTTTTAGTGAAAAGTACCAGTGGCCACTGGCGGCGGCGACAAAATTGGATACCTCCCCCTGCAGCCACAGCGTTTGAAATTGCAGCTCCAGTGTCAGGCGTACTTCGCTGTTTAAGCGCGAAACACTATAAATATCGGGGTTTTGCATAAAAAAGCTACCATCAGCTGCCGTCACCACTAAAACGCTAGAGTAACATAAAACAAAAAAGCGTTTGTGATGCGCGCGCAAAACCGTTAAAATTGCGCCGCAACATTCCCTATCTTTTCAGCCACAGCGAGATTGTTGCAATGCTCAGGATCAAACAAGAAGCCCTTACCTTTGACGATGTGTTACTGGTACCGGCGCACTCTAGCGTTTTACCTCATACCGCCGATTTACGCACCCGACTGACCAAAAGCATCACGCTGAATATTCCTATGGTTTCTGCGTCTATGGACACCGTGACCGAAGCCCGCTTAGCGATAGCGCTGGCGCAGGAAGGTGGCTTAGGTTTTATTCATAAAAACATGACCATCGAAGAGCAAGCCGCTAACGTGCGTAAAGTGAAAAAGTACGAAAGCGGTGTCGTATCTGACCCGGTTACTGTAACACCGGATATGAGTATCCGTGATGTGCAAAGCCTGGCACAGCAATGTGGTTTTTCTGGTTTTCCGGTCGTTGATGCCAAGCATAATCTGGTTGGCATGCTAACCAGCCGTGATATGAGCTTTGAAGCGAACAACAACGAAATTGTCTCTAGCCTGATGACACCGCGCGAGCGCTTAGTCACTGTGCTGGAAAGCGCGCCACGCGAAGAAGCCTTTAAAAAAATGCACCAGCACCGCATTGAAAAAGTGCTGGTGGTCGATAACGACTTTAAATTAAAAGGCCTGATCACCGTACGTGATTACTACAAAGCGGCCAGCAAGCCCAACGCCTGTAAAGACGAGTTAGGCCGCTTACGTGTTGGCGCTGCAGTAGGCGTAGGCCCGGGCACCGACGAGCGCATTGCGGCGCTGGTGGAAGCCGGTGTTGATATCCTGCTGATTGATACCTCACACGGCCATTCGCAAGGCGTGATTGACCGCGTTAAACACACCCGAGCCCAGTACCCTGATTTGCAAATCGTTGCCGGTAACGTGGCTACCGCCGAAGGCGCTAAAGCACTGGCAGAAGCGGGCGCCAATGCGGTTAAAGTGGGCATTGGCCCGGGCTCTATTTGTACTACCCGTATTGTGACCGGTTGTGGTGTACCACAAATTACCGCTATTTCAGAGGCCGTGATGGGCGTGGCCGGCACTGACGTGACGATTATTGCCGACGGCGGCATCCGCTTCTCTGGCGATATTGCCAAAGCCTTAGTGGCTGGCGCCAACTGTGTGATGGTCGGCTCGATGTTTGCCGGTACTGAAGAAGCGCCGGGCGAAGTGGAACTGTATCAGGGCCGCTATTACAAATCTTACCGTGGTATGGGCTCACTGGGCGCGATGGCGCAGCGTAACGGTTCGTCAGACCGTTACTTCCAGGGCAGTAACAATGCCGAGAAACTGGTGCCAGAAGGCATTGAAGGCCGTGTGGCGTACAAAGGCCCGATGGAAAACATTATTCATCAGCAAATGGGTGGCCTGCGTAGCGCCATGGGCTTAACCGGTTGCCCAACCATTGACGAGCTGCGTACTAAGCCTCAGTTTGTGCGGGTAACCTCGGCCGGTATGGGCGAGTCGCATGTGCATGATGTGCAGATCACCAAAGAAGCCCCGAACTACCGTTTAGGCTAAACTGATTTCGGTTTCATCGGCTGGTTTACTCCAGCCGCTTTATTTTTAAAGGTCGCTATGAACAAAAACATTCATCACCACCGCATCCTGATCCTCGACTTTGGTTCGCAATATACCCAGCTGATTGCCCGTCGCGTGCGCGAAATTGGCGTCTACTGTGAGCTGTGGGCCTGGGATGTCACCGAGGCGCAAATCCGTGACTTTAACCCCACCGGTATTATTTTATCCGGCGGCCCGGAAAGCGTACACGAGCTGAACTCGCCGCGCGCACCACAATATGTGTTCGAAGCTGGTGTGCCGGTGCTGGGCATTTGCTACGGCATGCAAACCATGGCCGAGCAGTTAGGCGGCAAGGTGCAGGGTTCTGACATGCGTGAGTTTGGTTATGCCCAGGTAGAAGTGGTAGCCGAAAACGACCTGTTTGCCAAAATTGAAGACCACGTTGGTGGCAACGGCAATGCGCTGCTAGACGTGTGGATGAGCCACGGCGATAAAGTGGTACAAATTCCCGAAGGCTTTATTACCTGCGCCAGCACACCCACCTGCCCGCATGCCGGTATGGTAGATGAAGCGCGTCAGTTCTACGGCGTGCAGTTCCACCCGGAGGTGACTCATACCCGCCAGGGCCTGCGCATGTTAGAGCATTTTGTGGTGGATATTTGCGGCTGCGATAAATTATGGACGCCGGCGTCGATTATTGAAGATGCCATTATCCGCTTAAAGCAGCAAATTGGTGATGATCAGGTTATTTTAGGCCTGTCAGGCGGTGTCGACAGCTCAGTAGTGGCCATGTTGCTGCACCGCGCTATCGGTAAAAACCTGACCTGCGTCTTTGTGGATAACGGCCTGCTGCGTTTAAACGAAGGCAAGCAGGTGATGGATATGTTTGGCGACCATTTCGGCCTGAACATTATCAAAGTCGATGCCGAAGAGCGTTTCCTGTCGGCACTGGCCGGCGAGAACGATCCGGAAGCCAAGCGTAAAATTATCGGCCGCGTCTTTGTTGAAGTATTTGACGAACAGGCGCAAAAACTGGCCAACGCCAAGTGGCTGGCGCAGGGCACTATTTATCCGGATGTTATCGAATCAGCCGGATCAGCGACTGGTAAAGCCCATGTGATTAAATCGCACCATAACGTTGGCGGCCTGCCAGAGCATATGAAGCTGGGCCTGGTCGAGCCACTGCGTGAGCTGTTTAAAGACGAAGTGCGCAAAGTGGGCTTAGAGCTTGGCCTGCCATACGACATGCTGTACCGTCACCCGTTCCCGGGCCCGGGTTTAGGTGTGCGCGTGCTGGGCGAAATTAAAAAAGAATACTGCGATATTCTGCGCCGTGCCGATGCCATCTTTATTGAAGAGCTGCACAAGGCTGAGCTGTACCACAAAGTAAGCCAGGCCTTTGCTGTGTTTCTGCCGGTAAAATCAGTAGGCGTTATGGGCGATGCGCGTAAGTACGACTGGGTAGTCTCACTGCGTGCAGTAGAAACCATCGACTTTATGACCGCACACTGGGCGCATCTGCCGTACGATCTGCTGGGTAAAGTATCTAACCGCATTATCAATGAGATCAACGGTATTTCCCGCGTGGTATACGATATCAGCGGCAAACCACCAGCAACGATTGAGTGGGAATAATAGCCCTTAGCTAAATAACAAGGCCAGCGTCATGCTGGCCTTTCTGTTTTAATGCCCGCTACTGGCCTGTTGCAGTATTGCAGCAAACCGGTTTAGCTGCTCATCGTTAAGACAAGGCTGGGTAAACTGTTTTAGGTAAGCTGAAATACCGTCGACATAATCAACATTCGCCGGCATTGGCGTTTCAAACCGCGCCACCCGGCTAAACGCCACCACCGAGTGCAATTGCTCAGTGGCATCATAAGCCGATATTTGTAACAGATTGCGCACCGCTTCAGTGTTTTTAAAGTTCTGATGCAGCGGGTTCATCACCTGGGTTTTACGGCCAAGGTACTGCCGCGTCCAGTTAGCCTCGGTTTCACTGCCCCAAATGCGGCCACGATGGCTTTTTACCGCAATAACAAAAATGCCAAACGGGCTTAGCACCAGATGATCAATCAGGACCGGCTCTTCTTTTGCGGTCAGTAACTTTAATTTACGAAAGTGCTGGTATTGCCGCGACAGGCGCCAGCGCAATAACCGGTTTAATTTATATTCGGCAAAAGCCCCTTTAAAGCCAGGTAAGTTCAGACCAAACCAGGACGTGACTAAAAATACTGCCAGTAAGAAAGCAAACAGGTTCGCGGCGATAAGCGGTATATGGGTGATGATATTCATCAGCCGATCATCAGCGGCCAGCACCGGTGCTGCTACGGTCTGACGCTTCAGCTCTGGCACAGCAATAACCGGCGCTGCAGGTGCTGCCGACGCTGTTGCCTCGGCCGCAGGCAAGGTTCTTTTGACAGCTTCAGAGCTAACTGCTGCCACGCTAGGGTCTTGTTGCTCGGTGCTATCTTGGCGCTCGGTGCTTAAGCCGCGTTCTGCTGTATCCGGGTTAACGGCTGCGGCTTTTTCCGCCGGTTCAATAATCGGCGCGGCAACCGTTGTTACAGCAGGTTCGGCGGTTTGCTGCAATGCGGTTGCAGCTTTGGTTGGCGTTGGCTCTTGCACAGCGCTACTGACTGGCAGGTTTTTAGCGACAGCCGGAGGGCGGGTTGCGGGCTGCAGACAAAAGCGGTCGTATTCACGTCTGGCGCTGCGGTAATTACTACTTTGTTTTTGCTGGCTAAAACGGTCTATCTGCTGTTGCAGCAAAATACAGGCGCCCTCGCTATATTGCTGCTGACTATAGGCCAGCGGCGAAACGAACAATAGCAATAATAAGGTAAGTAGCAACAGTCGCATCTGTCTTCCCTGAATGATAATGCGCTTATGCTAGCAGCAACGGCAAAAATTAACAGCCATTAATCAAACTACGCTGTTAACTTATTAAAACAACGACAAGCCCAGCTCCTCCGCCAGCTGGCTAATGACTTGCATTGCCACAACCGAATTCCCATAAGGATTAAGGGGCGGGCTCCATGCGGCAATGACGCCAAACTGCGGTACTATGGCGACAATAGCACCACCGACACCGCTCTTGGCCGGCAGGCCGACTTTAAAAGCAAACTCACCGGATTGATCATACATACCGCTGGTAGACAAGATAGCATTAACCCGGTGCGCGTCACGCCGGCTGCATATTATTTCGTTACTGAGCGGCTGCACACCACGGTTAGCTAAAAACAATAACGAGCGTGCCAGTTGCTCACAGCTGATGGCGGTAGCGCATTGGTGAAAATAATGCTCCAACACTTGCGGTACCTCGGCTTCAATATTGCCAAAACTTTTCATCAGATACGCCAGGGCGGCATTGCGGTTGCCATGTTCTAATTCAGACAAGTACACTTGCTGATCAGCATAAATGGTTTCCACCCCGGTTAAACGGCGCAAAAAGGTTAAAAATGCGGTTTTGCTGGCCGAGTAATGGCTAACCAGCACATCCGCGACCAAAATTGCCCCGGCATTAATCACCGGATTGCGGGGTATGCCCTGCTCCCACTCCAGTTGCACGATAGAATTAAACGGCTGGCCAGAGGGCTCCATATGTACCCGCTGCCACAGCTCATCACTCAACCGGTTCATTGCCATTACCAGGCCAAAAATTTTCGAAATACTCTGCAAGGAAAAATTTTGCTGCGCTGCGCCAGCGCTGAATATCTTACCGTCCAGTGTGGCCACCGCTACCGCAGCCTGTTGCGGTGCTACTTGGGCCAGCGCCGGAATATAATCGGCCACTTTGCCCTGGCTATATAGTGGGCGGCTATGCTCTAACAGCCGTTGTAGTAAGCCAGTTAAGTTGGCAGTTTGTTTCATCGGTAAAGCCCTTAATTTGCATTGCCCGCGGCTGCGCATTTTAACTACTTAATAGTCAGATCGGCTATCTTGTTGCTCACCTTGGCTGAAAAACACAGAGTAAACTTAGTAATTTATTGATTTAATTAAAAATAAATAGTGGCATAGCAATTGATATAGATAAATAACTTTATGCAAATTATCAATACGCAAGGAAATGACCATGACCAGAACCCTCGCCATCGTGTTATTAATCATTGTTGGTATTTACTGCCTGCCCAGTGTGTTAGCCATACTGGCAACCGTTTTCGCTGTTGCTGTTGGCCTTTTTGGTGCCATTTTAGGTGTTGCTGTAAGCCTGGCCGTAACACTACTGCCAATCATTATTGTCGGCTACCTGATCTGGTGGCTGATACGCGATAACCGCCGCAGCCGTCAGTATTAAATTCAGCTAAATATACAGCGCCACTGCTTTTGCAATGGCGGCTGATTTCTGTTCAGATAACAGCATCTTCCACTGACGATTAATGTCTTATGTTGAAATGGTGTCGCCGCCTGCACAACTGGCTGGGTTTACTGCTGGTAGCACAAATACTGCTGTGGTTTTTAAGCGGCCTGGTAATGGCCGTTTTGCCGATTGAACAGGTAAGGGGCGAGCATTTACGCAGCCAACCACTAGCCAACTGGCAGCAGGCACAGGTTAGCCCGGCCGTTGTACTGGCGCAGCACAGTAGCGAAGCGATATTAAACCTTAGCCAGCAGCTGGCGGTTACCCATAGCCATCTCAGCGCGGTGCCCGTGTACGTGATAGACGATGGTGGCCAGCGTTTTCGCTACAGTGCCGTCGATGGCTCGTTATTAACAGCGCTGGCCGAGCAGGACATCAGTCAACTGGCGCAGTTGCAATATCAGGGCAAGGCCGGGCTTCACCAGATTAAGTTACTGCAACAGGCACCGGCCGAAGTGCGCCACCTACCTGCACCACTGTGGCAGCTGCAGTTTGCCGACAGCGACAACACACATTTTTATCTCGACCCGGCCACTGGCGCCGTACTGCGGGTGCGCACCGACAGCTGGCGCTGGTTCGACTTTTTCTGGATGCTGCATATTATGGATTACGACGAACGCAGCAACTTTAATAACCCGCTACTGATCACCACCGCTGGCGCCTCTTTGCTGTTCACCCTGACCGGCATTTTGCTGCTGTGGCAGCGCTACCGGCCAAGGCGTAAGCTAGCCATCTAAGTAGCGCCACACTGCTGATACAATGCCGCCAAACAATATTCAGGATCGACAAGATGCACTTTTTTCAGGTAATACAACAATTTGGCCCAGATAAACCAGATACTATGGCCATTGACGTGCCTGCTGGCTGGGGCCAGGGCCGGGCCGTCTTTGGCGGTATGGCCGCGGCGCTGGCAATGGCGCATTTACTGCCAGTTATTCCGCAAAACATGCCAGTGCGCTCAGTGTCAGTCTCCTTCGTTGCACCGTTAAATGCCGGGCCGGCAAGCGTGCAGCGGCGCATTCTGCGCCGGGGCAAATCGGTTATACAGGCGCAGGTCGACATAGTGCAAGACAACCAGGTCGCTCTGGTACTGCTGGCCAGTTTTGGTGCCGCCCGCCCGTCGGCCCACCAGCTAACTGCCGATACCGCGCCCCAGTGGCAAACAGAAAGCAGTCTGACGCTGCCAAAACAAGGCCCGGTACCTGAATTTACCACCCACTTTGATTACCGCATTGCCCACGGTCAACTGCCCTTTAGCGCCAGCCCGCTACGCCAATTGGGCGGTGACATTCGCATGGCCGGCCATGAGAGCAAACAAGCCGGCATACTGGAGCTACTGGCCCTGGTCGACGCCTGGCCTCCGGTAAGCCTAACCTTACTTAACCAACCCGCTCCGGCCAGCTCACTGACCTGGACTATCGAATTTATCGCGCATGATTTACCCTTTAGCAATACCGATTGGTGGCGCTACCTGGCTGAGATTGACTACGGCGCCGATGGTTATCATCATATCGCTGCCAAACTATGGCAGCCCGACGGCAAGCTGGCCGCCATCAGCCGGCAAACCGTGACCGTATTCGCTTAGGAGGCGTTTATGCTTAAGTGCGACTTACATGACTATATTGAAATGGTGTGTCTGTATCATTATCCACTTAAGCTAACACTCAGCGGTGGCACCGTGCTCACCGGCACGGCACTCACCACCCGCTATAACGACCAGCGGCAGGAATGTTTAGTTATCCAGCAGCATAAAGCCGAGCAGCAAGTGCTGCTGGAGGAGATTGCGCTGCTGGAAGTTACGGTGCAAAACCCACATTTGCAGCAGGTGCGGTTTAAATAAGTTAGCGTGCATGCTTTGAATTAGGAAAACTGCAATCTGATGCCTGTACTGCTTAAAACAAGTTTGTTGCTGTTAATGCACACGTTGGCAGTGGCTTTTGCTGTATTTTTTCTATGGCAGCAACAACAGCACTATGTTGCGATGCAACAAGCAGCAGTGGTAGAAATTCAAAGCGGCAGTGCATTCTTACTGCTGCCACTGATCTTGCCATTGCTGCATCTGATGAGCATTGTTGCCAGGCGTTACACCAATAAAGTTGCGGCAGTAAAAGCTCGCAAGATGCAAAGCAGACTGTTTGTATTATTGGTGCTGGGCTTACCCTTGTCTGGCTTTATGGCTAACCAATGGTTGTTGTGGCAATTAAAACAACGGGGGTATCAGGCCTGCGACGCAGTGCATTCGGAGACCAAGTCAATATTCACCACCTATAGCAAGGATGTTGCGTTATGCCCGGTTTCTTCAGCAGCACGCTAATAACGGCAGGGCTTAAACGCTGCACGAGAACACTGTTGTTATGTAGCTCACTTACCGCCTGCAGCGAAACAGTGCAACAACGCGAGGCTGAGCATTATATTCTGCCGGGGAATTATGTTGGTGCCTTCTATGTGATATTTGCGCAAACCCGCGGTGAGCCGTTGCAATATCAGGGTGACGCCCGCCAATACCAGATCCCGGCAAACGGCGTACTGTTAACTCAAGGCAACATTAGCGAAGGTGTTATCGCCATCGACAAACTGCGCTTCTTCCGCCGGGACACGCCAGAGCAGCTTACAGAGATCACCGCTCGCTGGTTAACCAGCATAGATCCAGAGCAAGCGCATCAAGACAGTACCACCTACATTTTTGGTGGCGGGCCGGGGGTTTACAGCAATTCAGAGCCAGGTTGCGACATCCACTTTCGCGGCTTTCATATCGGCACTAAAAGCCAGATACTGGACGAGGTAAACCACTTTGATATTGAAAGCTTTATTCTGAACAACAAATTGTGTTGAACTGGTATTACGCCAAATGAGACAAAGCAGCAAAACTGGCAGTAAAGGTATTAACAGAGTAAACTTTAGCCACTGTTAGGAGGAAATATGACTAAGCCCTACCCCCACAGCGTTAAAGAAAAGCCGGTTAAGTTTATACCTAATCCGCAAAACTATGAAACCAGCCTGCAATACGAAGGTATGCGGTTGAAACAAGAAAACAAGGGTAAAACTATCGAGCAGTTACGCCGTAAGTATGCGCAATAAATACGGCGTATTGCAGGATGTAAACCTTGACCCACTGCAACAAATCTTTAGACAAGCACTGGTGTTGTAATTGCGGGTAGCCAGCATTAACTCTGATTTAATTTTTATCTGACCCTAATATTCAAATGTATTTCAAAGGGCTATGCAATCCATGCACACTACAAAATCCGGCTTATCGTTAATTCCTGACACCCTCGCACGCGCTGTTTCAACAACAGCCCTACTGTTTGTCATTGTTGCACTTATCGCAGTACTGCGCGGCTTAAGTCAGGACATCCGCTACCCGCTGGCCAGCGACGACTGGTACTTAGTGGCTGGCTTTGTTAGCGTCTGGTGCCTTGTTCCAGCTTTGTTGTCCACTATCACCAGCGCCTTTAGCAAAGTTAGCCAGAGCAAAAGTTATATGATGCTTGGACTACTGCAAGTCACGTTGTTCTATGGCTACAGCTATCATATCGCTAAACAACCGGGCAATGAACTTGGCAGCTCCCCTCTTATTTTGCTGATATATCTGGCAATACCGCTGGCGGCTATTTACTACCCGTTATTTTTTGTCGGTAACGCTTTTAGTAAATTCCGGCTCTTGGCAGTTTTAATGGCAGCGCTGCTGTTAATTTATGCCGTTATGGCTTGAAAGATAACCCTTACGAGAAAAGCTCTTTATGACAAAACCTCACAACCCCACCCCAGGCACGCCGGAATTTGATGCCTGGCTTCTAAAACGCGCCAAAGAGCGTGCGGCTGAGTATTTAACCGATGAATACGATTTAGGTGATGATGAACATGGCTTATTAGCTGTTGGTTATGATCGCTTGCTGATGTCAGACGAAGAATTGGCCGTAGCCTCACCCTGCTATAGGCAAGGCTTGCTTTAGGTTTGCCAATTGGCTATGGTATTAGCCGCTGACACAGCCTGATTTTAGATGAGTATTCAACAATGCTTATTGCGTTTTACCCTATAGTGAATTACCCACTCGCCTTCCAGCCTTAAACCGGCCGCATTCTGTTGCGCCCGGTTCTAACAATTTAAAAATCTAAATATTTCAATGCTTAACCTTCTTTTGCATAGATTGGGGGCAACATGCCATTGCGTCAGTTTTGGGTAGATTTCGACGTGCACAGTGTAACAGCGAAGCAAACGTCATTATCATCTGAGTGTTCTTTTATATCGCTGCTAACACAGCAACAACCCCTTAGCCCATCACAGCGGTTAAATGCCGTTGCGCAAAAGAAACTACCGTTGTATGTAACCGCTGGCTGCACGGTGCAACTTGTCTCTATGCATGATGATCTACGCTGTTGGTTAAAACTCGTCGCCAGCGCTAACCCTGATATAAGCAAAGGTGAAGTAGCAGAGCTTTCGCCGCTCGGCCTGGCCATGCTGGGTAAGGGCGTTGGTGAGCAGGTTAAACTGCACATTCCAGGTATCGATATTCATTTTCTAATTACAGATATCCTCGGCGACTAACACGCCAGGTAATACGTAACTCTAACCTGTATATGAAGGAGAATTCCATATGAAGCACTTAGGTTCGCAGCACGGTTTTTCACAGCATTAGTTCGCCAGCCAAGATTGTAGCCCGCTGCGACTACAACACCAACTGGTTATTGCCCTGGAGCATGCCATGAGTAAGCAAAACACCAAAAAGAAGCCGCAACATGATATTAAAGAAAAGCGTCGGCTGAAACGCGACAAACGCAATAATGATTCCTAGATAACTAGCGAATAACCGCCGAGGGTGCAAACGGATTTGCCCCTTTATCCCTAATGGCTTAGTTTTCCTCAGGTTTGGCAGGTCGGTGATTGAACCTTCGTAAATCTCCGCTTTAAACCGAGGCTTCGGTTCGCGGATGATTTTTCAGCGCTTCGCTTTGAACCCGAAAGATCTCAGCTAATTGCTCAGACTCGGCAAAATCGATGCATTTCATCAGGTTATTTTGCTTGCCCGCTTGGGTGGCATAGTCTTTTTGCAGCCACTGCTGTATCGGCGCTATCAATGCTTCATAGGCTTCCAGCGGCATGGCACCAAACTCGCGGTAGCCATTTAGCGCACTTACTGCCTGGTCGTAAATCCCACCTTCTGTAAAGGCGGTAGCTAAACAGCTGGCCTGAGCATAGTACTGAAACAGCTTTAACTCGTTTTGCTGCTTAAAAGCCATTTCAGCCTGAGCAGTATCAGGCACAGCCATCACTAACGTAAACACAGTTAACACCGCCCAAATTTTCATACTTATTTTGCCTTTTTACGATCGAAGAAGTCTCGGTAAACCTTCTCATCAAGCCCAATGGCAGGACAGGTTAAAGCGCCTTCTTTAACAGCAGATAGCTGAATTTTTCCATCGGTAACAATTATCGCCTGTGACTGCAGTGAGCATTTGTCCTCTGCGGTAACTGACCATTTTGTTAACTGCGATACCGGCGCAGCTTGCCCTGCGACAATGTATACCTTGCTTTTATCATATTGATAATAGTCGTGTTCTTTGTAGTCAATTTTAACCAGCTCGCATGGCGGTGTAAGCTGCAATGCTAAACTCTCGCCTCCGCTATTCAACATGCATTGCTCATTTACCATGCTAACGCTAACATCTGCCTGAGCACAGGATGCCACACCTAGAATGGCAAACAGAAAGGTGAACCGGTTTATACTGAAATTCCGCAGAAGCATCCCCTTCTATTCAAATTCGATGACACCGTACCTAGATTAACCAAAATCATTTTTGCTCTGGCACTAATATGTTTAACCCATGTGCGGTGCTGAGAAACGGTTTAATCCCCCGTGCCAATTTTTTTTGTACAGCGTAATGCCGCTCTATTACTTGAGCCGGTACACAGGCGCTGGTTAAATGAAAACTATCTGCCTGAGACACATCCAGCATTGAGACGACTAAATCATCTTTTGATACTAATAAAATATCGCTGCTGAGCATATCGCCAAGTCTGGTTTGACGGTTAACGAACAAAGATTGATAGCTTAAGCCGCCACCATCTGCATGGGAAAAGGCCAGCACCTCAGTGTCAGGCAGACGGTCCATTTCAATATAAGTAGTCAGATTGTCAGGCGCCATTGTTGAAAACATTACTGAGCTAAACGACTTACTCAGCTCATTCGATGTGGGAAGCTTTCTGTACTCGTTATCGGCAATTTTTGAGTACTCAGTGGGTACAAACCACGTACATCCAATATATGTATAACTGGTCGCTGAAGTGCTGCAGGCCGAAATTAACAATACAACAGCAAGTATTCTCTTCATGGCGTAATAACCTTAATTACAACAAAGGCCGCATTCGCGGCCTTTGTACTAAACACTCAACTCAGAAAAATTACTTCTTCTTCGCTTTCGGGTTTGGCAGGTCGGTGATTGAGCCCTCGTAAATCTCTGCCGCTAAGCCGATAGACTCGTTCAGCGTTGGGTGAGCGTGGATAGTTAACGCGATATCTTCGGCGTCGGCACCCATCTCTACTGCTAAGCAGATTTCACCCAGCATTTCACCGGCGTTGATACCAACAATAGCGCCACCTAAAATACGGTGCGTTTCTTTGTCGAAAATCAGCTTGGTGAAGCCTTCTGTACGGGCTGAAGCGATAGCACGGCCAGACGCTGCCCATGGGAAGGTCGCGGTTTCTACTTTTAAGCCCTGCTCTTTGGCTTCTTTCTCGGTAACGCCAGTCCAGGCCATTTCCGGGTCGGTATAGGCCACTGATGGAATGCAGCGTGGGTCGAAGAAGTGTTTCATACCAGAGATTACTTCAGCCGCAACATGGCCTTCGTGTACCGCTTTGTGCGCTAACATTGGCTGGCCGATAACGTCACCGATAGCATAGATATGTGGTACGTTGGTGCGCAGTTGCTTATCTACATTGATAAAGCCGCGCTCGTCTACGTTAACACCAGCTTTGGCCGCATCTAACAGGTTGCCATTTGGCTTACGGCCAACGGCAACCAGGATCTTGTCGTAGCGTACGGCTTTTTCTGGCGCGTTTTTGCCTTCAAACGTCACGTACAGGCCGTCTTTTTTCGCTTCTACTGCAGTCACTTTAGTCGACAGCATGATGTTGAAGTTTTTGCTGTTGTACTTAGTGTAGGCTTTTACGATGTCAGCATCAGCTGCTGGTACTAACTGATCAGCAAATTCTACTACCGATACTTTAGAACCCAGTGCGCGGTATACGGTGCCCATTTCCAGACCGATAATACCGCCGCCTAATACCAGCATTTCGCCTGGAATGTCTTTTAATTCCAGTGCGCCGGTTGAATCGATAACACGTGGGTCATCTTTTGGAATAAACGGCAGTGCAACTGGCTCTGAACCTGCCGCGATAATAGCGTGTTCAAAGGTAATTTTAGTGTCGCCAACCTGTAAGGTATTGGCACCGGTAAATTTGCCGTAACCGTTAACCACTTTCACTTTACGCATTTTTGCCATGCCGCCCAGGCCATTGGTCAGCTGACCAATTACCTTGTCTTTCCAGGCACGGATTTTATCTAAATCGATTTCTGGTGCGCCGAAGGTTACACCGTGTGAGGCCATGTCTTTGGCATCATCAATAACTTTAGCAACGTGTAATAAGGCTTTAGACGGGATACAACCTACGTTTAAGCACACGCCACCTAAGGTGCTGCGGGCTTCTACCAGGGTAACTTCTAAACCTAAATCTGCTGCACGGAAGGCTGCAGAGTAACCGCCAGGGCCGGCGCCCAGCACCACTACTTGGGTTTTGATTTCGTTGCTCATCGTATTACCTTTTATATCGGGTCAGTTCGGTTGACTGATAGCCGCATGTAGGGCAAGGCCATCAGGCGAAAAAAGTGGCAGAATTTTAACATCCTGCCTGAGCGATGTCCCGTAACTTTTCAGCACGGGACACAAAATTCGCTCTTCGTTAAACAGTTACATAATGATCTGACGAATATCGGCCAGATAACTGGCTAACGTCGCAGTAAAGCGGGCCGCCAGCGCGCCGTCGATAACGCGGTGATCGTAAGATACGCTCAGCGGCAACATCAGCTTAGGTTCAAACTCTTTGCCGTTCCATTTCGGTTTAATGTCTGATTTCGACACACCCAAAATGGCCACTTCCGGCGCGTTAACAATAGGCGTAAAGGCCGTACCGCCAATACCACCGAGGCTGGAGATCGTAAAGCAGCCGCCTTGCATATCGGCCGAGGTTAGTTTGCCTTCACGCGCTTTTACCGAGATATCCTGCAGCTCGCGTGACAGTTCGATAATGCCTTTTTTGTTTACGTCTTTTACTACCGGCACCACCAGGCCGTTTGGCGTGTCTACCGCTATACCTAAGTGCACGTATTTTTTCAGGATCAGGCTTTGGCCATCCTCTGACAATGAGCTACAAAAGGTCGGGAATTCTTCCAGCGCCTTAGCCACCGCTTTCATAATAAACACCAGCGGCGTGTACTTAACGCCGAGCTTTTTCTTCTCGGCCAATGCGTTTTGCTCTTTACGGAAGTCTTCCAGGCCGGTGATATCAGCTTCATCAAACTGAGTCACATGCGGAATACGTACCCAGTTACGGTGTAAGTTAGCACCGGAGAGCTTCTGAATACGTGACAGCGGCTTGGCTTCTACTTCACCAAACTTGGCAAAGTCGACTTTGGGCCAGGCGATTAAGTCAAAACCCATGCTGTTGCCAGCACCAGCGCCTGAACTTACTGCGCCAGACTCAACCTGCTTCACTAACTGCTTAACGTAGTTTTGCACGTCTTCTTTGACGACCCGGCCTTTACGGCCTGTGCCTGAAACTTTGGCCAGGTTAATGCCAAATTCTCGCGCTAAGCGGCGGATAACCGGTGAAGCGTGGGCATAGGCGCTGTTTTCGACAAAGCCGTCGCTGCTGGCCGATGGCGTTGCAGCAGCCTCTGCTTTAGGCTCGGCTTTGGCTTCAGTTTTTGCTGTTTCAGCTTGGGCTTCTGCTTTGGTTTCTACTATAGTGTCAGCATCGTCAGCAGCACCGCCTGCAGTTTCAAACAGCATAATCAGGCTGCCGGTAGATACCTTGTCGCCAACACTGATTTTGATCTCTTTTACCTTGCCAGCGAACGGTGCCGGCACTTCCATACTGGCTTTGTCGCCTTCAACGCTAAGCAAAGATTGCTCTTCGCTCACGCTGTCGCCAACGTTAACCATAATCTCAGTCACTTCTACGGCATCGCCGCCAATATCCGGCACTTTAACCTCTTGTACCGCCGCGCCGCTGGCTTTTTTCGCCGCCGCGGTTTCAGCTTTCGGCTCAGCTTTGCTTTGCTCTTTCGTATCTTCTTTAGCTGGCGCAGCGCCCTCACCTTCAAAGGTCATAATCAGGCTGCCGGTTTTTACCTTGTCGCCTACTTTTACGTTGATGCTTTTTACCACACCCGCCTCTGCCGCAGGCACTTCCATCGACGCTTTGTCGCCTTCAACACTTAGCAGTGACTGATCGGCGGCGACCTTGTCGCCCACCTTCACCAGAATCTCGGTTACTTCAACTTCATCCGCACCGATGTCCGGCACATGAATTTCAATAGTCATGAATAATCCTCTTATGCGTACAGTGGGTTGATTTTGCCGCTGTCGATGCCAAATTTCTTAATCGCATCGCTGACTACCGACTTTTTCAACTCACCCTGCTTCACCAGCTCGCTAAGTGCAGCCACTACGATATAACCGGCGTTTACTTCAAAATGGCGGCGCAGGTTTTCACGGCTGTCCGAGCGGCCAAAACCGTCGGTACCCAGCACCTTGTACGACACCGCTGGCACAAAAGCGCGCACCTGGTCGGCGTAGTTTTTCATATAGTCAGTGGCAGCAATCGCCGGTGCGCTGTTCATTACCGTAGCAATGTAAGGCGTTTTCTCTTTCGCATCCGGGTTTAGCATATTAAAACGCTCGCAGTCCTGGCCATCGCGCGCCAGTTCGTTAAACGAGGTGACTGAGTACACGTCAGACGCTACGCCGTAATCTTTACTTAAAATATCAGCCGCTTTACGCACTTCATTTAAGATAGTGCCCGAGCCTAACAGCTGCACCTTGCCACGGTCGCCGTTTAGGCTTTCCAGCTTGTAAATGCCTTTACGGATGCCTTCTTCAGCGCCTTTTGGCATCGCCGGGTGGTGGTAGTTTTCATTCATTACCGTGATGTAGTAATAAATGTTTTCCTGCGCTTCACCATACATGCGGCGAATACCGTCTTGTAAAATCACCGCCAGCTCAAAGGCATAGGTCGGGTCGTACGAGATACAGTTCGGCACAGTGCCAGCCAGAATATGGCTGTGGCCATCTTCGTGCTGTAAGCCTTCACCGTTTAACGTGGTACGCCCTGCAGTAGCGCCTAACAGGAAGCCACGTGCTTGCTGGTCGCCCGCCAGCCAGGCCATATCGCCGACGCGCTGGAAACCGAACATCGAGTAGTAGATATAAAACGGGATCATCGGCAAATCGTTAGTGCTGTACGACGTCGCCGCTGCTACCCAGGATGACATAGCGCCTAACTCGTTAATGCCTTCCTGCAATACCTGGCCACCCACATCTTCTTTGTAGTAGCTCACCACAGAGCGGTCTTCCGGCGTATAGTTCTGGCCGCCCGGGTTATAAATACCAATCTGGCGGAACAGGCCTTCCATACCAAAGGTACGGGCTTCGTCGGCAATTATCGGCACAATTTGCTTACCAATATTCTGATCTTTAAGCAGAATATTCAGCGCCCGCACGTAGGCCATGGTAGTGGAAATTTCGCGCTTTTGCTCTTCCAGCAGGCCGTCAAAGGCGCTCAGCTCTGGCAGTTGTAGTTTCTGGCTGAATTTTGGCAGCCGCACCGGCGTATAACCGTGCAACGCTTTGCGCCGTGCGTGCAGATATTCCAGTTCTGGCGAGCCTTCCGGCAGCGTGATATACGGCAGCTCGTTAACCTGCTCTTCGCTGATATAATCTTCCAGGCCTAAACGCTTGCGCAGTTGCAGCACATGCGTCATGTCCATTTTCTTCACCTGGTGGGCAATGTTTTTACCCTCAGCCGCTTCACCCATACCGTAACCTTTTACGGTTTTCGCTAAGATTACTGTTGGCTTGTCGCTGCACTCTTGTGCCGCTTTAAAGGCCGCAAACAGTTTTGATGGCTCATGGCCGCCGCGCTTTAAGGCGAAGATTTCTTCATCGGTCATATCGGCTACCAGTGCTGCGGTTTCCGGATAACGACCGAAGAAATGCTTACGTACATAGGCACCATCATTGGCTTTGTAAGTCTGGTAATCGCCGTCTACCGTTTCATTCATCAGCTGCAGCAGCTTACCGGTGGTGTCTTTGGCCAGCAGCTTATCCCAGCCACGGCCCCACACTACCTTGATGACGTTCCAGCCGGCGCCGCGGAATAAGCCTTCTAATTCCTGAATAATCTTACCATTACCCATAACAGGTCCATCAAGACGCTGCAGGTTACAGTTAATTAAAAAGCACAGGTTGCCCAGCTTCTCACGCGCGGCAAAGCTTATCGCACCGCGTGATTCCGGCTCGTCCATCTCGCCATCGCCCAAAAACGCGTAGACGCGCTGCGCGCTGGTATCTTTTAAACCACGGCCGTTTAAATACTTTAAGAAACGCGCCTGATAAATCGCAGTAATTGGGCCTAAACCCATAGAAACAGTCGGAAACTGCCAGAACTCGGGCATTAATTTCGGGTGCGGGTAACTCGACAAACCTTTGCCATCCACTTCCTGACGGAAGCTGTCCAGCTGTTCTGCCGTTAAGCGGCCTTCAACAAAGGCGCGGGCGTAAATACCCGGCGAAATATGGCCCTGGTAATACACTAAGTCGCCGCCGTCTTTTTCATTTGGCGCGCGGAAAAAGTGGTTAAAGCAGGTTTCGTAAAACGCTGCCGAAGACTGGTAAGACGCCATATGGCCGCCTAAATCCAGCTCTTTTTTCGAGCCGCGCAGCACGATCATAATGGCGTTCCAGCGGATCACCGAACGGATACGTCGTTCCAGGTTAACATCGCCCGGGTAAGCCGGTTCTTGCTGCGGTGGAATAGTATTAATGTAGTTGGTGGTAACACCGGTTGGCATATCTACGCCTTCTAACCGGGCTTCTTCCAGCACTTTTTCCAGCAGGAACTGCGCCCGCTCTACCCCTTCAGTGCGTACTACCGATTCCAGCGCTTCAAGCCACTCTTTGGTTTCCAGAGCGTCGATGTCAACTTTACTGACTTCAGACATATCGAGGTTTCCTTTGGTTATGCACGCCTGCGCTATGGTTGCGCAGCTGCGTTAGTAAAATAGTTAGCCCTGCTGGGTGCGGCGTAATGAACGTTCGATACGCGAACGCTCTTTGCCCACTTCCAACATGGCTTCTTCGATAAAAGCCAGGTGATCATTACTGGCCTGGCGCGCTTTTTCCGGCTCGCCATTGATCACCGCCTGCATCAGCCGTTGCCGGTGCGAATTTAACTGGCCTACTATGCCGTCCTTTTGCTGCAGGGTTTCCAGGTTTACCCGGATATTCTGCTCCACCAATGGCGTTAAGCCGCGCACTAAATGCAGTAACACCACATTGTGCGACGCCTCAGCCACTGCTAAATAAAAACTGCCGACGGCTTTGGCCTCGGCGTCTAAATCGGTCAACTGCTGTGCATCACAGATAGCGTCATAATGCTTTTTAATCTGAGCAAAATCGGCCGCCGTACCACGCAGTGCCGCGTAATAGGCGCAAATGCCTTCCAACGCGTGGCGAAATTCCAGCAAGTCAAACTGCGACTCGGGGTGGCGGGCAATCAGCTCAAATAGCGGATCAGTTAAACCCACCGCCAAATTATCGCAGACGTAGGTGCCACCGCCCTGGCGCCGGCTAACCAGGCCTTTGGCTTCCAGCTTTTGAATTGCCTCGCGCAGCGACGGCCGCGATACCGCAAACATTTCGGCCAAATCGCGTTCGGGTGGCAGCTTCTGCCCCGGCGCAAAACTGCCCTCCAGCAACATGTTTTCCAGTTGCTCAACAATGCGGTCTGAAAGTTTTGCCGGTTTAATGGTGAAATCTGCCATGCAGTATTGTTTTTCCTCTTGGCACGCGCTGTTTTGTTACGCTTTCAAGCTGCGTGTAAATTGGTATTACCAATTTATTTTTAGTGGCGTTAAGGTAGCAGTTTCTGCATAACAAGTAAATAAAGCAGAGAATCTATGCAAAGGCAAAAGCGGAAAATAGTTAGAGTAATAGCTCAATTGCTTAGGGTTGACACCTTAGCCGAAAGAATTGGTCTGACCAGGCTGATTTGACGGAAATTTTAAGCTGATACAGGTGCCGGACGCATCGCTGTGCAGCTGATAGGCAATTTGCCATTTATCACATAAACGCTTTACCAACGACAAACCAAGTCCCATGCCAGTGCTGTTGCTACCTTTAATACCGCAATCAAATATCTGTGGCTGTAACTGCGTATCTATACCCGAGCCGCTATCCTGCACCGTTAACACCTGCCCGCTAAACGCAATGCGAATAACACCGGCAGCTGTATAGTCAAAGGCATTGCCTATCAGGTTATTCAGCAGCATTAGCAGCGACATCGGATCTATTGTCAGCTGTGCTGAGGAAGCAATATCCAGCTCTAAGCTAATAGCTTTACCGGCTAATTTTGCCTGCTGCTGTAATACACTTTGTTCTATCACAGGTAACAGTGTTACCTGCTCTGCCGGTGGTAAGTGTTCGCGCGCCAATAGCATCAGAGTGTCAATGGTCTGGTGTATTTGCCGCTGCGCCTGTTGCAGGCGCTGCACATATTGCAGCTGTTGGGCGGTTAATGGGCTATGCCGCAGTAATGTCAGGGCACCTTGCATTACAGTAAGCGGTGTACGCAGTTCGTGTGATACATCCTGAGTAAATTGCTGTTCGCGACCAATAAACTCAGCCACCCGCTGCCAGGCCGTTTGCAATGCCCGCGCTAAGCGACCAATTTCATCAGCAGCAAAATCGTCGGCAAACCGGGTACTCATTGGCTGGTTTGGTTGCCAAGCCGTGCTGTCTACCTGCTGCGTCAGTTTGTGTAAGGGTTTCAGCACACGCTTGGCCAACACATAGGCAAAACCGGCAGAACACAGCAGCACAACGGCCAGCAGCAACAATAAAAACTCTGCCAGCTGTGGCCGTATTGCTCTGACGATCAGCTGCTCTGTTACATCTGCCAGTAAAAAACCTTGTGACAAAGGTAACAGGTGATAATGCTGGCCATTATCCAGCGCGAATTCACGCCGCTCAGGGGCCTGCTGCAACTTGGTCTGAATAGGCTCAGGCAACGCGGTAATATCGCCAACATAACGCACAAACGGCAGACGCGGCTGTATGTCACGACCCGCAGCTAATTGTTGTTCTGCCTCAGCAGCTTCGGCTTGCAGCAAGCTGGCAAACAGCTGATCTTCGGTATGGTAAGCAAAAATAATAGCGAATAGGCCAAACAGCACACCAACCAGCGTTGAGCTGGCAATAAAGGTAAGCAGAATACGGCGCTGCAGTGGCAATACAATCATGTTGCTGCAACCGTTTTTAGCGCAAAGCCAACGCCGAGCTGGGTTTCTATGCTAACGGAAGCGCCATGCTGCTGCAGAGTTTTACGCAGCTGGTACAAATGCGAGCGTAGCGCATCGGATTCTGTTGGCTCATCACCCCAAATCTTGCTGCACAGTTCCGATCGGCTTACCGGCCGCGGGTGCGTTTCCAGCAATATACTCAACAAGTTAAAGCCGATAGGTTTAAGCTCCATTAGTTTACTATCGCAATGCGCCTGATGCAGATGACGGTTTAGCCGGATATTGCCCAGCGTAAGCACATGGTGTTGCTGCAGGTAGCGCCTGGCCAGCACCTGCACCCGAGCCCATAACTCGGCTAAATCAAACGGCTTTACCAGATAGTCATCGGCCCCAGCGGCAAAACCGTCCAGCTTATGCTGCAGGCTATCGCGTGCCGTAAGCATTAACACAGGGATATGCCGGTTGGCCTGTTGCCGCAGCAAACTGCAGACATCCAGGCCATCTAGCTGTGGCAGGGTTAAATCCAGCACGATGACATCGTAATAGTGTGCCAGTGCCAGCTCTGCCCCCTGGCGGCCGTTAAGCGCAAAGTCCACCACAGCCCCCTGCAGAGCAAAATAATCGGCGATATTCGCCTGTATCGCGCGATTATCCTCCACCACCAATACGCTTAAGCTATTAGCTGTCATTACAGCCATGGCTCAAAGTGTTGCACATAATCGGCGGGCAATAAGTGGCCGCCGGCAAACTTGTGGTGCTGCTTATCGCTATGGGGTAAGGCATTAAACAACTGCATATTTTCCTTCTCGCTGGCGTACTCATCATCATTGGCAGTTAACAGCAACACAGGGTTATCTGTAAGGCCCTGCAGCAGGCTCAACGGCGCGACTATGGCAGTGCGGTTGCTCATATGTGGCGGCACCACGGCAGCAACCCGATTAACTCTATCGTCGACTGCGGCAAGCAATAAGCTGACCTGCGCGCCCATACTGTATCCTGCAATATCAATCCGTGTCGCATCAAACTGCGGCTGACGGCTAAGCCAGTCCAGTAACACCCGGTGATCGCGCACCGTGTCTATCAGCATCTGTTCATAAGGCTCACGTTCTCCCCACCAATGCAGGTTGTTAATAATATCAACGATACTGTGCTGTGGGTCTTTGCGCTCACCGTGGTTACGGGCATCTATAGTGATCACAGCATAGCCTTTTGCCAATGCCATTTTAGTGATTTTGTCGGTGCTCTCCCGGGTAGGCCGATCTTTAAAGCTGTCTTGCCACCATCGCACATGTGCTCGTCCCATCGCATGGGCGCCAATCAACACAGGCACCGGCTCAGTACCTGAAATACTCGCTTCAGGTAAGCGCATATAACCATTTACGATAGCACCATCAAAACTTGTGTAAGTAAAATGGTAACCGTGACTCTCATCCTGCTTTAGTTCAAAGTTTAACGCAGCAGGCTGCACATAGGCATAACGTTCCGTAACATCCGCCATGGTTAGGGTATAAGGTTTTAAACCAAATACCGCATACCAACCTGCTGCCAGTGCGCCAATTACGGCTCCTATAGTTAATAGCATTTTTATCACTCCTGACTTGTTCAATTTCATACGCTGGTTACGTGTGTTGATTAACGTAAGAACAAGCTTGCCAGCATGGCTGTGAATTCAGCGTGAAGTGAAATACTGGCAATAAAAAAGGCGCCCAAGCGGCGCCCTATCAGTGGATTTATACTTTACCCTAACCAGCCGGTCAGGGTTAAAATAGCGGCAAAGGCTAAGAAAAACAGCATATTACGCTTAGCCAGCTGTACCATATAGCTGGTGTCGTCCAACGTATTTAAGCTCTCGGCCGGCAGAGTTTCAGCGGCTGTAGCCACCTCTATGACAACCTGCTCGTTGCTGGCAGTAAAATCCAGAAAATAGCTCAGTAAAGCATTAGAGGCACGGGAGAAATGCCCCACCAGGGCAAAACCTAAGCCAAATAACCGCGCCGGAAACCACAGCGCCCAATGCGCCACACAATCAACCTTGCTGTCGCTGCCGAGCACAGCAGCGTAGTCGGCAGCATCTTGCTCGTCTACCGCTTCCTGTAAATGCCGCACCAGCACATAGCTAATTACACCAAAAGCCCCCAGCAGTAAAAACCAGAACACCACCGCCGCGTAGTAGCGAAAGTTTAGCCACAGCAGTATCTGGCCATAGCTGTATTGTTCACTGGCACTGCCCATTTGGCTGCGAATTTGCTGCATGCTAATAAAGGCCGCTTCTTCGTCGCCGCGCTCCATTGCATTTAAATACTGCTTATACAGCTGACGATAATGCCAGCAGCCAACCGCCACCAGCAGCACCAGGGTGTTGATGAGCATACTCAGTAAATGGCTGTCCAGCAGATGCAGCACCAACGCCACCACTATGCCAGGCAGGGCCAGCCACAGGTATTGCCCCAGACTGTGCGCCGACAGCAGGCTAAGTTTGGAACGGGCGCTAAAGCGCACATAAGCCCGGCAATAGCCTGCAGCCTGCCAGGTGTCGCTGCGCACGGCCAGGCGCTCAATAATTAATGCCAGCAACATACTGATTAATGTCATCTAGAAAACTCCTTTATCGCGCTTGTTATCGCGCTGCGGTAACGCATCCAGTCAAACGCGTGGCCCGGGTCGGTTTTGCGCCCTGGTGCAATATCACTGTGCCCGGTTATACGCTCCGGCGTGATAGCCGGATACTGCTGACACAAAAAAAATGTCAGCTGAATAAGGCTTTGATATTGCTGCTCAGTATACGGTATATCGTCCGTGCCTTCTAATTCAATACCAATAGAAAAATCATTGCAGCGCTCACGGCCGGCAAACTGGCTGACACCGGCGTGCCAGGCCCGTTTAGCAAAAGGCACATACTGAAACACCGAGCCATCGCGCCAGATAACACAATGTGCTGACACCCTTACCCCCTGCAAACCGGCGAGACCGGGGTGTGCAGTGCAGTCCAGCACACCGCGAAACAGCGCGTCAACAAAACTATGCTCAGGCGCAGCGGCAAATTCACCGGCCGGCAGGCTAATATTGTGGATCACCAGCAAGCTGATGCATTCACCAGCAGGGCGCTCATCACAATGCGGGCTGTTACGCTGTGTTATTACCGGAAGGGTGGCCGTCATCAGAAGTTTTGCCTTTGCCGGGCTTGATCAGTAAGCTATGGCAATATTGTCACTGCCGCAGAGCTGTAATGCAAGCACCCGAGCCGACAAACCACTATGGTAAGACCTTCGCCATCATCGCCTGGTTAATTGTCATGGTACTGCTGTATTTGTTTTTTCAGGACACCATCGACAAACAGCTAAACCCCAATTCGCAACTTAACAGCGTGCAGGGCAGCCGCGGCGAAACCCGCACAGTGCTAATTCGCAATAAAAGCGGCCACTATGTTGGCACCGCCCTGCTAAATAACCAACCGGTCGATTTTATGCTGGATACCGGCGCTACTACGGTGGCAATTGCAGCGTCAACGGCTGAAAAGCTCGGCCTGCCAGTTGGCCGCGCCATGCAAGTTAGCACCGCCAACGGCATCACCACCGCTTACAGCAGCCGCATCGACAGGCTGCAACTGGGCGATATAGTGCTAAGTAATATTCCGGCCAGCATAGTGCCCGGCTTAAACAATAGCGGTAGCGGCACCGAGATATTACTGGGCATGAGCGCCCTGAAACAGTTAGAATTTCACCAACAAGGTAATCAGCTAACCCTGATCCAACATTAAAACAGCGACCGAACCCACTTATGACCACTAGCCACAACACCCTACAGCAACAAGAATTAGAGCGCGCCGTCGCGGCTGCACTGGCCGAGGATCTCGGCTTTTTACCACTGGCACAGGGCGATATTACTGCCTCGCTTATTCCGCCACAGCAACAGGCCAGCGCCACTATTATTACCCGTGAGGACTGTGTTGTTTGCGGTACCGCCTTCGCCGATGAGGTATTTCGCCAATTGGGCGGCGAAGTGCAGCTTAACTGGCAGGTAAAAGACGGTGATAAGGTTAGCGCCAACTCCGTGCTGTGCACGCTGAGCGGCCCGGCGCGTATTTTGCTCACCGGCGAGCGCACCGCGCTGAACTTTTTACAGCTGTTAAGCGCCACCGCCAGCGTTACCGCCCACTATGTACAGTTTTTAGCCGGCAGTAAAACCCGCTTGCTCGACACCCGTAAAACCCTGCCGGGCCTGCGCTTTGCACAAAAATACGCCGTTACTGTCGGTGGCGGTAAAAACCACCGTATTGGCCTGTATGATGCGTTTCTGATTAAAGAAAACCATATTGCTGCCGCCGGCTCTATTGCCAATGCCGTGGCCAGCGCAAGGCAAAACTTCCCCGGCAAGCCGGTAGAGGTTGAAACTGAAAACCTGCAGGAGCTACAACAAGCGCTGACTGCCGGTGCCGACATTATTATGCTGGATAATTTTTCACTCGCCGATATTAACCAGGCTGTGGCACTGAATAATGGCCAGGCCAAACTGGAAGTGTCAGGCAATATAACCAGCGAACGCTTAACCGAGCTGGCCGCCACCGGCGTCGATTATATCTCCAGCGGCGCCCTGACCAAGCATGTGCAGGCGATAGATTTATCGATGCGGCTAAGCATCTTGGCGTAAGTTCTGAGGCAGATAAATTGCCATAGACAGGCTATACTGCATAAAAATTGTCGTTAGCGGAGAATGTTATGCGTCCATCTGAAGCGCTATTACATAACAGGGCACTGATACACAGTTTGGTTAGCCGCTACAATGCAACCAATCCACGCATTTTTGGCTCTGTCGCTAATGCAAAGGACAACGAAACCAGTGATCTTGATTTATTAGTAGACGCCTTGCCCAGCACCACCTTGTTTGATCTGGGTGAATTACAATTAAGTCTGGAAGAAGCGCTCGGCGTGCCGGTAGATTTACTCACGCCAGGTGATCTACCGGAAAAAATACGTATCCAGGTGCTGAAACAAGCCATTCCCGTATGACCGAAAGCAGAATTGTCACTTACATCGGGCAAATGCAAGAATCCGTTTTTCTGGCATGCTCCTATATAGATGGCATGGCAAAGGCAGATTTCTTAACAGATAAGAAAACGCAGCAAGCTGTAGTGTTAAATTTATTGGTCTTAGGTGAAACGGCAACCAAAATCATGCAAGTTGAACCCGATTTTGCCGCCTTACACCCCGAAATTCCATGGCGCAGCATGAAAGGCATGCGAAATCGCATAGCGCACGGTTATTTTGATATCAACCTGGATGTTGTGTGGGAAACAACTAACACAGCCCTGCCCGAACTGGCCACGCAACTGACAAAACTCGCAAATAACATTAAGTAACAAAGTTAGCGGCTGATTCGACCACGGCCGATTAAACTTCTGCTACAGTAGGCGGGTCTCACGGAGCGAGGCAAGCCAGCAGGATAACCCGATGCAATTAACCGGTACCGTAGTGTTCTGGCGTGACGATAAAGGCTTTGGCTTTGTATTGTGTCAGCAGAACGCGCAAAAACTGTTTTTCCATATCCGCGACTTTGCCGGCACTGAAGGCCGGCCACAGCAAGGCGACCAGCTGCAATTTAGCTTAAGCACCGATAAACGCGGCCGCGCTATCGCCGCCCCCTGGCGTTTTAGCGCTGAAGGCAAAAAAACACCCGCCCCTGCGCCACAATCAGCACTCAGCAGCGTTACGGATATTAATCAGGCCAGCCAGTTTGCGTTGTTTTTTCGTCTTGCCTTTTTTTTGGCGGTTATCTTGGCGCTGCTGTTTGGCAAACTGCTTTACGTGCTGCCACTGCTGTATATCGAAGCCAGCCTGATGACTTACTGGCTATATAAAATAGACAAAGAGGCCGCCATCGCCCGCCATGGCAACCGCCTGGCAGAAGAAAGCCTGCAGCTGTTTGCCTTAATTGGCGGCTGGCCCGGAGCTTATCTTGCCCAACAACAGCTGGCGCATAAACGCAGCAAATTATCCTTCAGGCGTGAATTTGGCTTTGTTATCCTCGGCAACACCCTGCTGGTTACCTGGCTGCTATCGCCCTGGGGTCAGGCGTTTTTAGCCCGCATGGCGCTGTTGGCGGGTTAATCAGCTGCAAGGTTAGCTGCCTGTGTTTCGTCTGTGTTTATACCAGCTTATTTGCTACACTTTCATCAGTTTAGTCACCTTAAAAAGGTCAGCCCTTATATGCGCTTAAGCCAACAGCAGGCCAATATTATTAACACACTGGCAAAAGAGATATTCGGCCCGGATGCCAACGTTAAGCTGTTTGGTTCCAGAGCAGACGATACCAAGCAAGGCGGCGATATCGACTTATTTATTGAGCTACAACACCCTATTGAGCAGCCTGTAATGGCAAGTGCCCGCTTAGAAGCCAGGCTTATGCTGGCGCTGGGGCTACAAAAAATTGATGTGATTGTTAGCGCACCCAATATGGCAAAAACGCCGATCCACGACATTGCCGCCAAAGGTATCCTGTTATGACAAACGATGTAACATTAAGACTACAGTTTTTAGTTCGCGTTGTCGGCAAAGAGAGCCATTATCTGCTACAAACAAGCCATAGGTTATTCAGCCAACCCATTAATACGCAGTTTTTGGCCGATCTTGATAGCAATATTGCCTTATCAGAGCAATTGGATGCCTTTGCTAGCCGCTTTGGTCGCCTGCAAGACAACATTGGCGACAAATTATTACCTGCCGTGCTGACCGCGCTGGGTGAAAAAACCGGCCCGGTGTTGGACAACCTTAATAAAGCTGAAAAATATGGCTGGTTACAATCAGCAGAAAGCTGGCTGTTAGCCAGACAACTGCGCAATAAAATGGTACATGAATATATTGAAGACCCTGCCATATTGGCTGAAGCACTAAACAGCGCCCACGGTTTTATACCGCTACTAACACAATTTGCAGATCAGCTAACCAAAGCACTAAACGAACGGAAACTCATCTAAGTTACCAGCGCACTGTCGGCTTTTATCGCTGCGGATAAATAAGTCTACCAATGCGCTGTATATGATCATGTAATGCAGGGCTTTGAATGTCTTGCAGTCTTTTGCACATCTACTGCAATTCAGACAACATGGGTAAATACTCTTTGGCGATAGACTGCAAAACAGCTTCAAACTTGGTGCTATCATAGGTATGGCGCATCAGGTTTCTATCGCCAATCATCCGCAATGTATCGCTGCTACTTTTTTAATTTATCGTATGGCGCAGGCTCGGCCTCGGCCACTTTATCCATAGCCTGCAAAAATGCTTGCTCGTTGCCTTGTTGTTGCCTTGTTATTAAATACTCTTCAGTCAATAGTGCAGTCATTTTTTCAGCCACAGCAGATGACACAAACTGATTAATCGACACACCGTCTTTTTTCGCCAGCGCCTTCACTTGTTTATGCAAAGAATCGGGCAAGCGTAAACTTAAAGTACTCATTTTTCACTCCGGTTTAGTGCTAAAAACTGTTGCGGCGTTATTGCTGTAATACCAAACAACGCGCTTTTACTAAAATCACGCACGTTAAACGTAACAATAAATTGGCTTTGCGATTGCACAGCAAGTTCTAACACCATATCGTCCTGCGGATCTTTCAGGCATGGTCGCCATAAATAGTAAATCTGGCATAATGTCGCTTTGCTAAGCAAATAATTCAGAATGTTGTCAATATCTTCAGCCCCAAGGTTAGGGATCAATCCCGGACGTTTTAACACCGCTTCATACTCGAAAAACAACGGCACGGAAACCGCTGGCTTAAAGCAATTATTTGTAAGCTCTGATAAAAGCTTATACGAGGCTCCCTGCTTAGACCGCAGTCCTGCAACGAGAATATTGGTATCTAGTACAATTTTTTTCATTAAGCAGTATTATAGGTGATACCAATAAAACCGCAAATAGGCTAACGCCGCCATTCCCCTCCTTTAACAAGCCACTATACAAGTTGCCGCATTTCCCGCCTTAACGCTTAAAAAACCAGCATTAACATTTAGCGGCAGCGCGCGTTAAATTACCCATTTTCGGCGTTTAATAACCGCGGGTTGCAGTAGGCAGGAAAAATTAGAGTAATTTAACTAGTACTTTATTACTATATGCAACTGCATACAATTTCACCAACCAGATAAAAATAACCATTACAAACAAAGCGTTAAACAGAGCCAATAAATTTAGTTACATTTAGCTTGCGCACTTTGTAAAAATAGCCAAAATAACGGTTAGCCCCAGCGGCTATTAAAACATCAGGAGAAGTAACAAATGATTAATTTAAAACGTGCTAAACAACAAGGTTTTACCTTGATTGAATTAATGATCGTAGTAGCGATCATCGGTATTCTGGCAGCGGTAGCAATTCCGCAGTACCAAGTTTATACCATTCGTGCTGAATCAACTTCTAAAGCATCTAATGCAATCCGCTCACTGCAAATTGCAGTGTCTGAGCACAGCTCACGTTTTGCACAATTACCCACAGACTTCACCCAGCTATGTGCAAACGTTCAATTCTGTAATGAAGATGGTGATGCTCTTGTGGCAGCAGATTTAGCAACTACTGGTATAACGTCTGTAAATTGGGCTCGTACAGATGCAGACAATGGTACTATTACCGTGTTGTTTGGCGGCACAGGTAATGCGAAATTGGATACGTTTACTGTAGATATTGATGCAGAACGTAACCCTGTCGGCACTGTCACTTATACTGTTAACGACGAAACTTCTACAGTTGATCCTCAATATTTACCCCGTATCAAATAATTAGTATTGTTCATGGAAAAGCCAGCAGAAGCTGGCTTTTTATTTTGGAATTAGCCTTATAGCAACCTGTAACAAACTTGAATAACCTACATTAAGTGGCATAATCAGTTAACTTTATCTAAGTCTTATTAGCAAAATCAGGATGTTTTAGCTTAATGGCCGTAACCACTACCTCTACCTTATTTAAACGCCTGGTACAGCTGGGCATTATTAATGCCGACTTGGCGACCAAGGCGGTTACCGATAAAGGCGGCCAGTATAAAAACCTGCCTGAGCTATTGATAAACGAAAAGCTGATTAGCTCTGACAAGCTGGCACAGGCGGCTGCCGGTATTAGCCAGGCCATTAGTATGGACCTGGAACATTATCATCTGGACAGTGTGCCAGAGGATTTACGCAACGAAAAACTGATCCGCAAAAGCGATATGCTGCCGCTGGGTAAGCGCGGCCGCACCATGTTTTTAGCGGTGGTCGACCCGACCAATATTCAAACCATTGAAGACTTTGAGTTTAATACCGGCTTAAATGCCGAAGTGGTGGTGGTTGAATACGACAAACTGCACAAACTGATTGATAAGCTGTTTGACAGCAGCCTGGGCGGAGATTTCAGCGACAGCGACTGGGATCTCGGCTCTATGGGTATAGTGCAGGAAGAAGACGATGAAGGCGGCGGCGTACAGGTAGATAAAGAAGACCAGCCGATTATTGCCTTTATCAATAAAATGCTGCTGGATGCCATTCGCAAAGGCGCGTCTGACTTACACTTTGAGCCGTACGAAAAAACCTACCGCATCCGCTTTCGTATCGACGGCATTTTGCATGAAATGGCCAGCCCACCGGTAGCGCTGTCTACCCGCTTATCAGCACGGTTAAAGGTTATGTCGCGCCTCGACATTGCCGAAAAGCGCGTACCACAGGATGGCCGCATTAAATTAAAGTTATCGGCGAAAAAGTCTATTGATTTTCGTGTCAGTACCCTGCCCACGCTGTGGGGCGAGAAAATTGTAATGCGTATTCTCGACTCTGACAGCGCCATGCTGGGCATAGATGTATTAGGCTATGAAGAAAACCAAAAACAGCTGTACTTAGATGCGTTAGCCCAGCCGCAGGGCATGATTTTAGTAACCGGCCCTACCGGCTCGGGTAAAACGGTGTCGTTATATACCGGTTTGGCCATTTTGAATACCAGTGAGACCAATATTTCTACCGCTGAAGACCCGGTAGAAATTAACTTAGCCGGCATTAACCAGGTGCAGGTAAACCCGCGTGCCGGTTTAACCTTTGCCTCGGCATTAAAAGCCTTTTTACGCCAGGACCCGGATGTGGTGATGGTAGGTGAAATTCGTGATTTAGAGACCGCCGAAATTGCCATTAAAGCGGCGCAAACCGGCCACTTGGTGTTATCTACCCTACATACCAACTCGGCGCCAGAAACCCTAACCCGTTTACTGAATATGGGTGTACCCTCTTATAACGTGGCAAGCTCGGTATCGTTAATTATTGCCCAGCGCCTGGCACGGCGTTTATGCAGCCACTGCAAGCAGCCGGAAATACTGCCTGAGGCGGAGCTGTTAAAGCAAGGCTTTACCGCGCAGCAACTGCCGAACATTAAGATTTTTAAACCGGTCGGCTGCGAGCACTGCACCAACGGCTATAAAGGCCGGGTGGGTATTTATGAAGTAATGCCGGTAAGTGGCAAAATGGCCGATATCATTATGCAGGGCGGTAACTCGCTGGATATTGCTACCCAGGCACAAGCTGAGGGCGTAAATAATTTGCGCCAGTCGGGGCTGATTAAAGCGGCCGCCGGTTTAACCAGCCTGGCCGAGGTTAACCGGGTTACTAAGGGCTAAATAAGTGCTTAGTTTTAACTGCTTAGTGTTAAGTGGTAAGTTTTAGTGGTTAATACTGCATTTAAGTAATGGCGCACTAGCGCAGCAACAGGACAAGACAATATGGCTCAGGCACAACAATTTAAAATAAAAGAGCTGGAAACCTTTAACTATAAAGGCGTTAACCGTCGTGGTAAAAAAATTGACGGTGAAATTAAAGGCACCAGCATTGCTGAGGTAAAAGCCTTATTGCGCCAGCAGGGTATAACCCCGTCTGGCGTTAAGAAAAAGCCGAAACCGCTATTTGGCGATGGCAGCAAAATTACTGCGCTGGATATTGCTGTTGTGACCCGGCAAATTGCGACCATGCTCGGTGCCGGCGTACCGCTGGTGCAATCGATTGACCTCATTGCCAACGGTTCAGACAATAAAAGCCTGCGCACTTTAATGCAGAAAATATCGGTTAAGGTGCAGGCCGGTTTGCCGCTGTCGGAAACCCTGCGCGAACATCCTAAGTACTTTGATGAGCTATACTGCGACCTGGTAAAATCCGGTGAGGCGTCCGGCGCACTCGACTCTATCTTTGACCGGCTGGCAATTTATAAAGAAAAGGCTGAGGCGCTAAAATCCAAGATTAAAAAAGCCATGTTTTACCCGGTGGCGGTAATAATAGTAGCAAGCGTTGTAACATCTATTTTATTAATGTTTGTTGTGCCGCAGTTCGCCGAAATATTTAAAGGCTTTGGTGCAGAGCTTCCTGCCTTCACCCAGTTTGTGTTAGGTATTTCCGAAGCAATGCAAGCCTATTGGTGGATTATTCTCGGCGCTATTGTTGCTACTTTTTTTATCGTCAAAAAGACTTATGCCAGCAACCTTGCATTTCGTACCTGGGCCGATGGTTTAATTATCCGCCTGCCGGTTATTGGTAATATTTTAAATAAAGCCGCGGTAGCGCGTTATGCCCGTACCTTATCGACCACTTTCGCCGCCGGTGTACCGCTGATAGAAGCGCTGGAATCAGCCGCCGGCGCCTCGGGTAATGAAGTGTATAAAAACGCGATTTTATTTATCCGTGAGGAAGTATCGTCCGGTAATCAGATGCACCTGGCAATGAAGCAAACCGATCAGTTCCCGGAAATGGTGATTTCGATGGTGTCTATCGGCGAGGAAACCGGTGCGCTGGACAGTATGCTAAGTAAAGTCGCTAATATTTACGAGCAGGAAGTCGATGATGCGGTAGATGGTTTAACCGCCTTGCTGGAACCGATAATAATGGCGGTGCTGGGCGTTATAATCGGTGGCTTAATTATCGCCATGTATCTGCCAATCTTCGGTATGGGTGACCTGGTCTGATGCAAGCGTTGTTTGATGCCTTTAGCGCCTACCCGGCGCTGTTTATTGCCACTGTGGCGCTGCTTAGCCTGATAGTGGGCAGTTTTTTAAATGTGCTGATTTACCGCCTGCCCATTATGATGGAGCGTGAGTGGCAGCAGGAATATCAGGCGTATTTTGCAGCCGATAGCGCTACTGTAGCGCCAGCAGCGCCTTTTAACCTGGCGGTGCCACGCTCGCGCTGCCCGGCCTGCCAAACGCCGATACGGGCACGGGATAATATTCCGGTTCTTAGCTGGTTATTACTCGGCGGTAAATGCCGCCAGTGCCAAACGGCTATTAGCCCGCGTTATCCGGCGGTAGAGGCGTTAACGGCGCTGTTATCTGGCGTTGTCGCCTGGCAACTGGGTTTTGGTCTGCCAGCATTGCTGTTTATTTTTATCACCTGGCTGCTGATAGCATTAACCTTTATAGATATTGATAAAATGCTGCTGCCGGATCAGCTAACCCTGCCGCTGCTGTGGCTGGCGCTGCTGTTTAGCTTAACTGATTCAGCCTTGGTTAACCCGGCGCAGGCTATTGTCGGTGCCGCTTGCGGTTATTTAAGCCTGTGGAGCGTGTACTGGCTGTTTAAGCTGTTAACCGGCAAGGAAGGCATGGGCTATGGCGACTTTAAACTGCTGGCAGTATTTGGCGCCTTACTGGGCTGGCAACAGCTGCCGCTGATCATTTTATTGTCGTCTGTGGTAGGTGCAGTAATTGGCATTATACTGCTGAGTATTCAGGGTAAAGATAAAGCCACGCCTATTCCGTTTGGTCCCTACATTGCTGCTGCAGGCTGGATAGCCATGCTATGGGGCGAACAAATGACCAACGCCTATTTACGCTATTTGGGGCTATAACAGCTTGTCAGGCTACGTTGTGGGATTAACCGGCGGTATTGGCTGCGGTAAAAGCACGGTAACAGCCTTATTTGCTAAACTGGGTGTGCAGTATGTCGATGCCGATATCGTAGCCCGTGAGGTAGTGCAGCCGGGTACAACATGTTTAGCGGCGATATGCCAGCACTTTGGCAGCAACATACTAAACCAGGCTGGCGAGCTGGACCGCGCAGCCCTGCGCCAGCGTGTGTTTAGTAACGCCGCAGACAAAGCCTGGCTGGAACAACTGTTACACCCGGCCATCAGGCAACAATTGCTGACACAGTTGGCAGCGTTAACGTCGCCTTATGCGTTACTGGTAGCACCGCTGTTGCTGGAAAATAAACTGCAGCACCTGGTGCAACGCGTACTGGTGATAGATCTGGCGGAAGACCTGCAGCGACAACGTGCCATGGCACGCGACAACAGCAGTGAGCAACAAATTAATGCCATAATGGCGGCGCAAATTTCGCGCACCGGGCGGCTACAACTGGCCGACGATATTATTACCAATGACAGCAGTATTGCTGATTTAGCCCCTCAGGTTGCCAGGCTGCACCAACACTATTTGCAGCTGGCCGCACAGTCGTTATAGCAGAGGGTTCAGTATGCTGTCGTAACAGGCATAGCACAGCAAACGAATGACCGAACTTATCTACGAACATCCACTGAACGAAAAACTACGCACCTATTTGCGTTTAGAGCAGTTACTAAGCCAATTGCACAATCTTAAAGCGCTGGATAGCGAGTGGCAACAACAGGCCTTTTTCAGCACCTTATTTGCACTGATAGAGGTACTGGACCGTAATGACATTCGCCCTGATCTGATTAAAGATTGCGAGCGCTGTGAGACGGCATTAGTCGCCTGGGCCAATCACCCTTCGGTGTCGGATGACAAACTAAAGCCGGTATTACAACAAGCTGTCAGGTTGCAAAGCGAGCTGCTACGTAGTAGCAAGTTTGTTGGCAACTTAAAAGAAGACAAGTTTCTCTCGCCGCTACGCCAGCGTTTCGCCATACCCGGCGGCGCCTGCTACTTTGATCTGCCCCAGCTGCAATACTGGTTTAATCTGCCACAGGCCGAGCGCACCCTTATGGCCAATACCTGGTTTAACGAGTTTAATTTGCTGCAGCAGGCAGTAAGCTTTGTATTGGGGTTTTGCCGCGAAAAAGGCCAGTTTGCTACCGTCAACGCCCAAAACGGCTTTTATCAACATAATACCGAGCAACACGAACTGCTGCGTATTTGTTATCCGCTGGAAGCCGGCGTATACCCTACGGTAAGTGGTAATAAATACCGCTACGCCATCCGTTTTATGCAATTGTGTGATGAAAACGGTCGCAGCAGCAGCGAAAAAAATATCAGCTTCCGGCTTGCTTGCTGTTAAGATCATGGAAAATCTTAGTGGAACCAAGCAATGAAAGTAAAATGCCCTACCTGCGATAAAGATGTAGTTTGGTCTGCCGAATCACCTTTCCGGCCATTTTGCTCTGAGCGCTGTAAGTTGATTGACTTAGGCGACTGGGCAGCAGAAAACCACCGCATACCCGATAAAGCGCCTATCGACGCTGCGCTATCTGAAGAATACCTGGCCGAGCTGGAGCAGGAACTTATCACGCAAGATAACGATTTCTTTAAACACTGATTAATGCTTTAACGGCATTTATTAACAGCGTTCTTGTGTTGCAAAATGCTGCAGTAGCCGCTCAACAATCGGCTGGTTGGCGTCGGGAAAATCGATACTGCTAAGCTCATCTATCGCTACCCAGCGCAGGGGCTGGCCTTCACGGCCGTGTGGCTCGCCGTTAAATGCGCTGACCAGATAAATATCCAGCAGCACGGTTTTTTCCGGATAGGCATACTCCAGCTGCATAAAAGCACTGCTGTGCGTTACGTCAATCGCCACTTCCTCTAATAGCTCGCGAGCCAGTGCCTGCGGCACTGTTTCTCCGGGCTCTACCTTACCGCCGGGAAATTCCCATTTTCCGCCCTGATGCTGCTTGCTGCTACGTAGCGCCAGCAATATGTGCTGCTGACGCATAATCACACCTACGGCAACATGAATAACCTTATTCTGCATTTTACCTCCAGAAACAACAAAGCCAGCCTAAGCTGACTTTGTTCTAAAAAACCGGCTGCTATACCAGCTTACCGTGGCACTGCTTGTACTTTTTACCCGAGCCACACGGGCAAGGATCATTACGGCCTATTTTGTCATGCTCGCGAAACACCGGGCCGCTTGGCATACCGGCCGGTACCTCACCGCCAACCTGCTCAGCTTCAGCATGCTGATAATCGTGTGGCACTGCATCGGCTTTACGGCGCTGCTGCTCTACCGCTTCGACATCTTCGGCGGCACGTACCTGCACCCGGCTCAGTACACCTATCACATCAATTTTCAGGTTTTCCAGCATGGCAGAGAACAGCTCGAAGGCTTCACGCTTGTATTCCTGTTTCGGGTTTTTCTGCGCATAGCCACGCAGGTTAATGCCCTGACGCAGGTGGTCCATCGCCGCCAGATGTTCTTTCCAGTGAGTGTCCAGGCTTTGCAGCATAATGGCTTTTTCAAACTGACGCAGTACCTGCGGCCCTACCTGTTGCTCTTTGTGGCTATAAGCTTGCTCAACTTCCTGTTGAATACGTTCGCGCAGCTTTTCTTCAAACAGCTTTTTATCGTCCGCCAGCCACTGTGCTATTGGCAGCTCCAGCATATAGTCAGCTTTTAAACGTTGCTCCAGGCCCGGAATGTCCCACATTTCGTCCAGTGACTGCGGCGGAATATACTGGCTGATTAAACCATCAACCACATCGGCGCGGATAGCCTGGATGGTTTCACTGATATCGGTGGCATCCAGCAGCTCATTACGCTGCTCGTACACCACTTTACGCTGATCGTTGGCTACGTCGTCAAATTCAAGCAGTTGCTTACGAATGTCAAAGTTACGTGCTTCTACTTTGCGCTGGGCATTTTCAATAGCCCGGCTAACCCAAGGGTGCTCGATAGCTTCGCCTTTCTCCATACCCAGACGGCGCATCATGCCCGCCATCCGATCGGAGGCGAAGATACGCATTAAAGCGTCATCCAGCGACAAGTAAAAACGACTTGAACCCGGGTCGCCCTGACGGCCGGAGCGGCCACGTAACTGGTTGTCGATACGGCGCGATTCATGCCGCTCTGTACCAATAATATGTAAGCCACCGGCGGCGATTACCGCGTCATGCCGCTGCTGCCAGTCGGCTTTTACTTTGTCTTTTTGCGTGTCGCTAGCGTCAGTGCCCAAAGCCGCTAACTCGGCCTGTAAGCTGCCACCCAACACGATATCGGTACCGCGACCGGCCATATTGGTTGCAATAGTCACGGTACCAGGTTGGCCCGCCTGAGCAATAATCTGCGCTTCGTTGGCGTGAAATTTGGCGTTTAATACCTGGTGCTTAATTTTGGCTTTATTCAGTAAACTAGATAAGTACTCAGAGCTTTCAATTGACGCTGTACCCACCAGTACCGGCCGGCCGGCGTCGCGGGTAGCAGTAATGTCGGCAATAATCGCCTGGTATTTATCTTCGGCGTTTAAATACACCAGGTCAGCCATATCGTTACGCACCATAGGGCGGTTAGTTGGCACCACTATGGTTTCCAGGCCGTAAATTTGCTGGAACTCAAAAGCTTCGGTATCAGCAGTACCTGTCATACCAGACAGTTTTTCATACAAGCGGAAGTAGTTTTGAAAGGTAATAGAGGCTAAGGTTTGGTTTTCATTCTGAATTTTTACCCCTTCTTTGGCTTCTACCGCCTGGTGTAACCCTTCTGACCAGCGCCGGCCTTCCATGGTACGGCCGGTGTGCTCATCGACAATAACAATTTCGCCGTCTTTTACCACGTAATCGACATCGCGTTTAAACAGCTGATGGGCGCGCAGTGCGGCATACACATGGTGCAATAAGGTGATATTGGCCGCCGAGAACAGGGTGTCGTGCTCGCCAATCATGCCTTGTTCGCGCAGCATCTCTTCTACTTTAATCTGGCCCTGTTCGGTTAAATACACCTGACGGGCTTTTTCATCCACAGTAAAGTGGCCGTCGCCATGAGCGCCCTCTTCGTCTTCTTTATCCTGCTTTACCAGGTTAGGTACCAGTACGTTAATTTGCTTGTACAGCTCTGAGCTGTCCTCGGCCGGGCCGGAGATAATCAGTGGCGTACGGGCTTCATCAATTAGAATGGAGTCAACTTCGTCGATAATGGCAAAGGCCTGATCGCGCTGTACGCGGTCTTGCGGCGAAAATGCCATATTGTCGCGCAGATAATCAAAGCCGAACTCGTTGTTGGTGCCATAAGTAATATCAGCCTGATACGCCTGTTGTTTATCAGGGTGTGCCATTCCTGGCACGTTAACACCAACCGTTAACCCTAAAAAGGCAAATAACGGCGCATTGGTCTGGGCATCACGCCGTGCTAAGTAATCGTTTACCGTAATAACATGCACGCCTTTGCCACTTAACGCATTTAAGTAGGCCGGCAGGGTTGCGGTTAGGGTTTTACCTTCACCGGTACGCATTTCAGAAATTTTGCCCTGATGCAGCACCATACCGCCAATCAGCTGCACATCAAAGTGACGCATGCCGAATACCCTTTTGCTGGCTTCGCGCACTGTGGCAAAAGCTTGCGGTAAAATGTCGTCCAGTGTGCTGCCGTTGGCCAGTAACTGTTTAAATTCTGCCGTTTTTTGCTTCAGCTGGTCATCGGATAAGGCTTCAAACTCGGCCTCGAGTGCATTGATCTGCTGAACTTGTTTTTCTAATTTTTTTAAGAAGCGGTCGTTGCGGCTACCAAATAATTTGGCAAAAAGTTTTCCAAACATTATCCAAATACCATATTAAGTTAAAACTGCAGTGCAGCCCCGGCGGCCATTGGCCTTGCCAGTATAAAAGTGCTAGCGCTTAAGCATATTACGCCAGATATGGTGCCCTATGCTAACGCTTTCAAGGTATAACATTCTCTGCACTGGCAGAAGCTGCTACACTGTGCCGATGTATTCGCTGCTACAGGTGCTTACGCGATGGCCCGTTATACGCAAAAACCGCTCGATATCAGCAAGGTGTTATCACACAGCCCGCTGGCATCGCAGCAGCAACAGGTTAGCCTGGTGCAACAGCTAAACCGGGTACTGGCTGAAGTATTACAACTGGAGCAACTTAGTTTTTGTCAGGTTAGCTGTATTCGTGATGGCCGGGCTGTTATTTTATGTGCCTCGGCGCCCTGGCTAACCCGTTTAAAAATGCAGCGCGACGCCATTCTAGACAATTTTCGCCGAAAAATCTTGCCTGATTTAGCCGGAATTGAGATTGAAGCCTCGCCTAATGGCCAGATCCATAAACTCCAACTGGCGGTGCCACAAAAAAACAGCCACCAACTGTCTGACAATGCCGCGGCCGCCTTGCGTGCAGTGGCACAAAGCAGCGATGGAGCCTTAAAACAGGCGTTACTGAAACTGGCACAAAATGCCGCGGCGAAGATGGCAGATAGCTGAGTGTCAACTGCCGTTAATTTCAACAGCATTTACGTCAAGTGATCTGACCCCTTGAACGAAAAAACCCGGCATTTACCGGGTTTTTATCATGAGGGGCTGTTTAAGCCAGCTGCGGCGCCAGATAAGAAATCGGCATTTGCGCTTTATCTTCAAAGGTCACAAATTCCCAGTTTTCCTGATTAGCCAGTACCGCACAGAGTAACTGGTTATTCAGCGCATGGCCGGTTTTAAAGGCTTTAAACTCGCCCAAAATGCTGTAACCGGCCATATATAAGTCGCCGATAGCATCGAGAATTTTGTGTTTAATAAATTCATCTTCGTAGCGCAGGCCGTCCTGGTTTAATACCCGGTATTCGTCCAGCACAACAGCATTGTCAAAACTGCCGCCCAGCGCCAGGTTATTGGCACGCAGGTATTCTACTTCGTGTAAAAAGCCAAAGGTACGGGCGCGGCTGATATCTTTAATAAAACCCGCGGCGGAGAAGTCCATCAGCATATGCTGGGTGGTCTCTGCAATAACCGGGTGATTAAACTCAATGGCGAAGTCAATTTTAAAGCCATGATGCGGCTTAAATTCGGCCCATTTGTCACCATCTTCTACCCGCACGTGCTTTTTAATGCGGATAAATTTCTTCGCCTGGCGCTGCTCAGCCACACCGGCTTCCAGTAACAGGTAAACGAACGGGTTGGCACTGCCGTCCATAATAGGAATTTCTGCTGAGTCAACTTCAACCACCAGGTTGTCGATGCCCAGGCCGGCAATGGCCGCCATCAGGTGTTCAGTGGTGGATAACCGCACGCCATTGTCATTGATTAAACAGGTACACATCACGGTATCACCCACTAATTCGGGTGCTACTTTAAAGTCGACCACCGGATCAAGGTCTACACGACGGAACACGATACCCGTGTTGTCCGGCGCAGGTCGGAGAGTAAGCGTAACCTTTTCGCCTTTGTGCAATCCCACCCCAATGGAGCTGACTGTTTTGTCGATGGTACGTTGTTTAATCATAATTTATTCCTGCTCAAATAATAAGCAATCACAAAATGGCGGCGAAGCATAGCATAACGTGGCAATTATGCCAAATTTCACTGAACAGCAGCTTAATCCTGCTGTCGGCCCTGCCTGCGACTAAACCCAGGTTTAGTCGGCTTGTTTACGCAAAAACGCCGGTATATCAAAAATGTCGATATTGGTTTTGCTTTCCGGCTGCGCTTTGGTGCTGACAGCAGGCGCTTCGTCACGCACTGGCTGCTGGGCCGCTTTCTGCATGGTGTTACCTTGCTGCACATACACTGGCATTGGCTCTGGGCGGTTATTCGGCACCAGGCTAATATCCGGCCGGCGATCGGCGCCGATACCGGTCGCGACAACCGTCACGCGCAGCTCGTCCTGCATGTTCGGGTCGATTACCGCACCGACTACCACAGTGGCATTTTCTGACGCAAAAGCTTTAACCGCATTACCGACGGTTTCAAACTCTTCAATGCTGATATCCAGGCCGGCAGTAATGTTAACCAGAATACCCTTAGCGCCGGATAAGTCGATATCTTCCAGCAGCGGGCTGGAAATGGCTTGCTCAGCCGCTTCTTCAGCGCGGTCCGGGCCGGTGGCGCGGCCACTGCCCATCATGGCGGTGCCCATTTCTGACATCACGGTACGTACGTCGGCAAAGTCGACGTTAATTAAACCCGGCCGGGTGATCAGTTCGGCAATACCCTGCACTGCACCTAACAATACATTGTTGGCGGCTTTAAACGCATCCAGCAAGCTGGTGCCTTTACCCAGCACTTTTAACAGCTTGTCGTTCGGGATGGTGATCAGCGAGTCAACATGCTTGCTCAGCTCTAAAATACCCTCGTCGGCAAAGGCTGTACGCTTTTTACCTTCAAACGGGAACGGCTTGGTGACCACGGCCACGGTGAGAATACCCAGCTCACGCGCCACTTCGGCCACGATTGGCGCTGCGCCGGTACCTGTACCACCGCCCATGCCAGCAGCGATAAAAATCATATCGGCGCCCTGCAGAGTTTTCTTAATGGTTTCGCGGTCTTCTTCAGCAGAGCGGCGGCCAATTTCCGGGTTAGCACCGGCGCCTAAGCCTTTGGTCACATTAGAACCTAACTGCAGGGTAATGTTGGCTGACGAATTACGCAGTGCCTGGGCGTCGGTATTCGCCGCGACAAACTCTACACCTTCAATATTGCTGGCGACCATATACTCGACAGCATTACCGCCACCGCCGCCAACACCTATTACTTTAATGACAGCTTCTTCGCTGTGGTTTTCCATTAACTCAAACATAGCTCTCTCTCCGTTTCTACGCTTACTTAAAATTCGCCTTTGAACCAGCTGCTGATCCGTTTGACGAAGCCACTTACTGAATCACGCACATCAGCCGCTTTTTTCTGCTGGGTGCGGGCATCTTTACCGTACAGCAACAGCCCTACCACACTGGCATAGGCCGGGTCCTGTACGTATTCTTTTAAGCCGGAAACATGCATAGGCTGACCTACGCGCACCGGCATCTGAAAAATGTCTTCGGCAAATTCCACCGCCCCTTCCATTTTGGCGGTACCACCGGTCAGTACTACCCCGGCGGCAATTTGCTCCTCTAAGCCACTGCTTCTGATTTCTTCCAGCACCAGCTCAAATAATTCCTGATAACGAGGCTCTACCACCTCAGCCAACGTATGACGCGACATAGACCGTGCCGGCCGACCGCCTACGCTGGGTACTTCAATGCTTTCTTCTTTGCCAACCATGCTGCGCAGCGCGCAGGCATATTGCACTTTAATTTCTTCAGCATGGCTTATCGGTGTGCGGAAAATCTTAGCGATATCGCTGGTTACCTGGTTACCGGCCACCGGGATAACCGCGGTGTGTCTGAGGGCACCATTGGTATAAATAGAGATATCGATAGTACCGCCGCCCATATCCACTACACAGACACCCAGCTCTTTTTCGTCGTCTGTCAGCACGGCAAAGCTTGATGCCAGCGAGGTAAAAATAAGCTGATCGACCTGCAGACCACAGCGCTCAACGCACTTTTCAATATTTTTCGCCATATCGTTAGCGCAGGTAATAATGTGTGCCCGTGCTTCCATCCGCACACCAGACATACCTACGGGGCTCTTAATACCCTCTTGCATATCTACCGAAAATTCCTGCGGCAGCACATGCAACATACGCCGCTCGGCAGAAATAGGCACCGACTTGGCCGCGTGGATCACATTGGCGACATCTTCTGCAGTCACTTCAGTGTCATTAATCGGCACCATACCGCTTTCGTTCTGACAGCGGATATGCTTGCCGGTAATGCCCAAATACACCGACGATACCCGGCAATCGGCCATCAGCTCGGCTTCGTCAATAGCGCGCTGCACCGCTTGCACCACCAGGTTTAAGTCGTTAACGCCGCCTTTGTCCATGCCACGCGACACATGGGTACCCACGCCGACGATGCTTAAACGGTCGTCCGCGGTAATTTCGCCTACCACCGCTTTTATCTGCGCGGTGCCGATATCCAGGCCAACTATCAGATCTCTATCTAACGACTTTGTCATGCTTTTCTCTTTTGTTCTGCGCTATAGCGCACCGCCATGCCGGTGTCGTAGCGCAAATCGACTTCGCTTACTGCTTCGGCTTTGTGTTTAGTAATTACCGGGTACAGCTCGATAAAGCGCTGTAGCCGTTTTAACGTATCTTCACGCCCCAGTTTCAGCGCTATGCCATTACTCAGGCTTAGCTGCCAGGAAAAACGCTCGGTTACCACCAGCGCCACTGCATGAAATTTATGCAGGGCCAACAAGCCCTGCATATGGCGGAACATGGTCAGCGCGTCCTGCTGGCTGCCTTCGGGGCCGGTTAGCTTCGGCAGTTCCGTTTTCAGCTGCTGTAACGGGGCCTGAAACAACTCGCCCTGTGTATTTAATAATTGCTGCTGATTCCAGATAGCTACCGGCTGTTGTTCTGTTACAACCACAACCAGGGCGTCAGGCCATTGTTTGCGCACGGCCACCTGATACACCCAGGGTTGCGTTAACAGGAACTGCTGTACCTGATCCACGTTCACGCTAAAAAAGTTACCCACATACTGCTGCTGCAATGTACTGTGCAGTGCCTTGGCGTCAATATGCGTAAAGTCGCCATATAGCCGCACCTGACGCACCGGCGCACTTTGCTGGCTGTGCAGCCAGTGATTGACCTGCACCACTGCCCATGCCAACGCTGCCAGCGCCGCAACAAAAAACAGCACACCGGCATAAAACGCCGGCCGTTGTTTTAGTTGTGCTACGGGCGAGCGCCAGTTCATGCTTATGCTGCTCCCTGCGCTTGTGTCAGTATTGCCAGCACTAACTGCTGAAAACTGATGCCAGCTGCTTTTGCCGCCATAGGTACCAGCGATTTTTCCGTCATTCCCGGTACGGTGTTCACTTCCAGTAAAAAGTGCTGGCCGTTTTGGTCCAGCATAATATCTACCCGGCCCCAGCCAGAGGCGCCTACCGCATTAAAGGCTTTTAATGCCGTGTCCTGCATAGCAGCGGTTTGCTCAGGGCTTAGCGGCGCCGGACACAAATATTCAGTACTGTTGGCCTGATACTTGGCTTCGTAATCATAAAACGCCATTGGCGTGCGCATTTCCACTACCGGCAGCACCTGGCCGTTAAGTATTGCCACGGTAAATTCGCGGCCGTTAATCCAGCGCTCAACTAAAATTTCGCTATCGTATTTCAGCGCTGAGCTAATCGCCTGCTGCAGCTCTGCAGCAGTGCTGGCCGCACTCATGCCAATACTGGAACCTTCGTTGGCCGGTTTTACCATCACCTTGCCACCTAAGCTTGCCAACAAGCCGGCAAAGTCGGTGTCGTGGCTGTGTACCACGGCAAAAGGCGCCGTTGGCAACTGCTGCGCCTGAAACAGGTATTTGCAGCGAATTTTGTCCATTGCCAGCGCCGAGCCCAGCACACCGCTGCCGGTGTAGGGCAAGCCCAATTGTTGCAAGGCGCCTTGCATGCTGCCGTCTTCGCCACCGCGGCCGTGCAGCACAATAAACACCCGTTGGGCACCGCTGGCGGCTAAATCGGCCAGGGTCTGGCTTTGCGGGTCGAAAGCAAAAGCCTCTGCGCCGGCGTCCTGCAATGCTTTAAGCACTGCCGCGCCAGAGCGCAATGACACCTCACGCTCGGCAGATACCCCGCCAAACATCACAGCAATTTTGCCTGCAGCCTTTACATCAACACTCATGCGCTCTCTCCTGCACTGGCTTTTAAACGGGCAATATTCAGTTGCATTGCCGCCAGTTGTTTTACTAAGGCACCAATATTGCCAGCGCCCTGAGTTAATACCACGTCGCCATCTTGCAGCACGTCCGCCAGGCTGGAGGCTAGCTCGGCAGGCTGCGCCACGTATACCGGGTCCAGGCTGCCGCGGGCGCGGATTGAACGGCATAAACTACGACTGTCAGCACCGGCAATCGGCGCTTCACCGGCGCTGTACACTTCGAGCAGTAACAGCTTGTCTACTGCTGACAGCACCTTGGCAAAATCTTCGTACAGGTCGCGGGTGCGGGTAAAGCGGTGTGGCTGATACGCCATCACTAAACGCCGCTGTGGCCAGGCTGCGCGTACAGCAGCAATAGTGGCGGCCACTTCCGTTGGGTGGTGGCCATAATCGTCCAGCAGCAGCACCTTGCCATTGCCGGTATCAAATTCACCATACTGCTGAAACCGGCGGCCGATACCTTCAAACTTACTTAGCGCCGCCAGTATTGCCTGCTCGCTAATGCCCTCATCCTGGGCCAGTGCAAACGCCGCCGTAGCATTTAAGGCGTTATGTTTGCCCGGTAAATTCAGCACCACTTCGCGCTGATTACCGTTGGCGTCTGTGATGGTAAACTGGCTTTGGGTCCCGTTTTGGCTGAACTGGCTGATCACAAAATCAGCATCTTCGCTAAAGCCATAGGTCAGCACGGTGCGGCCAATTTGTGGGATCAGCGCGCGCAGTACCGGATCATCAATACATACCACCGCAACGCCGTAAAATGGCAGGTTGTGGCAAAATTCCAGATAAGTGGCTTTGAGCTTTTCAAAGTCACCCTGATAGGTGTCCATATGATCGGCTTCGATGTTAGTGATCACTGTTGCCAGCGGCTGCAGGTGTAAAAACGACGCATCACTTTCGTCCGCTTCGGCAATTAAATACCGGCCGGCACCCAGGCGGGCATTAGAGCCGGCAGAATTTAGCAAGCCGCCAATGACAAAAGTAGGATCGGTGCCGGCCTCAGCAAAGATAGAAGCCAGCAAACTGGTAGTGGTGGTTTTGCCATGGGTACCGGCTACAGCTATACCATGGCGAAACCGCATCAGCTCGCCGAGCATTTCAGCGCGGCGCACCACCGGGATGCGCAGTTCGCGCGCGGCGGCCACCTCAGCATTAGCGCTGTTAATGGCGCTGGACACCACCACAACACTGGCACCATCAACATTGCCGGCATCATGGCCAAAATACACCTTGGCGCCCAGCGTAATTAAACGCTCGGTGACGGCATTGGGCGCAAGATCAGAGCCCGACACATTGTAGCCTTCGTTCAGCAATACCTCGGCTATGCCGCCCATACCGGCACCACCGATGCCAACAAAGTGAATACGTTCTACCCGGCGCATGGCCAATTTTTTCTGTTGTGGTGTGCTAATCATACTGCTTGTCCTGTTAGCTGCTGGCCGGCTAGCTGCTGACACTGCGCTACTACCCGGGCGGTGGCATTGTCCAGCGCACAGGCACGCGCTTTGGCGGCCATTTGTTGTAACGGTGTTTTATCATTCAGCCACTGCTGCAGCAGCGGCAATAAGTGCTGTTCGGTTAAATCGTGCTGCGCCAGCATTAGCGCCGCACCTTGGCTAGTCAGCCAGCGCGCATTGGCGCTCTGGTGATCGTCAATAGCGCCCGGCAGCGGCACAAACAGCGCCGCGACACCGGCACAGGCCAGCTCGCTGACGGTAGAGGCGCCGGCGCGGCAAATGACCACATCGGCCCAGGCATAGGCCGCGGCCATATCGTCAATAAAAGCGCTGGCGCTGGCGGTCAAATTTGGCTGCTGTAACTGCCGGTATCTGTCGGCAGTGTGTTGCTGCATGACCTTACCGGTTTGATGTTGCACGGCCAGAGCACCATACTCGGCGGCCTTGGCAAAAATAGCCGGCAGGGCGTCATTCAGCGCCTTGGCGCCTAAACTACCGCCGATGACCAGCACTTTTAAGCTGCCAGTAAAATCGTGCGCCTTGCCCGCGTCAATCACGGCGGCGCGCACAGGGTTACCAACCAGCAATTGCTTGGCGTGGCCGGCAAAAGCCGCCGGAAAGGCAACCAACACCTTATGGGCAACCCGCGCCAGCAAGCGGTTAGTGCTGCCGGCCACCGCATTTTGTTCGTGTACCAGCAGAGGCACACCGGCCAACCAGGCGGCAACACCGCCCGGGCCACTGGCAAAACCGCCAAAGCCCAGCACCAAATCCGGTTGCACGGCTTGTACTACCCGCCGGGCTTGCCGGATTGACTTAAACAGCATCCACGGCGCTTTTAACAGCGATAACAGGCCTTTGCCACGTAAACCGGCAACATCCATGCTATGAAACGGCCAGCCAAACTGCGGCACCAGTTGTGCTTCCATTTTGCTGCTACTGCCCAGCCAGTGTATTTGCCAACCAGCCGTGTTAAGTGCTGTGGCCACTGCCTGTGCCGGGAAAATATGGCCGCCGGTGCCACCTGCCATGATCAGAATGCGCGGTTTAGTCATGCCGGCCTCCGCTAATGGCATGCTTACCTTTAAGCCGCACTTCAAAATCTATCCGCAGCAGCAGCGCCGCAGCAGCCAGCATAATGATCAAACTACTGCCGCCCGAGCTGACATACGGCAGGGTTAAGCCTTTAGTGGGTAAGGCACCGGTAGCAACACCAATATTGACCGCCGACTGAAAACCAATCCAGATCGCCAGCGCATAGGCCAGAAAGCCATGAAAACTGAGGTTTTTTGCCAGCGCGCGCTGGCCTATCCATAAGGCGCGGTATACCAGCGTAAACATCAGCAATACCAGCAGGCTGACGCCGACAAAGCCGGTTTCTTCGGCAATCACCGCCAGAATAAAATCGGTATGTGCCTCGGGCAGGTATTCCAGCTTTTGGATACTGTTCCCCAGCCCCTGACCAAACCAGCCGCCACGGCCAAACGCCATCAATGACTGAGTAAGCTGATAACCGCTGCCAAAAGGGTCGGCCCAGGGGTCTAAAAAGGCGGTAACCCGTTTCCAGCGGTACTCACTGTAGACAATCAGCACGCCAATGGCCGCCAGACCGGTAAAGATCAGACAAAAAAACTGCCACAGCTTAGCGCCGGCTAAAAACAGCAAGGCCACCGCCGTGGCAAACATCACTATTACGGTGCCTAAGTCGGGCTGCATCAGCAGTAACACAGCAAAAGCAAACAGCACCAGCAGCGGTTTTAAAAAGCCTTTTAAGTTTTCGCGCACTTCTTCATGCCGGCGCACCAGATAACTGGCCAGATAGACAAAAAAGAACAATTTAGCCGGTTCTGCCGCCTGCAGACCAATAAAGCCCAGCGACAACCAGCGCGTACTGCCGTTAACGTTGCGGCCAAATAACAGAACCGCCACCAATAATGCCAGCGCCGCAAACAGCAGCGCCATATTGCTGTTATGCCACCACTGCACCGGAATATTAATAACCACCAGCGCGACGGAAAAGCCCAGCGCCAGATACACCAGATGGCGGATGGTAAAATACAGCTCATTGCCATGTAACCGTTCGGCCACCGGTACTGAGGCACTGGTCACCATCACCACGCCAACGGCCAGAATTAACAGCAGCAAGGTTAAAAACAACTTGTCATAGGCCGCGCCGTCGTCGGCCTGCCACCAGTCAGACAACGCCTGCAGCGGGTTATGCCACGGCTGTTTTAACAGGTTCAGTGCCAGCTGCTTCATAGCACCTCCGCCTTAACTGCTGCGGCAAACTGCTCACCACGGTCGCCATAACTGTTGAACATATCCAGGCTGGCGCAAGCCGGTGACAGCAACACCATATCGCCGCTCGTGGCCAGTTTTGCCGCGACTTTAACCGCTTCTGCCAGGGTTTTAACCTGAATGCTGCCGGGTTTTAATGCGGCTATCGCCGCGCCGTCTTGTCCCAGCGTAATCAACTGCTGCACATCGTGCTGTAACACAGGCGCCAGTTCACGCACATCGGCACCTTTGGCATCGCCACCGGCGATCAAAATAAGTTTACCCTTAACACCTGGCCGCAAGCCGGCAATAGCGGCTTGCGTCGCACCAATATTGGTGGCTTTAGAATCGTTAATCCAGCGCACGCCGTGCTTTTGTGCCACCAAAATACAGCGATGCGGCAGCGAGACAAACTGGGTTAACGCCGTAATAAGGCCATCGCGGCTGGCACCGGCGGCCAGTGCCAGCGCACAGGCAACCAGCGCATTAAACTGATTATGCGCACCAAATAATGTCATCTGCGCAACCGGCAGTAACGGCTCGCCAGCCACCTGCAGCCAGGCTGTGTCGGCTAATTGCACTATGCCATAGGCTGAATCAGCCAGTGAAATGCCCAGCGTATGCACGGCCTGCTCTGGTGTGGTGGCGCTATCAGCTAAATTAAATACTGCCAGTTGCGTGTGCTGATACACCCGCTGCTTAGACGCGGCATAGGCGGTCAGATCGCGATAACGGTCCAGATGATCGGCACTGACATTTAAAATACAGCTGGCGATACTGTGCAGGCTGCGGGTGGTGTCCAGCTGGAAACTGGACAGCTCCAGCACAAAGACATCAACCCCGGGCCGGGCAATGGCGTCGAGCACCGGCAAGCCGATATTGCCCGCCGCCAGCGCGTTAATACCACTGGCGTTTAGCATCGCTTCAACCAGCTTGGTCACCGTAGACTTGCCGTTAGAGCCGGTAATGGCAATAACCGGTTTGTTATTGACGCGGGCAAACAGCTCAACATCACCAACTAATTCAACGCCCTGTGCCAGTGCAAAGCGAATAGCCGGATGCGTTGGCGACAGCCCCGGGCTCAGCACTATCATATCCATCTTGGCCAGCCGGTTGGCGTCAAGCTCGCCCAGATAAATGCCATCCACTTTTTCCGGCGCAATCTGCTCTATGCCGGCGGGTTTGCTGCGGCTATCCATCAACACCGGCCTGATACCTGCATTCAGCAGAAAACGCACTGTGGCCAGACCCGACAGGCCCAGCCCCACTACCGCTATGCGTTTTTTCGCTAAACTTTGCATCATTCCACTCTGTGTCATCGCTATCTCAGCTTCAGGGTGGCCAGGCCAACCAGTACGAACATGATGGATAAAATCCAGAACCGCACGATAACGCGCGGCTCCGGCCAGCCTTTTAATTCATAATGATGGTGTATCGGTGCCATGCGGAAAATACGCTGGCCACGCAGCTTGTAAGACCCTACCTGCAGGATCACCGACAGGGTTTCCATAACAAAGACGCCGCCCATAATAAACAGCACTATTTCCTGCCGCACCAAAATGGCTATGACGCCCAGCACGGCGCCCAGCGCCAGTGAGCCGACATCGCCCATAAACACCTGCGCCGGGTAAGTGTTAAACCACAAGAAGCCAAGGCCGGCACCAATCAGTGTCGCGCACACCACCACCAGCTCACTGGCATATGGCAGGTAAGGAATATTCAGGTAACCGGAAAAGTTCACGTTGCCGCTGGCATAGGCAATAATGGCAAAGGCGGCCGCCACCATAATGGTCGGCACTATCGCCAGCCCGTCCAGGCCGTCGGTCAGGTTAACCGCATTGCTGGTACCGACGATAACAAAGTAGCTCAGCGCTAAAAATAACAAGCCGAGCTGTGGCATCACATCTTTTAAAAAGGGTACCAGCAGCGCCGTTTCGGCCGGGCGTTCGGCAGTAAAATAGATAAAGGCCGCCGTTAAAATAGCAAACAACGACTGCCAGAAATACTTCCAGCGCGCGATAAGACCCTTAGGGTCTTTGCGGATCACTTTGCGGTAATCATCCACAAAACCTATCCAGCCAAAGCTGACCAATACAAACAGCACCACCCAGACATATTTGTTTTCCAGGTTGGCCCACAGCAGCGTGCTTAACAGCACGGCGCCTAAAATCAGTAAGCCGCCCATGGTGGGCGTGCCTTTTTTCGAGAAATGACTCTCCGGGCCATCACCGCGCACCACCTGACCAATCTGCATCTTTTGCAGACGGGCAATAAGCTTTGGCCCTAAATACAGGCTTAACAGCAACGACGTTAAAATACCTAAGATCGAGCGAAACGTCAGGTAACTGAATACATTAAAAAAGCTGAAGTATTGCGTTAAATACTCGGCTAACCAAACTAGCATGGGCTGCTCTCCTGCTGACATCTTTCTAGCAAGTCCTGCACGACTAATTCCATTTTCGCACTACGCGAGCCTTTCACTAGCAGGGTGACTGCCTGTTGTTCTGATACAATTGGCATCAAACGCTGTAACAGCGCCTGACGCGAGCTGAAATGCGCGCCTTGTCCGTTAAACAAGTCACTGGCGCTCTGTGATAACACGCCAAGGGTGAACAACAGATTAATCCCGGCTTTTTTTGCGTATAAACCTATTTCCTCGTGGTATAAACGGGCGTCGGCGCCCAGTTCGGCCATATCGCCAAGCACCATGACACGAAAACCGCTATAGGACGCTAACAGATCGATGGCAGCCTTTACCGACTCGACATTAGCATTATAGGTATCGTCAATCAGCCGCAGTTGCGGGCTAACCATATTAATATTGGTACGGCCTTTTACCGCCTGCATTTGCCCCAGCCCCTGAGCAACATCCGCTAAGCTGGCACCCACAGCAATACATGCCGCCGCTGCTGCCAGGGCATTGGCTACATTGTGCTTGCCCGGGATCGTCAGTTGTACAGCCTGGCGGCCGGCCGGGCAAACCAGCTCAAAACCGGCACAGCCCTGATGATCCAGTACAATGTTTTCAGCATAATAATCGGCCGGGTTAGCCGCTGAGAACTGCACTACCTGTTTGTTGTCGAGCCGGCGTAGCCAATAACCGCGGTATTCACTGTCAGCCGGTACTATGGCCACACCTTGCGCCGGTAAACCGTTAAAAATTTCGCCTTTGGCCCGGGCTACGCCGTATACATCACCAAAGCCTTCTAAATGTGACGGTGCCACATTGGTAATAATGGCGACATCGGGTTTAGCCAGTGAGGTGGTGTAGGCAATTTCGCCCTGATGATTAGCGCCCAGCTCCAACACCGCATATTGATGTTGTGCGGTTAAGCGCAGCATGGTCAGAGGTACGCCAATTTCATTGTTAAAATTGCCCTGCGTTGACAGCACGGCGCCAAGCCGGCCTAAAATGGCGGCCATCATTTCTTTTACTGTGGTTTTACCGGCGCTGCCGGTTACCGCTATGGTTTTTACTGCCAGCCGCGCTTTAACCGCCGCCGCCAGTTGCCCCAGCGCCAGCCGGGTATCCGGCACGATAAGCTGGGTGATATCTTCCGCTACCGGCTGCTCCAGTACCACGGCGACAGCGCCTTTCGCCTTAACGTCGCTGACAAAGGCCGCACCATCAAAATTTGGCCCCTTTAGCGCAATAAATAACTCACCTGCCGTGATACTGCGGCTGTCGGTACTGACTGACGTAATTTGCTGATCGGCACCGAGCAGCTTGGCACCGAGCATGCGGCTGATTTCAACACAGGATAAGGTGATCATGATGACATCTCCGTAACCAGTTGACGAAGATAAGCCCGCTCATCGTATTGCCGATGCTCTGAGCCGATTATTTGTACCGTTTCGTGGCCTTTACCCGCCACCAACACCATGTCGCCGGTCTGGGCACTGGCCAACGCCAGCTTAATGGCCGCCTGACGGTCGGGTTCAATCTGATAGCTGGCGTCCGGACTCATGCCGGCAGCAATTTGCTCACAAATAGCCAACGCATTTTCGGTGCGTGGATTATCGGAGGTAATAATAATGTGATCAGCAAACAACTCGGCCAGTTGCCCCATTAACGGCCGCTTGCCTCGGTCCCGGTCACCACCGCAACCAAACACACACCACAAGCGGCCACGGCAATGTAGCCGCAACGACTGCAGCGCCTGTTGCAGTGCATCCGGTGTGTGGGCATAGTCCACCACGGCGGTAAATTGACGGGCAAAGCTAAATTGCTCCATTCGCCCAGGCACCGCCTGCAGTGCTGCACAAGCCTGCACTAAGCTGTCCAGAGCATACCCCAGCGCCAGTAAACCGGTCAGTGCCGCCAGCACATTCTGAATATTAAACTCGCCAAGCAGTGGCAAATACAGGCTATGATTGCCCAGGTGACTGCTCAGCTGCAGCTGATAACCATCAGCGCCTGCCACGACAGCGGAATACGCCAGATAGCGGTTAAAGCCCTGACAATCCTCAGCCTTACCATAAGCCCATACCGGCAGTTGACACTGCGCCGCCAATTTACGGCCAAACTCATCCGATACATTAATAACGGCAGCGCGGCTAAGCTGCGGCGTAAACAACAAGGCTTTAGCAGCACCGTATTCCGCCATGGAGCCGTGATAATCGAGGTGATCGCGGGTCAGGTTGGTAAAAATAGCGACATCAAACAAGATACCTGCCACCCGCTGCTGCACTAAGGCATGCGACGACACTTCCATCGCCACCAACTGCGTTTGCTCTGCCACAGACTGCGCCAGAATGCGCTGAATATCGACATAATGCGGTGTCGTATTTGGCAAGGGGGTTAGCTGGCGGCACGGGCCATAACCCAAAGTGCCGATCACTGCCGCTTTTTGCTGCAACTGCTCAACCAGCTGATTAACAAAAAACGCCGTACTGGATTTACCATTAGTACCAGTAATACCAACCAGCTGCAGTTTACGCGCTGGCTGTTGGTAAAAGTTGGCCACCAGTGCAGGCAACAGCTGCATTAACTCTGGCAGCACCAGTACCCGCACATCGCTGTACTGTCCTTCATCCGTCAGCACCAAAGCCGCGCCCTGTGTCAGCGCTTGCTGGATAAACTGCTTACCATGTTGCTGCACACCGGGAATAGCTAAAAACACATCGCCCGGCGCGACTTTACGGCTATCCAGCTGCAATTGTTGCAACGGGCAATCCGGTAGATTGCTGGCATACAGCGATAACCAGTCTTTAGCGTTAACCAGCATTACGACCTCCTGCTACCGCGGACAGCATAGGCTGGCTTGACGCGTCTGGCGTCAGGTTTAGCAGCTGCATGGTTGCGCCCATGATATTGGCAAACACCGGGGCCGCGATTTCGCCGCCATGGTAAAAATCACCGGCCGGTTCGTTAATGACCACCACGCAGGCCAGACGCGGCTCAGACACCGGGCCGACGCCGGCAAAAGAGGCAACATAGTCTTCACCGTAGCCACCCGCTACCGCCTTACGCGCAGTACCGGTTTTACCCCCCACGCGATAGCCCTTCACCTGCGCCCGGGTTGCCGTGCCGCCGGGCATAATGTTCGCTTCCATCATTTCCAGCATCGCAGCGGCATGACGGCGGTCCAGCACTTGTTCACCAACCCCGGTTTCGCCATGCTTTAAAATGGTCAGCGGCCGGCTGATACCGCCATTGGCCATAGTGGCGTACACCCGCGCCAGTTGCGCTGCAGTCACCGACAGGCCATAACCAAAAGATAAGGTGGCACGTTCAAAGTCTGACCAGCGCCGGCGATGGCTTAACATGCCGCTACTTTCACCCTGCAGGCCAATACCGGTGTCGATACCCAGCCCCATATTGCCATACAGGCTAAGCACATGTTCGTGTGGCATCGATAACACCAGCTTACTGACACCTATGTTGCTCGATTTCTGAATAATGCCGGTCAGGCCAAGCTCTTTGTAGTTATTGGCATCACGTACCCAGCTGCCGCCGATACGCATATAGCCCGGCGCCGTATCGACCGTCGAATTTAACGATGCGGCACCAAATTCCAGCGCACTGAGTACCGCCAGCGGCTTCATGGTAGACCCCGGTTCAAAGGTGTCGGTGATGGCGCGGTTGCGAAACAAATAAGCCGGTGCATTACCCCGGTTATTCGGGTTAAACGATGGGCTGTTGACCATTGCCAGTACTTCGCCGCTATGCACATCCACCACGATGGCCGAACCGGAGGTGGCACCGTGCGACAATACGGCTTTTTTCAGCTCACGATAAGTAATAGACTGAATGCGCTGATCAATACTTAACTGCAAATTGTCCGGTGCCCGCGCCTGCGCCCGCTCCAGCACTTCAATTTCACGGCCCTTGGCATCTTTACGAAACACTTTACGCCCGGCGGTGCCGGTTAACAGCTCATCAAAACGTTTTTCAATGCCTTCAACGCCGACATCATCAACATTGGTAAAGCCCAGCAGCTGCGCGGTGACTTCACCGGCCGGATAATAGCGCCGCGATTCCTGCCGGAAGTAAATGCCGGGGATTTTCAGCTTTTTCACATAATCGACTACCGCCGGATTCACCTGGCGCTGCAAATAGACAAAACGCCGCTGTGGGTTAGTGCCAATACGGTTTTGCAGTTGTGCCGGTGTCAGGCGTAAGATCTCAGCTAGTGCATGCCAGCGGCGCTCGTCGGCAGCGGCATGACGCTCGATCACCACTTTAGGATCAGCCCAGATAGCTTCAACCGGCACGCTAACGGCCAGCTCCTCACCGTTGCGGTCCAGTATCATGCCGCGCAGCACAGTATCGGCCTCAACCCGCAGGCTACGCATATCGCCCTGACTTACCAGCATATCGGGCTCGACGACCTGCAACCAGGCAGCGCGTGCTACCAGGGCGCTAAATACTGCCGCCAGACTCAGCAGTACAAAAGCAAAACGCCAGCCCAGTACCGACGGAACCGTTCTGGCTTTAGCCTGGGGTGCTTTACGTTTACTGCTCATGGCACTGTCACCGCGATATCTTGTTCAGCCGCCGGGCGCACCATCTGCAATTTGTTGCGGGCGATCTCTTCTACCCGGCTGTGCTCTGCCAGGGCGCGTTGTTCTAAAATCAGGTTGCGCCACTCAATGTCCAGCTGATCACGCTGCTGATATAAGCCATCCTGGGCTATGGTCAGCTGCCGGTTTAAATGGGCAAAATGCACCACCACTAACGCCGAAATAATGCAGGCCAGCAACATCAGTCCCAGCCATATTTGCTCGCGCCAGTCGCGAAAAATTAACCGATGCAGGCTGATATTATTCATGGCGCTGCTTCTGTGCGATGCGCAGCACGGCACTGCGTGCGCGCGGGTTAGCGGCCAGCTCTTGCTCAGACGGCATTATGGCTTTGCCCACCAGTGTCAGTTCGGTACGTTGCTGCATTTGCGCTGCCGTCAGCGGTATGCCACGTGGCAGCGGTTCGCCTTTGGAGTAACGCCGCATAAACTGCTTTACCAGCCGGTCTTCCAGTGAATGAAAGCTGATCACCACCAAACGGCCACCGGGCTTTAATACCTGCATAGCCGCATGCAGCGCCTGGTTAACCTGCTCCAGCTCACTGTTGATATAAATGCGGATCGCCTGAAAACTGCGCGTCGCCGGATGTTTTTTCTCTTTCGTGCTTTTCGGCACACTGTCGCTTATCAGCTTAGCCAGCTGCGCTGTGCGGCTGAGCGGTTGCTCAGCGCGCGCAGCCACGATAGCCTGGGCAATACGCCAGGCAAATTTTTCCTCACCGTATTCGCGCAGCACAAAGCTGATATCCTCAACATCGGCACTGGCCAGCCAGTCGGCGGCGCTGATACCTGAGCTGGGATCCATCCGCATATCCAGCGGACCATCGCGCATAAAACTAAAGCCGCGGTCGGCATCGTCCAGTTGGGGCGAAGAAACGCCAAGATCAAGCAAAATGCCGTCCAGAGCGCCAACAATGTGCTGCTGTTCAGCGATAGATGCCAGGGCGGCAAAGGGGCTGTGAGTGATATGAAAACGCGGATCGCCAGCCAGTGGGGCGGCTGCGGCAATCGCGGCGGGGTCACGGTCTATAGCAAACAGGCGGCCATTAGGGCCCAGCTGCGCTAAAATTGCCCGGCTATGGCCACCACGGCCAAAGGTACCGTCAAGGTAACAGCCATCGGGTTTTAGTGCCAGGCCGTCCAGCGCTTCTTGCAGCAGGACAGAAATATGCGCCACAGTATTCATTTACAGTGCAAAGTCCTGTAATCGGTCTGATAATTCAACATCGCCGGCCTGAGCCTGTTCCAGCGCAATATCTGCAGCCAAACGCTCATGCCAGGCGGTTTCATCCCAGATCTCAAATTTATTTAACTGACCCACCAGCCGGATCCCTTTACTCAGGCCCGCATGCTGGCGCAGGGGTGCCGGCAGCAAAATGCGGCCGCTTTTGTCCATGTCACAGTCAGTGGCGTTACCCAACAGCACGCGCTGCAAGCGGCGCTCCTGCGGGTTTAAGCTGGATAAGCGCTTGAGTTTTTCTTCTATTTCTTCCCACTCAGCCAGCGGATACAACAATAAGCACGGATCGTGCAAATCAATGGTGCAGATCAAGTGGCCCTGACAATCAGACAGCAGAAATTCACGGTAGCGTGCAGGTAATGCTAACCGTCCTTTCTCGTCCAGTGTCAATGTAAATGAGCCACGAAACATAAGCTTCCTGCACAATTAATGTATTAGTTTTGGTTTGTGGTTAATCCAAAATAATCCACTTTTACCCACAAATCCCCACAACGATACAGTTTAGGGTGCAGGTTTGACCATTGTCAAGGTAAAAACAGAGTGATTGATCGATTGCGATCACAGTAAAAACAAGCGCTACAGCGAAGACAATGATTTTGGTGGGAAAAAGTGGTGGCAGATCAAAAACGAGATAAAATAGCCCTGTTTTTATGTACAGCATCCAACATTATGCTGCTTTTTTCTGCAGCAACTTGCCAAGCTGGAATAAATTATTCAATACTGAGCCATAATGCTAATAACAAATTCCCCAATAGGCGAGCGCAATAAAGGATGAAAGCCCTATGGTATGTTTACTAAAGATCCGCGGCATGCTGGAACACATGTCGGTGATCGAGCGCAAGCTGGCGGATTTTATCCTCGATAACGCGCATTTGCTACGGGATTATTCGTCACAGCAGCTGGCCGATGCCGTCGGTACCAGCCAGTCGAGCGTGGTAAAGTTTTGTCAGAAACTGGGTTACAAAGGCTATCCGGATCTGAAATTGGCCGTAAGTGAGGCGGTGATCACCGCCTCGACGCTGCAGCGAGATACGACAGAGCCAAGCCACAGCGCTAATAATCTGCACACCCTGGTTGAACAACTGCAGTTTAGCTTACACAGCCATTTACGCGGTATTATGGCGGTAAACGACGAACAAACCCTGCTGGATGCCGCCGACTGTCTGCAAGGCGCTGACCGGGTATTAATTGCCGGTTTTGGTAAATCCGCTATCGTAGCGCACGATATGCAGTTTAGGTTATTACAGCTGGGTAAGCTGGCGCTGTTGCACAGCGATCCGGCCATTACCTTACAGCTAGCCAGTACGCTGAGCCACGACAGTGTATTGTTACTGATTTCAGAATCGGGCCAGAATACCGACTTACTGAAACTGGCGCGCTTTGCCAAACAGCAACATATCCGCATTATCAGCCTGACCAGCTACAAAACGAATGCACTGAGCCTGGCTGCCGATCTGGCCTTGCTGGCCCTAAGCGGCGATGAAAATGTCAGGGTCAATCCGCTGCTGGTACAAATGGCGCAGCAACACCTGTGTCATATTCTGTATTTATTGTTATGCCAGCAGCAGAACAATGACCATCAATTGGAAGAAAACAGCAAGCTGTTACATGTGCTGGAGCAGCCCTGAGCCTGCCGGGCTCAGGCTAACATTTGCAAACCTTCGATGGCGCTAATGCCCAGGCCCGGCGCATCTTCAATGGTAATATCCGCATCATTAAACTTAACACTGCTTTTTACCGGGTCAAACAGGCACAGCGAAGGGCCGTCCAGGTCAATTTTGGTGATCACATCAGATTTTGCTACGGCCACATGCACCGCCGCCGCCACACTGACACTGCCCTCGAGCATACAGCCTATCATGCACTGCATGTCATAAAACGAGCAGATATCCGCTATTTTAATCGCGTTCGCAATGCCGCCGGTTTTCATCAGTTTAATATTAATAATATCGGCTGCCCGCATCTTGATAAGATCAATCACCTCGCGCGGGCCAAAGCTGCTTTCATCAGCCATCACCGGCGTATGTACACGCTCGGTAATATATTTCAGGCCTTCCAGATCATAGGCTTTTACCGGTTGTTCCACCAACTCCAGCCGCACCCCGGCATCTTCCAGCTTGCGCAGCGCATATACAGCTTCTTTTGCCGTCCAGCCCTGATTGGCATCCAGCCGGATCAGCGCCTTGCCCTCTACCGCAGCATAAATGGCTTTTACCCTCTCAATATCGACGCCGATATCTTTACCGACCTTAACTTTCAGTGTTTCAAAACCGCGTTCAACTGCACTTAACGAGTCGGCGACCATTTTATCGATATAGTCGACACTAATGGTGATATCAGTGGTTATTTTGGGCACGCCGCCGCCAAGGATTTTATACAGCGGTGCTTTATACAGCTGGGCAAATAAATCGTATACCGCCATTTCTACTGCGGCTTTGGCGCTGTAGTTCTTCATAATACAGCCCTGAATAAGGCGGATAATATGATTTAAATCGCTAATGTCCTGACCAATCAGCTTGGGTTTAATCACGGTACGGATAGCTTCGATAATAGAGCCGTGGATATCGCCGGTGATTACGGCTGTGGCCGGGGCCTCGCCGTACCCGGTATGGCCGCTGTCGGTTTGCACCATCACAATAATATCTTCAATATTATTTACCGTACGCAGCGCCGTTTTAAACGGGGTTTTCAGAGGCACCCGCAGCATACCCAGTCTGATATCAGTTATTTTCATAGTTGCCTCTGTTAACGCATTGATTTAATGGCATAAAGCGCATCAAGATAAGATTGTTCGGTGTTTGCCTGCAGCGGCATAAGCGGTGTAACCACGACGCCATTTAAGCGGCCCTGATACACACCATTGTCGGTGGGGTAAATCAGCGTATTTACGGAATGGATCATAAAGGGTTGCTGCTGCACCATACCAATAAACATGGACACATGGCCGGGGAAATACAATAAATCGCCCACTTTAGCCTGACGCACTGCCTCAAGTTTCTGCTGTTGGCTACTTTGTGCATTAAAGCGCTGATTATGGCCGTAACTGCCTTGCCCCTGCTGGCCGGAGTTACGTGGCATCAGCAAGCCAAAGCTGCGGAAAATTTCTGAGATAAAGCCGGTACAATCACGGCCGTTGTAATCATGGCCCCAGCCATAGCGTTCGCCTAAAAACTTAAAGGCCTGGCGCAGCAGATTATGCTCGGTAAACGGCAGATAGCCCTGGCTGACATCTGTGCTCAGCGGCAGCAGCGCAGGCATCAACTGCAAGCTGCCATCCGCCTGGCGAAACGGCAGCTGAACAATGTAACTGGCCGCCGGGTTCTGGCCATGCACATTAAAGCCAGTGTCGGCAGCACTGAGCAGCGGTAAGCGCACGCCCATATCCAGCTGTAGCTCCGACAATGCCGGCTGTTCGGGGGTAAAGGCCGTATGCGCTTTAGCCGCGGTTATCACGACAAAGGGCGCTTGTTCTGTGTAGCTGAGCACTTGCTGCCGACTGCCAATAGCCACATCTGCCGCCTGCACCCAACCGGTATAATTAAAACTTTGTACCAGCAGCCAGTTGTTATCACGGCTGCGATGCAGCACAGCCACCGGCTCGGCGACAAACAATGCCGTTTCGGCAAAGCGATCCAGATCGGCATTGCCTTGCTCATTTACCACCCTGTCTAAAGTCGGAAAGGCACGCAAGGCGGTGCGCTTTACCACCAAACCAAATTGCAGCGGGTTATCGGCTTTAATGGTATCCATTGCCAGCATGGCCTGATAAGCCTGCCATTGCGGCGCGGTTAACGCCGTACCATCGGTATAAAACCGTTTCGCTGTTGGGATCTGGCTTACCTGTTGCACTATTTGCTTTAACGCCGCTGCAGCGTATGACGCCGGCAGACGATTTAGCTGCTGCATCTCGGTCTGCTGGGCAAACGTCTGCTGATTACGCTCAGCTATCTGCGCCTGGCTCAGCAGCACGTTATCGCCCTGGCTGAGTTGCTGCTGCCAAAACTGAGGGTTCAGCTGTTGCGGCTGCAACAAGGGTACGTCTGTTTTAAACGGCGCCGCCACGGCGGTGGCCTGAACCAGCAGACCGCCGCATAGCAGCAGCCAACCAAGCTGCCCCTTGATGATTTCAACACAAGCCTTTAAATTTAAAGCTTTTTTCACTACCACCTTGGCTCTACCTCAGTGCTTAGGAATGAAATATTCCAATAATTTACAAAATTCAGCATAAATTATTTTCCAAAGGAAAGAAATATTGCTATGTTAATTTTGTGCAGAAAACAAACATTTTGCATCAGCAATAAACGGGCACTCAGACCCGGCTTACGGATAGCACTATAAAAACAGCATAACGCAACTCCAGGAGAGATAGTGATGAAGTTGAACAAGCTCATTCAGGCCCTTGCCCTCGCCGGCCTCAGTAGCCAGGCCTTAGCGCAGGACGTGCCCGCACAGAACGACAGCACCGACACTGATGCCAAAGTAGAGCGCATCCGCGTTACCGGCTCCAGCATTAAACGCACCGCCCTCGAAGGCGCCTTACCTATTACCGTATTTAGCCGTGCCGACATCGACGCTGCAGGTATCACTTCGGCCGAGCAACTGTTGCTGCAAATGAATATCGCCGGTAACTCGTCCGATAATCTGGCCAGTAATGGCGGTATTGTCTCTGAAGAGCAGCGTGGTAACAACGGCGTATCGGGCGCTAACCTGCGCGGACAGGGCGCAGATGCAACCTTAGTGCTACTTAATGGCCGCCGTGTGGCTACGCACGGCTTAAAAGGCCGCGCGGTCGACTTAAACTCTATCCCCTTTGCGGCGCTGGAACGCGTTGAAGTGCTGCGCGATGGCGCTTCCGCGGTATACGGTACCGATGCAATTGGCGGCGTAATCAACTTTATTACCAAGCGCGATTACACCGGGGCCGAAGCCTCGGCCTTTGTTGATCATACTGAAGCCGGTGGCGGCAATATTTACCGCACTAACCTGTTATTTGGTACCGGTGATATCAATAAAGATGGTTGGAACCTGTTTGGTACCCTGTCGTTTAAGAAAAATGAAGTGTTAAAAGGCTCAGACCGTGATTTCTCCAATACCTTTCAGCCCGAGCGTGGTTTATCGCCCGATACCCGCGGCACCCCGTTCGCGACGGTGTTTAACCGCAGTGCAGATGCAAACCTGATTGGCAGCGGCCTGGTTGACCCATTAGATGACCAGTCGGTAACCGCGATCAATATTCTCGACTTACCGGGCGCTGCGGGCTGTGAAAGCGGCGGCGAGATGATGGGGCCTTACGATCACCGGCTGTGGAGCTCAGAATCATCACGCTATGCCTGTGCCTGGGATTACCCTGCTGCGGCGCGTATTCAGCAGCCACAGGAAAGCATCGACTTTATTGGCCGCGCCAGCTTTAAACTGGCCGAAGAGCATATGGCGGCTATCGAGTTTGTTGCTTCAGAGGTTGATGTCAGTAAAGCGTTTGAACCTTACCAGATCTCTCCCGGTTCAACCTTTGGCCCTGACACCTGGTACCCCAGCACCGGCGCCTCTTATGATCTGGTGTACAACGCGCTGGCCGATTACTTCGGCGCCGATCAGCTCAATTACGGCGAACGTATTGCTTATCGCTGGCGCTGCATGGAATGTGGCGGCCGTGAAATAGACACCACTACTAAGGCCTACCGTTTGCTGGTGTCATTTGAAGGTGTCATTGCCAACTGGGATTACAACATCGGCCTTTCTCGTGCCTCCAGTGAATCCGATTCACAGCTGGGTAACGGCTACTACTATACCGATGCGTTACAGCAAGCATTAGGCAGCGGCGACCTTAACCCCTTCCTGCTGCCCGGCCAAAGTCAGTCCGCAGCCGGCGTTAACGCATTGCAAGCCGCATCTGCCCGGGGAGTCACCTTGTACGGTGGCGAGTCAATCATGACACAACTGGATGCCACGGTATCAGGCGAGCTGGGTTTTGAGCTGCCTGGCGGTGAAATCATGATGGCGCTGGGTACCGATTTGCGCCGCGAAGAGTTTAAGTTTAACGGCGATGAGCGCGCCGATATGCGGCCGGTATTTTTGGCGCCCTTTGATAATGCCAATGTGCTGGATAAAGTCAGCCGTGATATTAAGGCGGTGTTTGCTGAGTTCTATCTGCCGGTAACCGACCAGTTGGAGGTGACACTGGCCGGGCGTTACGACAAGTATGATGGTTTTGGCAGCAGCACCAACCCTAAAGTTTCATTCAGCTACAAGCCACTAGAGCAGTTACTGATCCGTGGTGCTTACAGTACCGGTTTTAAAGTGCCTTCCTTTAACCAGTTGTTTAATGGCATTACCGAATCACAATATACCGGCCTGGATTTAGCCGATCCGGCCAGTTGTCCGGGCGGTGTTGCCGATGAAACCGTGCCCGGCTGTGAGCGCATTCAGCCGGTTGAACTGTTCGGAGGCAAACCGGATCTGGACCCGGAAGAGTCAGAGCAGAAGAGCCTCGGCTTTGTTGTGGTGCCCTATGATAACTTTAATTTCAGCCTGGATTGGTGGGAAATTGAACGTACCGATACCATCCGCTCAGCACCACGCGATGTGCTGATCGAGAACTATGATTTATTTGCCGCCAACTGGCTGCGCAACGCTCAGGGCGAAGTGGTCGCCATTGACCGGCGCTATATCAACTCGGGCGGCACCTTAACTCAGGGCATAGAACTGGACATGAACCTGACCGGCGAACTAGCCGGAGGAGCATGGAAAGTTAACCTGAACGGCAGTTACATCGATACCTTTAAAACCAAGGGTATCGACAGCCTGCCCTACAGCGACAACCTGGTGGGCGAATATGTACGCTACTACAACTTGCCGATTAAGTGGAAGCATACGCTTAACTTTAGCTATGTGCATGGCGACTGGAGCCATAGCCTGACCCAGCTGTATCGTGATGGCTATAAAGACGAGCTGCCGGTCAGCGTGCGTAACGAAACCTATGTCCCCGCGCAGTGGGATCCGAACGTCGATGAGTATATTACCTATAACTACAGCGTGAGTTATGCAGGTATTGATAATATGAAACTGACTTTCGGCATTAAAAACCTGTTTGATGAAGACCCGCCGTTTACCGCGCACCAGAACGACTTTGCTGCCGGTGCGGCCTGGGAACCACGCATTGCCGACCCACGTGGCCGAGCTTACACCCTGTTACTGGAGTATAAGTTTATGTAGGTTCCAGCTATTGCTGAAAAGCCCGCTTAATGCGGGCTTTTCAGCTGCCGGCATTATGCCAATAAGTTATCGGTGCTTTTCCTGTCCGAATGTACTATCGTGAAACAACATTACGCAACCGTAAGTATGGTTATGCTGAACGCCTTTTTTTTTATATTGCTCGCCTTTGCCGTGCAGCCGTTGGCTGCTGAGTTAAGTATCAAAATCACCGATACTGAACAAAACCCCTTGCCTTACACCGTAATAGAACTGGTAAATAGTCAATACCCGGCCACGGCCGACGCTGAGTTAGCGCAGGTGGTTCAGCAAGGCCTTACATTTCAGCCTTTTGTCAGTGTAATAAGGCAGGGTACTGCGGTGGAGTTTCCTAATCTGGACAAAACCCGCCACCATGTTTATTCGTTTTCGAAGGCGAAAACCTTTGAATTGCATTTGTATGCCGGTAAACCAAAAGCGCCGGTGGTATTTGATCAGGCTGGCATAGTGACGCTGGGCTGCAATATACATGACACTATGCTGGCTTATCTTTATGTCAGTGCCAGTCGCTACAGTGCGGTAACCGATGCAAACGGCGAGGCAAAATTTACCGACTTGCCAGCGACAGATTTTCAGCTAAGCCTGTGGCACCCATGGCAGCAACAACCGGCGCCAACACAACAGCTTAAGCTAACTAACGACAGCATAAAAACCTTGGATATTAAGCTGGATATTAAGCAGCAGCCGCTGCCAAAGGCACCTAAAAGGGGCTTTGGCGACAATTAGCCGCCAGAGGGGAAAAAGGTGTGAGTCGGCCATTAAGCCGGGTTCTGTGCTCTGTTGCCAGAGTGACAATCATTCCTCTAGGGCTTAAGTCGCCTTAAGCCTCAAGCAATCTACCCGCCCCCAACGCGGGCCGCGCCAAAGGGGGCCTATTTGATCTTGCTCCGGGTGGAGTTTACCGTGCCACGAACTGTTACCAGCCGCGCGGTGCGCTCTTACCGCACCCTTTCACCCTTACCTGATCCCACTTACGCGGGCCATCGGCGGTTTGCTCTCTGTTGCACTGGTCGTAGGCTCACGCCCCCCAGGCGTTACCTGGCACCCTGCCCTGTGGAGCCCGGACTTTCCTCCCCCTGCTTGCGCAGGCAGCGATTGTCTTGGCCAACTCACGGCAGCAATTATACTGGTTTTATTCGGTTTCACCAGACAATTGCAATGCCACTTTATATAACGCGTTTTTCTTGCCACCGTGAATTTGTGCGGTGAATGCCGCCGCTTTCTTTAGCGGCAGCTCGGTTAGCAGCAGCTTTAACGTATTGATCTCAGCCTCGCTAACGTCAGTATCTGCCTTCGGTGTCGGCGCTATCATCAGCACCATTTCGCCCTGGCAGCGCTGTGGGTCGTCCTCAAGCCAGGCAGTGATCTGCGCGGCGGTGCCGTACTCCAGATGTTCAAAAGTTTTAGTCAGCTCTTTGGCCAGCACCAGCTCGCGATCGCGACCAAATACCTGCGCCACATCCTGCAAGCTGTCTTTAATCCGTCGGGCCGTGTCATAACAAATAATAGTACCGACACCGGCCGGTACCTCAGCCAGCTGGTTTTGCCGCTGCTGGCTTTTGGCCAATAAAAAGCCGATAAAGTGAAATTTGTCCGTTGGCAAACCAGCGGCGCACAAGGCGGTGATCAGCGCACAAGGGCCAGGAATGGGAATAACCCGCACCCCGGCGTCGCGGCACTGGCGCACTAAGCTGTAGCCCGGATCGCTGATCAGCGGCGTGCCGGCATCAGACACCAGCGCCACATTTTCGCCCGCCAAACACTTTTGAATAATGCTGGCCGCCCGCTGTTTTTCATTATGATCGTGCAACGCAATAGTTCTGGCACTGATGCCTAAATGCGACAGCAAGCGCCCGGTATGGCGGGTATCTTCGGCGGCTATCCAATCAACCTGTTGCAGGATAGCCGTTGCCCGCTGGCTGATATCGTCCAAATTGCCAATTGGCGTCGCCACTACATATAAAAAACCGTTATCTTTTGCCATTTGATGATTAATGTACGCTATTTAATTGAGCTTGACCGGCAGTCTCAGTAAGATAAGACCATGTTTCGCTATGGTACTGTGCATTGTGACTTCCAGCAAATTAAAGCCCGTGTTATTTCTCTGCCTCAGCACTGTTGTTGCCAGCTGTGCTCAGGGCCCGGTAAAACCGCCACTGACTCCGGCTGAAACCGCAGATGACAGCACAACGCAACCGCCAGCATTACAAAATGCACGGCAGCTTTATCAGCTGGCGGCGAACTATCAACAGGAAGCCCAGCACTATCATCTGCTAAAAGCGGCCAGACAAGCGTTGGACGAGCAGGATTACTTATTAGCGCTGGCGATTAGCGAAAATTTAAAACGCAGCCCCTACCCGATGATAGTGCGGCAAAACACCCTGGTATTGCTAAAAGCGTATTTAGCCACTGAGCAACACCAAAGCCTGAGCCTGTTGCTGGACAATACCGATGTCAGCACGCTGGATAATGCCGACCAGGCAGAATTTCTCTGGCTCAGTGCGCAATATCAGTTGGCGCAGCAACGCTTGCTGCCCGCCAGCCGCAGCCTGTTACAGCTTGAAGCGCAGCCCGACGTACTGCAACATTACCCGCAGTATGCTGAGCTGTTATGGCAAAGCCTGTCAGCCCTGAGCGACAGCCAGTTGGAAAGTCTGCGTACTGCCGCCAGCCAAAACACATTGGGCTGGCTTAACCTGGCAAAACTAAGCCGGCGTTTTATCGGCCAGCCCGAGGCGCTACAACAGGCGTTTGCCGATTGGCAACGCCGCTACCCGACATTACCGGCACAGCAACAACTGCCGGCCGCGGTACAGCAGCTACTGAGCCTGACGCCGTATCAGCCAAAACGTATTGCCGTGCTACTGCCGCTAAGTGGTCAATTTCGCCAGCATGCGCAGGCGATACAATACGGTATTCTAGCCGCGGCCAGCGCCGGGCAAACCGCACTGGTATTTATCGACAGCCAGCAGGACAATGCTGCCCTAAGCCAACAGGTGGCGCAGGCACAAGCCGATTTTGTTATAGGGCCTTTGTTAAAACAGCAGGTTGACCGTGTCAGCCAGCAGGCCGATTGGCAGTGGCCAACGTTATTTCTTAACAGCAAAGACAACCAGGCTGCAGCCAAAGCTGAACAATTTTATTTTGCCCTGAGTATGGAAGATGAAGCCGCGCAAATGGCGCAGCTGTTTGCGCAAAAAAACTATCAGCGGCCAGCCATTATCAGCGCCAGTAATAATATCAGCCTGCGGATGCAGCAGCGTTTTGCCGCCCACTGGCAACAGCTGGGCAATCCGCCCCCTGAGTTACATCAGTTTACTAGCAAAGCCGAGTTGGAGCAGTTGATCAGCACCCTGCTGGAAACCGATCACAGCCGTGAACGCGTCAAGCAAATTAATGCGTTAACGGCAGAAAAACTGGAAGCCGATCCCCATAGCCGGTTGGACATTGACGCCATTTATCTGCTGGCAGACCCGGTACAAACCCGGTTGTTTAAGCCGTTTATCGACGTGTCAATCAGCCAGACTGCACCGCGCCTGCCGCTGTATGCCAGCTCCCGCAGCCACAGTACCAGTTTAGATGTAACCGATTTACGGGATTTAAACGGCCTGACCTTTACCGAAATGCCGTGGATGCTGGGTGAACAAAACAGTGTTGAGCTGCGTCAGCAGTACAAGCAATTGTTCGCCGAGCAGGATGAAACCCTGCAGCGTTTATTTGCTATGGGCTTTGACGCCTACCAGCTGATCGGCAGCCTGCGCCAGCAACAACAACTGCCCTCGGCCATATTCGCCGGCCTGACCGGCCAGCTGCAGTTGCAACCAGATGGCAGCTTGTTGCGCCAGCTTAGCTGGGCCAGTTATCGCAATAATCGTTTGTTGCCGCTACAGGAGCCCTGAGCACGGATGAATAACCTTGGCCAGCAATATGAACAGCTCGGCGCCGACTATTTGCAGCGTCAGGGTTTGCAGCTGCTGCAATGCAATTATCAGTGTAAAGCCGGTGAAATAGATCTGATAATGCGTGACGGCAGCACCCTGGTATTTGTTGAAGTAAAATACCGCGCCAGCACGGCCTTTGGTGGTGCCGCTGCCGCAGTAACCTTTAGTAAGCAGCAAAAGCTGCTGCGTGCCAGCCGCTGGTATCTGCAACAGCAGCGCCAATCTGATCAGCCCTGCCGGCTGGATGTGCTGGCCATAGAGGGACAGCCGCCCTATCAGTTTCAGTGGATTAAAAATGCCATCACACAGTAACGCTGAAGACCTAACCAGACCATGCAGGACAGCCTGATGCAAGAACATATACGTCAGCTATTTAGTGAAAATATTCAAACCATGATTGCTGCCGGCGAAAGCCTGTCCGGCCCTCTGGAAAACGCCGCTTTTGTCATCGTCAACAACCTGGTCAGTGGCGGTAAAGTAATTTGTGTCGGCGAAGGTGCCACCAGTGCCCTGGCCAGTCATTTCAGCCAGCTGCTGCTGGACCAGTTTGAAACCGAACGCCCCTGTTTGCCTGCGCTGGCACTGCAGAATCACAACAACAGCCTGCAGCACAGTCATCAGCAAGATTATCTGGCCCGGCAAATAAAGGCTCTGGGCCAAAGCCAGGATGTTTTACTGGTGGTATCGAGCAGTGGCAATGAACCCAGCCTGATCAAAGCGGTCGAAGCAGCGTTAACCAATGATATGAAGATCATCGCCCTGACGGTAGATGGCAGCGGTGAGCTGTCCGGTTTGCTAAACCAGCAGGATGTTGAATTAAAAGTACCGGCCCACCGCCGGGCGCGGATCTTTGAATGTTACACCTTTTTACTGCACACCCTGTGCGAACTGATTGATATGACGTTGTTTCCACAACAAGGAGATTTATGAATACGCCAAAGCTGATCCTCACCTGCACGTTGCTGGCGCTGTTGCAAGGCTGTGCTGCAGCTGTGGTTGCCGGTGGCGCCACTGCTGTGACCTCGGCCAATGACCGCCGCACCCTCGGCGCCCAAATTGACGATAAAAATGCCGTGTTAAAAGCCCAGCGCGCCCTGGCAGATGATGCGTTAACGGCTGAAGGCAGCAATATCAACGTCACCAGTTATAACGGGGTGCTGCTGCTTACCGGACAAACCCGCAGCGAGCAAATCCGCCAGCAGGCACAGGCACTGGTCAGCAAAATTGACGGCGTGCGCGATGTACAAAACCAAATCCGGCTTGGCAACAACACCGCCATGACCACCCGCACCCGCGATGGCTGGATTTCTACCAAAGTAAAAACCCAGTTACTGGCCGACGAGCAGGTAAGCGGGTTAAATATTAAAGTGGTCACCGAAAACGCCGAGGTGTTTTTAATGGGTATCGTTAACGCGCAGGAAGCCGCCAAAGCGGTGGACATCGCCCGCCATGTCGATGGCGTCGCCCGCGTAGTGCAGGCGTTTGAACTGCGTCAAAACTAACCCCTGCGTTCCCTGATTTTCAAGGGGTCAGAACACTTGACATGTTCAGGCTTCGCCCTTGCAGGGTATTAGCACTCCTGCAGCGCTTTTAGCACCTTAGAGTGAAATTCGCGCTGCTTCATTACCAGCATAACGACCACCGCCGCCACCATAAATAATATCGGATCGATAAACCAGGCCAATGCCGACAGCGAAAAGTAAATCGAGCGCAGGCCGTAGTTAAACGAATGCCCGGCCTGATCAATCACCTTGGCCGCGCGGTTGGCGTACAACTGCTGCTCATCACTGCTCAAACCGCGGCCATCCGGTGCGGCGCCTATCAGCACGCCGCAAAAGCCGTACTGACGTAACGACCAGGTAAACTGAAAAAAAGCAAACACAAAGATAAAGGTGAGCAACAACAGTTTAAGCTGCACTGCGCCCTCGGTATAGCTGGCCCAGGGCACCAGGTTGGAGAGCATCAGGCTGAGTTTTTCTGCCGATGTCATGGCGGTCAGCAAGCCGGCCAAAATGAGCAAGGTACTGGAGGCAAAGAAGGTCACATTGCGCTCTAACGTGGAAATGAGCCCAACGTCGGCCATCTTGTTATCGCGCAGCAGCATTTTTTGCATCCAGTCATTGCGCTTGCGCCTGAGTTCATACGATAAGCAGCTGACCACTTTAGCCCGCCGCTTCGCGAATAAGGTATAACCAATCCACAGGCCGAAAAACCAAAGCACTGCAATCAGGTCAATACTGCTTGCCATTTTTACTCTCCTTTATGCTCTTCGGCTTGCGCTTAGCGGTCATTTTAGCCGCAGCGCCTGCCGGCGTTGCCGGTTGTGCCGCCAGGCGTCAAAACTGTACAGCAGCAACGCCAGCCAGATCAGGCCAAAAGTGACAAAACGTTCAGCGGCAAAAGGTTCATGATATAACCAGACGCCAAACACAAACATACAGCTGGGGCCGATATATTGAAAAAAGCCCATCGTCGACAGCTGCAACCGGCGCGCCCCGGCGATAAAACACAGCAAAGGTACCGTAGTCACCAGACCGGCAGCGATTAAATAGCTGTTTAACTGCCAGCTGTTGTGCCACAGGTTTACCGCACTGCTGTCGGCATAAAAGCCCCAGTACCACAGCGCCAAAGGCAACAACAGCAAGGACTCATAGAATAAGCCGCTGATGGCATCGACCGCCAGCTTCTTGCGCATTAAGCCATAAATGGCGAACGAGCCGGCCAGCGTTAGCGCTATCCAGGGCAAAGAGCCGAAGGTTATTAGCTGGATCAACACGCCACTGCTGGCCAGCGCCACCGCGCCCCATTGCAGCTTGCGCAGCCGCTCGCCCAAAAACAGCATCCCCAGCAGCACATTAAGCAGTGGGTTAATGTAGTAGCCTAAACTGGCATCGAGCATATGCTGGTTGTTGACCGCCCAGATAAACAAGCCCCAGTTACCGCCGAGCAATACAGCGGACAACAGCAACCAGCCCAGCATTTTCGGTTGACGCAGTATCGCCAACACTTTATTGCCTTGCTTTAACGCCAGCAAAACCAGCAAGAGCAACAAAAACGACCAGACAATGCGATGGATCAGAATTTCGCTGGCGGGAATAAAATCGATTTGTTTAAAGTACAGCGGGGCAAGGCCCCATAAACTATAGGCACTGGCGGCAAAAATACCGCCGAGTTTTTGTTCTCGGCTTAACGACATGACTGGCTCCGGCAACTGAGCGGGCATTATACGCCGCTTTGGCGCAGCGCGCATGACACTGAACGGTAAAAATCGGCCAACCGGCTGACAACTTTGGCGACAGCGTGAATTTAAGGTTTCTGAGCGCGCGCTTTCGCTTTAGAATGACCACTGTTTTTAGCTGACTAATGGTCATACGTGATACAAGATTTGCTCCCCCTGTTAAAACAAGCCTTTGGTTACAGTGAATTCCGCGATGGCCAACTGGCAGTAATTGACGCTGCCCTGCAAGGCCATGACAGCTTTGTGCTGATGCCAACCGGCGGCGGTAAATCTTTATGTTATCAATTGCCAGCGTTGTTGCTGCCGCAAGTCACCATTGTAGTATCGCCGTTGATGTCGCTGATGAAAGATCAGGTCGATGCGCTACAAGCCAATGGTATCGCTGCCGAATATGTCAACAGCAGTTTAAGCCGGGAACAGGTACTGCAGGTGTTTTCCCGCTTACGCCGCGGTGAACTCAAGCTACTGTATGTTGCCCCGGAGCGTTTGTTACAGCCGCAGTTTCTCGAACGGCTGCAAGAGGTTGGGGTTAGCCTGTTTGCTATCGACGAAGCCCATTGTATCTCGCAGTGGGGCCATGATTTTCGGCCAGACTATATGGCACTGGCATTATTAAAGCAGCGCTTTGCCAACGTGCCGGTGATGGCGCTGACCGCCACCGCCGACGGCGCCACCCGGCAGGATATCCTGCAACAGCTTAAGCTGCAGCAGCCGTATATCCATTTAGGCAGTTTCGACCGGCCTAATATCCGCTACACCGTGCAGGAAAAATTCCGCCCGCTAGAGCAGCTGATCAGCTATGTGCAGCAGCAGGACGGTGCCAGTGGCATAGTGTACTGCGGCTCCAGACGCAAAGTGGATGAACTGACCGAGCAGTTAAAACAACGCGGTTTTAACGCTGCCGCCTATCATGCCGGCCTTAGCAGTGATGAACGTAACCTGGTGCAGGACGCCTTTAAACGGGACGATTATCAGTTGATTGTTGCCACAGTGGCCTTTGGTATGGGGGTAAACAAATCGAATATCCGTTATGTGGTGCATTTTGAATTACCACGCACCATCGAAGCTTACTATCAGGAAACCGGCCGCGCCGGTCGCGATGGTGTTGCCGCCGAGGCCTTGCTGCTGTTTGACCCGGCCGACATAGGCCGGATGAAACGCTGGCTGGACGCCGAGGAAAACCAACAACGGGCCGAAGTCACCTGGCAACGTTTTCTGGCGATGGCCGCCTTTGCTGAAGCGCAAATTTGCCGCCGTCAGGTATTATTGAATTATTTTGGTGAGGCCCGGCAAACCCGCTGCGGCAACTGCGATATCTGCCTGCAGCCACCGCAACAATTCAACGCCACTGAGCTGGCACAAAAAGCCCTGTCTTGCGTGTACCGGGTAGGCCAGAGTTTTGGTATGCACCATGTGATTGATGTTTTGCGCGGTGGCCACAGCCAAAAAATCAGCGAACTTGGCCATGACAAGCTGTCCACCTGGGGCATAGGTAAAGAACTCAGCCATGATTACTGGCTCAGTATTTTGCGCCAGTTAATTCATTTTGGCATGCTACAACAAGACATTACCGCGCATTCCGTGCTGAAGCTGCAACCGGCAGCGCGCGCGGTACTGCGTGGCGAGACCGAGTTAACCCTGGCCGTACCGCGGCTGCAAAGCGTTAAACGCGAACCACAGCGGCTGGCAAAGCAGCAGTACGACCGGGCCTTGTTTGCCCGGCTGAAAACCCTGCGTAAAGCCATAGCCGAGCGTGACGATGTGCCGCCTTTTGTGGTATTTAGCGATGCCAGTTTAATTGAAATGTGCCAGCAGCTGCCTACAGACAACCGCAGTCTGTTAGCCATTTCCGGTGTTGGCCAAACCAAACTGGCCCGTTATGGCGCTGACTTTATTGACGAGATAAGCGATTACCTGGCAGAGGATAACCCGCCACCGCCCGGTAAGCTCGCGCTCTAGCCGCCGGCAGGTAAGCTGGCAAAATAGGCGGCAATATTCGCGACATCATCATCGCTTAGCCCGGCCGCCATCGGTGACATGATAGCGTTTTTACGCTCGCCATCACGGTAAGCCTTGATTGAGCTTTCCAGATATTTTACTTTCTGGCCCGCCAGATTAGGGTAATCCGGAATAATCGAGATACCATTAGCGCCATGGCACGCCGCACAAACGGCCGCTTTGGCCTTACCGGCACTAATATCGGCAGCTTGTGTCGCTGGCAGGACCAGCAGTAGCAGAACAGTGAACAGTTGTTTCATAATGGACTTACCCTGTTTTATTAATCATTTTTTGTCTACGTTACACTATGGCAGCGCCGGAAAAAAGACCTGGCACTAAGCTGGCACGGTGTTGTGCCCGATTGCGCTGAACGTTGCGCTGCAACAGGTTTTTCTGCTGACACCTTATCTTAGTCTATGTTACTGTTTAGCCATAAAATCATTAACATACTATCTGATTGCAAGGAGCACCGGCCGTGAAAGTTGCCGTTTATACAGGCCTGCTGCTGTTGTGGCTGTGCAGTACCAGCGCTGCGGCTTTTCACGCCCAGAGTAACCACCTTAATTTACAGACACCGCGCCAACAACTGCAACAACTGTACTATCTGGCGACGCCGGCCAGCATGACACTGGACGAACTGCTGTCTGATCCGGCCTATCACCACAGTTTCAGGTTGCTGACGCCCGAGCAACGGGTACTGTTTGCAGAGCACCAGGCCATCTGGTTATTTGCCCGTATCGCAAACGACAGCAACAAAGCTGCCCAGCCTGTACTGGAGTATGATTTCCCGCTGGCCGATAAAGTAGAAATTTATCAGGTAGACCGGCAAAGCCAGGATAGCCGCCTGCTCAACCGCTCTGGTAATGCGTACCCTTATAGCGAACGGGCGTTGCCATACCGCAGTTTTGCCGTAGCGCTGCCGTTGGCGGCCAATGCTGACAGCGATGTATTTATTAAAGTACAGGATGCCGCCATTATTCCCAGCGAAGTCTTGCTATGGCAACCGCTTGATTTTGCCGCAGCCAAGCAACGCCAGGCGCTGCTGGACGGTTTGCTGCAGGGCATTTTGCTATTGCTGATGCTGTACAACCTGCTGCTATTTGCCCGCCACCATAGCCGGCATTATCTGTACTACAGTGGCTTTTTTGCCAGTTTTGCCCTGGTGGTCGCGATTCTGAACGGTATGGCCTTCGCCCTGTTATGGCCGGACTACCCTGAAATTAATCAGTCCATTTTGTATATTGCCGTCGGGGCCAGCTTGTTGTGCCTAAACTTATTTATGCGCTTTGCGCTGCAAAACCTGTCCGGCAGATGGTGGTACTGGTGCAGCCAGATCAGCAGCGCTAGCGCCTTGCTGCTGCTGTTTAGCCCCTTGTACGCCAACGGCCCGCTCAGGCTGTTTTTGTTATTTTTGGCGCTTGGCTGGGTGCTGGGCAGTAACCTGCTGTTGGCGTTAAAACTCAGTTTGCAAGGCCAACGGCTGGCACGCAGCTTTATCTGGGCCTGTGTGTTTACGCTAATCGGCGCCTTGCTGCTCACGCTAAACCAAGCGGGGTATTTGCACGGCGATTTTAACTGGGCTTATCTGTTGTTTTCATTAATACTGCTAAGCCTGGCTCTGACCAGTTTTAATATACATAAATCGCAGTTGCCGCAAGAACAGCAGCCCCTGACGACAAAAGAGCAACAGCATTATCATGATATCTTTCATAATGCCGTAGAAGGCATGTTTACCACGACACTGGATGGCCGCTTGCAAAATGCCAACCAGGCGCTACTGAACATCTTAGGTTACACCACGCTGGACGAGCTAAAGCAGGCGATTGCCGGTACCGGCATGGCGCGTTTTTATGCTGATCCGGCCGAGCGGCAATATATGCTAAAACAGCTGGAGCAAGGCAGTAGCAAAAGCTTCGAGATCCGCGGCTTGCGTGGCGACAACAGCCCGTTCTGGGCCTTGATGTCAGTGCAGCTGGCACCATCAGATAGCAACCGCACCGCCTTTATTCATGGCTCAGTTATCGATATTACTGAGCAGAAACTGGCGCATGAACAACTGGCTTACCTGGCTAATCATGATGCGCTAACCGCACTGTACAACCGTTACTATTTTGACAAACAGCTACAGGCGTTATGCGAACAGACAGGCGCAGATAAAGGCTGTGTGCTTTACCTGGATATTGACCAGTTTAAGCTGATTAACAACAGTTGCAGCCACAGCGCTGGCGATGCGCTGCTAAAGCAGCTGGCAGAAGTGTTAAAACGCACCGCCCACCACAACGGCCCGCTCGCGCGGCTGGACAGCGATGAATTTGGTATTTTGCTGGCCGGCAAACATGCCAACGAAGCCTTCTCACTTGCCTACCGGCTGCTGGATGCCATTCGCGAATTCCGTTTTATCTGGCAAGACAGTATCCACAGTATCAGTATCAGCATTGGCATTGCCGAAATCACCCCGGATGACAACAGTGCCGACAGCGTGCTGAAAAAAGCCGATGCGGCTTGCAGTATTGCCAAAGAAAAAGGCCGTAACCGTATTCAGTTGTTTGATGTAAACGACCTGGACACGCAACGCCATCAGGCGGAAGTATCGTGGGTAACTCAGCTGCGTCAGGCGGTGCAGGAAGATAAGTTTGTGCTGTACCAGCAAACCATTAAACCGTTGCAGCGAACCGGCAACGGCCAGCAATATGAGCTGCTGCTGCGCCTACAGAGCGATGGTGACAACCTTATTACACCGGCCAGCTTTTTAAGCTCTGCTGAGCGGTATGGCCTGATGCCACAGATTGACCGCTGGGTGATCCGGCATTATTTTCGTTGGTTACAGCAGCATCCGCAGCACTTGCAGCAGTTATCGCTGTGCAGCATCAACCTGTCAGGCAGCTCGTTGCTGGATCCGGCCTTTAAAGATGATGTACAACAGTTATTTACAACCTATCAGGTGCCCTATGCCCGTATCTGTTTCGAAATAACCGAAAGCGTGGCCATTGTTAACCTACAAAATACCCTGGCGTTTATTCAGCATTTTCGTGATCAGGGCTGTAAAATTGCGTTGGATGATTTTGGCAGTGGCTTTTCCTCTTACAGCTATCTGAAACACTTCCCGGCCGATTTTGTCAAAATTGACGGCCATTTTGTGCGCGACTTACTCGATGACCCTTATGATAAAGCCATCGTCAAATCCATTCACGACGTTGCCAGAGCGATGAATATGCTAACGGTGGCCGAGTTTGCCGAGACCGATGCTATTTGTGCCGCCTTGCAACTTATGGGGATAGATTATGTACAAGGCTATGCCATAGCCCGGCCGCAACCACTGAATAATTTGCTGCTATAAAAATATATTTGCTGTGCCCTATTGCTGACAGATTAAGCAACTCAGTACAATGCCGGGGCGACATTTCGTCGCTCCTTAACAGGCAACCCTAACTATACAGTTATTTCGTTCGGAGTCTTTATGCAACGGCTGCGTGAATTATCGCGTCGTGTTGAGGCTGTGTATGGCGAAATGGCGGACACATTTTCAGCCTATCAACAACAGCGTGGTTTAACCTGCCGCAGCGGTTGTGGTGAGTGCTGTTTGCAGCCGACGATTGAAGCGACGGTGCTGGAAATGTTGCCGCTGGCGTTACACTTGTTCGATCAAGGTAAGGCAGAACAAACACTGACACAACTCGAAGAGTTAACAGAGCCTGCGGGCTGTTTTTTTTATCAAAAGCTGTCGTTTGACGGCAAACAGGGGCAATGCAGTGTGTATCAGCAGCGCCCGAGTATTTGCCGCGTGTTTGGCGCAGCCGGCTACCGCGACAAAACCGGTAGCACGGCATTGTCGGTATGCAAGGTGATTAAAAGTGATAAGGTTGTAGCCTATCAGGACACTCTTATTGCCATGCAGTCCGATCCTCCACCTTTGATGGTGATGGCCAAAGAGCAGGTGAATGAACTGGATTACGAACTGGGCAAAAAGCATTTACCGATTAATGACGCCTTACAGCAGGCATTAGAAAAAGTCCTGTTTAAAGCCTGGTACACTGGCTTTAACGATGACCAGCAGATTGCCTGATCAGCAAAAACAGAGGTAGCACAGCTGCCTCTGTCATTCACTACCCAAAAATATTCAGCCTAAGTTCATATTCAATAAAAATTAATTTTAATTATTTTAAATCAATTAGATAGCAAAAAATCATATCCTAACATCGCATAAAAACCCTTGATTTAGCGCAAAAACCTGCCGTCTTTACGTTTCCTATATCAGATAACTATGTTAATAATGTCGCCATCGTAAACATTCACATACGCAGGTAGTAAGGATTGAATGTGATTGGTATAAACGGAAACTCGTTTTTTAAAAAGTCCCAATCTGTGGTTTTTACCATAGCAGCCGTTATGATATCGCTCGGTCAATGGGCCGATACCAAAGATATTGTTACCAGTGCTTATGAAGGCTTTATCACCCATTTCACTGACGAAGTTGAGCTGGACAAGCTAAGCGAAGTCAGAGTAGGTGCTAATCTGACTTATCTGGAAACCGTATTTGGCGATGCCCGCTTAATCAAAGTCAAACAGCCAGAAACCGATTTACAGTATCGTTACTACCACGACGCCAAATTTTTGTTAGCGCTGGCGGTGCGGCAACAACGGGTAGTGGGTTATCTGGTTGTCAGCTTGCAGCCGGGCTTTATGCCGCCTGTTGCCTTTTCAGATACCACGCTTGGCCAGCAACCACTGGCAGCTTATCAGCCTTTTGCCGGCAGTTTCAGCACAGATACCACAAATTTACGCTATTATTTGGAACCACAAACCCTGGGCCGTGAAGGCTTGTTTTTTGAGCGCCAGCTTGGCTTTGTTGAGTACGGAGCAACCGCTGAGCAGGATAAAACCACGTTACAACAACTTAATGATTTGCTGCTACAAGACTATGACGATGACGCCTTGCTGCAGCTTAGCACGGCCCTGCGCGCGACCTTAATACCCAATGTTTACGCGCTGGGTGAAATAACGCTGGAACAGGCTGCAGATATGCTGTTAACGCGTTACGAATACAAAGCGTATTTTCAGCCAGGAGAATAGCCACTATGCATGCATTGAAACTGGGGCTGCTTGCGCCGTTGCTGCTACTGCAGATTGCCTGCGCCAATGCCACAGACTGGTGGCAAACACCCCCCGCCGATACTGACAGCGCTATTTATGGCCTGGGCGAAGGACAAACACTGGCCCTGGCGCAGCAACAAGCGCTGGCGGATATTTCCGGAAAACTCAGCACCCGGATATCGGCGTCGCTGCAAAGAATTACCCAGGACACCGGCGTTGCTTATGACGATACGGTTCGCCGCCAGATCAACAGCGCCAGCAATAACACTGAACTAAGCCATTTTCAGCTGCTAAAAAGCACACAGCAAGCTAACCGGGTGTTTGCTTTGGTTGAGCTTGACCGTAACAAGCTGTCTGATATGTGGCGTATGCAATTAAGCAGCCAGCGTAACAAACTGCAACCTTTGGTAGAGCGCAACAACATTGCCAATTTTAGCCAGTGGCTGGAAGTAAGCCGGGCGCTGAACGAAGCCGCCACCAGCCGTAACCTGAGCTTACAGCTGTATGCACTGGACGGTACCCCACCAGCCACCGATTTGCACCATCAGCTGATGCAGCTGCTGCAGACAAAACCGCTGACTATCGTGGTACAAGGCAGCCAGCCCAAGCTGACCCAAGCGCTGCAGCAACAGCTGAATTCGCCCGGCCTGACACTGTGCCGGGCTAATTGCCAGTTAACACTGCATTACGATTACCAGACAGAACACGACACTATGTTTGGCGAATTTGTCAGCGATACCACTGTGCTTATTAAGCTGGAGCAACACAATATGCTGCTGGCCAGCCAGGAGCTCAGCGCCCAGGTGACTTCTGTTGCCAGCTATAAATCTGCCGACGCCGGCAGCCTGAACAGTATTGTTAATCAGATTCAGCAAATGGGTTTATGGCAGCTATTACAACTGCCGCTATAAATTTTTACCGACAATAAGGACATCACTAATGACGATAAAACTAAAATTGGCTGTAACCACGCTTGCTTTGGCACTTCTTGCAGGCTGTAAAACGACACCAGATGTAGCCACATCCCAAGTGGTTAACATCCCAATGGCACCGATGGCCCCCACAGCAGAGGAATTAAAACAAGAACAAAAAGTAGTGCTGCTGCCATTTGAAATGAGCGAGCAGTTGCACGCTATTGTCGCCGGCAACGGTTATGCCAGCCTGGAGCAAGCCTTACTTAAAGCCGGTAATACCGTGATTGAGCGCGATATTGCCGCCAAGATGCGCAGTGAACTGCTGGTAGCAGAGAAAACCGGTAAATACCGTACTTCTGGCTTACAGGCGGCCGATATTGCCATTATGGTAAAAGTGGTTAGTGCTGATCTTGGCAGCTCATTTAGCGAGCGTGATTACTGGACCGACAAAAAAGGTAAAAGCCATACCACGCCGGCCAAATGCAGTTTCAGTGGCAAGACTAAAATGCACGTACGGGCATACCGCTTACCGGATATGATCCCCATTGGCACTTACGACTTTGAAGGCTCAGCCAGCAGCAGCACCGAAACCAGCAACAGCAAGTGCCCTATCTCAACGGCGAACGCTGAAGGCCTGATTGCCAGCGCAACCAATACCGCCATAGTGGAAAATCAATTTAAATTGTTAAACGAGTTGGTACCGCCTTACTACGTGATTGAACGTCGCCAGGTACCGGGTGAGCAGAACGAAGCCTTGTTCCGCACCACGCTAAGCAGCATTAAAGGCGCCAAAGAAGGCATGAAGGTCAATTTCTACCGTCGTGAAATGCGCACTAACCCACTGACCAACGAGCAATCGGTAGAAGAAGTACTGCTAACCAGCGGTGAAATCACCAACACCATTGATAGCAATGGCTCTTATGTTTTAGTCGAGAAAGCGGCAGAAATTAACAAACTGATGTTGGGCGATGTGGTAAAAGTTGAGCACGACCGCTGCCCTGAAGGTTATTACTCCCTGTTGGGCAGCTGTCATAAAAGCCTGAGCTTATTTTAAGGAGCCGCAGCATGAAAAACTATAGCGTACTAGTGTGCTCAGCGCTGTTACTGACAGCCTGTGCTTCCACCGACAAAAAACTCAGTTATGACAGCTGTACCTATCCGGATGCGCCGACGACAAATGCGCCGAGCTGGATCTGCGATCAGCCGGCAGAAGGCGTCTTTATGCAGGCGGTGGGCTATTCTGCCAAGCTGGCTTCTGGCCCGGGCATGATGAAAGATGTTGCCGAAGCCGAAGCCAAAAGTCGCCTGGCAGCTTCTTTTAGTACTGAAGTGGCCAGCCGTTTATCACGGCTAACCACAGAGCAGTTAAGCAATGAGCAGGCGCTGTCGAAAGATACCATACAGCGGATACAAAAAAACGTCACCGCGATGGAGCTGGTGTTTAGCCGTACCTACCGCACCCAGGTTAGCCCAAACGGCGGTTTATACGTGCTGGTCGGTATTAATGATGCGGCTTACCAAGAAAACATCGACAAGTTACTGGGCCAGACGGTGGATCAGGAAAACCCGGAGTTATACCGTAAATTCCTGCTGCAAGAGGCTGACGCAGCGCTGGACAAAACAGCGGAGAACCTACAGTGAAGCCCAGGCACTGGCCAATATGGTTGTTGCTGTTTGGCTGCAGCCTTCCCCACGCGCAACAAACAGACTACGAACAGTGGAAAGCGCAGCATCTGCAACGCTATGAGTCGTTCAGCGCTGCCTATTTGCAGCGTTATCAGGCCTTTAAGCAGCAGGTAGAGCAACAGTGGGGCAGCGGCAGCGAACTATCAGACCAGGACAGCTATGTGGCCTATTCTGCTGATTTGAGCCAAAAAACGGTGGTCGATTTTGCGCTGCAGGAAATCCGGGTCGAGGTGTTAGCTGACGAAAACAGCAGTAGCACCGAGCAGCTGCAGCAGCAAGCGCTGCAGCTGGTCAACCAGAGTATCAGCACTATTGCCGCTGCCGATCCCTTGCTACAGGATGTTAGCAACCAGGACGCCCGCACTCTGGCGCAAACCTTGGTACCAGAGCTCCAAGCTGGCCAGCCCCTGCCAGTGGCCGAAACCCGGGTAGAGGACGTCAGTGTTCAGCCTGCCACGGCGCAACACGCTAAACCGGCTAACGACAGCGTTGCCAGCAATGACGCCAGCAGTAAAAGGGTAAAGCGCGTGACTATTCGCCTGGATGGTAAAAATATCTACCAGCGCCGGGCGCAAGCGTATCGGCCAACGGTGCAGCAGCAAGCCAAACAGTATAATTTGGATAGCGCTTTATTGCTGGCCATTATGCAGGTCGAGTCCAGCTTTAACCCGTTGGCACAATCACCGGTACCAGCCTTTGGTTTAATGCAAATTGTGCCGGAAAGCGCCGGCAAAGACGTAAACACCCGGGTATTTAAACGCAAACAGCCGCCCAGTGCTGAGCAGCTGTTTAAACCCGATGACAACATCGTCTTTGGTAGCGCCTACATTAACCTGCTGCAGCAAAACTATCTGGCTGGCATTACCAATCCAACCAGCCGCTTGTATTGCGCTATTGCCGCTTACAATACTGGTGCCGGTAATGTCGCATCGGTGTTTCACCCGGAGCAAAAAAAGCGTATCGCCGCCGCCGTCGCCGTGATTAATACATTATCACCCGAAGAGGTATATCAGCGTCTGGTCGCCGGGCTGCCTTACGAGGAAACCCGGAAATATCTGCAAAAAGTTACTGCGGCTATCCCGCAATACCAACTCTAAAAATTGGCACCCAAAAAAATGGGGGCAGAGTTCTCTGCCCCCATTTTTTATTGCAACAGCTTACCAACCTGCCAGCACCACTTTACCTATAGCAGTACCACTTTCCAGCAACTGATGTGCCTGACGTAAATTAGCGGCGTTAATGCTGCCCAACGTTTGCTTTAAGGTGGTTTTCACCTGGCCTTGTTGAATTAAGCGGCTAAGGTCGGTTAACAGCTGATGCTGCGCGATCATATCCGGGGTGTCAAACATGGCACGGGTAAACATAAACTCCCAATGCAGCGAAATACTTTTTTGTTTCAACGGCATTATATCTAAACCGCCCGCCGGATCATCAATCAGCGCCAGTTTGCCCTGCGGTGCCAGTAACTGTACCAGCTCAGGATAATGCTGCTCGGTATGGGTTAAACTGGCAACATGGCTGACACAGCTTAAATCCAGCGCTTTAAGCTGTGGCAACAGCGGCTGGCTATGATCAAGCACATAGTGCGCGCCAAGCTCGGTAACCCATTGCTTGCTTTCTGGCCGTGAGGCGGTAGCGATAATAGTGGCGGTAGTAAGCTGACGCGCCAGCTGCACCAGTACTGAGCCAACACCACCTGCGGCGCCGGTAACCAGCAGCACCGGCCGCGGGTGTTTTAAACTGGCTTGCTGAATTTCCAGCCGGTCAAACAACAGCTCCCAGGCGGTAATAGCGGTAAGCGGCAAGGCTGCCGCCTCAGCATAGCTCAAATTATCCGGCATAATCGCCACCAGGCGCTCATCTACCAGCTGATACTCGCTGTTACTGCCACTGCGTGTCAGTGAGCCGGCGTAATACACTTTGTCGCCGGGTTTAAATAAGCTTACCTCAGCACCGACGTCAACCACCTCGCCGGCCGCATCCCAACCCAACACTTTATACTGCCCGGCTTCCGGCTCAGCGCGCCGGCGTACTTTAGTGTCGACCGGATTAACCGATACCGCCTCAACACGTACCAGTATGTCCCGGCCACTGGCAACGGGTTTTGGCAGGCTAATATCCTGCAGTGCCAAAGGATCGCTGGCCGCTAATGACTGTTGATAACCTACCGCTTTCATGTACTTCTCCCTATATTTGCCACTACCTTAGACGCTTAGCCGGTAGCGGTCAATTTTCTTTAGCAGGCCCTGGCGCGACAACCCCAGCAGCCGTGCGGCCTGGCTTTTATTGCCGTTGGCCTGCTGCATCGCCTGCTTAATCAGGCGGATTTCTAACTGTTGTACTGCTGGCTCAAGCTGCAGGTTATCCGCATGCAACAACGGTCCGCTATCGCCATTATTCACCGCCTCCGGGTGCAGCAGGCTGATATCCGCCATGCTAATCACCCCACCCTGCGCTACCGCAGCGACGCTTTCCAGCGTATTTTTCAGCTCACGGATATTTCCCGGCCAGTCACGCTGCAAAAACCAGCTTAGTGCTGTACTGTCCAGCCGTAGCCTGATGCCATGCTGGCTGATATGCTGCTCAAGAAAATGCTGCAATAATAATGGAATATCTTGTGGCCGCTCACTCAAGGCCGTCGTTTCCAGCGTAATACCTTTGATACGGTAGTATAAATCTTCGCGAAACGAGCCTTTTTTTACCAAATCAGGCAGATTGGCATTAGTCGCTGAAATCAGCCGTACATCAATTTTTTGCTGCTCGCGGCCGCCGACCGCAAAAAAGGTACCTTCCTGCAGCACCCGTAGCAGCTTAACCTGCATCGGCAGCGGCATTTCACCAATCTCGTCGAGAAACAAGGTGCCACCGTCTGCCAGCTTCAGCAGGCCTGGCCGGTCTTTATCGGCACCGGTAAAGGCACCTTTTACATAACCAAACAGTTCACTTTCCAGTAAATCTGCCGGAATAGCGCCACAGTGTACCGAAACAAATGGCTTAGCCGCACGCCGGCTTAGTTCATGTAACGCTTTGGAGACCACTTCTTTACCGGTACCGGACGGGCCTGTTACCAGTACCCGCACATCGGTCGGTGCTATGCGCTGAATCAGGGTACGCGTAGCTTCCATCGCCGCTGACACGCCAATTAACCGCGCCACCCCACTGCTGCTATGTTGCTTTAGCTGCTTTAATTCCGTATCCAGCTGATGTTTATTCAGCGCCCGGCGGATCACCACGGCTAATAAGTCCGGGTCGACCGGTTTGGCGATAAAATCCCAGGCGCCCAGCGCTATGGCATCCAGCGCCAGTTGCCGCTGGGCATGGCCGGTAAGAATGATCACCGGCCGGCTGTTAAACTCCGCCAGTGCCGTTAACGTATGCTGTGGGTCAAACTGCGGTGGCAGGGATAAATCCAGCAAAATTAGGTCAGCATTGAAGTTTGATAGCCGCTGGCGGGCACTGGCTAAATCAGCGGCGGTTTGTACCTGATAGCCACTTTGCTGCAACCAGCTTTGCGCCAGCTGACAAAATGCCGGTTCATCATCTACCAGTAAAATCCGGCCGTTATTCATTGTTTGCTGTCCTGTGGTTGGTTAAATTGCAGTTCAAAGCTTACCGGCCAGCCCAAATCGGTTCGGTGTCTGACCGCGCCACCATGGGCCTGCATAATACGCCGCACTATGGCCAGCCCCAGACCACTGCCACCGGCACGTTTGCTGACAAAAGGCTGAAATAAGGTCGCCTGATGCGCAGCCGGTATTGCCGGGCCATTATTGTGTATATACAGCAGCAAACCATTACCCTGTTGCTGACTGGCAATACAAATTTTCGCCCCCGCTTGATGGCGGCAAAACGCCAGCGCGTTATCCAACAGGTTAATCAACACCTGCTGCAACCGGTAACTGTCAGCGTGCAGCATCAGCTGCTCTGGTACTTGCAGCTGACACTGTACGCCCTGCCAGTCTTGCTGACTGATAATACTTTGCAGCAGCGGCTTTAGCGGCACCTGGCTGCACTGCAGTTGCAACTGGCCGGCATAACTGAGCAAATCGGCAATCAGCCGGTCTGCCCGCTTTAATTGCTGCTGGATATGCTGGCGCGTGGCACTGTCACTGCTGGCGGCCGCCATGGCAATAATATTTAACGGGTTACGCAACTCGTGCGCCATCGCCGCAGATAATGCCCCTAACTCGACCAGATGTTGCTGATCCAGTCGTTTGCGTTCAGCTTCTGCCAGCTTTAATGACTGCTCCAGGCTGGTGCAACTGCCAAGCAATAAGGCCGCAAAGACTTCACCCAGCAAGCGATAACCGGGCGTTACATCATCCCAGCCATGCAGCTGATAACGCCAGCCAGTTGCATCACGCAGACAGCGAATTTGCAGCGCGGCCTCTGGTGTCTGCGCCTGTGGTAACACTATGCTTACGCTCTGACGTAACTGTCCGCCAAGCAAACGGCTGGCCAGACTGGCCAACGCTTGCCAACTGCTACATTGTTGCAGTTGCGAACGCCAGTGTGCCAGCAACACGTCATTTAACTGTAAGCCCGGATAAATAAGGCGCTGCGCCAACGCTGCCAGTGGCCGGTAGCAAGCCGCTGACAGCAGCAGTAATAGCGCAGAATACAACCATAACTGGCTGGCCGGCACGGCTGACAGCGCCTGCATGCCCAACTGGCCCAGTAAGGCACTGACCAATGCCATCAGCGCCAGCACCAGCAATAACATCGCCAGCCACAACAGGGCTTTATTGGCAAAGGCATTGATCGCCAGTACCTGATAACGCACCACGCCATACACCAATAGCAACAGATAACTTGGCAGCAACAGCATCGGATACGGATACCAATCCAGCCCTAGCGACGGAAACACAAAGCTGGTTGCCAACAGCAAGCCCCAGCCGCCGGCTAAAAACATCGCCACTATTGAGCGGCGCTTATTGCCGCTATGCCGGCGCCAGCCCTGCCACAACACTGCATGCGCCGCTATACCTAATAGCACGGTGTATAGCAGGTTTAGCCAACCGATACCCGAGAACACAAAAAAAGCGTCAAAGCCGGCGGTTTGTTGCACCGCTCCGCCTTCGCCCAGCCAGCTTAGCCCAATTAACAGCAGCGTTAGGCTGTACAATAGCGGCAGCAGCCAACGCCGTGGCCTGGTTGCGGCAAACTGCAGAGAAAAGTGCAAAAAGAACATTGGCATCAGCGGGTTGGCTAAGACCAGCGCTATTCCCAGTGCCGGTTGTTGGTGCACTATGGCAATGTGACCACTGCACCACAGCGCCATCATGGCAGCAAAACCGGCTAGCGCTGGCATCGCTTGTTGCCGCTGGCCTTGCCACAGTAACCAACCCGCCAGTAACACCGCGCAGGCGCTGGTTAGCCACATGCTGATTTCAAACGCAAACGACACTGCCAATGTAAACCTCGTTTACAACTCTATGGACTCAGGATCGTAAACTCTGTTTACATTCGGCGCAAGTTAAAAAATAAAAAATGATATAAATCAATAAATAAAGCAAATACTCACAAAGTGGTAAACATCTTGCTTTACCACTATAGGTTAGGCAGTAACAGGCAAGAATATGAATACGAGTATTATAGTGGGTGAAATCCTGACATTAAGTCTGATAATAGCGGTTGCCCTGGCACCCGCCATCTGGCGTTACCTGCAACAGCGGCGGGGTTAATATGGAACTGGACGCTGCGCTGCTCTCACGCCTGCAGTTCGCCTTTACGGTGAGCTTTCATATTATTTTCCCGTCTATCACTATTGGCCTGGCAACGCTGATTGCGATCTGGGAAGGCCTGTGGTTAAAAACGCAAAACCCACTGTATCTGCAACTGGCGAAATTTTGGATCAAGCCCTTTGCTATTACATTTGGTATGGGGGTGGTATCCGGCATCGTATTGTCGTACGAGTTTGGCACTAACTTTTCCGAGTTCTCCCGCCTGACCGGCGCGGTGATCGGCCCGTTAATGGCGTACGAAGTATTGACAGCGTTTTTTCTCGAAGCCGGCTTTTTAGGCATTATGTTGTTCGGTTGGCAGCGTGTTGGGCCTAAGCTGCATTTTTTCGCCACTGTGGTGGTGGCCATTGGCACCTGGATCTCGGCATTTTGGATCATCGCGGCCAATTCCTGGATGCACACTCCGGCCGGCCATATTGTTGTTGATGGCGTGTTTCAGGTAGAAAGCTGGTGGCAGGTTATTTTTAACCCGTCAATGCCCTATCGGTTTAGCCATATGTTGCTGGCCGCCTTTATTACCGCCACCTTTGTGGTGCTGGCCACCAGTGCCTGGCAACTGCGTCACAGCGAGCACAAAGCCATGGCTCGCAAAGGGCTGTCGATGACGCTGTGGCTGGCGTTAGTGCTGACACCGCTGCAAGCCTTTGTCGGCGACTTGCATGGCCTGAATGTTAAACAACATCAGCCGGTAAAGCTGGCTGCAATGGAAGGGATCTGGCCCGAACGTGAAAGCGGCGCACCGCTGCTGCTGTTCGCCATTCCTGACCGACAGGCAGAAAAAAACCATTTTGAGATTGGTATTCCCAAGCTGGCCAGCCTGATCTTAACCCATGATGCCGACGGCGAGCTGATGGGGTTAAAAGCGGTACCAGCTGATGAACGGCCTAACGTTGCCGTGGTGTTTTTCTCGTTCCGGCTGATGGTTGGCATCGGCCTGCTGATGATCCTGGTTGCCGTTGCCGGGGCGTATCTGCGCTGGCGTGGCACTTTGTATCACAGCCGCGGTTTTTTAACACTGTGCAGCTATCTGGCGCCCAGCGGCATACTGGCTGTACTGGCCGGTTGGTATGTGGTTGAAGTGGGCCGGCAGCCTTGGCTGGTGCAAGGGCTGGTACGCACTATTGATGTGGTATCACCGCTGCCGCCGGAGCGGGTGCTGTTGTCGCTGACCTTATTTGTTATTACCTACAGCCTGCTGTTCGCTGTGTACCTGTACTTTATGCACAAGTTAATTAAAAAAGGGCCTCCGTCGCTTGAGCAACTGCAGCAACAGCGTATCGGTGTAAAAGCCGCAGGCTATGCGGTAGCGCTGGCAAAACAACTTAAACCGGCACAGGAGTAATATCATGGAACTGCAACTTGGCTTACCGTTGTTTTATTTTTTGCTGCTGGGCTTTGCTATTTTAATGTATGTGCTGCTGGATGGCTTTGACCTGGGGATTGGCATTTTATATCCCTGGTTTAACAGCGAGGCGGAACACGATCACTTAATGCGCTCGGTGTCACATGTCTGGGATGGCAATGAAACCTGGCTGGTTTTTGGCGGCGTAATTTTATTTGGCGCCTTCCCGGCCGCTTATGCCAGTATTGCCTCGTTACTGTACCTGCCAATAATGCTGATGCTAATTGGCCTGATCTTTCGCGGCGTTGCCTTTGAATACCGCTTTAAATCACAGCGCTCGAAAATCTGGTGGAACCGCGCTTTTGCTATAGGCTCCAGTAGCGCGGCATTTTGTCAGGGCCTGATGTTGGGGGTGCTGGTTCAGGGCGTTGACAGCAACAGCCTGCAAACATCAAGCCTGCAATGGCTGACCCCCTTTAGCCTGTTTACCGGTCTGGCGGTTATGGCGGGCTATGCGTTACTCGGCTGCACTTATCTGACAATGAAAAGCCGCGGTGCCCTGCAGCAAAAAGCGGCCCGCTATGGCCAGCGCTTACTGTTGTTTGTCATGCTGGCGATGTTGCTGGTCAGCTTGTGGACCCTGTACAGCCAGGCACCAATCCGCAGCCGCTGGTTTGGCGGTAGCTACAGTGTGTTACTAATGTTACTGCCTTTGACTGCTGTTATTGCCGCACGGCTGCTGTTTCGCGATTTAGGCCGGGTGCAACGCCAGTTTGCCGCTGCAACTGACATTAACAGCCGCCATGAAAGCCGGCCCTTCTGGCTGGCTGCCACACTATTCCTGCTGGCCTTTGCCGGCTTAGTCGTGGGCTTATATCCGTATTTATTACCGCGTCAGCTCAGCTTTTATGCTGCCGCCGCGCCAGACAGCAGCCTGGCATTTATGCTGCCGGGGATAGTGATTTTTCTGCCACTGATCCTGGCCTATACGCTGTGGGGCTATCATATCTTCCGCGGCAAAGTAGAAGATTACGAAGAGGGTTACTAATGACTAAAACCAGCACAACCGCCAACACCGGACTGCCAAAACCAGTCTGGTTTTTACTGCTGTATCTGGCCGGGCTGGCTGGCCTGAGCCTGCTGGCGCTGCTGCTAAAGGCCGCGCTGACACTGCTGTAAGCAAACGTATCGTAAAAAAGCAGCGTTTAATCGCAATTAATGCGGTTTTTTGTCACAGCAACTTGCAGATAACTTTGCCGACGCCCATTATCACTGCAGCGCTAACCTGGTTGGCGCTGTAGCAATAACCCCGAGGACGTATGCGCTGGCTAAGTAGTGTTGCCTTACTGCTGTTTTTGAACCTGTGGTGTACGCCGCAAGCGTTTGCCGTGCATGACAGCCGCTTATCGCCGCTGGCCGATACCCAGTTCTACGCCGTTGCAGCACAGCAATTTTGTGCTGAGCTGAACATGGCACCTGATAGCAGCGACGAACCTCAGCCCCCTGTTAGCGCCTGCCCCGCCATTATTTCGCATGCGTTAGCTGGCACAGCATTAAGTGCCAATATACCAAGGCCGCTAAAGGCCTTACCACGTTATAGCCAACCGCGGGCGCCGCCGGTAACACCTTAACCTGACAACTGTTTTGACAGCCTGGCTGTTGAGTTTAGTGATAATAAGCCGGTATGGCCTCTGCTTACCGGTGGTTAAGGATTTAATATGAAAACATTAGCATTATATAACGTTGAAGCCATTGATCATTTAGTACAACCTGCCGATTTTGACGGTACCCGTTTAACTTCCCCGGCGCTGCAGGTCGTAACAGACTTTAAGCACAGTGAACCTAATACCATCAGCGCTACGACCAAAGCCAGTGCCGCACTGGAGATGATGCAGCAAGAACACAGCCGGCTGAAACTGGTGGTAGATCAGCACGCTGAGCTGATAGGCATACTGCCGGTTGAGCAGTTATCCGAGCAGGCGTTAATGCGCCAGATTGCCTTTGGCAGCCGCCGCGATGAAATTCGCGTCGCCGACGTAATGCGTCCGCGCGAGCGTATTAAGGCGCTGGCCTACCAGCAGTTAAAACACTGCACCATTGCTGATGTCGTGAATACGCTGCAATCCAGTGGCGAGCAGCACTGTGTGGTGATTGACCGCGATAACCACCAGATCCGTGGCGTCATTAGCGCCACTGAGATTGCCCGGCGCTTAAAACTGCCGCTGACGATCAATCAGGCACCCACCTTTTTGCACATTTTCGACAGTATCAGCGCTTAACACCGTTAAGCGGTGGCATAACGCTCAGATCCGGCGCTTCGCCGCTGCCGGGTTTGAGCTTGTCCGCAGTTAGGGGTAGTTTAGTGCATATTGCCAACACTACCCTGAGGTTGATATGTGCTTGTTCCGCCACACTGCGCTCGCTGCAACTTTACTGCTGAGTTTCAGCAGCACTCCGCTCCTTGCTACAGATAAACCTGCCAGCAGCCGCTATTTTGAAGCCGAAGATATTTTTGCGCTGGAATATGCCAGTGAGGTGCAGATATCGCCCGATGGCAGCAAAATTGTTTATGTTCGTGCCAGCAATGACATTATGACTGACAGCACCCGCAGCAGTTTGTGGTTGCTGGATGTAAAAAGTGGCACCCAAACGGCCCTGTTTGCCGATCAATTTAACTACAGCTCACCGCGCTGGTCACCCGATGGCAACCAGTTGGCGTTTATTTCAGACAGCAGCGGCTCGCGGCAAATTCATCTGCACTGGTTAACAGCAAACCGCACTGCCAAATTATCCAACCTGCAGCAAAGCCCGGCTAATCTGGTCTGGTCACCCGATGGCAACCAGCTGGCTTTTACCATGAATATGCCCGCCGCCGCCGCCGAGATGCAGCAAAAAGTGAAGCGGGTGGCAAAGCCTGCGGGGGCTAAGTGGTCAGACAGTGCCACTGTGTATGACAGAGTGCGTTATCAGGCCGACGGCCAGGGCTTTTTAAAGCCACAGTTCCGGCAAATTTTTGTCTTGCCGGCCAGCGGAGGTACTGCGCGCCAGCTCACCCAGGGCGACTTTAACTATGGTAGCGACCTAAGCTTTACGCCAGACAGCAAAGCGCTGGTGTTTGCCGCTAATTTACACCCAGAGTGGGAATATCAACCGCGCGATGCCAACCTGTATCAGCTCACGTTAGCCAGTGCTGAGCTGACAGAACTGACCAGCCTGCCGGGCGACGAGTCTTCACCGGTATTCTCACCCGATGGCAAACAGCTGGCTTTTTTATGGCAAAGCAATGCCCTGGTGCCGTATAGCAATAGCAAGCTAAAAATACTCAACCTGGCTGGCAAAGCCATCAGCGATGTTGCTACCGATTTCGACCGCAGCATAGCGCAAGCTAATTGGCTGACAAACAGCAGCTTAGTGGTGCAGTTTGACGACAGAGGCCAGCGTAAACTGGCCAGCTTAACCACTAAAGGTAAGCTAACCGAACTGACCGCCAGCTTAGGTGGCGTTAGCCAGCCGCAACCCTATTTAAGCGGCAGCTATTCGGTATCAGACAACGGTGTTATTGCCTACACCCACGGCACCAGTGAACGCCCCAGCGATGTCGCCGTGCTGCAAAAAGGCAAAAGCCGTGTACTCACTGCGCTAAACGAAGACCTGCTTGGCCATAAGACGCTGGCAAAGGTGCATGAAATCACCTACAAGTCTTCTTTTGACGGTGAAGAAATTCAGGGCTGGTATCTGACGCCGCCGGATTTTGACCCGGCGAAAAAATACCCGCTATTACTGGAAATTCATGGTGGCCCGCATTTGGCCTATGGCCCGCAGTGGAGCGCTGAAATGCAGCGCTACGCCAAAGAAGGCTATGTGGTGTTTTATGATAACCATCGCGGTAGTTCATCGTATGGCGAGCGCTTTGCCATGCTGTTACACAATAAATACAGCTCACCGGAAGACTTTGCCGACCACAATAGCGGCGTAGATGCGATGCTAAAGCTGGGTTTTATCGATGAAAATAACCTGTTTATCGGCGGCGGCTCGGCCGGGGGCATCGCCACGGCCTATGCCATTGGCCTGACTGACCGCTTTAAGGCAGCTGCCGTAGTAAAACCGGTGATTAACTGGTTAAGTAAGGTGTTAACCGGTGATAGCTACACCTACCAAACCTTTCATCAGTTCCCTGGTGTGCCCTGGGAGCATGTAGAGCATTACTGGCAGCGCTCACCACTGAGCCTGGTGGGTAATGTTACCACTCCCACCATACTGATCACCGGTGAAGCCGACCGGCGCACCCCGATGTCTGAATCAGAGCAGTATTATCAGGCATTGAAACTGCGCCGCGTCGACACGGCACTGGTGCGCATTCCGGGCTCACCACACGGCATTTCGAACAAACCCAGCCGCATGATTGAAAAAGTGGAATATATGCTGGCCTGGTACGAGAAATACCGCACTAAGGCCAACTAAGCCGTAAAAAACCGCGCTAAAATAGCCAGCGTATCGCTTATCGTGGCGATACGCTGGTCAATACCGGCGCTGTGTGGCCGGATGCCAATTTTCACGCCCAGTACCAATAACGGCTCCGTTTTAACGGCTGCCAGGCACTGATGCATCGTTTGCTCGCTCATCCAGCTGCCGGGTTCACCGTATGGCACAGTAGCACTTTGCTGCGGCGGCTGATGGCTGTCACGCCAGGCACCAAAATCACTGTCTTTGTCTGACACGCCAGAGAACATCAAACCGCTAAGCAGCCCGGCGGCTTTCGCCTGGTGGATATGCTCAAGTGCACCCTCAGCCCGGCGTGTTTCAAACACCGAACGGCCCCAGTTAATCACCACACCCAACTGTTGCTGCGCCGGCACGCTGCGGTTAATTTCTGTTAATACCGCCAGCTCATCGCTTAGCGCTAAAAAACCTTTTGATGGCATATGCTCTGGCACATAAGCATCACAATGCTCAATCAGGATCCGGGCGCCATGCCAGTCCCAGCTCAGCATCGTCTCAAGCGATGCCAGTAGTGCCGCTTTAGAAGACGGCGCTTTATGCCGCGCCGGTGCGGTTTGAATTTGTATCGCAGTCACCGCCTGACGGCCTAAATGCGCGTTAAGTTTGCCAATAGCGGCACAGGCTTGCTGCATAAAAGCCAGCGCTGCCTGGCGGCCCTCTGCATCCTCTGACGCCAGACCAAACTGCGGGTTGTGCGACAGCGCGTTCATAATGCCGGGAATACAGGTAAACACATAGTCCCACTGTGGGTCGATATTGGCTAAAAACCAGTCATCATCATGCGGGTGTAAACGGCCTAAAAACGGGTGTTCCAACCCCTTCAGGTTAGGCAGCGTTTTCAGCGCGGCATAAAACGCGGTTTCCAGCGCCGCATCCCAGCTACTTTGGTTTGGTGAGGCGGCATAAGCGCCAACGGTGTATTTCATCATGGTTTAAGCAACCTATCGTTATCAGCGCTAATCATCAGGGCTATTTAGGGTAAACACCAAATGTTTACGCATATCTTTTAACACCACACCCTTTTTTAGCAATAAGCCACTTAAGCGTTTTTGCCATTGCAGCAGCTGCGGCTGGGCATCATCCAGCATAACTTGCTCAGCAAACTGCAGCCGCACTAGTAGCGAGCCGGGAAAGGCTTCATATTCCAGACTAAACCAGGCCTGCAGCACACCCGGTAATTCCGCCAGCGCCAGCTGCTCCAGTGCCGTTACCGCATCCAATACCGCGGCCTGCTGTTTAAGTTGTACTTTGGAGAGTTTTTTCACTATCTGTCCTTAAGATGTTAGCGTACTAACAATACTGCCCTGCTACCCAACCACTGGCCCAGGCCCATTGGAAGTTATAGCCGCCAAGCCAACCGGTAACGTCGACCACTTCGCCGATAAAATATAAGCCCGGCTGCTGTTTGGCTTCCATTGTTTTTGACGATAAATAATCGGTATCGACACCGCCGATGGTGACTTCTGCGGTGCGGTAGCCTTCGGTGCCGTTGGGTTTAAATATATAGCCATGCAGGCTGTCGGCGATGTGCTGAATGCTTTTTGGGTTTAGTGCTTTTAGCGGCTGATTAGTAAAAACATTCAGCGCCAGCAGCTTTTCTACCAGCCGTTTGGGCAGCAATTTACCCAGCGCCGTTTTTACTTCCTGCTCCGGGTGGGCTTGCTGCTGTGCCGTTAGAAATTCAACTAAGTCGGTTTGCGGTGCCATATTTACCACCACCTCATCACCGGGTTGCCAGTAGCTGGAAATTTGCAGTATTGCCGGCCCGCTTAAGCCGCGGTGGGTAAACAGCATATCTTCCGGGAAGACGGTGCCGTTGGCTTCAGCCGTTACCGGCAAGGACACACCGCTTATTTCCTCAAACACTGCTTTATCACTTGGTTGCCAGGTAAGGGGAACTAACGCAGCGCGCAGCGGTAACACTTTTAAGCCAAACTGCTCGGCTAATTGGAAACCAAAAGCAGTGGCACCTAAATTCGGCAGGCTTAAACCACCGGTGGCGATCACTAAGCTGTGGCACTGCCGGCTTAGCTCTGGTGTGCTAATGCTATACAGGCCCTCAGCGAAACTGACCGCGGTAATGTTTTGCTGCAACGCAATCTGCACATTGGCCGCTTTGGCCTCGCTCAGCAGCATATCGACGATATCTTTGGCAGTATCGTCACAAAACAGCTGGCCAAGTGTCTTCTCGTGGTAAGCAATGCCGTGTTTTTGCACTAAAGCGATAAAGTCCCATTGGGTGTAGCGGCTCAGCGCTGATTTACAAAAGTGTTTGTTTTGCGATAAGAAATTTTCCGGCCCCGCATACATATTGGTAAAGTTGCAGCGGCCACCGCCAGACATTAATATTTTGCGGCCAACCCGTTTGCCATTATCCAGCACCAGTACCTTACGACCGCGCTTACCGGCTTCTATGGCACACATTAACCCGGCTGCCCCGGCGCCGATAACAATCACATCCCACTGCTGCATTTTCTACGTCTGCCTGTTGCTGTAAAGCCGCTATTGTCCTGTACTGTGCCCTGGCATGCAATGCTGGCAATAACAGCACTTAGCTGCCGCCGGATAAAATTAATTTATTCGCTTTGGTTATACCTTATAACCAATAACAATAAATTACATTTGTATCTAAATGTTACACATGTCAGCAACTATCACACTCAGATGACAGTTTGATGATAAAGGCTTTGGACAAATAATCCTTTTTAAGAAACAGCTGTTTACATTAGTTCCGGCTAAAGAAAATCAGCGTTTTTTCACCGGGTTTACTTTACCCTGCCAAACGATTAAAAATCGTGCAGCAGCCGTCCAGACAGGTTGCATACAACTATAAATAATCATAAATCCAGGTAAACAATCATTATGAAACAGACTTCCTTTCGACTGACGGCATTGGCAGCGCTATGCCTGCCCGCTGCTGTTTTTACCACCCAGGTACTGGCCAATGACGATACTGAGCAAGCTGACGGCCCGGCCACCCGTTTTATTATTAAATACAAAGAATCTGCGGCAGATATCAGCGCTGCGCTGCCACAAAGCGTTGGCCAACAGATGAAAGCACAACGGATGGCCGAAAAAGCCCAGCGCTTCAGCAGCCGTGCCGGTGAAAATATGCGCTTTGTGCGCGGCATGGGCTTAAACAAGCACGCCGTATTCCGTGCTGAGCGCAAACTGTCAAAACGGGAAACCCAGCGTATGCTGGAGCTGTTAGCACAGGATGATGAAATAGAACGGGTAGAAGAAGACGTGATGCTGCACGCCACCGCCACGCCAAATGATACCCAGTACAGCAACCAGTGGCACTATTATGAAGCGACCGGTGGTTTACGTGCCCCCGCCGCCTGGGATAATGCGACCGGCCAGGGCGTTGTTGTTGCCGTGCTGGATACCGGTTACCGGCCACACGCCGATTTAAATGCCAATATCCTGCCTGGTTACGACATGATCTCAGATAGCTTTGTCGGCAACGACGGGAATGGCCGCGACAGCGATGCCCGCGATCCGGGCGACTGGACCGATGCCGGTGAATGTGGCAACGGTCAGCCTACCTCGTTCCGTGGCTCCAGCTGGCACGGTACTCATGTTGCCGGCACTATAGCGGCGGTAACCAATAATAACTCCGGTGTGGCGGGTGTCGCATATCAGGCGAAAGTAGTACCAGTGCGGGTGTTGGGTAAATGCGGTGGTTATACCTCTGATATCGCTGACGGCATTATCTGGGCCGCCGGTGGCACCGTATCTGGCGTACCGGCTAATGCGAACCCGGCTGACGTGATTAACATGAGCCTCGGCGGCGCTGGCGCTTGTTCCTCTACCACACAAAATGCCATTAATGTCGCCCGTAACAATGGTACTGTGGTGGTGATTGCTGCCGGTAATGATAACGACAACGCCAATAACTATAACCCGGGCAACTGTGCCGGTGTGGTTAACGTTGCCTCGACTGGCCGTAACGGTGGCCGGGCTTACTATTCAAACTACGGCACCTCTATTGACGTGGCCGCACCGGGTGGTGCGATGAACTCGGCCAATGACCCTAACGGCATCTTGTCTACTTACAATACCGGTAGCACCACACCGGGCAGCGACAGCTACGGCTACAGTCAGGGTACGTCAATGGCGGCACCACACGTTGCCGGCGTTGCCGCGCTGATCAAACAGGCCAAGCCATCAGCCAGTCCAGACGAAGTAGAGCAGATCTTAAAATCTACTAGCCGCAGCTTCCCGGCAAGCTGTAGCGGTTGTGGCACCGGTATCGTTGATGCCAATGCCGCCGTGTTAAATGCGATGGGTTCAGGTGGCGGTACGCCAGGCACTAACGAGCTGGAAAAAGGCGTTGCTAAAACCAACCTGTCTGGCAGCACCGGTAGCAACACTTACTACACTATTACTGTGCCTGCCGGCGCGACTAACCTGACCTTTAACATGGCCGGTGGCAGTGGTGATGCCGACATGTATGTCAAATTTGGCAGCGCCCCGACCAGCTCCAGCTACGACTGTCGCCCGTACAAAGGCGGTAACAGCGAAAGCTGCAGTTTTGCGGCGCCACAGGCGGGGACTTACCATGTGATGTTAAACGGCTATAGCAGCTATTCTGGTGTATCCCTGACGGCAGATTACACCGCAGCATCAGGCGGTGGCAGCACCGGCGGTGGCGGTACTCTGACTAACTTAACGGCAACAACCGGTAACTGGCTGCACTACACCTTAACAGTGCCGGCAGGCATGAGTACGCTTGACGTAACGATGTCGGGCGGCTCAGGTGATGGCGACTTATATGTCCGTCGCGGCGCCCAGCCAACGACCAGCAGTTACGACTGCCGGCCGTATAAAAATGGCAACAATGAAAGTTGTGCCTTTAGTAACCCGCAGGCGGCCACCTGGTATATCAGTATCCGCGCTTACAGCACCTTTAGCGGTGTTACCCTGGCTACAGAATACCAGCCGTAACCGGCACCAGATAGCACAAGGCCAGCAATATGCTGGCCTTTTTTATGTAACGGGCTTCAAGCTATATCAGGGGTTTAGCAACCGGCTTAACTGTGCCTGTGCCAATGGCTCTTGCTGCTCAGCGGCTTGCTGATATAGATCGCGCGCTTTGGCCAGATCTTTGCTCACACCACGGCCATACTCGTACATCCAACCTAAATTATACTGAGCGTTGGCGTAGCCTTGCTCCGCCGCCAACGCAAACAGCTCTACCGCTTTTTTGTCATCAGCTTTAACCTGGCGGCCGTTTTTGTAAAATAACCCCAGCGCGGTCAGTGCCCGGGGCACCTTGGCCGACAACGCCTGCTGATACAACTCCAGCGCCCGGCGCTCGTCCATGCCGACACCATAGCCTTTTTCATACATATAGCCCAAATTGGCAATGGCACGCAGGTGGTTCTGGCTGGCCGCTTTCTGATACCAACGCACAGCCTGCTCGTCGTTCTGCCGCACGCCACGGCCGGTTTCATAACGTAACCCCAGATTAAACTGGGCGTCAGCATCGCCCTGCTCTGCCACTTTGACATACCAGTACAGCGCTTTTTCATCATCCTGCGCTACGCCACGGCCGGCCCCATACATAAACCCCAGATTGTACTGGGCATATAATACGCCTTGTTCTGCTGCCCGTTGATACCACTTTACCGCCTCGACATCATTTTGCGTTGTACCGGTACCATTGGCCAGGCGTAGCCCAGTCAGGTACTGGGCTTCTGCATGTCCCTGCTGCGCGGCTTTAATAAACCAGCTAAACGCCGCAGCTTCGTCAACAGCAACGCCCAGGCCCTGGCTGTACATTACCGCCAGCCGGAACTGGGCCTCAGGGCTGCCGCCATCTGCGGCTTGTTGCAGCAACTTCGCGGCCTGCGCGGCATCGGCTTTTATGCCCCGGCCATCGGTTAAATGCAGCGCTAAATAATAACAAGCAGTCTGATCCTGTTGCTCACAAGCGCGCTGCAGCATATCGACCGCTTTAGTGTCATTGACACGCACACCACGGCCCAACGAATAGCTGATCCCAACCTCACGCTGCGCTTCCGTCACCCCTTGGGCTGCGGCACGTTCAAATAAATCAAAAGCCCGGCTCTCATTTTTACTGACGCCAAGCCCCTGCAGATAAAATTGCGCCAGCTGAAAGCCCGCCCGGCTGTGGCCCTGCTCCAACGCCTGCTGATACCAGCCAATCGCTTTATTCACATTGACCTTGGCACCACGGCCGCTCTGATAGCGTCCGGCAACAATGTACTGCGCATCAACGTCACCCTGTTCTGCCGCCCGTTCATACCACAGCAGTGCACTGGCCTCATCCTGGGTAACACCACGGCCATTGCCATACATAAAACCGAGATTATATTGCGCCAGCACGTGCTGCTGCGCAGCGGCTTTTTGATACCAATATACGGCCAGCGCATCATCCTGCGCCACGCCTTTGCCATTAGCATGCGCCAGTGCCAATTGGTACTGTGCCTGCGCCATACCCTGCTCAGCAGCGGCATTAAACCACCAGGCCGCGGTGGCGCCATCGACTGCAACACCGTGGCCATTAGCATACATGGCGGCGAGGTTAAACTGGGCATCCGCTTGCCCGGCTTCTGCCAGTGGGTACCAGTGGCCAAAGGCCTCGGCATAATTTTGCCGGCCAAAAGCGCGGATGCCGGCTTCAAAGCTGGCTTGGTTCAGCGGCAACACGGCCAGCTGTGGCGCCTTAGGCCCTGACTTTGCCGGAGTGGCAACAGATACCGTTGCTACCGAAGGCAGGCTAAGTGTGGGTGTTGACGCGGGCTTGGCTTTAGCTTGCACAGCTGCCGGCTCAGCGGCAGTCTCAGCGGCGGCTTCAGCGGCCGTCTCAACTGCACTGGCTTTCAGTTGCGTTACCGCCTGCACAATATCCTGCTTTGCCCTGGCAGACTCGGCAAAATCCGTACTGTTTGATGCCGCCTGCTCCAGCCAGTACGCTGCCTGCAGTGCATCTTGCTCAACACCATGGCCCAGCGAATACAATTTCGCCAGTTCAAACTGGGCTGCGGTATTACCGTCCAGCGCCAGCGCCTGCCACAACGCGGCGGCTTTAGCGTGATCCCCCTGCTGATACGCTGCTTTGGCCTCAGCCATTTGCTGCTGTGGCTCAGCCGCCAGCATAAAGCTGGCGACCATCAAGCCTGTTATTATTTTATTTAGCCGCATAGATGCCCCTCCGTCGTCTGATGTTATATCAAAGAACGGCGATGACACCAAGGGTGAAACCAAGATAAAAAGTGAACGCAGCGTGAATAAAAGCCAAAAAACTGCGGCAAACTGTCGATTTTAGCCGTTAAGCTGCCGGTTATAGCCCTGTAACAACCACTGCCACTGCTGTGGCTGCCAGCTAAACTGGCGTTGCAAAGTACGTTCTTTTAGCAAGGATCGCTGCAGCCGTGCCAAATTAGCTTGCTGCCAACTGCCCGGGCTACGTAAACCACATTTGTCAAAGTCGATAAGCCAGAAATCACCCTGGCTATCAAGCAGGATATTGTGGCAATTCAAATCAGAATGATAAACGCCATATTGGTGGAAACGGCCAATCAAAGCGCCTAACTGCTGCCATTGCCCGCAGGAAAGACTTTCGCCACTGCCCAGCAGCCCGGCCAAATCACGGCTATCGGCAATCAGCTCAATGATCAGGTCGCTGCGATAATGCCAGGCTGTGCGCTGATAATGTGCCGCCAGAGGCCGCGGTACCGGTAACTGATAGCGTCTTAACTGACGCAGCAAGGCAAACTCCTGCATTGCCCGGCTGTGCATAACAGAGCGGTAACTAAACTTATCTTTTATCAGCTTGCCAATAAGGCCGCCTCGGTAATAATGCCGCAGCACAAAGCGGTGCTGATTATGCCGGATAAACCAGGCCGTGTTGCGCCCTTGCGACTGCCCAATCACCGCCTGTTGTTGCTGCCAGTAAGCCGGCGCAAAGCTGAGCTGCCCACAGTGGCCAAATACCTCGCGCTGATACCAGCTAACAGCCGCTGCCGTGGCTGATACCGCAAAATCATTGATGCCCTCGGCCAGATAGGTGCTAATGGCCTGACAAATGCGGCTGCTGGCACCACCATGGCGCTGATACAATGCCTGCGCTTTCGCACCTTGTTGCTGCGCCAGCGCAGTGTTATGCAGAAGCTGAGCGGTGCTTTGCACTAACGACGGCACATCCTCTACCCAGCTCAGTGCCTGCTCAGCAGCCAGCCACTGGTAGGCGGTGGCAAAGTTAAACACATGGCGACCGCTTTGTATCGGCTTGGCAAAATGCATCGCCTCCAGCGGATTATGACCACCGCGCTCAATTAAGCTGCCGCCGATAAACACCACATCGGCCAGCTGGTACCAGGCTAACAACTCGCCCATAGTGTCGGCTAACATCACATCCGTCGTAGCATCGACGGCTTTGACCGCACTGCGGCGCACACAGTTAAGCTCAGCCTGCGCGATCAGCTGCGCGACAGTGTTAAAGCGCTCCGGGTGACGCGGTACTAATACCAGCAGCAGATTTGGCAGCTGAGCTTTGAGCTGTTTGTAGGCCGTTAACAGCAGCTCATCCTCACCGGCATGGGTACTGCCGGCCACCCACAGCTGTCGTCCGGCAAATTGCGGCTGAAACTGCGCCACCAGCGCAGAGTGCTGTGGCGGTAGTGCCATATCGTATTTTAAATTGCCGCACACCTTAAGCTGTGCCGGGCAACCGAGTGCGGCAAAGCGGCGGGCTGTCGCCTTATCCTGTGCCAGCAGCAGGCTGATATTCTGCAGCGCCAACTGGCTAACGCCATACCAACGGCGGTAGCCTTTAGCCGATCGCGCCGATAAACGGGCATTAACCACAACGGTCGGGATCAGCGCCTTACGGCATTGCTGCAATAAATTTGGCCACAGCTCTGTTTCCAACAGGATCACCGCCTGTGGCTGCAACTTGCCCAGAAAGCGCTTTACCGCGCCTGGGGTGTCTAAAGGCAAATAACAATGATAAACGCCAGCGCCAAAGGTATTAACAATACGCGCAGAGCCGGTTGGTGTCGTACAGGTAACGGTAAGCGTAAGGTCAGGATATTGCCGCTGCAAGGCTTTAATCAGCGGTGTCGCCGCAACCACTTCACCTACCGAGACAGCATGCACTACTATGCCGCCCATCGCCTGCTGTGGCACCTGCTGCCAGGCCAAACGCTCAGCCAGCCGCTGGCGGTAGGCCGGGTCCTTGCGCGAGCGCAATAACAGATATAACCACACCGGCAGCACAGCCAGATACAGCAGCAGGTTGTAGCAATAGCGGGCAAACAACTGTGACATGACGGGTTTCCTGCAGTTAGGCGCGGCACAATGGCAGAGTAACTATGCGGTTAAACAGGCGCTATAATGCCAAAAACCGGCTGTGGTTACCAAAAGATTCTGTTTCAAAACGGCAATAAATGCTACGCTTAGCGCCGTCTTAGTTGTTAGTCACTGCTTATTTTGCAGCTGCAGTTACCCTGTTTGGAGCTTACTTATGGCGTTACCGGCACACCAGCAACCGGCTATGTTTGATGGCGTAAAAGAATTTTTACTGCGCTTTGCCGCATCGGGTTATTTTCCGGCGACAGCGTTTATTAAAAATCAGCCAGATAAAGCCAGCCTGAGGGTGTTTAACGACAATCTTAACCTGGAAATTGTCAGCCACTGCTGGAACTACGCGCGCTTTTTCGTTTATCAGTTAAGCTCGCTGGTGAAATACCCGCCAACAAATATGCAAGTACGCTTTACCGTGTTTTATTCTGAAGACGATGTTGAAACAACTAAGTTACTACAGCATTTTCAAACTATTGTGGTGCCTAACGTACAGTGGAACTTCCAGAAGCTACCAACGCCGTTATTACTGCGCCGCGCCATTGGCCGCAACCACGCGTCTAAGCAGACAAAAGCCGACTGGATCTGGTTTGCCGATTGCGACATGGTGTTTCATGAAGGCTGTTTAGATACGTTGGAGCAACTGTTAAAAGGCCGGCAGGATATTTTGGTTTTCCCGGACACCTTGCTGGTAACGCCGCTGCTGACCGAAGCCGATCCGATGATTTCGGCCGGTAAAGATAAGACCGAATTGCTTGAAGTGGATAAAAGTAAATTTAAGCCGCGCAAGTTTGACCGCGCCACCGGCGCTATTCAGATTATTCATGGCGACGTGGCCCGCGCCTGCGGCTACTGTGATGACTTAGCCGTGTACCAAAAGCCGAAATATCACTGGACTAAAACCTATGAAGACCGTGCCGTACGCTGGTTATTAGGCACTCAGGGCACGCCGATAGCCCTGCCTAACCTGCTGCTTATCCGCCACGCCGAAAAAGGCCGCTACAAAGAAGACAGCAAAATTTCGGTGATCCGCAAAGCCATCCGCCGGGTGAAGTCGGCTTTGATTAATAAGTAAAACACGCCATGTCGCCAAAAGTACTTATTTTTACCAAAAGGGTGTTGCCCAGATCCAACACCTTTGTCGCTGCACAAGGCAATAATTTGCCAAGCTACCAGCCAGTGTATATCGGCTTACGTACCGACAGCAGCGGCAGCGACTTAATTGCCGGCAAGGCCACCTGTGTACAGTCGACAGTAGAGCCCTTACCTTGGCTATCACGATTATTACTCGATGGTTGTCAGCGCCTCACCCCCAAGTGGCAACAAGCACTGGCCGAACAACAGGCAAATCTTATCCATGCGCACTTTGGCAAAGGTGGCTATTACTGTGCGCCAATTGCCAAAAAGCTGGATATTCCGCTGCTAACCACCTTTCACGGTTCGGATATCACACAAAAAGACAAGTTTTCTTATAACAGTAAGCATCGAGACATCGTGTTCTCGCAGTCGGCAAAAATCCTCGCGGTATCGCAATTTATAAAAAACAGGCTTATTCAACGTGGTTGCCCGCAAGACAAAATTATTCAGCACTATGTCGGTATAGATAATCAGTTTTTTGCCCCGGCAACAGAGAAATCTGCACATCCAACCATACTGTTTGTTGGTCGGTTAATTGAACAAAAGGGCTGTCAGTATTTGCTGCAGGCTATGCGTGAAATTAATAAGAAATTACCCGATGCCGAGTTAATTATTGCCGGCTATGGCACTTATCAGGAAAAATTGCAGGCTCAAGCGGCAGAACTTAACAATGTTACCTTTGTTGGTGCACAAAACAGAGAACAGGTGAAGCAGCTGATGGCAAACGCCTGGGTGACCTGCTTGCCCAGCATAGTGATGGCCAGAGGCAACGAAGAAGGGATGCCGACGGTTTGCGTTGAATCTCAGGCGGTGGGTACCCCTGTGGTGGCTTTCGCTACCGGCGGTGTCAGCGAGGGTGTAGTCAATGAAAAAACCGGCCTGTTGTCAGAGCAGAAAAATGTCGCCCAGCTCACCGACAACTTACTGGCCGTGTTGCAATCGTCTGCCCTGCGGCATCAATTGTCACAAGCGGGTATCGCCCATGTTGACGAGCATTTTAATATTCGCCGACAGTGCCAAAAGTTAGAACAGATTTATCGCACCCTGTAGCGTATAACAGCCATTAAGGTACGCCTTAATGGCTGTTCATGCTGACAACGCTTGCTATCGCCCGCTTTATAGCGCCGCTAAAATCACTTCGGCTTTGCTGACTTCAAAGGTTTTTGGCGCTTCAACATTCAGCAAGGTCACCACACCGTTTTCAACAACCATCGCATAGCGCTGCGAACGGGTGCCGCCAAAATCAGCGGTTTCCATGGTTAAACCAATTGCCTTGTGAAAAGCCGCGCCGCCATCGGCTAAAAAAGTGATCTCGTCAGCATTCTGGCTTTTTGCCCAGGCATTCATCACAAAGGCATCGTTTACCGCGGTACAGATAATGGCATCAATACCTTTAGCTTTAATCTGATCGGCCAGCGCAATATAGCCCGGCAAATGGGCGGCCGAACAGGTGGGTGTAAAAGCGCCCGGCACGGCAAACAGCACCACTTTTTTATTGGCAAAAATCTGGCTGGTGGTTGGGTTCATTACGCCTTCTTTGGTCAGCTGTGAAAAGCTTACCTCGGGCAACTTATCGCCGACTTTAATCATGTTACTCTCCCCATTAAGTTTAGTGTTGTTTCAAATTTGCTTAAATCGCTGCATTAACGTACACGTCAAAGCGGTTGTTTTTTCCTGTTACCGACATAGTCGGTGCCTGCTGCGCCAGATAATCGGCATAGGCCGGTCGTTTTACTACCACACGTTTTTCTGCCAGCTCAAGCGCCGGAGCCAATAACGCATCGGCATCCAGATCGCTGCCGACCACGTCATGAAACGCGCGCATTTCTTTTTTCACCAGCGCGGTTTTGTCCCGTGGCGGAAACATCGGATCTAAATACACCACCTCTATCGCGGCACATTGCGTTAATGCCTGCAGTGCGCTGCAGTGGCATAACTGCATACGCTGGCTTAACCAACTAAGTTCAGCCGTTGCAGCCCCGCGGCGCAGGCCGTCGGACAACAACGCCGCCACAACCGGATTGCGCTCTACCAAAGTGACGCTGGCACCCAGGCTGGCCAGCACAAAGGCATCCCGCCCCAGCCCGGCGGTGGCATCCAGTATGCGCAGATCGCGTTTTTTAGTTAAGCCACAGGCTTTAGCAATGGCTTCATTCTTACCGCCACCATGCAAGCGGCGGTAACTGGCGGCACCACTGGCAAAATCGACCAGTATATCGCCTTGTTTTGCCAATTCAGTATGGCGCAGCACCAGCGCATCATCCTGCCAGGCTAAATGCCAGCCAACGGCGTGTTCGCTCAGTTGCAGACCAAACTGCTGACATAAGCTGGCGGCATAATCTGCCGGCAAAGCGGCACTACTCAGTAACGGCGCTAGCATTAGCGTTGCATGCCTACGACATTCTCGCCAACGCTTAACGCTATAATCTGGCTGATTTGCGTTAAACTTCTGCCAGACTGCTGCTGCCAAAGATTAAACTGCTGCTGAATTTGATTAAGGCTACGCTTACTGCTGATACCTCCATCAAACACCTTGGTTGCCCTAAGATACGCTTCAACATCTTCGCTTAAAATAAAAGTATCTTTGCCGATGGCGCGCAGCGCATAAGGGCCGGTATTGCCGCCTAAACGGGCGCCATGTTGTTTTAAATAGGCCCACAGGCCAATAATATCGGTGCTGGGCCAGTCAGCCAGAAAACGGGCAAAGCTGCCGTGCTTGCGGGCGATATCATCAATCATCATGGCGTTATGCCGAATGGTAAATACTTTAGCCGCGTTACGAATAATGCGCTCGTCGCGTGCTTTGGCTTCGAGCATTTCGTCGCTCATCAGCAGCATTTTTTCAATATCAAAATCAAAAAACACGTCGCAAAAGCCGGACCATTTTTGCCGCACCACGCGCCAGACAAAACCAGATTGAAACACTTTTTTGGTTAGCTCGCCCAGCAGCAGGTTGTCTGGTATGACACTGATTTCAGCCGCGCTGGCACTGTGCCCTAACAAGGCTTCCAATGCCGCTTTACCGCCTTTACGTTCGCAGGCGCGCTGATAAATACGTTCAAAGGGTTCTGCTGTTGTCACACCACTTACCTTTTACCACTAAAAATAAGGCAACAGTGTACTGTTGCCTTCGCTGTCAAACCAGTAGCAATCTTAGTAGATTGCAGTATCCGCACCGGCTTTTAAGGTGCAGACACCATTTTCCAGCACTACCGCAGGTTTAGGCACCACTGCACAGTCAGACATCAGTCCGCGGCGCTCATTATCGGCTTTAACGGCGGCATTGTATTTGTGAATTAATGCCATGATGTGTTCTTCATCCAGCGCTTTTACCGACACAGCAATATAACTGGACGGCCCGCCACAAGGTTTACTGCCAAAAGCTACCACCCGGCACTGGGCAATATTGTCGGCTTTGGCATCGCCAATCAGCGTCATAATCTCGCTGCGCATGGCATTTAAGTTTACATCAGCTGTCATTTGTTGCTTCCTCGCTTTCACCGCCGCTACTGGATTAACCTGCGGATCGATCGGCTCTACTAAGGGTTCGGGCGCCACACGCTGCCCGGCACCTTCGCTATTCGCCTGCCCTTGCTGACACGCCACCAGTAACATAGTGGCCGCCAACATTAACGCTGTTGTCATTCGCATAATACCTCCTGTTTTCTGCTGTCAGCTTGGCAGAGCGGCGCTGAATTGGCAATGAATTGTTAACCGGCAATCCCCATATGCCGCAGTAAGGCTTCGTTGCTCGGCTCACGGCCACGAAAGCCTTTAAACAACTCCATAGGCTCGGCGCTGCCACCGCGCTCTAAGATCCAGCGTAAAAAGTCACGCCCGGTGTCGGCATTAAAAATGCCTTCTTCTTCAAAGCGGCCAAAGGCATCGGCCGACAGCACCTCTGCCCACAGGTAGCTGTAATAACCGGCCGCATAACCGCCGGCGAAAATATGGCTAAAGCCGTGCTGAAAGCGGTTAAAACGCGGCGGAATAATGACCGATACTTCTGAGCGCACTTCGTCCAGCATTTGCTGTACCCGGCCGCCCAGCGTTGGGTCATACTCGGCATGCAGACGAAAATCAAACAAAGCAAACTCCAGCTGACGCACCAAAAACATCGCGGACTGGAAGTTTTTCGCCGCCAGCATTTTATCCAGCAAGTCTTGTGGTAACGGCTCGCCGGTTTCGTAGTGGCCGGAGATAATCGCCAGCGCCTCAGCCTGCCAGCACCAGTTTTCTAAAAACTGGCTGGGTAGTTCTACCGCATCCCAGGCCACACCATTAATACCGGCTACGGCCGCTGCGTCCACTTTGGTTAGCATATGATGAATGCCATGACCAAATTCGTGGAACAAGGTCACCACTTCATCATGGGTAAACAGCGCTGGCTTGCCGCCCACCGGTTTATTAAAGTTGCAGGTTAAATAGGCCACCGGTGTTTGCACACTGCCATCAGCCAGAATACACCGTCCCTGGCAAGCATCCATCCAAGCGCCGCCGCGCTTTTTCGCCCGGGCGTATAAATCGAGATAAAAACTGCCGCGCAGCTCACCCTGAGCGTCAAAAATATCGTAAAACTTAACGTCGCTGTGCCAGACATCAACGCCTTCGCGCTGAGTCACTGTCACGCCAAACAGTTTGTTAAGTACGCTGAATAAGCCGGCGACGACTTTATGCTCAGGAAAATACGGCCGCAGCTGCTCGTCTGAAATGGCATACTTGGCCTGCTTTAGTTTTTCCGCGTAGTAAGCGACATCCCAGGCGGCCAGATCAATAGCCCCGTATTCGCGCTTGGCAAAAGCGGTTAACTCAGCTAAGTCTTGTTCTGCCTGCGGTTTCGCACGGCGGGCTAAATCATGCAGAAAATCCAGCACCTGTGACGGCGACTCAGCCATTTTGGTGGCCAGTGATTCTTCTGCGGCATTGTTAAAATCTAACAGCTGCGCCAGCTCATGCTTTAGCGCCAGGGTTTCTTCAATAATGGCGCTATTATCAAACTGGCCAGCGGTCGGGCCCTGATCTGACGCCCGGGTACAATAAGCGCTGTACAGCTCTTCGCGCAGGTCACGCTTATCAGCATAGGTCATTACAGCGATGTAACTTGGAAACTCCAGCGTAAACACCCAGCCATCCAGCTCACGGTTTTTCGCCTCTTCTGCCGCCGCCAGTTTGGCATCTTCCGGCAAACCGGCTAAATCAGCCTCATTAGTGATCTGCTTAAACCAGGCCTGGGTAGCGTCCAGCGTATTATTGGCAAATTGCGAGCCTAAATCCGACAACCGGCTTTGAATGTCGCCATAGCGCTGCTTTTTCTCTGCCGGCAAACCTATGCCTGACAATTTAAAATCGCGTAGCGCATTTTGAATCACCTTTTGCTGCGCCGCTGTCAAGCTGGCATATTCAGCACTCTGCGCCAGCTGCTGATACTTTTGGTACAACCCTTCATGTTGCCCCAGCCAGGTGCTAAATTCTGACAATAGGGGTAAACAGCTTTCGTAAGCCTGACGCAGCTCGGGCGTATTGACGACCGAGTTCATATGCGACACCGGCGACCACAGCTTGCTTAAGCGCTCGCTGTCTTGCTCCAGCTGTTCTATCAGGCTGGCCCAACTCACCTGTGACGCGGCTACCACACGCTCTACTGCTGCGCGAGCCTGCGCAATTGCCTGCTCTACCGCCGGTTTTACTTGCTCTGGCGTAATGGCTGAAAATGGCGGCAAGCCGGTAAAACTGAGTAATACATTGTCGCTGGCTGACATATCGATCCCTTTATGCAAAATCATTCATTACAAACACGATAGCGTTAATGTTGGGGCAACACCTGTGCTTGTCAACGCCTGACAGTGCTTATTGGCAGTCAGGCTCACTGTTCGCTATACTGAGCGCTATTTGTTAATCAAAGGAATGAAGCTAAATGAAAATGTTACAAAAATCCATCCTTATCGGTTTAGTCTGGGTCGGCCTGCCACTTGGTGCCAGCGCTACTGACATTGATGACGCCATTAAAGCCGCGACCGAACACTACAAAGCCGGTGAGCTATCAAAAGCCATTGCTCAGCTGGATTACGCCAGCACCCTGCTGCGCCAGGAAAAAGGCGAGCAGGTAAAGCAGGTGTTTCCGGCGGCGCCGTCCGGCTGGCAGGCAGAGGACGCCGAAAGTGACGTTGCCGGTGCGGCCATGTTTGGTGGTGGTATTAGCGCATCGCGGCAGTATTACAACGACGAACAACGCTTTGAAATACAATTGATGATGGATTCTCCGATGCTGCAGGCGTTTTCTATGATGCTAAGCAACCCGTCGATGATTGCGATGTCGGGCGGAAAGCTGATTAAAATTCAGGGTATTCAGGCGGTGCAAAAACTGGACGGTGACCAACTAGAGATCCAGTTTTTAGCCCCCAGTGGCGCCATGATCAGCTTAAACGGCGACAGTTCAGCACAAAGCACTATGTTGGCGCTGGCCAATGCTATCGATCTGAAAAAACTGTAACCCCATGCAGCCCGGCGTGGTAACGACATTTACGCCGTCGTACCGCGCCCGGGCTTGTAAAACCAGTCAACACACCTTATAACCAGAACATCTTTAGTTTTGGAATCTCCTTATGACCCGTCATTTTAATTACTTAGCCATCGGCGCCGGCAGCGGCGGTATTGCCAGTGCTAACCGCGCCGCCCAGCGTGGTGCCAGCGCGGCGGTGATAGAAGCCAAAGCCGTCGGTGGCACCTGTGTTAATGTCGGCTGCGTGCCAAAAAAAGTCATGTGGTACGGCGCCCATATTGCCGAAGCGCTAAAATACAGTCCGGCTTATGGTTTTGATATCAGCCAGAATGGCTTTAACTGGGCTACGCTGGTGCAAAACCGTGAAGCTTACATTCAGCGTATTCATGCCAGCTATCAGCGCGGTTTTGCCAGCAATGGTGTTACCCTGATTGAAGGTTTTGCCCGTTTTGTTGATGCCAACACCGTTGAAGTCAACGGCGAGCGCATTACTGGCGACCATATCACTATCGCCGTTGGCGGCCGCCCAACCCGGCCCGATATTCCCGGCAGTGAACACGGTATAGACTCCGACGGCTTTTTTGCCTTAACCACTCAGCCGAAAAAGGCCCTGGTGATAGGCGCCGGTTATATCGCCGTAGAAATTGCCGGCGTATTACATGCCCTTGGCACAGATACCCATCTTTTAATACGTAAAGATCGGCCGCTGCGAAATTTTGACAGCGACATTACCGATATGCTGCTCGAACGGATGGCGCAGGATAAGTTTCAGCTGCATAAGTACACTGAAGTTAGCCGGGTGGAAAAAACCGCTGCAGGCACTCTGACCGTACACTGCAGTAACGGCACCGTATTTGACGATATCGATTGCCTGATTTGGGCCATCGGCCGCGAGCCGGCTACCGACAAGCTAAATTTGGCCGCCGCCGGCGTCACCACCGATAACGACGGCTATATCCGTACCGATAAATACCAGAATACTAATGTTACAGGCATTTATGCTGTGGGCGACATTACCGGTGAAGCCCAGCTGACGCCGGTTGCGATAAAAGCCGGCCGGATGCTGGCCGAGCGCTTATTTAACCCAGGCATGCCCGATGCGCATATGGATTACTCGCTTATTCCAACCGTGGTATTCAGCCACCCGCCAATTGGTACTATCGGCTTAACTGAAGATGAAGCCGCGGCAGCATATGGTGCCGGCAACGTTAAGGTGTACCGCAGTAACTTTGCCGCTATGTATAACGCTATTACTGAACATCGGGCGCTAAGCCGCTTTAAGCTGGTGTGCGCAGGCCCCAACGAAAAAGTGGTGGGTCTGCACGGCATCGGCGAAGGCATGGACGAAGTGCTGCAGGGTTTTGCTGTAGCGATAAAAATGGGCGCGACCAAGGCCGACTTTGACAGTACAGTAGCGCTGCACCCCACCAGTGCTGAAGAGTTTGTTACTATGAGGGGTTAATGCAAATCCACGCAGAGGCCAGAGCATCGTTCTCTGGCCTTTGTGCTCACTTATCGACCCTATCCGGGTTGATTGATGGCTTTTCTATTGCATTCAATCGAGGTGCTTAAACAGATTGAACGACAAAAATTGGACAATGGCTCACTAGAAAATGCCAGCTAAATCTTCGTCAAACTCGAGACCCGAAAAGTGGTGTTTATCGTATATCACTTTAAAGCTATCTGTTACAAACAGGCCATGAGTGCCATACATTTCTGACTTAAATACTGACTTGTCTGCCAATGACGACTGTTCAAATACCAATGTTTCCACGCCACATTCAAACCCGTCTTCGTAGTGGCGAATTGTGCGAGCGATATCTTCTTTTGCAAACTGTAGCGGTACAAAAATGTACATTTGCATATAGCCGACCTGAAGCGCTAAAAATTCGCCAGCACCAGCCAGTAGGCTTTTAAAAGCGTTATAAGCCTCTTCCGACAACAGTAAGTATGAGCCCCAGAAGGATACATCCGGTACCGGCAATCCTTGCTTATATTCCGAAGCCAGATCACATCTGGACGGGGTCCATTTATCCAGTAAACTTTCGTTGGTTCTGGGTTGACGCCGCACCAATGATAAATCTTCATCGCCAAGGATGTCAGCGAACGCAAATAAATCCAGGTCTGGGACTTCATAAGAATTAGCGACAGGCTTTAGTCGATATACTGTTGTTGTATTTTCCATTAATTCATTTTCCATCAGCCAGTCTTCCTCTGAAGAATATTAGCTGGATGCTTCCCTGTGCGAAGTTCACGCTTTACTGTTTGTAACCGTGACACGAATACACGTTCCGGCAGATTATCATTTGAAAACTTCGATGCAATCCAGGTTTCATAGTTATAGGTATGAATGGGTCTGTGTGCCGGCGACTCAGGTGTAGCCCAGTCATCAGCAGTGTTCTTCGCAAAGTTGCGCAGCCAGATACCATTGAGCGGGTCATTGATACCGATACCAAAGGCGTGCAGATTCAGGCGACTTCTGATAATCAATTCTTTGCGATGTTTACCTGAGCCCGGGATGATATGGTGAGCCTCATGGATTGGCGTTGGTTTCGGCTCACCCACCGCAAGTAGGTTTCTGGCTAACATCTTTGTCGGATGATGATTCTCGGTTGCCAGTTCACGAACAGACTTTGATTCACTGGATTTACGATAAGCAGTCAAATTTTCCTGGTACATAATGTGAGCAGCAATTTTGCGACGCTCCAAACGCAAGTGTTGCCAGTCTTTATCCCGTTTAGCTATACGAGCAGCCTTTTGCTTTGCTGTCTCGTTGTCGGGAGCCCGACAGTTTCTGTGGTTATGAAACTCGCAAGCTTTAAGCTCGTACTGATAAATAATCATCTCAAGTGGCGATGGGTTTTCAGGTCTTACAGGTCGTGGGAAACTCACATATTGAATTGGTTGGTTCGGCTTCATGCTGAAATATTCTCCTGCGAGTCACGCTGAATTTGCGCCGATTTTATATTCACACCGCCTTCGCATCAACCATATAAACACCTAATTTTCACCAAAAGTTAACCTTTAAAGCAGGATATGGAATCTTCGTCACTATCAGAGCAGCAAGCGGTCGCCTTTATGAATTAATGAGGGGATATAAGGCGCAAATTACCAACCTTGGCAAAGCTAAAAGGCAACAACGTCTGTTCATCAGACGTGAATAAAATTACTGTGCTCCAAATAGCTTATTCCTTACAAATTCTGGATGCAAAAGAAGCCAATAGACCAACGAACCCAATTTGCTCAAGGGCTTGATTCGTCCAAGCAAGCGTAGTAAAAGTTGGACTTCTAAGTCGTATGAAGCTCACCACTCTTGGAAAAAACTACAGCTCAATCGAATTATGCAGAGTCGAAGACAAGCCTGTATCTGGTGCTGGCAGGGCCTATGCTGCGCGCCATTACGCCGCGCAGTCTGACGTTCTGGCTGGCCACCTCTGCATCGGTCAATATCAAGCTAAAGCTGATGCCAGAGGGCAACACCGCTATTGAGCTTGATGACGCGACACTTGCACAGCATACGCAAAGTCTGCGCTGTGCTGATAAGCTGTATATGCAACTGCTGCATATTCCGCTTGAAACCGCGCTGCCGCAAGGGTGCTGGATTGGCTATGACATACAGCTGGCGCCTGCAAGCCCTGATAGCGCAGCTAACAGCGACACTGACTGGCAGGGCTGGCAGCAATGGGCACCCGAGCTGGTGTACCCCGGCCGCGACAGCCCGGGCTTTGTACTGCAACCAAAACTCAGCAAACTGCTGCATGGCTCCTGCCGTAAACCGCATTTTAATGCTGATGATGGCCTGTTAGCCGCCGATACGTACCTGAAGCAGCACGCACCTGAGCAATGGCCGGCTTTGCTGCTGCTGAGCGGCGACCAGATCTATGCTGACGATGTAGCGGCACCGATGCTAAGGGCTATTCATCAGCTTATCAGTCAGCTGGGATTTAATGACGAAACGCTGCCCTGCTCTGCAGTGACAAGCTCAACGGAATTACACAGCACTAAGCCGTATTACTACAAACGCGATACCTTACTGCCAAAAACCGAAGCCAGCCAGGCGGTGCTGACGCAGGTGTTTAAAGGCGTTAAAAAGCCGGTATTTACCTCAGACAATGCTCGTAACCATTTGATCAGTCTGGCTGAGATGCTGAGCATGTATGTGCTGGTGTGGTCACCCGCCGCCTGGTTGCCCGACGCTACCGAGTTAACGCAGCAACAGGCCGCCGACTTAACCCCAGAGCAGCGCCAAACCTACAATACACAGCAGCAGATCATTAAACAGTTTGCTGCCGGTTTAGCTAAAGTGCAACGGCTGCTGGCACACCTGCCCAGTGCAATGATTTTTGATGATCATGATGTTACCGACGACTGGAACCTAACAGCAGAATGGGAGCAAACCGCCTATAACCATGATTTTTCCCGCCGTATTATCGGTAATGCCCTGATTGGTTATTTACTGTGTCAGGGCTGGGGCAATACGCCAGAGCACTTTACGCCGGAAATGCTGAAACAGGCAGAGCACGCCTTTGCCGACAGTGGCAGTGATCAGCATCAGCAACTCATTACCGAACTGCTGCGCTTTAATCAGTGGCATTATCAATGGCCTACCGAGCCGCCACTACTGGTACTGGACACCCGCACCCGGCGTTGGCGATCTGAGGTAGATATTGGCAAGCCCTCCGGCCTGCTGGACTGGGAAGCCATCACTGAACTGCAGCAGGACTTGCTTGGCCATGATGCGGTGGTGCTGGTGGCGCCGGCGCCGGTATTTGGCGTAAAGCTGATTGAAGGTATTCAGAAGTTTTTTAGCTTTATTGGCCGGCCGCTGCTGGTGGATGCCGAAAACTGGATGGCGCACCGCGGCACGGCCTATGCGCTGATGAACCTGTTTCGTCACCCGAAAACGCCGAAACATTTCGTGATTTTATCCGGTGATGTGCATTACTCTTTTGTTTATGAAGTCAATTTACGCGGCCAGCAAGGCGGGCCGGATATCTGGCAAATTACCAGCAGCGGCCTGAAAAATCAGTTTCCTGCTAAATTGCTCGATGTGTTAGACCGGCTCAACCGCTGGCTGTATTCGCCGCGCTCACCACTAAACTGGTTTACCAAGCGGCGTAGTATGAAAATTGTGCCGCATAAACCCGATACAGCCAAAGCCGGCGAGCGTTTGCTGAATCAGGCCGGTATTGGTCTGGTAGAGCTCAATGCTGACGGCTCACCTAAACAGGTGCTGCAGCTAACGGTTAAAGGCGAACAAATCGCCTTTAACATCAGCGAAGATGATGCGCGCTGGGAATAGCCCGGTTAAGGCTGCAGCGCTATGCGCAGCAGATAATTTGTCGCTGTTATATACAGCCAGCGGTTATCTGCACTTAACGCCACATTGGCGGCGGAGACACCGGTTTGGATAGTGCCCAGATGTTCGCCTTCTGGCGATAGCGCCCAGACGCCACCGGGGCCGGTAGCTAAAATGATGCCGGATGGCAGTACTTTTAAGCCATCCGGTAAGCCGTTTTGTTGCTGCGCCTGTGTGGTGGCATCAAACAACAGCTCGGCCTCGCCGAGACTGCCATCGGCTTTTACTGCATAGCGCCACCACTTGGCGGCGCTTTTATCCGAGTTGGCGACATACAACCATTTTTGATCCGGCGAAAACGCCAGACCATTGGGCCGGGTTAAGTTATCGACCAACAAAGTGAGTTTGCCATTACTATCCAGCCGGTATACACCATTTACACTAAGCTGCTTTTCGGCTGAGCTGTCGCCGCCGGCCAGACCATATGGCGGATCGGTAAAATAATAAGCACCGCTACTGTGCTGCACCACATCATTCGGGCTATTGAGTAATTTGTCGTTAAACGCAGTGACTAAGGTTTGATACTGCGGTACGCCATCTTTGACACCGGCGAACAATGCCAGCCGGCGGTCACCATGCTGCGCCAACACCAACTGGTTGTTATTATTAAAAATCAGCCCATTAGCCCCTTGCTGGCGGTTGTTTTGCGGATACAGGCCGGTATAGCCAGATGGTTGCAGATACACCGTTAAACCCTGTGCCTCATTCCAGCGATAGACGGTATTCTCAGGTACATCTGAAAACAGAATATCACCGGTTGCAGGCTCTGCTACCGGGCCCTCAGACCAGCTAAAACCTTCAGCCAGTACTTCCAGCCTGGCATCGCTGTGAACCACTTGCTGCATTTGCGCTTTAAGCTTTAATACCGGCTGGGTTGGTAATTCTCGCGCTTGAAGTACTGAAACAAAAACACAGAGAACACTAAACAGTATGCTATTACGCATGGTTTCAATCCTTTTTTGTGGCTTCAGGCTTACTCTGCCCAACGCTGCTTTATTTCCAGAATTTGTGGCAGATTTTGCTCTAGCAAGTCGATTAATTTCGGCTCAAAATGCAGGCCTTTTTGCGCTTGCATATGTGCCATGGTGTCTTCAATGCTCCAGGCTTGTTTGTACGGCCGGGCACTGGTGAGCGCATCAAATACGTCTGACACTGCCACTATGCGCGCTTCAACCGGTATGGCCTCGCCGGCCAGGCCATGCGGATAACCGCTGCCGTCCCATTTTTCGTGATGATACAAGGCCACCGCCTTGGCCATTTTTAATAATGCAGAATCGCATTCGCCGAGTATTTCGGCACCGATCAGCGGATGCTTTTGCATCTCACGGTACTCATCGGCAGTCAGCTTGCCGGGTTTAAGTAAGATACTGTCAGCAATACCTATTTTGCCAATATCGTGCATAGGGGCGGCATGCAGTAAGTCTTCTGAATGTTGCTCTGACAAGCCATAAGCCCGCGCCAGTATTTGGGCATAGTGGCTCATACGCATCACATGTAAACCGGTTTCGTTGTCTTTATATTCAGCTGCCCGGCCCAGCCGCTGTATCACCTGCAACCGGGTGTGTTTTAGCTCGTCGGCATGTACCAGCGACAGGTGAGTTTTTACCCGGGCCCGCACTATGGCCGGTGACACTGGCTTGGCAATATAGTCTACCGCGCCCACGGCAAAACCTTTGGTCTCGTCTACCTCGTCTTTTAAAGCCGTCACAAAAATAACCGGTATTGCTGCCGTTGCCGGATTGGCTTTTAGCCGGGCACAGACTTCGTAGCCCGTCATGGCCGGCATCATGACATCTAACAGGATCAGTGCCGGGTGTTGCTGTGCCACCAACTGCAGCGCTTCTTCACCGCTTTTAGCAAACAGCAGCCGGTAATCATCGTGCAACACGGTACGCAACACTCTGAGATTGGTGGGTTCATCATCTACCAGCAGTAAGGTTGGCTTATCGCTCATCAGTGTTGTCCTGTCGTGATTTGCTGCTGTAACTGCTTTGTTATGGCTAAAGCGCGGGAAAAATCAAAATCATTTACGGCATCTAATACCGCCAGGATCATGGCTTCGTGCGCCCCACTGTATCTTTCCAGCTGTTCAAGCACGTTGTCGTCCAGCTCATGCTGTTGCAGTGCCTGCTGTAAGCTTGTTAATACTGCAGTCAGAGTCGCATCGTCAAGTCTTTGCAAGCGTTCAGCCGCTACATCCGTCGCCTGCAGCGCCAATTGCTGGCATGCCCGCTGATGATCCGGCCAGATTGCCACCATCTGCGCCAGCAGCTGTGCGGCGCGTTCGGTTTGCTGCTGCCGCGCCGCCTGCTCTAACTCAGCACTTAACTTGCTTAACTGCTCCAGTGCCAAATTAGCCGCCACGCCTTTAATAGCATGGGCTAATTGCTGTACAGCATTAACGTGCCCGGCTTGTAGCTCAGTGGCGGCTTGCAAAAGCCTGGGCTGTTGTTGCTGTAAAAATTGCTCCAGCTGCGGCAGGTAGTGTGTTAACGATCCCCACAGCTGCACGGCCTTACTGGTATTGAGCAGTTGCAAACTTGCCGGCTCGGTTGGTGTGATAACTGGCGTATCGGCTATATCAAGCTGCAGTACCCGGGCAATTTCTGCACTCAGCTGCGCATAATCTATGGGTTTACTGGCAAAGCCCTGCATACCGGCTTCTTTGGCGGCAACTTTATCTTCATCCAGCACGCTGGCGGTTAAGGCAATTACCGGCAACGGCTCGCGCTGCTGCTGTGCTTCCCATTGCCGGATTAACCTGCACGCCTGCAAGCCATCCATTACCGGCATCTGGATATCCATCAGCACCAGATCAAAATGCTGTTGCTGCACCGCCGCAACAGCTTGTTGTCCGTCAGAAACCGCCACAACACTATGGCCACCGCGCTGCAACAGCAACTGTAGCAACTCCAGATTTTGCGCAATATCATCAGTGATCAGCACCGACAAAGGCGGCAGCGCTATTGCCTGCCCTACGCCGGTTGGTGCTATCGCCGCACCGGGCTTAAGCGGCAGCGTGAAGCTAAAGCAGCTGCCCTCGCCATCAACGCTGTGCACACTGATGCTACCGCCCATCAGTTCAACCAATTGTTTACTAATAGTGGTACCCAGGCCGGTGCCACCAAAACGCCGGCTCATCGAGGCATCTGCCTGGGTAAAGGCATCAAAAATATACGGCAAACGCTCGGCCGCTATACCAATGCCGGTATCAATAATGCTGAATGTCAGCTCTGTCGGCGCAGTAAGTTGTACCTTTAGCGTTACGCTGCCCTGCTCAGTAAATTTGATGGCATTACCGAGCAAATTGGTCAGTACCTGTTGTAACCGCTCAGGCACGCCGTAATAAAATTCCGCAGCGGCCGGGTCCAGCTCCAGCGTCATTTGCAGCTGCTTTTTGCGGGCCTGTAACCATAACGTAGACACCACTGTATCCAGCAGCGCCGGCAAGGAAAAATCGCGGTACTCCAGCTCCAGCTTGCCTTTTTCCAGCTTGGCGCTGTCGAGAATATCATTGAGCAAATGCAGCAGTGAACGTGCAGCGCTATGAATAGTTTGCAGGTGCTTATGCTGTGGTTCCGGCAATTCAGCAGATAACAGCAAATCGCTGAAGCCGATAATGGCGTTCATCGGTGTACGGATTTCATGGCTCATATTGGCCAGAAACGCCGCCCGGGCTTCAGCCGCCTGCTCGGCGGTATTCTTGGCCTGCAGCAGCTCCTGCTCCATTTGTTTGCGGGCGCTGATATCCATTAAAAAGCCGTCCAGCCAGATAATTTCCCCTTTGTCGGTTTTTATCGCTTCGCCGTGCTCTAAAATCCAGCGCCAGCTGCCATCTTTATGCCGGATGCGGTACTCCAGACTAAAACTGCCCTGATATAAATCCAGCTGCGTTGTGGCCGCTTTATCCTCCGGATGCACTAAGTCAGACCAGCTGCGCTGCGCGTCGGGCAACATAAAATCACTGGCCGGGTAGCCGGATAACCACTGCACCGCCTCGCTGATAAACAGCATGTCCCAATTTTCATTGTGCAAACAACGGTAAGCGGCACCGGGGATATTGCCAATCAACGAGCGAAATTTTGCTTCGTTTTCTCTAGCCAACGCTTCTTTGGCATTGACCTGCAGGTTGAGCTCGCGATACTTCAGCAATAAATTTACCGCCACCACCAAACCAGTGATCACCAGGGTGGTAAACGCGACTGCCAGTGCTAATAACCAGGAAATATCACTGTTTTCAGTATTGGCGATAAAATCCGCAGGTGGTACAAAGCGGGCCGCCGCCATGCCGGTATAATGCATGCCGCTAATAGCGGCGCCCATCACAATACTGCTTAGCAGGGTCAGCCAGTGCGCAGCCAGATTAAAGCGGCGCAGGCCAAAACGCACCCATAACGCTATAACAGCCAGCACTACCGCAACCAATATCGACAATAAAAACATCGGTAAGTCGTAACGTAGCGCCACAGACATCTGCATCGCAGCCATGCCCATATAATGCATGGTGCCAATGCCGGCCCCTACCAGCACGCCACCTACCAACAGTTGGGTTCTAGCTAATTGTTTTTTGCTGATCAGATCCAGCGCCACCCAGGACGCCGCTATACTGGGCAGCATAGATAAAAAGGTTAACCCCGGTTGGTAACTGACGCTGGTACATAGCGTAAACGCCAGCATACCGATGAAATGCATCGACCAGACGCCGCCGCCCAGCGCAATACTGCCACTGGTCAGCATCAGCAAACGTAAGTTTTTTTTCTTCACGCTGATGGCCGATGCCGTGATCTGAATGGCAATGGCCGATGAAAAAACTGCGATCAAAAACGACAGCAGCACTAAGTTCAGGTCATAACTGCCGGCCAGTAGTAAAGGATCAGCCGGGTAGTCAAACCACTGCCGTAACCACTCCATCCAAGCTACCCCACACTGCGTATCTGTAGTACAGAGGTTAACAGAGCACCGCCAGACAATGCCATGCCAGATGCGGCAATATTGCTATTTTACTGGTCAGGCTCCGCCTTATAACGCCTGCAAGGCCGCCAGCGCACGCTCAATCTCCTGCTCGTTATTAATCAGGCTGGGCGCAAAACGGGCATAAGATTGCCGGTAAGGTGTTGCACTCATGATAATGCCTTTTTTGTGCATGGCTTTTACCACGTCGTCCGGTGGCATTTGTTTGTAGTCAAAACAGACCAGGCCGGATGACAATTCCGCTGCCATCGGCGTGTACAGTTTGACGCCTGCCATGTTAGCCAGGCCTTGCTTGGTTTGGCTGTTAAGCTGATGAATGCGCGCCTGTACCTGTGCTTTACCCAGCTGCAGGTGCAATTTAAAGGCTTCCGGCAAGGCCCAGCGGTGTTCAAAGGAGTGAAAGCCGCCCGGCGTCATATGCTCGCCAATCGGCACCTGATCCTGCGTACTGCCGCCCAGCCAGACATCGTAGGAGCGGCTAAAGCTGGGGATAACCGCATGGCAGTTGTCCCAACCTCGCTGGCTGCCCCAGATCACACCGGTGCCGCGCGGGCCGAAAATCCATTTATGGGTACCGGCGATAAAAAAATCACAGCCCAGCGTGGACACATCGACATTTTCAATGCCAAAACCATGCACACCGTCAACACAGAAAATAATCTGATCTGGCTCACTCCGACGCTGATTCAGCTCGCCCAGCATATCGGCAATGGCGCGCAGCGGCAGTTTTACTCCGGTGGAGGAATGCACCCAGGTTACCACCACAACTTTGGTTTTGGCCGTGATAGCGGCTTTCAGTTTAGTGACTACTTCATCTACCGACACCAACGCCGGATTGTCATACAAAGATACCTGGCGCACTTTGGCGCCGGTGCGATCGGCGCGCAGTTGCAAGGATAAATCGGTTGAGTAGTGATCATGCACCGTTTGCAATATTTCATCAGCGGGGCGCAGTTTTAAGCCGCTATACACCAGCGCCGAGCCCATAGTCGTGCTGTCGGTCAGCGCAATTTGCCAGGCTTCGCCGCCCATATAATCAGCAGCGGCTTGCGCAATTTGCTGATCTATCGTCATAAAATGCTCGTGCCAGTAATCGGCCGGGTTGGCGTCAAAAGCACGGCGATGGCGCGCTATCGCATCGGCTACCGGTTTCGGGTGCGATGCCAGTAAAAACGTCGCCAGATGAATATAGTCATGGGTTAACGCAAATTGCTGTCGCAATGCGGGCCAGTCAGCAGTTTTGATTGTTGGCGCAGCGGACAGCTCAGAGCTGGCTTGCAATAAAGTAGACACCGGCAGCAAGCTGCTGCCGAGTAATAGTGAGGTTTGGGTAAGAAAATCGCGGCGTTTCATTTTCAACCATCCTGATTAAATTTCAATCAGTTTAGTTGATAATCCACACCGCAGGGTCGTTAATCCGAAAGTCCGGTTAAATTGACAGCACGGTTAAAACGACAACCCGGCTAAAACGTCATCATCTACCCGGTTCGCCAACGTCACTTTTAACTTCGGTGTTCTGGCCATTTCGCGTTTAATGGCAAAATCTGCCTCGGCGTTACGTGCCCAGCTGCGACGGGCGATACCATTATTAACATCAAATAACAGCATCGATTTTAATCGTCTGTCTGCCTCGATGCTGCCATCCAGCAACATACCAAAGCCACCGTTAATGACCTCGCCCCAGCCGACGCCGCCGCCGTTATGGATAGACACCCAGGTCGCGCCGCGGAAGCTGTCGCCAATCACGTTATGAATCGCCATATCGGCGGTAAAACGGCTGCCATCGTAAATGTTGGAGGTTTCACGAAACGGTGAGTCGGTGCCACTGACATCGTGATGATCGCGCCCCAGTACCACAGGGCCAATCTCGCCGCGGGCAATGGCGTCGTTAAAAGCACTGGCGATTTTCATCCGGCCTTCGGCGTCGGCATATAAAATACGTGCCTGCGAGCCCACCACCAGCTTGTTCTGCTTGGCGTCTTTAATCCAGGTAATGTTATCCTGCATTTGCTGCTGAATTTCTGCCGGCGCCTGCGCCATAATTTCTGTCAGCACCTTTGCAGCAATGGCATCGGTTTTATCCAGGTCTTCCGGCTTACCTGAAGTACACACCCAGCGGAATGGGCCAAAGCCGTAGTCAAAACACATCGGGCCGAGAATATCCTGCACGTAGGATGGATATTTAAAATCGATGCCGTTGTCTGCCATGACATCGCCGCCGGCGCGTGAAGCTTCAAGTAAAAACGCATTACCGTAATCAAAGAAGTAAGTGCCTCTGGCGGTATGTTTATTTACCGCGTCGGCATGGCGTTTTAATGTCGCCTGCACCTTGGCTTTAAACAGCTCTGGCTCGTCGCGAATTAAGCGGTTGGCTTCGTCGTAGCTGATACCGACCGGGTAGTAACCGCCCGACCAGGGGTTATGCAACGAAGTTTGATCTGAGCCTAAATGCACAAAAATATCGCTATGGTAGAACTGCTCCCAGACATCAACTACGTTACCAATGTAGGCAATAGAGACGATTTCTTCGTTCGCCTGCGCCTGTTTTACCCGGGCGATCAGCGCGTCCATATTGTCGATTAGCTCATCGACCCAGCCTTGTTGGTGGCGCTTGGTAGCCGCTTTCGGGTTAACTTCGGCACAGACGGTAATACAGTTAGCGATATTACCGGCTTTGGGCTGGGCACCGCTCATGCCGCCTAAACCGGCGGTGAGGAAAATTTTACCTTTCGGGCTATCGCCTGGTTGCAACACCTTACGAAACGCATTCATTACGGTAATAGTAGTGCCATGCACTATGCCCTGCGGGCCAATATACATGTAGGAGCCGGCCGTCATCTGACCATATTGGGTCACGCCTAAGGCATTAAAACGCTCCCAGTCATCCGGCTTGGAGTAATTCGGGATCATCATGCCGTTAGTAACAATCACCCGCGGTGCTTCTTCGGATGACGGGAATAAGCCCATCGGATGGCCGGAATACATATGCAGCGTTTGATCGCTTTCCATCTCGCTTAAATACTGCATTGTTAAACGGTACTGCGCCCAGTTCTGGAATACACCGCCGTTACCCCCATAGGTAATCAGCTCTTCCGGGTGCTGCGCCACCGCCGGATCAAGGTTGTTATCAATCATCAGCATAATGGCCGCCGCCTGCTGGCATTTGGCCGGGTACTCGCTGATAGGCCGCGCTTTAATGGCGTAATCCGGTTTAAAGCGGTACATATAAATGCGGCCGAAATCATTCAGCTCTTTGGCAAACTCGGCAGCCAGCTCGCTGTGCCACTGTTTTGGGAAATAGCGCAGTGCATTGCGCACGGCCAGCTGCTTTTCTGCCGTGGTTAAAATGTCTTTACGCTTAGGCGCACGGTTGGCATCCAGCGGATACGCTTTAACTGCTGGTAACTGAGCGGGAATACCCTGCTTAATCTGGTCCTGAAAAGTCATGTAGATCCCCTCTTAGTTCAGTGCAAAGCTAACGCTAAAGGCCTGGCTGGTTACCAGTTTTATCATGGCGTCGATATCCGGCTTTAACAGCCTATCTTCTTCTAATTTCGCCACTTTGCTGCGAATAAGCGCAAAGTTGTGTTCAACCAGATCAGAACACTTGTTTGGCCGGCGAAACTCAATAGCCTGCGCCGCATACATCAGTTCTATCGCCAGAATTTTTTCCAGGTTGCCTAAAATCTGGTTTAGCTTACGGCCTGAGATACTGCCCATCGACACATGATCTTCCTGCCCCATAGAGGTGGGTACGCTATCGGCCGACGGCGGGAAACACAAAGATTTATTTTCTGTCACCAAGGCTGCCGTCACATACTGCGGGATCATCATGCCGGAATTTAAACCACCGGCTTTGGTCAGCAAACGTGGCAAACCGTGTAAACCTTCCAGCAGCAGGTAGCAGCGCCGGTCAGAAATATTACCCAGTTCGGCTGCGGCAATAGAGGTGTAATCCAGCACCATGGCCAGCGGCTGGCCATGGAAACCACCACCGGATATCGCTTCTTCGCTGCTTATTACGATAGGGTTATCGGTTACCGAGTTCATTTCAATCTCGGCCAGCTCTTTTAAATGGTTATAGGCATTGCGCGAGGCGCCATGTACCTGCGGAATACAGCGCAGCGAGTAAGGGTCCTGCACCCGGGCACAACCGGTGTGCGAGGCCATATTCTCTGAGTCTTTAAACAAGCGGCGCATCCGCGCGGCCACTTCGATATTGCCGGCAAAAGCGCGGATTTGATGCAGCTCTGGCCGAAACGGCGAGCCACTGCCCTGCATGCCTTCAATACTCATGGCGCCGGCGACATCGGCTAAATCTAACAAATAGCGCATCTTGGTCAGCGCCGTAATGGCATGCGATAAAATAAATTGGGTGCCGTTAATCAGGCCCAGGCCTTCTTTGGCCTGCAACTCTAGCGGTGCTAAGCCATGTTGTGCCAGCGCTTCTTTGGCGCTGATACTGCCGTTACCGTGCCAGAACTCACCTTCACCTAAAAGCGGTAAAAATAGGTGCGATAACGGCGCTAAATCGCCGGATGCGCCTACCGAGCCTTGCTCCGGCACCACCGGAATTAAATCCAGCTCAATAAATTTCAGCATCCGCTCAACCACTTCGAGGCGCACGCCGGAATAGCCCTGGCTAAGCGCATGCACCTTGGTGATCAGCATCAGTTTAGAAATAGCTTTGGCAATTGGCTCACCAACGCCAACCGCATGGGTAATAAGCAGGTTTTTCTGCAGCAGTGCGGTTTCGGCCGGGGAAATTTGTGTATCGCACAAGGGGCCAAAACCGGTGTTAATACCGTAAATGGCTTTATCAGATGACGCCATCACCTCAACATTGCTGCGGCTTTGGTTAATTCTGGCGATGGCTTCTGCACACAGCCCGGCCTTAATGCTGCCATCGGCGATACCATTAACGATATCTAAATCCATCCGGTCTAAACCATAGCGAAATGTCATGTTGTGCTCCTCGATGTTTAACTGTTTTAAGTCTGTTCAGTACGACCAAAGGTTTGAGCGGAATCGGTTTGTACTAAGCTAACCGTTGAAGCCCCGGATGGGCTGAGACGAGCCCCCAGGGAAGGGTTCACGGCGTGTTAGCGTGTGCAAACCGATTCAAGCCAACACTTCAGTCAGGAAGATTGGCACTGAACCAGCTTTACTGTGCCACCATGCTAGCTTGCGCCAGTAGTTTTATAAATACATAATATTCGTAATTCATTCCGGATTTATCGAACTAAAAGGGCGCAGCATGCAGGTACAAGACGTTGATTTACGTTTACTGAGAATTTTCGTCACCATCGTCGAGTGCGGCGGCCTGTCAGCGGCAGAATCACGGCTGAATATTGGCCGCTCTACCATCAGCGCACATTTGTCGGATCTGGAAATCCGCCTGGGTGTAACCCTGTGCAAACGCGGCCGCAGCGGCTTTGAACTCACCGAGACTGGCCGCATTACCTATCAGGCGTCGCTGGAATTACTGCAGCAGTGTGAAGCCTTCGCCAGCACCGTTGCCGGCTCAAAACATAAACTCTCTGGCCGGGTTAGTCTGGCAGTTATTGATACGCTGGTTAGCGATCCACGCTGCGGCGTCGCTCAGGCCATAGCGGCACTGAAGCAAAAAAGTGACAGCATTCAGTTCGATTTATATGTCTGTGAAGCGCGCGAGGTAGAAACTGCCGTGGCTAATGACCGCTCTTTGCTTGGTATCGGCGTTAGCCGCCACCCAATCCGCGGTCTCGATTACACGCCGCTATTTAACGAAACCAACTACCTGTACTGCGGCAGTGACCATCCGTTATTTGCTTGCGACGCTCACGCCGTCAGCAAGCTGCTACCACAGGCCGAGGTGATCTCCAGTAACTATATGCGTGATAAAGAGCGGCGTAACGACGGCTTAAACTATCAAAACAGCGCTATTGCCTATCACGACGAAGGCATAGCGCATTTAATTTTATCCGGTAAATTTATCGGCTACCTGCCCGAGCATTACGCCAGCTATTGGGTAGAAAAAGGCCTGTTTAAGGCAATAATGCCGCAAAAATACTGTTACCAGATCCCGGTAATGCTGATCACGTCAAACAATCATGCCAGCTCACCACTGGCACAAGCGATGATTGACGCGATTAAACGCAGCCATAGTGTCAGGCAATAAGCTCTGCCACAGTTTCAGCGGTTCCAGTAGCAGTGGTTAGTTGCCTGACCAGTAATTCATTGCGCACAATTTGTGCCCCCTGTTTCGTCTTAGTTCACAGGTTAAAGTCTATCGTAGCGGCCATACGCCTGGCATAGTAGGCAAAGCTTGCTTTCGAACGCTTGTCCTGCAGGATCCAGTCGTGCGCTTCTTTAGCCAGTGCGGGTTCAATTTGTTTAATCTCGCCTGCCGCCTGCGCCAGCAACTGTAATTTCGCCGCCCGCTCGCATTGAATGGCCAGCACACAAGCTTCTTCGATAGAATGGCCCGCCACGACCAATCCGTGATGGCATAGCAGTGCCGCGCGCTTGTTGCCCAGCACCGCTGAGATGATTTCTCCCTCTTCATTACCCACAGGCACCCCGGGCCATTTTGGCAAAAAAGCAACCTCGTCATACAACATACAGCTATCCATATGCGAAATGTTAAGCGGGATCTCCAGCATGGATAACGCCGAAATATGCAGCGGGTGGGTATGAATAATACAGCGCACATCCGGCCTGGCCCGGTAGATCCAGGAATGAAACCGGTTTGCCGGATTGGCCATCCCCTCGCCGTGCAACACTTGCAGATCAGCATTCACTGTCAGCAGGTTATCCGGCGTAATCTCGTCAAATCCAAAGCCAAAAGCCTGGGTATAGTAGGTTCCGTCCTGCTCGCTGCGGGCGGTAATTTGCCCCGCTAACCCCGAATCATGGCCCTGGGCAAACAAGATGCGGCAGGCCAGCGCGACTTTCTGCTTATCGCTCCACTGGCCTTCAGGCAGGCGTTGAGCCATTTGTGCCTGGCTTTGTTGTATCAGCGACTGCTTATCTAAACTAAAGGTGTTATTCATCTTTACTTCCGCCGGCTTAGGAAAACGCGACATTAAGGTTTGTTTGCGCCACAGCCGTGTCGGCCTGACGTTCAATGGCCGAGAAGAAATTCAGCCGGGCCTGGATCAGCTCTTCGCCGGCTTTGAGCATATTTTCCAGCTGAAACTCATTGGCACCGGCAATTTCCAGCATAATGTCATGCAGGGTTTCAGCATGACCGTCATCACATTCAATATGCAGAATAAAAAACTGTATGGTTTCATCGGCGATGCCGTGATGTCTGAAGCCAGCCACCAAACTACTGTACAGCGCCGGCACTATCGCTTCGGCACCAATACAGAGCGCGCCTAAGCCTAAAGCCGGGTTCAGTTCGCGGCAATGTTTAAACATACAATCGATAAGCGCCTGAGTTTCCTGATTTATTTTTCCAGAATCCAGCTTTATAGCAAAAGCATCCAGCATCTCTTTGTAAATCAGATGATGCGGTGTCGGGCTATCAGGCGCCAGGCCGAGTTCTTCAAACAGGTTCTCGGCCAATGCCAGCACCTGCGAATTCGCCGGCAAATTGGCCATCATGGCGCACAGATAGCGGGTAAAATAACTGCTGTACAGGCCATGCTGCAATAAAAAGGCTTTTAACTCCGGCAACGAAATAGCGCCCTGCCGGCAACGCACTAAAAAAGAATGGTTATATAATTTATCTGACAACATCTGAATGGCCAGCTCGAGCTTGATGGCATTATCCGTCATGACGACATCCTCTATATTTTAATTAGGTATTTGTTTTATAAACAATTTATTTATAAATCCAGTGTATTTACTGCCCCACTGCGCGGGGCCCTGTGCCAAGCTGCTCGCAGGCTCAGGCTGATTCAACCTGCTCTACAACGGCACTGCTTAGCTGCCTGAGCTTTTCCCGCTGTAACTTGCCGGTGACCGTTCGTGGCAGTGCATCGACAAATTGGAACAAATGCGGGTACTTCCAGCGTTCAAGGTGTTGCCGGGCATAGTGTTTCAGCTCCTGGGTAAACTGCGCCTGATCCTGCCGGGGCGTGACCACAAAGGCTTTGGTGCGGGTGGTCGTTTCGTCATCGCCAACCGCTATCACAGCTATTTCCACCACATCAGGATGGCCGACTAACACATCTTCGATGTCTTGCGGCGCAACCCACTGCCCTGACACCTTAACCACGTCATCCGAGCGGCCGAAGAAACTGAAATAGCCGTGCTGATCGCGGACAAACATATCGTTGGTGCAATACCAGCCGTCACGAAACCGAGATGCGGTGGCGCTGGCATGGTTTTCGTACCGGCTGGGCAGCGTCGGGCCTTTCAGCCACAAGGTACCAACCTCGTCGGGGCCGCAGATAACACCACGTTCATTGACAATCTTGCCATCAAAGCCAGGCACCAGTTTGCCGGTACAGCCAAAAGCATGGCTGGAACCGGGAATATTGCTAAGGTAGGTACTAAAGGCTTCCGTCGATCCCAGGCTGTCTAAAATGCAGGCGTCGAACCTGGCCTGCCACTTTCGGTTTAGCTCTAGCGGCAGACGATCGCCGGCAGAAACAAAGCAGCGTACGGTTTTAAAGTCGTCAGGCGTTATGGCGTCATGTTGCAGCAGGAATTGATAAACCGTTGGCACGGCGTACAAAATGGTCGGCTGATACAATTTTATCGCCGCCACTATGTCGTCAATAGCCAGGTTTTTCGGGGAGATAATCGCGGTTGCGCGATTAAACAGCGCGTTAAAACAATTATGTAAACCAAAGGCGAAACTCATTTTTGACACCGAGAACGCCCTGTCGCTGCTATTAATGTTCAGTATCTGCGCAGCATAGCGCTCGGCAGCAACCACAAAGTCCTGTTGCCGGTGCATAATCAGTTTAGGCACACCAGTGGTACCGGAAGTAAACATGCCTATTGCTTCGTCAAACGGACGGGTTCTGGCGGGCAGCCACTTAAGCGCAACAGGGGCACTGTCAGCATGCAGCGGTGCTATCACGTCGATATCGGCTAAGGCGCTAACAACGCCCTCCGGCACCTCCTGGCTCTGCTGCCACTGCGCGATAAAGTCGTTATCAGCAAGCACTGTGCTCACCTGCGCCGAGCACAGTGCCTGCGCAATCGTCGACAACTTGAGTAAAGGATTAACGATAATGGCGACACAACCTGAGTACAGCAGCGACAACACCGTAATGGTAAAAGCCGGGCTGTCATTGGCGACGATGGCAACACGGCTGCCTGGCGTGATACCGCGCTTTGCCAGGTTCGACACGCAATGCATTACCGTGTTTTCAATTGCACCATAGTTCAGCGTGCCGGCAGCATGACATATTGCCGCTTTAGCAGGGTTGATCCGGTTTGCTATATCGATAATTTTACTGGCGAAATTAAAGTACTGGCTAAAGCCCTTTTCTTTGGCAAACAATAACGCATCCGCCGTGATATCCGTGCGCCAGCGCACAGCTCTAAGCACCGACTGCTCCAGCGTGGCTAAAAACGCGCGCTGCGCTTGCACCTCCGCCATGCCGGCTATTCTGGCCTGACACCCGTGGCTGGTTACCAGGCCAGCGTTATCGAGAAGGGTGGCAAAGTGTTTTTCCTGCCCGTTTAACTCTTCGCCGGCATTATCGATAAAGGCCACATCTATACCTAATGCGGTTGCCACAGTGTAGATAAAGTCTTTTAGCGGGATCGTATATTGATGTGGCTGTTGTTTGATGTCCGCCCTAACACGGGCATCATTCAAAATTGGCTCACAGTAATGCTGATAGGACGAAAAATTCAGATACAGTGTTTCGCTGACATAAGCACGCACCTTACCAACATTATTGCTCACTGAAAAATCAATCATACTGAATATATAATTGTTTAGCGGCGTATCAATAATATCCTGACTGTAACCCACCGGGCCGAAGATATTCGCAAAACTTACTGCGGCGCTGTGCTGCTGTGCCACAGTGGTGTTTTCGGCGCTATCGTGATGCACATACTTATATAATGTGGCATAGCTGGCGCTGCTATACCGGCTGTCAGACAGATTAACCGCCGTGCCAGTGGTATCAAGCAGCCAACTGACAATACTGTTGTGATAAATGCCCAGCTGCTGCAGCCGAGTTTCTATCGCAATCAGCGGCTCATTAATTTCCAGCGCCGTGTCGCTTTCATATACCGACACCTTACCCAACTGCGCAGCAGTTAACAGAATATTGTTTTTTGTCGCAACCTCTAAAATAGCATCATCAATATTATCAGTACAAAAATCGCCGGCAGACTTCTTTATTACCAGCGATACCCGCTCAGACGCGTCATCAACTAACAGTGTCAGCGCAAATCTGAGCAGAATATAATTTAACTCGCCAAATACAATATGATGTTTTAACACGCTTCTACGCCTTCTTTGAGTTTATGCTTTTGCTTGTTCAGATAAGCAGGATCTGAAGACAACTCTGGCTGCACGGCCAAACGCTGCGCTGGCTGGGCGCCGACCACGCGATAAAGGCTGTCATCTCCCGTTGCGTACTTAGCAATGGCGCGCATTAGTGCCCGCGCCTTGATCAGGATCTCTTCAAATTCCTCTTCCGCATCGGATAACCAGGTAATAGCGCCACCTACACCAATTTCCAGCTGATCGCCCTGCACTACCAGGGTTCTGATCGCCACATTAAGCTCAGCGGCACCATTTAACGACAGATAGCCGATAGCGCCGGAATAAATACCGCGGGCGGACGATTCCAGCTCATCCAATATCTCCAGCGTTCTGGTTTTCGGTGCGCCTGTCATTGACCCCGGCGGGAACGTAGCCGCAAATAAACCGGCGACTGAGGCTTCGTCATTTAAACGCCCACGTACCGTCGACACCAGCTGATGCACTGAGGCATAGCTTTCAATTTGCATCAGCTTGGGCACCCAAACTGAACCCGCCTCGCACACCCGGTTTAAATCATTGCGCAGCAAATCAACGATCATCAGGTTTTCTGCCTGATCTTTTTCACTGTTGGCCAGATCAGCAATTAAGGCCGCATCTTGCTGCGCGGTAGCGCCGCGTTTACGCGTGCCTTTAATCGGTTTGGCTTCCACCACGGCATTTCTGCCTACGCTAAAGAATTTTTCCGGTGACGAGCTCAGCACAGAAAAGTCCGGACAATGCAGGTAAACCGAGCGTGGCGCCGGGTTTATCTGTCGCAGCACCGTGTACAGCGCTAATGGCTCAACGCTCAGCGTGGTACGGATACGGTTGGTTAAGCAAATTTCGTAACTTTCGCCGCACCTGATGTAATCCATGCAGCGGGCGATCTTGTTGATATAGCTCTGGTGATCATCTTCCAGCGTAAACTGCACCGGCTGGCAGGGTACATCTGCAGGCGTCGCTAAGGCAGCCTCGTCAGGCCCTGACGCGGCACCTTGTTGTGCTAATTCAGTCAGCTGTTGGTATACCGTTTCCAGCCACGCTGTCGCCGCGTCGCCGCTGCTGTCTGTCGCCGTGGTATTGTGCAGCGCCACAACGTAAATCAGCCCCGTTTTATGGTCAAAGGCAATAAAGCTGTCGACAAAAAGTCCGGCTGCATCAGGTTGGCCTGAACGGTGCTTATTGTTCACCGGTTCTGTTTCTGCTTTTAACTCATAGCCCTGCAACCCGACCAGGCCGCCACAAAAATCAAAGGGTAACTCTTCGCTGCCCTCGACCCCGGCCTGCAGTGACTCAGCAACAAACTGCTGATACGTCATATGGCGTTTACTTTGCCGCCCTTTAGCGTCAATCGACACGGCTTTTTCCTGCACATCGTAGCTAAACCAGTATGCCGCCGGGCCGGATGCGTCACCGATAAACGAAAATCGGCCCTCTGTGTTAGGCGCTGTACTGGTGTCCAGCCAAAAGCTGTACTTCGCCTGGCCAAACAATTTTTTGAATACCCGCGCCGGATCAAGCGGTAAATCCAACACCTTAAACTGACAATGCCAAACCGCTTTTTCTGGCAGCGCCAGCCTGCCTGGCTCCGATGGCAAGCGCGGTGCATTGCGCCGGACTTTGCCAGTGTGGCTGCTGTGCTGCTCTACCAAGGCTCTGAAGTTCTCAATAATCTGCCGGCCGGCATCGGTAGACACTGACTCCGGATGAAACTGTACTCCCCACATCGGCCGGTGCCGGTGCTCTACGCCCATTATCAGGCCATCTTCGGTAAAAGCGGTGGCAATTAATGCTGTAGGCAATGGCTGGTAAGCAACGAGCGAATGATAACGCACTACCGTTAACGGGTTTGGCAGATTCGCAAACACGCCGCTGCCACCATGCAACACTTTACTGGTTCTGCCATGATAAGGCACACCGGACAGGTCAACTTCGCCGCCCATGCAGGCCACAATAGACTGATGCCCGAGGCAGATCCCCAGCAATGGCTTGCTGGTGTGTTTTATGATGGTTTCACAGATACCAATATCATTTTGCTTATTGGGCGTGCCGGGACCGAGTGAAATAATGATGGCATCATAGGCTTCATAATCAACATCAGTATCATTGTTTTTCACCACCACCGGCAACACAGCAAAGACTTCACTGACATACTGATACAGGTTAAAGGTAAAACTATCGTAATTGTCTACAATAAGAATTTTCACAGCACCTCCTTCTACGTTAAGTGCAAACCGGGTTAGCTAAACAGGGCATCTACCGACTTAACTCAGTTCAACTAACGGCTCTTCGTTTGCTGTCGACTCGCAACTGGTGGCTTTGTTCACCACAGGTGCAGGTGCCGGATACCCCAGTGGCCGGAAGCCTTGTTTGCGTGCAATGTCGGTGATGTACCGGGCCTGGGCATAGTCGATAGACTTGCCAACACTAAAACGGCCCTCACAGCCTTCAATCGCCAGCGCTATGGTCTCAGACAGGCAGGCCAAATTGACGCCGGCCGGCAGGCCAACCATATTACAGTCGCCGTAGCGTAACGGTTCGGGCTGTATCACCAGGCCGCCTTCCAGGACCTGCACCCGTTGCCCGGGCTGCACAATAAAGTCAAAGGGCCGCGCGGTATCGATAGCGATAGCGCCTGGTTTTAAAAACCCGGTATTTAAAAAGGGTTTGCCTTCACTGGTAGCAGACACCACATAGTCGGATTGCTCTAACGCGGTTTTATAGCAATCACAGGTGCTCAGCCCCAGGCTGCTGACAACATCGTCGGCTACCAGACGCTCGGCTACGGCTGCAACGTCCGCCGTGGATAGCGCTGGTGCCACGCCGATACGGTCGGCAAACGCGGGCATAGCCTGGCGCACATAACGCTGGATATTATCGATCACTGAACCCGGTAGCGCTTGCTGTTCGCCGCTGAAAGCCAGCTGACAAAGTGACGGCAGCAGCTCCTGTAACAGATGTTTTTCGGTGCCCGGCCGCCCCATCAGGATGATGTTGTCGCCCCAATGCGCCAGCTCGCTGACCATCAACTTGCCGACAGCCCCCCGGGCGCCAATCACACTGATCACATCGCCGATAAGATTGCGGCCGGATGCCTCCAGCACCGTCTCGGTGGTGGCTATCGCCGTCAGGCTGTTGCCGGTGGTAAACGACAAGTCGTCAATGTCATCCAGCATTTTTTCGCCACCGCGTGTGATCACTGAGGTGTAGGCACCTAAGCCAAAAAATTCAGCGCCTTCACGCCGTGCCACGGCAATATAATCTTTGATCAGGTTTTCTTTCTCTGCCGCAGACAAATCCATCATATCGCGCGGTGCTATCGGGCTCATGATCATCATGCCATCAGCAAACGCCTGTTCGTTGCTAACAGAAAACTTCAAGGCCACCCCCGGGCTGGTGTCCACCGCCCCCACTTCCATAATTAAACTGCTTAAATAGCGGTTTTCCTGCTCGGTAAAGTTATGCTGAAAACACTGGGGTAACATCCGCACACAATCATCTACCACGGTAAAATGCATTAAAAAGGCAAAGGTTTTACCGCGTTTTTTGCCGGTACCGGCATGCTGTGTTGGTGCAGTTTGCTGCGCCACCACAACCGGAAAGGCCTGCTCCAGGCCCGGCAGTTCGCTATATGGCTTGTCAATCAGAGCAGCCATCAGAATATCGTAACGACCATTTTTAATCAGCGTGCATACCTGCTCTATCGCGGCAAAAAAATCGGCAATATCCTCGGCGCAGCTGTTTAACGGCGGCTCAAACCGGATAGAGCATTTGTCCGACAATAACGGCATTACCAGCATCTGATGCCGGTTCAGCAAATAGCTGCAAATTAGCCAGGCTAATGAGCCGCTGTTTTGCAGGTAAGTTACGATGTAATTGGCATCGGCCTGGACATCGTTAAACTGGAACGCCCGCATCAGGCCGGCGCCGCGCCAGGAAAAAATCTGCGCAAACTGTTGCGTCAAGCGGGCACAGCATTGATCTACCTGCGCCGAAATCGCTTTAACATGATCAAGTGCTGCGCCGTTATCTTTGCTGAGCTGCTTAATCACTGCTCTGCCAACACAACTGGCCAGGCCATTGTTGGCAAAGGTTGAGCTGTGTTTGCGGTCAAACTCCGGTGTTGACACTGCGCTGGTGTACACTGCTGCACCAGTTGGAATTAAGCCGCCACTGAGTGACTTTGCCAATAACAAGATATCCGGTGTGATGCCAATATCCTGCGCCACGCAAATACCACCGGAACGACCTAAACCGGTTTGTATTTCGTCAAAAATGAGCACGGTGCGGTATTTACTGCACAGTTCGCGGGCATGTGCCAGCCAGGCCACATCCGCAACATGCATACCGCCTTCGCCCTGAATGGGCTCGACAATAAAAGCGGCGTACTGCTGAGACTCCAGCGCGCGTTCCAGCGCGGCAAAATCGTTCAGCCCGACCTTATCGAAATTTTTATCGTCGTTACGTAAATGCTCAATATTATGCCGCCGCGAATTGGTCGCCAGCAGCGCAGAATAGGTCTTACCATGGAAGGAGCGGTCGACAGACAGTATTTTCTTGCGGCCGGTTTTAATCCGCGCCAGCTTAAAGCCTACCTCTACCGTCTCGGCACCACTGTTAGTGAAAGTCACATGGCCGGCCCAGCCGCCCAGCACGTCGATTAACTCCTGGGCAAAGATTTCGGTGTCACGCTGAAAGATGGGTTGAGTAAACACCGGCGCTTTGCGTTGCAAATGTTCTATCACCGCCTGGCTGCAAAAATCCGGGTTATGGCCAAATGGCAGGGCGCCATATTGCGACAGGTAATCGCGTACCACCCTGCCGTCCCGGGTATATATTTTGTTGTTTTCACACTTGACGATATCAAGCTCCAAATCAAGCTTGCCCATTAGAAATTTTCGATAGTGATTAATCAGCGACACGGCTGCTTCTCCTCAACCCTGATAATGTGTTTTTTTCCGGCTGCCATTTGGGCACCCGGTGCGAAAGGCCAGACCGAGGCATTGCGCTTAGTCTGGCCAGCTCTACTTAGTCACTTACCTGGCACAGCACCTGCTGAACCAAATCTACCGACTCATTGCGTGACAACGGGTGAAAGTTCAGGCATTGCGACACCTGTAACAAATACCTGATGTCCTCTTTAGCCAAATACTTCATACCGCCTAGGCTAATCAGCGCCAGACGGTTAGCCCGGTCGATAGCTTGCGCCACCATAGTGCGCACGCTGACACTAAGGGCGACCAGCTCCTCGCTTGGTGCTTGTGCATCAATCAGCGCCGCCGTTCCCTCCAGCGCCAGTGCCGCTGACTCCAGCTCATTGGCTATCTGACTCAGGTCTGTCGCATTGGCCGGCGTACCGGCAAAACACAGCGCTGCCAGCCGCGATGCAACCCCCAGATAGGATGCTGCGATCAGCAGCTGAAAACAGCTAAGCCCACACAGCTCAGTGTTTTCTATTGCCTGTCTGGCTTGTTCCGGGTTTTCCCCCGCCTCCATCAGCACAACATGCTCAGCACTGGCGTGATAGTCGTTAAATACCAGTTCGTTACTACTGGTCGCTGTTAAGATAGTCGCTGGCCAAAATGGCCGTTTGGCGATATTGTCTGCGTGCATATTGTCGACCAACAGTAATCCGCGCGCCGTTGACTCACTGCCATTTGGATTGGCAATACCCACCAGGGCAACGTCAGCTAAGTCGACCATAGTGCATGGCTTTTTGCTGCCGTTAATGACAAAGCCGCCGTTACTCGGCGCGCAGGTGACAGAAGAGCTGAGAATATTGGCACCTGGCCTGGCTTCAGCAAAACCAGAGCAAAATACCAGCCTGTCTCGGGCAACATTGCTAAGCAGCCGATCTTTGCCGGCCAGCGAGCTGTCCATGGCTTTCGACAGGCAGTAGGTGGTGTGATTGTGCATTGTCATCATCACCGCCAGTGATGGGCACAAGCTGCCAACATAACGATGAATGCGCACCGCTGACACCAGATCAGCCGCCGAACCACCTAATTCAGCACTCACTAACAGTCCTGGGTTAGCATGCTGTCGTAAGTAACTGACCAGCTGCCGGCCATCGTCAGCTTCAAGCTCTGTCAGCGTTTTCGCCTTAAGCACCGCTGAGAGTCCTGGTAGGAGCTGCTCAACTGTAGATTTTTCCCGGGCCAGAAACATAACAACTCCTTTAGTGGGTCACAGTTTTAGAGAAGATATTGATCACAAACACACCCAGAATGATCATCGACAAACCCAACACGGCCGGCAGATCGGGCACTTCTTTAAAGGCCACTGCACCAATCAGCGTAATCAGTACAATGCCCAGCCCGGCCCAAATGGCATAGGCGACGCCAACCTGAATTGACGACAGCGCCAGCGACAAGAAGTAAAATGCCGATGCATAGCCCAGTACAACAAAAATAGATGGCGTAAGTTTGGTAAATTCATCCGACATCTTTAACGCCGTGGTACCGATAACCTCAGAACATATCGCTAACGCCAGATATAAAAAGTGCATGTTTTTCTCCTTAATGATTAAATTGATGTTGCTAAAAATTTGTTACCCGCCGGCTTAGGCTATCTTTTCCAGGCCTGTGTCATCAGCGCGATCGGCCGCCGTGTCAGCGGCTGGCTGGCAGATTTGCTGCAGCACCTGGATAAAGGGCGTCATTACCGCCTGTTTAACCGGCTGCGCGAAACAACGTGCGTCATACACCAGCGTAAGTTTCAGCCGGCCTCTGAAAGTGCAGAAGAAAAAGCCCAGCCGAAGCGGGCCCCCTACATTGGGGAAACTGAAAAAGTCGGTCACTTCGGCATCACCAAAGGTGTAGCTGTCAAAGTTAAACACGCCAAGATTAGAAATCAGCATATTGCTTCTTAACTTGTCATCCAGCACTTTGGCGACATATTTGGTTTTTAGCCATTCTGGCAGCAGTAAAAAGGCGCCCACCCACAGCTTTTGCTGGTACCAGTCTTCAAAGATCTTGCCGTGTTTTAAGCCTGAAATATAAGCTGTAATGTCGGCTATTACTTCGTTGTCAGGCTTATCGGTATAAAAGTCTTTGAAGTGGTTAATGCTATAAGCATCGTACGACATGGACACATTCTCAGCGGCAAACTGACGCAATGTCAGTACGTCCAGCAGTTGAAAACCCAGCTTGTCGTCAGCGCCATTAAACTGCTGTTTAAACTTGATCATGGCAAGCACAAACAGTACGTGAACCGAGGTATTGTAGTGCTTAGCTGCGGCTTTAAGCTGCGGTAACAGTTGCGCCGGCAAGGCATCTGTATATATCGAGCGCATGGCGTCGGTTTGCGGCTCAGGCAACGCCAAACCTGAAACTGCGAAGTCCGGCTTGGTCAGAAAAGCCTTAATACCGCGGCAAAAAATGCGCACCCTTGTGCTAAATGGCAACTTGTTCAGATAAACACGACCGACATCGCGGTTTTCAATCTTATGCTCAGTGTCATCCACTGCGCCGCCATGTGTTAAGGCGGTATAGATTTTGGCGATGTCTTTAAACAGTATAAAGCCGGATTGCGCATCTGCCGCGGCGTGATGCGACACACTTTGCAGATAATGCAGGTTATTGCCGGCATCAATCAGGTAAAACCTTACCAGACGCTCTGCCTGATAATCGGCTTGTCGGCACCAGGTATGGCTGGCTATCTTCGCTTTTAGCTCATCATCAGACAAACCGCGGTAATCGCATCGCTCGATCACAATAGGCGTATCGGCCGGCAACGGCTGCCAGTAGTAGCGCAGCAGCTTGCGTTTAATGCAACATCTTAACACCGGCTGTTTGTTAACAGCGATTGTAATGGCCTGCTGAAGCCGGGGAAAATTAATGTCACCGGTCAGCTGGATAATTTCTGCCGAGTGAGAATTCATTAACTTGCCCCACAGAATATAATTCATATTCAGGTGCGTTAGTTTCATTTTTATTGTCCTGTTTACTCGCCTGCCGTTGCGGCTTAGGCCATATCGTGCAAGATTTCATCGCTACGCTGCTGTAGCAGTACCGACACCTCGGTTTTTAATTTTCTTTTCAGTATTTTGCCGGTTAAACCACGGGGGAAATCATTTAAGGTAAACACAAAATGTTTAATGTCTTTGGCCAGCTCACATTGCTTTATTGCAGAGACAATCGCCTGGTAGCTATCCTTACTAACGTCAGAGCGGATCACACAAGCCACAGTAGCGCTGTCGGTGTCGCGTTGCTTAACCCCAAGCACACAGGCATTCAACACGCCCGATACCTTAATGACCTGCTCCTCCAGCACCAGCGAAGAAATGGGCCCGGCGCTGGTTTCAATCAGGTTTACCCCCCTGTCCAGATGATAAAAGCGGCCGCGTTTATCTTTATAAACAATATCACCGGTCCACCACCAGTTATCGTGAAATACACCGAGCATTTTCTCGCTGTTGTTCCAGTAGCCTTTAAACACCGTAGGCCCACTGACCACCAGACGGCCAGGTTGATTTACCGCCACCTCAGTACCGAAGTCGTCAACCACTTTCACCTTCAGGCTATTATTTATCGGCTTGCCCAGGTAACGGCCAAAGCGGTTACTAAAAGACGACACACTGCGCATCAGCGCCGGTACACCGGTTTCCGATGAGCCAAGCAAATCAATAAACAATGACTTAACCACAACCCGGCCGAACAGCCGCAGCAATGCGCCCTTTTGCACAAAAGCGCGCTGATGCACTTCGTAACTGACATCCGCCACCGACACCCACATTTTTATCGTGTCCAGCCGGTAGTTATCCAGGCCCTGGTTATACATTCTGGCGTAGTTGCCGGCAAAGCTGATTAAACAGGTGATGTTGTAGTGATCAATGCTGTCCAGCATGTACTTTGCACTGTATTGCTGTATCAGCCACCAGGTGGTGTCACTGGAAACCAGGGTGACGATAAAGGCACAATGGGATATCCAATGGTTACAGGGCATCGCCAGCAGCATTTTCTCATCATTTGAGGTGAAAATGGCTTTTGAATTGGACAGCAGTACCGCCACCAGGGTGGAATCGGTGTGCACCACGGGTTTAGGGATCCCGGTAGTGCCGGAGGTATGCACTATCAATACCACATCATCTGGGCTTAGGGTAACGGCCGTGAAGTCGTCGCTCTGGTCTTTTGCCGCCTCGGCGATAAAGCAGCCACGCTGATCCAGGTTATGGTTGTCCAGACTCAGGTAGTGTGTGATTTGCGGTGGCGGGAAGCCGTGCGGCCAAATACAGGATTCGGTAATCAGCAGGCTGACGCCGGTTTGCGTTAAATATTCATTCAGTTCGCTTTTGTCAAAACCGCCATTCATCGGTACCGCTATGCCACCCGCCCTGACAATCGCCATAAACCATAAATGGTATTCCATGCTGTTACTGAGCAAAATACCCACCCGCTGATACCGGCTAAGCTGATACTTATGCTTCAGAATATTGCTGTACAGGTTAACCTGCCTGGTTAGCGATTGCGCAGAAAACACAGCTTGCTTAGCCGGTTCGTGTTCAGACAACTGGAAAAAGATATTTTTGTCGCCGTGCAATTCGCTGGCGACATCTAACAGACCAGAGACACTTAGGCGTTGTTTGCGCTTTAACAGCAGTTGTTTTATCGTTGCTAAATTGTCGTGATAGGACATTTTGCCTCCGGAATATCAGCAATTATGTTGAATTTATCGGTATATCTACAGCACAGTAAGTCGTTACTACTGATGTTAATTAGCTTAAGCATCGGCATCCTGCAGCCGTTTCGCCACCAGCCCGGTTAGCAGAGGGCTAACAGGAAACACGGTATTATCAATCTGTGACAACGGCATGACGCCCAATAGTGCGTTGCAAATTGCCACTGAATCCGCCGCCAGTAACTCTGCCGCGGTAATATCTTTAACGCAGACCGGCAGGTGCTCAGCGTGCAGGGTCTCAATGACTTTTCGCCGCATTACGCCGCAGACACCCGCTCTGCTAAGTTGCGGGGTATACAGTACGCCCTGTTTTTCAATCAGAATATTTGACATAGTTCCTTCAATCACAAAGCCAGCGTCATCAAGCATAATGCCTTCACGGATCAGCGGATCGCGCCATTCCGCACGGGCCAGCACTTGCTCCAGCCGGTTTAAATGTTTAATGCCAGCCAGCTTTGCATTGTGCGACAAGCGGGTTTGGCAAATAATCGCCCGCACACCCTGCTGATAATCGCGGGCATCAACCCGGTACTCTGGCGCTGACATCACAATCACCGTTGGCGTTTCGGTCCCGCTATAAGCATAACCACGCTGGCCGCGGCCCCGGGTAACCAGTAGCTTTAGCACCAGGTTTGCACCGCTGTTGTTAATCACCGTATCGACATCGCGGCGCAGTGCCGCCAGATCCGGTAGCGGTATCTGTAATCTGTTACAACCGTTGCATAATCGCTCGATATGCATCTGCCACAACTTAGGCCGGCCGTTCTGTACCTTTAGCGTTTCGAACAAGCCATCGCCGTAGCTAAGACCACGGTCTGTCACGTCGATCTGACTGTGCTGCTGTCCATTTACAATGATCATCAAGCGTCTCTGAAGCCAGGGTTATTTACTTAGGCGCCCACTGTTAGCCATATTTGGCAGCAAGAGCCCGCACCACAGTGGAAGCTATCGTTAAGTTGGCTGTGTGCGGGTGATATTTTTAGCCGCGTGTTACTGCTGAACAGCCACCGGTCAGCGATACTAAGCCGATAAAATAACCAAGTCAACATGTTATTTTAGCGTTAAAATAATCACTACAAAACTGCCGAAACAGTGACTATGTCTGCCGACATCTCACGCGTGAGATGTCTATTATGACAACATTTATTGCGGAAAGCCCCGTTATTACTGGCATTGGCAATAACTTATCAGCGTATGAAAGCGGTTACCATGGCTTCAGCCAGGCACACAAGGTATTTACAATAACTTAACGGCTAAGGTAGTATAAATCGCCACTTCGCCAACCTAAGGTCACTGATACTATGGATATCAACAACAAGTATGAGACCGTCCACACCCATAATCTGGTCAGATTTGAGCACACTGCTTTGCTGCTGGTTATGGCCTGGGTCGCTGCTATTAATTATCAACATATCAACTGGTATTTATTCAACGCGCTGTTTTGGGGGATTGATCTTATCGGATTTTATCCTGGCATTCTTTACTATAAATACGTCAGCAAGAATGTGCCTAAAATATTTTATTTAATCTACAACATCTCGCATAGCTACTTAACCTGGATCGTTTTTTCTTTAATTTGGGTTTACTTCTACGGCCCGGATTACGTTCTGCTGGCGCCCTGGATACACCTGATGGCAGACCGCGGCATCTTTGGCAATACCCTTAAGGCGTATCATGTTGCATTCAATATTGAAAAGAACAAACATTTCGCCGATTTTGAAAGAATAATATACAAATAGCAGCACAACCGGTTAGGTGCCACAGATTATTTAAGGTTTAAATCATATGACAACATTGAAATTGGAGACGATTAAAGATGCGCGATTTTATACTTAGGAGCGGGGTCTACCGACCTGTCACCACGTTGCTACTCTGTTTAGCCGTGATTATCGCCGCCAGCTGGGGCGCCGGATTGCTGGTGTTCAAAGGCGACAGCAGAGTGTTTTTTGCTCCCGACAACCCACAGTTACAAGCCTTTGATCAGATGGAGGCGGTGTATGCTAAAAGCGACAATGTCGCTTTTTTATTAGTGCCTGAAAACGGTGATATCTTCACGAAAGAGAATCTCGCGCTGATCCATGAACTTACTGAGCGCGCCTGGCAAATCCCCTACGCCAGCCGGGTCGACTCGCTGAGCAATTATCAGCATAGCTTTGCCAACGGCGACGAACTGGTGGTCGGCGATCTGGTGCCCGATCCCAGCGTTTTAGACCAGCCTGCGCTGGAGCAGTTGCGGACGCTAAGCTTGAATGAGCCGTTGCTGGTAAAACGGTTAATTTCGACGCAAGGCCATGTCAGCCTGATCAATGTGACATTGCAAAAGCAAGGCGTTGACCCTGAACAGGAACTGACAGACATTAGCCAGTACGCGCGTAGCCTGCAACAAGAGCTGCAGCAGCGCTATCCTGACGTTGGCATTCATCTGACCGGTTTATTGATGATGGATGTGGCCTTTGTTGAGGCAGCACTTGAAGATAACGAAGTGTTAGTGCCGCTGATGTTTGTGGTGGTGTTTCTGGCAATAGGCCTGCTGCTTAAAACTGTGACCGGCTCTGTCGCAGCACTCGTTATTGCTGTCGCCGCTATTACGGTCACGTTAGGTGTCGCCGGCTGGCTCGGCATTTACCTTACGCCACCATCTGCCGCCGCGCCCATTATGATCCTGACCATCGTTGTGGCTGACTGCGTGCATATACTCAGCGGTATGTTTCATGAAATGCGCCAGGGGGTAACACGGCATCAGGCACTGTATAACAGTATCAAACATAATTTTAAGCCGATCTTCCTTACCAGTGCCACTACCGCATTGGGCTTTTTAAGCATGAACTTTTCCGATGTACCGCCGTTTCAGGATCTCGGTAACATGGTGGCCTTTGGTGTGATGGCGGCCTTTGTGCTGTCTGTTACGCTGTTTCCGGCACTGCTGGCGTTGTTGCCGGTTAAGGTTTCCACTCAGACCGATTATCAGGGGTCGCCGTTAATGGCAGGAATTAGCCGTTTTGTGCTGACGCATCATCGCCGCTTACTTCCCGGTTCAGTCATCGTAATGGCAGCTATGCTGTTATTCATTACCCAGAATGAGTTGAATGATAAGTATGTCGAGTTTTTTGACCAGTCGGTGCCGTTCAGGGCTGCCACAGAATTGATGGAACAAGAGCTCAGTGGCGTCGATTCACTGGAGTTTTCTATTGAAACCGGCATAGCCGGCGGTATCCACAACCCAAAAACGATTGCGGCGATTGCGGATTTTAGCGACTGGTTACGCACCCAGCCGGAAGTCGACCACGTTAATACCATTACGGACATCTTTAAGCGCTTGAACAAGAACATGCACGGCGATGACCCGGCCTGGTACAAACTACCCGACAGCGAAGAGCTAGCCGCACAGTATTTGCTGCTATACGAAATGTCACTGCCGATGGGGCTGGATTTAAACAACCAGGTTAATGTCGATAAGTCTGCCAGCCGCATTATTGTTACGCTGAAAAACCTGCCGACCTATCAATTGCTGGAGTTTGAACAACGCGCCTCTGACTGGTTTGCCAACCAGTACCCCAACCTACAGCTAAATGCCGCCAGTATCTCGCTGATGTTTGCCCATGTCAGCAAGAAGAACATCGACAGCATGCTGTTTGGCTCGGTTATCGCATTGATATTGATCTCGCCCATTTTAGGCCTGGCACTGCGCTCGGCTAAGTACGGGGTGCTGAGTTTATTGCCGAACCTATTACCGGCCGGTATTGCGTTTGGCGTCTGGGGCTTGTTATCCGGCGAAGTTGGCCTGGGGTTATCCGTCGTTATCGGCACCACCCTGGGTATAGTGGTCGACGACACCGTGCACTTTATCAACAAGTATCTGTATGCGCGGCGGCAGCGCCAGATGTCGCCACAAGGTGCTATCCAGTATACCTTTCAAAGCGTTGGGCCGGCATTGTGGCTGACCTCTTTTATCCTGATCGCCGGTTTTTTAATCATGGCGTTATCAACATATCGGGTAAATGCCGAAATGGGCCTTATGACAGCAATGACCATTGCTATTGCCCTGATCGTGGACTTTTTATTCCTGCCGTCATTGCTGCTTGCCACCGATAAAGCCGCAGTAGCATCGCAGCCGGATGCAGAGATCCAAAACCCTGAGACAGCTATTAAGGAGAAGTTAACATGTTAACATCGAGAATCTATGCCATTTTTGCGGCGCTGCTGCTCGTTAGCAGCAGCGGCTATAGTACCGAAAACAGTGGCTTATCCGCCGAAGAAATTGGTCTTAACATTGCGGTGAAGGCCAAACAGCAAGACAGGGGCTGGGGCGACAGCCAGGCCGATATGACGATGATACTACGCAATAAGAATGGCCAGGAAAGTCAGCGCCTTATCCGCACCAGCAATTTGGAAGTGCAGAATGACGGCGACAAAAGCCTGGTGATCTTTGACGAGCCCAGAGATGTTCAGGGCACGGCCTTTCTTAACCATGCTCATCCGCTGGGGCCGGATGATCAATGGCTATACCTACCAGCACTGAAACGTGTAAAACGTATTTCATCACAAAACACCTCGGGGCCTTTTATGGGCAGCGAGTTTGCCTATGAGGATATGTCATCCTTTGAGGTAGAAAAATACAGCTATAAGTACTTGCGGGATGAAACGCTAAATGGGCACGACTGCACGGTCTCTGAATATTATCCGGTGGACAAATTTTCAGGCTATACGCGTCAGGTTGTCTGGCTGGATAAAACCATGTATCAGCCGGTAAAAATAGAGTTTTATGATCGCCGCAACAGCCTGCTCAAAACCCTGATCGCCAAAGACTACCAGCAGCATCAGGGCAAGTACTGGCGCCCGGCTTATATGAAAATGACCAATAACACCAATGGCAAGAGTACGGTGCTCTTAGTCAAGAATTATCGCTTTGGCACCGGTCTGACGGAACAGGACTTTAACCAGACGGCGCTAAGACGCGTGCGCTAACGCGTCAGGTTTGCATGTCTGCGCCCTGCAACGGCAGGGCGCAGATACGCCCTAGAAATAGTAATCCAGGCTAATGGCAACGTAATCGTCCTGACGCAAGCTATACAGCAACTCATTAGGCTCACGGCCGGCAAAGGTTCTGACGTCCAGCGTTAGTGTCCAGGCCTCACCCAAACGGCGGCTACCTTCAATAAAACCCATCGCCGATGCCTGATGAGCTAAGTCCTGCACATAGCCAAACAATATCTCTGTACCCTGCATATCATTAAAAGCCAGCCGCATACCAAAAAACAGATCGTTCTGCAGTAGTGTCGTCGCCTCGTCATTGCGAGAATCACGGCTGTATTCTAACAGCAGCCCCATGTCAGCAACGCTATTAAACACCCCGGTGACGGTATATTCGAACCCTGTGGTAACCGCGGCAAAATCGGTCACCGAGTCCTGGCGTGAGATAGTTTCCAGTTTTAACAGCCAGTCTCCGAGCGTCGCCTGCACATCCAGACCGAATTGCTGCATTTGGTCATAATAAGGCCGGCCTGTATCTGTTGTACCCTCTACTGGCAAGATCTGTGGCTCTCTGTTGGTGCCGTTAAACCAGCTGACGCCAACATCGAATGCGTTAATGGTGTGGCTGTAGCGCAGTGCATAATCCACATGGTTCTGCTGTGCTGCAGACTCAAATAGTGCACTGTGTTTATCAATCAGCACCGGCCCCTGCAGACGGCCATTTTTTCCGGCAAAAATACGCTCACGAAAGCCGGGTAAGACAAAGGCATCCAACACTCCCCAATCCCGCACCAGCGTGCCATGCAACATGGCCTGGCCTAACTTGTGCTCACCATCTATTGATTCAGCTAAATTGGTTTGGTTGATGATATCCACCAGATGATTAGACTCTGTCACGCCCCAAAACACCTTGCCAATACCAGCTCTGAACTCCCAGTCTGCTGCCACGTGCAGCCACAGTGCCTCCTGAACATCGACATAAGAACGTTGATTGTCCAAGTTGTCATAGCGGCCCGCTAGCGTTAGCGCAAAACTATTTGTCTGCGTGCTATCTTCCCAGTACAGTTCAGTCTCGGCGGCGATCGAGTTTTGCCATTGGCCATCCTGGGTAAACAGCCGGCTTTGTGCGCCAACCTGAGCGGAAATATCAACGGCCTGAGCAAAACATGGTGGTAGTAACAATATGGCAAGCAACAGTACTCTGTCGGTGTAGTTCATAGTAGTTTAAGACCCTAATAGTGATTCAGCGCGATGTCGTTGCAACATCCCTTAGCGTAATGCATTGGTAAAGTGACTAAACGCAGCAAACTGGCATTATCAGCTGCTTAGCCGCAGCACAGCAGGAGCCCCACTGGGTTGCGCCCGACGCCGCCAAATGTTCACATTTTTATTTCTTTTGGTCAACCTTTTAAAAACACCAACCGACACCGCGGCTTGCGTTGTCGTGGTGCAACCGGCCGTGTTTTGCGCTGTGCGCTGCAAAAGCTGACGCGGCAGCAGCGCGGGGGGACTTACTGCAGGGTACTACGGCTGTAGTTCATAGCGGGCTTTTAAGAAACTGACAACACGTTCAAAAGCATCATTGACTGCCTTGGGCTGCGTCCAGTCAACCTGCTGCCAGTCGACACCGGTGTCCATTGCCAACAAATTTTCTGTCAGTATTATTTTCACCAGTTCAGCGGATTCAACTGTGCCCAGCCGGTAGCGCTTTTTTTTCGGCGCCTCGTCGTCAACAGTGACGTTATTGAGGATATTTTTTAATTGCTTATTAATCGTCCTTTTTTGCTCAACGCTTAATATGCTCTGGCCGCTGTTTTTGCGAACTTTCTGCTCTTCATTAACAACCATTTTCTTCATCGCGATAAACGACGTGCTGTTACCGCTTTGGTAGGCTTCCAGCACGGCCGGATAACGCGTTAACACGTTATAGTTGTCAAAAGCGCCCATGGAGATGCCTAACAAACTGGCAATCTCGCGCACAGTCAGGCTTTTACCTTCGGTTCTTTGCCGCATACTGCTTAGGGTGTCCAGCTCCAGCATCGCTTCCTGGAACGCCTGTAGCTTACCATACTTGGGCAAGTCTTCCCGACTGGCGTTCTCCTGGAACTGTTTGGTGCGCGGTAAAGACGGCTTACTGTGGTATACCTTAAAATGTGCGGCGCCATCTATACCATGGGTATACACCATAGCGAAAAAGCGCCGGTGCCCGGTAAGGATCTGAAAACTGCCATCGTCCAGCGGGTAAATGGTGGGTACCTGGATCAGCTCAGACACTGACACGTTGGCTGCTAATTCAATAATGGACGCTATGGTTTCATTGGCTTTTTTCCATTCTACCGTATCGCGGCTGAAGCAATTTACAATACAGGCTTTACCAATAACCACTCTGTCGATGCAGTCCAGCCGTTCTATCAGTTGCGATTTGCTTAAACGTTTAGTCGCGATTTGATAGGCCAGTTGGTCTGGCACGACTACGGCAGGGAAAAACCGGGCATTTTTCTTATCTGCGTGAATACGATTCAGAAAAATAGATTTGTATTCGTAAGGTTGTTCAGTCAGGATCCTGGAGAAATCCCCCCGGTTTAACTCGGCACTTAGTTGCTGCTCCAACGATGGCTGGCTCAATACATTTCTCCAAATACTGCAACACTGCATGCTGTTATTTTAGAGTTAATATTCTTCAGCAGCAAGCCAACAACGCTAAGCAAAACCGTTAATGTACATTGACTGAATTTTTTTCAGTACTGGGTGTTTTTAGCACCCCCAGCTCAAACAGCTTAAGATAAACATTCTCGTCGTTGAGATAATCATTTAGTACCAGTTGCGGTTCAATGTGGATACCTTCCAAGCCATCTTGCCGCCCCTGCACATACCCATCTTTGTATATCTCATGGAGTAATTTTAATAGCCTGTCCATTTCATTCATCATGATTACGCCACCTTAGATAAAACTGTACAAAATAACCGACATAGCCAAACATGGCCGGCGCGCTCTGAACAAACCACGGCGTGAGAGCCAGCAGAAGCTGGCCGCCCGGCAAGCCCAGACCGTGAATTTATCACATCAGATAACGAAAACAGCATGACAAACTGATGATATATTTATGTTAAAGATATCAATTCAACGTTATAGGAACAGCAAAAAAAATGAATTAAAGGCCTGAAGTGCAGCGCCAGGCCAACCCCCCTTTTCGCCCGTTTGCGCTGCGATAACCGCTACTGCCCGGCCATTTGCTGTAAAAACTGCAGCCGTTGCCGCTCCTGTTCGTCTGGCTGCCAGGGTTCGTCGCTCAGCTGGCTCAGCGAGAAGCGCTCCAACGCATACTCGGCTTTTTCACTGTCGCCATAGCGGCTTAGCTCACCCGGTACCGCCGGACGTTTTTCCAGCACAAAACTGCCTAAAATATAAGGGCCACTGTTATTACGCAGTACCGCTTTAAAAGCACGCAAAGTGATCTCTTGCTGGCCGCTGTCCAGCTTAGCGGTTGCGCTAAGCAATGCCAGTGGCTGGCGCTGCTCGGTATATAAATTAGCGCGCAGTCGGTAAAAGCCGGCCTGCTTCACTTCTAACTGCACGGGTATTTGCATGTCGGTACCGCCCCCTATACTGTCAGACACACCGGTGATCGTCGCTACCGGGTTGTAGTATTCAATACCCGTTTTTAACACCTGTGTCTGGCCATTAGCGCTAAAGCTAACCCGCACTTCAACGCTACCATTCCAATTCACGTCCGGCGGCACTGTGGCACTGTAACGTTGCGGCGTGCCTTGCATTTCCACCTGCTCGCTATTTTGCATGTCATGCTCTGCGACCAGCTGCACATTGACATCAAATACCGGTAAGCCGGTGATCTCCAGTGTTACAGGTACGGCTTCTGGATAGCTAAAACGATACTTTGGCAGCACAATTGCGGCACTGGCACCACCTGCTAGAGGTACGCTTTGCACAATGTAGCGGTTTGGATTAAGTAAATGCGCGTCATCAGCGCTAAGCGGCCGTGAATAAGGCGGCAGTTCAAGTTCGGCAGCATAGGCGCTGGCCAGCAACTTAAAACTGTCACTCACCGGCTCGGGAATTTTCTCTGTGACGCTTAACTGCTGTGGTGTTGTGTCGGGCGTGGCTGCAGCAGGTTTAGCTGCTGAAACAGCCGGCAGCTTAGGCGGCTCAGATGATGTTACGGACTGCTTTGCCGGCGCTGGCCAAAGCAGCCATAAGCCGGCCAGCAAGGCTGGCAGGCTTAGTATTAGCAGCGTTTTCTTCATTACGCTTAGTTCGCTGCCTGGTACACCAGTGCTGACATACTGGTGTTATTCGAGTTACGCACCACACGATAGCGTGAGCTGAAAATCCACCAACCGCGCGTCTCATCATAGGTACTGAACTGCAACCTGTCACCGTTAAGGTAATTTGCCCCACTGTTAGCAGCGGTCACTTCGTCAGCAGCGCTGTTGGCAATCACATCGCTGTGGCTATAGCCTTCACTCATTAACATAGGGTAATGATACGGCATAAAGCCGGACGGGCCACTTACCGAGGTCAGCTTGCCATCAAAGGCAACACTGCGTGAACAGCTGTTAAAGCTGGCGGCACTGGCGGCACCACAGCTGGAGTGACTGGCGACAACACCATCGTCTTCACCGGGTAAAAAGGCGCCGGTGGCCCCCAGGAAATCGGACCCGGCACCGACAAAGCGTAAACGCGGCACCCGCTCGTCCGGAAATGCGGCTAACTGACGGGCAGTATTCACGCGTAAATCATTCAGCACGCCTACGGTAGTGGGTGTCGGAATTTCTCCCAGCCATAACGACAGTGCCAAACGCAAGGTTGCGTCAATCAGGCCTGAACCGCCGGCCACGTTAACGGCCAGATCAGCCAACTCTACACCACCGCCGGCACCGGCAAAGTCAAAGCTGGCGACGATATTCAGCGGTTGCAGGCCAGCGTTTTGCAGCCACAGCGCTTGGTTGTCAATAATGTAGCGGGTAACTAAATCACCGGTGGAATGCGAGACAAAGATACAGCCATTAGCGCAGGTGCCACTGCGTGACATTTGTTGCAGCTTAGGCCAGACATAATCAGTGGCAATTTTACCGGCAACACGTTCCTGTGACGGCCAGTCGATGCGCACGTCAGCGCGATCGCGCCAGTATTCGGCCCAGTAGGCAGCGCCATTTGCCGTTACCTGGCTGCCGGTAGGCCGGCTGGCCAGGTTGTCTGGTTGAAAGCCATGTACCAGTACCACAGGGTAGCCACCAACGCCAGCCTGCGAGCCAAAGCTCAACAGGCCTGCCAAGAGTAGCAGGGTAGATTTCTTCATTGGGTTGTCCTCGTCTTTTTCTCTGCTGAATCAAAATTCTTGCTGAGATTTTTAATTATTATTTTGTCGTCTCTTCCGTGTGACTGGTTACAACTCCACCAACAAGATAGACCAGTTCATTTCGATTGCAATACGTCAAATCTACGCTGGTCTGGCATGGCATGGTGAAAGAACACGCAGCGCGTTTTAATTTCCTAATAACGTGAAAAATGTGAATGCTGCGGTGAGTTAACAGCAGGTACTTGTCGACGTTTTAAACACTGTCGGCGGGAATTACCAACGTTTAAAGTGATTACTCCAACTATTTTGCACTTTTTTCCTGCCAATAAAAAACGCAGCCGAAGCTGCGTTTTTAAATTTATACTGAGGTTATTGTCGTTTCATCTGCTGATGAAAAGCGGCGACATCATCCACTTTAATCTGACCGGGTAAATCGGCAAACGGCTGCGCTTTAAATTTAGTGCCACGCATTTGCACCGAAATGCGGGCGGCGTTGTCGTTTAGCATGGTTTCACGATAAAACGCCTTTACATCGGCCAACGTAACCTGCTCCACCGCGGCAATCAGTTGCTGTTTGCTATCGAAGCTAAAGCGTTCACGATACCAGTCAGTGATCAGCGGTCCGACTTCCTCGCGTAAGTTTTTTGCCGGCTCTTTCAGACTAATTAAGGTGCTGGCTTTTAGCTTGGCAAACTCGTCTTCAGATAACTTATCCAACTCAGCGGCATATTGCTGCTTAAAGCTGTCAAAACGTGCCTGCATATCCGCCACACTTTTAACCGGCGTTTGAATATAGATGGCAAAGCCGACGTAATCCTCCAGTTGCATAGAGGTACCGCCAACAGCATAAGCCAACTGCTCTTCAGTACGCAGTTTATCAAAGGCAATATTGCTAAAATGGCTGCGCAGCACTGTCGCACGGGCCAGCTGCGTGTAGCTGGCTTCAGCGTGAATATGCGCATCTATCAGCGCCACGTCGGCAACATCGATATCCTTTTGCACCACCAGGGTTTTACCCGGAGACGGTTGCCAGAATGCCGTGCGGCTGTAAGGCGTTGAACTGCGCTTAGCCGGCAAAGCAACCGCCACTTTGCTGACAACCTGCTCAAGCGCAGGCTTATCGTAGTTGCCAAAGGCAAAAATGCGCAATTGGTTATTCGCCAGCAAGGTGTCAACTATCGTATGCAGCTCAGCCAGCGTCAGGCTCTGCGCTGCGTTAACCAACGCATCCGTGTCATAGCTGCCGCTGCGAACCAGGTTGTTATAGGCCATAAAAGCCTGCTGGAACGGGAACTGCTTCCCCTGATTTTGTACGTTGCGAATAAAGCGGTCTTTCGCCTGAGCAAAGCCCTGCTCGTCACTGCTGATGCGCAAGCCCGCCAGCGCCTGCTGCAGCAATTCTGGCTGCTTGTCAGTAAAACCGGCCACGCTGAGTACCAGGCCATTACTATCACGCAAGCTTAGCTGCATACCGGCAATATCGGCTTCTGTCGCCAGCGCGCTGTGCTGCAGGTTGTACAAATCACGCCACAGCGCTAACGCTACCTTAGCTTTAACCTGTTGCTGTGGCGCATCGCTGTTAATTAAAATTTCCAGCACACCGCGTGGCTGGCTGGCAAACTGCTGACTGGGGTACAACCAGGCACTGATACCATCGCGCTGCACTACCAGCTCGGGTTTTTGCTGTGCCTGGGGGGCTTTCAGGGCGAAGTTTTCTGGCAGCATACGGTTTACCGCCGGTAAACTCAGCGCCAGTTGCGGGCTTTGTTGCCAGCTTTGTTGCTCTTCCAGGCTAATGTCGGCAATTTTGTATTTACCATCATAAAAATGCAGACTGCTGTCATGCGGCTCTTGTTTGCTGATATACCAAACCCGCAGCCGCTCGGGTGTTAACTGCGCCAGCACATCGTTAATCGCCGCGGCGTCAAAACGCTGGTAATAGAAGGGCGCATTAATGGCATGGCGGGCTGGCACTTTTTGCATGGCATCCGCCAGGTTAGACACATAGCCAAACTCATCGCCCTTTTCAAGAAAACGGAACTGATTGTTCAGACTGGTTTGTATTTCACTAAAGTACTTGCTATCAACCCCCTGCTGCTTTACCAGCTCAAGGTACTGCATTAAGGTGGCCACTATACCTTCGCGTGCCTGCATACCGGCGTCGGTCAGCTCAATATCAATGCTAAGCGAACCATAGTTGCCGTATAAGTCGGGCGTTGCGCTGGCATTTAACGTTGAGATTAACCCCATCGCTTTTAGCTGATATGCCGGCGTGCCCGGCATTTCTGAGCCCAACAGATAGGTGATAAACTCATTTGGTTTAACGGCAAACTGTGCGCTGTTATTGCTAATGGTGAAATCCAGTTTCAGCTGTTTCACATCCTGATTTGGCACATAATGAATGCGTTTAGCACCTAACCGGCTAAAGTCCGGTGTGTCAGTAACAGCAGGTTTGGCGATATTTTTATTTTCAATGCTGGCAAAGTGTTTTACTGCCAGTTGTTCCATCTCGGCCAGTGGCAAGTTGCTTAGCAACACGGCTTTCATAATGTTGGCCGAATAGTATTGGTTATAAAAGGCAACGGTTTCAGCGTGCAGTTTACTGTCTGCTTTATCGCCTAAAGTTTCCAGGTTACCAATCAAAAACCGGTTAGCCGGATGGCTGCCCAGCATATTACGCGCTAGTTTGTACTGGCCAAAAAAGTCCATTTCGCGGCGCATAGACCACTCCGCATTAACAGCATTTTTCTCTTTCTCGGTGTATTCCGGATACAGCTTTGGGGCTTTGAAAAAGTCAGAGAAACGATCCAGCGCTTCGTCATAGGCATTATTGTTCACTTTGAACATATAGTTGGTAATGTCGAGCCAGGTATAAGCATTCTGTGCGCCGCCATTGGCGGTCATAAAGGCGCTGTAATCGTTAGTATCCGGGTAACGCTCGGTGCCTAAAAACAGCATATGCTCTAAATAATGCGCCATGCCTTGCTGGCTCATAGGATCTTGCAGTAAGCCCACGCCAACACTGAGCGCCGCTGCCGATTTTTCCGCTAATGGGTCAGACACCAGCATCACTTCCAGCTTGTTGGGCAACAGCAGCGTTTTATAAGCACGCTTATCATTTGGGCTGGCGACAACCTGGCCTTGCAATTGTTGCAGCGCGGCCTGAGCATCCACACTGGCACTGCGCTCGATAGCACAACCGGTCAGCACCGCTAACGCTACTGCACTTATTACAAAGAGTTTTTTCATTTTTGACTACCTGCAGAGACAAAATTGCTATGTTTTCATTACGGCTAATGTAATGAAAGGGCTGGGCTGAGACCAGTAAGACAGGTAAAAGGATTGTAATAAAATGTGTCGGCGCCAGTCACAGCAAGACTATAGCTTGCTGTGACTGAGAGACGGCATCGCTTAGATTGTCACATCTGCGATTGCAGGTAATTGGGCAGGCCCAGCAGTTTAATCAGATTCAGCTGTTGCTCCAGCCAGTGGGCGTGATCTTGTTCAGTGTCGTCCAGTAACTGCTGTAACATAGCGCGGGTCACGTAATCCTGTTCACGCTCACACAAGGCCATGGTTTGCTTCAGCAGCTTTTGTACCGCGTATTCCACATTGAGGTCATTTTGCAGCATGCTGGGTACATCATGGCCAACGTGAATGGCGTCACGCTTACTCATATCCGGCACACCTTCTAAAAAGATAATGCGTTCAATCAAGGCAGAAGCGTGGCCTTTTTCATCGTCAAACTCATGGTCGATACGTTCAAACAGCTTATGCAGGCCCCAGTCGTGGTACATGCGCGAGTGAATAAAATACTGATCCATTGCCGCCAACTCATTGGCCAGCAGCACATTCAGCGCATCGATAATGGTGTTATTGCCTTTCATTTACTCGCTCCCCAGCTGTGCCTGCAGGTAATTTGCCAGCCCCATAGTGCTGATCTGATGCTGCTGGGTTTCCAGCCAGTCCAGATGTTCTTCTTCGTATTCCAGGATCTCGGTCAGTATGTCGCGGCTAACGTAATCCTGCTCAGCTTCACACAAGGCTATAGTGGCGCGCAGCAAAGGTAATTGCTCAAGCTGAAAATCCATATCGCACTGCAGCATTTCCGGTGTATCTTCACCAATGCGTAATTTGCCCAGCGCCTGCAAATTGGGCAGCCCTTCCAGCATTAAAATACGCTCAATCAGCTCATCAGCCTGCTTCATATCTTTAATCGATTTTTTGTAGCACACATCATTCAATGCCTTTAAGCCCCAGTTTTTATAAATGCGGGCATGTAAAAAATACTGATTGATCGAGGTTAATTCCGCTGTCAGCACTTCGTTTAGTTTTGACAGTACCTGTGGATGACCTTTCATTGCGCTAACCTTGCTCTAGTCGCCAAAATTGTGCCGACAAGTGTAGACCATAACCGCATGATTGGCAAAATTATGTTTAAATTCAACAATATACCACTGATAACAATTCGCATTATTAACCTGTTTCGCGTCAGCTTTTCACTAGAGTAAGAACCGCAGCGTTTTTCCGGCCGCTGGCCGCAAGCCTTTTGTGTTTTTTCGTTTTTTGCGTTACACAGGAAGGCGACAATAACAATGCACCTTAACCGGGGGAACCATGAAACTTACTACAGCTTTTGCCCTGCTGTTGCTCGTTGGCAGCACGCTGCTACAGGCCTCAGAGCGGCAGATTGAAATTGACAGCAAGGTTGTCACCGAGCATAAAACCGAAGTAAATGGCAAACGCTTTAGTTACAGCGCCACTACCGGTACCCAACCAGTGTGGGATGATGAGGGCAACCCGACGGCCACCTTGTTTTATACCTACTATCAGCGCAGTGATATTAAAGATCGCAGCAAACGGCCGCTACTGATCTCGTTTAATGGTGGCCCGGGCTCAGCATCGGTATGGATGCATGTGGCTTACACCGGCCCCAAAGTGCTGAATGTCGATGACGAAGGTTATCCGCTGCAGCCTTATGGCGTAAAAACCAACCCCTACTCAGTGCTGGACGTGGCCGACATTGTGTTTGTAAACCCGGTGAATACCGGTTACTCACGCGTGCTGCCAGGTAAAGATGGCAAGATGCCCTCTAAAGATCAGCAGCAGAAGATGTTCTTTGGCGTGAATGCTGATGTGAAATACCTGGCCGAGTGGATCAATACCTTTGTTACGCGTAACGAACGTTGGCAATCACCTAAATTTTTAATCGGTGAAAGCTATGGCACCACCCGCGTCTCCGGCCTGGCGCTGGCGCTACAAAACCAGCAGTGGATGTACTTAAACGGCGTAGTTTTGGTTTCCCCTACTGATTTAGGCATCTCACGCGATGGCCCGGTAAAAGCCGCTAACCGTCTGCCGTATTTTGCTGCTACCGCCTGGTATCACAACAAGCTGGCAAGCGCGCTACAGCAAAAAGACTTATACGATATTCTGCCCGAAGTAGAACAGTTTACGTTAAACCAGTACCTGCCGGCACTGGCTAAAGGCAATGCCATCAGTGACGAAGAAAAACAGCGCATTGCGCAGCAAGTCGCCAGCTACTCCGGTTTATCACTTCAGGCGGTACTGCAAAATAACCTGGAAATTCCTACCAGCTACTACTGGAAAGAACTGCTGCGTGACCGTGGCCAGACGGTCGGCCGGTTAGACTCGCGCTATTTAGGTATAGACAAGCGCGACGCCGGTGACAAACCTGACTACAATGCCGAGCTGACCTCCTGGCTGCACTCGTTTACGCCGGCGATTAACCACTATATCCGCTCAGAGTTAAACTACAACACCGACATCAAATACAATATGTTTGGCCCGGTGCACCCGTGGGACAGATCTGATGACAACACCGGCGAAAACCTGCGCCAGGCCATGGCACAAAACCCTTATTTAAAAGTGTTAACTCAGTCAGGCTACTATGATGGCGCCACCAACTATTTTGATGGCAAATACAATATGTGGCAGTTAGACCCCAGCGGCAAAATGAAACACCGCTTAAGTTTTAAAGGCTACCGCAGCGGCCATATGATGTACCTGCGCGCTGAAGACCTGCAAAAATCTAACGAAGACTTACGTCAGTTTATCTTAAACGCCCTGCCAGCAGAGGGTGTAGCCGCAAAGTACTGATTAGCTAAAATCATACCAATGGTAAGAGGTTTTTTGTTATAACAAACAACCTCTTATTGATAACAGCTGTGGTAATTTTCAAGTATTGTTTATCCCAAACTACTTAATTATCGTAATGCATAGTGACAAACGAAAGCCGTATTCAACCGTTACGGTTTTATCGCCTGAAAGCACAACCCCAGATAATTCACTGCCCAGCCTCACTAGAACTTAAACTGTTATATTTAACAGTACATTAGCCAATAAATTTCCAGTTATATTACCACCGTCAGACAATTGCTGAATCTGACAAAGTAATCTGATGGAGATAAAAAATGAAAGAAATTAATAAAAATGAACTAGAAATTATTTCTGGTGGAGCCTGGACTGCAGAGCATGGCATTTCCGGAGGCCTGGCCGGTGGTTTGGGTGGTGCTGGAGTAGCAGCCGGTTACATCGCCCTGGCAAGCAATCCTGTCGGCTGGGTTGCTATGGGCATAATTGGCGGTGGGGCTGCGATCGGCGCCTTGTATAAAATGGCATTATATTAATGTTGAGAGGAGTCGAACTTATGAAAGAACTAACTTCAATTGAGATATCTGATGTTGCTGGCGGGAATACTTATGCCCGAGATCTAGTTGCCGCCGGAGCAGCTGGTGCAATTTCAGGTGGTGGCTTTGGTATAACCGCAGGCGGTTTTGGCGCTGGTCCTGTAGGGGCCATTGCCGGAGGTATCATCGGCGGAGGCATAGGTTTTCTTGCTGGCATGGTATCTTACGCATTACATTAGATATGTGACGGGCAGCATTGAGCTGCCCTTTTAAACGTGTGAGGATGCATAGAAATGAGACTTCGCTCTAATACAAACATCATAATGAATATGGCAATTTTTCTGCCTCTGCCGACTCTAATAACTTATGTTATTAATCCAGACTTTGTTTATTTAGTACTTTGTTTAGCCGTTATTATTGCAATAGCAGCTAAATTTTTACCCTACTTTAGCTTTAAAAATCACAAATACTACTACCGGTACAGCCCATTTCTTCCAGCGGTAGCAATTGACAATGTGGATATTACTGAAAAAACCATAACGATATTCGGTAAAAATAAAATGATTTTTCAGTATGAAGATTGCTCGACTAAAGCTTATCTTGCCGAAAAAATCAGCCTGTTAACGAATAACCCTGAAATAGGCGTTCAAGCGTTATAGTACAGCACTACTTTAAAGTCGTCCGGTCAGGATTAGATTACCAACTTCTACTATACCGCTACCGGTAAGGGTGATCCGCTCGATGCTCAAGGTGTCTCTAGCACTGTCAGCCTGCACCGCCAACAAAACTGCCAAATACGTCATGTTGTGTATGCCAGGCATGGTGCGTTCCATTAGGTGGGGATTAAAAGTTGTCGCCTTACAGACGCACACTACACAAATGAAAATAATTGTCATTTGTGCAGTCAAAGGAGAGGAACCCGTTAAAGGCCGTTCTACATTGAATTAGTACATAACAAGAAATGTGGTATATCAGGTTAGGTTTGGCGCCTTACCACTACCACCAGCGCGATACCGCCCAAAATCGCCAGTGCTGCCAGCAGCAAACGTAACGTAACCGGCTCTTGCAATAGCACTACCCCACCTAGCGCCGCCAAGAGTGGCACGCTTAACTGCACCGTCGCAGCAGTAGTTGCTTTTAATAGTGGTAAAGCGCTGTACCAAATGGCGTAACCGACACCTGAAGTTAAAGCGCCGGACAGCAGCGCATAGTAAATGCCGGCGCTATCTAGTGACGCCCGGTTAAGTAAAAGCAAACTTAGCAGCAACGCCATCGGCACCGTGCGGCTGAAATTACCGGCCGTAACCTGCAGCGGGTCGCCGGCGCCCTTGCCGCGTAACGAATATACGCCCCAGGCGATACCAGCAGTAATCATCAGCATAGCGCCGGTAAGAGGTGGTGCCGACAGCCCGGGTAATAACAACCCAATAAGCCCCGAGCAGGCCAGTAGCAAACCCAGCCACTGTGCTGTTGTAAAACGCTCACCACGCCACAAGCCAAAGGCTATCATGCTGGTTTGCACCGCGCCAAACAGGATCAACGCACCAATACCGGTATTTAGTTGTATATATGCCAAGGAAAAGCCAGCAGCATAAACGAACAACGCCAGTGCCGATAGCCAATTACCCTGCCCTCTCACTTTCATACTGTCATGGCGGTTTCTGTTACGCAGCATCACTAATACCCATAACACCACAGCACCGGATAGCAGCCGGATAGTGGTAAAACTGGCAGCGTCAATATTGGTATGGGCCAAAGCGATACGGCACAGTATAGAATTACCGGCAAAGGCAATAAGTGCCAGTAGGGTTAGCAGCGCAGCACGGCTGTAGAACATTAAAAGGCCCTAAGAAACAGAATCATCTGCTGCAGGCTAGCATTAAAACAAGACGGTTTATATTAGTTGTTATGCAGTCTGCCATTACGGCTCGGGAAATTGTCAGCTTGGCTATACTGTATTTAGTTGCCGCCACCGGATAGCTGTGTGAGACCATCTGCATTTGCTTTGTTGTTATTCATCTGTAGCTACACACTGGCACAACCGGTGCGTATTGGTATGCCGCTGGGTAACTCAGAGCTCAGGCAAAAGTTACAGCTGAAACTGGCATCAGCTTACACTGCACTTGGTTTTAGCCCGGAGTTTATCGAATTGCCGTCTAAGCGGCGCTTACGGCTGCTAATAGATGGCGAAATTGATGCCGATTTATTTCGTATCTGCCAATTGGATGAAGACCATGCCGAGTTACTGGTAGTACCGGCCGTGCTGGACACTTTGCGGTTAAATGCCTACAGCTTAAGCAGTGATAAACTAATGAACTGGCAACAACGCAACGATTTACTGATAAGCCACATCCGCGGTTTTAAAATGGCCGAACAGCAGGAGTTTGCCGGTGTAAGAGTACTGGTGAACAGTGACGCCCAAGCCTTTGGTTTAATGCTGCAAGGCCGGGTAGACATCGTGCTGGAGGACAGCCGCACCGCTGAGCGTTTTTTAGCCGCGCAGCAGGAAATCCAGCACATCAATAGGCTACATGTTGCTGATTTCACTGTGTGCCATATTATTCATGCCAGTTTGCAACCACTGCTGCCTGCTCTGGTACGACAGCTGCAATAAAAAACCGGGCGTTTAACCCGGTTTAGCATGTAAAACTGGCGTAATTTACTGCTTTATGCCGAGCAAATTCAGAATAAAGGCATATTCTTCAGCTATTTGCGCCTGACGGGCAAAGCGGCCAGATTTACCGCCGTGGCCGGCTTCCATTGTGGTTTTAAACAGTAATGGATTGTTGTCGGTTTTATGAGTGCGCAGTTTAGCCACCCATTTTGCCGGTTCAAAATACTGCACCTGTGAGTCATGCAAACCGGTGGTGACCAGCATGGCCGGGTAGTCCTGTTTGCTTATCTGATCATAAGGCGAGTATGACAGCATATAGTCGTAATAGGCTTTCTGCTTTGGGTTACCCCACTCGTCAAACTCGTTTGTCGTCAGCGGTATACTTTCATCCAGCATGGTGGTGACAACATCAACAAAGGGTACGTGTGCTACCAGACCACGGTATTTCTCAGGAGCCATATTAGCCACCGCGCCCATCAGCAAGCCACCGGCACTGCCGCCCATACCAAAGACTTTATCCTTGGCTGCATAGCCCTGGCCTACCAGATAATCGGTGACGTCAATATAGTCATTGAAGGTATTAATTTTGTGCATCAGCTTGCCATCTTCATACCAGTGCCGGCCCATTTCCTGACCACCGCGGATATGGGCAATAGCAAACACAAAGCCACGGTCTACCAGCGATAACACCGTTGAGCGAAACGATGGATCCATTGAAGCGCCGTAGGAGCCATAAGCATACTGGTACAGCGGCGCTGTGCCATCACGCTTAAAGTCTTTTTTATACAGCAACGACACTGGCACCTTTACACCATCCCGTGCGGTAGCCCATACCCGATCAGTAACGTAGTTGTTTTTATCAAAACCACCCGGTACTTCCGTTTGCTTCAGTAATGTTTTTTCACCGGTTTGCATATTCAGTTCAAACACGCTGGCCGGTGTGGTAAGCGAAGTATAGGTGTAGCGCAGTAAATTGGTGTTTTGCTGTGGATTGACTTCAAAGCCGGCGACATAAGCCGCTTCATCTGAGGCGACGTAAAACGCTTTATCCGGCGCATTCCACGGCATCACTTTAATGCGACGCAGGCCATCGCTACGTTCGTTAATGGCCAGGTAGTCTTTAAATGCTTTAAAACCCTGAATAAACACGCTGTCACTGTGGGCGATAAGCGGTTGCCACTGGCTACGATCGCCAATGTTATCGGCAGCCACCGTCATCATACGGTAATTCGGTGCCTGCCAGTCGGTTTGGATAATCCAACGGCCATCAAGGTGATCAGCGCTGTATTTTATATCGCGCTCGCGCGGTGCCAGGCTGGTAAATTTGCTGCCAGGCTTACTGGCATCCTGCACCTGCATTTCACTGGATACCGTGCTGCTAGAGTAGATGATGACATAGTTGTCGTCGGTGCTGTTGCCCACGCCCATATAAAAGCTGTTGTCTTTTTCTTCATACACCAGAGTGGCTGTCGCCGGGTCCTGCCCCAGTTTATGTTGCAGTACCTGGGTGCTTAGCAGGGTTACAGGATCATTTTTAACCACATATAACGTTTTGCTGTCTTTGGCCCAGGCGATGCTGGACGATAAGCCTGTTAACACATCGGGCAAATCCTGGCCGGTGCGTAAATCACGTACTTTTAGCACATACTGACGCCGGCCGCTGTCATCTTCCATATACGCAATAAAGTTTTGATCCGGGCTTACCTGCCAGTTCGACACCGCGTAATAGCTTTTGCCTTTTGCCAGCTCGTTAACATCCAGCATAACCTGCTCAGTGCCATCTTTTAGCGCTTTACGCAAGTAAATCGGATACTCTTTGCCGGTTTCATAGCGACTGTAATAGCTGTAATCGCCCTTGGTGTAAGGTACTGAGCTGTCGTCCTGCTTAATCCGACCGATAATTTCGCTGGTCAGCTTATCAGTTAACGGCTGATACGCTTTGGCATACTGCTCAACATAAGCATTTTCACGGTGCAGGTAATCCAGCACTGTCGGCGAGGTACGGCTGTCGTCACGCAACCAGTAGTAAGGGTCTTGTCTGTCACCGTGTGGCGACGTTACCGTGTAAGGCTGTTGCACCGCCAGCGGGGCGCTCAGCTCTGCAGCGACTAAGCCGGTACTTAACAGGCTGCCGCACAGCAGCAGCGCAATGGCACTTTTTTGCATTCAGGTTATCTCCGCATTTAACTGGCGCTGAAATTAACATAAAGCTTACACTGCCACTACGTAGTGGCGGGAAAAAAGTGTAACCGGGTGTGTGCAACAACGGTTTTAACCGCTTGTTTAGCAGACACTATTCACAAATGCTGCAAACTGAGCTATTACTATCAGGCTGATTTGAGAAAGGAAAACAAGATGGCGTTAATGACAGTAGATCAAGTGGCAGAGTTTCTTGGGGTACAGGCAATACGGGTAGAACGGCTGGCACGAGAAAACTTATTAGTGCCGGCAGATAAAGACAGCGACGGCAAACCGATGTTTGATGCTGAAGATGTCAAACGTTATAAAACACTGGCCGAGCGGCTGGGCGGCTTATAATTTCTGCGCTGCTTTGGCGCTTGCCACTAACTGCGTTAAACACTGTTGCCAATGCAGCGCCTGTGCTCCAGCGTCGGGCAGTGCCAGATACCACAACCAGCAGAAGCCACTGTATACCTGCCTGGCCAAAGGCAATTTTTGTTTAAGCAAAGCCAGCAGCTCTGGCTCAGCCCGTTGCGAGGCATAGTCAGAGAGCAATTGATGTATTTGTACTGGCGTTAAGGCAAAATGCAAACTGATTGCGGCTAAATCAAGACTGCTATCAGCGCGCTGGCTATATTCAAAATCAAGCAACCACAATCGGTTATTGGCAAACAATAAATTACCAGCATGTAAATCCAGGTGACATAACACTATATCCGCTGCCAGTTGCTGCAGCTGCGTTGCCGCTTCGGCTAATGGCCTCAGTAACGCCGGAGAGGCCTGATGGCCGACGGGCAAGGTGTCGATCAGTTGTTGCAGGTAATTGCAATAATCCAACTCTGCGGTTTGCACCGGTAACAGATGAAAGCCACTTAATGCCGATACCAACGCAGCATGGCCATGCTGCAGATAGTTAAACGGCACGCCAGCGGCGATATACTCGCTTAACATGACTTGATAATGGTTATTTAAACACAGCGGTGCCGGTGCCAGGTTTTTGGCTGCCGCCGCATGTTGGCAGCGCAGTTCTTGCTGGCGGCAGACGGCAGAGTCTGACGGGTAACAGCGCAGTACATATTCGCCCTGACTGGTTTTAACATAGTAACTCTGGTTGCTCTCACCCTGCGATAAGGCCGCAACCTGGAGCGGCGGCTGAGCAACGAAAAACTCCAACCGCTGACACAGCCGTGTTACGTGCTCAAGCTCACTGCCGGTTGCTGCTGATAATGACTGCGCCAAATAAAGTACCCAACTAGTGCAATAACGGTATACAGCATAAACAAGCCGGTTAAGAAATACAGGTGTTTTTCTGCATAAACATAAATAGATACCGCATCTATTACTACCCAGTACAGCCAGTTTGACACCAGCTTGCGCGCTACCAGCCAGGTTGCCATCACGCTAAATACGGTGGTTTGCGCATCTATCCAGGCAAAATCGGCCGACGTGTAATTGGTCATAAAAGCGCCCAGCAACAGGCCGGCCACTGCCGTTACTGCAATCAGCAACAGATGACGCTGCCAGCGCCATTCATACACCGGGCCACGCTCGGCCACGCTGCACTGCTGTAACTGACGCCAGCGCCACCAACCATACAACGCCATAGCCGCATAATACAGCTGCAGCAACGCATCGGACAACAGCGCCGACTGCCACATCACATGGGTAAATAAAATAGTGCTTAACAGCGCTGCCGGCCAGCACCACAGGCTTTGTTTAAGCGCCAGAATGACGTAAGCCAGCGCCAGCACAGTGGCAATAAGCTCAATGCTGTGCATCAGCTGCCACTGTTGTATGGCCTGGCTTAGCAGGTCATTCATGGCCGCAAATCACCGTGAATAAACTTCGCCACAAACACGACCTTACCGTAGCGCTCGAACGACCACTTTATGCAGGCCTGCAGCGCCTGCATTACCGTGTCATATTCGCCAAACAGCTGGGTACTCATGGTGTTAGTGGTTACCTGAATATCCGGGTATTGGTTCAACTGCTCAATAAAGCCTTTAATCGGCGTAATGTAGTCGTCCGCCAGCGGGTACTTACTAATTTCAACCGAAAGTTGCATTACCTTCTCCTTAAAACTGATAGCTGGCGCTTACACCAAAGCGGCGCGGCTCAGCAAACTGCTCGTAGACATGGCTCTGGTAGCCATCACGCGGGTCGTTACCAAAGTAGAAGCCGCGCACACCAATGTCCTGATCCAGCGCATTACGGCTCCACAATGCCAGCTCCCAGCCAGCTAACTGGTAACTTAAACGCGCCCCTAACAGCTCGTAACGTGTTGAGCGGGCATTATGGCCATCAGAGTAAAAGAAGCTGTCTTTACCCTGCAGGCTCAGGTTAAACGTCAGGCTGTCAGTGATATACCAATCGCCAGCCAGGCTGTACTGAAACCGCGGCGCCTGCGCCTGCTCACGACCGCTGAAATTATCGCCATCCAGTGTTATGTAGTTACCAAGTTTGGTTTTCAGCCAGCTGGCTGATAAAAACAGCGCCAGTTGCGGATGCAGCTGCAAGCGGTTTTCCATCTCAATACCGTAATTACGGCCACTGCCGGCGTTATCAATAAAACCAGCAAACTGTGGGCCGCTATTCGGGTTTAGCCAGCCTTTTACCTGCATATCATCGCGCCACATATAAAACGCGGCCACCCGTGCCGTAATGCTTTGATCCAGCGCGCTGCCTTTAACACCAAATTCAGCGTTATATAAGGTTTCCGGCAAAAAGCTGGCTTTGCTGTTCAGCTCGGCTAAATTGCCATCAGCGGCTTTTGCCAGCGCATCACCATTCACCCCACCGGCTTTGTAACCACGTGACGCCAATAAATAAATAAGCGCCTGCTTATTCACCTGGTAATTCAGGCTGATATTGGCCCCCCACATAGTGTCATGGTTTTTAATGGCATTGGCGCTGCTGTCACTGTAGTCATCGTCGTAGCGCTCCAAACGCAGGCCAGACACCAGGCTCCAGCCACCATTCAGCGGTGTAGTTAGCTCGGCGTAAACTGCAGCATTAGTGCGGCTTAAACTGCTGGCAAAGCTGTCGGCCTGCCACAGATCCCAATTCCAGAACTGGCGGGTTAAATCAAAGGTTTTACTGGCCGCATATAGCCCCAACACCCAGTCGCTGTTGCCCAGCTTACCTTGTGGAGTCGAGACAAAACGATAATCCAGCGTTAACTGGTCGCGTGCACGCAAATAGCGGTCGGTGGTAGAGTATTCGTCCGGGTGAATACCGACATAGCTCCAGTCTTCATCAAAGCCGTAATCACTGTCTGCCGTTAACCAACTTAACTGGCCCTGGAAATTAGCCAACGCCAGAGCGCTGTAATCCATCTTAATCGCCAGTGCTTTGCTGCGGATCTGATCCTGGCCCGGCTGGTCTGATAAGGTGGTGCGGTTGCGATCCAGCGAAAAAGCATCATAGCCATTATCCTGATCGGTCAAATGCGCAATAAACTGCAGTGTCAGGTTGTCCGCCGCCTGATAACCCAGCTTAAAACGGCCGCTAAATTCATCGATATTGTTGGTATTGTCGCGGTTTAAAAAAGCATTGTCGATAAAACCGTCTGAGGTTTGCTGCTCCAGCGCCAGGCTGTAACCCAGTTTACTGTTGATGCTGTAACTAAACTGGCCGGCAAATTGGCGGCTGTCATAATTGGCCAGCGTCGCACTGACTTTGCCTTCAGCTGTCGCCGTGGGGCCCTTGCTGGTTAAATTCAGCATGCCTGCTAAGGCATTAGCGCCAAAACGGCTAGCCTCCGGGCCGCGAAATACTTCAAGCTGGGCAATATCGCTAATGCCGGTAATGCCAAGACCAGAGTAGTCAATGCCGTCGATTAAAATACCCACCGACGGATTTATCGTATCGACAAACTCGCTGCGCTCACCAATACCACGAATTTGAATATAACGGCCACGCGAGGCACCGGCGGCAAAGTTCACATTGGCAAACTGGCTGAGTAAGTCATCCAGGTGCTGCGCCGAGGTACGCTTAACGTCCTGCTCAGTCACCACCGCAATGCTACCAGAGAGCTGCTGCACCGACTGCTGGCGTAGATCACCCTGCACGGTAATACGCTCAATGGCCGTTTCGGCATCACTGGCTAAAACAACGAAACTGCTGCACACAGCTAAAGATAAAATTGAGGGTAAAACACGCATTGTTGTATGAATCTCCAAACTTCAGAGATCACACCAGCTTGAGGAGTTAGCACCATCCCTCCGCCGGTATAATCCGGATCAGGTTCTAAGGGTTCGCCTTACGGCATCTCAGCAAATGCACCCCTTGGTTGCGCGGCAAGTGTAAAGTGTTTTATTTATACATGCAATGGACAAACACCGCGTTGCTGCGGTGTTTTCCGGATAGATGATAAGTTGACGTTCGACTAAAGATTAGCGGGTAGCAAACACCTGCCAGTCAGCGTTAAGCTGGCAGGCCAACTGAGTTAACTGCTCGCTGGCACCGGTGGCTGCCGCTGCACTGCCACTTAGCTGGCCAATGTTATCGTTTAATTGATGAATACTGCTGGCAATCTCATTCGCCACCAGCTGCTGTTGGCCGGTGGCGCTACAAATACTCAGGTTGGCACTGGCAATCTGCTCAACGGCACCGGCCAGCTGTGCAAAGCGTTGGCCGGTATCCTGCGCCAGCTGCACACTGCTGTCGGCTTGCTGATGTGCCTGCTGCATCACCGCTACCGCGCTGGCCGCCTGCTGTTGTAGCACAGTTACCATGGTATTAATTGACTCCGTCGCCTGCTGGGTATTGGCCGACAAGGTACGCACTTCATCGGCCACCACTGAAAAGCCCCGGCCTGCTTCACCGGCCCGGGCCGCCTCAATCGCCGCATTAAGCGCCAGTAGATTGGTCTGCTCTGATATTTTGCGGATCACATCCACCACTGCAGAGATTTGGCCAGACTCTTGCTGCAGTTTTTGCACCACCGCTGCGCTTTGTGTCAGTTGCTGCGCCAAAGCAGTAATGCCATCGGCACTATCTGCAGCAACACCACGACCGGACAAACATAACTGCTCGGCTTGCTGTGCCGCCTGCGCCGCGCCGCGGGCATTATCGGCTACATCCTGTACACTGGCACTCATTTGTTCGACCGCGGTGGCAAGTTGTGCCGCCTGCCCGGCCTGATTCGCCGCACTGCGGCTAACCGCATCGCTGCTTTGAAATACCGTCGCTGCCTGCCCGTTTAACGCCGTGGCACTATTACCCAGTTTCTGTACCAGCTGTTCAAAATGACCAATCATCTGGTTTAACGCCCTGGCAGCAACAGCAATTTCATCTTTGCCTTGCGTGTTAGCACGCAGGCTTAAATCCGAGTGCTGCTGCACCGCTTGCAGCAAATCACGCAGCGCCCATAATGGCCGGCATACTGAGCGCTGCACCCGCCAAATCAGCAGGCTGATCACCAGCAACAGCACTATGCCTGCCAGCAGAAACCCCTGCACCAACTGCGCCGTAAAGTGCTTGGCGTCGTCACGCACTGTGGCACCGGCGGCTAACTGTTGCTGAATAAAGGCCTCGCCTAACTTAGTAAAGCCGGTAATACGCAGTTCAATTTCATTATTGACCGTCGACTCGTTCAGAATACGCACCAGCAGTGCATCACTGCCGGCATAGCTTATCCATTCTTCATAATGCTTCACGGCTTTGCTAAACGCTTGATCAAGCTCAGTATAATGCTCAGCATTGTCTACTGTTGGCCGCTTGGTGACAAAGGCCTGCCAGTGCTGTTGTGCTGTAGCCAACTGCTGTTTTATCGCCTGTTCGGTCGCCTCTGCCGAGGCCCAGCCGGTGCGATATTTGCGGATATCCTGCAGGGCACTTTGCTGCAAAATTTGTTGCACGGCCATCACGTCTGACAAAATGGCCAGATGATCGTCATACAGCTGATTAAACAATTTGTCTTTTTGCTGGATGCTGAGAAAAGCTGCCCCCAGCACCAACGCTAACAGCAGAAGCGGAATAATACCCAGCAGTAATACACGGTGAGAGATAGACAACCTGGACAGCATAACAAGCCCATTTAGCAAGGAATTTAGCTGCGCAGTCTAGTCAGGCCAAATGACATTTGTATGACAATGGTGTTGACTGTCATTAAAGCGTCATATTTACTCTGCATTATTACATATGAAAAAACAGATATAGTCTAAGTATTATGGACCCAATAGTGTTTTACAAAGCCATTGCCGATGCAACCCGTCTCAGGGCGATGCTGCTACTTTGGCACAATAACGAACTCTGTGTATGCGATTTAATGCAGGCGCTGGACGAAAGTCAGCCCAAAGTGTCGCGCCATCTGGCCATATTAAAACAGGCCGGTCTGGTACAGCATCGTAAACAAGGACTCTGGGTTTACTATTCTCTGCCGCCAACACTGGCAAGCTGGGCACTGACAGTGCTGCAACAAACGGCTGAGCATAATGCCGGCTTTATTCACCCTAATCTGGCCCGGTTGGCACTAAACCCGGCGAACACTTGCTGCTAAGGAGCGAACTTATGACAATTAAGATCGGCATTAATGGTTTTGGCCGTATTGGCCGGCTGGCACTACGTGCAGCCTTTGACTGGCCGGAATTTGACTTTGTGCAGATTAATGACCCAGCCGCCGATGCCGCCACCTTCGCGCATTTGTTAAACTTTGACTCGGTACACGGTATCTGGCACCACAATGCCACCGCCGACGGCGATAGCCTGCTGATTAACGGCAAACGTATTGCGGTCAGCCAACATAAAGCCATAACCGATACCGACTGGTCAGGCTGTGATGTGGTGATTGAAGCCTCCGGCAAAATGAAAAGCCAGGCGGTGTTAGCGGCGTATTTAGCCCAGGGCGTAAAACGGGTGGTGGTCAGTGCTCCGGTGAAAGAGCCCGGCGTACTAAACGTGGTAATGGGTGTTAACCAGCAGCTGTATAACAAAGATTTGCACCCTATTGTTACCGCTGCCAGCTGTACCACGAATTGTCTGGCGCCAGTGGTAAAGGTGATCCACGAAACACTGGGCATTAAGCATGGCAGCATTACCACGATTCACGATTTAACCAACACCCAGAGCATACTGGATACCCCGCACAAAGACTTACGCCGCGCCCGCGCCTGTGGCAGTAGCTTAATTCCTACCACCACCGGCTCGGCTACCGCCATTACCGAAATTTTCCCGGAGTTAAAAGGCCGCTTAAATGGCCATGCCGTGCGGGTGCCACTGGCCAATGCTTCATTAACGGATTGCGTGTTTGAGGTAGAACGCGCCACCACTGCCGATGAAGTTAACGCCCTGCTCAAAGCCGCCGCTGAGGGCGAGCTAACAGGTATTCTTGGTTATGAAGAACGCCCTCTGGTATCGGTAGATTATAAAACTGACCCGCGCTCCAGCATTATCGATGCGCTCTCAACCCTGGTCGTTAACGGCACTCAGGTAAAAATTTATGCCTGGTACGACAACGAATGGGGCTACGCCAACCGCACTGTGGAACTGGCCAAACTGGTTGGCCTACAGGACAAAACCTGAACATGTTCACTCATTTAAGCGCGCAGGTAAGGCAGTATCTGCTGGTAACCGCCAACTACTGGGCCTTTACCCTGACTGATGGCGCCCTGCGCATGCTGGTGGTGCTGCATTTTTACAGCTTAGGCTATAGCGGCCTGGCCATTGCCATGCTGTTTTTGTTTTATGAAATATTTGGTGTTATTACCAATTTAGTCGGCGGCTGGCTGGGCGCCCGTATTGGCCTGAACAACACCATGAATATCGGCTTACTGCTGCAAATTCTGGCGCTGGCTATGCTGCTGTTACCCGCTGAGTACTTAATTGTCCCCTGGGTCATGGCAGCACAGGCGCTGTCGGGCATTGCCAAAGACTTGAACAAAATGAGCGCTAAAAGCAGCATTAAACTGCTGGTAGCCGACCATGCCCAAAGCACGCTATTTAAGTGGGTCGCCCTGCTTACCGGCTCGAAAAATGCGTTAAAAGGCATCGGCTTTTTTGTTGGCGGCCTGCTGCTAAGTTTGTACGGCTTTCAACTGGCGATACTGCTGATGTTGCTAATGCTGCTGACTGTCTGGTTAATCAGCTTATGGCGGTTAAAAGCCGATTTGGGCAAAGCCAACTACAAAGCCAAATTTAGGGATTTGCTGTCGAAAAGCCGCGCCATCAATGTACTGTCTGCGGCGCGCATGTTGCTGTTTGGCGCGCGCGATGTCTGGTTTGTTATAGCGCTGCCGCTCACCCTGGCCAGCCAGTTTGGCTGGAGCCATTGGGCCGTAGGCAGTTTTCTCGCGCTGTGGGTCATTGGCTATGGCGCCGTGCAAAGTGTCGCGCCACTGATCACCGGGGTGCGCTCCGGCGCTAACCGCCTGCCCGATGGCAACACACTTACGCTGTGGGCCTTGCTGCTGTGCGCTATTCCGGCCGCTATTGCCATAGCACTGCAGCTGAACTGGCACAGCGACATGGTGCTGTTAGGCGGTTTATTGCTATTTGGCGCGGTATTTGCCGTTAACTCATCCTTACACAGCTATATGATTGTGCGCTACGCCAACAGCGACGGCGTGTCACTGGATGTCGGCTTTTACTACATGGCCAATGCCATGGGCCGCCTTATTGGCACGGTATTGTCAGGCTGGATGTATCAGCAGGCGGGTTTAGCGGCCTGCTTATGGCTGTCCAGCGCTATGCTGGTGGCCACTGTGCTGGTATCGGCTTTACTACCAAAACAGGCGGCATGACAATCGCTTAGCACTGCTCTACACTGCAGTAGCGTTGCGGCTTATTCGGATCAGAGAGTGCTTAACCTGCACCCACGTCAGCACCTAAGGCGAGATGTCATTATATGAATAGTGAGAAAGAGAAAAAGCTCATCAATGAACACCGCCCAGAAGCAATAAGAGAAAGGTTAAAGAGACCTGCAAAGGAAAACATAATCTCTGACGCCGTCCTGGGTGGTATTGACGGATGCGTAACCACCTTTGCCGTTGTGTCAGGTGTGGTTGGCGCAGGGCTCCCTCCTTCTGTAGCTTTAGTGTTGGGCTTTGCCAATCTTATAGCAGACGGTTTTAGCATGGCTGTCAGCAACTATGAATCAATAAAAACAGACAGAGAGTTTATTCAAAAGATTCGAGACACAGAAAAAGAACACATCGACAATATACCCTCAGGTGAACGTGAAGAGCTTCGTCAAATATTCAATAATAAAGGGTTCTCTGGGCCAGTGCTGGAAAAGATCGTTGACACTATAAGTGCCGACAAACACTTATGGATAGAAACCATGTTGACAGAAGAGCATGGGGTTCAAAAAACCAGCCGAAATCCGGTCAGGGCAGCGAGCGCGACATTTGCATCATTTGTCATAATTGGCTCCATGCCTTTAATACCCTTTCTTGTTACAGGGCTAGAAAAGAACACCCAGTTTTTTATCAGTGCATCGCTCGCGGCGTTGATGTTTTTTGCTATTGGCGCAATGAAAAGTGTGATGCTATCTAAATCAGCAGTTCGTTCTGGCATGGGTACCCTGTTAACCGGTGGCACAGCCGCAGGGTTGGCCTTTTTCGCAGGTTACGCCCTGAGAGAAATATTTGGCATCGCTGCACTATAAAAAATTGCAGAACAGGCTTTGCTTAAATTCACACCCGGGCAGCCAATTACCGACATTGAAGGGGTGCCGGTTGAAATCAGCTTTGATTGGTTGTGACTACAAGCCCAAATACCAGGTGGCGATAGAAAAATACAGCACCACGCCGGCGACGTCGGCGATAGAGGTAATCAGCGGGCCGCTGGCGGTGGCGGGGTCGAGCTTAAAGCGGCTGAGCAAAAAGGGTAGCGACAAGCCGATTAGACTGCCGGCCAGTACAACCAGCATCATGGTTAAGGCCACGACGACAGCTATGTCATAGCCACCGCGCCACCAACCTAAGCCGACGACGGCTGCGGCCATGGTCAGGCCGAGCAAGCCGGCGACCAGGCATTCTTTACCCAGTAAATAGCCCCAGTCGCGCAGTTTAATTTCACCGGTAGCCAACGCACGCACCATTAGGGTGCCGGACTGGGCACCGGCATTGCCGCTACTGCCAATTAGCAGCGGCAGGAAAAACAGCAGCGCGACATGAGCGGCAATGGTACCTTCAAAATAGGCAATGCCCGCACCAGAGAAAATGTTACCAAACACTAAAATAACCAGCCACAACACGCGTTTGCGGTACAACAAACCAATACCGGCGTCCTTTACACTGGTTTCCAGCTTGCCGATGGTGGCGGTTTTGTGAAAGTCTTCGGTGGCTTCGGCAGCGACAACGTCCATCGCATCGTCGTAGGTGACAATGCCCACCATCTGGTGCTCACTGTTAACAATGGGCAGCGCCAGTAAGTCGTACTTAGCAATCAGCGCAGCGACATCTTCCTGCGGCATCTCTACACTGGCGTAAATCGGGTCGTGGTTAATCAGCTCTTCTATCGGCATTTGCAGCGGCGCCAGAATAAGGTCGCGCAAGGTCACTACGCCAATCAGCTTGCGGGTCGCGTCCACCACATAGGCGGTATAAATGGTTTCTTTATCCGGTGCTTCACGCCGTAAAGACTCCAGCGCCTGCGCTACCGTCAGCTGCTGCGCTAAAATAGCATAATCCGATGTCATAATAGCGCCGGCTGTGCCTTCTTCGTGCGAGCTTAGCCGCAGCAAATCTTCACGCTCGGCCTGGGCCAGGGCCGGTAGCAAGGTTTCGCGCTGCTCTTCACTTAAGCGGTTAAATAAGTCGGCGCGCTCATCAGACGACATCTGGCGGATAATCGGCGCCAGCTTGCGCCGGCTAATGCTGATGGACAATGTGACCTGTTCTTCAGCCGGTAAATAGCCGAATACTTCGGCTTGCTCAGCACGGGGAAATACCGTCAGCAGCGTCCATAAGTCCTGCGGTGCAAACTCGACCAGAGCAGCAGCCAAATCAGCCGGGTGCACGTCATCCAGTTGCTCGCGCAATTGAGGCACGGTGTTCGATTCTAAAGCACTGCGTAGGGTGGCAATCAGCGTGGGTAGTTCCATAGCGTTTATCCCTTAGCAGTAATGAATTAACATATTGCTGAATAAGCAAAAAATGATTGCTATTTTATAAAGCATAGCGGTTAATCTCAACTGAATATCACAACAGGGTAAGATACTCAGCACAGGTTAAGGCAACTTTCAGCAAGCTGATCTACACTCGAAATACCACCGCAAATGGAGCCGTTAATGAAGATGAGGTTTAGTATAAGCCTGCTTTTGCTGTTTACTGTACAGGTTTATGCTGACTGTCAGCCGGTGGCAGAAAACCAGTTTCTGACCAACGATGCCGGCGTTACCATTCGTGATATCAGCTATACACCGAATAACATCTTTGATTTAACCGATCCAAAATCATTCTGGTTGCATGAGTTTGCCAACTATACCCACACTGTTACCCAACCCACTGTACTGGCCGAGGATGTACTGTTTCGCCCGGGTGACGCCCTGCAACTGCAAGAGCTGGACGAAACCGAACGCTTGCTGCGCAGCCGGCGTTACCTGCGCGAGGCTGAGGTAAAAATCAGCCATTTTTGCGCCAGCGACAATAGCGTTATTGTCAATGTCAGTACCTGGGATAACTGGTCTTTACTACCCACCCTGGACTTTTCCAGCGAGGGCGGCCGCAGTAAGAGTGCCTTTGGCTTTGAAGAGGATAACCTGCTCGGCACGGGTAACCGGCTAAACCTGCTATACAAACGCGACAGCGAGCGCAGCGGTGTCGGCTTTGTGCTGTTTTCGCCCAATATGTTTGGCAAGTTCTGGAATGGCACCGCCGCTTACAGCAACAACAGCGACGGAGATAATTATCAGCTTAGCGTTAACCGGCCATTCTACCGGCTGTCATCGCCCTGGGCGCTGGGGTTTGAGGTGGATAGCACTACGGAAGATGTTTATGAATATGATGCCGGTGAAGAGTACAACAGTTTTAGCCGCAAACGCGAGCATGCCAAAGCTGAGTTTGGTTACCGCCTGCATCCACTAAGCCATAATATTCACCGCTTGCGCTTTGCTATAGAGCTGGAAGATGTGCAATTTAGCGCCAATGAACGCACGCTGTTTGGCTTGCCAGAGCAGCGCAATCTATCGGCCTGGTGGCTGGAGTATGAGCTGGTAAGGGCCGATTATAAAAAGCTGTTTAATATTGACTCGTTTAACCGCACAGAAGATTTTAACTTTGGTTGGCAACTTAATGCCCGCCTCGGCCAATACAGTGAGCAACTGGGTGCCGACAACGATGCGCTGTTCTGGCAGCTCAGTGCGGCAAAAAACTGGCAACTGGCCGCAGATCTGTTTTTACTGGCTGACGCACGCTGGCTGCAGCGCCAGTTCGACCAGCCGCAGTATCTTGTCAGCAATCACTGGCAGCTGATTAAACAACTGGATGACTACCATAGCCTGGCCGGCAAGCTTAGCCTGGACAAAGGCAATAACCTGTTTCGTGATGAGCCTTTGTATATTGGCGGTGACGACCAGTTGCGTGCTTACCCCAGCTATTTCAGAAGTGGTGAGGCCCGTGCTGTGCTCACCGCGGAATACCGCCGCTATACCGATTGGTCGCTATGGCAGCTACTTGATGTCGCTTTTGCCGGCTATATCGACGCCGGTAAAATCTGGCAAACGGCCGAGCAGGACGCAAATACCTCCGCCGGCGGCACGTTGGTGGGGGTGGGTGCCGGTATCCGGCTGCTGTCTAATCACTCCAGCCGGGGTACCTTAATTCATATCGATTTAACCAAAGCGCTAAGCGACAACGACAATTTAAGCGGTGTAGAGCTGCGTATTACCGCCACCCGGGGCTTCTAAGTCAGCGTTAGCGTTGACATTGGGGGCAAAACACCGTGCTGCGCTGGCCAAGCCGAATTTCACTTAACTGCGTGCCACAGGTTACACAAGGCTGGCCGCCGCGGCCATATACCAGCAGTTGCTGGGCAAAATAGCCCGGCTTACCATCGGCCTGGCTAAAATCTTTTAACGTAGTGCCGCCCTGTTTAATCGCTGCGGCCAGGGTGTCTTTTATCACCGGCAATAGCTTTGCCAGCTGCTGAGGCGTGACCGCTTTGGCCGGTTTGGACGGTAAAATGCCGGCTTTAAACAACGCTTCATTAGCGTAAATATTACCCACGCCGACCACAACCTGGTTATCCATCAGCACCAGCTTGGCCGCGCTGCTGCGTTTGGCAAAAGCAGCGCTTAAATGGGCCAGATTAAAATTATCACTGAGCGGCTCTGGCCCCAGACTGGCCAGCAACGGATGCACCTGGCCTTTTTGCTGCCACAGCACAGCGCCAAAGCGGCGGGTATCGTTTAACCTCAGCAGCATGCCACTATCCAACACAAAATCGATATGATCATGTTTCGTCGCTGGCGTATCGGCGCTCAGCACCTTTAAATGGCCCGACATGCCCAGATGCAAAATAATGTCACCCGCTGGCAGCTGAATAAGCAAATACTTAGCCCGGCGCGTGACCGACAGGATCGGCTGATTTAACTGCGATAACACTTCATCCGGCACCCACCAACGCAGCTGACGCTGGCGTGCGACGACTTTAATTAATTGCTGGTTGTGCAGATAAGGGCTAATGCCCTGACGCGACACTTCTACTTCTGGTAATTCCGGCACTGTTACTCCGCCAAATCAACTAAAAATAATTGCGCTGCCTGGGCGGCGCTTAACTGATAAAACTGTGGCTGACCGGCTTGCTGCAGCAGATATTGGCCGTCGGCGCTGCCCTCAGCAGGGTACAACAACCAGATCAGGGGAGCGCTGTGCCCCACCAGCTGCACACTGGCCTGAGCCAACGGAACCCGGCTACTATCGGCCGTAACCTCAGCCGGTGTCAGTAAGCTGTGCTGCCAGGCCAGTGCCAGCTGAGCCGCATCTACCGGTATTGCCTGGGCAGGTTGCAGTTGCCACTGTGGACCGGCTTTAATTAGCCGTGCATTGGCAAAGGCGACCATTAACAGTTCAGTGTCAGCAGGAATTAAACGCGGTGCCGGCGCTGAAAGCTGGCTTAAACGCTGCGGTATGCCATACAGCACAAACATTAAAATAAGTACGGCAAAAATCAGTACATTATTCCAGTTACGACGGGATAGTTTAACCATGATGACACCGGTCAGCTAAGATGACGCGGCATAGTAACGCAGGCGGGGCGTAAAAAGCAAAAACCCGGCGTAGGCCGGGTTTAGCTGTTCGATTACTTGATTTTCGCTTCTTTGAAAATCACGTGCTTGCGCACTTTAGGGTCGAACTTTTTGATTTCCATCTTTTCTGGCATGGTGCGCTTGTTCTTCGTCGTTGTATAGAAGAAACCAGTGCCTGCAGAAGAGACTAAACGGATTTTATCGCGCATTTTTTATTTCCTTACACCTTGTGACCGTTAGCACGCACTTCGGCTAATACCGCATCGATACCTTTCTTATCGATGATGCGCATACCACGGGTAGAAGTACGTAATGTAACAAAACGGTTTTCACTTTCAACCCAGAAACGGTGTGTTTGCAGGTTAGGCAGGAAACGGCGCTTAGTAGCATTGTTGGCGTGTGAACGACGGTTACCTACCATCGGACCCTTGCCAGTTACTTGGCACACTCTAGACATGTCAATAGTTCTCCAAAATTACATCAGCTCGAGCTGTCATCACCCTTCCGGCCAAGAAGGTTGCCCCAAAACAAGAGGGCGCAATTTATACACGAATAAGCCGCCTTATTCAAGCGAAATCTTTCGGCCACGCGCAAAGATCCGCCATGGATCTATGCAGATCGTCACAGCCAACCACGCTCAGCAAAGGAGATCACATCAGCATCGCCCACAATAAAGTGATCCAACACCTTGATATCTACCAACATCAGCGCCTGAACTAAGCGTTCAGTAATCGCTTTGTCCGCCCGGCTCGGTTCAGCCACGCCGGAGGGATGATTGTGCGCCAGAATAACAGCGGCGGCATTATGCGCTAAAGCCTGCTGAACTACAATACGTGGATACACCGGACTGGCATCTATCGTGCCGGCAAACAACGGTTCAGCCTTAATCAGCCGGTGCTGGCTGTCTAAATACAACAATAAAAACACTTCGCGCTGCTCACCACTGATCGCATGTTGCAAATAACGCTTCACGGCCTCAGGCTCAGTAAAGACGGTATCGCGCTGCATTTGTTGTTGTAGGTAGCGCTTACTCAGCTCCAGCACCGCCTGCAGCTGCACAAATTTGGCTTCGCCCAAGCCCCGTGCCGAGCAAAAATCAGCCTGGCTGGCACCGAGTAAGCGCCTAAGCGAACCAAACTGGTTTAGCAATTGACGCGCCAGTGTTACCGCATCGGTACCGGCAATACCGGTGCGTAAAAAAATCGCCAACAGCTCGGCGTCCGACAGTGCCATAGCGCCCCTGTCGAGCAGTTTTTCCCGTGGCCGCTCGGTAGCCGGCCAGTGTCGAATACTCATGCAATCACTCCCTGAATTGATGCTGAATTTGCGTTTCCATGCTATCTTAGCGCCAGTTTTTTCCAGTTCCGGTGGCTCTGTTATGCAGCAAACGCTTGCCAACAAACGTATTTTACTGGGTATCAGCGGTGGCATTGCCGCCTATAAAAGTGCAGACCTGGTGCGCCGCTTAAAAGAGCGTGGCGCACAGGTACGGGTTATTTTAACCGACGCCGCTCAGCACTTTATTACGCCGCTCACCTTACAAGCGTTATCCGGCAACCCGGTCAGCACCAGCCTGCTTGACCCGGCCGCCGAAGCGGCCATGGGGCATATTGAACTGGCGAAATGGGCCGATATCATGTTAATTGCCCCCGCCAGTGCCGATGTTATCGCCCGCATGGCGCATGGCCTGGCTAACGACTTGCTGACTACCTGCGTTTTAGCCACGGTAGCACCGGTTGCTATCGCGCCAGCCATGAACCAACAGATGTATAAAAACATAGCCACTCAGCAAAATTTAGCCAGGTTAAGTTCATATAATTTTTACATTTATGGCCCTGGCATAGGCGAACAAGCCTGTGGCGACACAGGCGCAGGCCGTATGCTGGAACCGTTACAGCTGGTTAGCGCGCTAGAAGAACATTTTTTGGCTGAACAGCAACTTAATAACATTAAAATCACAATTACTGCAGGCCCGACCCGCGAAGCCATCGATCCGGTACGTTATATCTCTAATCACAGCTCGGGTAAAATGGGCTTTGCCTTAGCCGCCGCTGCCGCAGCCATGGGCGCTGACGTTACGTTGATTAGCGGCCCGGTACAGTTAGCCACCCCGGCGGGCGTAAAGCGGCTTGATGTCACCAGCGCCCAGCAAATGTATGACGCCGCCCTGGCACAGGCAGTGCAGAGCGATATCTTTATTGGTTGTGCTGCGGTAGCCGATTACCGCGTGGCAAACGTCGCTGATGAGAAGATGAAAAAGCAAGGCGACAGCGCACTTGAGCTTAAACTGGTGCAAAACCCGGATATTATTGCCAGCGTAGCGGCACTTAGCCAAAACCGGCCTTTTACTGTCGGTTTCGCTGCAGAAACACAGAATGTATTGCAGTACGCCAAAGATAAACTGGCGCGCAAAAAACTGGATTTAATATGTGCTAATGACGTAGCCAAGGCTGAGCACGGCTTTAACAGCGACAACAATGCTGTCACGCTGATTTGGCAAGATGGTGAGCTGGCCTTGCCGGCGCAAGCTAAAACCAGCCTGGCCAAAGCGATACTGCAGCATATCCACCGCCAGTATTCAGCCCACTAATTACCGTTAATAAAAGAGTTAAGCCGTAAATGAAAAAAGCCATTGATTTAAAAATTCTCGACCCGCGTATTGGCACTGACTTCCCGCTGCCGGCTTATGCCACACCGGGCTCTGCCGGTTTAGACCTGCGCGCCTGCTTAGATAGCACGCTAAACCTGGCACCGGGCGAGACGGTGTTAATTCCAACCGGTTTATCCATTTTTATCGGCGATGCCAATTTATGCGCAACTATCCTGCCCCGCTCTGGCCTGGGCCATAAGCACGGCATAGTGTTGGGCAATCTGGTTGGCTTAATTGACTCGGATTACCAGGGCCCGCTAATGGTATCGATGTGGAACCGCGGCAATGACAGCTTTACCATCGAACCGGGTGATCGCATTGCACAACTGGTGTTTATGCCGGTGGTGCAGGCTGAATTTACTATCGTTGACAGCTTTGAGCAAACAGCGCGCGGCGAAGGCGGCTTTGGCCATTCCGGCAAAGCTTGATTGGTATAAAGTACAGTTTTACCTGGCGCCGAAGGCCGGTGTACTTATGCAGCAGCGGCATGGATGCCGCGGAGCCTGAGAGGGCACAGGGATGTGATCCTTGAAGGCGGCGAAATAAGTATTTCCGGCTGCAGGCACCTGCACCAGACTCTAAGTTATATTTTTTACAGGACACGCAATGCCGGCACCACGTCGCACCAATCGTAAAGAAGATATCCTGCAAGCCTTAGCTGCCATGCTGCAAAGCAATAACGGCCAGCGCATTACCACGGCCGCACTGGCAGAAAAAGTCGGCGTATCCGAAGCCGCACTTTACCGCCACTTCCCCAGCAAGGCGCGCATGTTTGAAGGCTTAATTGAGTTTATTGAAGATACGCTGTTATCGCGCATTAACGTTATTCTGGACGAACATAAAGACACCGCCAGCCGCACTGAGCTTATTTTACAGCTGATACTGGTGTTTGCTGAGCGCAACCCGGGTATTTGCCGCATTCTTACCGGTGATGCATTGCAAGGCGAGCAGGAACGGCTGCAAGAACGGGTTGCCCAGTTATTTGAAAAGCTGGAAACCCAGTTAAAGCAATGCCTGCGTGAGCGCAAGCTGCGTGAGGGTAAAGGTTTTAGTATCGACGAAGGCGAGCTGGCTAATCTGCTGCTGGCCACGGTAGAGGGTAAACTCAGCCAGTTTGTTCGCTCCGGTTTTAGCCGGCTGCCAACCCAGCACTGGGCCAATCAGTGGGTACAATTGCAATCTGCTTTGTTTAGCTAACGCCTAACGCTCATGCAGTGTGACTGGTGTGCTTTCGTAGCAGCGGCATGGATGCCGCGCAGGCTGAGAGGGCACAGGGATGTGATCCTTGAAGCCGGCGAAGAAAGCATTTCCAGTCACACGGCATTACGGCAAGTCAGCAAAGCACACCTAATCCCTTCCTTAATTAACATTGCAAGGATTGGTTGGTCAGTAAAAAGCTAAACGAAGCGCTCATAAAGTGCAGCACCCCACACCAGCGCTACTATCACTAAGCTAACAAACACCGCTGCCGAGCCCATATCTTTGGCACGGCCCGACAATTCATGTCGCTCCAGGCCAACCCGGTCAGTCAATGATTCAATCGCCGAATTTAACAGCTCGACCACCAGCACTAAGCACCATACGCCAACCAACAGCGCAAACTGGCTAACCGAAGTCGCCAGCCAGGCCGCGAGCGGCACCGAGATAACGGCTAAAGTCGTTTCCTGGCGAAAGGCCGATTCATGCTTCCAACTGGCAGCAAAGCCCTGCATTGAGCACTTTGCTGCTTTGATAATTCGGCCTAAACCGACACCGTTTGGCTTTAGCATCTTTGCTTTCCTAAGTGGCTGTTTTTATCAGGCTAACGCCGAAGCATCAGGTACAGGGTCAGGTGTGCTTTCGGAACAGCGGCATGGATGCCGCGCAGGCTGAGAGGGCACAGGGATGTGATCCTTGAAGCCGGTGCAGAAAGCATTTCCTGACACTGTACCCTACTCTAAAGCCCGATTTTCTTTAAGCATTAACCCCATACTGCGCCCGGTATGCTTTCACGGCTTCCAGATGCTGCGCCATCTGCGGCTTATCGGCTAAATAGCTGATTAAATCCGGCAGGCTGATAATAGAGATAACTTTAGTATTAAAATCACGCTCCACTTCCTGAATAGCCGACAGCTCGCCCTGGCCACGCTCTTGCCTATCCAGCGCAATTAACACACCGGTAAGCTCTGCGCCCTGCGCCTGAATTAACTGCATCGATTCGCGAATAGCCGTACCGGCGGTAATCACATCGTCCACCAGCATAATACGGCCCTTAAGCGGCGAGCCGACTAAATTACCACCCTCGCCATGGGTCTTCGCTTCTTTACGGTTAAAACAGTACGGCACGTCACGGTTATAATGATCCGCCAAGGCTACCGCTGTTGTAGTAGCAATAGGAATACCCTTATACGCCGGGCCAAACAGCACATCAAACTCAAGGCCACTGTCTTGCAACGCTGCAGCATAAAAACGGCCTAACTTGGCTAAATCGCCGCCGGTGTTAAACAAACCGGCATTAAAAAAGTATGGGCTGGTACGGCCGGATTTCAGCGTAAAACTGCCAAACTTCAGTACCTGACGCGACAGCGCAAACTCAATAAAATCAATTTGAAATTGTTTCATAGCCTGATCTTTACCTTTTAACCTTAAAGCAGCCTTAAGCTAATACGCGCTTTTGCTCGTCGATAATTTCGCGGATGGCATGCTTGCCTAAATCCATCATCTGCTGCATTTCTTCAAAGCTAAATGGCGCTTCTTCGGCCGTGCCCTGAATTTCAATCACTTTGCCGGTTTCGGTCATCACGATATTCATATCGGTTTCAGCGTTTGAGTCTTCGGCGTAATCCAAATCGGCCACGGCTGTGCCTTTATAGATCCCCACCGATACCGCCGCCACCATAAAATTCAGCGGGTTGGTTTTAATCATGCCTTTAGCGCGCATATGGTTAAGCGCATCCACTAAAGCGACACAAGCACCGGTAATAGAGGCCGTGCGGGTGCCGCCATCGGCCTGTATTACGTCACAGTCGATGGTAATGGTATTTTCACCCAGCAGTTTTAAATCTACTGCGGTGCGCAGTGCGCGGCCAATCAGGCGCTGAATTTCCATAGTGCGGCCACCTTGCTTACCGCGTGCCGCTTCGCGGTCATTACGGGTATGGGTAGCGCGTGGCAACATGCCGTACTCGGCGGTAACCCAGCCTTTGCCCTGGCCTTTCATAAAGCGCGGCACACCTTCAATTACGCTGGCGGTACAAATTACTTTGGTGTTACCAAATTCCACCAGCACTGAGCCTTCAGCATGGGCAGTAAATTGACGGGTAAAAGTAAGGGGACGGATCTGGCTGGCGGTTCTGCCACTTGGACGCATAGCTGCACTCCTGAAATTAACAATGTCCGACATTATACGCTATGAATTTCTAAATGCACGTAGGCGGCCAGACTGCGAGCAATTCGCCAAATTCGCCAATCCTGCGGTATACTCGGTGTTTATTTGTCGCCAGAGAGCCATATATGATCCACAGCATGACCGCCTTCGCCCGTCACGAAACCAAAGCCAGCTGGGGCACCGCCCAGTGGGAGATCCGCTCGGTAAACCAGCGTTACCTGGAGTCCTACTTTCGCCTGCCCGAGCAGTTTCGTGGTTTAGAAAGCCTGCTGCGCGACAAACTCCGTAACAGCCTGCAGCGCGGTAAGATTGAAGTAAACCTGCGTTATCAGGCTAATCAAGCGGCTGGTGAACTGACATTAAACGAAGTATTCGCTGAGCAATTGCTGCAAAAAGCCCAGCAGTTACTGCAAAAAGCGCCGCAAGCCCAGTTAAACATTGCCGACATTTTGCGCTGGCCCGGCGTAATGGAAACACCAAGCGAAGATGTAGATGCGCTGCAAGCTGAACTGCTGGCCGGTTTTGATGCGGCGTTGCAAGACTTTTTAGCCGGCCGAGGTCGGGAAGGTGAAGCCATCGAGCAGATGATCCAGCAGCGCTTAACCGCCATCGGTGAGCAAGTCGCTTTTGTGCGCAGTCATCTGCCACAAGCCATGCAGTGGCAACGCGACCGTATCGTCAACCGCTTAAATGAAATTAAAACCGATTTAGACCAAAGCCGGTTAGAGCAGGAAATGGCGTTTTTAGCGTCAAAATCCGACGTAGCGGAAGAGCTCGACCGCCTTGACGCCCACATTAAAGAAACCCGCCACACGCTGAAAAAAGGTGGCGCCTGCGGCCGCCGTCTTGATTTTATGATGCAGGAATTTAACCGCGAAGCGAATACGCTGTCATCCAAAGCCATCAGCACAGAGATCACCAATGCCGCGGTAGAGCTTAAGGTGTTAATCGAGCAGATGCGAGAGCAAATTCAGAACGTGGAATAACTGATAAATAACAGTCTATTGCTTACTTGAATACCTGCATGTATGTTGACAGTCACTTGAGTTTTCAACTCAGCAAAGTAGATAAGTTGTTAAGCGCAGGCAGAGCGATTGATGATTCAAGGTATCGAACAAGGACGTCACTAGGCTATGAGTAAAACCGAAGCACAAACCCGGTCAGAACTTATTAACCAGCAACTCACCTTGGCAGGTTGGAACCTCAAAGATCCAACCCAAGTTGTTGAAGAGTTCGATATCATTACGGCATTACCAGACGGCGTGACTGAAGCAAGAACACTCTACGAAGGCCACCAATTTAGTGACTATGTTTTATTAGGCAAAGACGGCAAGCCGCTAGCCGTAGTAGAAGCCAAACGAACCAGCAAAGATGCCGCCCTTGGTCGGGAGCAAGCCAAGCAATATTGTTACAACATTCAAAAGCAGATTGGCGGTGAATTGCCGTTTTGCTTCTACACCAATGGCCACCAGCTTTATTTCTGGGATCTTGAAAATGCACCGCCGCGTAAGGTCGTTGGTTTTCCTACGCGAGATGATTTAGAGCGTTTTGCTTACATCCGCCGTAATCGTAAACCTCTCACGCAGGAGCTTATCAACACCGAAATTGCCGGGCGTGATTACCAAATCCGCGCTATTCGTTCAGTACTAGACGGCATTGAGCAAAAGAAACGCGAATTCTTATTGGTTATGGCCACCGGTACCGGCAAAACCCGCACCTGTATCGCCCTTACCGATGCGCTAATGCGCGCTGGCCATGCAGAAAAAGTGTTGTTTCTGGTAGATCGTATAGCACTGCGCGAACAAGCTTTGGCGGCATTTAAAGAGCACCTGCCGAATGAGCCTCGTTGGCCAAATGTGGGTGAGAAGCTGATTGCTAAAGACAGGCGGATCTATGTCGCTACCTACCCAACCATGCTAAATATTATTCGTGACGATACTCAGCACCTTTCACCGCATTTTTTTGATTTTATCGTGATCGATGAAAGCCACCGTTCCATCTACAACACCTTTGGTGAAGTGCTCGCTTATTTCAAAACCATCACTTTGGGTTTAACAGCAACACCCACGGATATCATCGATCATAACACCTTCGAGCTGTTTCACTGTGAAGATGGTATTCCAACCTTCGCTTACACCTACGAAGAAGCGGTAAACAACAAACCGCCTTACCTCTGTAATTTTCAGGTAATGAAAATTCAGACCAAGTTCCAGATGGAGGGCATCAGCAAGCGCACTATTTCGCTGGAAGACCAGAAAAATCTGATATTGCAAGGCAAGGAAGTTGAAGATATCAACTTCGAGGGTACTCAGCTGGAAAAGCAAGTGGTCAATAAGGGCACCAATACCCTGATCGTGCGCGAATTTATGGAAGAAGCCATAAAGGATGGCAACGGTGTGCTGCCCGGCAAAACTATTTTCTTTTGTGCTACCAAAGCCCATGCGCGCCGTATTGAAGAGATTTTTGACAAGCTCTACCCGCAGTACCACGGTGAACTGGCAAAAGTACTGGTGTCTGACGATCCGCGCGTTTACGGCAAAGGCGGTCTGCTCGACCAGTTCACTAATAACGACATGCCCCGCATTGCCATCAGTGTTGATATGCTCGATACCGGCATCGACGTGCGCGAAATCGTAAACCTCGTGTTCGCCAAACCGGTTTATTCCTACACCAAATTCTGGCAGATGGTGGGACGCGGTACACGATTACTTGAAACCAATAAACCCAAACCCTGGTGTTTAGAAAAAGACGTATTTTTGATTCTCGACTGCTGGGATAACTTTGAATACTTCAAACTTAACCCCAAAGGCAAAGAGCTCAAACCTCAACTGCCCTTGCCGGTTAAATTAGTCGGCTTGCGGCTGGATAAAATCGAAACCGCTAACGATACCGGCCATGTCGATATCGCTGCAAATGAAGTGGCCAAGCTGCGCGCCCAAATTGCCGCCTTGCCAGAAAATTCGGTAGTCATCAAAGAAGCTGCAGCCGCACTTGCCCGCCTTGCAGATGACAACTTCTGGCTCACCCTTAACCATGACAAGCTGGAGTTTCTACGCGCTGAAATTAAACCGTTGTTCCGCACTGTGTCTGAAGCTGACTTTAAAGCCATGCGGTTTGAACGCGATGTGCTGGAATACTCACTAGCAGCTTTGCGGGAAGAAAATGCGCAAGCCGACATCCTGAAAGAAGGCATCGTTGAACAAATCAGTGAGCTGCCATTGTCCGTGCCCTTTGTAAAACTCGAACAAGAATTAATACGCGCCGCACAAACTCCGAGATATTGGAGCAACGCCGACGAAGCCAGTTTTGATGAGCTAAGCAATAAGCTCGGCCCATTAATGAAATTCCGGGAACAAAACACCGGGCAAGAGCAAACCCATCTTGATTTAGTGGACGAGCTGCATAAAAAGGAATGGGTAGAGTTTGGCCCGCAAAATGAAGCAGTAAGTGTTACACGTTACCGTGAGATGGTTGAGAACCTGATTGCCGAGCTGACAGAACACAACCCAGTACTTAAAAAGATAAAAAATGGTGAAATGGTCACTGCAGAAGAGGCGAATGCGTTAGCCGAATTGCTGCACGAAGAACACCCACATATTACTGAGGACCTGCTGCGTCAGGTGTATAAAAACCGTAAAGCACGCTTTATTCAGTTTATGCGGTACATTCTTGGTATTGAGGTGTTAAAAAGCTTCCCCGATGAAGTCAGTGCAGCTTTTGAGCAATTCATCCGAGCCCATACCACGCTAAATAGCCGGCAGATGGAGTTTTTAAACCTGCTGAAAAACTTCATTATCGAGCGTGAAAAGCTGGAAAAGAAAGATTTAATCAGCGCACCTTTTACTGTGCTTCATCCACAGGGCATTCGTGGCGTATTTAACCCGACAGAAATAAACGAAATTTTACAGCTGGCGCAAGCGCTGGCTGCCTAACCTAGGTAAAACCATGTTACAGAACAACCCTGAATTAAAAAGTAAGATTGACCAGCTGTGGAATAAATTTTGGAGCGGTGGTATTAGCAACCCGCTTACGGCTATTGAGCAGATCACTTATCTGTTATTTATGAAGCGGCTGGACGAGCTGGATTTAAAACGTCAGGCTGATGCCGAATGGACAGAAGAAAAATATACATCAAAATTTGAGGGTAATTGGATCCCACCAGAAGAGCGAAACCGGCCGGGAAGCGAACAACGTCCAATACCAAAATCAGAGCTGCGTTGGAGTTTTTTCAAGCGAATGAATGCAACAGATCGATTGCCTCATGTTGCAAATAAGGTTTTTCCGTTTCTAAAAGATTTAAATGGGGCAGAATCCAACTTTACGCATCATATGCGTAACGCAGTGTTCATCATTCCCAAAGAGTCTTTGCTAGTAGAAGCAATGGGGACGATTGACGAAATCTTTGAGGTGATGGAGAAAGACTCGCAAGAAAAAGGCCAGGCTTTTCAGGATATTCAGGGCGATGTCTATGAATACTTACTTTCAGAAATCGCCACCGCCGGTAAAAACGGCCAGTTCCGCACCCCGCGCCATATCATCAAATTGGTAGCAGATTTAGTGCAACCGCAGTTGGGCCATAAAATTGCCGACCCAGCCTGTGGCTCGGGCGGCTTTTTGCTTGGTGCCTATCAATATATTGTGACTGAATTAGCCAAAAAGGCTGGAACCACTGACATTAAACCGGATGAAGACGGTTTTATCCGCACCTCAGTTTCCGCAACGCTTACCGACAAAGCACAGGCTATTTTAAGTGCCTCACTATGGGGTTACGACATCGACAGCACCATGGTGCGCTTAGGTTTAATGAACCTGATGATGCACGGTATCGATGAGCCCAATATTGATTACAAAGATACGCTAAGCAAAAGCTACAACCAGGAAGCCGAATACAACATCATTATGGCTAACCCGCCCTTTACCGGCAGCATCGATAAAGGCGACATTAACGAAAACCTGCAACTGGCCACCACCAAAACAGAATTACTGTTTGTTGAAAACATTTATCGCCTATTGAAAAAAGGCGGCACCGCCGCTGTGATTGTGCCGCAGGGCGTGCTGTTTGGTTCAGGCAAAGCGTTTAAGGATTTACGCAAAATCCTGGTAGAACGTTGCGACCTAAAAGCAGTGATCACCCTGCCGAGCGGCGTCTTTAAACCCTATGCAGGGGTTAGTACTGCCATATTGCTATTTACTAAAGTTTGGGGGCCGAAAGACAAGGTCGATAAACCAGCCACCGAGCATGTGTGGTTTTATGAAATGGCCGCCGATGGCTATTCGTTGGATGATAAACGCACCAAGCAGAAGACACCTGATGGAAAAGATGATTGGGGCGATCTACAGGATATCATCGCCAAATATCACACTCGTAGTACTGAGAAAGACACCGACCGCACTGCCAAATGTTTTATGGTGCCATACAGCGAAATAGTAGATGAAAAGAATGACTATGATTTGTCGTTAAGTCGCTACAAAGAAGATGTATTTGAAGAGGTGCATTATGATGCGCCCAGCGTAATTTTAGATCGCTTGATTCAAGCTGAAGTCGGCGATGTGGAATATACGGAGCTGGAAAAAATACAAAGTGGCATCGTGCGGGAGCTTTTGGAATTGAAGAGGATGGTGGGATGAGACAGGAAAAACTGTCTAGCCTCTTAGACATTTCCATAGGACGAACCCCATCAAGAAACAAAGCGGAATATTGGGGCGATGGGTATCCATGGGTTTCAATTCGAGATCTCAATTCAAAAACTGTCACTGAAACAAAAGAGCAGATAACTGATATTGGTGTTAAAGATGCCCGATGCAAACTTGTAAAAAAAGGGACATTACTTTTCAGTTTCAAACTAACTATAGGTAAAATGGCTTTTGCTGGTTGCGATCTCTTTACGAATGAAGCTATTGCCGCTTTTTCTATTAAAGATGGTAAGAAACTGACTGCTGAATATCTCTATTACGCGTTAAAGTCTGTAACATATGGCGGCTCTAACCAGGCTGTAATGGGGAAAACTCTCAATTTAAAATCTTTGGCAGAGATAAAAATTCCCTTACCATCCTTCGACGACCAAATCCGCATTGCCCATCTACTTGGCAGCGTGGAAGGACTTATCACCCAGCGCAAACAACATCTGCAACAACTCGACGACCTGCTGAAAAGCGTGTTTTTCGAAATGTTTGGTGATCCGGTAAGGAATGAGAGGGCATGGGATAAACCTGAGTTAAAAACATTCGGTAGAATTTTAACTGGAAATACTCCACCTAGAAATGAGCCCTCTAATTACGATGGCGATTTCATCGAGTGGATAAAAACAGATAACATCCCCAAAGATGCAATGTATATCACACATGCAGCTGAACATCTTTCTGAAAAAGGATCACATAAAGCCAGAATGCTGGAAAAAGGCGCTCTTCTTATTGCGTGCATTGCTGGTAGCATTGAATCCATTGGTCGCGCAGCATTAACTGATAGAACAGTAGCTTTCAATCAACAAATAAATGCTATACAACCTGGCAAAGATGTTAATCCTCTTTATCTATACGGTCTCTTCAAGTTGAGTCAGGCGTATATTCAAAGTCATGCTGCAAAAGGTATGAAAAAAATCCTGACAAAAGGAGATTTTGAAAAAATCACCTTAGTCAAGCCGCCAATAGAACCTCAAAACCAATTTGCCAGCATCGTAGAAAAGATCGAAACGCTTAAATCCCGCTACCAGCAAAGCCTGGATGATCTGGAATCACTCTACGTTGCACTCAGCCAGCAAGCCTTTAAAGGTGCGCTGGATTTATCGCGAGTGCCATTGCCGGATGTTCAGGTCAATACAACGAAAGCCGATGCTTCGGAACAAGTCACCATACCTGAAACTGAAGATTTACCCATCAACCTGCCCGATACCGATTATCTGTTAGACGCCCAAACCAACAGCTCGCTGCGCGAACGTTTGCTTTATGAATGGTTGGAAAGTTATTGTCTGCAAATCGGTTTTGCTCCATTTTCTGTCAACGATTTTATTGCTGCAGCTCAAGCCCGTATAGTCGAACTGCACCCAGAAACGGATTTTGAGCTGGGAGTGGACGATTACGAGATCATCAAAGACTGGGTGTTTGAAGCATTAAAGTCCGAAAGGCTTGCACAGCTTTTTGACGAGGAAAATAATCAAATTCAGCTTATAGTTAATGAAAGCCAAAGTCGCTACGGCAAAGGTACGGCTAGATGAAGCTATTGCGACTTAAAATCACTGACCCTAAAGGTTTTCGAAGCTTACCATATGGTTTTGAACATTATTTTATTCGCGAATTGGATCTTCAGGAAGAACTTGCCAATCTAGGTGAATTTGCCCCTTTCATTTGTGCTGGGCGAAATGGCAGTGGCAAATCGAACCTCCTTGAACTACTCAGCGCGATTTTTTTTCAGTTGGAATGTCAATATTTAGGGAACAGACCTGATAATTTTGACTATGAATCTCAACTTAACCCTAGAGGATTCCGCGCTAATTATTCTGTACCAGATGGGTTTGAGATTGAATACATTATTCAATCTCCTCCAGAACTAAAGAGCGAAAATAAACGAACCAGATTAAAAATATCAAAGGAAGTGGCACAATATCCTCAATGGTGGATATGGGAGGAAGACCTAAGATGTTGGAAAAGATTAGAGGCGTTGGAGAAAGATAAAGAAACTAGTTTAGGGAGAGCTTTACGACGAAAGTTGTTGCCTGAATATGTCATCAGCTACTCGTCTGGTGAGAATGAAATTATTAGTGTACCGTTTTTTAAAATTCGCTTTATTCAATTTGATGAATACTGGCAAATACTAAAAAACCAAGGTATCTACAATCAAAAGCCTGAAGCAAGAATGATTTGCCTTGATAGTAGTTTCAGCCAGGCAATTTTGCTGTGTAATTATCTATTTCAGAACGAAGATACCTTACAGCCATTCCAAAAAGATATTGGTATAAATTCACTTAGTGAGTTTCGGATTATTTTACGCCGGAGTATTTCACTGACGGCTGCTCAAGTTGAAACTTTTGACAGTGATAGCGATAATCAGCAACGAACTTTAGAAAGCATAATACAAGATCATCCGGCACTTAGCCTTGAAAAAGATGAGCGGGGTAACCCAAGTTATCGCCTGAATCTGCTACACCTGCTTGAAGGCGATAAAAAATCAGATCGCATTATTAGCTCACTTAAACGCTGCGCCACGCTTAGTTATGAAGATGAGGCTAACGATGTTCTTATCCTTGACTACTGGGTAACCCCAGCGACAAAACAAGCATTTAGACAAAACTTTCAAGACTTTGAAAATCCAGAAAACTCTGTGCGCCACTTGTTCCACGCTTTTCAAGTTTTATTAAACTTAAACCTGTACACGGTTGGCGACTCAATCAAAGCTGATTTGTATCGTAGCAAGAGCCATTATGTGAGTGAAACCATTCCGGTATTGCCTTCTGATCAACGCATTATGCGTTTTAAGAATTTTTACTTTACAAAAAAGGGTGCAAAAAAGCCGATGTTGCTAAAAGAACTGTCGGATGGTGAACACCAGTTGCTCCACAGCCTTGGCTTGTGCCTGCTATTTCGCAATACCAACAGTCTGTTTCTACTGGACGAGCCCGAAACCCACTTTAACCCCGACTGGCGCGCCAACTTTATCAGCCGGTTGCGTCAGTGTTTCCCGAAAGATGGCGACGCCAGCCAGGAAATGTTGATAACCACCCATACGCCATTTTTAATCTCCGACAGCAAGCCCGAGAAGGTATTGGTGTTTAAAAAGCAAGACGGTAACGTCACAATCAAAACACCTGAGTACAATACGTTGGGTGCATCAATCAATAAAATAACCATGAGCACCTTTGGCAAGCGCGAGACGATTGGTGCTTATGCTCAGGAAATTCTGGACACGCTACGCCAACGCTTTGAGCAGGGTGATGAAAATAACGAAGAATTGATCAACGAAATTCACAGAAATCTAGGCGACTCAGTAGAAAAGTTATTATTAATCAAAGCCATACTGGCGAGTGAACAAGGCAATAATGAGGAGGCTGAACACTAATGCTGTTCCCTTACACCTATGTACCGCATCAGATGGAGAAGATGCAGGAGTTTATCGATTTTATTTTTTTTGAAGTGTGGTGTAAGGCACCTATTGGAACTGAATTTACTCTGGAATTATTTGATAACAATCCAGATTTAAAAGAGGTGCTTACGTCATTCGGCTTTGCCTCGAACGCACCAACCCGTGGCAAGCAGTTTTATAAAGAAATAAAAGCTATTTATGCTCTTTTTGAACCATTAACGCCACAACAAATAGATCAATTTAAACAATGGTATAAAGCCAACAATGAAATAGAGAAGGTCTGTAACAATGACCCAAGCACACAATTAGCACGATACTCAGACATTGCAGCTATTCACGTAGACCTAACTGAACAACTAGGTAAATTTTTCAAAGACATATATTCTCATTCACTACTTAATCTTGCAGCACTACGCGAAAAGATTGGTGAAATTGACGATCACTATCACGCTTTTGTTAAAACCAATAAAACTGGGAAATGTCCTTTTTGCGGTATCAGTGATTTGTTGAGCGAATATCATAGTAAACGCGAAGCCTACGACCATTATTTACCTAAAGCCATTTATCCTTTTAACTCGATCAACTTTAAAAATTTGGTTCCGGCTTGTCATTACTGCAACAGTAGTTACAAAACCAGCAAGAATCCTACCTATACACCTAAAGATCCGGTTAGAACTGTTCGTAGGCGTGTTGTCTTCTATCCTTACAAAACAACGGCACATTCAATAGATCTAAAAGTTGATTTGCAGCACTCCGATATTACTAAGCTTACTCCAACCGACATTACTCTCCAATTTGGCCCGGTTGCAATTAACGATGAGATCGAAACGTGGAAGGAAGTCTATGGCATTGAAGAGCGCTACAAAGCCAAATTCTGCGGTGATAACGACGGTAAATACTGGCTGACACAAGTACTGGATGAATGGAAAGAAGACGGCCGTGATCCTGCACATTTTCTTCGTACATTAACAAGACAAACACAAAATAAGCCATTCGCTGAGTGCAACTTTCTAAAAAAACCATTTCTTGACGCGTGCCAGAGTATTGGTTTATTTGATGCCCTTCCACAGCAACAGTGATTTGGTCACTTCTTGCGGCTTAGCGTGAATGAACTAACTTAGCATTATCGTGTTGCACTCAGCGACCATTTTTTCAAAACCGAAACTTGCTTAAAACCCCGTTGTCACATAGATTGATAGTTGCAGTGTATAATTTCGTGTATAATTTTATGCCGCTGTTAGCTAAACCAAAAGGATAACGGGTGTGACTGAATACAGAAAGCTTGAAAACCAGCCGCTTAAACTGGTGCTTGTCGAGTTTCGTTTTTCGCAGATCCTGCAAATTGAGCAATATATTCCAAAATTGCAGGAGGCGCTGCGCAGGCAGTACCCTACGTTTCGCAAAAGTACTGAGCAATCTATCCATGTGCAGGCCGATCAGTTTGAAATTGCGTCCAGCCATCGCTGGTCGTTTATCTCCGGCGATAAAAAGCATGCGATAGATATTAGCCAGGATAAACTGGTGTACTTTACCAATGACTATCCGCGTTTTGATGGCTTTGCTGAGGCCTGCAAACATGCGCTGCAAACCGTTATTGAAATAGTAGAGCCGTCTTTGCTGTTACGTATCGGCCTGCGCTACTGTGATTTAGTTACCACAGAAAACAACGAGCAGTTCTCCCAGTTGGTTGATGAAAAATTTATCCCAACTGCAGCAACGCAAAGCCTTGGCAGCACCCGCCATTTAAAAACAGAAAACTATATTCAAACCCAAAGCGGAACCCTGTGTATTCGATCCTGGTTTGGTGTAATGCCGCTGACTTGCCCACCTGACATTGGCAATGTGCCGGTGCATATTGCTCGTGATCAGGCCGCGACCGAACGGCTGCTGTTAGATTTTGATCATATCTGGGAAGCTGGCGAGGAGTCGGTGACATTTGAGCTTGAACAAGCACTGACAAGATTAGATGCCCTGCATGAAGCGTCAAGGGCCGCGTTTTGGCAGGTAACTACAGACTATGCGAGGGAAGCAAAATGGTCGTAACCGCAGAATGGAACGCTGATTGCCCAGACTGGCAGCAATTAAACACCAGCTACCGACGCATGCCGACGTCAATTAATTTGGTTAAGGATGAAGTTGGCTACGCTTTACCCGGTATATTAAAAGGCTCTGGTGGTACGGCTACCGTTAGTTACAGCCAGTCACCCAGTGGTGCAAAGGTGTCTTTTGTGATCAGCAAAGGTAATTCGCTTGCTGTAGCGATTGAAACCATAAGCGCCACCTTCGGTTTAACCAAAGAGCAATTGGCTGAGGTTATTGGCAGCACGCGTAAGAGTATCTACAACTGGATAGATGGCAGCGCGGCCCCTCGCACGGCAACACTTAATCGCATCCATGAGTTACAGCTTACGGCCAATGAGTGGGCTAAGAGTGGCTTACCCAAACCAACTGAATTGCTGAACACGCCGGTATTAGAGGGGAACACCCTGCTTGAACTGCTGCGAAATGGTGCAAACCAAAATACCTTGTTGTTTGCCGGCACCCGACTAAGCCTGCAACACCAGCCTGCACGGTCGCTGGCTGATCCCTTTGCGTAAAGGAGACAACCGGCATGATTGGCAGTGCGCTGGAGCAAAATGGATGGCAGCAAGGCTCACTCTTTAGCGACGCTGACGCAACCCATATTTGTGCAAAAATTGGCGTGACAATCAACCAGCCCTTTGTGTTGATTGTCGCCTCGCAGTCTTGTGATATTGCCAACAACAACCTGGAGCTGGACCCGCATGTTGAAGTTTACGCAGCCAGGTTAATTGCTAAACCTGACGGTAACTACCAGCACAATAAAAACGCTCGCCTTCTTCACAGCAAATTTATTCAGCGTCTGCCCGGCTCCGATATGTCGGCTGAAAAACATATTGAAATAAAAGCCTTTGAAAAGCTATTCGTGCCTAAAACACTTCTGCAAGGCCTAAGTCCTACCACAGATAGACAAATGCAAGAATACGACGTGCGTCACTTTGCTGATTGGCTGGCCGCACGCTATTCCCGCCCTGCACTACCCACAGCGTTTAACAACAGAATTGATGCAGCAGACCCAAGGGGTGCGCTGCGCGACAAGGCGAAAAAGGCCAACAACGTGTTGTCGGGTATGTATGTTGAAATTCTGCCATTTGCAGAGCTTAACGATACCGAGCAGTATCAGGTGAATTTGTTGGGCACTGTACCCGCCGATTTTGACGGCAACTTAGCCCAGGCCGAAGCCGCACTAACAAAACATGCCGACATACTGCGCGCTGCCAATATGGATGTTACGCAACGCTTAGTTAAAGAAGATGAAATATCGCTGGCGTTGATCCGCAGATTTAAAAGGTTTTACTACGATGACCTGTCATACCGAGCTGCAACACCGTTGCCGGTAGAGGTGACAGGTTAAGCCAGTGTATTCATCACTGCACAACAACTGATTAACCTGAATAATCTGCTCACATAATGAGGTGAATATTACTGTTAATCACCTCATTAGTCGGACTCTGTGATGATTTAACCAGACAGTTTTAACCCCGCTACACCACAGATAATCAGGGCAAAACAAAACAGCTGACGGCCGGTAATCAGTTGCTCAAAAAACAGATGGTTAATCAACGTAATAGACACTACACCCACCGCCAGCCACACCAGATAAGCGGTTGCTGCCGGTATCTGTTTTAGCGAGATACCAAATAGCAGTAAGCTTGCACTCATGCAGGCCACGGCGAAGATAACATAGGGGATTTTGCTAAAAGACGCTGATTTTTCAATACCAATCAGCCAGCCTGCTTCTAACACACCGGCGATAATTAACACCAGCCAATACATAGAACACTCCATCTCAGTTGGGGCCGTCCCCGTATGACATAGAGCGGTGAGGTCGTCCTCACTTCATGGAAAAATAACGCTGGCAGATCCTCGCAAAATGGCGGCTAAAGTGCAAGCTATTACAAACCCGGCCTAATCCGCAAGAAACGGGCAAAACGCGGTAACCCTGTGCGGGTTAAGCCGTTATAGCGATAGGTAACCTGGGTACCTATTGCTGGCGGCTGCTGTCGCAAAGTATCGGTTAACCCGCTACCAAGGGCAAAGGTTCTGCCCTCTGGCGTTCTAACAATTAATGCCCCCACCATGCCCTGATACTTACCTTTGCCTGGCCGGTAGCCAATGACTTCGGCTTCGGTATCCTGATAGGATTTCAGCTTTAACAAAGCACTGCTGCGCCCTGTACTGTACAGCGCATCTTGTCGATGCAGCATTAACCCTTCAGCCCCTGCCTGCTCCAGAGCGGCCAGTTTGGCTTTTAATGCAGCAGTGGTTTGCAACCGAAACTGCGGCACCATCTTCAGATAGCGGCTGTTTTGCTGCACAACCAGCTGCTGCATCGCCTCAATACGCGCAGTAAAATTGCCCTGCGCCTGCGGCAGTTCAAAAATATAGTAGCTAAGCTGTTGCCATTCGCTGTCAACTGCCTGCTGTTTACTGACAATACTTAAGGTTTCTGCAAACTGATTCCGCCCCAGCCACAGCTCACCATCCAGCATCCGGGCCGGAAAACCGGCGACAAACCAATCCGGTGCGGCAATAACATTACCGCCGCGTGAGATAAGCTGTTTACCATCCCAATAAGCACGCACACCGTCGAGCTTTTCACTGATCCAATACTGCTGTACATCAATACTGTCGCTGTAGGTTTCCGCCAATAGCAGCTCGGGTTTGGCCGAAACTTGCAATGATGTACAGCACAGCAACAGCAATAACACAAAGCGCTTAAACATGTTTAGCTATCCTTAGGCTAAACAAAAAGTGTAGTTTGCAACCTTAATTTATCAAAATTTATACAAAATTAAGCCACTAATACCGAACGTAGTAACACATCCAGCTTGTCCAGCCCCTGCTGCAGTATGTCGGCTTCTATCGTCAGCGGCGGTAAAAAGCGCAGCACATTGCCGTAAAAGCCGCAGGACAATAAAATCAGGCCGTATTCAGCAGAGCGGGCGATGATCTGCTGGGTTAAGGCCACGTCGGGCTCGCGCCGGTACATAAATTCGACCGCGATCATCGCACCCAGCTGACGCACGTCAGCAATACGATCAGGAAATAGCTGCTGCAAGCTGGTTAAACGCGCGGCAAAGGCTTCACCGATAATATTCGCCTGTGCGCACAGCTTGTCCTGTTCAATCACGTCCAGTACCGCCAGCGCGGCAGCGCAGGCTACCGGCGAACCGCCATAGGTGCCCCCCAAACCACCCGGCAGCGGTGCATCCATAATGTCGCTTTTGCCCACTACTGCCGCCAGCGGTAAGCCACCGGCGATACCTTTGGCCATCGTCATCAGATCCGGCTCAACACCACTGTGTTCCATGGCAAACAGCTTGCCAGTGCGGCCAAAGCCGGTTTGAATTTCATCGGCAATCAGCACTATGCCGTGATGATCACAAACTTGGCGCAGCGCCTTAAGCAGCTCAGGCGGTGCCGGATAAAAGCCGCCTTCACCCTGCACCGGTTCAATAATAATGGCCGCCACATCTTCCGGCGCGATATCGACCTTAAACAGCTTATGCAGAGCTGCCAATGAATGCTCGGTACTGACGCCATGCAGTGCCATCGGAAACGGCAGATGGTAAATATCGGCCGGAAAAGGCCCAAACAGCGTTTTGTAAGGCGCGACCTTGCCGGTTAACGCCATCGTCATATTGGTGCGGCCATGAAAGCCGCCGCTAAAGGCAATCACGCCGCGACGTCGGGTATGGGCGCGGGCAATTTTAATGCAGTTTTCAACCGCTTCGGCGCCGGTGCTGACAAAAATGGCTTTCTTGGCGCTGCTACCTGGCGCCAGCTGAGTCAGCTTTTCTGCCAGCTCAACCGCCTGCCCGTAGGGGTTAATCATCAGGCAGCTGTGGCTAAAGCGCGCCAGCTGCGCCTGCGCTGCCGCCACCACTTTAGGGTGCGCATGGCCGGTATTGCACACAGCAATGCCGGTGCCAAAATCGATATAGCGCTTGCCCTCAACATCCCACAGCTCGGCATTTTTCGCCTGCTGCACATAGACCGGATACACATTACCCTGGCCTCGGGCGATAACCGCCTGCTTACGCTGTTGTAGCTGCTGATTCGTCATAAAACTGCCTTGTTATAAAATTACCTTGTTAAAGCCCACCCAAACACAGGTATTTAATATCGGTATAGTCATCCAGGCCGTATTTAGCGCCTTCACGGCCAAAGCCGGATTGCTTAACACCGCCAAAAGGCGCGGCCGCATTGGAGATAATGCCTTCGTTAATACCCACCATGCCAAACTGTAGTTGCTGTGCCACCCGGAACACCCGGCCAATATCGCGGCTGTAAAAGTAGGCCGCCAGGCCATAGTCGGTGCTGTTAGCCAGCGCAATGGCCTCGGCCTCGCTGTCAAACACCATTAACGGCGCTACCGGGCCAAAAATCTCTTCTTTGCTTATCGCCATATCAGCACTGACCTCAGTAATTAAAGTCGGCTGGAAAAACTGTTTACCGGCGCTGTGGCTACTACCGCCCAACAGCAATTTGGCGCCTTCAGCCACCGCGCCTTGCACCAGAGCAGTGACTTTCTGCAGCGCTTTGTCATCAATTAAGGGCCCAATCTGGCTGTCGCTGTTTACACCATCGCCGACCTTAAGCGACGTGATGGCAATGGCCAGCTTATCGGCAAAAGCCTGATAGACGCCGCGCTGCACTAAAATGCGGTTGGCACAGACACAAGTCTGGCCGGCATTACGAAACTTGGATGCCAGCAGGCCCTGCACGGCAGCGTCCAGGTCGGCATCGTCAAACACAATAAAGGGCGCATTGCCGCCCAGCTCCATCGTTACCCGTTTTACGCCGTCGGCACATTGTTTCAGCAGCTGCTTACCCACGGCAGTAGAGCCGGTAAAGCTGAATTTGGCGACTTTAGGGTGCTGGGTTAATACCGCGCCTATCGTTTTGGCATCGCTACCCACTACCACATTAAATACACCAGCTGGAATACCAGCCTGCTCTGCCAGTTCAGCCAGTGCCAGTGCTGACAACGGCGTTTGCTGCGCCGGTTTCACTACAAAGCTGCAACCGGCGGCCAGCGCGGCGGCGGCTTTGCGCGCAATCATCGCATTAGGGAAATTCCACGGCGTAATGGCCGTTACCACCCCGACCGGCTGGCGCTGCACTATGATACGTTTATCGGCTGACGGTGCCGGTATCGTATCACCGTACAACCGCTTGGCTTCTTCGGCAAACCACTGCATATAGGACGCGCCATAGGCTATCTCGCCCTTTGCTTCACTAAGTGGCTTACCTTGCTCCAACGTCAGTAAACGGGCTAAATCTTGCTGATGTTGCATCACCAGTTGATACCAACGCAGCAGCAGCTCACTACGTTTGGCCGCCGGCAATGCGGCCCAGCTGGCAAAGGCCGCGCTGGCGGCCAGTACGGCTTGCTCGGCCTCGGCAGCACCGGCATCGGCCACCTCAAGCAATAACTGCTGGTTAGCCGGGTTCACTACGGCGAACCTTGCTGGCGTATCGCACCAGCGGCCATTGATATAACTGCTGTTTTTAACTAATTCGCTTGCTGTGATCTGCTTCATTACATACTCCACACCGTTAAGACTATTGCATCATGTTAGCAGACCGGTTTAAATATCAAACATTCAACGCTTACTTTTAAATTATTCAACCTATATGGCCAGATTGCCGAAAAACCTGACCCAACATGACATTAAACTGTTACGGATTTTTCAGACAGTAGTGGATTGCGGTGGCTTTACGGCGGCCGAGACCGAGCTGAATATCGGCCGTTCCACCATCAGCATTCATATTGCTAATCTGGAGCAGCGTTTAAAGCTAACCCTGTGCCAGCGCGGTCGGCAGGGGTTTTCACTAACGCGGGAAGGCCAGGCGGTGTATAACGCCATTGTGCAACTGGAGCAGGCGCATCAGCAATTTAGCCAGCTGGTAGCCGGTTTAACCGATTCATTAAGCGGTGAGCTGGTGATTTTAACTGCCGATCAGCTGGATCAATCGCGGCTGGGCCTGCTAAGTAAACTCTGTGCCATGCTGCAACAGCAGGCTCCACAGCTGCAACTGGCGCTGGATGTGCTGCCACTGCAGCAAATTGAACTGGCGCTGTTAAAGGATCAGGCCCATCTGGCGCTGATGCCGGGCTATCGCCAGATTGATGGTTTGCAATATCAGCATGTATTCAGTACGCCGATTTTTTTATGCTGTGCCAGCGCGCATCCGCTGTTCAACATGGCCGACAGCGCCATCAATGACGAGCTGCTGGCGCAGTACCCGGCCATTCATCCCGGCGTCGACATTAACCCGGAAGGGCGCAAGCAATTGCAAAAGCTTAAGGCCAGCGCCCGGGCTTATCAGTTTGATACCCGGCTGGCGTTATTGTTATCCGGCGGCTATATCGGCTTTTTACCGGCAGAAATTGCCAAGCCCTATGTCGACAGCGGCCAGCTGCGTTATCTCAACGCCAACGAGTATCAGTACCCGTTTAATCAATCTATTGTGACCAAACAAACACCGCGCGACAGCGCCAAGGTGCAACTGGCGCTGTCAATGTTACAAAGACTGCTAAAAACCGGCCACTAAAGCCCGCTGCTGCGCGCCACCCGCCGTGCTATCGCCTGCTGCAACAGCGCCGGGTTAGCGCAGAGCAGGCTAAACTGCTGTTTGGCGCGGGTAATGCCGGTATACAAAAGTTCGCGGCTTAACAGCGGGCTGTTATCCGGCGGCAGCACTAAACAACAGTGGTTAAATTCCGAGCCCTGTGATTTATGCACCGTGATGGCAAAAGCGGTTTCCACCTCGGTTAAACGGCTGGGCAACACCCATTTAATCCGGCCATCGGCCAGCTGAAACACGACCCTAAGCTGGCCAGTGTGTGGCTGCACCAGCGCTATGCCAATATCGCCGTTCATTAAGCCTAAGCTGTAATTATTGCGCTGCATCATCACCGGCCGGCCGGGGTACCATAGCTGGCGGGCGTCCACTAAACCGGCGTCGGTTAACCACTGCCCCACCTTAGTATTAATGCCCTCTACGCCCCAGTCGCCGCTGCGCAGCGCACACAGCAGCTGAAACTGGCTATAGCGCTGCAGTATGCTATGTGCCCAGCTATCGGCATCGGCGTCGTGTTGATCCAGCAGTGCCAGATACTGCCTAAAACCGGCCAGCACCAGCGGTTTTAACGCCGTGACGCTTTGCCCCGGTAATAAGCTGATATCGTCAAACTGCGCAAATAGCGCAGGTGCTGTGGTATCCCCCCGGTTAACGGCGGCAGCCAACACGCCAATACCGGATTGGGCATCAAAGCGGTGGCTATGGCGCAGCATCACCGTGGCCTGATTCAGCGCACTGCCACTGCCGGCATATTCAGTCAGCGCAACGTCGCTATAAGGCGCTAACAGTTGAAGGGTTTCGGCGTGGTAAGCGCCCCGATCCGCGCCACGGCATAAATCGCCCAGCACTGAGCCAGCTTCTACTGACGACAGCTGATCTTTATCACCCAGCAGCACCAGCTGTGCCTGCGCCGGTAAGGCATCTAACAGCGCCGCCATCATTTCTAAATCGATCATCGAGGCTTCATCGACCACCAGCACATCCAGCTGCAGTGGGTTTTGGCCGTTATGCTTAAAACTGCGCCGGTTTGGCAGCGCTCCTAATAAGCGGTGCAAGGTGGTGACTTCGGTCGGAATATCAGCGCTCAGTTCAGCAGGCAAACGGTTTAGCGCACCGCTAATGGACTCCACCAGCCGCACCGCGGCCTTGCCGGTTGGCGCCGCCAGTTTGATATTCAGTAGCCGCTGCTCAAGACCTGCGCCATATTGCAACAGCGCCAACAGCTTCACGACTGTGGTGGTTTTACCGGTACCGGGGCCACCGGTAATAATGCTAAAGCGCCGCTGCAGCGCCATAGCGCAGGCCAGTTTCTGCCAATCGATGTCTGTAGCCGGCGCTGGCGTAAACAGCTCAGCCAGTTTTGCCGCCACGGCGCCAGCTAACGGCAGCTGCGCGGCAACCCGGCTATGTAGCTGCTGTTTAACTAATTGCTCAGCCTGATACAACCGGTGCAAATACAGCCGGTTGTCGCTGAGTACCAAAGGTGCGGCACTGCTGGCGTCGTTCGTCAGCCAGCGGCTGTGTGTCAGCGCCTGCTGATAATGCTGCAGTGTCAGGCCATGCAATATCGCTGAGGGTCTATCACCAAAGCGTTGTAAAAACTGGTTTTGCGGCGGCAGGCTCAGCAAACCGTCGGGGTCGTCGACTAAATCGCTGAGCAAAATACAGCTGTGGCCACGACCGTACTGATGGCACAGCAGCGCGCATAGTAGCCAGATCAGCGGGTTTGGCTCAGCACTTAACTGATGCAGCGTTTGTGGCAGCTGTGCATCTAAAGCCCGCAGCCAGCGCCGCTCTACCCAGCGCTGCAACAGGGCCTGCATTTGCGTTAAGTCCTCAAGTACCCCGGCCTTGGGCTTAGCCTGACTGGCAAATAAATCCAGTTGCTCACGCTGTGACATCGGCTACCTCCTCACCGGCAAACAGTGCATCTAACTGCCACAGCAGTGGCATATCAGCATGAAGTGCTAACTGGCCTTGCTCGGGCGCGCGAATAAACCAGTACAGGGCGCCGCCAATATACTGCTCTGGCGCCTGCGCATAACCGGGTTGGCGCTGCTTTAACAGCCGGTGCAGTGCCAGTAAATACAGCGCGGCCTGCACGTCATAACGTTTATCCAGCAACGCCTGCTGCATGCTATCAAGGCTATAGTGGCTGTTATCCGGCCCCAGCCAGTTGGATTTATAATCCAGCACCCAGTAACGGCCATCAGCGCCTTGCAGCGTTAAGTCGATAAAACCTTTTAGCATGCCGTTTAGCGTGTCGGGCAGCAGCGCCGGGCGCGCCACACCCGGCAATATCGCCTGGGTGATCAGTTTATCCAGCTTAAGTACATTAACCTGCTGGCTTTGCAGCCAAAACTCCAACTCGGCGCGTACCTGGCTAACAGCGGCTAAGCTGCTGCCCACCGCCTTAAGGGGTGTTTGCAGCATCTGGCTTAGCCACTGCGTTAATACTTGCTGCCAGCTTTGCCAGTTTTGCCGTGCCAATTGCGCCGGCAATATAGCGGCAATCGCCGCGTCATCACAACGGGCAAAGCCATGCTGCTGCGCATCTTCCAGCAGCTGGTGTAAAAAGGTGCCTGGCAAGGCGCCGCGCGGAAAATCGTGTATCGACTCCTGCTGCTCACTGTACGCCGGCTGCTCTAACGCTTCTTCCTGCAGCAGCGCCAGCAGTGGCGTATCGGCCGCCGGCGACTCTGCTTGCGCTGTCTGAGCAGGCATTTGCAGCTCAGCGGTTTTTAGCGCCGAATAACTGGCGATCCACCAGTGCTCGCGTTTTAGCGCCCGGTTCAGCTGAAGTGCCGGTGTCAGCTCTGTCTGTGTCTTAGCTGGCGTGTAACGGCAAAACGGCGGCAACGGCTGCGCTTGCCACGGCAAGGCGGCCAGTAAACTGTTTAGCTCGGCCAGCGTCGGCGATTCCGACACGCCGAGCAAATAGCCGAGCGCACTTTGGCTGAATTTACTGTTTTTCGCTGCCCCTTCACTAAACAGCCCCAGGCCGAGATAGCAGGCATACACCGGCCGCGTCAGGGCGACATACAACAAGCGGATATCTTCCAGCAGCCGTTCGCGCTCGGCCTGCTGTAAAGCCGCATCATCCGGTGTTAAGTCCAGCACCATGTCAGAGCCGTTAAAATAGCGCTGCGGCTGGCCTTTTTTCACGCTTTTAAAACCGCAGATAAACGGTAAAAACACCAGGTTATATTGCAACCCCTTACTTTTATGAATGGTGACCACCTGCACCAGCTGCTGATCGCTCTCAAGGCGCAGCTGCTGCTCGTCACTGCTTTTCGGGCTGGTAAGTTGCTCGCCAAACCAGCGCAGCAAGCCACTTTCACCATCGCGCTGCTGGCTTTCATGTTGCAACAGTTCAGCCAGGTGCAGCACGTTAGTCAACCGGCGCTCGCCTTGCTCCTGTGCCAGCCATTTCGCCGGTAAGGTAAAGTAATGCAGCCAGCTGCTAAGCATCGCCAGCACGCCCTTGCTGCGCCAAATATGGCGGAACTGCCGTACCTGCTCGGTCAGCTGCTCCCAGGCCAGCTCGTCGTTATACCACTGGCATAACTGGGCATCGCTGTTGCTGCTAAGCGGCAGCGCCAGTGCCGCGCGCAGCAGGCTTTCATCTTCTACCTGCTGACAGGCACGCAGCCAGAAGAATACCGCCTGCGCCTCGGCACTTTGAAATATCGACTCATTATCCGATAAATACACCGAGCGCACATTGCGTGCACTGAGCTCACGGCGGATCAGCGCCGCTTCGTTTTTATCACGCACCAAAATGGCAATATCGGCCGGTTGCAGCGCCGTTAAGCCATCAGCAGAGCGAAAACCGGCCTCGCCCTGCTGCGCCTGCTGCAGCAGACCAGCAATTTCATCGGCGCAGCCCTGTGCCATCAGAGCCTGATAACCGCCTTTTTTTAATTCGCCAGGCTCATTGGGCGCCAGGTAGTAATTGATGGCGGCGACAGCCTTGCCACTGCGTTGCAGCTGCTCATCCTTGCCTCTGGCCTTAACCGGCAAAAACGGTAAGGCGGTATTGGAAGCGTTGCCAAAGCCAAAGGCGCCGCGCTGCTGTTCAGCACCGTTAAATAATTGATTTACCCCTTCAACCAATGCGCTGGTGGAGCGAAAGTTGGTGGCCAAACTGTAATGGCGGCCACGGGTGAGCTGCCGTGCCTGTAAATAGGTATGCAAGTCGGCGCCGCGAAAGCTGTAGATCGCCTGCTTGGGATCACCGACCATAATCAGGCCGGCATCACGGCTGTTCACTTCGGGGTAAATGGCGCGAAAAATAGCAAACTGCAGCGGATCAGTATCCTGAAATTCATCCACCATCGCCAGCGGATATTGCGCCCTGATCCTTGCTGCCAGCACGCTACCGCCATCGCCGCTAAGGGCCGCGTGCAGCTTTAGCAGCAAGTCATTAAAATCCAGCTCGGCGCGCGCCCTTTTGTGCCATTCAAACTGTTCTACCAGTGTCAGCGCCGCATGGTGTCGCACGGCCAGCGCCAGCTCGGGCTTGCTGCCTAATAGCGCAAGGCTGTGGTTAAACAGCTCAAACAGCGGGTGGCTAAGTAGCGGCTGGCCCTTTTTCTGCCCGGCGGCTAACTTGTCGGCGCTGAATTTTTCCACCATGGCGGCAAAGTCCGGTTCGCTGTTATGCAACAGCCTGGGCTCGGCCAGCATGCGCTGCCACCACTGCCGCTCGCTGCTCCAACTGGCGGCACGGTATTTATTGCCGTTTAACCAGCCGTTGGCGTAAGCATCGTCCAACAGCTGCAGTGCATCCGGGCTCAGGGCGGCTTGCAACTTAGCACAATGCGCGTCCATCTGACTTTGCCACTGCTGCAGGGGCAGGGCCGCTGCAGCCGGGCTCAGCGGCGCAGGCAGCGGCGCACCGCCAGCATTAAAACGGATATTTACCGCGTCGGCCGCCAGCCAGGGCCGCACATCGCTGAGCAGATCTTCAGGTGAGTTTGCCACCGCGCCCAGCGCTTTAAGTACCGTAGGCTCTTCAAGCGGATAGAGAAAACGGCGCCAGTAATCACAAGCTAAGGTGTGCAATAGCTGCTGGCTGTCATCGGCCAGTGCTTCACCAAAGCGCATGCCCGAGTCAAACGCATGCTCGGCCAGCATACGCTGACACCAGCTGTGAATGGTAAAAATGGCGGCTTCATCCATCCATTCGGCGGCAATGCTGAGCCGGCTGGCACAAGCAGCATACTGCTCTGGCGTATAAGACTGCAGCAGGGCCGTTAAATAGTCATCCTCGCTTGCGCCCAAACGAAAGGCATTGGCGGCCTGCACCAGCCGGGCACGAATACGGTCGCGAAGTTCAGCCGTCGCCGCGCGGGTAAAGGTTACCACCAGAATTTGTGGCGGTAGTAATGGCTGATTAAAGCGGCTGTGTGCGCTGCCATGGCCCAGTACCAAGCGCAGGTAAAGTGCCGCCAGGGTATAGGTTTTACCGGTACCGGCGCTGGCCTCAATTAAGCGACTGCCGTGCAGTTCAAACTGTAACGGGTCCAGTAAGGTCACCTCAGTCATGCGTCAGCCTCCTGCTTGCCAAGCTCTGCTACCGGCAATTGCAACATAGGGCCATATAGCTTTTCTGCCCAGTCGGTAAAACCGGCAGCAAGCAGGCTGGCAAAATCCGGATAATAGCGCGCCAGCTCGGGGGCGCCGTCCAGCTCGCCCGTTAAGCTATAACCGCCCTCATACTGCTCGCGGCATTTGGCTAAATCGCCCGTTTGCAGAAAACACAGCGCGGTTTTTGGCATCACCGGTAGCGGCGCAGCCAGCCCCTGCTGCCAAAAACTGACCAGACTGGCTAACTGGGCACTGGCCTGGCTTTGCGCCTGCGGTAATAGCTGCACCGCATCGTCCAGGCCAAACTGATAAGTACTGACCGCTTCACCCTGGGCATTGGCGGCCAGTTGCTGCACATAGCTACTGCGTAGCGTATGCCAGCGCAGCTCGCCTTTATTGCGGATAGCACTGGGCCTAAGCTGCAGCAGTGCCTGCTGCCCGGCCGGGCTTTGAAACACATTACTCAGGCTGTCGTGTAGCGCTATGCCGGCAGGTTGCAGCGTCAATAGCAGCGGTGTACTGCGCTGCTGCCAGGCAATACCGCAGCTTTGGTAGCGGGCAAACACCACTTTGGCCTCACGGCTAATTTCGGCCGCGCTTAGCTGCCCAAACAGCGCCAATGGCAATTTGGCCTGGGCGGCAAGCGCGGCTACCGCCTGGTCGATATCCAGCTCTGGCTCGGCTAACAGTTGTAACAGCAGCTGCTGCTTTAGCTGATACCGCTCAAGCGTATTCAGCACAAAGGGTTCGCTATCTTCACTGGCTAATTCAGCCGGGTAAAAACGGGTTTTAAAGCGCTGTTGCAAATAATGCCGGCACGGGTTGGCCAGAAAGTCATCCAGCAGACGCAGGCTTAACAGTGGGTATTCAAGCTCAACGTCGCTGGCAGCGCTCAGTGCCAGCGCTGGCTGATGGGCAGCCTGCCACTCATGGGCGTAAGTTGGTAGAGCACCATTAAAATACTGCGGCGAAAACGGCTGCAGCGGGTAGCTATGGCATAAGGCTTTTGATACGGCTTTAGTGCACGGATGCTGCCAGCCGCTGTCGAGCAGATCCATTAACTGGCTTAGCAACACACTGGGCGGCAGCTCGCTGTTATTGCGGATATCGCGCCCAACCCAGCTTAAATACAATGCCTCGCGTGCACTTAGCAGCGCCTCTAAAAACAAATAGCGGTCATCATCGCGCCGCGAGCGATCGCCGGGGCGGTAATCGTGCGCCATTAAGTCAAAATCATCACGCATTCTTGAACGCGGATAGTCACCATCATTTAAGCCCAGCAGATAAATACGCTTAAACGGGATGGCACGCATTGGCATTAAGGTAGAAAACGTCAGACTACCGGCTAAAAAGCGTTGGCTTAAACCACTGCTGCCAGCCTGCTCCAGCCAGGCTTCGCGCAGCACCGCCAGGCTAACACTGCCGCTAAAATCGCCGCTTTGCGCTGCGTCAACTAAGGTTGCCATGGCATCGCTAAGCCGGGCGTATATTTGCTGATCCTGCGCTTCGCTAAAATCAAACAGGCTGGGCAGCAGGCCGTTATCACCCAACAGCAACTGCTGCCAGTCCGCCAGGCCACGCTGGCTTTGCTCAGCGCTAAAACTCTGCTGCCAGCGCTTTAACTGCTGCACAAACTGCAGCACAGGCCCAAGCTCTGCTGCAGCTAAGCCGGCTACCTCAGTGTAGGGCGCACAGCCTTGCCAGCTGTCAACCTCGCCGATGGCAAAGCCGAGCAACATACGCTCGATGGCAAACATCCAGCTGTACTGACTGCCCGGCGCCGCTAAGTCTAAGCTGGCGCGCTGCTGTGCATCCAGCCCCCAACGGGCACCAGCTTCAGTTAGCCATAAACGTAACTGCGGCAGCGCCTCGCTGCTGATGCCAAAACGGCGCTGAATGGCCGGCACGTCCAGCAAATCGCATACTTCGCTTAAACTAAAACGCTGCTGCGGTAAATCCAGCAGGTATTCCAGCGCCAGCATCAGCGGCTGGCTGCCGCGCAGGCTCTGATCGGCTAAGGTATAGGGCAAAAAGCGCGCATCATCGGTCGCCAGCCGGCCAAACACGGCATGCACATGGCTTTGGTACAGGCTGATATCCGGCGTCATAATAATCACATCGCGCGGTTTTAACTCAGGGTCGGCGGCAAAGGCGGCGATCAGGTTGTCCTGCAATATCTCTACTTCACGCTGGCGGCTGTGCGCTATATGAAAGCTAATGCTGTTGTCATTTGCACTGAGTAGCCGCGGCGGGTTTGGCGTCGGGTTAAGCTCCAGCATATCTTGTTGCAGCTGCGCCAACAGCGGTAAGGCGCTGATATCGGCTACCGGCTCAGCAAATAAATCAATGCGGCCATTAAACCAGTGCCGGTATTGCTCGCTGCTGTCAAAACCATCCAGCAAGCTGATGTAATCACGCCCCTGCTTGCCTAAACTGGCCAGCAGTACCGGCGCATGTAAATACAAGGCATCGGTATCCAGCACCGGCGGCAGGCCCGGTTTGCGGCCATGGCGTTTTTGCGCGGTGCGCACCTCATCTTTAACATGGCTGATATCGCCCCAAAAATGCCGGCAGGGGTTAAGCACGGTAAGCAGCACCTGGCGCTGCGCGCCCAGCGCCGCTAAAAGCTCTACCGTTTGTTGCGGCAAGGACGAGACGCCAAACACCACGATGCGATCGGGCAGTAAGTCGGGCCGCGCCAGCTGACCTTGCCGCAGCGCGCTAAGGGCTTTATTGTGCACATCAGCGCGGCTGGAAAATGCCAGTTCGCCAAGCATGTTGCTCATCTGGCTTTGCAGCAAACGCCACAATGCCGGCTGCCACAGTTGATCGTCCGGCACCTGCAGTTGCTTACTGCCCGGCAGGGCATTGTCACCATCGCGCCAGCTTTGCAGCCAGTCGGCGCGGTATACCTGATACTGGTCAAATAAGTCCGCTAAGCGCAGCGCCAGCTGATAACTTTTACGGCCATCGTTGTCATCCTGCAAATAACGTTTAAGCGGCTGATACACGCTATCGGTTAACTTGGGCAATAAGCCAAGCAGACGCCAGCTTAAATTCAGTTTGTCATACGGCAGGCTTTTCGGAATACTATCGCCCAGCACAGCGCGGTAAAGCTGCCAGACAAACTGGTTTGGCAGCTCCACTTTTAAACCAGCGGCAATGCCGGGGTGGCCGTTGCCGGTTTCGGCCAGTGCCATCTTCAGCCACTGGGCAATACCATTACTTTGTACCAATATTTGCTCGGTGCCCAGCACCGGCACCGGCTGCTTGCTCAGCCACTGCACCAGTAACTCTCGCAGCGTTTCCAGCTGATTGGCGTGGATGACAACAAAACCGGCTTCAGGCATGCGAATTCTCTGGCAAAACAACATGCTGGCAGGTTAGCACAGCCACTGTCATTTGAGAACGCGCTACCACAGCCACGCCAGCACCAGGGCCACAAATTGGTCAAGCTGGGCTAAACGCGCTAGCATAAGCAAAACCCGATAGCAGGAGCGGCTATGCCACAGCGCAACTGGAAAACCTGGCTGGTATTAACGGTACTGGTCTGCGCTGGCTGCGCAGCACTGGCTGGCCTGGAGCTGGATAAACAATACGGCCGTGCCACGCCGGATAACCGCGCCGCCATCAGCAGCGACGCAGATGAGCACTTTAGCCAACACATTAAGCCACTTATTGATGCCCGCTGCGTGGTGTGCCATGCCTGTTATGACTCGCCGTGCCAGCTGAATATGACCTCAACGGAAGGCATAGCACGCGGCGCCCATAAAGAAAAAGTGTATGATGGCACCCGCTTACTGGCCGCGACACCGAACCGGTTGATGCTGGATGCGTACAGCACAACACAGTGGCGCGAACGCGGCTTTTTTCCGGTGCTAAACGAGCGCAGCCAAAACCCGGCGGCCAACACCCAGGCCTCGGTACTGGCTAAAATGCTCGAGCTTAAACAGCAACAGCCATTGCCCGACAGCAGCATTTTGCCCAAAGCATTTGATTTTAGCCTGAACCGCGAGCAAAGCTGCCCCACCATTGAAGAGTTTGACCACTTTGCCCGCCGCCAACCTTTAGCCGGCATGCCCTATGGCCTGCCAGCCCTAAGCAGTGAAGAGCATCAGTTACTGATAAACTGGCTTAAACAAGGCGCTGCCATGCCAGCCTCTGCACCACTTAGCGCTGAGCAACAAGCCGAAGTGGCCAAACTGGAACAGTGGCTAAATGCCGATGATCTGAATAGGCAGCTCAGTGCGCGCTATATTTTTGAGCACTTATTTACCTCGCAGCTGTATTTCAGCGCCTTGCATACCAAACAAGAAACGCCGCAGTTTTATCAGCTGGTACGCTCAAAAACGCCACCCGGCAAACCCATTGAAGTGATTGCCAGCCGCCGGCCCTTTGATGATCCGGGCGTGACACGACCTTATTACCGGCTGTTGCCGCTAAGTGCCACTATTGTCAATAAAACCCACCAACCTTATGACATTAATGCCGATTTACTGGCCAAATGGCAGCAGTGGTTTGTTAACGCCGACTACCAGGTAACTGAACTGCCGGGCTACGAGCCCGAAGTCGCCGCTAACCCGCTCACCGCCTTTGCCCAGCTGCCGGTCAATGCACGCTACCGTTTTATGCTGGAACGGGCGGAAAATACCATTATGGGCTATATCAAAGGCCCGGTGTGCCGCGGTCAGGTCGCGCTAAATGTAATTAACGACCACTTCTGGGTGTACTTTGTTGCCCCCGAGATGGCCAGCAGCAAAGATGTTGAGGCGTTTTATCTGTCGCAGCGCGATAACCTGCGGCTACCGGCTGAGAAAGACAGCAGCACCCTGGCACTAAGCTGGGTCGCTTTTGCCAAACGCCAGGGCAATTATGTCCGTGCGCGCAGTGCTTTTTTAAACCAGGCACTCAAAGATGGCCGCCACTTAACCGAGCAAGGCCTGTGGCAGGGCGATGGCAGTAACGACAACGCCAGCCTGACGGTGTTCCGCCACTTTGATAACGCTACCGTAGTAAAAGGTCTGGTTGGCCAGCAGCCGAAAACGGCCTGGGTGATTGATTATGCGCTGCTGGAGCGTATTCATTACCTGCTGGTAGCCGGCTTTGATGTCTACGGCAACTATGGCCATCAGCTGATGACGCGGCTGTATATGGACTTTCTGCGTATGGAAGGCGAGTCGAATTTTCTGGCGTTTTTACCACCGGATGAGCGCCGGCGTGAATTTAATAACTGGTATCAAAAAGCCGGCGTCGAGCTGACCGCCTTTATCCGCGATGATATCAACTCTTTTACCCAGCCCAGTGGCTTAAGCTTTAGTACCGATAAGCCCAAAGCCGAGCTGTATCAGCGCTTTGCTGTGCATTTAGCGAAGGTGCAGCCGACACGCTATCAGCTGGCGAATGCTGGTTTAACGGCTAATAGCCGTTCCTTGCTGGCAGAGCTGGGCAAACTGAAGGGCGTTACCGCATCGACTTTGCCAGAGCTGACGATGATCATGGTAGAGCCTGACAACGGCGGCGCCGCGCAGCTATTTACCCTTATCCGCAACAGCGCACATTACAACGTCAATAGCCTGTTTAGCGAAGCCGACAACCGCAACCCGGCCGAGGATAATATGACGCTGGTATACGGCCTGCTGGGCAGCTACCCCAACGCCTTCTGGCGGGTAAAAGAAGCCGACTTAGCCAAACTGGTGGCGCAGGCGCAGCAAATTAGCAGTGAGCAGGATTACGCCGGGCTGCTGGATAACTTTGGCATCAGGCGCAGCCAGCCCGACTTTTGGGCTTTTAGCGATAAACTCAACCAGCAGTTTAGGCAAAACCACCCGGTAGACAGCGGCTGGCTGGACTATAACCGGCTGGAAAACCGCTGACATGCACCGATGCCACGACCGGCACCAATAGCCAGCCATTACCAATAAATGCTAAAGTCGCGCCACTGAACAAAGCTGCCGCTGGCAGCTGATAGTTTTCGATTCATCAGCGGGGTGAGCATGGATAAAATTTATCATATTGGTACTGTCGGCCAGGCCTGGGGCGCGGCACAAATCGCGCAGTGGTTAAGCGAGCAAAGCGTAAAGCGTAGTTTTTTTGCCGAAGTCTTGCCGGCGATAGAAGCGTTAACAACCGATTTTGACGTTGAACAATACGGCGAGCTGGATTACCGCCACGTTAGTGGCAAAACCTACCCGCTGTTTGCCGTTAAAAACCGTAACTGGCAAAGCAACAAGCCGACTGTTTTAGTCACCGGCGGTGTGCACGGTTATGAAACCAGCGGTGTGCATGGTGCGCTGCGTTTTTTACAAAGCCAGGCTAAAGCCTACAGCGATAACCTTAATATACTGGTGTTGCCCTGCATTAGCCCCTGGGGATATGAAACCATTAACCGCTGGACACCCGAAGCGATAGATCCTAACCGCAGCTTTGCCGCCGACGGTAAGGCCGCTGAAGCACAGTTAGTGTGCCAGTATCTGGCCAGCCTGAATACGCCCTTTGCGCTACATATTGATCTGCACGAAACCACCGACTCAGACAACAGCGAGTTTCGCCCGGCCAAGGCCGCGCGAGATGGTACAGTGAATAAAAACTGGAATATCCCGGATGGGTTTTACACCGTGGATGACAGTGAACACCCCTGCCCGGCGCTGCAAAAAGCCATTATCGACAGTGTTGCTAAAGTAACCCATATTGCTGAAGCGGATGAAAACGGCGAGCTGATTGGCGAGAAAATTGCGCAGTTTGGTGTGATTAACTACGCCAAAGCGACGTTGGGTTTATGCGGTAGTGTCACCGATGCGCCGTTGGTCAGTACCACCGAAGTATACCCGGACAGCCCCAGCGCCACGCCAGAGCAGTGTATTCAGGCACAAGTGGCGGCTGTAGTGGGTGCGCTGGATTATTTGTTGGCTAATAAATGATTTAAAACAGCGAAGTAACAGCCTCTGATGTGCTCGCCCTGGCAACTCCCTGCGGCTTACGCCTGCGGTCAGACACTCCAGGGCTGCGCTAACAGAGCCTGTTACTTCATCTGACAGTTCTGCTTATCATCATGTCAGGTTTAAATAACACAAGGAGTTGCTGCGGTGAGCACATCAGGGTTACGACCTTTGATTTGCTTCAGCGGACTCTAGTAATGATAACGGCAGGAAATAACGGTTAACGCAGCATCGTCAACCGCATAGACCAGCCGGTTGGTGTCATCAATGCGGCGTGACCAGAAACCGGATAAATTCTCCTTTAACGGCTCAGGCTTGCCAATGCCGTCAAACGGGCTGCGCTTCGCTTCAGTAATCAGTTTATTAATGCGTTTCAGCGTTTTTTTATCCTGGTTTTGCCAGTACAAATAATCTTGCCAGGCTTCATCGGTCCAACACAGTAAGCGACTAGTCACTCACCAACTCTCGCGCTGTAACTTTGCCAGCGTGGTACTGGGCGATAGAGCGTTGCAAATGCTCGGCGTTAGCCGGTGAACGCAGTAAATGTACGGTTTCCATCAGGCTGTTGTAGTAGTCGAGTGACATAACCACCGCATCTTCGGCGTCACGCCGTGTAATGACGGTGGTGTCAGCGTCATTCACCACAGCGTCCAGCACCGCTTTTAAGCTATTTCTGGCTTCGGTAAAAGAGACAACTTTCATAACACCCCAACATGTACGTTAAACTGCACAAGTATAGGCCGGACTATGGCAGTTGTACAGTGTGTTGCACATGTAACCAAATCAGTGGAAGCATCCTAGCCCGGAGCTTCCACTACATTGTGTTAACCACGCTCTGGAATACGCTCCAGCACGGCTAACAGCAATTCCCAGTACTGGCCAACGGTGGTGATATTCACCATTTCATCCGGGCCGTGTGGGAAGCGGATGGTGGGGCCAATGGAGACCATATCCATCTCAGGATACGGCTTTTTAAACAAGCCACACTCTAAACCGGCGTGGATCACCATAATCACCGGCTCTTTGTTGTAAATGGCCTGATAGGTGTCTTTGACAATCGCCATCACCGGCGAGGCTGGGTCTGGCTTCCAGCCCGGATAAGCGCCGCTGAATTTCACCGGCACGCCAGCCAGTTGCGCTAATGAGCTTAACATGCCCTCAACCTGCTCACGGCCACTGTCGATTAACGAGCGGATTAAACACAGCACCTGCACGCTGCTGTCTGTCGCGGTGATCACGCCCATATTCAGCGAGGTTTCAACCACACCGGCAATGTCGTCGCTCATGCGCATAACGCCATTAGGGCAAACGTTTAATAGGTTAATCAGCCGCGCCTGTACGTCAGCCGTTAACACCTGCGCTGGCAGCGTGCTTTCCGCCAGGCTTAACTTCAGTGCTGGCTCGACTGCCGCTAACTCTTGCTGCAACAGCGCCTGATAATCCGCTACCTGCTGCTGTAACTGGCTCAGCTTGGCTGCTGGCACGGTAAGCATCACGCTGGCTTCACGCGGAATGGCATTACGCAACGAGCCGCCGTTAAAGGCCGCTACACTAAGTTCAAGACGGCTGGCATTATGGGCTAAAAAACGCGCCAGCAGTTTATTAGCATTGCCGCGGCCTAAATGAATATTGACGCCGGAGTGGCCGCCTTTTAAGCCGGTCAGGCTTAGGTTTACAGCTGTAACCCCCGCCGCAGGCGCCTGCCACTGTACCGGCACGGTAAATTCGGCATCAACACCACCGGCGCAGCCCATATAAATTTCGCCTTCCTGCTCAGAGTCAGTATTGATCAGGATCTCTGCTTCCAGCATACCCGGCTCGACACCAAAGGCACCGGTCATGCCGGCCTCTTCGTCAATCGTTAGCAGCACTTCTAACGGGCCGTGCTTAATATCATCACTGCCTAAAATGGCCAGCGCCGACGCCATACCAATGCCGTTGTCGGCGCCTAAGGTAGTGCCATTGGCTTTTACCCAGTCGCCGTCGACATAGGCTTCAATTGGATCTTTAGTGAAATCATGCACTTTGTCAGCATTTTTTTGTGGCACCATATCCAGGTGCGCCTGAATAACCACGGTTTTGCGGTTTTCAAAGCCGGCTGTAGCCGCCTTTTTGATGATTAGGTTGCCTACCTTGTCTTCCAGTACCGTTAGGCCTTTATCACGTGCCCAGGCCTGAATATGCTGGCTTAATGCGTGTTCATGCTTAGACGGGTGTGGAATGGCGCAAATTTGGGCAAACCATTGCCATAACGGCTGCGGATATAACGAGGCTAATGCTGACACTACGGGCTCCTAAGGCGGTTAGATAAGCAAATATAACGCCGCCATTTTACCACAGGCGGCGCGACACAACCTATGGCCGGGAGCTACTTGTCTTGTGTTAGTGGCTTGTCAGCTTTTGTTTCCGCTTTTACGTTGTCTTCGGTCATCGCCTGCTTAATAGCATTGACCGGAAAAAACACATTCAGCGGTTGTTGCCGTGCCTGCTCCCAGATACTTTTCAGCAGCAACGGCAAACGGCTGATGCGGGTACCGCGGGCCCGCAGCGCCACGGTTAGCGCCAGGGTAAAACTAACCCATAAATTCACAAAGCCAATTAGCAGTACAAACAGTAAATGCAGCAAAAAGCTTAGGATGCCAATGTCACCACTGACTGCGCTGTAGCCCAGATTGGCTGATGAAAACGCGACATGGCGGATATCCAGCGGCAGGCCGCTGATGTATCCCAGATAACCGGTCATGCCCAACAAGATACCAAAGAAAAAGTTACCGGCCAGGGCGCCGTAGTTGTCGTGTAAATAGTCGGCAAACTTCTGCCGCGGGCCATCTCGCAACAGCTTTTTTAACAGCGGATGGTGAAACAGCCGCAGCCGCAACTCGAGGCAATTGGCGCGGTTATCAAAAAAACCGGCGATAATACCGGCGCAAAACAGCCAGATACCGGCAATAGCCGCATACCACAGCGCTAAACTGCTAACAGGCGATATCGCTGCCAGCTGATAACTCACCTGGCCAGCGTCGAGTAGCGGCGTGCCACGCAGCAGCACGGTAGCCAGTGCTATGCTGCTGGCTAGCACAATAGCCACACTGACGTTGCCCCACACAGCTGCCCACTGTGAACGATTTACATCGATCAGCAGGCTGGCCAGCTTACGGTTTACTGCACGGCCGTTTTCACCGCGTTCAACTTCCTGCGCGAAACTGGCCGCGGTCATCGCCGGCTGTTTAGTGGCAATGGTAAAGTGCAACATATGAATAAGCACAAAGCCCATGCCATAGTTCAGGCTAACCAACAGCGCCTTGTTAAACGGACTAAAGCCCTGGCTTTCAATGGTAATTTTTAGCAGCGCCATTAACGCAATAATAATGCCGGCACCGGCGGCCGAGCGCATCAGGGCAAAAAACTCGCTGCGGTTTCGGCTAATATAGTGCTCGCCATGGCCGCTTTTATTTACCGTGATGCTTTTCGATAACATCTGGGTGCTGGAGCGCCACAGCGCACTGATGCTGTTTTGTTCCGTGCTGGCGTCAATCAGCAAACTAAACAGGCTAAACAGCTTTTGCCGTTGCACCTGAGCGTCACTGGTAAGTAAATCCAGTAATAAATCTATCCGGTCCAGTGTTTGCTCTAACCGCTCCAGCAAATGCGCCACCGCTACCGAGCTGCCAACACCAGCGCCACGGCGGCGCAGCCGCTCTACCTGCTCACGCGATTGTGCCATCATCACATCTAAATGCGCGGTGTCCATTAGCGGCAGCTCTGGGTTGGCCAGTTGTTGCTTACCACTTTCAACAAACAGGTTCATTTCACGGCTGAGCGCAATAAAGGGTGAGTCAATACTGGCCAGGCGCCGGTCCAGGCGCATTAAGTCTGGCTCTATTTCTTCTGCCGCCACCCAAATGGCCAGCATTTCCAGGGCATACAGGCTTTCTTCACGAAAATGGCCATGCATTTTTTGCAAGGTAGCGTCACTGCACTGCGCGGCTAAGGCATCAAAACAGCCCAGCATGACTTCGCTGCCGCCCTGCTGTAGCCACAAGGCTTCCGCCTTGCCATTAAACATTTGCACCAGCACGTCTTTAAAATCGTTTTGGTCACGCGGTGCCGGGTTAAGCCGTTCGTACAAACGCGAGGCGGTTTCACGAAAAAAGCCGCGCCGGGAAAATAAACCTAAATTGACCAGCGCCGGGTAAATATTCACCTCGCCCAGCCAGCTAAATAATACTTCACTGATAGCAGCAGCATGTTTGGGGTTGGTTTGCAGCGCATCACACAATTTTTGTGGCCGCTGGGCATGATCCACCCCCAAGCCATTGTAACTAAGCCAGTTAATCAGGGTTGTTAATAAGCTAACGGCACAGCGCTGCTCTGACACACTTCTTACCAGGGTTACTGCACCCAGTGTATCCATCTTCTGCCTCCGGCCCTGTTAGTTTGTCGCTGGACTATACCCAAAACAGGCGCTGGGGGCAAAAGCCTTTCGCTTAGTCATCCTGCAGCTGCTGTTGTAGCGCAGCGGCTTTATTGCTATGAAATGGCAGTTGGCGCAGCAGGGTGTTAAGCGCATTGCCTGCCACGGCCTGCTCGGTATGTTGCAGCAACAAATAGCCATCACGGCCATGTTGTTTCACCCAATACAGCGCCTGATCAGCCCATTGCAGTTGTTGCTGCCAATCACTGTCGGCAGTGAAACTTACCGCCCCAACCGAGCAGGTTAACCGGCTAAGTTCCCCGGCATATGGCCAGGGCTGTTCACGCACGGCGTGCAGCAGGCGGTCCAGTACCTGTGCAACATCTGAGCTTTGTTCAAGGATTAACAAAAACTCTTCGCCGCCCCAACGGATAAGATGATCAGAACTGCGGCAATTTTGCCGGGCAATATCGGCTACCTGCTGCAAAATAGCATCGCCGGTTTGATGTCCCAGCTTATCGTTAATGCGTTTAAAGTGGTCCAGATCTAACAATGCCAGCGTTAAAGGCTCGCCACTGCGTTCAGCGCGCGCCAAAATTTGCCGAATATTATTATCGACATAGTGGCGGTTATACAGGCCGGTCAGCGCATCCTGCATACTCAGTTGTTGTAGTTTTTGGTTTGCCTGATGCAGGGCCTGAGTACGTTCAGCTACCTGTAGCTCCAGTTGCACCTGGGCTTTAGCCAGTGCCGACAAACGCCAGCGGTACAGCGCCCATAACAGCAACACAAACAGCAGCGCAAACAGGCTACGTGCCAACCAGGTTTCATACCAGTGCGGCTGCAAGCTAATGGCAAGCTCAGCGGTATCACTCCAGCGGTAATCCCCCGCCATCCGCACTTGCAACAAAAAGCGGTAATGCCCCGGTGGCAGGTTGGTGTAAAACGCTTCGCGCCGGTTGCCAGCATCTATCCAGTCTTGATCATAGCCTTCTAGCTGATAACGTAGGCGCAATGATGACGCCTGCACATAGTAGGGCGCGGTAAAGCTTACCTGCCAATCCCGCGCATCCGGTGCCAGGCTGACGGCGTCGCCGCGATACTGCCGGTTGGCGGCTGTCACTGCGGTAATTACCGGTTCAGGCTGCGGGCCATAATGGATCAGCTGTTGTAGCGGCAAGGATACCACGCCATCTAACGTGGGAAACCACAAGCGGCCCTGATGTACCAGGCCTTTACTGCTACCAGCGCCGTTACAGCAGCGGTGCGAGTCGGTATCGGCCTCGGGCCGGCGATCATCTACCAGCATATAGAGCTTTTCAATACGCCCTTGCAGCAGCGCCGGATAATCCAGCCGGTAAAAACCCTGAAAGTTACTTATCACCAGTTGGTTTTCTACCTTTTCAACGTGCATCAGGCCGTTACCGGGCAGGCCGTTCTGGTGGTTAAACCACTGCCATTGGCCGGGTTGACCAAACAAAAAGCCCTGGTCAAAACTACCAATCAGCAAATTTCCATCAGCGAACTGTTTAATCACACTGATAAAACTACCGGATAACGGCGTATCAGCAACCTGGGAAAAGCCATTATTATCAACGAGATAAAGCCCATTTTCAGTGCCTATCCACAGCCGGTTCTGCTGATCTGACAGCACTATTCTGATTTTGGCATGTTGTAATACCGGCGGTAGCCTATCTTGCCTTAGCTCATCATCCTGCAGGTAATATAAACCGCCGTTGGTGCCCACCCACAGCAGGTCGCCCTGGCGCCCCAGCGTCGTGACCAGCAAGTGGCTAATACTGTCATAGTTACGCTGCCAGGCCAGTGTCTTTCGTTCTAACCGACTTAACCCGGCACGGGTGCCAACCCACAGCGCATCGCCGTCACTGAATAGACTATAAACAAACGGATTAGGCAGATACTGATTCGCCATTAACGGTTGGAACTGGCCATACTGCAACAGCGACAAACCACCACTGGTGCCGACCAGCACATGCTGCTGCCAGGGCTCTACAGCCCAGACATAAGGATCAGGTATGCCCTGTGCGGTGCTAAAACGTTGGGTTGGCGGCCGGCGCAACCGTTTTAAACCGTGCGAACGGCTACCAAACCACAGGTTGTTATGTTTGTCCTGCAGCATGCTTTCTATCCAGACAAAGTCCTGATATTTACCTTTTACATAATCAGCCCGTTCAACCTGGCCTTGCTGAATAACATAAATATGGCTGTAGTTAGCAGCCCAAAGCCGTTGCTGCGGGTCGAGATAAAGTAGCTCTATCCGGCTGTCATTGTCCTGGCCTGGCAACGCCACCGCCTGCCAACGATTTTCGCGCCAGCGGTACAAACCGGCAGTGGTTCCCAGATACAGCTGTCCGTCCTGGATGGCCATTTCAGTGATCTGCAAAGCGGCAAGCTCTGCCGGCTTGGCATGCCAGCGATACTCGCCCTGGGTTAGGGTGGCAAATCCATCCTGCCCGCCGATATACAAGGTATCCTGCTGCTGATACAACTGAAATACCGGCCCCTGATGTGCCGTTACTACTTGTAATTGTTGCTGTTGCCACAGATATAAACGGTTGCCACCGATATAAAAACGGCCATCAGCAAACTCCGCAAAACCCGTAATAGCCCCTTGCAGCGGCTGAGCTTGATCCAACCGCTGAAACTCACCGTCTTGATATCGCATCAGACCATTAACACTGCCAATCCACAACCGGTTCAGGCGATCATAATGTAAACTGGTGATTAGATTAGAAGACATCTGCGGCGTATTGGCTGTGCTAAATACATCAAACTGCAGGCCATCAAAGCGTGACAGTCCATTTTGGCTACCCAACCAGAGAAAGCCGGCATCATCCTGCACTATCGCCGTAACAGAAACTTGCGGCAAGCCGGCCTCCACCGACCACACCCGATACAGGTAGTCGTCCTGAGTCAGCACCAGCGCCCGGGCACTTAGCACTACCACCACGCTAAGCATTAGGGTTTTAAGCAGATAAATAGCTAACCGAAACAAAATGCCGCCTGCCTCAAGAAAGTAAACATAATGTTGACTTTACTATAGCTGGTTTTGCCAGCAATAGCGCTTAGCTGACGAGTGGCATCTTTAGCTGTCTGAGCGGTCAGCTTGCGGCAATGGTCTTACCAGTGTAAGCTCAGGCCCACTTGCCATTTTTGGAGCCAGCTGATGGCCAATTCTTTGCGTAAAGCCAACTGGGGCTTAAAACTGTTTGCCTGGCGTTATATACCGCTGATTGGTTTTTGTTCGCCGAAAATTGTCCGTATGGACAGCAAAACGCTGGAAGTGACGATGCCGCACAGCTGGCGCACGAAAAACCACTTGGGCAGCATTTATTTTGGTGCCCTGGCCATCGGCGCCGATTTAGCCGGTGCCTTTCTCGTGTTTAGCAAAGCCAAAGCCCGTGGCGTAAATGCCAATTTTGCCTTTAAAGACGTGGAAGGCCATTTTTTAAAACGGCCAGAAGCCACAGTGCACTTTAGCAGCCATGATGGCGATATTATTGATGCGATGATTGATGAATCGCTGGCCACAGGCGAGCGGATTAACAAGCCGGTATCGGTGGTGGTAACCTGCCCTAGCCTGCATGGCGATGAGCCGATGGCCACCTTTACGTTAACCTTATCGGTTAAAGCAAAAACGAAAAAGGCCAAAAGTTAAATTGCGAGCTATATGGCGGAAATCGGCTTGCTCTAAGTCAACCGTTGCAGGCCAGGATGCTGACAAATTCGCCGGGAGCGAATTTGAACAGCGAAGCTGGTCCATCGGATAAACTTCAAGGATGAAGTTTATAATCGAGCCTACAGGGACGTATTTACGGCGTGTTGACGTGAGCAAACCGGTTTTCGCCTGAAACTGTTGTCTGAAATCATCATATTTGCAGCAATAACCAACTCGGTCTAAAATCCGCAGTCTTTGCGCCATAAGCCCAAGCGAGCCAGACTTTTATGCAACACTTAGCCGGTAATCTGTTTATTGTCTCTGCGCCCAGCGGCGCCGGTAAATCCAGCCTGATCCAGGCACTGTTACAGCGCCACAGCGATATGCAAGTCAGCGTATCACACACTACCCGCGCGCCACGCCCGGGCGAGCAAGATGGCGTACATTATCACTTTATCAGTGTCGACGAGTTTAAAGCGCTGATTGCCCAAGATGAGTTTTTTGAATGGGCCGAAGTATTTGGTAACTACTATGGCACGTCAAAAAGCACGATTCGCGACAGCTTAAGCCGCGGCATTGATGTGTTTTTAGATATCGACTGGCAGGGCGCGCGGCAAATAAAAGCGCAGGAAGGCTCAGCCAAAGGCATTTTTATTTTGCCACCCAGCTTAACCGAACTAGAGCAGCGGCTGAACAAACGAGGCCAGGACTCAAGCGACGTTATTGCCAAACGGATGGCACAGGCGCACAGCGAAATGAGCCATGCCGATGAATACGAGTATCTGATTATTAATGATAACTTCGACTCGGCGCTGACAGAATTTGAACGCATAGTACTGGCGCAGCGCAACAGCTTTGGCAGCCAGGCCAGCAAACACAGCACACTGCTTAAGCAACTGTTGGCGAAAACAGCAAATTAGCGTAAACTATGCGGTCTTGTGAATACCCGCACATTCGGAGCAATAGATGGCACGCGTAACTGTTCAAGATGCAGTAGATAAAATTGGTAACCGTTTTGATTTAATTCTGGTGGCTGCACGCCGTGCCCGTCAGTTAGCCGTAGAAGGCAAAGAGCCAATGGTAGATATCGAAAATGATAAGCCTACCGTAGTTGCACTGCGTGAAATTGAAAAAGGCCTGATCACCAACTCAGTACTGGATGAGCAGGAACGTCGCGATCAGATCCAGCAAGAAGCGTCAGAAATGGCTGCTGTCGCCGCTATTATCGGTTCAGACCACTAAAAACCCCGCCATCTGCAGGCCAGCGGCGCATTAGCCGTTGGCAACTGTGATAAATAGACGTATATTCATAATAAATCCCGCGCCTGAAGGCGTGTTTTGTTTGCTGTCGCAGTTTGGGAGCACAGGTGTATTTATTTGAAGGTCTGAAAAATCAGATAAGCGCTTACTTGCCGCCAGAGCAGGTTGCCTTGGTGCAACAGGCCTATGTGGTGGCGAGGGACGCGCACGCGCCGCAAACGCGCTCCAGCGGCGAGCCTTATATTACCCATCCGGTGGCGGTCAGCAGCATCCTGGCTGACATGCATATGGACCACGAAACCCTGATGGCGGCCCTACTGCATGATGTCATCGAAGATACCCCGGTCAGCAAAGAGGACTTAGCCAGCCAGTTTGGTGCTACCGTGGCCGAGCTGGTACAAGGTGTCAGTAAACTCGACAAGGTAAAATTCAAAGACTATCAGGAATTTGAAGTTACCAACCTGCAAAAAATGTTTATGGCCATGACGCAGGATATTCGCGTTATTTTAATTAAGCTGGCCGATCGCACCCACAATATGCGCACCTTAGGCGCGCTCAGGCCAGAAAAACGCCGCCGTATTGCCAAAGAAACACTGGAGCTATACGCCCCCATTGCCAACCGCCTCGGTATTCACAATATTAAAAACGAGCTGGAAGACTGGGGGTTTCAAGCGCTATACCCGATGCGTTACCGGGCATTGTCTACCGCGGTAAAGCAAGCCCGTGGCAACCGGCGCGAACTGTTAGAAAAAATCCAGCACGAGATTTTAGGCCGGCTGGAGCAAGCCGGTATTGCCGCCGACGTCAGCGGCCGCGAAAAGCACCTGTACAGCATCTACCGCAAAATGAAAAACAAAGAGCTGATGTTCAATGATGTGATGGACATCTACGCTTTTCGCGTGGTGGTTGATAGCATCGACCACTGCTACCGCACGCTGGGGGTAGTACATAATCTGTACAAGCCAATTGAGATCCGCTTTAAAGACTATATCGCTATCCCAAAGCAAAATGGTTACCAGTCGCTGCATACGTCATTAATTGGCCCGCATGGTATTCCGGTAGAAATACAAATGCGCACCCGCGAAATGGACGAAATGGCCGACAAAGGCATCGCTGCCCATTGGTTGTATAAAGCCAATGGCCAGCATCAGGATACTACGGCGCAAATTCGTGCCCGGCGCTGGATGCAAAGCTTGCTGGAGCTGCAGCAAAATGCCGGCAACAGCGCTGAGTTTGTCGAAAACGTAAAATCAGAACTCTACCCGGACGAGCTCTATGTATTCTCGCCTCAGGGTAAAATTGTCGAGCTGCCGATTGGCGCCACCGCCGTCGACTTTGCCTATGCCGTACATACTGACATCGGTAACCGCTGTGTTGGCGCCAAGGTAGACCGCCGGCCCTACCCATTGAATAAACCGCTGGAAACCGGCCAGACGGTGGAAATTATCACCAGCCCCGGCGGTAAACCTAACGCCAACTGGCTAAACTATGTGGTAACCAGCCGCGCTATTTTAGGTATTCGTAATTACCTGAAAAAACAGCAACAAAACGAATCTATTGGCCTGGGGCGGCGTTTATTAAGCTCGGCTTTAGGTGAAGTCAAACTGGAAGATATCGCGCCAGAACGTATCGAGCAGGTACTGCAAAACACCAAGCAAAAATCGCTGGACGAGCTGTGCAGTGAAATAGGCTTAGGTAACCAGTTAGCCATTGCCGTGGCACGACGCTTATTGGGCGAATTTGACTCAGACGAATCCAGCAGCAAAGACAGCAATGGGCCTATGCCGAAAAGCAAAGCCTTTATTATCGGCTCTGAAGGCATGTTACTTACCTTTGCCAAATGCTGCCGGCCTATTCCGGGTGATGATATTGTCGCCAACGCCACGCCAGGCAAAGGCTTAAATGTACATCGGGCTGACTGTCGTAATATTAAAGGCTGGGACAAAGAGCCCGGTAAGTTTTTCCCGGTGCGCTGGGATAAAACCGGCGATAAACAATTCCTCTGTGATATCCGGGTGTTTATCGTTAACCGCCAAGGCGTGCTGGCCAAACTGACGACCTTAATAGCGTCGCAAGACTCGAATATTCAGGACTTAGCCACCGACGACAGAGACACCGGTGAATACGTGATTAAAATTACCTTGTCGGTACGCGACAGGGTGCATCTGGCCAATGTGATGCGCAAAATTCGCGTGATGCCGGATGTACAAAAAGTTTACAGAAGGAAATAGCATTCATGTCTAAAGTGATTATTCGTACCAGTGATGCCCCGGCCGCTATAGGCACCTACAGCCAGGCGGTAAAAATTGGTACTACAGTGTATCTGTCCGGCCAAATTCCGCTGGTGCCCGCAACAATGCAAATGGTATCGGACAACTTTGCCGAGCAAACCCATCAGGTGTTTAAAAACCTGGCAGCGGTATGCGACGCCGCCGGTGGCAGCTTAAATGATATGGTCAAAGTGAATATTTTCCTCACCGATTTAAGCCAGTTTGCCAGCGTTAACGAGATCATGAGCCAGTATTTTGCTGAACCCTACCCGGCCCGGGCTGCAGTGCAGGTATCAGCCTTACCCCGCGGTGCCCAGATTGAAATTGATGGCGTAATGGAAGTGCCCTCAACGCACTGACGGTTATGACAAAGTCGTGCACGCAGTACCTTACCCTAGCCGCACTGTTGCTCACGGTACTTTGGAGCTGTATCGCCAAGGCCGAAGAGCCTGTGCCACGCAGCAGTGCCGGTGAGCCACAGCTGTTGTGGTGTCTGGATCACTTTGCACGTTTTCATCATTATGAGGATGTGCGCACGCCATATGGCCCCTCCGTTGATCTGATGCAGGAGCTGGCGCGGCGCGCCGGTTTTAAGCTGGTATTCACACCACGTACAGCTGTCGCCCGCTGCTTTCGTCTGATGGCTGAAGGTAAAGTGGACCTGATGTCGAACCTGAAATTCAGTGCCGAACGTGATGCCATTATGCACCTGCTGCCATACAACGAAACCGTGCCGGAAAGCTTGTTTATGCGCCACAGCGACAAACGCAGAGTGGAAACCGAAGCTCAGCTACAGCAACTGACACTGGTCACTATTCGCGGCTACCTGTATTCACCGGCATTAATGGCACTGCTGGCTGAGAATCAGCGCCATGTGGTTGAAGTTGATAGTATAGAGGCCGGCTTAGAGATGGTGTTTCGCGGCAGGTTGGATGGTTTAATAGCGCCAACAATCAGCACCTCCAATGCTATTGATAACACCGCGGGCTATGCGCACCGTTTTCGCCGGGCCAAAATCGACTTCAGCCGCGGCCAACCCAGCTTTATTCATATCGGTTTATCACGTTTAAGCCCCTATGCTCACCTGGAGCCACTGCTGCGCCAGCATCTGGCCGCGATGATAGCCGATGGCACTGTGGCAAGCCTGTATGCCGAGCCCACCCAAACACAGCTGTCACCGGCTATGGCACAGCAACCCTGATGTCATCAGGCACAACCCTGGCCAATCTGCCGGTATCCGCCATTAAAGGTGTCGGCGCTAAAGTGGCCGAAAAGCTGGATAAACTCGGCATTTTTAGCATGCAGGACATACTGTTTCACCTGCCACTGCGCTATGAAGACCGCACCCGCATTTATGCTATCGCCGATTTAATGCCACTAATGCACGGCACTGTGTTGGGTGAGGTGGTCAGCAGCGACATTCAACTGGGCAAAAGGCGCAGCTGGCTGGTGAAAATTAAAGACGGTAGCGGCTATCTGACGCTGCGGTTTTTTCATTTTAGTGCGGCACAAAAAAATGCCATTACACCGGGTGTGCTGCTGCGCTGTTTTGGTGAAGCCAAACGCGGCCCGCGCGGGCTGGAAATGCTGCACCCGGAATACCGGGTACACAATGACGAACTGCTGACCGAAGTCAGCGAAACCCTGACACCGATTTACCCTACTACCGAGGGTCTGCGCCAGGCCACCTGGCGTAACCTGACCAACGCGGCCCTGCAGTATTTACAGCGCAGCCAACCGGATGAATATCTGGCCGGCAGCCTGGCGCAAGGCTGGTCGTTAACGGATGCACTGCAATATATTCACCGGCCACCACCGGATGCCAGCCTGCAATTGCTGGAGTTGGGTAAACACCCGGCACAGCAGCGGCTAATCATCGAAGAGTTAGTCGCGCAGCAGCTAAGCATGTATAAGCTACGCAGCCAAAGCCAGCAGCAACAGGCCGTAGCACTGCAGATAGACAACAGCTTGCAGCAGCGCTTTTTAGCCGCGCTGCCGTTTGCACCGACTGAGGCACAGCAGCGGGTAACCAGCGAGATCCGTCATGACTTAGGCCAAAGCCTGCCAATGCTGCGTCTGGTGCAAGGCGATGTCGGCTCAGGTAAAACCCTGGTCGCGGCGCTGGCGGCACTTACCGCCATTGGCAATGGTTATCAGGTAGCGTTAATGGCACCTACCGAGTTACTGGCCGAGCAACACGCCGCTAATTTTTCCCGTTGGTTTGTGCCACTTGGCATTGCCGTGGCCTGGCTGGGCGGTAAAACCAAAGGCAAAGCACGGCAAGCCACGCTTAGCGCTATTAGCGATGGCAGCGCACAAATGGTGGTGGGCACCCATGCGCTGTTTCAGCAGCAGGTTGAGTTTAGCCGCTTGGCGCTGATTATTATCGACGAGCAGCACCGCTTTGGTGTGCATCAACGGCTGGCGCTGCGGGAAAAAGGCGGCATCGAAGGTAAGTACCCGCATCAACTGGTGATGACGGCCACCCCGATACCGCGCACCCTGGCAATGACCGCTTATGCCGACCTGGATACCTCAATTATCGATGAACTGCCCCCGGGCCGCACGCCGGTGACCACGGTGGCGATACCGGATACGCGGCGTGATGATATTATCGAGCGGGTGCGCAGCGCAGTAAAAACCGAGCAGCGCCAGGCCTATTGGGTCTGTACCTTAATTGAAGAGTCGGAAACGCTGCAAAATCAGGCCGCTGAAGACACCTTATTATTGCTGCAACAGGCACTACCGGATTTACGCATCGGCCTGGTACATGGCCGGCTAAAGGCAGCCGAAAAACAAGCGGTGATGCAGCAGTTTAGTAGCGCCGAGCTGGACTTGCTGGTCGCCACCACTGTCATAGAGGTCGGTGTCGATGTGCCCAACGCCAGTTTAATGATTATTGAAAACCCAGAGCGGCTGGGTTTGGCCCAGTTACATCAGCTACGGGGCCGGGTTGGCCGGGGCAGCACCGCCTCGCACTGCGTATTGCTGTACCACGCGCCGCTATCGAAAACCGCCCAGGCCCGGCTTGGCGTGCTGCGTGATTCTAACGACGGCTTTGTCATTGCCCAGCGCGATTTGGAAATACGTGGTCCCGGTGAGCTGCTTGGTACCCGTCAGACCGGTGTGCTGCAGTTTAAAATTGCCGATCTTAGCCGTGACGCCGAGCTACTGCCACAAGCGCAGCAAATCGCCACTACGTTATGGCAGCAAAATAAAAATGCCAGCGAGCAGTTAATTAAGCGCTGGCTGGCGAATAAAGAAATTTACGGTAATGCCTGAACCTGGCAGTTCTGCCTGAACGCGCCATCGCTTTAACCTATCGCAGCACACTGTTTAATAAGCCGCAGCTGATTTACACTGCCTTTATTTAATCTGCCCGGAGTGGTTTATGTCTGTGTTAACCCCCTATCAGTTACGTTTGCAGTGCCGCAGTGGCGCTTTTAGTGGCAATACCTCCGGTTTAGCGCCGGGCTTTGTGCAGGCCAATATGGCCATTTTGCCCAAGCAATACGCCGCTGATTTTTTGCAGTTTTGTCACTTTAACCCCAAGCCCTGCCCGCTTTTAGGCATGGCGGCTGCGCCGGGTGCTATTGATATGCCGGCGTTGGCGCAAGATTTAGATATTCGCAGCGATTTACCGCGCTACCGTATTTTCCGTCAGGGGCAGTTAGTTGAAGAAGTCACTGATGTACGCGACTACTGGCGCGATGATTTAGTCACCTTTTTAATTGGCTGCTCGTTTTCGTTTGAAGAATCCTTGCTGGCTGATGGCCTGGAAATCCGCAATATCACAGAGAAGGTTAATGTGCCGATGTACCGCACCAATATCGCCTGCAGCCCGGCCGGGGTGTTTCATGGTGGTATGGTCGTCAGTATGCGGCCGATGCTTCCGGCCGATGCAATACGGGCGATTCAAATCTGTTCACGCTTCCCACAGGTGCATGGCGCGCCAGTGCATTTTGGCGACCCGGCGGCAATTGGCATCAGTGATATCACTAAGCCCGACTTTGGTGATGCGGTGACAATAAAGCCGGGTGAAGTGCCGGTTTTCTGGGCTTGTGGCGTCACGCCGCAGGTTGCCATTGCCAACGCCGGGTTGGATTTTTGTATTACCCACAGCCCCGGCCATATGCTGGTTACCGATATTCCAAACAGCAAATTATCGGTGTTGTAACCCAGCTGACTACCTGCGCTGCAGCTCCTGGCGCACGATAGCGGCGCCAGCGGTTAACGCCTGCAGTTTGCCCTGTGCGATGGGGCGCGCTAATGGCGCCATGCCGCAGTTGGTGCAGGGATACAATTTATCGGCATCGACATACTGCAGCGCTTTGCGCAAGGTGTCGGCGACTTGTTCCGCTGTTTCAATGGTATCAGTGGCCACATCGATGGCACCGACCATTACTTTTTTGCCACGGATAAGCGCCAGCAGCTCCAGCGGTACCCGCGAGTTATGACACTCCAAGGATATAATATCGATGTTCGATTGCTGCAGTTTGGGGAAAATCTGCTCGTACTGGCGCCATTCGCTACCGAGCGTTTTTTTCCAGTCGGTATTGGCCTGAATGCCGTAGCCATAGCAAATATGCACCGCAGTTTCGCAGTTTAGGCCCTCGATGGCGCGCTCTAAACAGGCGATGCCCCAGTCGTTAACGTCGTCAAAAAACACATTAAAGGCCGGCTCATCAAACTGAATAATATCCACCCCGGCCGCCTCCAGCTCTTTGGCTTCTTCATTGAGTATTTTGGCAAACTCCCACGCCAGTTTTTCGCGGCTTTTATAATAGTCATCATGCAAGGTGTCGATCATCGTCATCGGCCCAGGCAAGGCCCACTTTATTGGCTGTGTGGTTTGCTGGCGTAAAAACTTTGCGTCGGCAACAAATACCGGTTGTTGCCTGGATACCGGCCCCACGACAGTGGGCACACTGGCATCATAACGGTTACGAATGCGCACCGTTTTGCGGTTAACAAAGTCAACGCCGTTTAAATGCTCGATAAAGCTGGTAACAAAATGCTGCCGCGTTTGCTCGCCATCACTAACAATATCAATGCCTGCCTGTTGTTGCTGCTGCAGTGCCAGGCTAAGTGCGTCCTGTTTACCACTAACAAGCTCATCACCCTGCAATTTCCAAGGCGACCACAGCGTTTGCGGCTGTGCCAGCCAGAGCGGTTTAGGTAAGCTGCCGGCGGTTGAAGTAGGAAGTAATAGCGTCATATTAAGCTCCACTGCTGTAATCTGGCCTGGTGCGGCTTAATAAAATGCTGCTCGGCAAATTTGCCTTGTTCAATGGCTAAACGGCTGCGCTCCTCGCGGTCATACACTATCTGCGTGATTGAGTGATCGGCATTTTTCAGATTGGGCTGATAGCATCTGCCTGCCACCGCATTGGCATTATAGATTTCCGGTCGGTAAATCTTCTGAAAGGTTTCCATGGTGCTGATAGTGCTAATCAGCTCCAGGTTGCTGTAGTCGTTCAGCAAGTCACCAATAAAGTAAAACGCCAGCGGTGCCACACTGTTTGCCGGCATAAAATAGCGCACCTGCAGCCCCATCTTGTTAAAGTATTGCTCTGTTAATGATGACTCATTAGGCTGGTATTCCACCCCAAGTACCGGATGCCGGTTTTCAGTGCGGTAATAGATTTTATTATCTGACACACTCAGGCAAATAACCGGCGGCTTAGTAAAATGCTGTTGGTATGTCTCTGAATTAACGAAACACTGAAACAGCTTGCCGTGCAGTTCGCCAAAATTTGCCGGAATACTGAATTGTGCCTGCTGTTTATTGTGTTCAAGCAGCAGTACGCTAAAGTCGTAGTCGCGCAGGTATGACGAAAAGTTATTGCCGACAATACCAGCAATTCGCTCATTTGTTTTGTGGTCGATAATATGGGTTTGCAATACTTCAATCGATGGAAAGCGCTGGCTGCTGCCGGCAATCTGGATATCAACCGATACGATATCGAGCGCTACAGCGTACCGATCAGCTGTCGGGTTATCCCATTGCGCCAGGGCATTAAACCTGTTGTTAATCATCGTTAGCGCATTGCGTAAATTTTGCCGGCGGCTTTCACCCCGGGCCAGATTAGCGAAATTAGTGGTCAGCCGTGTGCTGTCGGCCGGCTGATAATGCTCATCAAATGCCTGTCGCGTAATGCTGAAAGTAAACTCATTGCTCATCTTTGCCATCCTCATTGCTGCTTTGCCGTCAGCTGAAATACTTTTTGCTAGGGGACACCATATAAAGACATCTGGACGTCCAAACTTGCCAGTAAGCATAGGCGCAATTTTTTATGATTAAAAATGATACTTTTTCATTATTTAATGAAATTATCTCATCAATTACCACTTAACATGATTAAGACTGTTTTCACCCTAAGCGCTATACCAATAAATAAAAACACTGTACCTTTGTCATTTAATGATTTTTATTCATAGGTTAGCCATGATTGAGAAAATACACCTGAGTATTCTGCGTGAAATCAGCCGTAGCGGCTCAGTCACTGCGGCCGCCGGCAAGTTACACCTGACACAATCAGCACTGAGTCATAGCATTAAAAAGCTTGAGCAGCAGACCGGCATCAGCCTGTGGTTAAAAGACGGCCGCAATATCCGCTTAACCGAAGCCGGTAATTATTTGCTGGAGCAGGCTAACCGGCTGTTGCCGCAGTTTGACCGCATCGACGACACCCTACGCCAGTTCGCCGGCAACGAAAAAGGCAGTTTACGCATTGGTATGGAATGCCACCCCTGCTATCAGTGGCTGCTAAGGGTAGTACAACCGTTTTTGGCACAATCGCCGGGGGTGGATATCGATGTAAAACAACGTTTTCAGTTTGGCGGTATGGCGGCGCTGTTTAATTACGATATAGATTTGCTGATCACACCGGATCCCATCAACAGAACACGTATTGCATTTGAGCCGGTGTTTGGCTACGAATTGGTGTTGGTCGTCAGCCAGCAAAACCCGCTGGCTGCGATGGCAGCCATTCAGCCGCCACAGCTTACTGATCAAACCCTGTTAACCTATCCGGTAGAAACTGCACGGCTGGATATTTTTCAGCAGTTTTTACTGCCAGCGCAGTGTATGCCAAGGGCGCATAAAACCCTGGAAGCGACCGACATTATTCTGCAAATGGTCGCCGCCAACCGTGGTGTGGCGGCGATGCCAAAATGGCTGGCACTGGAATACGCCAACTCCCTGCCGATTGCTTTAGTGCGCCTGGGTGAGCACGGTATTCATAAACATATTTATGTTGGTTACCGTAAGCAGGAAAAGCAAAACAGCCATATTCAGCGTTTTATTGCCCTGGCGAAAAGCAGCGGCGCAGCATAAGCTGAACCACTGTGCTGGCCAAATTAGTACTCTGTTAAAACCTGCTCGGGCTGCTGCCATTGGCTATGAAACACCTTGTCAGCCAATACAAAGTAAATATCATCATTTACCAGCACGGTACGGGCGCCCCAGCTGCCGGCATAACCGCTGTATTCTGGCGTTAACTCGCCGGTTTTATGCAGGCTACCGTTAGCGCTGACTTCCAGTGTCAACAAGCTGATTTGTTCGCGGTAATCCGCTGAATAACGGCTCAGCGGCAGCGCCATCCGTGTCACACCGTCCTGCAATCGGGTTGCCAGACTATGGTGCTGATATTCCAGCGGCGAATATTGCGCCGTAAATACCAGTTCATCCTGCACCACGGCATCATTAGCGCTGACATTAAATAATGCGATTTTCGCGCCGGCGCTGTCCCATATCGGGTTGCCATCAGCATCAGTGTCAATCTGCTGGCCCAGCCCCCACAATAAATCAGCATTAATACTGTGCAGATACGCTGAGTAGCCGGGGATCTCCAGTTCACCAATAATGGCTGGCTGCAACGGATTGCTGATATCCAGCGTATACAGTGGGTCGGTGCGCTCAAAGGTCACCACATAAGCACGGTCGCCGACAAAGCGTACACCGTAGATATCTTCACCCGGCTTGCCAATCTGCTGCGCCGGCTGAGTGGCGTCAGGTAACTGAGCGACAGGCGCCAGGCTGCTACCCTGTTGCTGTAATACCCAGAATTTATGTGACAGCTCAGCGTCGCTGCGGTCAGATGTCAGCAGCATCAGGTATTGCTGTTTTTCATGCAACATAAAAGCGTTTTGGCTGCCACCTATATAGCCATCCACGGCACCGGTTGCCTGATACCCCACTGCAGAATCCGTCAGGCTGAACTTGTGTACAACAGTTTGAGAGTGACTTTCGTAATTAACATTGCCATGCAGGTATAGATGCTCGGCCGACATATAAAAATCAGACACGGCAGCCAGAATACAGCTGCTTTCAGTCATGTAAGGCGCCGTTGTCGCAATGCGCGTTAACACTACCATCTGGTCACTGCCTTCATCAGGTTGTGCATCTGCGGGCAGATAACATTGCTGCGAAGCGATAAGCGGTTCGGGCAGACCGCTATTTAACCGCCTGGTTGGCAGTAAGTCAGGCAACTGGGCATTTTCCAGCACCAGTATATTGCTCTCATTGGCGGCAACAGTACCGGCAAAGTGTTGATATCCTGTAACTTCTGGCTGATAACGTGACACCAGCCACAACGCATCCGCAGTACGGCGACTGTTAATCAGATTGCCGTCAAACTGCAGTTGATACACACTGTTACCCTGTTCAAACAACTGCACACTGATACGGCCATTGTCTGCTCCCCATTCCGGCTGTGACAAGGCAATACCAACATTGCCGTAGCGATCATCGCCCAGCACCGTCAACTGCTCGCCGGCGGCATACATTCCCAGCACCTGCCGCACACCCGGCGCCAATGCCAGCGGAGCCAGTGCTGTCAGGCTGCCATCGTCATTGCGCTGCCAACGTTTTACGTAAGGCGCATCGGTGTCAGCATTGATACCACTGACATACAACGTCTGATTGGCGAACTTGACCCGGTCAGCTTCGTCTACGCCCTGGGTTACCAGGTTAGTAGCCGAACTGTCCGGCTCTGCCGGTGCAGGTACAGCGCCATCAAGATGTCGCATGTCGGCCCGGGCATATAAACCGTATTTCAAATAGCGCGCCAGCTGCTCGCCACCCACCTGAGTTAACGGGGCGGTGCTGGTACTGGCAGACGATACCTGCCATAACTGTGCCGAAACGGCTTCGTCATCATCTGAACTGCCGCCACACCCTGCCAGCATTAAACTGGCGGCTACTAAGCTTACTGCTCTCATAATCATCTTCCCTTTAGTATTAAATTTGCACAGCAATGTAACTAAAAAGTGAAGCCAACACTGTCTTAAATTGCGATTAACTGTGTAAAGATGTTAATTCCGCATGCAGAGCTGCATCGGCTCAGGCGATGGTTATTCATTTTCAGCCTTGTCATGCGGTTGCTATGCTAACACCAGCTGCACTACGCCAGCTGATGTTCTCTGGCCTGAACACTCCCGTTCCATGGCCGGTGTTTAACTTACCTCCTGGTATTATATTTACCGCAGGGCGCCTGGCGCCCTGTTTTTTTCGCTACAACTTTCACATAAATGAAACAACTTATCGCATCAACCGATGCTAACCATTTTCCCAAGCTGTTTTATCGTTTTTATAGTCTGACCATGGCCCAGCTGTACCGTGCCATCGCCACTACAAGGAGTAGTGAGATAACAAGACGGACAACAAAAAAATAACAGTTGGAGAGAACAATGAAATATCTATCCGGCCTGTTGCTGTTATCAGCACTGGCTTCATTTGACACCCTGGCCCTGTGCCCCGATGGCGCCAGCTTTGATAACACCTTAAGCTTTTGCGCCAACAGTAGCGATGTATACGGCCCTTTTACCAAAACCATGACCGACCGCTGCGTTAACGCCGGCGGTGGCAGTGCCTGCACTACGCCACGCACCGTTAGCGTTAACGGCACCAATATCAGTGTACTGCGCTGGTCGCGTGGTTTTACCACTAACCTGCGCGGCACTGGCAGCTGCCCGGATGGCGCAGTGCGCTCAGCGCAATATGGCAACCACTGCTTTGAACAGCGCAGCGACGGCACGCCGAATAATGTCTATGGCAATTTCAGCGCCGATGAAGTGGCGAAATGCCAGTATTTACAGGGCGGCACGGCTTGCTTAACCACCCGCTGGTCAGCGCAGTTTTATACCAGTGTAAAAAACACTACCCTGCCCGGCAGCTGGGTAAACAAATTTGGCGCCTGGCTCTGGTATATCGACGAAGCGGGCGTCAATAAAACCCACACCCAGCTGGCCAACGAGCTTGCCGCTATGGGCGTAAAGCGCATCTTTATTAAAATTGCCGACGATGCTGCCGCTTGCTCGCTGTTTGTTGATGCCTGCTCTACTACTACCACTAACATTTACAAAAACAAAGGTATAGAACCCTGGGCTTGGTCGTATAACTATCCGGGAAATAACGCCGCGCAGGCCGATGCCTTATATCAGGCAGCCCGCTATGGGTATGTCGGCTTTGTCTCTGATGTTGAAGTGGAATTTAATAACAAAACCACTGAGCTGCACAGCCTGTTTCAGGCGTTTCGTGCCGCCCGCACCCGAGCCATTAACGATGGTTATGCCGCTAGCGACTTCCCGCTCGGTGCGACTACCTGGAGCAACCCGGCTGATCAGGGCATGCGGGTAGATATTATCGATCAGTACGTCGATTTTCATATGCCGCAAACCTATCTGGAAGTGTGGGGCAGCAGCTATATGGCCGATCCGAAACGCTGGATAGAAGCGGGCAACTGTGAATACCGCGCTTTAGGCGCCAATAAACCGATCTGGCATATTGTGTCTACCGAGTACGATATTATCAGCCCGGCACAGTTAAATACCTTCCTTGATGTCGCAGGCCCTAATGCCAGTATCTGGCGCGTGCCCGGCGGCTCTGTACCACAAGCGGTATGGCAGGACTGGAGTAATGTTAACTGGCAGCGCAGCAGCTTTGATGCTGATGTCGACTGCTCAGCCGGTAATAACAGCTTGAAAAACTATCTGACCGGCAGCCCGACACCACCGCCGCCGGCACCGCAGGCAGTGCCGTACTGGGATCAGAAGCAAAATGCCGTTAACCCGTATGGCACCTGCAGTATTACCTCACTGGCGATGATCACCGACTACTTTGGCTTAACCGACCCGGCGGTACTGGGCCAGCGTACACCGGATTATTTAAACAGCCGCTTTGGTGTCTTGCAGGATGTGCCCTCACTGGCCTGGGGTTTTAATACCATAGCGCAGGAAAAAGGCAGCCCGCTGCGCGATATTGGTGTAACGAACGGTACCATCAGCGAACTGCGGGCGCTGGCCAGTGCCGGCAAACCTACCATAGTGCACGGCTGGTTTACCGTACCTGGCCATATACTGGTAGTAACCGGTTATGACGGCACCCATTACACGGTAAACGACCCCTATGGTGTGTGGAACCTGCAAAAATGGGGCAGCTACGACACCAGCAAATCTGGCAAGGGCGTGCGCTACCCGAAAGCGGCGTTTGAGTATGCCATTAACGATAATGGCAGTGGTAATGACTTATGGCTGCACCGGTTTGAATAAGCCGGCTTAGCCGTGAAGGCAGAAACCGGTTTGCTCACATCAACACGCCGTAAACCCTTCCCTGGGGGCTCGTCTATGAACTTTATCCGTGAAGTTCACCCTGGCGCGGGCCAGCAAAGCTGTTCAAATTCGCTCCCTGCGAATTTGTCAGCCATCCTGGCCTGCAACGGTTGATTTAGAGCAATCCGGTTCCTGCAGGCTAGTTCTGTTGTTAAGCCTTTGGCTGTGCCAACTGCAGGCACAGCGCACTTAATACAATCGCTACTGTCCCCAAAGGTAGCACTGCCGTCAGGCTAAAGGTACTGATAGTCAGCGCCGCTATCGGTGGTCCCAGCATTAAGCCCACTTTAAAGGCGCTTAAGCAAAACACGATTAATCGGCCGGACGGGTCGACATCATTAAAAATGCCCATCATCACCGGCACCACAAAGCTCCAGAAAATCTGATACACAATGGTCGCTGCAGCATAAATCAGCCAGGCCGGGCCGCTGCTTAGCAAACCCAGCGCCAGCAAACAGGGTAACTGCACCGCTACCGTTAGCCACAGTGCTGCGCTGCGACCATATTTGCCAACAAAGGCGCCCGATAATAAGGATCCCACTGCACTAATGGCAAAACCTAACCCCAGCACATAGCCGACTTCGGCCATGGTGAGTCCTGCTGATACCCCTAAGCGCTCGAGGTAGCCCCAAACACCGCCCTGGGCAAAGTAATACAACACCACGCCACAAAAAACCCATAGCGCCGGCGCTAACCGGCCGCTAAGTTCAAACTGCACACTGTGCTGCGGCTTTTGGTTTTGCGCAAAACGGACAAAGCTCAGTAGCAAGGCGGCCAGCAAAAACAGATTAAAACTCTGATAAATAGCAGCGTAGCCAAAACGGCCAATCATCTCAGGCAATACCATAAAACCGACCGTGCCGAACACCACCTGTATAGTCACCATTACGCCAAAGGCTTTATCTACCCGGCTTGAATCACCGAGTGCCGCCAGCGCGATGGCATAGCTGACCCCACAGGCCACTCCTGCAGCAAACCGCAACAGCAACAAGGCGCTGTAGCCCTCGGCCCAACTGGTAAACAGGTTGGCAGCAATAAACAGCAGCAAACTCAGCTGTACTGCAGGGCGCCACGGCACCCGCCGCACCCACCAAAAAGCAGAAGTGGTAGAAAGTAAAATACCGGCCACATCAGCCGCGGCCAGATAACCTACCTGCCGGGTGCTGAAGAGCCCGCTATCTGAAAAAGCACCGACAATCAGCGGCATTAAATTGGTCACCGCTGCGCCCATCATGGCAATCAGCATCAGGCCGGCATATTCGGCCCAGTAAGCGGCGGGCTTTAGCTCGGTGTCCATGGATAATTCCTGCATCTACGGCTCCTTAAAGCAAAAAAGTGAGCGCGGCGAACCGGCTCACTTTTACCTAGCCTACATCACTGTTAGTAGTATTTGTAGGAGAAATTAATACCAATAGTGCGTGGTGTCAGCGCTATAGTGCGCCGGCCCAGGACACCGCCATTTAAGTTGGATACGATGGCATCTTCATCGGTCAGGTTCTGTGCCCAAATCGCCACGTCCCAGTTATCTTTACCAAAGCCAAGGTTGGCACTAAAGGTGGTGTACGACGGGTATTCAAATACCGGTGATGTTGGGTCGTCCTGGCGGTCGTTCTGCACTTTGCTGACATAACGGCCGTTTAACGCGGCATAAGCCGTCATGCCGTTGTCAAAGTCGGTGTCATAACGTACACCAAAGTTGTGGCGCCATTTTGGCGAGCCGCCGAGCAAACCGCCCTTGCTCCAGGTACGGCATTCGTTATCCGCTTCAGCCACATCCTGATACACACATTTGGTTAGGGTTTCATCCCACTTACCCTCAGTAGTAGCAGTGGCATAGCTTAGCGTAATATTGTCGGTTAAATAGTAACGGCTGTTTAGCTCCCAGCCACGGGTTACCGCATCCGGGCCGTTGGTCGTGCCATTAACCGGAAAAATGCCGTCAATGGTTTGCGAGAAATAGGTTTGTACATTATTCCAGTTAATCTGGTAGACGTTAGTTTGCACATACCAGCCATCAGCCAGATACCCTTTTACACCCAGCTCCAGGTTATCGGTAGAATCCGGCTCGTAGTTTTGTACATCATCGGCTACCAGCTGGCCGCCTTCATCACGGAAGCCGTTAGTCCCGCCGCGACGGAAGCCCTGCGAATAGGTGAAATAGGCAAACACTTCATCACTGAATTTGTACGAGGCGTTAAATTTATAAAAGCTCTCGCCGTTTTCCTTATTGCTAAATTCACGGTTTGAATCGGTAGTGCCTAAATAGTCTTTAATCAGTGCCAGGCCGGTATCTTCATAATTAAACACCCGGGCGCCTACCGTGACATTAAACTTATCGGTGATGTCATAGCCAATTTCACCAAACAGCGCCAGCTCTTTGTATTTACTGCCTAAATCTTCCTCATAGCCCTGCCCCGGCACACCGCCAACCGCAGCGCGGTCAAAACCGAGCCAGCCGACCTCTGATGCAATAGCGTCCAGCTGTTCAAACCACTCGGAAAAACGGAAATTACGCTTTTGGTCAGTGTAATACACGCCGCCAATCCAGCTTAAGCGGCTGTCGGTGTCAGAGGTTAAGCGGGTTTCATGCGTCAGGCCTTTGTAAGTGTTATCAAAGGTCATATAGGCCGAGTCGTTGCCATCATCCAGCGCTAAACCCGGGATCCAGCCGTAATAAGCATCGCCCTGCGAGGCGTAATCGGCCTGGCCGACACTACTGTCTTTGTAATACGAAGTGGTGCTGTGCAGTTTCATGCCCGATAGCTGCCAGTCTAAGTCCAGCGTATCCATTGTCAGCTCGCGGTCAGCATATTCTTCAAACCGCGCCACTATAGTGTGGTCGTTATACTGAAACGGCGTCTCAAATGAGCTTAGATCACAGTCGGCGATGCCTTCACAGGCACGGTCAACCGGCAAGCGTGCTGCACCGTTAGTACCATGCGCCAGCTGATCTTGCTGAATGTGGCTAAAGGTCAGTTTTACATCATCACTTAGCTGCCACAACAGTGCCACCTTGCCGCCGGTAACATATTGGTAATCATCATCTTTATACAAGGTCTGATTCGGATTAGGGTCGCCGGGGAAACCTTCACCCTCTGCCAGCCAGCTGGGGTTGACCTGACGGTCGGTATAGCCTTTTTCATTCAGGTTAGCCAGAGAGGCACGCAGCGCCACCCGCTCGCCCAGTGGCACGTTTACCACGATATCGGTATCGTTACTGACACCGCCATTTTTGGTTTGATACAGGCTGGTATTAAAATCGAACTGGAAATCATCCAGCACCGGCTGATTGGTAATGTAACGGATGGTACCGCCCAGGCTACCGGCGCCGTAAAGAGTGCCCTGCGGGCCTAACAGGGTTTCAACCCGGTTAATGTCTTTAATGCGGTAGTTAATATTCGGCAGTGGCGTCGCATCCAGATAGTACGCCATAGTGGTGCGGATAAACTGCTGAATATTATTGGCATTTACGCCCGACACGTTTAAACCGCGCACCGATACAGAATCGGCAAAGCGGGCACTGTTCCCCGGCGCGCTAATCTCGACACTGTCGGCAATTAAATCTTTTAAGTTACCAATGCGCTTTTCCCGCAATTCCGCTTCGGTCATCGCACTGATATTCATCGGAATTTCCGATGCTAATTGCGGCCGGCCAGAAGCAGTGACGGTAATCACTTCTATCTGCTTTTCATCTTTAGCCTGTTCGCTGTCCGGCGCCTGTTGCTGTTGTGCCTGCACGGCGCCACTAAGTAATACTGCTGAAATTACCAGACTTAACCTGTGTTTAGTAAAAGGTAGCATGCAAAGTTTCCTTCCTGTTCCCGTTATTATTTTTAATTTACAAGTCTGGTAATCCTGCTAAATTGTTTGCTCAGAACTTGTACACTAGCATCAATAAAAGCTTTTTTATGCTAAGTACAGTTGCTAACCATCGGTTGAGGCGATACAAGATGCAATTATCCTTTGAACAGCTACAGGCATTTTTAACCACAGTCGAGACGGGCAGCTTCTCGGCGGCGGCACGTAAACTGGGTAAGGCACAATCGTCGATAAGTGGTCTGATCAGCAATCTTGAGATAGATGCCGGCTTTGAAGTGTTCGACCGCAGTAAACGCACGCCACCGCTGACGGCTGAAGGGCTGGCTTTGCTTAACGATATAAAGTCGGTACTGAAAAGCTATAACAATCTGTTAAGCCGCATTCAGAATTTGAACAAAGATGTCGAAACGGAAATCAGCCTGGCATTTGATGATTTAGCCTTGCCGGTGCCCCTTATGCTAAAAGTGGCCAACGAGTTTAAGCAGCACTTTGCCAATACCTCACTCATGCTGCTTAAAGCCAGCCATCAACAGGGGTATCAGCTGTTAAAACAGGGCAAAGTGGATATTGCGATTGCCATTAGCCAGGATGACTACCCGGAAAACGTGGCTTTTCGTGGTATTTCGCATGTGCATTACGGCACTGTGGTGAGTAGCCAGCATCCGTTGGCTCAGCTCAGCCAGGTCACGCCGTACGATTTATCGCAGCACCGGCATTTGCGTATTACCGATGCCGACAGCGGCTTTCGCCGCTTCGACTCAGACTTATCCAGCAATATCTGGTTTACCAACAGCTCTACCTTGCTGATTGATGCAGTAGCGGCGGGTTTAGGCTGGGCCGAACTGCCACTGCACTTAATTAAACCGCAGCTGCAAAGCGGCGAGCTGGTTAAATTGCCCACCAGCCATCAGGCGGTGTCGTTTCCGCATTGCGTCGATATGGTATGGCAAAGCGAAACGCCGGTGGGTCAGGGTATGCAGTGGCTGTTAAATGCGCTAACTGAACAAGGCATTGCTTTTAGCAAGCAAAGCGGCGCGCTAAGCTAGCATTTCAGCGGATCTATCACCCACAAACGGGGGTAAAGCCGCCCCCATCCGCCCGAACGGGGAATGGCTGCGCCAACGTCAACTGCTGTACAACCTGTGTTACTGAAACAGGAGTACTTTATGCACAAGCCTTTTGATACCGCCGAACTGACCCGGCTGGATAAACAACATTTTACTCACCCCTGGACCGTGTTTGATGTGTTTACTGAACAGGGCGCCTTACCAATAAGCTATGGCGAGGGCTGTTACATTGAAGATACTAACGGCCGCCGTTATCTGGATGCCGTAGGCGGCCTTTGGTGCACCAATATTGGCCTGGGCCGCACTGAAATGGCCGATGCTATTGCCGCCCAGTGCCGTCAGCTGGCCTTTGCCAACCCCTTTGTCGATATGACCAATGTACCGGCCACCCTACTGGCTGCCAAGCTGGCAGAGCTGGCACCGGGCGATTTAAACCATGTTATTTTTACCTGTGGCGGCTCTACCGCAGTAGATTCGTCTTACCGGTTGATCCAGTACTACCAGAACTGTCGCGGCAAACCAGAAAAGAAGCACATTATCTCGCGCAAGAACTCTTACCACGGCTCAACCTACCTGTCGATGTCGATTGGCGGCAAAGCCGGTGACCACCCGCCGGAGTTCGATTTTATCAGTGATACCATACACCACATCAGTTGCCCGAATTACTATCGCGCGCCGCAGGGCTTAACCGAAGCGCAGTATCTTCGCTTTTTACTTGATGAGCTGGAGCAAACTATCTTGCGCATAGGCCCGGATAAGGTAGCCGCCTTTTACGCCGAGCCGGTGTTGGGTGCCGGCGGCGTTATCGTGCCGCCGCAGGGTTATCATCAGGCTACGTTTGACATCTGCCGTAAGTACGATGTGCTGTATGTCTCCGATGAAGTGGTTACCGCCTTCGGCCGGCTTGGCCATTGGTTTGCCAGCAAAGAAGTATTTGATATTGAGCCGGACCTGATTATCAGCGCCAAGGGCTTAACCTCGGGCTATCAACCGCTGGGCGCCTGTATTTATTCAGATCGCATCCACAAGGTGATAAGTGAACCCGGCCATGGCCGCTGTTTTGCCCACGGTTTTACCTATTCCGGCCATCCGGTAGCCTGCGCCGCAGCGCTAAAGAACATCGAAATTATCCAGCGTGAACAGCTGCTAGAGCGCGTACAGCAGCTGGGACCCTATTTTCAGCAGCAGATGAAAACACTGGAAGATTTACCCATTGTTGGTCAGGTGCGCGGTATGCAACTGATGGTGTGTGTAGAGAATGTGCGCTGCAAAAAAACCAAGGCACTGTTCCCGGAAGAGCTGGATATTGGCAAACGTATCGCCGATCATGCCGAGACGTTGGGGCTGATTGTGCGGCCGATAGTGCATTTAAACGTGATGTCACCGCCGCTGACCATCAGTCGCTCACAAATTGATGATATCGTTGCGACGTTGCGCAAAGCGATTGAACTGACCATCGACGATCTTTATGCTGAGGGGCATTTAGTCCGCCAGCATGACCCGCTGCCAGCGAACAGCATCTGCGCTTAAGGAGAGCACTATGCGCCAAAGTCACTTATTTTCTGGCCTGTTACTGGGCTACTTATTACAACAAGGCTGCGCGGTAGCTGCTCCTGCCGATAAGATAATGCAGGCGGCCCTGCCCTGGCAAAATCAAACCTTCGAGCAGGGCAAAGCCGAGCAGTGCATGAACTGGACCCGCGAGGTGCTACAGCAAGCCTGCGGCGACAAATTTGCCAGCCTGCAAAGCCAACAACCGTGGGATTTAGCCCAGCTTGGGCCGGGTGATGCGCTAAAACCCGAGCATGCCGATTCACTCGCCGCCGATGAATTTGGCACTAAAATTACCCGTATTGATGCGCTGCAAGCAGGTGATTTAGTGTTTTTACAAAACACCTACGGCAACTGGAACCAGGGCGTCATCACCCATGTAGGTATCGCCACCGGCGATGGTAACTATATCCACCGTATGACTTCCAACCAAGGCTATGTGCGGATAGAGCCGATACCCCAGGCCGATTTTCAGGCCGGCCTGCGCTTAAAACCGGAGTTATGCCAGTAATATCAGCTAACCGGCGGCCCGACAGGTCGCCTGACATCTGCAACACGAAATAACCGCGTTCGCATGAATTTTTAGCAAAACACTACCAGACAAAACCATTTAACCGCTATAGCACGTATTTAAGCTTTATTACCGCTATTTCTGCTCTTGTTTATAGCGGTTTAACTGCGCCGCTCCCCAAAAGAACACCCCGGCGCCGATACCTGCAAAGAAAAAGAACAGTGCCAGACCAACCGGCGAGCCCCATGACAAAACCACTGTTAACTCGTGCATAATTTCCCTCTGTTGTTGCTGTTAATTTTAATTGCTGCTGGTAAGACTTTACCTTACGCAGCTTAATATCCACAGACAAGCGCTGTATAAAAGATCTTAATACACATTCAGTCGAACGCTTTGTTATCAGCACGCTTGAGCCCACTGCAGGCTTTGCCTACAATGGCGCACTTTCTAAAAAAATTAAGGCCCATGCCATGAACGATACCACGAAAGATACAGTAAACAACGAACAAGAGCGCCCGGCGTTACCGGATCGCCTGTCGGTTAACCCGCGCAGCCCGCATTATATGAAAGAGATTTTTCAGTACGATGTCGGTATTAAACTTAACGGTAAAGACCGTTTTGATGTAGAAGAGTACTGTATCAGCGAAGGTTGGGTAAAAGTAGCTGCGGCCAAAGCACTGGATCGCCGTGGCCAACCGCTATTAATGACATTAAAAGGTAAAGTAGAAGCCTTTTACCGCTAACAGCGGCTTTAATTGAACGGACGCCATCGTTACGCCTGGCCGTTCAGCAGCTTGTCTATCAGCCCATCGGCACCAATTAGCGGTAGTATACGCAGCAGCACGGCGTCCAGTACGCCCTGCTCTGCCTGAGCGATAAATTTAGCTTTTCTGTCCCGCCACGATAAGGTTTGGATCAGGCTGGCTGCGACCACTGACGGCTCGGCCAGATTGTTAAGTGCCACTTCGGTTTTAACCCCGCGTATGCTGGTGCTGATGGGGCTGCAGATCAGCAGGCCGGTTTGCTGGTTATACAGCTTACTGCTCAGCACCAAGGCTGGCCGGTACTTGCCAATTTCTTTGCCTTTAGTCGGTTCAAAATCCAGCCAGATAATATCGTTGCGCTGCGGCACATAACTGCCTGGCATTAGTACTCCAGCTCCGCTGAGCTGGGCGTAGCCAATAACTCCGCCTGAGCCGTATCAGCATTTAAACCCTGCAACAGCTCCGCCTCAGAAAACGGTAAACTGCGTTTAACTGGCTGCACTTTACGCACAGTAAAGCCATCGGCAAATACTTCCACTTCAATGTCGGTGTCCGGGGTAAAATGCGGGATATCGCGCATCAAACCGGCCACACGCAGCCCCAGGCCATTGCCCCAGCGCTGAATTTTTGCATTAACTTTATATGCCATGGCACTACCCCGACTGCTTACATTTTACACAGGCGTTAAGTGTACACTATGTATAAACAACGTCAATTCTGCTGATTGTTACTCAGGTCTGCATCGGCCAGCAGCTGTAGCTCTGTCCTTAACAGCTTAGCCGCCGGGCGCGGTATGCGAACACTGGTTTGCTGATTGTTTAACCGCCAGCTATCTACCGGCAAATGCCGCTCAACTTTGCTGCCATCGGCAAAGCTTAGCCTAAGCGTAAACGGCATCACTATGCCGCCGCGATTGTCGATACTAATAGTCAGCATGTCGCCCTGCTCGCTAATACCAGCCAGCGCTAAATCAACATGCTTATTGCTGTAAAACCAGCCGCGCCAGAACCAGTGTAAATCCAGCCCGGTTTTGGCATGAAAAAAGCGGATAATATCGGCAAAATTCGCCCTTTTACCGCGCCAGTGGCGGACAAAGTCGCGTAATGTTGCATCGAACAATTCAGGCCCGATAAGGTGCTGGCGTAAGATCACCCAGGCCACCGCCGGCACATGGTAGTGCGAGTCGAGCTTGGCGTTAAAATGGTCAGCCCGGCGCACCGGTGCGGCATAGCTGGCTTGGTACATTATCGCGCCAACCTCGCTTGGCTCGCCGTAAAAGCTTTGAAAATCCGTGCTCCAGCTTTGCTCCAGTAAATAAGACAAAAAGCTGACCATACCTTCATCAAAAAAGCCTTCCTGCCGCTCATCGGTATTGACCAGCATTGGGAAATAGCTGTGCGCCACTTCATGCATAATGCCGCCGAGCACATCATGTTTTTCGGTGCGGCTGTATGCCGGCGCCGGGCCATTAATTGCGGCATTTGGGCCGCGAAAGCCAACAAAGGTGATACCCGGATATTCCATGCCAATACCGGCAATATTTACCACGTTCATCACAGTAAACGGAAAATCACCGAAATACTGCGCTAATTGCTGCACAGAATGCCTGGTACTGGCCAGCGCATATTTATGCCACAGCCAGCGGCCGTTGTCCGGGTAGGCCACATTTAGCCTGTGCCAGCGCCCGTTCAGCTTAAGCTGCTGAGTCTGCCAAATTAGCTTGTTGCCGGCGGCAAAGGCCACGTCACGCACCTTGTTGGCGCTAAACTGCCAGCTTTTTTTGCCTGAACCCGCGCTGCTATTGCCAGCGTTAACCGCACTCTCAGGCAATATCAGCTGTGCACTGTCGTGTTGCTGCCAGGCCTGATACTGCGTTTTGCTTAACACTTCGGCGGCGTTTTGTAGCTCGCCGCTGGCCAATACGACATAATCATCCGGCACCCGGATATCAAACTGATAATCGCCCAGTTCAGTGGCAAATTCGGCATCTTTAATAAAAGGGCTAAGTGCCCAGCCGCTGTCGGTAAAGGCCACTGCACGCGGGAACCAGAGCGCTACGCCAAATAGCTTGCTGCCATCGCTGAAACGCTCTACACCGGCGCGCGGCCGACGCGGATCGCGGCGCTCAGGCAGCTGTAACTGCCAGCTAACCTTTAACTTAATGCTGTCACCGCCAGCCAGTGGCTTGGGCAGGCTTACACGGTAAAAGGTATCCTGACGTAACAGCGGCAACGGTTTTTTAGCGGCGAAAAATGCCATCTGAATAACGCCGGCACTAGCCATACCTTCACCATGCAGGGCGGTGCTAATACTGCCGGGCAAAAAGCGGTTTAGCGGCAGCTCAAACCAAAGCTCGGTTAAAGACTGTGGTGAGTTATTCTGGTACTGAATGTCGGCGCTGGCATTAAGCGTGGCTGTGTCTGGCATCAGCTCGGCCTGAATGCGGTAATTGACCTGCTGTTGCCAGTATTGTGCTGCAGGCACACCGATGCTACTGCTGCCTGTTGGTAACGGCAGCGGCAAAGGGGCAAACAGATCGGCCAGAGCAGAAAATGCAGTGCCAAGTGCAAGCATAGCACTGAGTAATAGCCGGTTTTTCGGTAAAACGCTCATATATACCTCTGGTGCAGTGCAATGGCCGAAGCCGGTTTGCTCACAGCAACACGCCGTAAATACATCCCTGTAGGCTCGATTCGCCCATCTAGGGCTGCAACGGTTGCTTTAGAGCAAACCGGCTTCTGCCTACCAAATATCGGCATTAGTTTATTTAGCCAGTACGCTTTAACTCTACTGCGGCCGCTACCGGCAGCAGCGGGTCGCGCAGCACTGGTGCTTCTGAGTTGGCCAGCAGTTCAATAAACAACGCCAGCAGCTCAGGGTGCGAGCTGATGCCCAGCTTGGCGTACAGGTTTTTGCGGTGCATTTTCACCGTTTCCAGCCCTAGTTTTAGCTGGCGGGCAATGGCTTTAACGCAATGCCCCTCCAGCATTAAATTCAGCACATCACGCTCACGTGTGGTGCACACTTCACTGCCAAAGCAGCGCTGAAAATCATCCACCAGATAACCGGTAGCGTAAGATCTTGGCTCGTCGGCATGACACAATTGCTGATGCTGCAGCACCAGCTGCTCGACCAGACAAAACAACGCCTGCCACTGCGCAATCACCTCCAGCCGGAACAACTCACTGCCGGCAATTTGTGCAAGTTCAATATGCACAAAGCCCTGATGTAAGCCAAGCGGAATAATAAAGCCAACTTCGTCCTGAATTTTCAGATGGCGAAAATAGCTGTTGTAGTACTGTTCAAACTCAGCGTAGTTTTCCGGCGCGATATCACTTAAGCGCCACACGCCTTTATGGCTGCCGCGTAAGCCAAGACGGTAAAACGGATCCAGCACATAGGCCGATTTTAAATACAGGTTAAAGTTATCACCGGGCAAGGGCGCGCGCTGATATAACAATTGCGGCGGCTGGGCCGGACGAAACAACAACACCACGCACTCATCGGCATGTTGCAACTGGCCCAGCAGCTGGCACAGCGCCGGGTAAAACCGCTCGCTGCCCTGGCTTTGCTGCACCCGCAGCAGCTGTTCGCTCCAGTTCGCCAGTTGCATTATTTAGCCGCCACCGGCTGTGCGATAGCTAACGCCGGGCAGCACACAAAGCATTTCATACACTAAGTTGGCCGCCAGCAGCGCCGTATTGCCCGTAGTGTCATAAGGCGGTGACACTTCAACCAGATCGCCACCGACCAGATTCAGGCCTTTAGTGCCACGGATAATCTGCAGTGCCTGCGGCACCGTTAAACCGGCAATTTCGACAGTACCGGTACCGGGCGCATAGGCCGGATCAATACCGTCGATATCAAACGAAATATAACACGGCGTATCGCCGATAGTCTGGCGCACCTGTGCCATTAACGGCTCAAGCGACTTGCCCCAACATTCTTCTGCAGTAACCACAGTAAAACCCTGCTGACGTGGCCAGTCAAAATCATCAGCTGCATAGCCGGTGCCGCGCAGGCCAATCTGAAACACCTTATCGCCCTGCAGCAAGCCCTCTTCCACTGCCCGGCGAAACGGCGTGCCATGAGCTATCGGCTCGCCAAACATATGCTCGTTAACATCGGCGTGGGCATCGACATGTACCAGCGCCAGCGGGCCATGTTGCGCCGCCAGCGCCCGTAATATCGGCAGCACTATGGTATGATCGCCACCCAGCGTCAGCGGCAACACGCCAGCTTCCGTAAGCTGGCGGTAGTGCTGCTCGATAATATTAATGCTTTTGCTCAGGTTAAAGGTGTTAATGGCCACATCACCCAGATCAGCAACTTGTAATGAATCAAAAGGCGCTGCCCGGGTAGCCATATTGTACGGGCGTAGCATACGTGACTCGTCACGAATTTGCCGCGGAGCGAGGCGGGCACCGGGCCGGTTAGAGGTGCCGATATCAAAGGGCACGCCAATAATGCCAACATCAATACCGCTAAGCTCTGTCGCCGTAGGCAGGCGCATAAAGGTTGCCGGCCCACCGAAGCGCGGCATCTCATTACCGCCAAGCGGTTGGTTTAACACCTTGCCCGAGTTCATGCTGTGCCCTCAGTCACAATGGCTTTTAGCTCCAGGTATTCTTCCACGCCTTTTAAGCCCAGCTCGCGGCCATTGCCGCTTTGTTTATAGCCACCAAAAGGCGCTGCGTTATGCCAGGGAGCGGCATTAATAAAGATAAGCCCGGCGCGGATACCCTCTGCCAGACGCTGTGCGGTAGCCGCATCATCTGCCCACACCCGGCCACTCAGACCAAACGGCGAGTCGTTGGCTATGCGCAGTGCCTCGGTTTCATCCTGATAAGGTAAAATGCACAGCACCGGGCCGAAAATTTCCTCGCGGGCGATTTGCATCTGATTATGTACATTGGCAAACACCGTCGGCCGCAGGTAGTAGCCGGCGCCAAGTTCAGGCACAGGTTCAGCGCCACCGGCCACCAGCTCTGCGCCCTCTGCCAGCCCCAGCTCAATATAACGCTGCACGCTCTGATACTGAGCACTGCTTATCAACGGGCCTAAAAATACCCCGTCCTGATGCGGTTCGCCCAGTGTCAGGCTGTTAGCATGGGCCGCGGCAATGGCAACCGCATCGGCATACTGGCTGTGATGCACCAGCATGCGGCTAAGCGCCGTGCAGGTTTGGCCGGAGTTGGCCATTACATCTTCTACCCCCAACTTTACCGCATCTGCTAAGCGTTGTGTCGGACTGATAATAAAGGCCGATTTACCGCCCAGCTCCAGACAGACCCGTTTAACCGTGCCGGCCGCCAGCTGCTGAATATGGCGGCCAATTTCGGTAGAGCCGGTAAAGGACACGCAATCGATATCGGCATGCGTTGATAAAATATCGCCAATCTGGCTGCCACTGCCCAGCACCAGATTAAACACACCGGCCGGCAAACCGGCGGCATCGGCGGCCATTGCCACACAAAGCGCCGTTTTTGGCGTTAGTTCAGCCGGTTTTAATACCACAGTACAGCCGGCTAATAACGCCGGTGCCAGCTTGGCAATAATCTGATGCAGCGGGTAATTCCACGGCGTAATCAGCGCACATACACCCACCGGCTCTTTACGCAGCTTTAAGCGGGCATCCAGCTGCAGCTGCTCGTTTTCCAAAACCCGGGCATAATGCAGATGTTTGGCAAAGGAGTCTAACGGGTCATCCACATGCACCTCACGGGCAAACCATAGTGGTGCACCCAATTCTGTCACCACGGCTTCGACCAGCTCGTCACGCCGCTGCTGCAATTGCTGAATAAAGGCTGCCAGGTACTCAGCACGCTGTACAAAACTGAGTGCAGCCCAGGCCGGGAAGGCATGGCTGGCCGCCGATACCGCGTCATTTACCAGGCCGGCGTCGGCACGGGCAACACAGGCATAGGCTTCACCACTGGCCGGGTTAACCAGCGTATGCCAGTCGGGCGCGACAATAGTGCGCCACTGGCCATTTACATAATGCGCATTAATGCGTTGTAACATAGCTAAGCTCCTCGCAGCGTTTCAGGCGGTAACCTTGCAGGCAGGCCCACTCGGTCATAGCGTCGGTGAGTGCGTCGAACAGCGGGGCTGCCCACTGCCGGCCGTTGTCAATACTGCCAGCCTGTTCAACAATATCGATAGCGCGGCTGACCTCCATAATACTGACCGTGGCGCCGTAACCGGCGGCGCGCTCAATCAGTGGATGCCAGGCAGCGGAGGAGCCTTCAATGTCAGAGTGGCCACCACGTACCCGGGCGCCCTGATTGCCCAGGCCAACCTGCTGATAAAACGCAGCGATATGACGCTGTATCAGTGCTTCCCACTCAGGATTGCGCGGGTTAGTGCCGGTGACCAGCATTTGCGCACCCGGTAGCGGGTTTTGCACATTGGGGTTATGCGCATCGGCGGTTAGCAGCACGGTTTGCACATGCGGGTTACCCTTGTGAATAGCGGCGATGTAATGCTCAAACGCCTGATAACCATCGAGGTTTTCGCCGTAGTACTGAATGCTGGGCGTCAACACGAAAAAGCCTTGCTGCCGTAAACGCCAGGCCATCTCCTGCTGGGTGATGTCATTCCACTGCTTGCCGACATTACGGCCATTAACCGCTGCGCCCGGCATCATCTTGCCTTCTGTCGTATATTGCTGCGGAATTATCGCAATAGGCGCTTTGGTATTTATCCGGATGGCAGCCACATCGGCCACAGTCCAGTTTTTACCGCTGTAGTTAAAACGCACCCGGTGCATACCCTCCCCCCGGTCAAACTGATAATCGGTGTCCTGCTCCAGTTGAATAAAGTCGGCGGCTGCCGTTTGCTCTGCCAGTGTCGGTTGTACAAACTTAAAGCCGCCACTGCAGGCGGTTAACAGGCTAATGAGCAATAACGAATAAGCTCGCATAAGGTGTCCTTTTTGCGCTGATGTCACCCGATGCTAGCAGCGGCCGTTGACACTGGCATGTTAGTAACTATCGGTTTACACGATATGTCAGGCGCAGACAAAAACCGGCTTGCTGGCGCTTAAGCCCGGCCGCATCCATAGCGTAAACCGATGGTTATTCATTTTCTGCGCGCTTCTGCTGTGCGCACAATGGCGTATTATTTCTTGCCGGAGTTTGCCCTTGAGCCCACTTTATCTGCCTCTGACCGAGCAATTGCGCCAGTTTCATAGCGGCCAGTTATCGCCGGTGACGTTAATGCAGCAAAGTCTTCTGCGTATTGCCCGGCACAACCCGGCGCTAAATGCGTTTAACTTTGTGTTTGCCGATACGGCACTGGCACAGGCGGAGCTGGCTGCAAAGGCCTATCGTGAGGGTACAGCCGGGCCACTTTGTGGCTTGCCGCTGGCGATTAAAGATGAAACCTATATCAAGGGGCAAATCACCACCAATGGCTCACGCTGTCTGGCAGATTTTGTTGCCAAAGAAACCGATCCGGCGGCGCAGCGCTTGCTGGATGCCGGTGCTATAGTGCTTGGCCGTACCACTACACCGGAGTTTTCCACCTCAGCGGTTACCTGGTCAGATTTATGGGGGGTTAGCCGCAACCCATGGAATGCTGATATCACCTGTGGTGGCTCGTCCGGCGGTTCAGCCATTGCGGTGGCCAGTGGCATGGCCAGCTTTGCCAATGCCACTGATATTGGTGGCTCGGTGCGTATTCCGGCGGCGTTTTGTGGCCTGTATGGCTATAAACCACCACATGGCCGGGTCGCTGAAATCAGCCCTTACAACATCGATTTATATTGTCATCACAGTATCTTAACCCGCAGCCTGGCTGACTTACGCTATGTTTACCCCTTGCTGCGCGGTACCGACTGGCGCGACTCTCATTCGTTTGTTCCGGATACCAACCCGGATTTAGCCCCGCGCAAACCGGTTAAGCAGCTAAAAATCGCTGTCTGTGCGCATTTAGGTTTTTACCCGCTGGCAAGTGATATTAAACGCGAATTGCTGCGAAGCGCCGACGCGTTACGCGCACAGGGCTTGCAGGTGGACGAGGTAGAGCTTGACTGGGATGAGCGCGTAATAGACACCGCCAAAATTCAGCAACGCGCGCTGATGGGTTTATTGCTAAGGCGACAGTTTGGTAAGCCAGAGCAGCGCGCGATGATGACACCCTATATGCAGCAGTATCTGGCGCAGGTAGATAGTTTAACGCCGGAGCAAATGCTGGATGCCAATTTATACCTGTGCCAGATGTGGGATGCGCTGGCCAGAGTGTTTAAACACTATGATCTGTTGCTGTGCCCGACCGTCGCCACCAGCGATATCCGGCCAGACTTTGACTACAGCCAGCATCAGGTTAGCGTAGAGGGTAAAACAGTCGATGCCAATAAAGGCTGGTTTATGACCTACCCGTTTAACAGCTTAAGCCAGTGCCCGGTGTTGGCCATGCCCAACGGTTTCTGCGACAACGGCGTACCAAGCTCGGTGCAGATTGTCGGTCAGCCGTATCAGGAAGGTGATGTATTTGCCGTGGCACAGCTGTTGGCCGATACTGTCGCCAGCGGTTTTTACCAAAAGGTGTTGCCGCCACTGGCTGAACCGGTTTAACGGCAAGCCCGGCATTATCGCCGGGCTACCGAAATTGGTCGCATCCGACTAGACTATTACAAAATTAGCAAGCAACATGAATAAATTATTTCTGCAGTGGTGGTGCGGCAATGAAATTAAATTGTGACCTGGGCGAAAGTTATGGCAGCTGGCAAATGGGGCTGGATGCCGATGTTATGCCGCATATTGATATGGCCAATATTGCCTGTGGCTTTCATGCCGGCGATGCCGATGTGATGGCGCGCACTCTGACACTGGCCAAGCAGCATAACGTAACCATTGGCGCTCACCCCTCTTACCCCGACTTACAAGGCTTTGGCCGGCGCAGTATGGCACTGTCACACAGTGAAATTGTTAACTGTATGCGCTATCAGATTGCCGCACTGGATGGCATGGCGTTAAGCGCAGGTGTAACGCTGAGCTATGTTAAGCCTCATGGCGCACTTTACAACGATATGATGGCCAAACCGGCGATATTTGCCGCCGTACTGGACGCCGTAGCTGGCTTTTATAAACCATTAAAGCTAATGATTTTAGCCACCGCCCGCCAACAGGAATTTGCCGCCCAGGCCAAAGCTCAGGGCGTTGCATTATTGTTTGAAGCCTTCGCCGACCGGCGTTATACCGACGAAGGCACGCTAACCCCACGCAGCCAGGCCGGCGCCGTGTTGCATGGCGATGATATGCTGGCACAGGTAAGGCAGTTGGTTAAACATGGCAGTGTTACCACCGCATCCGGCAAACAGCTTGCGCTAAGCGCAGATACGCTTTGTGTGCATGGTGATAACCAGGCCGCAATAGCCCAGGTGCAGCAAATACGGGCACTGTTGGTATGAGTCAGGTGCAATATCAGCTGACTGTCGCCGGTGAAAATGCACTGATGCTGTATTTTGACCAGCGCATCGATCCGGCTATTTCTGCACTGGTGCAGCAAGCCTGTGCACTGATTAAGGCAGAGCTTGCTGAAGATGTCATCGATATCCTGCCATCTTATGCTTCTGTGCTGGTGATATTTAACCCCTTTAGCACCGATTTATACCGGGTGCAGACGCAGCTGCAGCATTGTCTGGCACAGCTGCAAAGCGGTGACAGCCACAGCGGCAAACTGGTTGAACTGCCGGTGTATTACAGTGCAGAATCCGGCCCGGATTTAGCGCTGATCGCCCAGACCAAAAATATCAGTATCGATGAAGTGATTAAGCGGCATCAGGCGATAAGCTATAGAGTCTATGCCATTGGCTTTGCACCCGGTTTTGCCTATTTAGGCGAGGTTGACCCGCTGCTGCAAATGCCGCGTTTAGCCACGCCACGCGCCAAAGTGCCGCGCGGCGCTGTCGCTATTGCCGACAGGCAAACGGCGGTGTATCCGGCGCCTTCTCCCGGCGGCTGGAATTTAATTGGTCTTTGCCCAACGCGGATGTTTGACCCGCAAGCCGAACCCGCGATGCCGGTAGCGGTAGGTGATGAAGTGCGTTTTGTTGCTATTGATAAGGCCGAGTTTATCCGCTTAGGTGGCGAGCTGCCAGAAGCTGAACTGACGGGAGCTAAGCCATGAGCGGATTTAGCGTTATAGCACCCGGCGTACTGAGTTTGCTGCAAGACAGTGGCCGCTTTGGCCAGGGCGCACTGGGCTTAACCACCGGCGGGCCCATGGATGTACCTTCTGCCGCCTGGGCCAACCGTTTGCTGGGTAATGACACCAATGCCACCTTAATTGAGTGCAGCGTTGGTGGCTTGCAGCTACGCGCCGACAGCCCAAGTTATATTGCCGTCACCGGTGCGATATTACCAGTGAGTATCAACGGTAAAGCTGTAGAACAATGGACAGTGCATCAGGTACAGGCAGGCGATGTCATTGAGCTTGGCATGGTAAGCAAAGGCCTGCGTACTTATCTTGCTGTCGCAGGCGGTTTTAACATTGCGCCGCAGTTTGGCAGCACGGCGACCGTGCTGCGCGAAGGCATCGGCGGCTTAAATGGCAATAAACTGCAAGCCGGCGATACGCTTAGCGCGCAGGCCGTTAATAAGCTGCAACGTCAGCGCTTACCGGCGCGTTACCGGCCTCAATTTAACCAGACGCTGACGCTACGGCTGATTGAGGGTTATCAGGCCGGCAGCTTTAGCGCTACCGAGCTCCAGCGCTTTTATCTCAATAGCTACAAAGTGACACCGCAGGCCGACCGCATGGGCTATAAACTAAAAGGTGCGGCTATTCAGTGCCGGCAAACGCAATTGTTGTCAGAAGGCATCTGTTATGGCGCGGTACAAATTCCGCCAGATGGCCAGCCGATTGTGCTGTTAAACGATAGGCAAACCTTAGGCGGCTACCCAAAAATCGGTAGCGTGCTGTCACTGGATTGTGCCTTGCTGGCCCAGGCCGGCGCTGGCACCGAAGTATACTTTACGCCCATTAGCCCCGAGCAGGCGCATAATGCGCTGTGCCTGGCCAAAGTGCGTACCGATGCCATAACCAGCCAATTGGTGAAACTGTAAATGAGCACAGCAGCGGTGGATTATCTGGCCATTAGTCAGCAGATAGAACAATTATTGGTGCGGCAAAATTTGCGCGGTATGGCGACTCTGCAGCCACATTTACGGCCTGGCTATATATTGCGCGCCGCAAAACTACTGAACCAATGCAATGGCACTGTGCTGATTGGCACCGGCTTTCCGGTGCTGGATACTTTTGAAACCGACGGCCCGGTCGGTGCTATTGGTTTATACCAGTTGCTGCAAAAAATCGGCGCCAAGCCGGTAATTGTCTGTGGCGACCCACTGTACAGCGTGTTAAAAGCTGATTATCAGTGCTATCAAATTACAGTAAATCAGTACAATGCATTGCCGGCTATTGCCGAAGCCGCTTTGGCTGAGCTTAACCCCCAGCTGGTGATCTCGATTGAACGGCCCGGTTTTAATGCCAAAGGGCGCTACGCCAATATGCGTGGCGAAGATATTTCAGCCCGCTGTGCCAGCTTTGATTATTTTTTAACGCAGGCGCCCTGCCCGACGCTCGGCATTGGTGATGGCGGTAATGAAATTGGTATGGGCAATGTGTATCAGCAGGTGAGTGCGCTGAATATCACCCCCAGTGTAACCCAATGCGATGAATTGATTGTCGCTGATGTATCTAACTGGGCGGCCTGGGCCTTAGCCGCCATGGTGTCGGTATTGCGCGGTGAGAACCTGCTAAGCGACGCCGATCCGCTGGCCATTTTGCAGTATTTATCGGCCAAAGGCAGTGTGGATGGCGTTACCCGGTTAAATACGCTAACCGAAGATGGCCTGGCGCATACCGAAGGCGAGCAGCTGATTAAAGATCTTGAATTACTAATGAAATGAGAACCGGTTTACCCTAAGCCGACCGTTGCAGGCCAGGATGGCCGAATCGAGCCTACAGGGACGTATTTACGGCGTGTCGGTGTGGGTGAACCGGTTCGATTGACACAACCGAACCGTGTTTACAGCGAGAACCGCAATGACAACAGTATATTTAAACGGCGCCTTTGTACCGGCCAGCGAAGCGAAAATATCGCCGATGGATCGCGGCTTTCTATTTGGCGACGGTATTTATGAAGTGATACCAAGCTACGGCGGCCGCTTTGTTGGCTTTGGCCCGCATATCGAGCGGATGCACAGCGGCCTGGCCCAGCTGTCGATAGACCCAAAGCTAAGCCAGGCCGACTGGCAAAGCATTGCCGACAAATTGCTGGCCGATAACCGCGCCGAGCTGGGCGACAATATCGGCGTGTATTTTCAGGTAAGTCGCGGCACCGATAGCAAGCGCGGCCATGCCTTCCCGGCCAACATAACGCCAACCGTATTCGGTTTTGCCTTTGCTATCCCACCAGAGCCGGTGGCCGATAAAAGTAAAGTCACCACTTATGCTGTGGTCACAGGACAAGACTTACGTTGGCAGCGCTGCCATATTAAATCCACGTCGCTGCTTGGCAATGTGCTGCATTATCAACAAGGCTACAGCCAGGGTGCACAGGAAATATTGCTGTTTGATAAAGACGGCAACTTAACCGAAGGTGCGGCAGTAAACGTATTTATTGTTAAAGACGGCGTTATTGCCACACCGCCACTCAGCCATAAACTGCTGCCAGGCATTACCCGGCAACTACTGCTGGCTATTTTAGCCAAGCACAGCAACATCAAGGTAGAAGAGCGCGATATCAGCGAAGCTGAGGTTTTAGCCGCTGATGAAATCTGGCTTACCAGCTCCAGCAAAGAAATAGCACCAGTGCTGTTTGTTAACGACAAGCCGGTCGGTAACGGCGAGGTCGGTGATGTCTGGCTGGCTGTGCAGCAACTATTTAGCGCGCATAAATTCGACTACTAAGTCATCTTAATCAGGCGCTGTAACCACAGCGCCATATCCTCTCCCCGCCCTGATTAACAAATAATTAATTTACAAAATATTGCCTTTTAGTTATCTTTTAGCAACTTCGTTGGTGCAGAGCTTTCCATGCAAGGTATGAGTACAAAGCGCAAGCCATGGCTGCTGCTAACAGCAGCGCTAGGATTTTTAGTATTTTTTGTTTTTTCACAACAGGTTATGGCAGATATGTTTAGTTGGTTTAAAAAGAAAGAACTACAACTTTCACCGGTAATTCAAGGAAAAATTCTGTTGAATGGTCGGCCGGCTTCAGGAATGACAGTACTTAGAGATCTTAAACACGGTGACGACTCATACAGCGAAAAGCAGGTTACAGATAGCAATGGCCACTTCACCTTCCCAGCAAAAATAATAAAGGTTAGAGAGTCAATGTTTGACACCGCGGTCAAGCACAATATTTACGTTCAGCAAGATGAGATTATTAATATTTTTAGCATCTCAAATTTAAACACTCTCGATTTCAATAGTTTTAATGCCCTACTAAAAGAGATGACATGTGAACTCAGCAACCCAGATTTTGGTTTGGATTTAGAACCTGACCCTTTAAATCCAGGGATTTACTTAGGAGCGATTAGTAAATGCAGCTTCGCTGACGAAAGTGTTATAAAGAATAAGGAAATTATGAAATGAAAACTCTTACACCTCAAATGGCCTCTCAGCTAGCGAATGCAGCATATCAAATACGAACGGCTGAACGAACTGGCTATAGTCTCGGCAAACTGCCTTCACAAATCACCAACAATTTCAGTTTTGATTTAAGTAATGGGCCAATAATGGGCGTCTCTGGCGGCATGCTCTCCCGAGTATTTAACCGTCAAACCGGTTTTGCGGTGATAGGCCATGGTAAAAATCAGTATCAGGGCGATACGGTTTTGGCTATTCGCGGTACTTTTATGAAGATTAGCCTCAAGAGTCTTGAGTTACGTGATGTTGTCACCGACTTACATTTTGGTCTTGCCACTGGCGATAACCAAACACGCATCCACGCCGGATTTAATAAAGTGTTTCAAAGTATCAAACCCGCCCTAACAGAAAGTTTAGACCCGCTGTTACGTGGCAATTCGAGCGGCACTTTACATTGTGTTGGCCACAGCTTGGGAGGCGCGCTGGCTCACCTCGCTGCGGACTGGGTAAAACGTTATTATGGTAACCGGGTCTGTTTATACACTTTTGGCGCCCCGAGGGTTGGGCTGACAGAATTCGCTAAAAAAACAACCTCAACCATAGATAAACACTTTCGCTGCGTACACGCATCTGACCCTATCCCAATGATACCGGTGTGGCCGTTTATTCATGCACCGTATAACAAGCATGAGTTTGTGTTATCACCCGGCATGTCTATCAACCCTTTTGCTCACTCTATGGCCAAACGGCCGGGCTACCTTAACACTGCCAGCGGTCACAGCTGGAAAGAGATAGCACAAAATACCAGAACAAACGCTCAGTCTGTCGTATTGAGATATGCAAACCGCCATCAAGCATCATTTAGCACCTATTGGTCACTGCGAATTACTGATGCCTTGATCACCATCCTAAAAAAGGCGGGACAATTGCCTGTTATTCTGGCAGCAGCCGGGGTTGGAACTGCACTAACATTTTATGATTTGCTGGCTCGTAGCATGGAGCATATTGCTAAACTTACTCCCGAGTTTTTCGAAGATGTTAAAGGATTGCTTGGTCATATGTTAGTGTTTGCCGGTTATGTAACAAAGACAGTTGCGGATCTGACGGCACGCTTTATTCGTTGGGTGTTTGACGTCACTTTGGGTGCACTATATCGCTCTGCTCGGCAGGCGTTTGACAATCTGGAATAGTCGCGGCACTAAAGCATTTCATCCAGCGTTGAATTTATAGTGACAATATTATGACCCCTACCCGTCTTGCCATTTTTAGTATTGTTATTGGCGTCTCGCCATTGCTAATTGCTCTGCTTGGCTCTGCGCTGGCCAGTATGCTCGGCTGTGAGCAAAAAGGCGGTGGTGTTAGCCAGTGCTATTTTTGCGGCAAAGATATTGGCGATATCTTATATGGCATGATGATGATGCACTGGCTGGTGATCATCACCGGCGGTATTGCCGTGTTCGGTGTCATTGCCAGTGTGTTATGGGCCTATGTCAGTCTGAAATGGGCCGTTATCATTATCGCGGCACCTTTTGCTATTGGTTTAGCGGGAGCGATATTTTCTTACGTGCCAATACTTAGCGGGTTTCGTGCCGTTGAAGTGCAACTTAGCCCTGCCGTGTCGGGCGTACTTACCGATAATGGTAAACCGATCGCAGGTGCAACTATCGTGCGTCAATTAACCTATGGCAGTTACGCTGACAGCACAACAGTTACCGATGATAACGGCCAGTTTAATTTTCCGGCGCATAGCATACGTTCACTTCGCCCCGGTTGGCTGGCAGAACGCAGTAAACCCACTTTGGTGAAACATGGTATTTTTCTCAGACAAGGCGATGACCACATAAACCTGTTCTCATGGCAAAGTCACTACAGCTTGGTACAACATCCACTTAGCCAGGTACTCGCCAATTTGCAATGTGAGTTAACCAAAGAGCCTGAACAATACATTATCAACAGTACCATTAAACCGCTGTCTGTCTGGGCACTATGCGAACTACCGCGCCAAAGTGTTGCCAGCGACATTTAACACGGCGTTACAACTGCTGTTTTTTCATCAGCTGCCATACCGTGGTTGACTGCTCGCTTTGCTGCAAATAGTCGATGACTGCCTGCCGCTCAGCCGGCGCTTTATTTTGTGATAGCTTAAAGCGGCCGCTTAGGCTGCTTAAGCTAATTTCCACGCCGACTATCGCTTTAACCAGTTTCTGCTGATAATCCTCAGCTTGCTGCATCGCCGGTGCGCTGTGTGTTTCCTGCTGTCGCACTAATGCCAGGGTTTGTTCAGAATTCAGTAGGCGGGCAGTGCCTTTTAGCTCCACCAGAGCATAGTTCCAGGTCGATACCGCTGGTTGCTGCTGATAACAACTGGCGGGCACAAAGGCATGCGGCCCCTGGACAAGTACAGTCACCTCAGCACCATCCAGCTGGCTTAGCTGTGGGTTATTGCGGGCCAAATGGCAGTAAGCTTTGTCTGCACCAGTTTGCCAGTCAAATAAAAACGGCAGCGGCGTATAGCCTAAACTGCCGGTGCTGCTTAACAACACGCCAAAGTAATGTTGCTGTAAAAACGCCCGTAGTTGTGCCCGGTTTGTAACGTGATAATACGGCGGCGGATACACGAATGACTCCTTACTAATACTGACGCTGAATATAAAAACCATTCTCTACCGGCGTAAAACCGACCTGCGGGTAATACTGCATTGCCGACGGCGCGCTGCGCAGTAACTGCTGCACCTGTGGTCCTGTCGCCTGCTGCACCGCCGCCAGCAGCGCCTTGCCAATCCCCTGCTGCTGGTAAGCTTTATCGACCAGTAAATCACAGATATATACCACATAGGCCTTGTCGGTTAAGCAGCGTGCCAATCCAACTAACTTGCCATCCAATCTTGCCGTCAGCAATAAGTTGCTACTGACCAACATCGTTGCCATCCGGGTGCTGTCGTCTATAGGCCGGTTAATACCAGAGGCGCGGTACAGCGCCAGCATGTCGGGCAAATTAAAACTGCTTTCCTGTTGGTATAGAATATTCATCTGTTGCTCTCCCGTTGTTTGTTGTTAGCTTACTGGCTAAACTGGTACTTAAAAAAGTACCGGTTTAAACAAAAAGAGAGATCCAGTTGCGTTTATTTACTGATGGTCTGCAGCTAAGTGGTAACGGCAGTTTGCAACAACAGCTCTACCAGGTGCTGACACAACAACTGCTAAGCGGACGCTGGCCCGGTGGCGCACTGCTGCCGTCCAGTCGCATGTTGGCAGCCGATCTGGGCTTAAGCAGGAACACGGTAAACCAGGTACTGCAGCAACTGGTGGCAGAAGGCTATCTTGCCGGCCTGCCCGGCCGCGGTTATCAGGTGTGCGCTATGCCAGAGCAGTACTTTCAGCCAGCACCAGCCAGCGCCATGCCGGTAAAGCCGTTGCCACTGCAAAGCTACAAGCTGCCACAAAAACAGGGCCCGGTTAATGGCTTGCTGCAGCCGGGCGTATCGGCGCTGCAGCACTTTCCTTATGCATTGTGGCAGCGCTTGCAGCAGCGCCACGTCTGCCGCGCTGCGCTCAGTGGCTTTGCCGATCCGCTTGGTTATTTGCCACTGCGCCGCGCGCTGGTACCCTATTTGCGGCAGGCGCGCCAGGTTAGTTGCGATGAACACAGTATTCTGATCACCGCCGGTGCCCAGCAGGCACTGTTTGTGGCGGCGAAACTGGTAGCCCGCGCCAATCAGCTGGTATTAATGGAAACGCCGGGGTATCCACGATTAAAACAGGCGCTGCAGCTAAGTGAGCTGCAGGTGCAACATCTGAACGCAGCAACTGCCGACGGGCTGGACATTGCCAGCCTGCCTGGCGATACGGCGGCAAAGGCGTTGTTTTTAACGCCGGGCCATCAGTATCCACTGGGCGGCATTATGCCGTTGCCAAACCGGCTGGCACTGCTGGACTGGGCGCGGCAACATGGCGTCTGGCTGGTAGAGGATGACTACGACAGCGAATTCCAATACCAACACCGGCCCATTGCCAGTTTGCAGGGCTTAGCCGGTGGCGAAGGCGTGTTGTTTGCAGGCTCGTTCAGTAAAACCCTGTTTCCGGGATTGCGGCTGGGGTATCTGGTCGCACCAAAGCGGGTAATTGGCGAGGCCGCGGCGATAGTGCAGGCGCTGCATGGCGATGTGCCGTTATTACCCCAGGCGACACTGGCCGACTTTATCGCAGAAGGCCATTTTGGCCGCCACTTGCGCAAAATGCGCCGCTTTTATCAGCAGCGTAAACAGCTGGCGGTTAAGCTGCTAACCGAGCAACTGCCGCGGTGCCAGTTACACGCCAAAGATGCTGGCCTGCATCTGGTGCTGCAGTTTCCGGCACCGGTAGATGAAGCGGCGTTGCTGCGCGCACTTAGCCAGCATCAAATTAAGGCGCAGCCACTAAGCCGGTATCTGTTTGGCGCTGAGCAGCGTTGTGGTTTGGTTTTGGGCATCGCGAATAACAGCGATGCTGAGTTTCACGCGGCCCTGGCGCAACTATGCCTACTGTGCCGTTTAGCGCTGCGTTGACGATTGCTGCTGACTCATAAAGTCGGCCAGTGGCGCCGGCTTGCCAAAGTAATAGCCCTGAAACTGCTGACAACCTAAATGTAACAGCTTTTGGTATTGCGCGTCGGTTTCAACCCCTTCGGCAATGACCGCCAGCTCCAGGCTTTTGCCTAGTGCCAAAATCGTTTTAATAATGGCTTTGTCGTTCGGGTCACTGAGTATATCGCGCACGAAGGAACGGTCTATTTTCAACTGCTGTAGTGGCAAACGCTTCAGGTAGCTTAGCGATGAGTAACCGGTGCCGAAATCATCCAGTGAAAAACGCACCCCCAGCGCCGTAAGCTGTTGCATTTTGTCTATCACACTGTCGATGTCCTGCAACAGCTGGCTTTCGGTTAACTCCAGCACCAGGCAGTTTGCGTTGGCACCGCTGTCTTGCAGTGCCTTTTGCACATCGGCGACAAAGCTGGCTGCATGCAGCTGGCGGGCGCTGATATTCACTGCCAGATACCAATTAGCGGTTGCGCTGTGGCGGGACCACTCCGCCAGTTGCATGCAACTTTGCTGCAACACCCAATAGCCAATCGCCTGAATTTGGCCACTGCTTTCGGCTACCGGAATAAAGTGCCCCGGCGCCATCATCCCCAGCGTTGGATGCTGCCAGCGCAGTAAGACTTCGGCACCGACAACACCACTACCATGTTGCAGCTGCGGCTGAAAATACAACACAAACTGTTGCTGTAATAACGCCTGGCGTAAACCGGCCGCCAATTCAGCCCGGGCACTGACATCGGCTTGCATTTGCTGATTAAAAAACCGCACGCCATTGCGGCCGCGCTCTTTGGCGTCATACATGGCCAGATCGGCGCGCTGTAGCAACTGATCAGCGTTACAACCGTCAGAGAACATTACCACACCAACACTGGCAGATAAGTTATAAGGCCGTTGCTGTAACATAAAAGGCTCGGCCAGCAACTGCACTATTTTATCGCCAATCAGGCTGGCTTTCTGGCTCGATAACTCAAGGTCGGGGTGCAAATCGGTGAGTAACACCACAAACTCATCACCACCGAGGCGGGCTAGCGTGTCTACCTTGCGTAAATGGGTTTGTAGCCGCTGCGCCACCTGCTGCAGTAACTCGTCGCCCATGGCATGCCCCAGCGTATCGTTTAAGTCTTTAAAATGGTCTAAATCGACAAACAACAAGGCGCCCTGGGCACTGTCAGCCTGGCGCTGGCGTATCGCCACCGCATGTTGCAGCCGGTCCAGCAGCATACGCCGGTTTGGTAAGCCGGTTAGCGCATCATAAAATGCCAGCTGATGTATTTCCTGCTGTTGCTGTTTATGTTCGGTAATGTCGGTAGAAATACCGCACAGCGCATAAATGTGACCTTTATTATCACGTAGCGGTAGCTTTACCGACAGGTAGGTATGGCGTTGCTGGCCATCAAGCGAGGTGTTATTTTCTTCTTCTACCAGACGCTCGCCATGGCGCAGCACTTTTTCATCATTTTGTTGCAGGTTGGCGCATGTGGCAGCATCAAAAAACGCATCATCCCGCCGCCCTAAAGCATCATCTGGCTGACAGCCAAACAACTCTGCCACTTTGCGGTTAATGTACTGGTAGCGCCCCTTGGTATCTTTGATATAAATATGCGCATCAACGCTGTTTAATATGGTGCTAAGCCGCTCTTCACTGGCTTGCAGATGGCGGGTTTTCTCTGCAACTTCGCGCCTTAACCACCAGGCTCCGCCCAGCGCCAGCAATAAAAAACTGCTTAACATGGCCAGTAACCACAACACATTTTGCGGTATAACCGGTGCCGGCACGTCGGTACCCCAACGCTGCAGAATTTGATAATAAGGTGAACTGATATTGGCCTGCCACTGTGCCAGCTGGGTTTCAATTACCGTAAGTAAATCCTGATTACGGCCTTTTTTAGTGGCATAAAACAACCGTGCCGGCTGAAAAATCACATTGCTATGCTTCAGTTGGTACTTCGCCAGCTGGGCCTGACCAAAATAATGATTGGCCGCCACCACGTCGGCCTGACCGGCGGATACCATAGCAAAGGCCTCCGGCATTGAGCGGGCACTAAGCAGCACTGTATCCAGGCCGGCGTCGGTGATCATCTTTTGCAGATATTGCTGCTGCACCGACTCCTGCAGCACCAGCACCCGCTTACCCGCCAGCTCTGCCAGCGACTCAAGCTGCACACCAGGTGCGGTGTACAGCTGCGACCAGCTGTACAAGGCTGGTGTTTGGTGAAAGTCCAGCTGCAACCGGCGCTGCTCGGTTAGCGCCACATCGGGTAGTAAGTCTATTTCACCGGACTGCAGCAACTGCAAACAATAAGCCCAATCACACTGTACGGCTTTTATCTGCCATTGCTGACGCGCCGCGATCTCCAACAACAACTCACCCAGAATACCAGACGGGCTGCCATCCGCAGCAGCAACAATTTTCGGCGCGTTCTGGTACACACCCACCACCACTTCACGCCCGTCGGCTGCAACAAAGGGGCTGCAGGTTAAGGCTAACAACAGGGTGGTGTAGACTCGCTTCATTCCGGCTCCGGCACTGACTTAGTGGCCTAATGTCATCAGCTTATGTCAAAGCCGGCGCTTTGTCAGGCGGCATTTCGCTGGTTACACCTTTAACAGGTAGCCACGCTTATAACACCAGTGCATTAACAGGTAAGACAACAGCAGAAAACTGACCGCAAAGGCTAAAGAGCCATTGTAATGGCCAAACAACGGTTGATAGAGCCTGGCGAACAGCCAGCTGTGCAGCGAGCTTTGGCCAACACTGAGCATACCCAGCAAACGCCCGGCGATACCGGCCAACATAAAAAATAAAATGGCATTGGCGCCAAACACCACAAAGGGCGCACTCCAGCGCCGCCAGCCTTTGACATCGCACAGCCAGATGCAGGCCGCCAGCGCGATGGCGCAATAACCGCTGCTTAACAGCACAAAGCTGGGCGTCCACAGGCTTTTGTTAATTGGCAGGCTAAAATGCCATAACTCAGCCAGCCATACCGCGATCACACCCAACAGCAACAGGCCGCGGATTTTCTGCACCAGGCTACGTTCAGCTTGTAACCATTGCGCCATAAGCACACCACTTAAGCAGCTGGCCACCGCCGGTAAGGTTGACCACAGCCCTTCGGGATCAAAGGCAAAAGGCGTGGCATTACGGTAATAGACGTGAGCCGCCCCCAGCACGGTATAATCCAGCCAGGCAGCAAAGCTGTTACCAAACAACAGCAGGCCGCGAAACTGATTACCCTGCGCATCCTGATAAGGCACAAATAACATCGCCAGCAAATATACCGCACACAGGCCAAGCAACCAGAGGATACGGCCGCGGCTGGCACAGTACAGCACAATAAGCAGGGTAATAAAGTACACCAGGCCAATACGCTGCAGTACCCCCAGCCAGCGCAGCGTCAGCAGTTTCTGCTCAACATAGCTGTAATCCGGCTGCCGAAAATTGTAGTAAAACAGTGCTAAAAACAGCCCCAGGGCAAACAGTTTCAGGCTGCGCAGTGCGCCCTGCCTGATAATGGCCAGCTTACTGGTGGCCTGAGCTTGTTGCAGGCTTAACTGCAGCGACATGCCAACAATGACAATAAAAAACGGAAAAATAAGGTCGGTTAGTGTCCAGCCATGCCAGTCAGCGTGGCGCAGCGGGCCATAGACATAACTCCAGCTGCCGGGGTTATTAACCAGGATCATCGCCGTTATCGTCAGACCGCGCAGGGCATCCAGCGCCAGCAGCCGCCGGGCTGGCAACGGCGCTAAGATGGCATCGGCATAACGCCGGTATAACGCCAGCATCAGTCGTTATATCCGGCCACCGTTACCGGCAGGCGGCCGGTCAGCGGGTATTGCTGTAACAGCGCCTGTGCCAGCGCTTCGTAAGTCGCGTTACCGGCACTGATCGCAGTAACATCTTCGGCCGTGTTATAGGCATAGCTGGCCAGCACCACACCGGCATACTGGCCGTACCGGCTAATATCATAAGGCGCACGCAGGCTAAGAAAGATATGCTTTTTCTGCTGCGCACTTATAAGTGGCAACAGGGTTTCATACTGTTGCGTCTGGCGCTCGTAGGCCGCGGCAATATTCGCAATGCCGGTCATGTCGTCCATACCGCCAATATCGGCCAGGCTTTGCATTGGCGCAATAAAACCGCTAATCAACAGATCGGCCGTGGCAATTTGCTCTGCCACCCGGCTTAAATCGGTTTGCTGCAAACTGATCACGTCAATCTCGAATGCGTTTTGGCTATAGTGCTGCAATGCCGATGCCAGTGCCTGTGCCTTCAGTTGATCCGGCATAATCAGCAGCAGTTTTTTACTGTCGCTCAGGGTAAACGGCCAGGCCGCCTGCGCCGGTTTTACCTGAGTCAGTGCGGCTTTGGCCAGCGCCAGCTCATGAGCGCGATGCACTTTGCTGCCCAGCACGGCCTCGGCCTGCGCCAGCTGTTCTGCATTGCTTACCGCTTGTGGTAGCAACGGATACTGCTGTTTTAACGCCACTATGCGCTGGTAAGACGCGGCCAGCTCAGTTGGGCTGATATCGCCGTTAGCTACCGCGGCGCTCAGCGCTTCCAGCAGCTCGGCCAGGGCACTAAGCTCGCCCGGATGCTGCAGTTTCACCGGCATCAGCGCAATATCGGCACCAGCGGCAAAGGTTTGCACTACCGCTTCTGTATGGCTGAAAAATTTAGCAATACCGGCCATATCCAGCGCGTCGGTGACAATAACGCCGTTATACCCTAACTCTTCACGTAATACACCCTGCAGAATTTTCGCGGATAAGGTAGCCGGTTTCAGCATGGTTTCGCCGTCTTTCGAGACAAAAGTACTGCTGTCCAGCGCCGGATACTGAATATGCGCCGTCATGATCATCCCCGGTGCCTGCTGTTTAATAATGTCGGCAAAAGGCTTTAAATCTACCTGACGGATCTGCTCTGCGCTGTGGTCGACCCGCGGCAAGCCTAAGTGGCTGTCTACTTCAGTATCGCCATGGCCGGGGAAATGTTTTAACGCCGCTATCATGCCACGCTGCTGCATCGCGGCTGTCATGGCCGCGCCCAACTCTGCAACCTGCTGCGCGTTTTCACCAAAGGCGCGCACATTGATCACCGGGTTTTGCGGGTTAACGTTAACATCTACCGTCGGGGCAAAATTCACATTAATGCCCAAAGGCAGCAATTCATCTGCCAGCACCTGCCCCACGGTAGCAGCAAAGGCTGTGCCATGTTCGGCGTAGGTAGCCCCTATGGCCATATTGCCGGCAAAACTGGTGGCCAGGCTGCGCGGCAAGCGCGCTACCCGGCCGCCTTCCTGATCAATACCGATAAACAGCGGCAATTTCAATGCCGAGCCCGCCGCGGCGGCTTGCAGGTCACGGTTTAACTGAATAGTTTGCGCGATACCGCTGAGGTTTTCCGCAAACAGGATCACGCCACCTATATCGTAATCACGGATCAGTGCAGCCAGTTCAGGCGGCAGTTGCGTCATCGCAGTACGGCACTGGCCGCTGGCTGGCGGCTTTGCACAGTAATAGCGTAAATCCAGCATCAGTTTTTGCCCCAGCATTTGCTGTACGCTGGGTTTGCTGCGGTTAACTGCCATGGCAGAGGCCGGCAAAACGCAGCTGAACAGGCTGACAGTAAACAGACAAATTCGCGCTACACATAACATAAAGTTCCTGAAACAGATCACAGCAGCATCCCGGTATTGTGACGAAAGCAGCTGCCAGTACAACAAAAATAAATTATTCATTCAAGAAATATTTAAATGAATACTTTACTCACCCAGTAGACTGTATGTTAAGGTTAAGTACTTTTTATCCGGACATACTACAGATGCAACTGACGTTACTGGACTGGACGGTATTTTTTGGCTATTTCGCCGTGCTGGCCCTGTTGGGCTGGTGGGTAAACCGACGTAAAGCCGGTAACAGCGACGATTACTTTCTCGCCGGCAACAGTATGCCGGTATGGGTGGTAGCCGTATCGGTACTGGCGACCTCACAATCGGCTGCCACCTTTCTTGGTGGGCCCGATATGGGCTTTCGTGGCAATTTAACCTATCTGGCCACCAATATTGGCGCCTTGATCGCCACTTTTATTGTGATTAAATTTTTGCTGCCACGCTACTACCAGCTAAAAGTTACCACTGTGTACGAACTACTGGAACAGCGCTTTGGCGCCAGTGCGAAGGACCATGCCGGCAAAATGTATTTGTTTGGCCGGGTATTTGCCAGTGGCGCCCGCTTGTATATGGCAGCTATTGCTGTTGCTATGTTGTTGTTTAATAACATTCAGGCCAGCAGTGTGCTGGCAGCTATCGTGCTGTTGGCACTTATTGGCCTGGCCTGCACCGTGGCCGGCGGTATTCGCTCGGTGATCTATACCGACGCACTGCAATGCGCGGTGTATGTGCTGGCTGCCCTGCTGGTGCTGGGCTTTTTATACCACAGCCTGGGCCTGGACCTGGCAACCCTGCTGCAGGCATTGGCGCAGCCAGCCGAAGGCGGCCCCTCTAAGCTACTGTTATTTGACTGGCGCTTTGATGTCAGCTCTGGCGGGGTGTTTAATATGTATTCGGCATTAACCGGGTTTATTTTATTGAATATTGCCGCCTTTGGCCTGGATCAGGATATGACCCAGCGCGTGCTGACCTGCAAAGACAATAAAGCCGGTGCCCGGGCGCTGCTGAGCTCGGCACTTATGGTGATCCCCACTATGCTGGTGTTTATTCTGATCGGCTTTTTGTTATATATCTTCTATCAGCGCGCCGACCTATACCAGCCCGCGCAGGGTTTTGCCGACAGCTTTGCCGGCGAAAAAGTGACCGTCTTTATGTACTATGTGCTCAACGAGCTACCGTCCGGCCTGCGTGGCCTGGTGGTAGTGGGCGTGATTGCCGCCGCGTTATCCACTATTACCTCCGGCTTAAATTCTATGTCATCCGTACTGGTTGCCGATATGTATAAGCCCTGGCGCCTGGCACGCCGGCCTGATACCGGCGCCCGGCATTTTGTCCGTGCCGGCCAGTTCGGCATGCTCTTTACCGCCCTGACACTGTCATTAATGGCCATAGTCTGTTTTTACTGGCAGCAATACTCTGATATGCCATTGCTGGCGTTTGCGTTAAGCGTAATGGTGTTTTCTTACAGCGGTTTGCTCGGCGTGTTCTTTACCGCCCTGTTTAGTAAACGCGGCAACCGCTATTCGGTAACAGCGGCACTGCTCAGCGGATTTTGCGTGACCCTGTTGCTGCAACCTTATATTCTGCACCAACTTAGCCCGCCGCTGGCGGCACTGGACTTAGGTTTTACCTGGCAGTTGTGTATTGGCACTGTAATCGCCACGCTGGTGTGTCTGGCCGGCAAAGCAGCACCAACAACGGCCGGCAAGGAGTAACAACATGTGGATCCTGACAGTTGACGGCGGTGGCAGCAAAACCCTGGCCCGGCTTAGCAACAGCAGCACCGGCCAGCAATGGCAACAACAGGCTGGCCCGGCCTCACTGACCAATGACTTTTCCCAGGCACTGGCCAATATTAATTTGCTAAGCCACAGTTTATGTCAGCAAGCCGGTGTTGATAGCCGGCAGCTGGTCGCCGTGATGGGGCTGGCCGGTGCCGGCAACCCACAACAGCAACAGCAGGCGCAGCAACAATTACAACGCCAGTATCAACAGCTATTGCTTACCACTGACGCCCGCACATCGTTATATGGCGCTAATCTGGGCCAGCCGGTGCTGGTGGTCGCTTTGGGCACAGGCTCAGTTGCTATGCGTCTGCAAGCTGATGGCGTTGAGCAGCAAGTTGGCGGCTGGGGCTTTAATATCGGCGATGAAGGTGGCGGCGCCTGGTTGGGTAAACAAACCGTGCGTGAGCTGCTGTGGCAACTAGACAGCCTGGCCGGTATTCAAAGCCCGCTATTACAGCAGGTTGCCCGGCAAATTGGTGATGATGCGGCCACGTTGCTGCCCTGGTTAAAAACCGCCAGCCCGAACGATTTTGCCACTCTTGCCCCGCTGGTGTTTCGTTACAGCGACCGCTGCGCGGTGGCGCAAATGCTGCAACAGCGTCATATTGCTGCGGTGCAACAGTTAGTGTATTGCGCCCGCGAGCACTTTGCACTGCCGGTGGTGTTGCTGGGCGGTTTAGCCGACAGCACGGCCCCTTTGCTGAGCGCCGACATTCGCGCCCTGCTGCAAGCGGCGCGCGGCAGTGCACTGGACGGTGGCCACATACTGGCACAACAACTGATCTCTTCATCATCTTCTGCAGGATAACGCCATGACGAATACTCAACAGGATGCATTGTTGCAACAACTGGACGCCATGAGCTCAGAAGCGCGCAACCCCGACAGCTGGGATATCGATCTGCTGTCCAGCCTGGAGATAGTGCAGCGCATTAATGCCGCCGACCAAACCGTGGCACACAGTGTCGCCGGTTGTCTGGAGCAGGTAGCACAGGTTGCCGACCGCATCGTGAGCGCCTTTGCCAACGGCGGTCGCCTGGTGTATCTGGGTGCCGGCACCAGTGGCCGGCTGGGCATACTGGACGCGGTCGAATGCCCCCCCACTTACAGTGTACCGGCGTCGCAGGTGGTGGCGTTAATTGCTGGCGGCCAGGGTGCCGTATACAAGGCAGTAGAAGGCGCCGAAGATGACCCGCAGCTGGCCGTCACCGATCTAAAGCAGATTGACCTGGCGCCGAATGATATTCTGGTGGGCATCGCCGCCAGTGGCCGCACGCCTTATGTACTGGGCGGCCTGGCTTATGCCCGCAGCCTGGGCTGTTACACCGCCGCTATCAGCTGCAATGCCGATGCGCCGGTGTTAAGCGCGGCCGACACCGGCATTTGCGCCGTCGTCGGGCCCGAGGTGGTTACCGGCTCAACCCGGATGAAAGCAGGCACGGCACAAAAACTGATTTTAAATATGTTGACGACCACGGCCATGATCCGCAGCGGCAAAGTGTACCAGAACCTGATGGTAGATTTACACGCCAGCAATGAAAAGCTGGTGGCCCGTGCCGTGCGCATTGTGATGCAGGCCACCGATTGCCCGGCGCAAACGGCGCGGGAAGCGTTAAAAGCAGCCGATATGAGCGCCAAGCTGGCCATTTTGCATCTACTTAGTGGCCAGAGCATTGACGCCTGCCGTGCTCAGCTGGTGCAACAGCAAGGCTTTATTCGTAAAGCCCTGCCACAGGTGACAAAGCCATGAGAGCCATACTGCTGGTAATGTTACTTAGCTGCTTGCTGGCCTGTCAGGCTGACATTGAGGCGGCTACAGACCGGGTGCCTGTGGCGCCGCTGCAAACCGGTGCAGAGCAGCTAACGCAGTATTTACCCTTATTGCAGGGTAAAAGAGTTGGCCTGCTGGTTAACCAAACATCGCGGATTGGCGACCAGCATCTGGTTGATGTGTTGCTGGCGCATAACGTCAATATTGTCAGCATTTTTGCCCCCGAGCATGGCTTTCGCGGCGATCATGACGCCGGTGCCCATATCCGCAGTGGCACCGACAGCAAAACCGGTTTGCCGCTGTGGTCGCTATACGGCGCCAGCAAAGCGCCCACAGCTGCGCAAATGCAACAGCTGGATATTGTCATTTTTGATATCCAGGATGTTGGCGTGCGCTATTACACCTACATCAGCTCAATGCACTATATGATGCAGGCCGCTGCCACCCATGATGTAGAAATGCTGATACTGGACAGACCCAATCCGAACGGGGCCTATGTTGATGGCCCATTGCTGGACCCTGCCTTTCAGTCTTTTGTTGGTATGCACCCAATTCCGCTGCTGCACGGTATGACAGTGGCCGAGCTGGCACTGATGATTAAAGGCGAAGGCTGGATTAACGCTGCCGACACGCTGCAGCTTAGCGTGGTGCCTGTTGCGCGCTACCGCCGCGATATGCCTTATACGCTACCGGTCAAACCCAGCCCCAACCTGCCGAACAGCCAGGCAGTGGCACTGTATCCGTCACTGGGCTTTTTTGAAGCCACACCGCTCAGTATTGGCCGCGGCACCGCCTTCCCATTTCAGGTTATCGGCTATGATAAATTTGGCCTGGGTAATTTTCAGTTTATGCCGGTATCAACACCAGGCGCGGCACTGACACCGCCACTGATGAACAAAGCGCTGCTGGGGGAAGACCTGCGCCACGTCGCGGCCAAAGGGCTGAATTTAGACTATCTGCTGCGCTGGCACGCGCTGTTTAAGCAGCATAACGAGGTGTTTTTCACAGCGCCGGCTTTTATGGATAAACTGGCTGGTACTGACCAGCTGCGGCTGCAGATAGAACAAGGGCTGAGCCAAACCGAGATCCGTGCCAGCTGGCAGGCCGGGCTGCAACACTTTCGCCGGCAACGCCAGCCGTATCTGCTCTATCCGCCCTAATGCGTGTTGCTGACGCGGCCTTGCCTGCTAACCTTGCTGCTTGGCTAAGCGGTAACGCGCCGCTAATTCACCTTCAATGCGGTTACCTTGCTGATCCAGCATAAACAATTGGTTCTCACCAACAAAAAACTGCTGTGCCTCCCCGCCATCCAGTAATACAGTGCTGCCGGCAGGGTTCCAGCTAAATTGGCCTTGCTGCACAAACGGCGCAGTGGACTTACCAACGTATAGCTGTTGCAGTTGATAACGGCCATCGTGATACAACGTTAGTGTGGTATTGATCGCCTCACAGTCGGCACAGGGCAACATACCCTGATAGCTGCCGGCCCAGTCCAGACTGTTGCGGGCGTTATGCGCTGCATCGGCTATCGCCTTGGCTGGCCCGGCACTGGGTGTGGCAGTGGGTACGCCAGGCTCGCAACCGAGTATGAGTAAAGACGTGCATAGGATTACCGCTGGCTTTAGCATTCTGCCTCCTTGTTTGATATCCGTTGGCCACAGGCGCTGCCCGTTCAGCCGCTACCTGTAGTAATGCCTGGCGCCCGCTGTATGCCAACTGAATCAGCGGCCGCGACACACTGCGGGCAGGCGTTAACAACGCGGGGCACAGGCTCAGGGCAAATCGAACACCAGGGCTTTTACCGCACCACTGGCACTAACGCTGAGCTGGGTTTCATCACTCACTTTAATACCATCACCCGGTTGCAGTTTATAGCCGGCCATATTCAGCTCGCCACTGATCAGATGCAAATACAGCTTACGCCCCACTGCCAGTGGCAGGCTGTGCTGCGCACCATCGGCCAGGATCAGCTGATACAACAGCGCGTCCTGGCGCAACGTTAAGCTGCCGTCACGGCCATCCGGTGACAAAATTAACGTTAAGCCTTCACGCTGGCCAAAGGCTTTTTGCTGGTAGCCCGGCGCGCCGCCCAGCTGATTAGGTTGTAGCCAGATCTGTAAAAACTTCAGCGGTTCTGTGGCACTGGCATTAAATTCACTGTGATAAATGCCACGACCGGCACTCATTAGCTGAAATTCACCGGCCGGCAGCACTTCGGTATTACCGGCCGAGTCTTTATGGGCAATATTGCCCTCAAGCACCAGGCTTAAAATTTCCATATCTTTGTGGCCATGGGTATCAAAGCCCGCTCCCGGCGCTACCGTATCGTCATTAATGACCCGTAACGCAGAAAACCCCATCTGCGCCGGATCGTAATAACTGGCAAACGAAAAGCTATGATAGCTTTGCAACCAGCCAAAATCGGCTTTACCACGCTGCTGTGCTTTACGAAGTTCAAACATGATGCTCTCCCGCTAACTATTGATATAGCCAGCTTAGCCTGCGTAGCATTCGGCTAAAAGCGGAATAATTTGCGCTAAAGGTTCAATTTTTTTGAATTAAAGCAGCGATGTTAACTCTGAACTACACTGAAGCACAGATACCACCGCCTGAGGAAATAAGAATGACGATAAATGTACTGGCCATTTGCGGCAGCTTACGCGCTAAATCAACTAACCGCGGCCTGATCCGCTTTGCTCAGGCCAATGCCCCGGACGGCATGAAGATCCATCTTGCCGATCTACTCGATATGCCATTTTATAATGCTGATCTGGCCGAAAAGCCCGTGGCAGTAGAACAACTACTAAAACAGCTTGCCGCCGCCGACGCCTTGCTATTGGGCTGCCCGGAGTACAATTATTCACTGGCTCCGGCATTGAAAAACGCACTGGATTGGGCCTCACGTGAAGCCGATAACCATTTACTCAGCGGCAAGCCGGTGGCCATTATGGGCGCCGGTGGTGGCATGGGCACCAGCCGGGCGCAGTATCACCTGCGCCAGGTGTGTGTTTACCTTAACCTGCAGCCGCTGAATCAACCAGAGGTCTTTGCTAACGCCTTTAGCGGCAGCTTTGATACCGACGGTAACCTGACTGACGAGCGCATTCAGGCCCTGATTATTAAACAACTGGCTGCGCTGCAAAAATGGACGCAACAGCTGAGAAAATAAGCCTAAGGTGTCTCGCTTGCGGCTTTAGCGCTGGTGGTGGTGACACACTGCCAGCCCCAGCCGCGCTGTTTTTCAGCGAACTCTGCCGCTTTCTGTTCACAATAGCCGGTTTCATTATTCGCCTGCCACAGCACTGAGGTTGCACCGTCTTTGCTGTACTGCACCTCGCACGGTAATTCACCGCCTTGCGGGTATACCACTTCAATAATGCGCACCGCCTCGCCCAACTGGCAATGTATGGTTTGGTTATCAGCCGCGCTGGCGGTAAATGTGGCGGCTAACAGCATTAGCGTAATATATTTCATCCTATCCTCACGTCCGGCAGTTATAAAAACCTGCTTAGTATAGCAAAGCCGCTCAGCTTGGGTTTCAGGTGCCCAGTGGGTTTAACAGTGTCGCGCTGGCTAAATCCAGCAACTGACCATTTAACAGCGCCAGTTGCACCCCGTCAGCATTGACCAGTAAAAACGTCGCGCTGTGCTGGCGCTGTGGTGTGTCACCTGGCAAACGCTTCGGGTTAACCAGCACCGGTAAACTGGTGTTAAGTGTCAGCAGGCTGGCATCGCCACTAAAGTGGCTGTAGCCCTGGCGCAACAACGCGATATAACCGGCCTCGTCCAACGCCAATGGCTGGCTTAGCGCATAGGCTTTCGGTGCCTGATACTGCAAACCCGAGGCATTAAACCGATGGTAACTGCCATAAATAGATAAATCACCCAGGTCACGGATACGGGCGTGCTTAGCAGCCTCAATGTCTAAATCGATAGCCAGATCAACCTGTGCCGTTTGGCCGTTGCTGGCGATTTGCAGCTTATCAATCAGCAAATCTTTAATGCCGCCGTCGCGGTTAAACGGGATCTGCTGATACGCCGTCAATGGCTGTTGCCGGTAAGCATCACTGGCAATGCTGTTCAGGCTCATCACCAGCAGCTGGCTAATCAGCCGCCGGGCTACCTGACGGTTGTCATCGGCCGGGTGGCCGCCTGCTTCTATCAATACGGTGCTGATGCCCATACCGGCGAAGGTATCACCAAACGAGCGCCAGGAGAAAGTGTCATCATATTTTGCCAGATGGCCCGGTAGTTCATGCGCCAGCACTTGCGCCATGTCAGCAATAAGCTGCATGGCTTTACTGCGCGCGGCATCAATATCTTTAGCGGCATTAAACGCCGGCGCCAGCAAGGATATCGTTGCCTGCTTATGGCTGTCGCCAACAGCATGAAAACGGTTTTGATCATGCAGGTTGAGGCCAAAATCGGGTTTGAAGGCCTTTGCCGCCTGCATTAACAGCCTGCCCTCCGGCGTTTGCAGCGCCCTGGCGTCACGGTTAATATCAATACCCATGCTGTTAAAGCGCGAACCGACCGCTGCGCCATCAGGGTTCAGCATAGGGATCACTCTTAGCGTTAGCTTATCCTGCCAGCCTTGCAGCCAGTGCTGGCCTTCTGCTGTCGACAGCAGCGCCAGCAAGTCCAGCAGCGACGCCGTGGCGGTAGATTCATCGCCATGCATTTGTGACCAGGCCAGCACCTTTACCGGCCCATTACCGATATCAATTTGCCATATCGGTGTGCCCAGCAGCGACTGCCCCAGCTGGCTAAAGCGTAGTGCCGGGTTGTGTTGCTGTTGTTGCAGCAGTGGCGCTATATCGGCGTAAGTCAGCTGCGCCTTATCCAGGCCCGCTGCTTTTATCTGCAAATAGTGCTGTGCGGTTAACCCTTGCTGTGCTATCACCTGCTCTGCCTCTGTTTTAAACGCCATGGCCGCCAAGGCCATCGCTACCCCCATCATGGCCACCAGTAGCCCGTTGCTGAAGCGCTGCATACAACACCCTTTACTTAGCCGTAAAGCTGTTAGCATGGCGCAATACTGTTAACAATTGCAAGTCAGTCGCCGGGCAGTGAACCGGCCTGTACAACCGGCTATCGCAAGGCGCTGTGTGCGAAACACTTGCGGCGGCGCGACACAATCTGTATAAATTATTCAGTATTAAAGCAAATTACAATAATAATGACAGGAGGCCATTTTGGCTGATTGGCTAACCCTGCTACCGGCGCTGGTAGCAATTATCGTGGTGTTGTGGCGCAAAGAAGTGATCCTCGCCTTGCTGTTATCACTGTGCACCGCTGAACTGCTGATTTTTTTGCAAGCCGGCCAAAGCAGCGCGCCTATATTGCTGCTGGATGGCAGCATAGCCACGCTGGAGCGCATAGTGGCCGTGACCCGCGATGGCGATAACGCCCGTATTCTGATGTTTTCTTTGCTGGTGGGTGGCTTGCTGGCCTATATGCGCGACTCCGGCGGTGTGTCGGCCACGGTAAAAATGCTGGTAGAAAAAGGCATTGCCAAAACGCCGCGCCAGGCCGGCTTACTGACCTTTTTTATCAGTTCAGTCACCTTTATTGAATCTAACCTCAGCTCGCTGACCGCCGGTATCAGCTCGCGCGGTTTATTCGACAAGTTTAAAATGAGCCGCGCCCGGCTGGCGTATATTATCGACAGTACCAGCGCGCCTATCTGTATTATTATTCTGCTAAACGGCTGGGGCGCTTATATTCTGGGCCTGCTCAGCACCTATTCGCTAGGCGACAACGCCATCAGTGTGCTTATTGGCACTATACCGCTGAATTTTTATGCCCTGTTTACACTGGCGCTGGTGCTATACACCATTATCAGCGGCAAGGTATACGGCCCTATGCGTAAGTCAGAGCAGCAGCTGCATACGCTGGCTGCCCACACCGAAATTGATGTCCCTGCCAGCAAGCCCGCTTTTATGCTGGTACCGCTGCTAACGCTGGTGGCGTCGATGCTGGGTTTTATGTTGCTGACCGGTAATGGCCGGCTGGTAGCAGGCTCGGGTTCACAGTCAGTGCTGTACGCCACCACATTGGCCTGCTTAGTGGCTTATTGCATGATGCTGCTAAGCAAGCGCTTTAAACATCAGCAACTGGTCGATATTGGCTTTAAAGGCATGAGCGAATTGCTGCCGCTGGTTACCATAGTCTTACTGTCACTGGCGCTGGGCAGTAGCTTAAAACTGCTCGGTACCGGCACTTTTATCGCTTCTATTGTTAACGACAGCCTGCCGTTGGTGCTAATTCCGGCGCTGTTGTTTTTAGCCGGCGCGCTTATTTCTTTTACCACCGGCACCAGCTGGGGCACCTTTGCTATTCTCATTCCGATTGGTATGCCGATGGTTGAACTGCTGGGCCTGCCACCGTCGCTGCTGCTGGCAGCAATACTCAGCGGGGGTGTGTTTGGCGATCATTGTTCGCCCATTTCTGACAGTACCGCGGTCAGTTCAGTGGCATCAGGCTGTGACTTACTTGAACACGTAAAAACCCAGCTGCCCTATGCGCTATGTTGTGGTGTGTTGGCGCTGCTGGCCTTTTTGGCCGCAGGCCTGATGATGATTTAACCCGGAGCCGAAAATGAAAACAGCCGTAGCCAGCCTGGCGCTGATATTAAGCAGCACTGTAAGCGCCAATAACATCCCTGCTGATTTTGTTGACGTTGCCAGCCTGATACCTTCAGTGCAAATACAGATGGCCTATGTTGGCCAGCACAACTTTGTTGGCACCCGGGTGGACGGTTACCAGGCCAACAAATGCTATCTGCAGCAAAACGCCGCCCAGGCATTAGTCAAAGTACAACAAGCGGCGCTGGCCCAAGGCTATAGTTTGTGGATTTTCGATTGTTACCGGCCACAAAGGGCAGTAAACCATTTTATGCGCTGGGCGGCCGATTTAACCGACACCCGCACCAAGGCGCAGTACTACCCTAACCTGGGTAAAGACCAGCTGGTGGGTGAATATATCGCCGAGAAATCCGGCCATAGCCGCGGTAGTACAATTGACCTCACCCTGGCCAAACAAGACGAGCAAGGCAGCTGGCGGCCAATTGATATGGGCTCGCCCTTTGATATGTTCGATCCGATATCCAATGTTGGCGCCACCGGTATCAGTGCTGAACAAACGGCTAACCGCCAATTACTGGAAAACGTAATGCAACAGGGCGGCTTTAAGGTATACAGCATGGAATGGTGGCATTTTACCCATCAGCCACCGGCCTACACCGACACCTATTTTGATTTTGTTGTACGTTAAACCACAATAAAAAAAGCCCTGATATCTCAGGGCTTTTTCAGATCAGCATTTAATTATGCTGCAGCTTAGCGCGCTTTGCGCCGGCGTAAGCCGGATAACGCCAGCAAGCCTAAGCCAAACATCGCTACAGACGCCGGCTCGGGCACTGCAGCCGGTGCCGCGCTGGCATTTGCAGTAAACACCAACCGGTTCCAGTTTGTTGCACCATTTAGGGTAATATTAGTGCCACTACGCCAGCCGCCAGCTACCGCTGTTGGTAAGGAGTTATATCCGCCCATCGTATGCCAGCTCAGGCGATCATTTTCCGGTGTGCCACGCCAGCTGCTGCCTTCAATATCAGCTGAACTTTGGTAAATACTGTCACCTAAACCGGCAAAGCCCATAGAGCCACCGTTAAAGTACCAGTTCACATCGTTGGCAGTATGTGTAGTGTTATACGGCGTATAGGTGGTGACATCGGTAAATAATGCCGCGGCCAGCACATCCAGCACCCCTGAACCGTTAAGTTCAGACGCCAGCATCACATAGTCACCATTACAAGCAGAAAACATATTGGCAACCGATACTGAGCTGGCATAAGTGCCCTGATAGCACAAGGTCCAACCCCAATCAGCGGTCACCTGGCTAATAGCAATATCGTTTTGTACACCAACAGGAATAATACCGGCGTTAACCTTACAAGCGAGGGTAAACAGCGCAATTAAAGTAAGTTTTTTCAATGCATACAACCTTTTAAAAGACAAAATGCTAAGCTTACCAAGCAATTATCAGTCCAAAGTTAAATATAGCTATTAATCAACACCTTAAAATAAAGCTTAGCAATCCATTACTTAAGGTTGTAAATAAAACTGACACTAAGAATACGCCGTCTAACAATATAAAGGGTTTACACCGCCTATAACCATCACTAAACGGGCAAATCATCAGGTTAAACAAGGCTGTAAAAATAAATGCCGGGCTAAAAAGGCGCTCAGCTATAGCGGAAGCGCTGTTTACTGTGCCGCCTCGTATTAGCTAAAGCTTGAACACGCAACTTATGCTAACATGCTGTCAGTTTAACCACCGATAGCTGTTAGAGATTGTGACATGGCCAGACGTACCAAAGCCGAAGCCGAAAGCACCCGCGCTGCCATTTTAGATGCGGCCGAAGTGCTGTTTTATCAGCATGGCGTATCCCGTACCACGCTGGAAAAAATTGCCGCGGCGGCCAACGTAACCCGCGGCGCCATCTACTGGCATTTCCAGAATAAAGCCGATTTATTTAACGCCATGCTAGAGCGGGTGCGGCTGCCGTTTCAGCATATGCTGGAAGCACTGGACAACAACACCTCAGCTGAACCTTTTGAGCAGATCCGTCAGCTGTATATCAGCGGTTTGCAACTGATTGCCGGTAGCGAGCAGCACCACAGGGTGCTGACCATAGTGTTTCACCGCTGCGAGTATATTGACGAGCTAAACCCGGCGGTAAATGCCCAGGACCAGTTGGACGAGCAGGCAGTAACGGTGCTGCAACGCGCCTTTGAACGTGCAGCCGCCGCCGGCACTTTACGTGATGGCGTATCGCCACGCTTAGCCGCGATGTCGATGCACATGTATGTCGGCGGTATTATCAGCCACTTTTTGCTTAAACCGCAGCAATGCGACTTACGCCAGCACGCACCGGCGCTGATAGATACTATGCTGCAGGGCCTGAAACAAGCCTGACGCAGACCGGCAGAAAATAATTTCCACTCCATTTACTTGATATTATTTAGTTGCTAGCATTCCGCCAGCTTTAACTAGCTACATAACAATAAAATGGACGCCCTTTTGCCAGTGATGGCGAATGCACTTTGTTGCGGCTCCCCAGTTAATGATCACTATCAGGATTTCAAATGATGCGAACCGTTTTTCTAGCCGGTGCGTTGCTTGCACTGTGGCCAGCGCAGGCCGCGACAACCTTGGCCCCGCAGTTTATTGCCAACCATACTGTACAAAGCCAAGACTATCTGGGCGAGTCTATTAGCTTAACGCTGGGCAGCGAACTGACCGAAAGTATTCTTGGCTACGCCAATATTGTGGCTCAGGGTAATAAAGTAACGGCTATTGCCAGCCAGCAGGGTATCGCCATCTATAGTGTAGAAAACAATCAATATCAGTTATTACACGAAGTAAGGCTGCCAGAGCTGGGCCTTAATGATAATGACTATATTCAGCATCTGATCATATCCGAGGCTGATTTATGGCTGATCTACGTGGTAAATGGTAAAGCCATTACCCTACCAATGGATCCGCAGTACAGCCCACAGCTGAATTCGCGCAGCGAGTTTGAAATGGGTTACATCAATGAGATACAAATCAGTAGTAATGCTTTAGCGGTTAACTACGGCTACCAGATAAATAGCTATGCCATCGACAGTAGCACTGGTGTAATAACGCCCCTGGATACATTAAACCTGACAGAATATGCCTCTTATCTGGGCCTGGCCAATGGTGTAATGACCTTTACGCAATATAATCCGGACACCGAGCAATATCATCTGCAACTGTACCGCTTAGATAATAGCGGACAATGGCAGCAAAGTGCCAGTCACCCACTGCCGTTAGGGCCTTATGGCGCCTACAACCCGAATTATGCCATTCTCAGCCCCAGCGGACAGAATATCCTTTACGGTTACGATGAATTCAGTGCCACCTTATCCTATGACGCTGATACCCAACAGCTGACCGAAACCTATTCCGGCGACTTTCTTGCCGGGTATTATTATGATATCCGCTTTGTGGACGAGGTGAATATTCTACTGTCCACTGGCGACCAACTCGCCGTTTTTGATCGCCAAACCCTACAAACCAAAGGCAGCTACAGCCTGAATCATGTTAACAACAATAGCCTCGCCGTTCACAACCAAAGTATTGCGCTGTTAAACGAATTGGGCCTGACACAGCTGGCAGCTGATACGCTGCAGGTTAACGCCAGCATCACTGCCAGCCAGCAAGGCCGGATGCTGAACTTTGCCAACGATGATGAGTTAGCCGCACTGAACAGCGACTTCATGCTACAGATAACCGGCAATCAGGTTCAACTGTTCCAGCTGGACGCAGCCGGAATGCCAAAGCTGACTCAAACTGGTTCAACCCTAACAATGCTGGGACGTGATCATTATTATTCACGCTATAGCAGCCATCATTTTGGCGATAATATCTATGCTATCTTAGCTAACGATAGCTATTCGGTGCTGAAACTTAACCCTGAAACCGCACAGCTGCAGTTACTGAACAGCGGAACTTTACGCGGCATAAATGGCAGCCAGCTATACAGTTATCGCGATAACGTTACACATAGTGGCAACTACCTGCTGCACGCCAACTACAACACCTTAACTCTGCTGCAGCTAACACCGGATAACCAAATACAATTTATTGACGCTGTCTTGGTGGGCGCCTCAGATATAAACGGCGCTAGCGAAATACAGCTGCTGTTTAGTGTTGGTAATCATATTTACGCTGTAGATGGGCAAAACCAGCAAATTGCTCATTTCACTATCGACAACGCGCGTTTACAGCAGAAAAATCTTTACTCTGATCTGTACCTGCCCTACCTGTCCGGCAAAATAGTGCACGATAATATTGTCACTTTGCTCGGTTCCTCCGATATACATAGCTTTAGCGTTGCCGCAGACGGCGCACTGTCGCTAAATACTACCCGGAATCTGCCGCAAAGCATTACACAATGGACAACCATAGGACAGCGTTTTATGGCGCTGAAATTACATACCACGATGCACGTTATGGAGCTGGATCACACCTCTGGCATCTGGCATACCGCCTTGGTGCTGAATAACCAGCAGCTACGTGATGAGTATAATTTATTGCAACCCTCGCTACTGCCACTGGTTAATAATCTGAGTATCTATGACAGCAGGCAAAAGCGCCTGATACAGTTAGCACATAATAGTGCGCCTTATGTACCCAGCCAGGGGGCGCTTAGCTTGTCACTTAACCAGGGCCAGCCGTTTCAGTTGGCGGTATCCAGCCTGTTTGCTGACGACGAAGATACAAGCTTAACCTTTAGCCTTAGCAACGCTGCCGACAGTTTCAGTTTAACTGACGCTAACCTGCTGCAGTTTAATGGCCAGGCCGTCAGCAGCGGTAGCCTGCAGATCATAGCAGAAGATGAGCAAGGCCTGGCCGTGGCAGCACCAGTTAGCTATCAGCTAAATTTAGCCCCAGTGGCAAAAGAGACAGCGCCGGCCTTTAGCATTGAAGCCGAAGACGCGATGCAATTTGAACTGGCCCAGCATTTTACCGACCCTGAAGGGCAACAGCTGCAGTTTGCGTTACCCAGCCCGCAACAGGGTATCAACCTGTCTTCGACCGGCTTACTCACCGGCTCGTTAAGCGCGGCCGGTCTGCTCAGTTTGACGGTCAACATCAGCGATTCGGCGGGTGCCACCGCTGCGCACCAGGTGCAAATTAATGTTACGGCAAAACCTGCTACCAGCAGCGGTGAAAGCTCTGGCGGCAGTATGCCTTGGTGGCTGCTCAGTATCTTAATGGGCTTGGTAGTACAGCGCGTAAGACGCCACTAAAAAAGCCTAAAAAAACCGGCAAGTCTGCGTGGGACAGAAATGCCGGTAAAGGTACAAAGCGTTAACACAACGGGCAGCAAACACTGCCCGTTTTTATTGGCTATTTCGCCGGGGCGCTATCGGCGTTATACGCCACCTCAGCACTTTTAACGGCAAAGATGCGCATAATCACCAGATAAAACACCGGTACTAAAAACACCGCCAGTACGGTAGCTGAGATCATGCCGCCCAGCACGCCGGTGCCAATGGCATTACGGCTGGCTGAACCGGCGCCGGAGCTTATCACCAGTGGCAGTACGCCAAGCGAAAACGCCATCGAGGTCATAATGATGGGCCTAAGGCGCAGCCGCACGGCTTCCAGAATGGCCGCGGTCAGTTCTCTGCCTTGCTGTTGCAACTCGCGGGCAAACTCCACAATTAAGATGGCGTTTTTCGATGCCAGCCCCATAGTGGTTAATAAGCCAACCTGAAAGTACACATCGTTACCCAGGCCACGCATATAGGCAGCAATTAACGCACCAATAATACCCAGCGGTACCACCAGAATAACGGCAAAGGGCACACTCCAGCTTTCATACAGCGCCGCCAGACATAAAAACACCACTAAAACAGACAACGCATACAGCGCCGGCGCCTGCGAGCCGGACAACTTTTCCTGATACGATGTCGCCGTCCACTCAAAACCAATGCCCGCGGGTAACTGGCTGATCAATTGCTCCATCGTCGCCATCGCATCACCCGAGCTGGTACCCGGCGCCGGCTCGCCCTGAATTTCCATTGCCGATACGCCGTTATAGCGCTCCAGCCGCTGTGGGCCGTAAATCCAGTGACTGCTGGCAAAAGAGGCAAAACTCACCATTTCGCCGCTGCGGTTACGTACATACCAGCGCGCTAAATCTGCCGGCGTCATACGAAACTCCGGCTCGGCCTGCACATACACTTTCTTCACCCGGCCACGGTCAACAAAGTCGTTAACATAGGTTGAACCCCAGCCAATGGCCAGCGTCTGGTTAATATCGTTCAGCGCCACGCCCAGCGCCTGGGCTTTTAGCTGATCGACGTTAATTTGCAGCTGTGGCGCATCTTCCATACCGTTGGGGCGCACGCCCACCAGGTTTGGCTGCTGTGCCGCCATCCCCAGCAGTTGGTTACGGGCATTAAGCAATGCCTCGTGGCCCAGGCCAGCGCGGTCTTGTAAAAACAGCGAGAAACCGGTCGCGCGGCCAAGCTCGGCAATGGGCGGCAGGTTAAAGGCAAAAATCTGTGCCTCTTTTACCGTAGCAAAAAAGCGCCAGGCGCGGCCAATCACCGCTTGTACACTGTCGGCCGGGCCGCGCTCGCTCCAGTCTTTTAACCGCACAAAGGCCAGGCCCATATTCTGGCCGCGGCCGGCAAAGCTAAAACCTGACACGGTAAACACCGACTGCACCGCGTCTTCGCTGGCATAATGCGCCGACACTTTGTCCAGTACCGCTTCAGTGCGCTGCTGGCTGGCGCCGGTGGGCAGCTGCACCATCGATAAAAATACGCCCTGATCTTCTTCCGGTAAAAACGAGGTAGGCAAACGCATAAACATCACGGCCATTACCAATACAATAGCGCCGTACACCAGCATAGAACGCTTCGGCCGGGCCAGCATACCGGCGACACCGCGCTGATAATTACGGTTAGTGCTGTCAAAACCGCGGTTAAACCAGCCAAAAAAGCCCGCTTTGGCCTGATGATCGCCGTGGATCGGCTTTAGCATAGTGGCGCACAGCGCCGGGGTAAAAATCAGCGCCACCAGCACCGACAACGCCATCGCAGTGACAATGGTAATAGAGAACTGTTGGTAAATCGCGCCGGTGGCGCCGCCAAAAAATGCCATCGGCACAAACACCGCCGATAACACCAGGCCTATGCCCACCAGTGCGCCGGTGATCTGGCCCATCGATTTACGCGTGGCTTCTACCGGGCCTAAGCCCTCCTCCGACATCACCCGCTCAACGTTTTCCACTACCACTATGGCATCATCTACCAGCAGGCCAATGGCCAGCACCATACCGAACATGGTCAGGGTATTAATGGTAAAACCAAAGGCAGACATAATGCCAAAGGTGCCCAGCAGTACTACCGGTACCGCCAGGGTGGGGATCAACGTAGCGCGAAAGTTCTGTAAAAACAGATACATTACCAAAAATACTAAGATGATAGCTTCAATCAGGGTTTGCACTACCGAGCTTATCGACACCTCGACAAAGGGCGTGGTGTCATAGGGAATAACGGCGCTTAACCCTTGAGGGAAATACGGCTCCAGCTCGGCCAGTTTGGCTTTAACGGCAGCTGCAGTGTCCAGTGCATTGGCGCCGGTCGCCAGCTCTATGGCTAAGCCGGTCGCATTCATGCCGTTGTAACGGGCTATCACCGAGTAATCTTCACCGCCCAGTTCTATGCGCGCCACATCAGACAGCTTCACCGTGCCACCGTCGGCATTGACTTTCAGTAAGATCTGACCAAACTCTGCCGCCGACGTCAGCCGGGTTTGCGCCAATATCGCCGCATTAAACTGCTGGCCCGGTAAGGCCGGCGCGCCGCCCAGCTGGCCGGCAGTCACCTGATTGTTCTGCACCCGTATGGCGGCGGTTACATCGGCCGGTGTCAGCTGGTACTGGTTTAACTTATCGGCATCTAACCACACCCGCATCGCATACTGGCTGCCAAATACCTGTACATTACCCACGCCTGAAGTACGGCTTAATGGGTCTTTAACATTGGCCACGACAAAATCGGCAATATCATCACGCGCCAGGCTGCCATCTTCCGAGATAAAGCCGACCACCATTAAAAAACCGCCATTGGATTTGGCCACCCGCACGCCGTTTTGTTGCACTTCCTGTGGTAATAGCGGTAAGGCCTGCTGCAGCTTGTTTTGCACCTGCACCTAGGCAATGTCGGCATCAGTGCCGGTTTCAAAGGTTAGCGTCAGGCTGACATTGCCGGATGAGTCGGAGTTAGCCGACATATACATCAGGTTGTCCAGGCCGTTCATCGCCTGCTCTATGACCTGTGTTACCGCATCTTCAGCCGTTTGTGCCGAGGCACCGCGGTAACTGGCGCTGATACTGATCGCCGGCGGTGCAATGCGCGGGTATTGCTCTACCGGCAGCTGTTTAATCGATAACAAGCCGGCCAGCATAATAACGATGGCAATAACCCAGGCAAAAATGGGTCTGTTAATAAAAAAATTAGCCATCTGCGACTCCTTATTGTGCCACAGTCTGGCTGTCAGCCGCAGCCTGCGCCGCCACCACACTTACCCGTGTACCGGGCCGCACTTTTTGCAAGCCAGCCACGATCACCCGCTCACCGGCAGTAAGACCAGACAACACCTGCCAGCTTTGCGCCACCGTACGGCCGGTTTCAATAACACGGGCTTCCACTTCGTTATTGCTGTTAACCACTAACACCGACGCCTGGCCTTTTGGCGTGCGGCTAACCGCGGCTTGCGGTACTAACAGCGCCTGCTCATCGGTACCATGATGCAGCCGTGCCCGCACAAACATGCCGGGCAGCAAATCGCCTTGCTTATTCGGGAACACCGCCCTTAGCGTTACCATACCGGTGCCGGGGTCAACACTCACCTCAGAAAACTGCAGGCTGCCCTGCTGGGCATACTGGCTGTCGTCATCCAGCAGTAAGTCTACCGCCACTTCTGTTGTGGCATCGCCGCGCATTTGCCGCTTTAATTTCAACAGCTCACTGCTCGACTGGTTTAAATCAACATAGATGGGGTCTAACTGGCGAATGCTGGCCAACACCTGGGTCTGGTTTGCCGTAAGCAAGGCACCTTCCGTCACTAAGGATCGGCCAATCTGGCCGCTGATCGGCGCCGTAATCGTGGTGTAAGCCAAATTTATTTGCGCACTTTGTAGCGCCGCTTCGCTGCTGGCCACCGCCGCCTCGGCTTGCATTAATGCCGCCTGGGCATCGTCATAATCCTGCTGGCTTACTGCCTTGCTGCCAAGCAAACCTTTAACCCGTTTCGCCTTTAGCGCAGCATTATGCGCCACCGCTTCAGCACTTTGTAAGTTGGCTTTGGCACTGGCCAGCGCGGCCTGGTAAGGCGCCGCGTCTATTTTGTACAGCACATCGCCCTTTGCCACCATCTGGCCCTCGGTAAACAAGCGCTGCTGCAAAATACCGCTTACCTGCGGCCGGATCTCAGCCTGACGATAATCGGTAGTGCGGCCTGGTAATTCAGTCGTCAGCGCCAGCGCGCTATGTTCAAGCGTTACCACCTCCACTTGCGGTGCCGGCGCCCCCTGCGGTGCTGCGCCCTGCTGCGGCTCGCTGCATGCTGCCAATACGAATATCGCCGCCAGCGCAGCGCCCAGTTTACGTTTCACACCCATACACACTCCTGTTTGACACCACCCTGAAGCGTTACGTGCAGCTTGGGCAGGTTAGGCCGGGGAATATACATACAAGACTGTATGTAATCAAGTGAAAACCGGCACAGCCGAGACAAATGGCGGAAAAAAGCTGACCAACAACCATCAGTGCAGTATAGACTGTCAAAACCCGTAAGGCTGTTAACTAACCACAGGTAGCATATGAGTATACAATTACGCAAAAGCGACAGCGGTATCTACCGCCAGACTATCCGCATTCATCAGCACACTCTTTTTGCCGATGTCAGCAAAGACTTGGGCGGCGACGATAGCGCACCCGACCCACATGATCTTTACGACGCTGCGCTGGCCGCCTGTAAAGCCATTACGGTGATGATGTACGCCAAACGTAAACAACTGCCGCTGGATTATATCGACATAGACATAGCGCGCGACAACAGCCGCGAAGTGCAAGGTACCTATGTATTAAACGTGCAGCTTAAGCTGTTGGGCAACCTGACCGACGAGCAAAAAAGCCAACTGGCCGCCATCGCCGATAAGTGCCCGGTGCACAAACTAATGACAGCGGCAAAGACAGAAGTGCATACCCGTTATAGCTAATACAAGCATTAACCAATGATCAAGTCGACCTAACAGACCTATCTGCCTGAGCCTCGTCCTGTGTTTGACTGTGGTGTTGCCAATACTCTGGTTTCAGATGTAATTCATCTAACTTGTACTGCTCTACCAACTTTGGATGGCCGCCAATTAATGCAATTAAGTCTGCAGCATGATTAATCGGCGCCATGTTGTATGCCTGATCAAGCTTTTTTACCACGTCTTTAAAATATAATGCGGTGCCATAAAGACGCACCGTTTCGTTACTTTGGTAGCGTAGCTCCTGTGCCAGTGCAATCATCCAGAACATTGGCCGCCACCATGAATAAGAAAAATCGCAGCGGGCTATCACATCCCCGGCATCTTTCTGGTATGCCAGGATAGTGAAGAAATTAATTAATTCATCCAGCTTATAGCGGTCATGCTGTTCAGTGGCTTTAAACTCTTCATAACTTTTACAACGACTCACCTTAGATACTTTTGCCCAAACCTGTTCTGTTAACGCCATTTGCTTGGCAACAAAAAAGCGGCTAATCACAAAGTCAAAATATTCCCGGCTCGCCATCGCCGGTATGAGTACATTCATCGATGAATTCTTCACGTTTTGAAAGTACTCACTGCAGTAGGTTTGAAACAAATCAACAATAGCGCTTTCTTTGGCGTAGTCTGCTGTGGTTTTGTTCGCTTTTGCCGTTTCGGCCAGCACTAAACGGGTGTCTTGTAACTCCTGAATTTGTAAGTACACCGTTAAGATAACACCGCAAAACGCAAAGCCGGCAAAAAGCGCATTAACACTGGAAAACACATCAGCCAATGGCTGGCTGGTAAATGCCTTAATCAGCCCCTGTTGGGTTCCGACATACCAGCCCCCCAACCAAACGCCTAAGATCAATGCGCTAGAAAAAGAAATAAGCAACAAGGTTGTTTTACGTTTCATAGAATTTCAGAAATTAAACTATTGATATATGGCAATAACATAACTTATCAAAATTCGCCGGGCCAGTGATAATTGTGTTGTTTTACGATGATGTACACCAACCGCTTAGCTATGTTAAAACGGTATTTTCAACCCAGTATCCGGCCACAATAGTCTGTCATGCACGCCTTAAAGTTAAAATTAAGCCAACTCTATTTGCCTTATCTGCTGTTTAGCCTGGCGCTGCTGGCCAGCTACAACCTCGGCCGCTGGCTGCTGGATATCAAACTGGGTGTCATTCCACTTACCACTGAGATGCTGGACTTATGGCTGCCCATGCTATTGCCCTGGCTATGTATACCGCTGTGGTTAAAGCGGCGCATTAGGCTATTGCGTGGCAATGGCTGGCAAAAAGACGACTATTTTGTCTATTACTTTGTGATCAACTTCTCTATAGCTGGTGTTATCGTTGTTAGTCAGTTTAACCTGGTCAGTGCGCCGTTTTCTTTAATCCCACTGCAACACGTTAACGACGCCGTGCGCCAGCCAACTGAGCAATACTTTGATATAAAAGCATTTAGCGTACAGCGCAGCCGCTGTCGCAATACACAATTTACCAATTCAACCAGCACCAGAGGCGGCACGACTTACTACTTTCACAGCCACTATATTTGCCCGTTTAGCCAGTCAGATAACCTTTGGTACGCCATGCTGTATTCGCGCAGCTACGACCCAAGCTTTGAAGAATCACCACGCCAACTGGAACAACAGCGTTTCTACGCCGAAGCAACGCAGCAGTTTGCCCGGTTAGACCTGCACCAGGTCAGTTACTTTGAACGCCTGCGCCTGTCTGATGACTTAAAAGCGCTGCAAAAAATTATCCCCGCCACCGCTGCAGCCAGCCAACCGCTGGTACTCAGGGCCCGGCATGACCCCTTTAACCAGCGACAAGGCCGCGATTACCGCAATACCCTGTATGCCTTCGCGACAGCCGCAGTGGTGGTGTTGATAATGCTGCTAGTGGCCAAAATTGAACCAGCCACACAACTGCCGATAAATACCCCCGGCAAACCCAAACCCGGCACGGCGGCCAAAAAAGCGAAACCCTGGCGGCGGCGAAAAAGCCGCTAAAGGGCGAAAAAGCAACAAAGTGCCATAACCCGGGAACTGATCTTAATGCCACTGAAGACATGAACCACGCATACCAGCTTGTTATTTAACCACTTTAAGGTGCATGCGCTTATGCGCCTTATCAATGGCGATATCTTCGGCGATAGTTTTTTCTGGCATAACATCCGCCCAACTGCGCAGACCGGCCATTATGCCACTATCAACATGAGCCAGCTCTTCGGGTATTTCAGCGGTAAACAATTCATCAGACCATTTTTGCGCCTTGGCCAACAGCCAGGCTTCAAACTCTGGCGTGCTGGGTTTGGGGTTGCTGTCAGTCGTCATTGTTATCGCTGCCGATACTGTGCAATTGCAATTTACTCAAATGTGTCTGCATAACTGGCTTTTAACATAGCCAGAATGCCGTCTACTGTTTCATGCTGATCGCCGGTATCGCCTGCCTCATCATCACTCAAGCTGTCATAATCAATAGCGTCATAGCGCTGTTTTTCAGCCTCAACAATGGTTATTAATGCAGCTAGCTCTTTTTTTAACAGCGAAACTTTTGCAGTAGCGTTACTCTGCATTTGTGAACTCCGGGCTCTCAAAACTTAACAGCGCAAACCGACCGCACACTATTTAACCACTTTAAGGTGCACGCGCTTATGCGCCTTATCGATAGCGATATCTTCGGCGATAGTTTTTTCTGGCATCACGTCTTCCCAACTAAGCGGACCGGCCATTATGCCGCTATCAACATCAGCCAGTTCTTCGGGTATCTCGACAGTAAAAATTCTTTCAGCTCGCTTTTTGGCCCTGTCTAACAACCATTGTTCAAACTCCGCCGTGCCGGGTCCTGGCTTGCTCTCCGTCATTACTGATACCGCCGCTTGCGCTCGGCAATAAATAATTCAATCTGTGCTGTTACTTCTTCAACAGAGGGCTTAGCACCTAAAGCTTGCTGCTCATCAAACCAATCCAGCACTTCAACATTAACTAAATAGGATAATTCATGACAATATTCCGGCTGACGCACCCACAGCTGCGAGGCAAAAGGCGATGGATTCTCAAGTTTGCTGCAATGAGTAAAACCATGCGCTGCTACATAGCCAGGTAACCAGAACCCCAACACAATGCGCAGCACTAAGGCCACAGCCAGCAACACCAGTGACACTTTCACCCACAATGCAAGATGCTGCTCTGGCAAATTGCCGAAATTGCGGCGTAACGCTATATAAATCAACATCAGTAGCATTGGTGATGTAATTAATAGCGGTAATGCCACCAAAGGTAATCTGAAATAAAAAGGTTTTGAGTCAAAATCGACTAGCAATGATAAAAGCTCCACAGCTTTAAACACCGCAACTGCAATCGCGCCAAGCATAATCAGAGACAAGAATACCGCCAGCCCTTTTTTGCGCTCAAAGTCTTCGCCCTGCTGCATTACCTTAAGCTCCACTTCGGAACCGCAAATCTCTTTGCTGGTTTTGCTGCGCTTTTTGGCAAATTTGGCTGGTACGTTGAATATCGTGCAGTGTTTTCATAATTCGGCCTCATCCCTGAAAGCAGAAAGATAACACGATTTACATTTTTAGAACAATTGAGAACTGCGAATGCGGAGCTTTTAAATATAGCCTAACAGCGTTAGTATCAGAAGGCTTATTGTATTGTTATGGTCGTATTAATGTCATCTGAAACAATAAATTACTATAACCAAAACGCTGCGGACTTTGCTTCTGCGACAGATCAGATTGACATGACAGCCTTATATGCCGAGTTTTTGCCTTGGGTTAAAACTGGCGGCCATATTCTTGATGCCGGTTGTGGCAGTGGCCGGGATGCAGCTTATTTTAAACAGCTAGGCTTTAATGTCAGCGCTTTTGATGCCAGTAGTGCGCTGGCAGAAATTGCCAGTAGGCGCCTGAAGCAGCCTGTAGCAGTACAACAATTCGAGCAGTTAAATGGCCATGAACTATATGACGGCAGCTGGTGCTGCGCCAGCCTATTGCATGTTGCAACGGATAGCTTGCCGTCAGTCCTTTTCCGCTTACAACAAGCATTAAAACCGGGCGCCGTACTATATGCTTCTTTTAAATACGGTGATGGTGAGCGCGAACTAAATGGCCGCTGTTTTACTGATATGAATGAAGAGAAGCTGAAAAGCTTAGTCGCTACAGTTAGCAGCTTAAGCATAAGTAAAACCTGGCTGACGCAGGATCAGCGGCCAGAGCGTAGTCATGAGAGTTGGCTTAATGCGTTGTTGTTTAAGGATGTAATTTAACCATGGCAGGCATGCAGCAACAGCTGGATTTTATCGCCTATATTCAGCGCATGCTAAACGAAGGTGACTTTAGTGCCACCTATAAATTTGCCCTGCTGCATGCCATTGCCGATGTCTGTATCGAACACCCGCTGCAACAACCGGACAGCGAGCTGGTGATCACACTGGACGAACTGGTGGATAAATTTATCCTGCTTTATTGGCACCATGCCATGCCGTTCGCTGCCAATAATAATGGCGACGCGGCACTTTTAAAGCAAAACACCGGCAAGCAATCTAAAGTGATTAGCGTGTTGTATGAATGCCAGCAAAACGACATCCGCAATATCCGCCAATTAAAAGACAGCCCTTACTGGAAACAGATTTACCGCGCTACGCTAACCACGTTAAAAGATGGCCCTTTGTGGCGGCTGCAGATCTTGGCCAAACAGGCCGAGTGTTTTTTATACCCGCATAGCGACAATTGTAAATTTATCAAACTGAATGCCGGTATCGCCTATTCATTTCGGCGGTTTTACGATCTGGTGGTGTATCTGGCAAAAAATGCCTGGCTGCAAAAAATTCAAAGCATTAAAGACAATCAGAAACTGCTCGGCGCGCAAAGCCAACTGCATGAGTTCTTGTTCGGTGTAGACAGGAACACGTTAAATAAAGCCCGGCCCGTGTTAATTGAGATCCAGCGCGGCCTGTGTTTTTACTGCCATAAACCATTAAAAGATGCCAGCAGCGCTGATGTAGATCACTTTATTCCCTTTGCCCGTTACTCTACCGATTTAGGCCATAACTTTGTCGCAGCCCACAGCAGTTGTAACAACAGCAAACGCGACTATCTTGCAGCGCAACAACACCGGGACAATTGGCAGCAGCAAAATCTGGTTAAGTTTGAAAAAGTACTCAGCGCCGAGCTAGCGGCTTACTTTTACTGTGATGCAACAAAGTCATTAGCCGTCAGTGATTGGGCTTACTCTGTCGCACAGGCTAATGGCGCTAAACTCTGGTTGAGTAAAGATGAATTTGTCGTTACCGGTAGCACAGCAACAGTAACAACGCAGCTGGCCAACATAAAGCTAAGCGCAGCAAATGATGCAGATACTGAAGCAGTACAGCCGACCAGTGCGAATACTAGCCCATTAAAATTACGCTATTTCCCCAATATCAAAATTGCCTGTGGTCATTTTAAAACCGGTGATGACAGTGGTGTCGAGTACCTGGATCCCCCTTTCGGCTTTGGTAGCCTTAACCCTGAAAAACACTTTTTAGCCCGCGCCAGCGGTAACTCGATGAATGGCGGAAAAACCCCGATATTGGACGGCCAACTACTATTGCTGGAGCTTATCAGCCCAACCAGCGCCGGTTCACTACAAAACTGTACTGTCGCCATAGAGCGCCAGGACGAAAGTGGTGATAACCAATATCTACTGCGTGATGTGAAAAAAATCGTCGACGGGCAGTATCTGCTAATCGCCAAAAACCCCGATTATCCGCCTCTGGCAGCCGATGAAACCATGCGCACTTTCGCCCGGTTAAAAGGTATCGTTGAATAAACTCGGTATTGAGATGAAACCGGATACAGAGTGCAGTCATTCCGTCCAGGGTTCGATGAGATTAGTGATGAGTGATGTAGAGATAACCCTGAGTTACCGAAAACAAAAAATCACTGATTTGCTTCCACACTCTACATCGCTGATGCGCTCCTACCGTCCATGCACAGTCAAAGGAAGAAAAGGGAGCCATTTAGCCAATCAGAGAAATGGCAAATTTACTAAAAAACCTTCCAAACAGACAGGTGGTTGAATGAGCATAATAAATAGCCTTGATGATGAGTTGCTAAATTCTGACCTGAAGCTGGAGGGTAAATTACTGGATTTTCTTTCATGGGCTTATTCGGATTTATGCGACGACGTTAACAAAGGCATTTTTGCTGAGTGGTTGGTCGCAAAAATTTTAGGCATTAAAAGTTCCAGGCGCTATTTATGGGCGAATAGTGATTTGGAAACGAGTAGCGGTGTTCGAATCGAAATTAAAGCCAGCGCATATTGGCAGTCCTGGAAAGCTCTTAATCCTGATGGGAGCCTCAAAGACTTGTCAAAAGTCATCATCCAACCTGACAATAAAATTAGGTTTGGCGGACTAGTAGCAAGAGATACGATTGATAACAGCAAGCAAGAATTTGGCTCATTGAAGTCAGATTATTACTGCTTTTGTTTTCATACGGAGAAGAATTACGAAGCTTGGAACGGGATGGATATGTCGAAGTGGGAGTTTTATCTCGTTGCTGCTAAAGATATTAAAACAAAAAGTGTTAGCCTGAAGTGGTTAAAGGAACGTGGCTATGGTCCTTACTCAGCTGCTGGATTAAGAAATCATTGGTTGTCTTGTAACCAAGCTTAGAAGCTGAAACTTTCTGAGATCCTACCCCTTTTTCCCTGGATTTTGCCAGTAAAGCCTACCGGATACCGAAAAACGCGTTAAAAGAAGCCTTTGCTGATAACGGCAATAGCTTTGAGCAGGCGATTAATACCCTTCACCAACAAGCGGCCTAGAAAGAATTTAACCAGCAGCTAAAACAGCAATGCGCGGCCTTTGCCAAACAGCATAAACAAGCGGTGATTTTTGTGCACAAACAGGTAGAGCGTTACCTGAGTGAAAACATTGATATGACCATAACCGAAGCACTGCAGCATTTATATGACACCCGGGTAAAACCAGCTGTCGCCAGAAAATAGTCACTTTCCTTAGAGGGATTTAAAGCACAGGTTATGATTTTGCCAGTAAGTTTTCGATTAACCGGATTAAGGTGTGCTTTTCTTGCGGATCTGATTCGGCCACTAACAAAGTAATAGCAGCCAAACCGGTGTCATTTATAACAGCTTGATAGTGTTCATTAAACAAACGTTTGTTTCTATTTAAGAAATCGACAAATAAAAATGCTGCACTGCGTTTATTGCCATCACTGAAAGGGTGGTTCTTCACCACAAAATACAATAAGTGCGCGGCTTTACTTTCAATGCTGGGGTAAGCGGCATCACCAAATACCGTTTGCTGCAAGTTGCCCCAAATACTGGCCAAACCATCTTGCCGCTCTTGGCCAAATAATGCGGTAGCTTCGCCTCTGGCGATGAGTTGTGCTTTTAACTGCGCCAGCGCCGCCCTGGCATCGGTTAGCGGAGTTAGCTCACCACCTGGTTCGCCTTTTGGCTGCTGCAGCAAACCTTCATCGTATTGCTGCAACCATAAAAAGGTTTGCGTATAGCTGGCCAGAATATCTACCAGGCCTGCACCAAACTCACTGTTATAGGGTAAGGCTGCAGCCCGTTTGACCAGTTGCAATGCTTTTTCCAGCTCAGCAGCATTTTGGCTCAAGCGTTGCTGGTTTAAGCTGTAGCCCTTAACTAAATGTTGTTTTAGGGTGGCAGTCGCCCATTGCCGAAAACGGGTGGCATTAATTGAGTTAACCCGATAACCGACGGAAATAATGACATCAAGGTTGTAGTGTTTAACACTGCGTTTTACTTGCCGTTTACCTTCTTGGCGAACTACCGAGAAATCCTCGGTAGTTGCACGCTCATTCAATTCCTGTGATTTAAAAATATTCTTGATGTGCAAACTAATATTGTCAGTAGAGGTCGCAAATAACTGCGCCATTTGCGCTTGCGACAGCCACAGGGTTTCATCCTGCAATTGCACATTGAGCTGCAAACTACCGTCTTCATTTTGATAAATCTGCAGTTCGCCCATTTTTGCCCCCTCAAGGTTTAGCGCAAACTGCGCCGTTAGCTGATTAAACTCAAACATATAGCGGCCTAATCATTTGCGCAACGCTAACAACAGTATTGTTATCATTCACGTGCGCCATGCGCATGAGGATGGGCTAAATAATACCTAACAACTAGCTTTGCTTTTCCATTTAGCGTCATTTATTGCCGATATCAGCGCTATTAAATGGCTGCAAAATTTGCCACACTCGGCCTGATGCTGAAAACTACCCCTAACCAGCAACCCTGAAATACTAACGCCAGCCGGAGCTGTCTATGTTTGCCTTACCTTTGCCATTTTTAACAGCCTGTGTTGCCGCGCTGCTTTGCCTGCTACCTGTTACTGCCAGGGCGGATACGCCAGCTACGCTGGCTTTTGCTGCGGAGCAACAGCTGCTACCCCAATTGGACGCGCTGGAGCAAAATGCGGCGGCAGAGCAAAAATTACTGCTGCTGGTGCTGGGGAGTGACTGGTGTCACGACAGTGTGGCATTGCTTAAGCAGTTTAACCGGCCACCACTGGCGGCACAGCTGCACCAGCGCTTTAGTATTGCGCTGGTGGATGTTGGCTATTTGCAATATGGCGCCGCTACTGCGCAGCGTTACCAACTGCCACTGTACTATGACACGCCTACCGTGATGGTGATTAATCCGGCTAATCGCCAGCTGCTGAACAAAGCCGACTTAATGCACTGGACCAACGCCGCCGCAATGTCGGCCAGCGATTATCAGCAGTATTTTATCGATACAAACTTTTTAACCGCCGCCGCGCAGCAACCCCCCTTGGCAGCGGCGCTAATGCAGCAAATTAACCAGTTTGAGCGCAGCCAAGCCGACAAACTGGCGCTGGCGTATCAGCATTTGGGGCCGTTATTGGCGGCCTATAAAAACGGCGACACAGCGGCCAGGGCCGGCTTTAACCAGGCCTGGGATGAAGTAAAAACCTTTCGCAGCGCTATTTTACCCGCTGTACAGCAATTGCAGCAGCAAGCGGCAACACTACCTGCCGATGCTAAGTTGCAACTGCCCAGCTATCCGCCATTTAGTTTTAGCCAGCCGCAGTAAAGTTTGATCCAGCGCAGCATCTGCTGCTGCGCCAGCTTGTAAATTAGCACAACCTAATTAAACAAGGATTTCTGCATGAGCAACCTGAAAACCGTTACTGTACACGCCAATATGACCGAGGGCTTTGCCATTAGCGGCGAAATTGATGGCCACACTGTGCTGATAGACCAGCCGGTGGCGGCTAAGGGCACAGGCACTGGGCCTACGCCGCTGCAAATGTTGTTATTTGCTATTGGTGGCTGCATTGGCACCATTGGCCGTATCGCGGCGTTTCAGCAGAAAATAAATTTGCGCGGTATGCAGGTAAAAGTAGAAGGTGATTACAACCCGGCGGGTTTACTGGGCAAGCCGACCGATGACCGGGTGGGCTTTACGCAAATTCGCATTAGCGCGGTAATAGATGCCGATTTAACTGATGAGCAAAAAGCGCAGTTTTTAGATGAGGTGTGCCAGCGCTGCCCGCTGCATGACAATTTAAGCCACACCAGCGAGGTGGTGCATAGTTTGGCGTAAAGCTTGAAGATTGGTTAAACAATAGCTAACGGCTTAACCACAAAAACGCTGGCGGGTTGCTGCCCGGCAACTGAGGAGCTAACCCGATGTGGCTTATGCTTATATCCGTCATATTACTGCTTTGTATTAGTATGGCCTGCTGGCGTTGGCTCGACTACTGCGCCGACCGGCGGTTAGTGCGCCAGTTACACCAGCAACAAGCCAGACAACCCGCTTGTTTTAACCTGCAGCTGCTCGATGGCCTGCCTGAGCCTGCACGGCGTTTTTTTACGTTTGCCATTAAACCCGGTACACCGCTATACACCGTGGCAGATATTACAATGACCGGCCAGTTTGGTATGGGCGATGCCGATAACCCCAACTACCTGCCGATGCGGGCCCGGCAAACACTGGCCTTTCCAGCCGGCTTTGTCTGGCAAATGCAGACCGGGCGCAAATGGCTGCGGATCTCAGGTTCAGACAGCCAGCACTGGACACGGTTTTGGTTGCAAGGGCTGTTGCCGGTGGCCAGGCTTGGTGGTGATGCAAACCATAGCCGCGCTGCCTTTGGCCGCTATGTGGCCGAGGCGGTATTCTGGACACCGGCAGCAGTACTGCCAGGCCCCGGCATACAATGGACAGCCGTAAGTGAGCACTGCGCCCGCCTGACGGTAACCTATGCCGGCATGACACAACAGGTTGATGTTACGCTAGCCGAAAACGGCCAGCCCAGGCATGTCAGCTTTATGCGCTGGAGCAATGCCAACCCCGAGCGACGCTACCAACTGCAGCCCTTTGGTGGTTATTTATCGGCATTTCGTGATTTTAACGGTTATTGCCTGCCCAGCCATGTCGAAGCAGGTAATCAGTTTGCCAGCGCAGCGTACTTCGCGTTCTTCATTGCCGATATTCAAGGCATAAAATGGCCGGGTAATTAGCGCGTACAGGCTGTTTTAATTGAAAAAACCGATTAACCCAGCCGGAAAAACTCACTGTCATGAATGCCATTCGCCGTCTATAGTTTGATGCAACCCAAGCAGGTACAAGCCGTATCGCCTGTGCTAATCCAACGACCAAGGAGCACCTAATGGATAACAACTCAGCCGGTAAATGCCCGGTAATGCATGGTGGTAATACCTCTGCCAGCAGCAATGACATGAACTGGTGGCCTAAAGCGCTTAACCTGGATATTCTGCACCAGCACGACAGTAAAACTAACCCACTAGGCCAGGATTTTAACTACGCACAGGCCTTCAAAACACTCGACCTTGCCGCAGTAAAACAAGATTTAAAAGCCCTGATGACCGACAGCCAAAGCTGGTGGCCAGCCGACTGGGGCCATTATGGTGGTTTGTTTATTCGTATGGCCTGGCACAGCGCCGGTACTTACCGTATTGCCGATGGCCGTGGCGGTGGTGGCACCGGTAACCAACGCTTTGCGCCGATTAACAGCTGGCCGGATAACGCCAACCTGGACAAAGCCCGCCGCCTGCTGTGGCCCATTAAACAAAAGTACGGCAATAAATTATCCTGGGCCGATCTGATGATTTTGGCCGGCAATATGGCCTATGAGTCAATGGGGTTAAAAACCTATGGCTTTGCCGGTGGCCGCGCCGACATCTGGCACCCGGAAAAAGACACCTACTGGGGCTCAGAAAAAGAATGGCTGGCGCCCAGCGGCAGTGAAGGTTCACGCTACAGCGGTGAACGTGATTTGGAAAACCCACTGGCAGCCGTGATGATGGGCTTAATTTACGTTAACCCTGAGGGGGTAGACGGCAAGCCCGACCCGCTTAAAACCGCGCATGATGTGCGCATTACCTTTGCCCGTATGGCGATGAACGACGAAGAAACGGTGGCCTTAACCGCCGGTGGCCACACGGTAGGTAAATGCCATGGTAATGGCAAGGCCGAGAACTTAGGCCCAGAGCCGGAAGCGGCTAACCTGGAAGAGCAAGGCCTGGGCTGGAATAACCACAAAAGCCGTGGCATAGGCCGCAATACCATGACCAGCGGCATTGAAGGCGCCTGGACCACCCACCCGACGCAGTGGGATAACGGCTATTTTAAGATGCTGTTAGAGCACGACTGGGAGCTGAAAAAAAGCCCGGCCGGCGCCTGGCAGTGGGAGCCGGTGAGCATTAAAGAGGACGATAAACCGGTTGATGTTGAAGACCCGTCTATCCGCTACAACCCTATTATGACCGACGCCGATATGGCGATGAAGATGGACCCGGCGTACCGCAAAATATCTGAGAAATTTTATAAAGACCCGGCCTATTTCTCTGAAGTATTCGCCCGCGCCTGGTTTAAACTGACGCACCGCGATCTGGGGCCGAAAAGCCGCTATTTAGGGCCGGATGTGCCCAAAGAAGACCTGATCTGGCAAGATCCGGTACCCAAAGGTAACGCTGATTTAACCGACGCCGACATTAATACGCTGAAAAGCCAGCTGCTGCAAAGCGGTTTAAGCCAAAGCGAGCTGATTGCCACCGCCTGGGACAGCGCCCGTACCTTCCGTGGCTCGGATTACCGTGGCGGCGCCAACGGCGCACGCATTCGCTTAGCACCACTAAACCAGTGGCAAGCGAATGAACCTGAGCGTTTAGCCAAAGTGCTTAAGGTACTCGAAGGCATTAAAGCGGGCTTTGCCAAGCCGGTTAGCATAGCTGATTTAATTGTATTAGGTGGCAGTGCAGCCGTTGAACAAGCCGCCAAGGCGGCCGGTGTTAACATTAGCGTGCCCTTTGCACCGGGCCGCGGCGATGCCACAGCAGAGCAAACCGATGCCGAGTCGTTTGAGGTGTTAGAGCCGCTGCACGATGCCTACCGTAACTTCCTGAAAAAGGATTATGTGGTGCAGCCGGAAGAGCTGATGCTGGATAAAACCCAGCTGCTGGGCTTAACCGCGCCGGAAATGACAGTGTTGCTTGGCGGCATGCGCGTGCTGGACACCAATTACGGTGGCAGCAAACATGGCGTATTTACCGATAAACCTGGTGTGCTGACCAATGATTTTTTCGTTAACCTAACCGACATGCGCTACAGCTGGCAGCCGGCTGGACGCAACCTGTATAACATTGTTGAGCGTAACACCGGCAACACTAAGTGGACCGCGACCCGGGTCGATTTAGTGTTTGGTTCAAACTCGATACTGCGCTCGTACGCGGAGCTGTATGCCCAGCACGACAACAAACAAAAGTTTGTGCACGACTTTGTTAAGGCCTGGGTAAAAGTAATGAACGCCGATCGTTTTGATTTGCAGTAGTAAAGCCGGGACAACAAATTACATGCTTTAAAGGCGCTTAGGCGCCTTTCTTTTGAACGGCATATCGGGGTGTTAACAATGCTAAGATAGTTGTTGACATCAACCTAACGGCGGTAAAATCCCGGCGTAAAGCCTTAGGGTACAAAGCAGGTTATTAAAACATTGATGCATCATAAAAACATCATATTTAAATGCGCAATGTAAACAAATTATTCAAAAGCACACAAACAGGTTAACATCTTAAATATCTTCATTAAATAAGGCGGATACAAATTGCGCAGCTAATTTAATATACATATAATGCCGCGCTTTAACATGATGCAAAAAACTGTACCGCCACTTTGCTTTCATAATGAATAACAAACTTTACCTATAGCGTAAAAATGACAACCACCAACGTTTTTACCCGCATGCCTTTGCTTTGCATGCAAGTAGTTTTTTTATTTACGCTTTTTATGTTAGGTGGGTTTGCCTGTACGCCAGTATTAGCCGATAGTGCCGATGCAAAGTCGATTGCATTTTACTATCAACCAATTGACTCGGTACGCGAACTATTAAGTTACGACCGAATTGTAGTAAATGCCGAAGGCATAACTCCAGCACAACTGAAACAACTTCAAAACGCGAAGGTTGAGGTTTTTGCCTATCTCAGTGTTGGCGAAACCTTACCACCTCTGACAGATGGCCTTTATAAAGCCGTTATCGCCGAAAACCCGGCCTGGCAGTCAAAGGTGATGGATTTACAACAACCCTTATGGCAGCAGTACCTGCTGAGTAAAGCAGAGCGCTTAACCGCGACCGGTTTTGATGGCCTGTTTCTGGACACCCTGGATAGCTACACCCTGTCCCCCCCTCCGTTACATGACAATCAGCGCAGCGCATTAACGCAGATTATTAACAACATAGCCAAACGCAGCCCCACCCTGCTGCTTAACCGAGGTTTTGAGCTGCTGCCGGCACTTGACTTTACCCCGGCCGCTATTGTTGCAGAATCCTTGTATGCTGGCTTTAATGCCCAACAACAGGGATATGTTGAACAGTCGGCTGAAGACACCGCCTGGCTTATGCAAAGACTGCAAGATGTCAGGCAGCAGGGTATCGAAGTGATAGTGATTGATTACCGGCCTGATGACATCAACGACCGCATTACGGCGGCACGACAGATTGCGACGCTAGGTTTTACTCCTTATATTGCTGACGGGCTGCTTGAACAGTACGGCGTGTCTTTGCATTATCCATTACCGCGCCGGGTATTAGGGTTATTTGACAGCCGAGACGGCCCAAAGAAACAATCGCGCTGCCATCGTTATTTATCTACCTTAATTGAATATGCTGGCTATGTGCCTGACTGCCAAGACATTAGCACCCTTAAGGGTAATACCCTGTCATTGCAGCCTTATGCCGCAGCCTTCCTGATGCTGCCTGAGGTCTATTATCAACAGCCTCAGGTTATCACGTTGCTGCAGCGTCTACTGAACCGCATTCCTACGGTGTTTGTTGGCACTGTGCCAGAGAACCCAGCCATATTGGCGCAACTTGGGCTGCAGCAGCAGGGGTTTTACTACGGCCAGATGCAAGCCAGTCTTCCTACACTATACCCCTTGCCGCAAGCGGCAAAAGAAGAATACCCAAGGTATGTGCTACAAAATAGCCAGGCAGAAGTTGTGGCAAATTACCATGACAATAGCGGTAATATTGGCGTTGCCGCCTTTACAGCCCCCTGGGGTGGCGCACTATTGGCGCCAGGAGACATTCAAGAGCTGATCAACGATCGACAGCGTTGGATCCTTGACCCTTTCGACGTACTGTTGCCTATGCTGCGTTTACCCTCCCTGCCCGTACCCGATATAACAACGGAATCAGGCCAGCGAATTGTAACGGCACATATTGACGGTGACGGTTTTCCCTCAGTGGCCTGGTTGCCGGGTAAACCCTTTGCCGCCCAAGCCATATTCGATCGCATACTGACACGTTATCAGCTACCACATACGGTATCAGTGGTAGAAGCCGAAGTGGCGGCGCACGGCCTGTACCCACATTTGGCAGATAAGCTTGAACAGATTGCCCGAGACATTTTTCGCTTGCCGAATGTTGAGCTAGCCTCACACACTTTTAGCCACCCGTTTTTTTGGGACCCGCGCGTATCAAGCCGCGAGAAGCTTTATGGTGACGCACTGCCGGTACCAGAATATCAATTGAATTACACTCGTGAAGTGGCTGGGAGTGTCGCTTACATTAATGAAACGCTGGCCCCAGCGGATAAAAAAGTTAAGGTATTTCTATGGTCCGGCATGGCCAACCCCACCCCTGATATTATTGCGCAAACCGATGCCCTGGAGCTGTATAACGTCAACGGTGGCAACACTTATGTGCTCAACGACAATTTTTCATACGCCCAGGTGTCCCCCCACCTGAATTGGTATCCCAATGCGGTTCAAGTGTATGCGCCCATTATGAATGAGAACCTGTATACCGAGTTGTGGACTGAAAACTTCAGTGGTTTTGCCCGGGTAACCGAGACCTTTACCAAGCTGGGAGAACCACGTCGGCTAAAACCGGTTAGCATTTATTATCACATGTACTCTGGCATGTACCCCAGCTCGTTGGGTGCATTGGACTACATTTATCATTGGGCACAAACGCAACCGTTTACACCACTGTACCTCAGTGAATATGCTAAACGAGCACGCGGGCTTTATGAAACTGGTGTTGGCGCCAGCATATTTCAAAACGGTCACCGGGTTCGCAGCACAGGCATACGCAGTTTACGCATGCCTGCCAACTTTATTGTCGGCGCGCGCTCTAGCGGGGTAACGGGCGTTGCAAACGGACCGGATGGCCGCTATTTAAGTTTACTTGGGCCGCTTGCCATTATTGCCCCTGCCGATAGTGCCCGTCACTTTGACGGTGCGCCCTATTTACATCAGGCAAATGGCATGGTTCAGCACTGGCACACCGATGCGACAAGTGTGTCTCTGTCATTACTAAGCCATGTCCCCCTGCACGCAACTCTGTTGCAGACGCAACACTGTCGGGTACAAAGCCATTCACCGGGACTGAGCATTAAACCAAGCCAACATGAACTCACCCTAAGCAGCCATCTGCCGGGCGAATACTCGCTAACCCTGACATGCGAAGCGTCTGAGATAGCAGGTAGCCACTAATGTCTCCACTGCAACAGGTCAGACGACGTCTTGGCGAACACACCGAGCTTGTTAACCGGCGTACGCTAATTACGCTTACATTAGTCACAAGCGTATTGTTGTGGTTATTAAAACCCAACGACAACTTGCTGTTAAGCCTGCTTAAGCAATCGGACGATCCTTCGGTTGCTATTGCATTTACCCGGGTGTTACAGCAAGAACAGCGCTCGGTCGCCATAGACCAGTTATTAGCACAACAACTGTACCGCACAGGCGATTATGAAGATGCCCTTACACTGCTAACCCCGCTGAGTAAGTTTGATGATAGCCCCGACATGCTGGCGGCACACCAGCTTTACACAAGCCTGTTGTTAACGTTAAGTACTAAACAACGCGATGCACGGGCAAATTTGCAGCATTATTTAGCTAATTTACCCAGCGGCTTACCCGAGCAATACCAGCGCAAACTAGCTGATTATGCGTTACAAATAAATCAACCTGAGTTGGCACTGGCAATCAGCAAACAATTGCCAGGCAGCAACCAGAAAGAATTGATTGCACTGGCATTAAAAGCCGGGCAACCACTTCAAGCCACTTTATATGCTGGACAAGTTTATCAACGCGAGCCCAGCCAAGAACATCTGCTGCAATTGCTGAAGTTGCTCGAAGCCTCTGAACGGGGGGAGCAGGCGCTTGCGTTAGCCAAGCGTCATGCCAATAAGTACCGCTGCAGTGCGAGCTGTTTGCAGTATTTTGTTGCACTGGCGCTGCGCAACAACGCGTCAAACAGCGCTTTTGATTTCGCAGTAACCAAGTTAGCCCTTACCAACGCAAATGCTGATTTGCTTCAGGCGGCCAACCTGGCAGAGGCGAATGGCCATCTGGATCAGGCTACAGCTTATCTGGAAACCTTAGGTCAACGTGCGCCCAGCCGGCAACTTTATGAAAAACTGCATCAATATTACCGTTGGCAACAACAAACTCATAAAGCACTGCAGCTAAGCCGCAAACTGGTGACGCAATACACCGATATCAGCACCATTACAAAAGGGTTGGAGGATGCCCTGGCAGAAAGTGATTTATCGGCCAAAGCGGATTTTTATAAGGCGTTAGCTCAACAACGGCATTTAACTGACAATGAAGTGTGGTCCCTGGTGGATGCCAGCGACAAAGCCTATGGTGCCAACAATACCTTAACGACATTAAACACACTGGCACAGTTGTATCCTACCCACGCGCGTATACTAGCGCAGCTAGCCCGTTTTTATTTGTTTATGGGTCAGCCGGAACAGGCCGCTAGTATATGGCCGCGTTATAGCCAAACGGAAGATATGCGCTTTGCCGAGGTACAATGGTTTGCCAAAGCCTTTTCAGCATTGGGTCAGCCAGAACAGGCACTAGCAGTCCTGCACCAAAGCGGACAAACCGAAACACTTAATACCTCGCAGCTTGAAGAGTTGTTAGATTTAGCAAACTACACGGCAAATAGGCCGTTACAGCGATATTATCAGCAACAATTGGTGCTGCAACCCGATAATGCATTAGATGCCTATTTGGCAGTGGCCACGCACAGTGATATGACAGCGCAAGATCAAGCGTTCTTGTGGCAGTTATTCCAACAAAAAGGCGCCTTGAGCATTCTGTCGGCACTGGTAAACCATGCCATTGAACATCAGGATGCCGGGTTACTTGAGCAAGCAATTGGTGTACTAAACCAATTGGATTTTGCTGAGCCACAAGTTTTGCAACTTAGGGTTTATATTTCACTCTACCAGCAAAACTATGCTTTGGCAGAACAGCTGGTTAGGCAACAATTAGCGCAACCCTCCATTCCAGATAGCGTATGGCAAAGTGCTGCCTGGCTTGCACTGTTACGCCAGAATACCGCTTGGCTAAGTCATCTTTATCCTCAACTGTTGCAGCAAAACCAACGCGATGCAGAGCATTTACGCTTACTCGCAGCAGCGGCACAGGCACTGGGTAAATTTCATCAAGCTAGCTATTGGCATCAAATGCTGGCGGCACACACCAACTACCAAGTTCAAGACAAAATAAACCATGCATTGCTCGCCGAGCATATGGGTGATTTCGCTTTGGCTCAGCAACTGCGCTGGTTGGCGCTAACTGACCTAAGCCAGCAATTACAAGCGCTCCCTGAGGGCAAATTAACCTATCAATCGTTGTTAAGCAGCATGGTATCCCCCGGCTCGGGTGCCGCAGGTATGCTGCGCGATCTGTATCAGCAAGCCGATGCCAATACGCTAATGTTATTGGCGCAAAGTAGCTTATCGCGTGATTTGGCGGCGCAGCAATTTTGGTATCAACAGCTTAGGGCCAATGAGGCGCAGTTAAGCGCCAGCCTAAGCCTGGCTATGGCGCTGGCACAACAAGATCATGACAGCATAAAAGCCCTGGTCTATGACAAAGAAAATAGCCTTACCCCATTGGAGCGCGGCAGCGCATTAGAACAAATTGGCCATATGCAAGCTGCCTGGCAGTTTTTGCAATACGCCAATAACCCTATACTGCCAGTATCACAGCGCCCTGTTCTGCAACGCTTAGCCGCGGCGCTACACCCAAACCGCACGCGTGGCATGGCAGCCGACTTTACGCAGTTTTCTAGCTGGGACGTTAACCAGTTGCAAGTCCACTATCAACAACCGCTAGATAACCACCAGTTTATATTAAACACGCAACACATAACGGCAGCAGATACCGCCAGTACAAGTGATTTTTCTGCCACTCAATTATCAGCACACTGGCATATACCCCTGTCAGATAATATTGACTCGTTAGGCCTTAGCGCCCTATTGCGACAGCGTTTAACTCAGCTGACACTGGGCCAGCAGCTGCAGCTTTCTCTGGCGTCGTCACCACGTTGGCAGCATTTACTGCAGCTGCAGCATAGTATGCCCGCCAACCTAAGCAAAAACAGCTTCTTATACGCTCAGCAAGACCGGTTAAGCTGGCAGCCAGTTTGGCAATTTACGCGGCATAATCAGTTAACGGCTTCTGTGGCGAAAACCTGGCTGAACACCGACTTTAACGAGCCAATTGCCTCACAGTGGCAGCTTCAGTTGCAACTCAGTGAACAGCTTAGTCGGCTACCCTTTTGGCAGGTTTATAGCCAGTTTGATATACAACGCAGTGATCTGGCTACGACTTCCCTTGACCGATTATCTGATGCTGTAAGCCGGACACTTGTCGCCACCGACTTTGTCGCGCCTCATTACCGACGCCTGTCGATAGGCCAACGTATAGCGCGTGGCGAAGTGGGCAAACCCGGGGCACAAATGCCACATTATCGTTACCTGTTAGACACGGCTTTGGGATACAACCTGGTGACATCTTCCGTGGAATATAGTGTCAAAGCTGGGGTGGGTGTAAGGGTGTTTGGTAATGACGAAGTGTTTTTTAATATTAACTGGCAAAGTGCCGATCGCCTGGGACAGGAAAATATCGACCTGAGTCTGGGCTATTCGCTTGATTTTTAATGAAGGAGATACCGGTGAAAAAATTAATGCTTATGGCGCTGCTGTTGCTGACAGGGTGCGCTTCACAGATGAGCAGTGAGAGCCCACAACTGGACTTTGGTCAAGTGGTTTACATCATGCCATTTACTAATCAATCTACCAGCCCACTGGCGCAGGCTCAGGCAGAGCAGTTGTTGGCATCGGTGTTGGCCGATGCCGGGGTAAAGGTAGAGATATATCCCAAAGCCGCACTAAGTGATCTGCAGGCCAGTATCGAGCCTGAACAGCGCCAGCGCCTGGCACAACAGTGGCTGAGCACGAAAACCCAAGGCTATGTGATGTATGGAATGGTGCAGGAATGGCAATACAAATACGGGCTGGATGGTGAGCCCGCTGTCGGAGTCACCTTGCAACTGACTGATATGCAGAGCCGTGAGCTGTGGCGGGGTTCAGCAGCACGCAGTGGCTGGGGACGTGAGTCACTCTCACACCTGGCCATCAAAACCTTTACCGATTTAAGCAATGAGCTGGACTGGAATTAGCCACCATGAATCATCGTAAGCGCCGGGGAGCAGGAGGCGTCTTGTTTCGTCTGCTGTTTGGCTATGATCATCAGCTTTTCGCCTGGTTTGAACTCTTTCTGATCACGGCAGCGGCTATGCTTATTTGGGTGTATCAAGCTACCCTGGAGTACAACCTGCCACAGCAATACTTTTTTTGGCCAATGCTGGGGCCAGTGGTGATTGCACTGCGTTACGGTTTTGGTCGCGGCATGATGAGCTTTATTTTGTTATTGGTCGGCTTTTCAATCTGGCAGGCCGCACACCATCAACCGCTTAATTTTACTATGCCCGTTGCAGTGGGTACCGCCTTGATTACCATGCTGGTGGGTGAGTTCCGGGACCATTGGCATGATATTAACGAGCGCTACGAATTAAACCACCGCTACATGGAGCAAAAGCTAAAAAGCTTCACACAAAATTACCATCTGCTGAAAGTGTCTCACGACCAGTTAGAACAGCGTGTTGCCGGCAAGCAAATGAGTTTACGTACCGGTATTCAGCTATTGCAGCAAGACGCGATAAAACATCAGGGTGAGGTGCCAACGCGGCTGGCCGAGCGCAGCCTGCAAATTTTAAGTGACATTATTACCTTATATCAGGCTGGATTTTACCTGGTGCAAAATGGCGAAATTGCCCCTACCGCTTTAGCCAGTATAGGTAACGACCATCAGCTGGTGATGAATGATCCCATGCTACAAGACATGCTCAAAACTAAAGCATTATTATCGCCGGCCGATTTAATCGAGCATAGCGATTTACAATATCAGTTAGCGATACCATTACTAGACATTAATGGTGAGCTACAAGCTGTCATTCTGGCCGAAAAGGTACGATTTGTGCAGCTGACCGATGCCAACATCGCACTGGTGGCTCTGTTGTCCAGCTATATAGCCAACTTTATTGCCAACGAGATGTTTGTGCCAATTTTACAGCCTGAACAGCGTCGGTTATTCCGCCAATATGTGCAAGGGCAGCAACAACATCACAGCCGCTATGCGATTGACAGTTGCCTGGTGGTATTTACTGACTTGACAAGTGAGCGGCGCCTGGCGTTGACACAAGTGACCGACTATCGCCGGGGCGCAGACATTTATTGGTTATGCCAGGATAGTGCAGGGAATCCATCGCTTTGTGTATTGCTACCTATGACCACGCCGCGTGAAGCACGGCAATTCGTAAGCCGGGTGAAGACCGTGTTGGGTCATCACAGCCCATTTACCGACGATGAGCTGAAGCTGGAAGGCCCCCTTAGAGTGAAAGCGCAGCAAGCGGAAATAACCACGTTGTTAGACGATTTAGGTGCATTTGATGAAGATCTGGCTGACACTGCAAACCCTCACGTTTGAACTGGCAAGCCTTTACTTGCTTGAGCAGTCACAAATGACACTTGCGCTTTGGCTGGCCTTTATTAGCAGCCATGCTATCGCTGCTGCCAGTTTTACAGGGCTATGCTGGTTGGTGCTGCCGCGTGTCTACAAAACGCCAGTGATTCCGGCGTTGGCGTTTATCTATACCGTGGCATTTACTATGCCCGTGCTGGGTATGTTGTGTCTGGCCTCGGTGTTTATAGTAGCGTTGTACTTTCCAAAATCAGAGCAGAAAAAGCGCTGGCGATACACATATAACCAGGCACTACCGATTCACCCTGAACAGTTAGAAGCAAATCAATATGGCTATGCTGCGTTAAAAGATATTTTGCTGTTTAACCCGTCTGACGAAAAACGACTGATGGCCACCAACTCCTGTCGTTTCTTACCTCATCAACAGTCCATACCGCTACTGAAACTCGCACTGACCGATAGAGCTGATGATATTCGTTTGTTAGCCTATGCTGTGATTGAAAAAATTGAATTTAATATCAACCGCAAAATCGCGTTGTTAAAACGCAAACTAGAGAAAAAACCCAGTGCCGATACCTTACAACGCATCGCGGAAAGCTATTGGGAACTGTGTTATTTAGGCGTGGCAGAAGGCCCGATACGCGAATTTTATCTGGCTGAAGCGCAACAGTATTTGCAAAAAGCCAGTGAGTTGGCAACGTCTGCTGCTATCGAGTTGAAGCTTGGACGCATACTGCTTGAACGACAAGAGCTGGCATCTGCGCAGCAACACTTAGTGTTAGCTCAGGAAAAAGGTTTACCCAAACGTCAGGTTACACCTTATCTGGCCGAGGTGATGTTTGGCCAAAAGCATTACAAAGAAGTCGCCAGCCTGTTACGCAGCCTGCCTGCTCGCCAGAGTGATTTAGTTACACAACTTAAGGAGTACTGGCGCCGTGCAGCAAGCTGATATTTGTCTACTGCTCGAGGGGACATACCCTTATGTACGTGGTGGCGTGTCCAGCTGGGTACACCAGTTAATTACCGGCTTACCACATTACACTTTTTATCTGGTGTTTGTTGGTGGCACCAAAGAAAGCTACGGCGAACAACGGTATACCTTACCTGACAATGTGCTGGGGCTGGAAACGCATTTTATTATGCAACACGACCAGCTGACGCCGCCCAGGGCTCGTGAAGGTAAAGCCAAAGCCTTTGGCATGTGGCAGCAAGTGCTGGCCCGCTTTAATCGCGTTGATCAAGCATTAAATGCAGAGCAGCTGCAGTTAATGCTTAACCAGTTAGGCCAACGGCGTGGCCTGACTTACGAAGACTTTTTGTACAGTGAATTTTCATGGCACATTTTGGTAGACCTTTATTTGCAGCAGTCGCCTGATCAATCGTTTGTAGACTTCTTCTGGACGTTTCGAAACATTTACACCCCACTGTTCAGTTTAGTAAAAATTGCCAGACAAGTGCCGCCAGCGCGAATTTTACACAGTATATCAACCGGTTATGCTGGATTTTTGGGCGCCTTGCTAAAACAGCGTTTGCAAGTACCCTACTTGCTAAGCGAGCACGGTATTTATACCAAAGAGCGAAAAATTGACTTAACTCAAGCCAGTTGGATTCAAGATCGTCATTTTGTCCTCGACACCAGTATTCATAAAAAGATGGAACAGACGCGGCAAACCTGGATCAGTTTTTTTGAACAACTTGGTAAAACGGCGTATCAACACGCCAACCATATTACCGCCTTGTATCAGGGCAACCGCGAACGGCAGATTGCAGACGGTGCACCGGCAGAAAAAACTGAAATCATCGTCAATGGCATTAATTTGTCACGCTTTGCCCCCGCATTGCAGCAAAGGCCAACCTCTCCACCTAAAGTGGTTGGCTTAATAGGTCGGGTAGTCCCTATTAAAGATATTAAAACCTTTATTCGTGCCATCCGGGTCGCAGTAAACAGCGACCCAACACTGCAAGGATGGATTATCGGTCCCACCGATGAAGATCCCAATTATGTCAAAGAGTGCGAGTTATTGATTAACAGCCTGTCACTTAACGAACAGGTTAAGTTTCTTGGTATGCAAAATGTGGTCGAGATCTTGCCAAAACTGGGCATTTGCATGCTGACATCGATCAGTGAGGCACAACCACTGGTGTTACTGGAAGCCATGGCAGCCGGTGTACCTTGTATTGCCACTGACGTAGGCTCATGCCGCGACATTATTGAGGGTATGCAAGAGGAGGATCAGGCGTTAGGCCGTTGTGGATATGTCATTGGCATTGCCGACCCCAACCAGGGTAGCCAGGCTATTTTACAAACCCTGGGGGATACGCAAAATTGGCATCGCATGAGCGAAGCAGGTTACACCCGGGTAAGCCGGTATTACCAAGAGCAGATAATGTTCACACGTTTTAATCAATTATATGAGAGTTATATCTGATGGCTGGCATAGGCTTTGAGCTACGGCAGATACTGAAAAAAAATACCCTGCTGTCCTATGTTGAGGCATATGGCTTGGCTGCGATTATTGGTTCGGGGCCCTGGGTATTATCTATTCTGGCACTGATGATCATCGGTATGTTGAGTATTGGTCGCATTTTTCCTACCGGGCTCATTATTCAGTTTTTAGTGCTGGTCACTTACATGATGGCAGGGTCGCTGATTCTTAGCGGCTTGTTTCAGCTGCTGTTTACCCGGTTTATCTCAGACCGGCTATTTCAGCGGCAAGACCACCTGGTTACACCAAACTTGCTGGGCTGCATTCTCGTTATGTCACTGTTGTCAGCCGCAGTGGGTTGCACAATTCTGGCGCTTACCCAGCTGCCTGCGGCCATCAAACTGACGATGCTCACCGCATTTGTCGTGCTATGCAATTTATGGCTAATTATTGTGTTTTTAAGTGGTATGAAACAGTACTACCGCATAGTGCTGACGCTGCTGGGTGGATACAGCCTAATGGTATTAGTTGCATGGTTTATGCCTCCTTTTGGCTTACTGGGACTGTTACTGGTATTTGCTTGTAGCCAGGCACTCATTGCCTTTGTGTTACTTTTTTTCGTGCTGCGTAATTATCCCTCATCACAGCTGGTGGCATTTGATTTTCTTCATCGGCGATATGCTTTTGTTTCACTGGCTTTTTGCGGTTTGTTTTATAACCTGGGGGTGTGGGCTGACAAGTTCGTGTTTTGGTTTACGCACAATGTGTCTACCCAGGTTATTGATATTTTTCGGGCGTCCTACATTTATGATTTACCCATTTTTATTGCCTATCTGGCTATTATTCCCGGTATGGCGGTGTTTATGCTACACATGGAAACCGACTTTGCTGCAGCCAATGAAGAGTTTTACGAAACCGTAAGAGAAGGCGGTACCTTAGAAGCCATTTTTTTGTTGAAAGACAAAATGGTTTTGGCGTGTAAAAACAGCTTATATCAAATCTTTAAAATCCAGGGCCTCACCTTGGCATTACTTCTACTGTGGAGCGAAGAAATTTTAACGCTGTTAAAAATAGACCTGGCTTATCTGCACCTGCTGTATGTTGACCTGGTTGGGGTGTCGCTACAAGTGCTGGTTATGGCCATTTTGAACGTCATGTTTTATTTGGATAAGCGTTATCAGGCACTTGGCCTCATCAGCATTATGATGTTGTCAAACCTTGGCCTGAGTATGTTGTCTATTGCACTAGGACTGGCGTTTTATGGCTATGGTTTTGCCTTTGCAATGCTGATTACCAGCTTGCTTGGCCTGATAATGCTTAACAGACAGTTTAACCGTCTTGAATACGAAACCTTTATGCTGCAGCGTTAGATAAGCACGCTTTGTACCAGACCCGGGCGTTGCCAGCACCGCTCGTATTGATTTGCACTACGCCGTCATGTAACCGAATAAAAAAGGGCAGTATGTACTGCCCTTTTTTTGCCTAATGTAACTTAAAGCGCCGGCTTTCGCTGCGTAATTGCCCCGCCATATTTTCCAGCTCAGCAGAGGTTTCATCGGCTTCATGTGAACGCTGCTTAGTATCCAGTGTTAATGTATTAACCCGCAACAGATTTTGATCCATTTCCTGCACCACGGTGCTTTGCTCTTCGGTTGCACTGGCAATTTGCAGGGTCATGTCGGTTATTGCGCTTACCGATTGCATAATGTCTGTGAGTGCGGCACCGGCCTTGTCGGCCATTGCTACCCCTTGCTGCGCCTTGGTTACACCCGCATGCATCGTATTTACCGCATTGGCTGCACTGTGCTGTAAACGCTCGATCAGATTTTTTATTTCCGTAGTGGAGCTTTGGGTGCGTGCCGCTAAGGTCCGCACTTCGTCGGCTACAACGGCAAAACCACGGCCTTGCTCACCGGCACGGGCTGCTTCAATGGCCGCATTAAGGGCCAGCAGGTTAGTTTGCTCGGCAATGGCCTGAATGGTATCCAAAATAGCGCCTATGTTCTGGCTTTCTTGCCGCACCGCGGCAATGGTGCCAGAGGCATTGTCTACCTCGGCGGCAATTTCATTGATACTGCTTATCACCGAGCGCACTATCGTTTGCCCTTGCTGGGCATGTTGCTCTGACTCATGGGTAGCCGCAGAGGTATTCTGCGCATGTTTAGCCACCTCGGCTATGGTGGCAGCCATTTCGTTCATTGCCGTAGCCAGCTGTTCTATTTCAGCAGCCTGCCGCTGTAAGTCAATATCGGTGCGGCTGGTAATATCAGACACCCGGGCAGCATGTTCAGCCACCTGATCCGACTTTTGCACCAAATGACTGATAAGCTGACGCAACTGTAGCTGCATCGTATTAAACGCCTGCGCAGCCAGGCCAACTTCATCGCGGCTTTGGATATTAAGCGGTTCACCAGTCAGATCGCCGGCAGCAATGGCTTCAGCACGTTGGGTGAGCTCTTTCATCGGCAATGAGACCACCCGGCGCAGCCAAAGGCCAAACAACACGGCAGCCAGCAGCGTTAACACCAACACGCCCCAAACCGCGCGCATGGCGTTGCGATCAGTCACTTCTGCCCTGGCAATAATAGCGTCACGCTCAGCCTGAAACAGGCGATGAACTTCACCCAGCGCTTGCTGTACCTGAGTTAATGCCGTTAGCGAGTCGCGCTGATAAATTGCCGCCCGCTGTGCCGGTGCAGCCTGTGTTATATTTACCGCACTTTGGTGTAACTGCTGGTGCGGCTGATCTATCGCGTCTAAAGCGCGACGCAGCGCCGGGCTGCCAGTGCGGTATGTATCTGAGGCTTTAAACTGCTGATACCAGCGGCCAAAAGCGCATTGCTGTGGATTTAACTGGCCGTTAAATGACTGCTGTAACAAGATGCTGTTCGCCAGCTGATTCGCCCACACCAGGTGATCAATTTCCTTCTCCAGCTGTAACACTGCCAGGTTGCGCTTCTCTGCCGCGCTGGCCCGGGCGCTATTCATCGCCAACTGTGCCAGCTGCACCACTATTGCCACAACCAACATTAATGCGCTTAGGCTACCAAAACTGATTAGCAGTTTTTTGCCAACCGATAAACCAATTGACGACACCAGTTTTCCAGAGTTTTCTTGCATAACAACACCTTACAGCGATTATCAAACCCGCTATATTAGCAAAATTTAATTATTTGCAATTTGTTTTAACGCAATATTCTAAGCAGCATTGATATTAGCCTTGCACAAAATCAGCGTAGCGCCTAAAGTACATTAGTATATTCTTTATTAATATATATATATTCCAAATATGAATATGAAAATTCCGCACCAAGCTACAGTCACTGTAGCTGTGACTGGAGGCAAAATGAGTACACAAGTTACTGCAAGCTACGATGTAGTAGTAATAGGCGGCGGTGCAGCCGGTTTGTCGGTAATTGCCAGCCTGTTAAAACGGCAACCCGATCTGAGCATTGCTTTGGCCGAGCCGGCCACAGAACACTATTATCAGCCCGGCTGGACCCTGGTGGGTGGTGGCGTGTTTAAACAGCCTGACACCGTTAAACCGATGGCAGCCTTGATACCCAAACAGGTTTGCTGGTATCAAAGCGCTGCCAGCCATTTTGCCCCGGCCCAAAATCAGCTGACTCTGGCCGACGGCACCTGCTTAGCCTATCGCAGTCTGGTGGTGGCAACGGGACTGTCGCTGAATTGGGCGGCGATAGACGGCCTGGCTGATAACCTGGGCAGCCACGGCATTACCTCTAACTATGCCCGCGGCCTGGCGCCGTACACCTGGCAACTGGTGCAGCAACTAAAACAAGGCGATGCGATATTTACCCAGCCGCCAATGCCAATAAAATGCGCCGGTGCGCCACAAAAGGCGATGTATTTATCCTGCGATCACTGGCTGCGCCAGCAAGTGCTGAACAAGATTAACGTGCAATTTTGCACGGCAGGTGCGGCACTGTTTGGCGTGGCAGACTACGTGCCGGCACTGCAGCAGTATGTAAAGCGCTATGGCATTAAGTTGAATATGCAAACGACCTTAGTCGCAGTCGATGCAGCCAGCCAAACGGCCTTTTTTAGCCAAACGCAGGCAGATGGCAGCAGCAAAACCATTGAAAAGCGTTTTGATATGCTGCACATCACGCCACCTCAGGTAGCACCTGACGTTATACGGCAAAGCCCGTTGGCCGATGCTGCCGGCTGGGTGGATGTCTATCCGGATACACTACAGCACAAAACCTGGCCAACGATATTTGCCTTGGGGGACTGTGCCAACACGCCCAATGCCAAAACTGCCGCCGCGGTGCGCAAGCAAGCCCCGGTGGTGGCCGAAAACCTGCTTAGCTTGCTTAACAACACGCCACTGCGCGCCGTGTATGACGGCTATGGCTCCTGCCCGCTTACTGTAGAGCGCGGCAAAATTGTGCTGGCCGAATTTGTTTATGGAGGCAAGGTAGAACCGACGTTTCCGAAATGGCTGGTGGACGGCACCAAGCCTGCGCGGTTGTCCTGGTTTTTAAAAGAAAAACTGTTACCGCCACTGTATTGGTATGCCATGTTAAAAGGCCATGAATGGCTAGCTGCACCGGACTACCGCGATGATATTCCGCTGGATCGCCATGCCAAACCCGGCTGTAATTTTGATGCCAGCTAAGTAACTTAACTCAAAGGAGCACGCCATGCGTTATGTTATCTATCCACTGTTACTAAGCTTAAGCAGCCTGGCGCTGGCTGAAAGCGCCGCGGCCAATATTGAGGATTTACAAACCGAAGCGCAGCTACGGATAAAACGCTTTTCCGGCGAGCTAAAAACCGCGCTGCAAGCCGCGATTAGCAGTGGCGGCCTGGCCAATGGCGTGCAGGTGTGTAAAGACCAGGCACCGCTAATTGCTGCAAAGTGGTCAACCGATGGCTGGCAAATTGGCCGTACCAGCCTGAAGGTGCGTAACAGCAACAACAGTGCCGATAGCTGGGAGCGACAAATACTGCAGGACTATGCCATTAAACTGGCCAATGGCAGTGCGCCGGCACAGTTAAAACACGCTGAAATTATCAGTAGTGGTGATGGTGAAGTGTTTCGTTATATGCAACCGATTATGCTCGATACCCAGTGCGTAGCCTGCCACGGCAGCCAGGTAGCTGAGCCGGTAACACAACAGATCCGGCACCACTACCCAAACGACTTAGCTACCGGCTTTACCCCGGGCGAACTGCGCGGGGCCTTTAGCCTGCAAAAACAACTTTAACGGGTAAGGGGCCGGCAAGCGCCGGACTGTTGGTTAGAACTGCCAGTTCAGGTTTAGCCATAAGGTGCGGCCGGCCTCGTTGATTTGCGCCAGCGGTAAGTAACCACTTACCATAGCGCCGCCTTTACTCAGGTGCTCGTGGTAGGCTTTGTCTAACAGGTTATCGGCACCGGCAGACAGCGTAACCGGCTTCGAGATACGCCAGCCACCATGCCAGGACAAAACAGCAAAACCCGGGCTGCTGGCGATGTCAGTACCGGCAATGTTGCCCTGCCCCGGTGCTACGCGGTGCTGCGCTGCCACCGCCCGCCACAGTAAACCACTGTTCCAGGCCCCGGCGTCATAATTCAGCCCCAGCTTAAGCTCCAGTGGTGGTTGTTGCGCCAGCGGCTTACTGTCGCTGATATTACGGCCGCGCACATAGGCCAGCGCCAGCGTAGTTTGCCATTTAGCATTAAGCTGATAACTCAAGTCCAGCTCGCCACCCAGGCTTTGGGCGTCGATATTACGTGTCGCGGTAACCTGTTGCATGCCAAGCTGCCAGCCCTGCTGGGTCAGTAAATAATCGTCTATGCGGTTAGCAAACAGTGATAACGACAACTGCCACTGTGGCTGCTGGTACACCAGGCCCATGTCCAGCTGACTAGTGCGCTCGGGTTTTACATAAAAGGCGCTCAGGCTTTGTTCGCTGGCGCGGCCATTACCTGCCAGCTCCCAATAATCAGCAAAACGCTGGTTATAGCCAACGCCGGCATACCATTGCCAGGCCTGATGTTGCCCCTGGTAGCGGATAAAACCGGCGCTAAGGTTATCATCACGGCTTTGGTTGGCAGTAGGGTTGGGCTGCGCCATCATCATGTTGCCCAGCATTTTCCGGCTGTCGGTTACCTGCCAGTGATCCAGTCGGGCACCGGCCACCAGCTGGCCGCTGGCCGTTAACTGATAGGTTAGCTCGTTAAACAGGCCGAGCTGGCTAAAGCGAATGTCTTCCTGCCGCGCTTGCTGCTGATAAGGCATAACCGGTTGATTCATGCTGCTGCGGATACGATGAATGTTTTGCGCACCGTCAACGCCCAGCTGCCAGCTCAGATCATCCGTTAGTTGCCACTGACTAGCCAGCCGCCCGCCCAGGGTGCGCCGGTCCGGGTTACTGGCCGCCGGGTTGGGCATCATCATGCCAGGGCTAAAGCTGCGCAGGCTGTAGTTGTCCATCACGTGGTCAATATAGTTGTAGTGCCACTGCACATCGATTTGGCTTAAGTAAGGGCCGATATTCGCCAGTGACCATTTCAGCCCCAGGTTTTGCCGTTTAAAGGCGCTGCCATCCATTAGCCGGTCAGCATAAGCGGCCTCACCATCACTGCTGCCAAGCTTGAGCAACAGGGTTTGATCATCCGACGGCGTATAGCCCAGCTCCAGCTGTGTGCTCCAGCGTTGGTAGGCCGAATGAATACGCTGGTTGTTGCCATCCTGGTAGTCGTCAGCCCGGGCAGCGGTAGCAAGGGCGCGGATAAAGCCATCCGGGTTACCGGCAGTGACATCCAGGGCATTATCCAGCCGGCCGGCGCTGGCGGCGGTGCTATTCACGCTGCCGCTGACACCCGCTGCGCTTAGCCGGTTGTGGTTACGTTCAAATAACACGGTAGCGGCACTACTGCCCGGGCCATAGCTAACGGTTTGCGGGCCTTTGATAATGGTAAGCTTGTCATAGGCTTGCGGCGCTATATAGGCGGTGGGCGGGTCCATCCGGCTACCACAGCCACCCAGTAGCATATCGCCGTCGGTTAAAATGTTCAGCCGCGAGCCGGCCATACCGCGAAACAGCGGATCACTGCTGGCACCGCCTTTGCGGATAAGGTTAAAGCCGGTAATGCTGCTCAGGTAATCGGCGCCATCGTGCGCCGGCAGGGGCTGCCGTGGCAGTTTGGGGTTAGTGACGACCGTCAGCGGGCTTTGCATCGCCACGGCAGTGACGACAATATGTTCTATCTCAGCGGCATCGGCGTCTGTGCCACTTGGCTCTGCGCTAACCGGTTGCGCTAACAGCAACACACTTAACCACGCTGTTCTACTACTGTTTTTACCTGTTAACACCACCAGTTTAACCTCTGTTTTATAACGGATAATGGCGTTAATACTAACGGTAAGCGGACAGATTGACGATGCGACAGATTGTCGCAGTGCCGCCTTGTATTACGGCGAGATCTCTGCCCCCGGTTTGTCAGCAGACTGATAATGGTAGGCATAATACACAACCGGTATGACCACCAGCGTTAGCACGGTTGACACCAAAATACCAAAAATCAGCGCTACTGCCAGGCCGCCAAAGATAGCCTAGTTGTTACCGGCCAACTTTCCGCTTGAAGTTTGCGCCAGAACAAAGCCCGTACCGGTAGCAACTCGCTTTTGCAGCGGTTGATGACTATATTAATTAAGTAAACCCTAATTTAAGGAAATAGCAAATGCAAGCAAATGTCGGTGGTATTGATAAGGTAGTGCGTATTATTGGCGGTGCGCTGTTAATTGCGCTGGCCGCCACAGGTACTGTTGGGCTTTGGGGCTGGATAGGCGTAGTGCCGCTGTTAACCGGGCTGTTCAACTTTTGCCCGTTATACAGCTTACTGGGCATTAAAACCTGCAAGCTGAATTAAATAACACACCGCAGGCCTTGGCTCAGGCTACAACAAGGGCCGAAGCGCCTGTGCCAGTGCAGGCGCCATACTAATGGCATTGCTGGGGTGGGCAATGCAGTCGGTACTCCAGACCCGGTTTACCCCGGCTTGCTTGATTAGCGCCAGGGCATCGCCGGCAAATAAGGCATGGGTAACGGCGACATCGACCGAGGCAGCGCCAGCGCTAACTAGTAACTTAGCCGCTTCAGCCAGTGTATGGCCGGAGCTGGCGACATCGTCCATCAGCACCACATTTTTGCCGCTTACGCTGATATCAGGCAGCTTAATTTGCACCTGCTTATCGCCGCTGCGCACTTTAGTGCATACGGCATACTCACAACCAATCTGCGCGCCGGCCAGCGCCACCCACTGCTCAGACTCGGCATCGGGGCCCATCAGCAGCGGCTGGCGGCATTCTTTGGCAATCAGCTCGGCTAAACGTGGCGCGCCGCTAAGGGCTATCGCCTCGCCGCTGACAATGGCTTCGTTTAAGTGATTAATGCGATGCAGGTGGGGATCTACCGTGATCACACCATCGAATAATTCAGCTAAAAACTGGCCGATAATTTTCTGACTGACAATTTCGCCGGCGTTAAACGCGATATCCTGGCGCATATAAGCCAGATACGGCGCCACCAGCCAGATCTTTTTAATGCCCAGCGCCCGGGCGTGACGGGCTATCAGTAACAGCTCTATCAGCTTGTCGTTCGGATTATCCAGGCTGCGGTACAGCACCAGCTGCGCGGGCAGCTCGCGGCTAAACGGCAGCGTCAATTTTAGCTCCTGATCAGGAAACCGGTGTTGCTGATACAAAGCCAAAGGCAAAGCCAGCGCATCGGCCAGACGCTGGGCGGCATCCTGCTCGTCCGGGCAAGCTAATAACATTACAGACATCAGATGGCTCCCATCGCTATTTCACACACACTGGCACTCAACAAAGGCTAGTACTCAACAAACAGCGGCTGCAACGCCTCGGCCGGCCCGATAGTGTAACCACTGCTACGCTCACAGGCCTGACGGGCAAATTCCAGCTCGGTTGGAAAAGCCGCGTACACCCGGTATAGCAGCTGGCCTTTAGTAACCGGCTCGCCCAGTTTTACCATTAAATCGACCCCCGAGCCTTTAGCGCGCGGCGCACCGGCCGAGCGGGCAATACGCGCCAGCTGCACATTATCTATGCCAATAACGGTGCCACTGTCTGGCGCAGACACATCAAAACTGAGTTTAGACAGTGGCGGCGCGTCCGGGTCAAAGTCATTTTTACCCTGGGCGGCAATAATATCCTGCATTTTGCTCAGCGCCCGGCCCGAGTCGAGAATATCACGGGCGATGGCAAAGCCGTCGCCGCCGCGTACATCGGGTGCAAACTCCAGCATACGGCCGGCTAAACGCAGCGCCTTTTGGCGTAGATCATTGGGCGCCAGTTCGTGGTTTTGCAGCACCCGCATTACATCGCGCGCTTCCAGCGCCGGACCTATACCGCGGCCAACGGGCTGGCGGCCATCAGTGATCACCACATCGATGGTAATGCCCATGCGTTTGGCGACAAACTCAAACAGCTTACGCAGCTTTTGCGCCTCGGGCATCGAGCGCACCTTGGCGGTGGGGCCAAGCGGAATATCCAGCAATAAATGGGTTGAGCCTGCGGCGACTTTTTTCGACAAAATAGACGCCACCATCTGGCCCGGCGAGTCGATGGATAACGGCCGCTCGACCGAGATCAGCACATCATCAGCCGGTGATAAGTCGCTGCTGCCGCCCCAGGCCAGGCAGCCACGGTGGCGATGTACGATGTCGGTCAGCTGGGTAAACGGCATATCGACATTGGCCAACAGCTCCATGGTATCGGCGGTGCCGGCCGGTGAGGTAATGGCGCGCGACGAGGTCTTCGGACACAGCATGCCATGCGCTGCCACTATCGGCACCACCAGCATAGAGGTGCGGTTACCGGGAATGCCACCAATGCAGTGTTTGTCTACCACCGGGTGTTCGTGCCAGTCCAGATGGCGGCCCACTTTGCTCATCGCATCGCTTAAAAAGAACACTTCTTCGCGGTCCAGCTCGCCCTGATTACAAGCGACGACAAAAGCGGTTAGTTCTATTTTCGAATAGCGGTGGTTGGCAATATCCTGCACAATGCGGTTGAAATCATCGGCAGTTAGCCGCTCGCCGGCAATTTTGCGGTGCAGCGCCGGGATAGAGCGCGCCGGCTCAGCCGGTGACACCGTCACCGCGCTGCCATCACCGGCACCCAGCATGCTAAAGGCCTCTTCCGACAAACCCAGCTGCTGACAGCCCACAATACTGGTGTCGTCCACCACGTTCAGGCTGGCTAAAATACGCTTGCCATTGGCCTGCACCTCAATTTTCGCCAGCGCCTGAAAGCCCTCAGCGCGGTAAATGTCGCAGTCACGGTGTAAATAGGCCACGTTTTCGCGGTAGGTGTCTATACCTACCCGCTTTAACGTCAGCTGCATGGTTTTATTGTTGGTAGTGGTTTTGCTCATTGGCGGCAGGCTTAATGGCGTTACATAAGGCTAATCTAACGGCCTAAGCAGCAGCTGCCAAGTCATTTACACCTTAATTGCAACGGCTTTGCGCTGGCACAAAAAACTAGCACAGGCGAAACCACGTCGCGCGTACAAATTACGCTGTAACGTATAAAAAACCTAACGCGCCAGTAAACAGCAGAGCAGACCCGGGTGAACCGCCCTCTGCTATCATGACTGCTTTCGGGTAAATGGCGCAGTTCAGACAAAACTGCGCCATAATGGTGCCAAATGTCGGTAGGCGAGGAAGAGATCTTCATTACAACCTCTGCAACACCGACGATATTAGAGCAAGTTTTGCCGCCAAACTCGGGCATAAACAAGAAGAGTTATTCTTTTGACCAAACCTGTACCACCTGTGCCAATTTATGTACTTGGTACAGGTGGCACAGGTATATCATCATTTTCACTTCTACTATAACTCCGCCCCATTAGATAAATATCGAATCTTTATCACTTAATCCGTATTGTTCCCATTTTAACTTCGTCGTATGTTAGGCGTGATATCTCAATTTTTAGTACACAGGTCGTATATGGATGTAGCGTTTTGTACCATTGATGGTAAAGAATGGGTCGCTCAAGATTTTTTCGATTTAGGTGAGGCGGTTTATACCAAACTCAGACGTAATCTAAAGTGCCCTTCTTGTGAGGGTGATGCTTGGTTCAGAAAAGCCAGCTATGGCAATAAAGTACCTCATTTCTGTGCGCATCATGTTGAGGGTTGTGGCTATGCGACAACTTACGAACAAATTGGCGAAGGAGATGGCGGAAGTGAATTCCCTGCGGCAAATCCCGACAGTGGAATCATTCTGGATTTAGGCCTTGAGAAAGACTATTCCATCGACGTTAAGCAGCAAGATCCAAAAGATATCGATCCGCAAGGGCAACACCGTATAGCAACTAAAGTTGAAAATGGTGGAGGTAAGGATTTTCCTGCGCATATGACGCTGAAGAACCTACTATACAAACTAGTCCGCTCAGACAAACTGTACTTTTCAGAGTCAAAAGTCTTCATTCCTAATAGCCCTGTTCAAGGCTTGCCTGAAATTGCAAAAGACCTATTCGTAAACTTCAAAGATATTAATGAAAACTTGAGAGACACAAACCGTATTTTTTGGGGCTTTATAAGTGATGCGGGATATACCGCTGATGGTAAGTTATGGTTGAACGCTGGAAGTCGGAACGATGGGCTAAGCGTTTCAATAAACCCCGAAATTGCAGATGAGTTCAGACGGTATTTCAAAGTCGAAGGATCTTTGGACAACCTTGCAGGATGCCACGTTTTGGTTATAGGAAATTGCTACTTCGCATCATCAGGCAAGCCTGTAATATGGTGTGGTCAATTAGATTACATTGTGCTTAGAAGGTACAAATCTGATCTAACTCAATGAGTTGAATAACAATAAATGCAGATTTAAAGGGAATCAACAATGGTCGATACCGTCCACAATCCAGATCAATATATGTACGATTTGAAACATATCCTCACGAGTGGAAGAAAGAAAATTGGCATATTGATTGGAGCCGGAGCCCCAGTAAGCATAAATGTAGGAACCGATAAAAATTGGGAGTCTTTGATCCCTGATATTGCGGGTTTAACAAAAATTGTCATATCTACTTTAACTGACAATGAAAAAGCTGCTTATGAAAACATCCAGAAAGATATTGGCAGCAATAACATAGAGTTAATTTTGAGTCGGATTAGATCTCTTGCAGAAGTAATTGGCACTGCAAAAGTTCACAACTTTGAAGCGACAGATTACGACAATCTCTCTAAAAAAATATGTCAGGAAATAAAAAAAGTAGTAAGCAAGCAATTACCTGATGGTGAGAACCCATTTTCCAACCTAGTTTCCTGGATAAATGGCATTAACAGAGAACACGCTGTCGAGATCTTTACAACGAATTATGATCTGTTAATTGAAGAAGCGTTGGAAAGAACCAGAACCCCGTACTTTGATGGTTTTTCAGGTTCAAGAACTGCATTTTTCGACCCATCTACGATATCTACTAACAATTTGCCAGCACGGTGGGTTCGTCTTTGGAAGCTGCATGGCTCAATTAACTGGTCAAAAAATACAAAAGGTGAAGTTATTCGTTCTGCTGGAAACGACGATGGAACGATGGTTTATCCCTCGCATTTAAAATACGATCAGACTCAGGCCGCTCCGTTCTCGGCTCTTTTCGAGCGTCTAAAGAATTTCCTATTAGAGCCTGATAGCCTTTTGCTAACAGCCGGATTCTCGTTTGCAGATGCGCACATAACAAACAAATTGGATGAATGCTTAGCAGCAAATGGATCGTCTGCATTAATCGCTTTTCAATTCAAGAAACTTGAAGAAGAATCTCATGCGCTAAGCATTGCATCCCGAAGACCAAATATGAGTGTTTATTGCAGAAACGGTGCAACAATTAATGGTGTCTGTGCGAAATGGAAGCTAGGTGAACCACCAAGTAAAAATTGGGCGCCAATTCGAGGGGAATACTGGCAAGACGATAGTTATTTGCTGGGTGATTTTAAATCGTTTTGTAAGTTTCTCGCGGGTTCAAGTGGAGGAAAGTCAACTGTTATCCCAGATTTGGTAAGCGCTTTAGCTGAAGCTCTTGTTGATAAAAACAATGAGGATAACAACGATGGCATTTGAGCCGACATATCTTGGCAAAGTTACTTCGGTTTCCGGAGCATCAGTAAATATAGAAGTAACTCCGCAAATAAAATCGGGATTACTCATAATCGAAGGCAGAACTCACAGAGTTGGACAAGTCGGGAGCTTTATAAGAATTCCTCAGGGCTACAATGATTTGTATGGCGTCATATCGGAAACGTCTGAATCACCATCAAATACTGATTTAGATACAAGAATCTTAAAAGCTGAGTTGGTTGGCGAAGTTATTGGTTCAGATTTCGAGCGTGGTATCGGGCAATACCCTAGCATCTCAGACGAAGTTCATTTAGTTACTGAAAATGATTTAAAGAAAATATATGGAAATAACACTAATGGCCAGATTACCGTTGGGAGGCTTTCAAGTTCTGACAGTATAAAAGTCAGTATTGATTTAGACAGCCTAGTTAACAAACATTCCGCAATTCTTGGTTCAACTGGCGCGGGTAAGTCGACCAGCGTCGCGAGCTTACTTCGCTCAATAGTGACTAATCACCAAGACAATGTCTTAATGCCCTCAGCGAGGATAGTGTTATTTGACATACACGGAGAGTATGCTGCTGCTCTAGGAGACATTTCCGAAGTCTTTTCGATCAGTCCAAGCGAGGGGGAAAGAAATTTTCATATCCCATATTGGTGCATTTCTTCTGATAACCTTATTGAATTTTTGTGTGGACAAAACGAGAACTTAAGAAACAAATTTAATGAGCTGATTCTAGAAGACAAAAAGAAATTTGCGAGAGAACACCCTGAACTAAACATAAAAGACTATAAAATAACAGCATCTACTCCTCTGCCTTTCCGCCTTAAACAAATCTGGTATGACCTTACGTTTGTGGATAATGTTACTTGGAAGGAAAAGGATAAAACCGACTCGCCAGCTTTTAAAGAAGATGGTATGGGTTGTGCCGAAAATCTTATTCCTCCTCGATTTACTCCACCGGGTACAGGTAGCGCGCCACCATTCAAAGGTGGACCGAATAGCTGGAGCAAGCAACTAGACTTAATGAAATCTCGGTTGTTAGATAGTCAGTACAAGTTTCTTTTAGAGCCGTCAGATTGGAATCCTGACAAAGACAACAAAATATCAAAAGACCTAGATGCATTAGTCTCAGAATGGGTCGGTAGCAGCAAACCTATTACAATAATTGATTTATCTGGTATGCCAACTGCCCGTTTAGAGCTTCTTCTTGGTTCTGTACTAGATATCCTATTTGAAGCTGCAATTTGGAGCCGACACTTAGAAAATGGATTTAAGCAAAACCCAATATTACTAGTTCTGGAAGAAGCTCATCGGTACTTGTCTTCTGATAACTCTGGCCTAGCTAAGCAGATGGTAAGACGAATTGCGAAAGAGGGGCGTAAGTTTGGCGTAGGTTCCATGCTTATAAGTCAAAGACCGTCGGAGATAGACGAAACAATACTCTCTCAATGCGGCACAATATTCTCCCTTCGGATTACAAATGCAACAGACCGGAACAGAGTAAAAGCAGCAATGTCGGATGGTTTAACCGGTATCGTGGATTCTCTGCCAGTTCTTCGGACAGGTGAAGCTATCGTCACTGGCGAAGCTGCAAAACTTCCGATGAGATTTAAGTTCCGTTTACCCAAGGATGGCCAGTTCCCTGACAGCCAAGATCCCAAAGTAAGTCAAAATTGGTCTTTAAAATATGAAGAGTCTGATTTTAAAGACTTTATAAATTGCTGGCGTCAACAAGATGCTAAAAATAAAAAAGGAGACAAATGATGGAGAGACAACCAGTATCATCATCAAATATTAGTTCGATAGGGTATGACCTAAATTCAAATGTCCTAGAAATCGAGTTTATTGCTGGCACAGTATATCAATACTTTGATGTTCCTGAATATGTATGGAAGGAACTGATGGAAGCTGGGTCACATGGCTCTTACTTTGCGCAAAATATTAAAAATGTTTATAGCTTTAGTCGCTAAACCAAAGATCAAGCGCTCTGAATTGCTACATAGACGCTACACCGAAAAATTAAAGGCATAAAAAAGGTCTCGCTTTTCAGCTAAGACCTTGATTTATATGGCGCACCCGATAGGATTACTCGGGCTGTCCTGCCCTCGCCCTGCGGGCCAGCGGAGCTGTTCCAAATCGTTCCTGACGATTTGGTCGAACCTAAGGTTTGCTTCCTACGGGGACTATAAACGCAAAAACCGCCGAAATGGCGGTTTTGACGTTTATGGCGCACCCGATAGGATTCGAACCTATGACCTCTGCCTCCGGAGGGCAGCGCTCTATCCAGCTGAGCTACGGGTGCGCAATCTGCAGTGATGCAGAAGCTGCGCATTATAGACAGCCTTGCGGTGTGTGTCTATTGCTTAGCTGCGCGTTTTTTCAACACTCAGTTTAACCCGGCGTATTTACAAGCTTGGCGCCTTAGCGCTAGAGTGGTGGCTGACTTTACTTCTGGCACGACTCATTAACGAATGCGCAATAAATTTTTACTTTCTTACTGGCAATGGCTGCTGTTGCTGGTGCTGCTGGGTAGCGCCTTTTATGCCACTGAAACCCTGGTACAGCATGAGCAGCAACATGCCCGTAGCGAACAGTTGCGCCACGAGATTGCCAGTGCCGGTCAGTTAAGGGCGTTGATTGAGTCGGAGCTGAATATTCCGCTGTACCTGACAATAGGCCTGGCTGCCCATGTGCAGGCCAATAATGGCCAGGTGTCGCCGGCCGAGATGCATTTATTATTGCCAGAGCTGGCACACCAGGCGCGGCATATCCGCAATATTGGCATTGCCCCGGGTAATACTTTGCGTTACGTCTATCCGCTAAGCGGCAATGAAAAGGCCATTGGCATCTACTACCCCGACTTAACAGAGCAATGGCCCGATATTGAAGCCATTATCACCCAGCGCGAGGCGCGTTTGGTGGGGCCCGTGGCTTTGGTACAGGGCGGCACAGCATTTATCTACCGCATGCCGGTGTATATGAATGCCGACACTTATTGGGGCATTATCAGTACCGTTGTCGACATTAACTCGGTCTGGACCCTGCTGGAAAGGCAAACCTCAGAGCAGGAAGTACAGGTGGCACTGCGCAGCTTGTCACCCGAAGGCCGCGCCAGCCCGGCATTTTATGGTAATGACAGCCTGTTTTACGATGACAGCCTGCTGCTGGGGATCAGCCTGCGCGGTGCATTGTGGCAAATGGCCGTGCGCTCGGCCAGCCAGCCGGCAGATCGCAGCGCGCAAATCCGTGCGACCGCCTATGGTTTTACCCTGCTGCTTGCCAGTTTGCTGATCTGGCTGTTTATGTCTCGCCAGCATTTACGCAACTCGGTGCTGGCGCAGCAGCGCAACAAGGCGTATTTACAAAGCATTATGGACAATGTGAATGATGCCATTATTACCACCGACCCAGATGGCACTATTGAACAGGTGAATATGTCCTGCTACCCGATGTTTGGCCATAGCACGGCATCTTTAGCTGGCCAGCACTGGTCGATATTACTGGCCGATCCGCAGCGGCTGGACGAAGTGTACAGCGCCACCTCGAACGCCAAAACCGAGTTTGAAACCCTGGGCCGGCGCCGCGATAACAGCCAGTTCCCGATGGCGGTAAACCGCAGCCAAATCCGCCTGCACCAGCAGGCCAAGCAGTTGCTGGTGCTGCGCGACTTATCTGAACGCCACCAGACCGAGCAGCTAAAGCAGCAATTTATCTCTACCGTCAGTCACGAATTGCGCACGCCGCTAAGTTCTATTTCTGCCGCTTTGGGGCTGGCGATATCGGGCGCGCTGGGGGAAATGACCGCCTCGCAACAGCGCATGTTGCAGCTGGCACATAGCAGCTGCCAACAGCTTAGTAGCCTGGTTAATGAGCTGCTTGATGTGGAAAAAATTGCCAGTGGCACTATAGCAATGCAGCTGACACCACTGCCGTTGCAGCCCTTGCTGGCGCAGGTCATTCACGACATGCAGTTACTGCAACCAGCTATTACGCTGACGCTAAACTGCCCGGATAACTTAAGCCAGGTGGTGGTGAATGCCGATCCCAGGCATCTGCAACAGGTGGTGCGCCATCTGCTGGGTAACGCCATTAAGTTTTCGCCCCGGGACAGTGTGGTGATGGTGACTGTCAGCCGGGTAGCAGACGCTATCCGCGTGACAGTGCAGGATCAGGGCCAGGGGGTGGCGGAACATTTTATGCCGCGCCTGTTTAGCCGGTTTAGTCAGGCAGACAGTTCAGAGCAGCGCCAGCACAGCGGCACCGGTTTAGGCCTGGCGATTAGCCGCAGCTTAATTAACCAGATGCAGGGCAATATGGGCTATCAGCCTGCGCCGGGCAAAGGCAGTTGCTTCTACTTTGAACTGCCCTTTATCGCCGCGCTGCAAGCCAAACAGTTGCCCTGAGCCGGTTTTTATCTTAATTTGTTGGCATCTGGCTGCAAAGCGGGTGTATTCAGGCCACATTTTGGCATACTCGGTGCGGCAGCTGCGCAGCCGCGCCATTATTATTACAATGTCTTACATCTTCCAGGGAGATACTCATGCGTAAAACGCTTATCGCCAGCGCTGTTGGCACCGTACTGGCACTCAGTGCCTGCTCTGACAACACAGCACCTTCACAAACCGACACCGTGCAAACCCAGCAACAAGCCGCACAAAGTGCCGATGTCACCGCCACTAACCCCTTATTGGTGAAGAGCATGCTGCAATACGAAGCGCCTAATTTTGCCGAAATTAAAGACGAGCACTTCTTACCGGCCTTCGAAGAAGGCATGAAACAGCACATGACCGAAGTGTTGGCCATTGCCAATAACCCGGAGCCGGCCACCTTTGACAACACCCTGGTGGCGCTGGAAAAAAGCGGTGCCCTGTTAACCCGTACGTCGCGCATTTTCTACAACCTGGCCGGGTCAGACTCGAACCCGGAGCGGCGCAAAATTCAGTCGGAAATGGCGCCTAAACTGGCCGCGCATTCAGACAATATCAACTTAAACCCACAGCTGTTTGCCCGCATTAAAAGCTTGTATAACCAGCGCAACGAGCTGAACCTGGACAGCGAGTCAACACGCTTAATTGAAGTGTACTATGAGCGCTTTGTGCGCGCCGGTGCTGAGCTGACTGAAGAGCAAAAAACCGCTATTCGTGCGTTAAACGAAGAGCATTCAAAGCTCACCACCCAGTTCTCACAAAACCTGCTGGCCGAAACCAAGAAAATCGCGGTTATTGTTGACACTAAAGAGCAGCTGGATGGCCTGTCTGACGCGCAAATTACCGCGGCCGCTAACGCAGCAAAAGACGCCGGTCATGAAGGCAAGTACTTACTTAACATTACCAACACCACACGCCAGCCGGTGCTGGCCCAGCTGAATAACCGCGAACTGCGTAAGCAAGTGTGGCAAGCCTCAGCTAACCGTGCGCAAAGCGGCGACACCGATAACCGGCCACTGGTGGCCCGTTTAGCCCAGCTGCGTGCCGAGCGCGCCAAGCTGTTAGGTTATGACAACTGGGCCAGCTTTGGCCTGGAAAACAACATGGCAAAAACGCCACAGGCCGTGCTGGATATGTTAGGTAGCATGGTGCCGGCCGTTGTGGCGAATACTAAGCTGGAAGCCGATGCGATCCAGGCAATGATTAAGCAAAAAGGCGGCGACTTTGAGCTGCAGCCGTGGGACTGGGAGTACTATGCCGAGTTTGTCCGTCAGGCCAAGTTTGATCTGGATGAAAACGAAGTTAAACAGTACTTTGAATTTGACCGGGTATTAAAAGACGGCCTGTTCTACACCATGAACCGTCTGTACGGTGTGACCTTTAAAGCCCGGCCAGACTTACCGACTTACCACCCGGATGTAGACGCCTACGAACTGTTTGACGCTGACGGCAGCAGCCTGGCTATTTTCTATGCCGACTACTTTGCCCGTGACGGCAAGCGCGGCGGCGCCTGGATGAGCTCATTCGTTGGCCAGTCACACCTGCTGGGCCAAAAGCCGGTGGTGGTAAACGTAATGAACATTCCTAAAGCACCAGAGGGTGAACCTACGCTAGTCAGCTATGACCACGTAACGACCATGTTCCACGAGCTGGGCCATGGCCTGCACGGCATGTTCTCAGACGTAAAATACCCAACGCTGGCTGGTACTTCGGTATCACGTGACTTTGTTGAGTTTCCGTCTACGTTTGAAGAAGACTGGGCTGCCAACCCGGAAGTCATTGCTAACTACGCCAAGCATTATCAAACCGGTGAGCCTATTCCGGCAGAATTGCTGGCGAAGGTCATGAAATCACGCAGCTTTAACCAGGGCTTTGATACCCTGGAGTATCTGTCAGCCGCGTTGCTGGATATGGAATGGCACTCATTGTCAGCCGATGAGCCACTGCAGGATGTTAATGCGTTTGAAGCGGCAGCCCTGAAGAAACACGGTGTCGATTTAGCCGCAGTACCACCGCGCTATAAGTCGACCTTCTTCTCGCACTCTATGGGCGGCGGCTATTCTGCCGGTTACTATGCCTATATGTGGAGTGAGATTCTGGCCGCTGATGCCTTTGCCTATGTGCAAAGCCAGGGCGGTCTGAAACTGGAAAACGGCCAGAACTACCGTAAAAACATTCTGTCAGTCGGTAATTCACGCCCGCCAATGGAGTCGTATAAAGCCTTCCGTGGCCAGGAGCCGACTACAGATGCACTGTTAATCCGCCGCGGTTTAAAAACCAAAGTAGATTAATGATGCAACTTGACGAACCGATTTGCTTACGTCAACACGCCGTGAACCCATCCCTGGGGGCTCGATTCGGCCATCCAGGCCTGCAACGGTTGACTTAAAGCAAGTCGATTCTCACTGCAGCTCTTACAAAAAAGCCCGGTTCGTATAACCGGGCTTTTTATTGCGTTGATTACACTAACTGCCGGCCACCTGCATCTGGCTGATTAACACCGAGCCGGTTAACACACCACCACGGCGGTCAATGTCATTACCCACTGCCGCTATTTGCATTAGCATATCTTTTAAATTGCCAGCAATGGTCACTTCCGCTACCGGAAACTGAATTTCGCCGTGCTCAACCCAAAAGCCGGCGGCACCGCGCGAATAATCGCCGGTTACAGTGTTCACGCCCTGGCCCATCAGTTCGGTCACCAGCAGGCCTTTGCCCATAGTGCGGCACAATTGCAGCAAATCTTCATCGCCGTGGCTGATTAACCAGTTGTGGATGCCGCCGGCATGGCCGGTGCTGGCCATACCCAGTTTACGTGCTGAGTAGCTGGTGGTCAGGTAAGTGGTTAGCACGCCTTGCTCTATCACCGCTAAGTCACGGGTTTTCACCCCTTCGCCATCAAAAGGGCTGGACGCCAGGCCCTGGCGGATATGCGGCTGCTCTGTGATCGTAATGCCCGGCGCCATAATTTGCTGGCCGACTTTATCCAGCAAAAAGCTCGACTTACGGTAGATGCTACCGCCACTGATCGCCGACACCAAATGGCCAAATAAGCTACTGGCAATATCGGCGCGAAAGATCACCGGCACTTTTTGTGTCGCAATCTGGCGCGCATTTAAGCGGGCCACGGTTTCCAGCGCGGCTTCGCGGCCAATTTGTTTCGGGTCCAGCAAATCCTGGTAGCGCCGGGCCACCGTAAAACTGTAGTCGCGCTGCATGTCGTCGCCATCTTCGCCGATCACCACGCAACTAAAGCTGTGGCGCGAGCTGGGATAACCCACCAGTTGGCCATGGCTATTGCCATACACCTTTAAACCGGTATGAGATGAAAACGAGGCGCCCTCTGAGTTGGTAATACGTGCATCACTGTCAAAAGCTGCCGCCTCGGCACTGGCACACAGCCGGATCGCGTCTTCAGTGCTGATGCTGTCCGGGTGATATAAATCCAGATCCGGTGGCGACATGTCCAGCCAACTGGCATCCGCTATGCCGGTATGCGGGTCTTCTGAAGTATAACGGGCTATATCGGCAGCCGCCTCCACCGTGCGCCGCAGCGCCTGCGGGCTTAAATCAGCAGTAGAGGCCGAGCCTTTGCGCTGGCCAAAATACAAACTGATACCCAGGCCGCCGTCCTGGTTAAACTCTACGGTTTCCACCTCGCCATGGCGGGTTTCTACGCTTAACCCCTTGGTGCGGCTCATCGAGGCCTCAGCCGTAGTGGCGCCCAGTTGCTTAGCATGCGCCAGCACCTCGGCCACCGCTTGTTTTACGTCATCAATTTCCTGCCAGATAGTCGGTTGTGCTTGTTGCATAATCTCGGTTCAGCCAAATTATTTGCTTCAAGCTTACCATAGTCTGTGTAAGCTGGCTGCTGCTGCGGCGCACTATCATGTATACTTAGCGGCATTATTGTTAAGAGTGAACCAAAGATGACCGATTTTATCCACGGCGATACCTGGGACGAAGAAGAAGGCAAAAGTAAGTCGCAGATAAAACGCGAAATGCATGAGCTGCAAAAACTGGGCGAAGAGCTGGTGGCATTAAGCGCTGCCGCCCGCGCCCGGGTGCCGCTGGACGACGAGCTAAAAGATGCACTGCAGCTGGCCGACAAGCTGGGCAACAAACGCGAAGCGCTGCGCCGCCATATCCAGTTTATTGGCCGCTTAATGCGCAGCCGTGATTTAGAACCGATAGAACAGGCACTGGCGCTGATCCGTAATACTAATCAGGCAGCGACACGACAGTTTCATAAGGTGGAACACTGGCGCGATAAGTTGCTGGCCGACAACGACGCGGTGACAGAATTTATTGCCCAGTACCCCGACGTTGATGTGCAGCAGCTACGCCAGCTGATGCGCAATGCGAAAAAAGAACAGGAAAAACAGCAACCGCCTAAAGCGTATCGCGAGCTGTTCCAGTTAATTAAACCACTGATTATTAAAGAATAACCTAATCTGACTGTAGGGGCGCATTATTGCGCCCTGATCACACAGCCAACATCGTGGGGCGCATTATTGCGCCCTGATCACACAGCCAACATCGTAGGGGCGCATTATTGCGCCCTAATCACACCCGCAATAAAAAGGGCGCAAATATGCGCCCCTAGGTTTAGCAGACTTTGGTTAACCAACCGTGCGTATCGGCGGCTTTGCCCCACTGAATATCATTTAGCGCCTGGCGCAGTGCATTAGTGGTGGCGCCACCCTGGCCATTGCCTACCTGATATTCTTTGCCATTGTGAATTAAAGTACCCACCGGCGTTAATACCGCCGCGGTGCCCGACAGCGCTGCTTCTGCGCCCGGCTTGGCCGCGCGCTCTAACAACTCATCTACCGTCAGTTCGCGCTCAGACACCTTCATACCGCGATCGCGCGCCAGTGTCAGGATAGAATCACGGGTAATGCCGTGTAAAAAGCTGGCATCCAGAGCCTTGGTAATCAGTTCATTACCGTCGATCAGCAAAAAGTTCGCTGCGCCGGTTTCCTGCACGTCACCATTAGGGCAAAACAGCACCTGATCGGCCTGTACCGCGGCACGGGCTTTCATAATGGGCTGCAACGCACTGGCGTAGTTGCCACCACTTTTTACCATGCCCATATGCGGGGCACAGCGGGCGTTGTCTTCCAACAGTAACCGCAAAGGTTTGGCGCCACCGGCAAAGTAATCGCCTACCGGTGATAACAGCACATATAGCATCGATTCCAGGCTGGGGGCCGCCGCCTTACCGATAGACGCTTCGGTACCGATATGGGTTGGCCGGATATACATGGAACCCGGCGGTGTTGGTACTTCGCTGGCATAACGGCCGACAATGTCGACAATCATCCGGCTTAACATTGCCGGATCAAATTTAGGCAGGGCCAGCAACGCGCTGCTTTGCGCTAAACGGGCAACGTTTTTGTCCATGCGGAAAATATACACGCTGCCGTCAGCATGCTTAAACGCCTTTAAGCCTTCAAAGCAGGTGCTGGAATAATGCAGTACATGCGCGCCCGGGTGCAGGCTAATGCTGTCAGTGGCGACAAACTGTGGTTCAGTCCAGCTGTCGTTGCTAAAACGGGAGAGGATCATCTCCGGCGTAAATACGGTGCCAAATGCTGCCATTTTGCGTTATATCCCTGTTAATGTTGTCTATTACATCCCAACTGAGTGTGCTAATCGGTCTGCCCTAAACCAACCGTTGGAGCCCCGGATGGGCGGAATCGAGCCTACAGGGACGTATTCATGGCGTGTTGGTGTGGGCTGCCGGTTAGCACACGGTCAGCAGGTCATTAAATAAATTTACTGCGTGCCACCTACAGTCATCGCATCCAGTTTCAGCGTGGGCTGGCCAACGCCTACCGGTACGCTCTGGCCTTGCTTGCCACAAACACCAACACCGGCATCCAGGGCTAGATCGTTACCCACCATCGACACCTGCTGCATTGCTTCCGGGCCATTACCAATTAAAGTTGCGCCTTTAATCGGCGCGGTAATTTTGCCGTTTTCAATCAGATAGGCTTCAGAGGCGGAAAACACAAACTTGCCCGAGGTAATGTCCACCTGGCCACCGCCGAAATTAGGCGCATAAATGCCTTTTTTCACACTGGCGATAATCTCAGTCGGGTCACTTTCACCCGCCAGCATATAAGTGTTGGTCATCCGCGGCATAGGCAGGTGCGCAAAAGACTCTCGCCGGCCATTACCGGTAGGGGCCACGCCCATTAGCATAGCGTTATGCTTGTCCTGAATATAGCCTTTTAAAATACCGTTTTCGATCAGTACATTATGCTGACTGGCTACGCCTTCATCGTCAACATTCAGTGAGCCCCTGCGGTGTGCTAGGGTGCCGTCATCCACTATGGTACACAGCTTAGACGCGACCTGCTGGCCAACACGGCCGCTAAAGGTGGAGGAGCCTTTACGGTTAAAGTCGCCTTCCAGGCCATGGCCTACCGCTTCGTGCAGCAACACACCGGGCCAGCCACTGCCCAAGACCACCGGCATAGTGCCGGCCGGCGCATCAATAGCGGTTAAATTAACCTGCGCCTGGCGTACGGCTTCACGCGCATAATGCTGCCAGCGCGGCTCGCCGTTTACCGTCTCGGTAAAATAGCTGTAGCTGGTGCGCCCGCCACCGCCAGCGCTACCACGTTCACGCCGCTCGCCCTGTTGCAATAGTACTGAACAGTTTAACCGCACCAGCGGCCGAATGTCGCTGGCGTAAGTGCCGTCGCTGGCGGCCACCAGGATCTCTTCATATACGCCGGATAAGCTCACCATCACCTGTTCGGCGCGGCTGTCCAGCGTACGGATATAGGCTTCTATCTGATGCAGTAAGGCCACTTTGTCGGTGTTGGTTAAACTTTGCAGCGGCTCGCACGGCAGGTAAATACTGCTGCCGCCACTCTTACTAAAAGCCTTAACGCTGCCCTGCTGGCCCTGGGCGGCAATACCGCGCGCTGCCGTCGCCGCTTGTTTTAACGCAGCCGTGCTGATGGTGTCCGCGTAGGCAAAACCGGTTTTCTCACCACTGATGGCGCGAACGCCAACACCACGCTCAATATTAAAAGAACCGTCTTTTACCAGGCCATCTTCCAGCACCCAGGATTCATGCACGCTGGACTGAAAATACAAATCAGCATAGTCCAGCTGATGCGCGAATAAATAGCCCAGCGTGGCCTGCAGATCTTTTTCTGTCAGGTCGGAGGCGGTGATCAGGTTCTGCTCTGGTGCAGTCATCATTTGAGCTCACTGTTAAAACGGTTATGCTGTGCCAGCGGCATTTTTTGCCGCAATACAGCGCAATCTGTTACATCAATTTGTGCTGATATCCAGCCTGGTGCCGTGCCAGCATCGGCTAATACGCGGCCCCAGGGGTCGATGATCAGGCTGTGGCCATAAGTTTCACGGCCGTTGGCATGTACGCCGGTCTGGTTTGGCGCCAACACAAAACACTGGTTTTCAATGGCCCTGGCCCGTAGCAAAGTATGCCAGTGCGCCTCCCCGGTAACCCGGGTAAACGCCGAGGGGACTGTCAGCAATTGCATGCCCTGGGCCATTAATGCCTGCATCAGGCCGGGAAAGCGCACATCATAACATACCGACAGGCCAAGCTTTAGGCCGTCCAGCTCAGCCAGGCTGATTTTTTGCCCGGCATAGGTGCTGGCCGACTCGCGGTAACTGCCGGTGCTGTCAGTTACGTCAACGTCAAACAAGTGCATTTTCTGGTAATCCGCCAGGATACGGCCATCAGGACCAAACAAGATACTGCTGGCACTAAAGCGGCCCGGATCCGGGCTATGGGTAGGCAAAGAACCGGCTAATAAAAATACGCCATACTGCTGTGCTAACGCAGCGCAGCGCTGCTGGATTGGGCCTTGCCCCAATGCCGCCTGATGCTGCAACTGCAGGCCGTCACCGCCGCCAAATACCGCAAAGCACTCGGGCAATGCCACCAGATGCGGCAGGCTGTCGCGGTACGCTGTGCTAAGCTGCTGCAGATATAGCGCCACCTGCGCCAGGTTTTGCTCTGGCTCAGGCGTGCTGTTTAGCTGAATGGCCGACAGCCGCCAGTTAACCATGGGGTTGTTTCCTGTCGGTGGCAGGCTGTTGTTCTGCCGGCAATTCAATAATGGCTTCTGGCTGGGCGACCCGCACCGGTACCGGCACTTCGGTGCTGTGGCGGTTTACTTCGGTCACCACCGGTTTGTCAAAGCTGCCGGTCACGGTAAAGTTAATTTTCGAGATCACCTCAGCACTTTGAAATACCTCGTCCAGCGCCAGCGCCGCCAGGCCGGTAGCCGGGTTGACCATCCAGGCGATAATCACCGGTAAACTGGAGGTCACCTTAGGCGCAAAGGCCATCTGGTAGTCCAGCTCTTTACTGACTAAATCGGCATAGCCCTGAATTTGCAAGTTACCCGGTACACCGTCAATGCTGGCATCGCTGGTTTGCGCAACGCCTTGTTCCAGCATCAGGCTGCCGGTCATGTTGTTATAGAAAAAGCCTTTGGCAAACACATCGCGAAAATCCAGCCGCAGTTTGCGCAGCAGCGAGTCCAGGCTGAAGATAGAAAACAGCCGCGAACCCTGATCACTCACTTCAGTCAAGGCGCCTTCACCCAGGCTGTAGCGCACTTCACCTGACAAGTCATCCAGCTGGTATTGATTTGGTGCACCGGGCCAGTTTAGCGCAAACTGAATGTCAGCACTGCTGCCAGCAATCGCGGAGGTCAGCTGAAACTCGTCCAGCATAGCGCCAATATTATTGCTTTGCAGCCGGCCGCTAAAGGTACTGTAACCGGCCGTACCGTCATCCTGCCAATACCCCTGTGCACTGAGCTGGTGTTTTTTGTAATTGGCCTGCAGGCTGCTTAACTGCCAGCGATCGCCGCTGCTATGTGCTTTGGCTTCAACCTGGCCAAAGCGGTAGTTCCCCAGGCTGCAATCGGCACAGCTGACGCTGATCGGAGGTAAGGCTAACAGCCAGCGCTGCGCGCTGAGTGCCAGCTTTTCAGTCACTTGCGCCGCCTCGGCACTGCTATTAACCTGCTGTGCCAATGGCAGGCGCAGATAGTCAAAGGTTGCCGTTATGCCCTGTTGCTGCCAGTCTTTACTAAATTGCCAGCGGCTGGCCAGCTCAGTGCTGTTAAGCTGCAACTGCCAGGCAGCTGCGCCCTGCTCTGCGTCAAATACACTGTTGTTTAGCCGGATACCCGGCGCAATATCCAGCAGGCCAATTTTACCGCGCACGGCGGCCAGCGGCGGAAACAGCCCGGTATTACCCGCCTCAGTGGCTGCAAGCTGCTGCTGGATCAGATCAAACCAGGCCAGAAAGTCCAACTGCGGCAAGTCAACACTGATACTAAAGTCGGCTTTGTTGCGCACCACCTCTGCCGCACCCAAGCTAAGGTGGGCATGGCTAAGCTGCTGGCTGGCGTGCTGCAGCATGGCGTTAAAATGCAGCTGGTCGGCATAGTTCAGTGCTATGGCAGACTGCGTACTGTCGCCGGTTAGCGTCAGCGTTAAGGCTGTCGTGCTATCGGCCGGTTTAGTATAGGGTGCCGGCAGCAGCAAGGCGGTATGCTGCAAGGTGCTGCCCAACTGCGCCTGATAATGTATGCCGCTATCGTTCAGTTGCAGCGCTAACTGCCCCTGCCAGCCGGTGTCGCCGGCGACTAAGGTTGCCGCCGGTGCATGCAGTGCCTGCAGCAGCTGCTGGCTGTTATGCTCACCACTGAGCAGCAGCGCCAGCTGATAGCCGTCAGCGTTACTGTCGCCCTGCAGCGCCGCTGTTATTGGCAAACCACGCCAGTTCAGCTGCAAGCCATCGGCGCTGATCTGTTGATTGTTAAAGGCTAAACGCCCCGTTAGCTGCTGAACCTGCAGCGCCGGCGCTTGTAAATTCAGTTCGGCACCGCTAAAGCCAACCTCGCCTGTCGCCTGCACGCCCGCCTGGCGTAAGCCTATTGCCAGCTTAACGTCGGCGTCTACCTTACCGGCCACGCCCAGATGCGCCAGGGTTTGCCCCAGCTGAGCCTTAAGTGGCGATTGCAGGATTAGCTCAGTCACGTCTGCCGCGTTAACCTGCTGCTTGATGGTAATATCCAGCGTGTCGGCGGCAAATAAATCCGCTATCTCAGCGGTTACGCCCTGTTGCAGCGCTATGCCCTGCAAGCTGCCGCCGTCTGACTGAATTTGCATCGCCGCATTTTCAAACCACAGTGTTGCGCTAAGGTCTTCCAGCAACGGCCAGTCGGGGGCAAAGGCAAACTGGCCCTGCGTTAGCCGGGCATCAACCTGGAACACCCCTTGCTGCTGGCGATACGGAAAATCGGCGACTTTACCCTGCCACAACATGCGGGCGTCACTTACCTGACCGGCCAGAATAGCGCGGCTTAAATAATCGCGGGTGGCCTCTGGCATATAGCGCTGCGGGTAATAACGATAAGCATTGGCCGCATCAAGCTGTTGCAGCCGTGCCAGAATTTGCAGTTTTTCATCCAGTTGGATACTGGCATCCAGCTGCAGATCGTCGCTGTGCAACTGCAGCTTAGGAATACTCAGCCGCCAGTGGGCGCTATCGTCCAACTGTAAATAGGCGGTGGCCGACAGCTGCTGATACGGCGTTGGCGCACTGAATAAGCCGTCCCATTGCAGCTCGCCTTGCTCAGCCTGCAGTGTCAGCCGCGATACGGTATCACTAAGCAGGAAGTCGCCCTGCAGCGCCTTGACGCCGGGGATATCACCCAATGGCTGCGACTGCAGCGCCGCAAAACGGCCGGCCAGTTGCCATTGCTCTGGCGTCACACGCCATTGCAATTGTTGTAAATGCCCGGCCGGCTGGTATGCCACTAACTGCTGCAACAGCGTTATATCATCGGCCAGCAAATGCGCCAGCGGCGTAATGGCATCCAGATAGACATTATCCAGGCTACCCAGCCACTGCCCTTGCTGATAATGCAGTTGTAATTGCAAGTCCTGCCATTGTTGCTGGCCAGCGGCTAAGGTCAATTCACCTGAGTACAGCGACCAGCCTTCGGCCTTGGGCAACCATAACAACTGGCCCTGACCCAGGCTGAGTTGCTGTGCTTCACCCTCGCGCTGCCAGCTTAAGCTGTTATCGGCCAATTCTACCTGGAACCGCTGCAGCAAGCCGCCGTCTATCCGCCCCCAGGCGGCAAAGTTAACACTGGCCTGTTGCAGTTTCTGGCTCGGCGGTAACATACTGGCAAACCAGGGCAGTACATCCAGCCGCTCGCTTTGCAGATATAGCTGGCCAAAGGCCGTTGCCAGGGTCTCGCCGTGTAAATCCAGCACAAAGGACACCGTATTGGCGGTGACACCGGCCAACGATAACTCGCCCGCGCCCTGATGGCGGTTGCCACTGTTATTCCAGTCCAGCTGTTTAATATTCAGCACCAGATCCGGCAGTTGCTGGTTTTGCAATACCAGCTGGCTGTCCGTCACCGAGAAATACGCCAGCTGTTTAAACAACAGGTTTTCCAGCGCATCCAGCAGCGGTGTGTTGTCTAACGGGTTTTGCGGCTCGTTGCCAAGCATGTCGCGGGCCAGAATGCTGCTGCTGTCCAGATAATATGTCAGGCCGTTCAGCTCAAAATGTTGTGCCGTTAGCTGCCGGTTTAGCAGGCTGCGCCAGAAGTCCAGCCGCACCCGGGTTTCGCGGATCTGCAACTGAACGTTTTGTTTGTCGTCAAACAGCTGCACCTGCTTTAACAGCAGCGCCGGGCCAAATTTCTGCCAACCTGCGCTGAGCTCACCAATTTGTACACTGGCGCCATAGCGGTCGCTAATGAGTTGTTCAATCCGATGCTTGTAGTTGTCGGCATAAGGCAAACTGTAGCGCAACACGGAAATCAGCACAGCCAGCAGTACCAGCAGCACCGCCAGTGCAAGCCAGACCTTGTGTAAACAATAAAAACACAGCCGCGTTGCTTTATGCACTACATCATCACCACGTCGAATTGCTCCTGCGTATATAAGGGTTCGGTATGAATACTGATCTGCTTACCAATAAACACCTGCAGTTCTGCCAGACTATGAAACTCATCATTGGTCAGCGCATCTTTGACTGCCGGTGACACATAAACCACAAATTTGTCGGCGGCGTAGGCCCGGTTTACCCGCACAATTTCACGCAGTATTTCAAAACAGACGGTTTCCACCGTTTTTAAACTGCCACGCCCCTCACATACTGGACACTCAGAGCAGAGAATATGTTCCAAACTTTCGCGGGTTCTTTTGCGGGTCATCTCAACCAACCCCAGCGCCGAGAAGCCGTGAATATTGGTTTTTGCCCTATCCCGCGCCAGTGCAAGCTCTAAGCTGTGAAACACCCGCTTTTTATGCTCACTGCTTTGCATATCAATAAAGTCGATAATAATAATACCGCCCAAATTACGCAGCCGCAGCTGGCGTGCTATTGCCTGGGTGGCTTCGGTATTGGTATTAAAGATGGTTTCTTCCAAATTACGGTGACCAACAAAGGCGCCGGTGTTCACGTCTATTGTCGTCATCGCTTCGGTCTGATCGATAATCAGATAGCCGCCGCTTTTTAGCGGCACTTTGCGCTCCAGTGCGCGCTGAATTTCGTTTTCCACATCAAACATATCAAAAATCGGCCGCTCACCGGGGTAGTACTCCAGCAGTGGCGATAAATGCGGAATAAACTCTTCGCAAAAGGCCGTCAGCTGGCCAAAGGTTAACTTGGAGTCAATGCGGATCCGTTCCAGCTCAGCGCCGACAAAGTCGCGCAGTATGCGATAGGCCAGCGTAAGATCCTCATAGACTACGCCTTCTTTACGGGTTTTTTGCTTGCGTTTAATGACCTTGGCCCAAAGCTTTTTCAAAAAGCGGGCATCCTGCGCCAGTTCTTCTTCTTTTGCACCTTCAGCCGCGGTACGCACAATAAAGCCGCCGCTGTCATCCAGATACTGGCTGACAATATCTTTTAAGCGCTGGCGCTCGGTGTCGCTTTCCAGCCGCTGCGACACGCCAACATGCGGTGAGCCGGGCATAAACACCAGATAACGCGATGGCAGCGTAATATCGGTGGTTAACCGCGCGCCCTTGGTACCCAGCGGATCTTTCACCACCTGCACCAGCAGATACTGCCCCTCGCGCACCAGTACACGGATATCTTTACTGACCGCCGGTTTGCCGTCCAGTTCGGCCAGTGGGTCGTGTTGCACGATATCGGAGGCATGTAAAAACGCGGCTTTATCCAGGCCGATATCAACAAAAGCAGCCTGCATGCCCGGCAGCACCCGGCTGACTTTGCCCACATAGATGTTGCCCACCAGCCCCAGCTTGGCCTGACGCTCGATATGCAGCTCCTGCAGCACGCCGTTTTCAATTAATGCCACCCGGGTTTCGCTGGGGGTTACGTTTAGCAGTAATTCTGCACTCATGCTTGCTCCTGCCACTGCTGCAATAACTGTTCAGTTTCACACAAGGGTAGCCCAACCACGCCGGTATAGCTGCCATTAATACGCCGGACAAACTTTGCCGCCAGGCCCTGAATACCGTAACCACCGGCTTTGTCCTGCGGTTCACCGCTGTGCCAGTAGTGGTCTATCTCGTGTATCTGCAGCTGACGAAAGCAAACATCGGTCGTCACCAGCTGTGTCAGGCAGCGCTGGTGGTTAAGCAGTGCTATGGCTGTCATCACCTGATGACAACGGCCGGACAACAGCTGCATAGTGCGGTTAAAGTCGGCAAAGTTGGCCGGTTTACCGAGGATTTGGTTATCGGCCACCACTATGGTATCAGCCCCCAGCACTGGCATCGGCTGGCTTAAACGGGCTAAGCCGGCACGGGCTTTTTGCTGGGCCAGACGCTGTACATAGGCCACGGGTGTTTCGCCCGGCTGTGGCGTTTCATCAATATCAGCGCTCACCAGGGTAAAATTAACACCCAGCTGGGCCAACAATTCACGCCGGCGTGGAGAAGAAGACGCTAAAACAATATCGGGGTAGCTCATTACAAAGAATTCATTGGATTTTTAACTGTCGCCGGTAGCGGCGCAATAGCCAGAATAACCAGGGCCACACCAGCATACCGGTTAGTACCGGCCATAAATACTGCGGCCGGAAATAGACCCCGGTAAGAAAATGGCTAAGCCAGAATAACAGTAGCTGATACAGTGCCAGCAACAAGCCCAGCAACAACGACTGCTGCACCACAGAGAAATTGCGGATTTTAAGATGGTGCTGCGCCACAACAAAGATCACCACCGCAAAGGCCAGCGCATTTACGCCCAGCACGGTGCCCACCAGCACGTCGACAATAAAGCCGGTAAAAAAGGCGGTCAGCACACTGACCCGTTGTGGCAAGGCCATCGCCCAGTACATCAGCACCAGTAACGCCCAGTCGGGCCGCGCCAGTTTCACCATTTGAGGCATCGGCATCACCGTCAGCAGTAAGGCGACAAACACCGACAGATAAATAAAGCCCAGTCGTTCTGGTTTACGCATCAGGGTAGCTCCGCAGCGGCTGCCACTGCAGCATCTGGCTTAGATAACAGTAGCACATGGCGTACCCGATCCAGCTGGGCATAAGGCTCGGCATACACCACCATAAACGGCTGGCTGGCGTCCTGGCTAATACGAACCACTTTAGCTACCGGGTAACCTTCCGGAAAGCGGCCATCCAGGCCCGAACTTAATAAGCGGTCACCTTCGCGGATATCGGTACTGTGGGGTAAATGCATAACCCGCAGCAAGTCCCACTGGCCCAGACCCTCAACAAGAGCACGCACGCCGGTGCGTTCGGCGCGCACGGCCAACGCATGGGTGTTATCAGAAATTAACAGCGCGCGGCTGCTGGTGGGGCCAACGCTGACAATCTGGCCCACCACACCCTGATCGTCAATCACCGGCTGAAACTCCGTGACGCCGTCTTTACTGCCTTTATTCAGCACCACCTGATGGCTGAACGGGTGGCTATATACTGCCAGCACCTCGGCCACCAGCCGCTCGCCGCTGACAACCGCCGATGAACCCAGTAAGGCGCGCAGTTTTTCATTTTCCTGCTGTAAAAAGCGCAACAGCTGCAACTGGCCGCTTTGCTGCAATAAGGTTTCTTTTAAACGGGCATTTTCATCCAGCACGGCTTGCTGCGACATAAATTGTTCAGACGCGCCGGAAAACAGCGCTTGCGGCAAGCTGGCAACATAAAACAGCGGGCTGACGGCACTGGTGAGGTAACTACGCAGTTGGGTAGAGCTGTCGGTAAAGCGGTCGAGGAACATCAGGCCAGCACTTAGCACCACGGCTAAAAACAACCGCAGTGGCAAAGACGGGCCCCGACTATAAATTTGATTCATACCAGTACTAGCACCGCGGCCGTGCTCAGTTAGTCATAACTGAACACATCACCGCCGTGCATATCTATCATCTCCAGGGCTTTACCACCACCACGGGCGACACAGGTCAGGGGATCATCGGCTACCACCACCGGGATACCTGTTTCTTCCATCAGTAAGCGATCCAGATCGCGCAATAAGGCGCCACCACCGGTAAGTACCATGCCACGCTCAGAAATATCCGATGCCAGCTCTGGCGGTGACTGCTCCAGTGCCACCATCACGGCACTGACAATACCAGCCAGCGGCTCTTGCAGCGCTTCTAAAATTTCGTTACTGGTCATGGTAAAGCTGCGCGGTACACCTTCGGCCAGGTTACGGCCACGCACTTCAATTTCCAGTACATCATCGCTGGGGTACGCCGAACCAATTTCGGTTTTAATGCGTTCGGCCGTAGCTTCACCAATTAAGATACCGTAATTGCGACGGATATAGTTGACGATAGCGTCGTCAAATTTATCGCCACCAATGCGCACAGAGGATGAGTACACCACACCGTTTAACGAGATAATGGCCACTTCGGTAGTACCACCACCAATATCAACCACCATAGAGCCAGTCGCTTCTGACACCGGCAGGCCGGCACCAATAGCGGCCGCCATCGGCTCGTCAATTAAATATACTTCACGGGCGCCAGCGCCTTGCGCCGATTCACGGATGGCGCGGCGTTCAACCTGGGTAGAGCCGCATGGTACACATACCAGCACGCGTGGGCTGGGACGTAAAAAACTGTTGCTGTGCGCCTGGCGGATAAAGTGCTGCAGCATTTTCTCTGTCACATAAAAGTCGGCGATAACACCGTCTTTCATCGGCCGGATCGCTTTAATATTGCCCGGCGTTCTGCCCAGCATCCGTTTTGCAGCGTGGCCCACTGCCGCGACACTTTTTGGCCCGCCGGCACGTTCCTGCCGAATGGCCACCACAGACGGTTCATTCAGCACTATGCCCTGATCTTTTACGTAAATCAGCGTATTTGCTGTACCTAAATCGATAGATAAGTCGTTGGAAAAGAGGCCACGCAATTTATTAAACATGAAAGAACCGGATCCTTATTAGCCCGCGCGCCGAACAACCACTCAACAGCGCTGAGCTGTGGCGTCACATGGGTAGTAATTAGTGCTGGGGTTATTCTATGTAACTCCCCGCCAAGTGAATAGCTTTATCTTACATTTTTATGCAATTAAACCAAGCCCCGGCGTTATTTATCTGCCGCCAGCCTGGCGCGCGCAGCATACAGCAGTCAGATGAACCGTCACTGAAAAAGTTCACGCCAGGAAATTTGCCGCGGGTTGCCACGAAAGCGACCAAACATAAATTCAGCTTGCGGGTTGTCGTCAAATACCCCATCGCTGTCCCAGTCGCCTTGCAACCAGATCGGCGCCAGATACTCCATCTCGCCGCGACCGCGCTCTCCTGTTGCCGGCAACAGCAGTGCCGGCACACCATCAATCACACTGCTGCCTTGTTGCATCGCGGTAAAGGCCGCTTGCGGGTTGCTGCTGGCTTGCAGTGTTAGCGTCGCGGCACCAACATAAGGTTGTTCTTTTTGCAGCTGCAAATTTATATTACTGCTACCGGGCTGTACAACGGTGCCAGCGCTTAACACTGTGCAATTATCCTCGCTATTATCGATAAAACGCTGCGTTGGGCTATGCCAGTACTGCGCCTGCAACCTGACCGGCAGGCTTTCGTGCTCCGGGCCATAGGTATTGTCCAGCGCCAGACGGCCAAAGCGCATATTTAACCTGCCATCAAGCGCCGCAGCGTCTGCGCCCAGGGTGTAGCTTTGAAAATCACGGCCATCCTGCTCTAACAGCAGTTTTATACCAGGTTGCAGTGCAGCATAAGGGCCATCTCGCTGTGCTGCACGGTTAAAGCTTGCATTATCTTGCTCAACATTATAGACACCACGCTGCCAGTTAGCCGCGACGACACTGAAACGATCTGCCGGCAGACGAACCGCATCTTGCTCTGCCACCACGGTTGCAACCGCCGTACCGCTATAATCGGTTGAATGGTAGTTAAACAAGGTATTGCCGGCGGCCCCTTTTGCTGCCAACTGATAGTTAATCGTCAGCGCCGGCTGCGACATATAGCTGAAGATGTTATTGCAGCTGTTAGTGACCTCGCTGCTAACCAGTTCGAAGTGGTGTGGATAAAAGCGGCCGATATCAGCGCTGTCCGGTTTAACGGCAACATCAGACGTCGCCAGATAGCTATCATTGTTTAGCCTGGCTTGCAGATTGATACTGCCCACTTCATTCCAGCGAACGTTGCTGACCTGCTGGCGGCCGTTCGCTGCCGGTTGCGTTAAGTCTGTTGCCCCTGCATTTAACACCCCGTTACTGCCAGTATCAGGGTACGCCAGCGCTGAAAAGGCTAACTCAACCTGTTGCCGCGGATTTTCCCGGCCAAAATTAGGCGTCGCGGCACCCGCGGCATTTTGCGCTTCTATCACAACGTTAAACGGCTCACCGGCGGCGATAAAACCATCGCCCGAGTTGGTGGTGCCGGGGTTGGCTGTGCCATCGGGGCGCGTTGCCTGCACCACCGCCAGAGTATGCGGCCGCACGACAAAAGCGTTGCTGCTGGTTTGCAACGTGATTGCCGGATCGGGCAGCTGCTCCGCCAGCGCCAGCCGGGCGTGTAATCTAAGCTGCCCTACATCGCTATAGTTCATTGCTAAAGGCGCTGAGCCTGTATCGTCAAAGTTCAACATAAGCGTCGTGCGGTTGTTAACTGTACCAGCATCGTTGGCGGCAATTGGCGTTTCATCTACTGAAAACTGCTGTCCAGAAATGCAAGTGCCAGGATTTTCACAACTAAAGCCTAGCTCTACTTCTTTAGGGCCGCGTACTCTTGCATCACAGGCACCGGTAGTGGTGTTACTACGTACGGCACGCAACACACCATTAAATGTTTCACCTGCTGTTTGATGATTTACCGGCGCTTGTCCATCCACTTCGGCAAATAATAATCCGGAGTCAACAAAACGGATTTCACAAGGTGTACCACCTGGCTCTGTCAGGCACCTATTGCGCTCGGGGAAAAATGCTTTGGCCGCAGGTACACTGCTAATGGCGTCGATACTCACCTGCGGATTAGCACCAATAGCCGGGTTTCTCAGATAAGCAATGCCGCTGCCGTTGTTCAGTGTAATCGTATTGCCACCAACCCAGCTGGCATTAGCATCGGCGCTTAATGTTACAGCAACCGGATCAGTGTAGGTATCTGAACAATCTTGGTTTACACAGGCTTTTACTTCAACCGCCGCCGCCAGACAGCTGACCATTTCTGCCGGATGGCTTAATTGAAAATGATCGATTAATACGCCAACCGGCTCTGAGCGCAATGCACAGATGCTGAGATTATCCAGCTCGTGAATATTGGTAGAGCCGCCGGTAGAGCCGGTAATGGATAAGAAAAAGTTCTCAGGCACAGGAGCCTGCCCCGTCTGTTCTTGCACGTTGAATGGAAGGATGAGATTTTCGAATCCCTGACCAGACTTTGTATCACGCTGCACTGATACCAGTGTAGTACCAGCCTGAGTCGAATCGATGATAAACCGGTAGCGATGCGGGGTATTCTGGTTGCCATCTACCGCTGGTGATAAGCAATTGGTATTGATATTGGTTGCACCATTGTTGCAGGTACCGCGCAAATAACGATAGCCTGCTGTTCCTTCTCCTGAGCCCCGCACCACCACCGACTGACGCCGCCGGCCAACATTAGTACTCCCCCCTTCATTAGAGTAGTTACCATATTCGTCGATACCAAAACCAAGCCAACCGCCGGCAAAGCCTGGAATACCTGGCTTAAAGCCGTATCCCAGCGGCCCCCCAAAGGCGCCTGGCTGCGGCGAAATCTCGGCATCAGACAAGACCAGCGCCAAGCCATCAGCACCGTTGCCGCCATAAGCCCAGTAATCAAACTCTACCACCACCAGATTATCGGCCGCCGGATATAAACGCTGGTAAGTTGCCGACGTAGACTGATTGGCCACTGCCTGTGTCATACGTAAACGGTTATTAACCACCGTAGGGGTAAAATTACCGCTGCTGCGTGCCGTTACCCAGCTATCAGACAGAGAGGAACTAAAACTGTCGGTTAAGCACTGCGCGCAGCTACTCAAGCGCGCAGTGCCATCAAAGCTATTACCCGCCAGCTGGTTTTGATACATCGCACTAACTTGCGCCGGTGTCAGTGCTTGCTGAAATAGTAACACTTCGTCGATGTCGCCTCGAAAGTCGTCATCAAAAGCGCCATTGCGTTGCCACCAAATACCGACTGCGGCCCGGTTCACACTCAGGCTGGCATTACTTACTGTTTGGCAACTAATACGTTGTTGGTTTAAATACAAACATAGCTGATCATTACTGCGGGTTAACGTCGCCTGAGTCCAGCTGTTGTTGGCCACTACCGGGCTGGCACTGCCGCCGCCAAAATTAACATACTGACCTTTTACACCGGCCCTGACTTCATTAGCCGCGTTGATATAGAACTCCAGTTCAGTGCTGGTTTGGTTATTGCTGGCCGAAAACAGTTGTTTGAAATCATTATGTGCATCCAGCCTGAACCACATTGACACGGTAAAATTGGTTAAGCCATTCAGCGCTGCGGCAGGTACATTGATATAATCACCGCCGGCGGCAGAAAAATCAGCCGCTTCCAGCACCTGGCCATCGGTCACTGCGCCAGCATTGATTGCCGTGGCCGGGTAATTTCCAGTGAGATCAGCAACAATGCTATTATTTTGTGCCGGGCAAAAGTCCAGCGGGTAATGCGCTCTGGCAGAAGGCAATCCGGCTGCTGTACATAAGCCGGGCAGCTGCAGCGCATTAATGGCATCGTCATCACGCACCACGGTGGAATTACCAACACTTATCGCACCATTTGCCGCCAGGCCACCGATAATCACATTTTGTGCATTAATACTGATGCTGCCGGCTGAAAACACTAACGCATTAATTTCAACTAAATTATTCACTGCCACATTGGCGCGCACAACGAGTGTCAGCTGTTCGGTATCGCCATTAGCATTCAATCGCAAAAAATTACGCACATCAAAGGTATCATTGACATAGATAACGGCTTTTTGCCCTGCAGCCACCGACAACTGGTAATTGTTGCCAACATCGAGTGAGCCGAAATAATAATTGCCGCCCGCCAGCACAGTGCCACTGGCAGGCCAGGGCGTGTTTTGCCACGGCACGTTGGCAAGGTCAAAGGGGGAAATACCATTCGCCCCCAGGTTAGGGTTAATGCCGGAGGGGTCGGCAAATAAATCAGAGCATACCGGCTGTGCCAGTAATGGCATCGCCACTACCAGACTCAAGCTTAACAACACAGCGTTTAACCAGCCTTTAAGCATATCAACGTACCTCTATCTGCACTTTGCGGCTGGTGACAAAATCCGCGCTGTTGCAAGTTGACACACTGGTCAGGCGAAACACACTGCCACCGTCGGGTAACGCATTGGTTAGCTCAGCACAGCTTACTGCGGCGCTGCAGCCGGTTAATTCCGTCGCCGAGCTAAAGTTATAGTTTTTAGCACTACAGCTACCGGTGCCAACCAGCGGGAATAATTCGGTTAACGCCAGCTCAAGCCCGCTTTGCGCAGTAAACAACGCTTTAGTGCCCTGCACTTCATACACCACATTTTCACTACTGCTAATCAGCAAACGTGACAAGCTCAGCACCAGCGCCAGCATCACCACTATAATAAAAATGGCGACCACTAAAGCACTGCCGCCTTGTGTATAGGGTTTAGGGTACATTTGGAATATGCACCTCGTAGTTAAAAAACATACCACTGCCGGTGGGGCCAAAATTAAGATACAGGTTTACCAGCGCATTGCGCTCCAGCGTCGCTTCGGCCACCGTAAAACGGCTATCGGCCTGCAGCTGCTGCGCCATCAGCTCACCGTTGCGGGTTAAATTGGCGCCCAGCCGGCAGTAACGTACCGTTTCATCATAGACATAAAATCGTCTGGCCGGCGACTCAACACTAAAAGCAGCGCCGCTAAACGTCAGCGTATTGGCCCCTAGCGCGCTGACCTGTCTGGCTCTGCTCTGTGCGCCGGGCCTGACATGCTGCGGATACTGGGCATAGATCACGATGTAATCGTTCTCCTCTACCTGCGCGCTCAACCAGCTATAGGTTAAGCTATCTGCGGTTAAAGACTGATACAGCCCCACGGCTTTAATCGGCATAAACTCCAGACAATCATTCTCGGCCTTGATACTGTTTGGCAGCGCATTTCTTAGCTCCCGCACCAGGCGTTCGGCAACAAAGCGGCTTTGCGCCAGCAACTGCTCACGCTGGGCCGCATCAACATACATCTGGCTACCAATGCCAATATAGCTGCTGGCACCCAGCGCCAGCACAGCCAGTACCACCATTACGGTAATAAGCTCCACCAGCGTAAAACCGTTGCGGCGCATTACCAGTTACCCTTATAGGCAGTAAAACGCACTTCAGCGCCGGTGGGGGTGGTAACAATAACGCTGATGCGCCGCACATTGGCAAAACTTTCCGGCTGAGTGCCTGCGTCTACCACGTCAACCTCGATCAGATAACTGCGATACAGCTCAGCCAAGGCGCTGTCTTTGGCGTCGGTTAATGTATCGCCACTGGTTTGATAATCATTATAGTCTTCTACGCCGACAAAGCCGGAGCGGGCACCGCTTCTTGGCGGCACAAATACCGGTATAGCGCTGCAGGCAGGGGCGCCGCTTTCACCACAACGCAGCTCACTGCCGTCTTTAAAACTGTTTTTGTCATAGCGACGCGACAGTATTTCATTCATTAAACTGTGGCCCAGCTCGGCCGCGCGTACCTGATGCCAGGGATCGGCAGATTTAACAAATAACGGCCCCAGCACTGAGGTAATAAGCGTTAAGCTAATGGCCAGCACAACGATGCCGGCAATCAGCTCTATCAGCGTAACGCCACGGGCCGGTTTTAACATGGGTGGATATAGCCTTCGCTTTCAATGCAGATGCGCAGAGTATTGGCGGCATTGATTGTCAGCTGGCAGCCACCAGACGTACAGAGGCGGCTTGGCAGGGTTTCGGCAGTAACCGGCTGGCCTAAGCTGTTAAAGGATAAATCAACGCCGTGGCTAAAACTGAAACTGATATTTTCACCACTGCCAACCTGAATAAGATTGTCGCTGCAACTGCTGGGGTTGGTGCCAATAAGGCTGCTGCCGATAAACAGCACCGGGGCATTGCAGCGGCTTAAGTCATTGCGACAAGCGCTGTCGGTGCACTGCATGGCACGCAGTTGGATATTACGCATTACATTGATGATCTGATCGCGATACAGGTACTCCGAGGTACCCGTAGCATCAAAAAAACGGGGTAGCAGGCTAACCGCCAGTACCCCGATTATTACCAGCACCACAACCAGCTCAACTAAGGTAAAGCCGCGGTATGATGCGTTTTTCATGCTGTTGAACTCAGTGCTTAGCAGCCAGTTATAACAAGAGCTGTAGCAAACTGAGTGTCAGCATCTGCCGCTTGCGTGTACTCTACATAGCAACCATCATCCGCTAAGTCGGCCGTGGTTTGTGCAATACGTATTGCTACAGGTGTGCCCCCAGCCGTATTAAACACAAAATCTTCGGCTTTTAAATCTGCCACTGCGCGGATGGCACCAGCATCGGCTGCCGGGTAACCGAAAATAATATCCTCACCCGAAGCACAGGCTGCTGGATCTCCATCAGCAGCCGTCACTGTATTACCGTCAAGGCATGACAGGGCAGCTCTTTGTACACCGGCAATAACCGCTTTGCCATATACCATTGCCGAAGCAGATTTCACCGCGCCTTCAACCCCCTGAAGTACTGATGCCTTAGCATCACCAGAGAAATTTAAAAACCGGGGAGCTGCCGTTACTGCCAGGATACCCAGAATGACGATAACAATGATTAACTCTATTAATGTAAAACCTTGATTGCGTTTCATATTACTACCTATCTCTTATCTAAATTCAGTTCTTGAAAACATTAACTTGGCCGGTGGCAGGATTATAGATAAATCCATTGCCCGGAGTAGCGGTGCCCGTAGGCGCTGCCGCACCAACAGTCGCAACCTGATGGTAATAGCATAAGTTTGCATCAGCACGAACAAACAAAGTATTAGTACTGTCGTTGAAATCTGCAGCAGTATTAGTCGCCCTTGGGGGGGCTTGTAAAATAGTATTTAAAACACCTAAACAATCACCGCTGTTCATCGTTGTGGCAAGAGTATTACTTGTAACAGCATCAGTAGTTGGGTAACCACCAGTACGAGTGGCGGTACCGCCATCTACCCCAACTGGTACGCCGTCATAATTAATCTGTGCACTCGTGGAGTCCTTACCTGGCCGGCTTTCGACTTCCCACTGTGCACGTACAAGGCCCACTGCAGCAGCAAAGCCACCAGCAATACCTTCGATTGACGCTTCTTCCGCCTGTTCGGTTACATTTAAAAACCGTGGTAATGCCGTGGCGGCCAGCAGGCCTAAAATAATCACCACTATAATTAATTCAATTAAGGTAAAACCTGTTTGCCTTTTCATACTTGTGTCTCCCAACTGGTTATTATCATTAGTATATCGCTTATCGTTATAATTACATCCGTATTAATATATTTCCGCTTTGATCCAGCTTAACTGCTACCGCCTTTGTAGGCGTTTAGCATATCCCACATTGGCGTAAAAATGCCCAGCGCCAGTATTAATACCATCACGGCGACAATGGCAATTAAAATAGGCTCTATTTTGGCGGTCAAACTTTTTAAATCAAACGCCACTTCGCGCTCATAAAAGCCGGCCACTTCTGATAGCATATCATCCATAGCACCGGTTTCTTCACCCACGGCCAGCATTTGCAACACCAGCGGGGTAAACATCTGGCTTTGCTGGCTGACCTTAAGCAGGCTTTCGCCGCGTTCGATATTGCGCCGCATGTCACGGATATTGTCACCCAGGTAATCGTTATCCACCGCATCAGCAACCAGTGTTAACGCACTGGTCATCGGCACGCCAGCTTTTAACATCATACCAAAGCTACGGGCGAAACGGCCCAGCGTTGCGCGGTAAATAACACTGCCAATAATGGGAAAACGTATTTTCCAGCGGCCCCAAACCTTACGGCCATTGTCGGTTTTAATGTAATGCCGTAAGCCAAAGCTGCCCCCTACCAGCAACACGATAAGCAGTGGCCAGTAAGCAATAAAAAAGGCAGAACTGGCTAGCAACGCCTGGGTTGACCATGGCAGCTCGGCGTTAAAGCGGGCAAACATATTGGCAAACTGCGGTATTACCAACAGGTTTAAAATAAACATCGCAACAACTAAGGTTGCCAGCACAAAGATAGGATAGCGGGTGGCTTGTTTAATTTGCTTGCGGGTTTCCAGTTCCTGTTCAAAATAGTAGGTCAGCTGTAAAAAGGCTTCATCTAAGCGGCCGGTGTTCTCCCCCACATGCACTATGCTGACCATCAGGCGGCTGAACACAGTAGGGTGCGCCGCCATCGCCTGCGACAGGTTACGGCCATTTTGCAGCTGCTCTACCAGCTCGGTGAGGATCTGCTGCAAGCGTTTTGAGCTGGTGCTAAGTGCTAAACCTTCAATTGCACGGATAATTGGAATACCGGCCTTCATCAGTGAGTACATTTGCCGCGACAACATAATCAGGTCGGTTAGCGATACGTTACGCTGCCACAGCACCGGCATACTCAGGCTGACACCGCTGCTTGGCTGCAGCGGCTGGATGGTGAGTGGAATATAGTTGCGCCGGCGCAGTAAGTCGGCCGCGGCGCTCTCATTGCCGGCTTCAATTTCACCGCTGACGGCTTTACCATTGGCATCGCGGGCGCTGTACTGAAAGTTCGCCATACTCAGTCAACTCCGGCCTGAACATCAGCCACGGCAGCATCAGGGTCGGTATCCAGATATTCCGATACCCGGATCACTTCATCCAGACTGGTCATCCCCTGCTGGGCATAGTGCAGCGCCATAGTGCCCAGGCTGGTAAAACCTTCGCTGTGATGCGCCAGCTGGGCAAAACCGGCGGTATCGTCACGGCGTAGTGCATCGGCCAGTGGCTTGGTGATAATCAGCAGCTCAAAAACACCGAAACGGCCTTTGTAGCCGCTCTGATTGCAGGACTGACAGCCCGGCGCATGCCAGTACCTGGCGTTAGCATTTGCTTTATGATGGCGCAACCAGCTGCTTTCCAGCTCATCCGGCTGATAGGGTTGTTTGCAGTAATCACACAGCCGCCGAACCAGCCGCTGCGCAATAATGGCCCGCAGTGCTGAGGCCACCAGATAAGGCGCCGCGCCCATATCAATCAGCCGCAGAGTACTGGTTACCGCATCATTGGTATGCAGGGTTGATAAGACTAAATGGCCGGTTAAGGCGCCGCGCAGACCCATTTCAGCCGTTTCCTGGTCGCGCATCTCACCTACCATGATAATGTCAGGGTCTTGCCGTAAAGTGGTACGCAATACGTTGGAAAAAGTCAGGCCAATTTTATGGTTTACCTGCACCTGGTTTACCCTTGGCAGCCGATATTCCACCGGATCTTCTACCGTGATGATCTTGCTGCCTTGCTGGTTTAATTCACTTAACAAACCATAGAGTGTGGTGGTTTTACCGGAGCCAGTCGGCCCGGTTACCAATATCATACCGTGCGGGCTTTTTATAATGCGCCTGAGCTTAGCCAGTAACGGTGCCGGCATGCCGGTTTCCTCCAGATGCAACAAGCCCGCCGATTGGTCCAGTAAACGCATTACCACCGACTCACCGTATTGCACCGGCATCGTCGAAATACGCACATCAATGCGGTGCGCTTTCACGTTAATCTGAAAACGGCCATCCTGTGGTAAGCGTTTTTCTGAAATATCCAGATTCGCCATCAGTTTCAGCCGCAGCACCAGAGCCGAGGCAATACTGACCTGATTCAGAATATTTTCCTGCAGCACGCCGTCTACCCGCTGGCGGATGCGCAGCACCTTTTCATCCGGTTCAATATGAATGTCTGACGCCTTAACCTGGACGGCATCTTCAAAAATGGACTGCAGCAGTTTAACGATAGTGTTATCAGCATCGGCCTGTTCGTCCAGCGCGGCCAGATCAAGATCACTGTCTTCACCATGCTCTGCTTTTAACTGGCTGGCAAAGCTTTCAATCTCTTTGGTACGACGGTACAAGGTGTCAAAGGCTTCTATTAACTGGCTTTCCCGCACTACTGCCAGCTCAATCTGCCGTGGCGCCAGCAAAGCAGCAATCTGATCTAAAGCCGCTAAATCAGCCGGGTCGCTCATACCGACCAGTACTTTGCTGCCATGATCCTCCAGCACCAGCGCCCTAAAGCGGCGGGCCTGCACTTCAGGTAACAGTTGTACGGCTTTGGGGTCAATACGCTTTTGCGCGATATCCAAAAAAGGCACATTCAACTGCTGCGCCAGAAATTGCAGTAACTGCTGCTCAGATAAAAACTTCAGCTCGGTCAGGGTTGCGCCCAGTTTGCGGCCGGTTTGCTGCTGTTGCGTTAGCGCCTGCTGCAACTGCGGGGCAGAAATAATCTGCTCATGTACCAGTAAGTCACCCAAACGCATTTTTAAACGAGGTCTTTGCATAGCGTTACTCTGTGGCGGCTAAGCGCTGTTGAATATAATGACGGCTGGCGGGCGATAAGCTGTCGCCACGCTGCAATGCCTGCTGAAAATGTAACCTTGCCTGCTGCCGCTGCTGTAAGGCGTCGTACGCCAGTGCCGCTCCCAGCCACCAGCGCGCTTGCTCTGGCTGCAACCTTACCAGTTGGGCAAACCAATTTAGTGCCGCTTGCGGCTGCCCCAATTGCTGCAGCGCCGTGGCTTTAAGGCCGTAATATTCTACTTGTTGTGCCAGCTCAAACTGCTCTGGCAGTAAATCCGTGACTTGTTGCCACTGCTGCCGCGCAGCCGCCTGTTGTGCCAGCAGCAGCTGGATATCAGCATCAACGATGCGCTGCGCCAACGCTTGCTGCAACACCTGCACTGACTGCGCGGTTTGCCCTAACAGCTGCCAAATTCTGGCTTGCGCCAGATAAGGCCTGCTTTGTGTGGGCGTAAGCGCCTGTACCTGCTGCCAGCGCTGTAAGGCCTGCTGTAACTCGCCGCTTTGCTCGGCAGCCAGGGCTTGCTGCATCAATACCTCGGCCTGTTGCGCCACCGTCAGGCCGGCGCGCTCTATGGTTACCGCCCGGGCGGCCGGTTTTGCCGGCTGCGCTGGCACCTCGGCGCTGCGGCTATCGGTTAACGGCGGTTCGTCGGCTACGTGGCTATCGCCGCGATTTGGCTGGGCCAGCGCCCTATCACCGGGCAGCATAGCGGGGGCACTGGGGCGGTCTTCGTTAATATCTGGCGGGACAGTATCGGCCGGCATAGCAGCAATAACTGCCGGTTGAGGCGCATCAGCTACCCGCTGGGGCACCTGCGCTGCTGTATTATCGGCGGCGATATCAGCTTTATCCGCGGCAGCCTTAACCGGGCTGTCGGCAGCGGTTAGCGCAGCATGCTGCGCGACGCTGGTTGCAGTTTGTTTGCTGGCTGTGACAGAGCGGCTTAAAATGGCGTACACGGCAAAGCACAACAATATAAAGCTAAGCACTAACAGCAGGTTAAGCCATAAAGGCCGGCCATCGTCTACGGCTACGCCCGGCACCGCCCTGTCGTTATCGGTACTGAGGTGTTGCTGACGGTGCTCCAAATCACGCAACATTTTATTCAGGACACTCATAACAGGCTCCAGTTTTGCCACCAGGGCCTGGATGCCGCCAGGGCAACAGCGGTCAGCGCCATAGCCGCTGCAGCACCATACCACCAGCGCAGCGGCTTGGTCCGTACATCCTCAGTGTCGATTGCCGCCAACCTGACATGGCCATAGCCTGCTTGTGGCTTACCTTCACCGAAAGCCAGTAATAAGGCTTTATGCGCCAGAATATTTACTAACCTTGGAATGCCCCGGCTGTATCGGCTAAGCGCACTGAGTGCCGCACGGCTAAATAATGGCCGCTGCGCCCCGGCCTGACGCAAGCGTTGCTGTAAATAAGCCGCCACCTGTGTGCGGCTAAGTAAGGTCAGCTGGCCGGAGAAAGTAATACGCTGGCGCAGCTGACGAAAGCGATAACTGGCCAGCCTGCTATCAAGCTCAGGCTGGGCAAATAACACGACCTGCACTAGTTTACGCTGCTCGGTTTCCAGGTTGGTGAGTAACCGTAATGCTTCCAGGGTGTCATCTGGCAAGGCCTGAGCTTCGTCAATCAGCACTATGGCTTTTTTACCCTGCGCTGACAGCAACATTAGCTGGCGTTGTAGTAACTGCAACAGCTGTGGCGGGTCAATATTGGCGGAATGTTTCAGGCCCAGCTCCAGCGCTAACGCCCAGCGCAGCTCCAGCGGCGTTAGCATCGGATCCGGGATATAAGCCAACTGCCAGTCGGGCAAGGCTTGCTGCAATAATTTGCGGCATAGCAAGGTTTTACCGCTGCCAACCTCACCACACACTTTAATAAAACCTTCACCAGCTGCCAGCGCCGTTTTTAGTAATGCCAGCATATCCTGATGTTGCTGCAACGGCACAAAGAACGCCGTATCCGGCGTTAAGCCAAACGGCATCTGCTGTAGGTGAAAGTGGTGCTGATACATGGTTACTGTGGGTACCAGTCAGAAATATAGTCTGCCGACTGGCGGATCTGTTGCTGCCACACGCCCTCGCCGACTACGGTGGGCTTAAGCAAAATCACCAGCTCTTTTTTCTTCTCGACTTTATTGATACTGGTAAACAATTTGCCCAATACCGGAATAGCACTTAACACCGGCGTACGGGACTCACTGTCGCTGGTCACGGTTTGCATTAAGCCACCGATGACTACGATTTCGCCGCTGCGGGCGCGGATAATAGTATCCGACTCACGGATGTTACTTTGCGCCAGCGGCAGGATCACTTCTTCATTACTGAAGCGGATGGTTTTGCTTTGTTCTGCGGTTTCGGTTACTGAAGGATGCACATGCAAAATAACACTACCGTTTTGATCAATTTGCGGCGTCACATCCAGTGCAATGCCCGAGAAAAACGGCTGCAGAGTAATATTGGGTGAGCTGGTCGTACCGCCGGTGCCCACTATGGTGTCGGTACTGACATTGGTAACAAAATACTCGTCCTGGCCCACTTTAATCACTGCTTTTTGGTTATTCATGGCGGTAACCCGCGGACTGGACAGTACCTGGGCATTGCCCTGTGTTTCTAACAGATTAATCACACCGTTAAAATCGACGTTATTAAACGAAATGGCGGTAACCCCACCCAATGAGGTGCTAATAGCATTGCTGGCAACAGCACCACTGGTACTGAAGTTAAAGCTGGTGTTGCGCAAATTAGCGATGGCATTCTGCCAGTTAATACCTTGCTGGTATTCGTCATTTAAGGTGACTTCAATAATTTTTGCTTCCAGCACAACCTGGCGCTGCAAATGCCGCTCAGACTGGCCCAGATAAGCCTTTACCGCGGCAATTTCGTCCGGCATGCCGCGTACGGTAACTAAGCCAGCTTGCGGTGTCACCACCACCATGCGCTGCGGGCCATTGCCGAGCACGGTGCTAACCGCTTTCTCTAACTCTTTCCAGAAATCGGTTTTACTTTCACTTTGAATGGTGCTGCCGTTAAATTGCTGCTGACCATACTGCGATTGACTCTGATTACCCAAATTACCCTGGCCTAAGTTGCCCTGAGAACCGCTGCTATTGCGGTTGTTCTGTCCGTTCTGGCCATTCTGATTATCTTGCGACACACCGCCGGAATTGACCGCGATGGACGAAAAACCCTGACGCTGTAACATCAGATAGTTTACGGCTATCGTTTCGGTGCGCAGGCCAGCCGGGTAAATTTTATATACCAGCCCTTGCTGGCGGATATCAAAGCCATATAGCTGCTGCACCACAGCCATGGCTTCGGACAGAGTGACCTGCTTTAGCTGCAGACTAATCTGGCCACTGATACCCGGATGCAACACCACACTGTAAGGTGTATCGCTGACCAGCGACTGGAAAAAGTCTGGCAGTTCAGCCTGCAGAGCAGCCACATTAAAACGCGGTAATGCGGGTTGTTGCGGTGCATAGGCGCTGTTGAGCAAATCCTCGGTAACCGCTGCCGGCACCGCCGGCGCAACTGCCGGCTGTGCCGGGCTCTGCTGCGCCTGTTGCAATACGCTGCGGGCGTGTTGCGCCTGTTCGTCAGGGGTAAACGCCTGACAACCTGCCAGCAGTATGCCGACACATCCCCAACCTAGCTTGGCAATAATGTTAATCTTCATATTGTTTTATCGCTGTATTAAGTAACCGCACCACTTGTCGTTCGCCATTTAGCTGCAAAACAACCTGCTTATTCTGGATTTCCAGCACCTGATATTGCTGGTAATACTCACCTTTACGCACCAATTGACCATTGAGCAAGGCGACAGGGCCGCTGTCAGTTTGTTTGATTAACTGCAACCTGATATCGATAGCCGGTTGCGCTTTGCTGTTATCATCTTTACCTTGCCAGCCAGGCGCCGGCCGTGTTGGATCCGCCATGGCTGTCATACTGATGGCGATGACCAGCAGCGCCAGACTACAGCCGGATAAAGTCTTCATTCTCGCTCACTGTAATAAGTTCTAATGTCATATCTGCCTGCGGATACTCAGTCACCTGATACTGCAGTGCGGCCCAGTTAACCAGCCAGGGCAACTGCTCCATGCGCTGTAATACCTGATATAAATTGGCATAACTGCTGCTGATCGTTAGCCTGAGTTTGTGCTGATATAACAGCGTGGTATCCGTTTCACTCTGGCCCTGTAATTTTACCGGCTCGGCTGGCGAGCTGTGCAAGCTTTTCAGCTGCACACCGCGGCTGCTTTGCAGTACATTTTGCAACAAGGTCACCATTTGCTCCGCACCAATAAAGTGGCTGGCGCTTAGCCTGATTTGCTCACTCAGCTGCTGTTGCTGTTGTTGCAGTGCGTCAATGCGCTGACGATAGTCATCTGCCATATCGGTGCTGACCTGCTGGCGTAAGCCAGCACTGAGTTGCTGCGCGTCCGACTGCTGTCGCTGCAGGCTGTGTAGTTGTTTTTCGCTGCTAAGCTGCATTTGCCACATCGGTTGCAGCCAGTAAATCGCCGACAGCCACAGCGTCAGCAGCAGGCTGCTGGCCCACAACAGCAGTTTTTCCCGCTGCTGCAGTTGATTAAAACGCTCATTCAGTAGCTGCCACTGTTTCATGTTTCAGGATCCTGGTTTGCTACCAATTCAAAAGCTACCGCGGCTTTTTCTGCCACCTGTTGCATTTGCACCTGGCTAAAGCGCTGGCCGCGAAAGTAGCTAAGTTGACGCATATCGTCCAGCCAAAGTGGCACCGTATCCGGGCGCAATGCTACACCACGGAAACTGCTATGGTGTTGTCTTAAATCAAAGCCGGTTAACCAGATCTCCGGCCGGTCGATCTGTTGCAAATGTTGCAGTACCGGACTGTAAAACTGGCTGGCCTGCTGCTGTTGTTCCGTTAAGTAGCCGAGTAAATGCTGCTTTTGCTGCACACTACGCTCAATAAGCTGCAACTGCTTTACCAGATCTGCCGGCGGCTGGCGCTGCGCCAATGCTTGCTGAAACAGCGTAATTTCCTGTAACTGCTGGTCCAGTTGCTGCTGCTGTTGTTGCAGTTGCTTGGTCAGTTGTCGCTGCTGCTGTTGCAAGCCCAAACCCAGTAGCAAGATAAACAACACTAGCAACGCCCAGCTTAGCGCCAGGCGCGATAAGCTGAAAGTTTGCCGCACCGGATGCAGCCTTTGCTGGTAAAGATTAACCTGTTGTTTCATCAGGATAGCTCCGCCGTATGCGGCATTAACGCCGCGGCTGCCGGCCAGCACTGTAACAATTGCGCTGTGGTTAATGCTGAGTCCGGCATGGCTTCAGTTAGCGGCTCAACCCGGCTGAAACCACTTTGCGCCAACAGCTCGCATATTAACGGCGCCTCTGTCATTAACAGCCGGATGTCCCGCACCGGTGCCTGTTTCAACTGGCTTTCGAAATAATCCAGCGAGCGTTGCAACTCCAGCTGTAGCCGATCCAGCGTGCCGTCATTAAAACCGCCCGGTGCTTTTTGATCTAAGTTAGCAAAGCCGCGGGTACGGCGCGAAAAATATAAAATACCATTGCGAACAATCTGTATCAGCACTTCCTGAGCTGGCTGGTGAATAACCAGCATCGTTGCTTGGCTGGTAGGCGCAATCAGCCGCGACGCCAACCACTCTTCCGGTTCAATTGACAACACCTCGATGCCTGCTTGTGTTACTTGCTGCACCAGAGGCTGCAGCCAACTAAAGCTGGCCGCCACCACATTGATTTTACTTTGCGCCCCGCCGGCGGCGGGTAAATCGATATAATCTGCCACCATATCTTCCGGGGCTATCGTCACTAAATCCTTTACTTGCCAGGGTAAAGCTTGCAGCATTTCAGTGTCGGCCAGCGCGGGCTTATCCAACTGCACCAGTTGATAAAAGTCCGGCGCTAATACAATGCGCAGCTGACTGCCTGAACTGACAGCTGACAGTATCCGGCTTAGTTCAGCTGCCAGTTTGCCTGGCCCATAGCTAACGCTAACAGAATGCTCTATTTGTGTGTTACTGACTTCAACCAGACTCAGCACACTGCTGCCGACATATAATGCCAGTGATTGCGGTTTGCTTGCCGATATATGACTGAAACGATGTAGAATTTTCCTCAGCATAATGCTGCCATTCACGCCCTGTGTAACGCTATACTAGCGACTATTAGCCTTACTGTCATGTGTCTTACCATGTTGTATTCATCTGAAGTTCAGCTTTTAACAACTAAAACCCATTGGCAGCAGCTTTCGCATCCGGTGTTGGCCCGATACCAGGTGCAGCTTTGGATTTGCTCTGTCGATACGGCAATACCTCAGGTGTCAGGTAATAAATGTCTGAAGCTGAAATACGCCCTGGCAGACGTATTTCAACAACAAAAAGCGGGTGTGTTTACCTTTGGCGGTGCCTTTTCTAATCATTTATCTGCAGTGGCGGCCAGCTGCAAGTTATTGGGTTTGCAAAGTGTCGCCTATGTAAGAAGCGACAGCCTCGACCTGAACAATCCTACGCTGGCCTTTTGTGCCGCGCAGGGCATGCAGCTTAAGACGTTAGACCGCAGCCGTTACCGCCAGCGCCATGACGCGCATTTTATCCGGCAGTTACAGCAACAACATCCGCAATTGCTTAGCCTGCCGGAGGGCGGTACGTCAGCCGAAGGAGCCAGAGGCGTTGCTGAACTTGAGTTAGCCATGACGCCAGAAGGCGCGGCCGATCTGCTCGTCTGTGCATCGGCCAGCGGAGGCACCCTGGCCGGTATCATAAACCGCCACACAACCCCGGTATTAGGTATAGCCGTAGTAAAAGACCGTACTTTGCCAGAAAAGATCAAGCAATTACTGCTGCCACAAAGTAGCACCAGGCTTTGGCAACTTAGTACTGACTATACCGGCGCCGGCTATGCCCGCTTTGACGATGGCTTATTGCAATTTTGTCGCGATATGGCCAGGCATCAGCTGTACGTCGAGCCAATCTACACCGGCAAAGCACTGGCGGGGCTGTTTTCTATGATCACGTCGGGTCAGATAGCCGCCGGCAGCAGAGTCAGCTTTTTGCATACGGGTGGTTTGCAGGGGTTACAGGGTTTGCACTACCGCGGTTTAATTACTGCAACTGACCTTGCGTTATTATCTGGTTCAACGGCTGGCTGAAATAAAAACCTTGGCCACCCGCGATACCCAGTTTCTGTAAGGTCAGCCATTCTTGTTCCAGTTCGACTCCCGTTGCCAGCACGCGGATGCCTTTTCCAGCATAGCTGGCAACCAGGCCACGCACAAATAACTGTTGTTCTAGGTGTTGATCTATATTGCGCACTACCGACGGATGCAGCTTGACCGATTCCAAAGGCAGCTCTTCAGCATAAACTGCAGTTTCAAGCAATAAGCCAACCTGATCCACTATCAGGGTGAAGCCTGCTTTGTGCAGTTTTAGCAGACGTGCTTTTAGCTGCTTATAGTGTTTCAGCATATGATGCTCGGTGACTTCCAGCGCCATTTGCTCAGGTTCCAGTTGGCCTGACAACAGCATCTGTTCCAGCCACTGCCACCACTGCGGATCTAACAGAGACTGGATACTGACATTAATGCTGCACCGGCTGTAAGTACGGGAGTCGACAGCGCATAGCCTGGCCGCTTTTAATAATACATGTTGGTCTATCTGACTTGCCAAACCACAATTATGTGCCATAGGCAGAAAGATGGCTGCCGGCACGGTGTTGCCCTCACTGCTTTGCAAGCGGATCAACACTTCGTGCTGTAGAATTTCGCCGTCCTGCCAGGAAAATACCGGCTGAAATGTCAAAACTAAGCGCTGCTCTTGTAATGCTTTGCTTAACTCCGAACGCCACCAGACTGAGCCTTTGGCCAGCGGCTTACCTTCCTGCTGCACCAGACCATAGGCTGCATTTGGGCCATGTAATTGTGCGGTCTTCAATGCCATATCAGCTTCTGACAGCAGCTGATAGGACGCCTCGCCGCGTTGATAAGCCGCATAGCCAATATGTAATACGTCCTGCTGGCTACACTCGGCAAAACAGCTGGCCCGACTCAATAGTGTCGCCATCCGGTCGCCAAGTTTTTCCATGTCTCTGGCGGATAGACCGGCAACCAGCAAGGCTAAATCATTGTCAGACAAACGTGCCAGAACGGTATCGCTATATCCTGCAGCGAGTCCATGCAGAATATCGACGCATCCTCGTAACCGCTGTAAGTGCTTGATACCGGCATGACCCGCATCCGGCTGGCTTAGTTGAATAATGTATAAGGCTCCTGTATCAGGCTCAGATGCGTCATTCAGATAATGCTGTAATTTGCTCTCAAAAAACACCCTGTTGCCAACTTCAAGCTCATGATCAATAAGCCCTTGTACTCTGACTAAGTGACGAACTTCCTGATCTCGCTTAACCAGATGACTGATGCGCTCAGCTACCTGCTGCAGTATTTCAGCTTTACTCTGTGCCGGCATGGTGGGCAACTCCAGTCGTTGTTCCAGCTGCACGATACTGCTGTGCAGCAGAGCATTATCCTGCTGCAACTGTTTGTGCTGATAGGAAAACAACCACCACAAAGCGCTAGCTGCTGCGAGCAACAGAGCATTGAGCAGGATTAGACCGACCAGACCTACTGACATTAGCGCGTAAAGCAAATTCGAGGACAAAAATAGAACTAGCAAGATGACAAGCAATAACAGTCGCATCCATTGCCGCAGATTATTCACTAATAACAAAGCCTGCTCCTTGTGTACTCGTTTTAGTGTTAATCTTTGTCGGTAATTTGTCGAGCCTTTCTGCATAAATGCGGAAAATAAAAAACCCCGCTCGGTAGAGCGGGGTTTGGAATGGGAGGCTGCGGGGCTGGCCTACCAGCGGTGAACTACAGCATCAGCAATAAAAAAACCCTTCGTTTTCACGAAGGGCTTATTTATTTGGGAGCCTGGCGGTGAACTACTCTCGCATAGCGAATGCTACACTACCATCGTCGCAGCTGCGTTTCACTTCTGAGTTCGGA
>NZ_SIRR01000025.1 GCF_011634895.1 Rheinheimera pleomorphica | reverse complement strand
GGGGCGCAATAATGCGCCCCTACGGTGGTATGGGTTTACATATTGAATTGGGTGTTTGCGTCGGGTTTTCGGGGCGCCTTCTTGTATAAAATTGGGCGCCCCTACGATGGTTGGGTGTAACAATTGGATGTGGTGTTTGCATCGATATTGTAGGGGCGCCGGTCGTTAAAACAACGGGCGCCCCAGAAGGTGCACGTTTCTGGATTAGAAAAATGTTCAACAAGGATGTTCACCATCGACAGTCAATCAGATTGCGTGGCTATGATTACAGCCAACCAGGGCATTATTTTCTGACGATTTGTTGTTATCAAAAACAAGCCGTGTTTGGTGAGGTATGTCAGCAGCAAGTTCAACTTAATTTCTGTGGCGAAATTGCAAGAGACTGTTGGTTAAACATCGCCGGGCAATACTCTTTTAGTAAACTTCATGAATTTGTCATTATGCCTAATCATATGCACGGCATTATCGAACTCACTGCACAACAACCTGACCCGATGGGTAAAACTACGCTAGGACAAATAATCCGTAGCTACAAAGCGTCGGTAACCAGCGCAATTAGAAATCAAACACAAAGTCAGCAATATGCTGTCTGGCAACGCAATTACTATGAACACATTATCCGTAGCGAAGCGTCATTTTTGGCAATTACGCAGTACATTCGTGACAATCCGAAAAAATGGCCAGAAGACGAATACTACGTGTAGTAGGGGCGCATTATTGCGCCCCGAATTTGCAACCAGATTGCCGGGAAAATGCCAATGCAGGGTCGATATGGGGCGCAATAATGCGCCCCTACGGTGGTTTGGGTGTGAAAATTGAATTTGGTGTCTGCGTCCGATTTGTAGGGGCGTATATTTACGCCCCAGAACCTGTAGCCGGATTGCCGATAAAATTCCAATGTACGGTTGGCAGGGGGCGCAATGATATTGGGGCGCAATAATGCGCCCCTACGGTGGTTTGGGTTTACATACTGATACGCCGTAAGTAATTACGGGTTATAAAACTCGCCGTTTTTACGCAGGTAAAAGAACCAATTTATCAGCAAACACAAACCATAGAAGATGGCAAAGCCAACCATTGCATATTCCGGTGTGGCAGCTTTTATTTGCTCACCCAGCACCTGTGGAATGTAGAAGGCGCCATATGCTGCTACCGCTGACGTCCAGCCCAGTACCGGGCCGGCTTGTTCTTTCGGGAATACCACGGCAATGGTGCGGAAGGTAGAGCCGTTACCAATGCCACTGGCAGCAAATAAGCCTAAAAAGATCAGAAAGAACGGCACAAAGTACTGCTCTGGTGTCGCACTTTGATACGCCAGTTGCATATAGTAGGCAGCGCCTAAGGCACATAATACCATCACCACTGAGCACAGTTGGGTAACGAAAGCACCGCCGAGTTTATCAGCAATCCAGCCGCCGACCGGGCGAATTAGGGCACCAACGAAAGGCGCTATCCAGGCGTAAGTTAGGGCGCTGGGACCATTCGGGTTAGGTGTGCTGTGGGTCATTACGCCATCGACCATAATATGGCTGTAACCAAAGATCACTTTAATGGATAACGGAAAGGCCGCGGCAAAACCGATAAAAGAGCCGAACGTCATTACGTACAATACGCTCATTACCCAGGTGTGTTTGTTATTAAATATTTTGTATTGCCGGTCCAGGCTGGTGCGAATGGCGCCGGGCAGCAGTTTTAATAAAAATACCGTGGCAAATAAAATAGCCAGCAGCACTATTTCTTTAGGAATACCAAAACCTGAGCCATTGGCTGACTCGGGCAAAATCAGCCACAAGCCAGCGATAGAGGTAATAAAGCCAATACCCAACATCGCCAGAATAATGCTAAAAGCTTTAACGGCTGAGGGTAGCTTAGGCGTGACTTCTTCAGTGTGAATATTATTGGTGCCAAACCAGAGCAAAAATGCCAGCGGTACTAAGGTAATTAGCCAGGCAAAGCCGGCATTTTGGATCCAGGTGTCAGTGCCGGCTGGTATAGTGCCGGTTACCGTGCCGCTGGCTTTGGCCAGTACCATAGGTTCACCGCCGCCAAGCAGGGTGAACACCCCGTAAGACATAAAAATGGGTACCAGGATTTGTACTGTAGTGACACCAAAATTGCCCAGGCCGGCATTTAACCCCAGCGCTAAGCCCTGTTGCTTTTTCGGGAAGAAAAAACTGATATTCGACATCGACGAGGCAAAGTTACCGCCGCCAATACCGGATAACAGCGCCATCAGCTGGAATACCCACAGCGGGGTGTCGATGCTCTGCAGCGCCAGGCCGGTGCCCACCGCCGGTATCATTAATAAGCTGGTGGTGAGAAACAGCGTATAACGGCCGCCACATAAGCGGACGAAAAAGCTCGATGGTATACGCAGCGTAGCGCCGGTTAAGCCGGCAATAGCGGTAAGGGTAAAGAGCTCAGCGGTGCTAAACGGGTAGCCGACATTAAGCATTTGTACCGTAACAATACTCCATAGCATCCAGACACCAAAGCCGCACAGCAAGCTGGGAATTGAGATCCACAAGTTGCGATTGGCAATGGCTTTGCCTGTGCTTTGCCAGAAGTTGTCGTCTTCCGGTTGCCATTGTTTAAGATCTGACATAGTTCACTCCTGTTAGGAACAGCAATTTAAGCTAGCCAAACTATGCAGGGCACAGCGCGTTGTCACAATGTATCTTCGGAGTTAGCCGCTAGCAGCTCGGGGATAGTTAGGGGTACCTATAAAGTGGTAAGTGTTGAGTGGTAGAGTTTTAATGTTGAATTAAATCAGATATTTATGCTTGTGTATTGAGTTATGGTAAGCCTTGGTGGGGTGTCGTGCCAAATAGGCTGTTCTGCCATTTAACTGATTTATATCAAAGTTAGCGCTGCCTTGTTATAAGCTAATAGCTATACAGCAAGACGTCAGATTTGGAGCAAGGCATGTCAGAGCAAAAATCCAGCATTATGCTGGTGGATGATCACCCGTTATTACGCAAAGGCTTAAAGCAGTTACTGGCACTGGAAGATGAGCTGGAAGTCATCGCCGAGGCCAGTAGTGGTATGGATGCGATACCGCTGGCTGTTGAACTGGACCCGGATCTGATTATTCTGGATTTGAATATGCAGGGTATGGATGGCATAGCTACCTTAAAACGGCTGCGCGATGAAGGGGTTACCTCGCGCATTGTGATGCTGACGGTATCTGACGCTGATGAAGATGTGGTGAATGCCATTAGCAACGGTGCTGATGGCTACCTGCTAAAAGACAGCGATCCCGAGCTGTTGCTGGAGCATATTAAACGCGTATTAACCGGCAAAATGGTGTTAAGTGAAGCGGTAACTCAGGTGCTGGCGACGGCGCTGCGCCGTCCGGCGGTAAAAACGCCAGCCGAGCTTAACAGCCTGACCAACCGGGAATATGAAATTTTAAGTTTTATCGCCAAGGGCTTAAGCAATAAACTGATTGCCCGCGAGCTGAATATCTCTGACGGTACGGTAAAAGTGCATGTGAAACACCTGCTGAAAAAGCTTGGCCTGCGCTCAAGGGTAGAGGCGGCGGTGTGGATGGTCAATCAGCAAGGTAACAAGGTTTAAAGGAGCGCCGCCTGATGCAAGACAACCGCGTGCCGAAATCCATGTTAAGCGCCGAACAGGCGATATTACAGATGCTTAGCGAAGTCGCGCCGCTGACGCAGACTGTTAGCGTACCCTTAACTGCTGCGCTGGATCGTGTGCTGGCGCAGCCTGTGGTATCCAGCATTAATGTGCCAGGCTATGACAACGCTGCTATGGATGGCTATGCGCTAAGGGCGGCTGAGGTTAGCCCAAACCACCCGCTGACCGTGGCCGGTGTCGCACTGGCAGGCCATGCCTTTACCGATAAGGTGCCCGCGGGCAGTTGCGTGCGCATTACTACCGGCGCAGTTTTACCATCAGGGCTGGATACCGTGGTGATGCAAGAGCAGGTTGAGCTTACGCAAACCGATTTACAGCAACAAATAGTATGTCAGTTAGTGCCGTCGCCGGGTGAGCACGTACGCCGCGCCGGTGAGGACATCGCCAAAGGTGCTGAAGTGTTTGCCGGCGGCCATAAACTGCGCCCGGCCGACATTGGTTTGTTGGCATCTTTGGGTATTGCCAACGTTAAGGTATGGCGTCAGCTAAAGGTAGCGATATTCTCCAGCGGCGATGAACTGGTGCCGCCAGGCCAAAGCCTGGGAGATGGCCATATTTACGACAGCAACCGTTATGTGATTGCCGCTATGCTGCAGCGTCTTGGCGTAGAAGTGATTGATTTGGGTTTGCTACCTGATGACCCCAAAGCGATAGAGCAGGCCTTTACACAGGCAATGACGCAGGCCGATGTGCTGGTTACCAGTGCCGGCGTGTCGGTAGGCGATGCCGATTACACCCGGCAAATTCTGCACAAGTTGGGCCAGATTAACTTTTGGCAGGTGGCAATTAAGCCCGGCAAGCCGTTTGCCTTTGGCAAACTGAATAACTGCTGGTTTTTTGGCCTGCCCGGTAACCCGGTAGCGGCGGTGGTCACGCTGGAGCAACTGGTGCAGCCGGTATTGCGTAAACTCAGTGGTGAAACCGTTACGGCTGACGTTAAGCTATTGTGCGCCGAATGCGAGGTGCCGCTAAAGAAACAGCCCGGCCGGATGGATTTTCAGCGCGGCTGGTACTGGCAGGGTGAGCATGGTTTAAAAGTGAAAACCTTAGGTAGCCAGAGCTCGGGTATGCTCAGCTCCATTGCCAACGCCAACTGTTATATCGTGTTGGCGCGTGACAGCGCCAGCCTGCCAGCCGGTGAAACAGTGCCGATATTACCGTTCTCTAATTTGCTGCGTTAATAGCTGTAGGGGCGTATATTTACGCCCCCGAACCTGCAGCAGTATACAACGGGGCGCAAATATGCGCCCCTACACTGGTTCGGATTTAATCACAGTATTCGGTGTCTGCACGGGATTTGTAGGGGCGCATCATTGCGCCCCAGAGCCTGAACCTAGGTATAACAGTGTGGAAATCAGAGCGCCTGATTTTATAGAGCAGGCGCCCCTACCACCTTTGCGCCGGTGGAAGCCGGCGTAGCCTTGATCTGCATCAACACTCCCTGCTGCAATAATCAGCACACTGCCCGGCGTTAAGTTTAACTGGAGCGGTGTATGTTATTAGTCGATGCCCTATTGCACGAACTGGACGTATTTGGCGTTAAACAGCTATTTGGTATTCCCGGTGATTTTGTGCTGCCGTTGTTTGAACAGCTACAGCAGCGTAACCGCCTGCCGCTGTATTATCTAAGCCATGAACCCTCGGCGGTGTTTGCCGCCGATGCGGCCGCGCGCATCAGCAATAACCCGGCGGTAGTGATATTAACCTACGGTGCCGGCGCATTAAACGCTGTTAATGCGGTAGCCCAGGCCTATGTTGAGCATGTGCCGCTGCTGGTGATTGCCGGTTTTCCGAGCCAAAGTGAGATTGACCGCGGCTTGCAAATTCATCATCAGGCGAATACCGTCGACTCACAGCGCGATATTTACCGCGAAATCACCGCAGCGCAGTTTCGCTTAGATAACCCGGCGCGCTGTGGTGAGGATATTCGCGCCGCACTTAGCACAGCGAAACAGCAAAGCCGGCCGGTATTGCTGGAAATACCGCGCGATGCGGTAGCCTTTCACACTGAACTGGCAGGGCCTTATCAGCCCGAGGCGATAGCGCAGGATGAACTGGCGTTGGCAGTAGCCGATGTCGCCGCGCGGCTGAAGCAAGCGCAGCGGCCGGTCATTTTAGCCGGCGTCGATGTACGTCGCTTTGACGCTGTAGCCGAGCTTGAAGCCTTAGCCGACAAGCTTAATATCCCTTTTGTCAGCACCTTAATGGGCCGTGCCAGCTTTAACCAGCAACACCGGCTGTATGGCGGTATTTTTCTCGATAAAACCGACCTTCGTCCGGCCCAGCTGCTGCGCGATGCCGACCTGATTTTACAAATTGGCGTGATAAAAACCGACAGCAATTTTGCCGCCCACAGTGAGTTGTTCCCGGCGCATAAGGTGGTGTGCATCGAGCAAAATCAGCTCAGGCTGGGGCCCGCTACCTACCATCAACTGGCGTTAAAACCGTTACTGGCAGCGTTAATCACGCAAGCAATTTCGCCCTTTGCGCTGCAGAGCATGCCAACTGCTGCAACCGTAGCGGCAGAGCAGCAGCTGAGTGCCAGCAGCCTGGTGCAATGTTTAGACCGCGTGTTAACCGTGCGCAATGACACTGTGCCGCTTATTTCCGATATTGGTGATTGCCTGTTCGCCTCCTTGCACGCTAACCCCAGCTTGATGCTGGCACCGGCGTTTTATGCCTCTATGGGTTATGCCGTGCCGGCCGCTTTTGGTGTACAAGCAGTTACCGGCTTACGGCCAGTGGTGCTGGTAGGGGATGGCGCCTTTTTAATGACCGGGCTTGAGCTTGGCCACTGTACCCGCTATGGCTTTGCGCCGGTGATAGTGGTGTTTAATAACCAGCGCTGGGACATGATAGAGGCTTTTGCCCCCAGTCTTAGCTGCACTAATTTGGCTAATTGGCACTATGCTGATTTGGCACGCAGCATGGGCGGCCATGGTATGCAGGTAAATACGTTAACAGACTTTGCCCAGGCACTGCAGTTAGCGCTGGACAGTAACAAACGCTTTAGCCTGATTGAGGTGATGTTGCCAGCTGGTAGCCGCACGGCGCGGCTGGATAATTTTGCCAAAGGTTTTAAAGCCGCTCAGTTGGCGCAGACTAGCTGCTAAATACCCCGGGTTTGCGGCAGATCAAAGCCGGTTTTAGCGCCGGCGTTAGACTAGCCGCCATTTTTATTGCGCTATTGCAGTAGCTGAGGCCTTGTTATGTTTACACCTGAATTACTCTCACCCGCCGGCAGCTTAAAGGCGCTGCGTCTGGCCTTTGCCTATGGTGCCGATGCGGTGTATGCCGGCCAGCCGCGTTACAGCCTTAGGGTGCGCAACAACGAGTTTGATTTAGCCACGCTGGAAATAGGCATTAACGAAGCCCATGCACTGGGCAAAAAGCTGTATGTGGTGGTCAATATTGCGCCGCATAACAGCAAGCTAAACAGTTTTATCGCTGATATGGCGCCGGTGGTTGCGCTTAAACCTGATGCGTTGATCGTGTCCGACCCTGGCGTGGTGTATTTACTCAAACAACACTTCCCGCAAATGCCGCTGCACTTATCGGTGCAGGCCAATACGGTAAACTGGGCGGCGGTGAAATTCTGGCAGGCGCAGGGGGTAGAGCGGGTGATTTTATCGCGCGAGCTGTCGGTGGATGAAATTGGCGAAATTCGCCGTGAAGTACCGGACATGGAAATAGAAGTGTTTGTGCATGGCGCACTGTGCATGGCGTACTCAGGCCGCTGTTTGTTATCGGGCTATATTAACCGACGCGACCCGAACCAGGGCGCCTGCACCAACAGCTGCCGCTGGCCGTATCAGGTGCATGCGGCGCGTGAGGACGACGCCGGCCAGTTTACGCCGATAAGCACACCGGCCTTGCTGGAAGAGCAGGGCCGCCCCGGCGAGCTGATGGCGATAGATGAAGACTTGCACGGCACTTACATTTTAAATTCAAAAGACTTGCGTGCCATTGAGCATGTACCGGCGTTAACGGCGATGGGCGTGCATTCGTTAAAAATTGAGGGCCGTACCAAATCACCCTATTATGTGGCGCGCACTGCCCAGGTGTACCGCCAGGCCATAGACGATGCCGTGGCTGGCAAAGCCTTTAACCCGGCCTTACTTAGCGAGCTTAACGGCATGGCTAACCGCGGCTTTACTGAAGGCTTTTTACGCCGGCATAAGCCACAGGACACGCAAAACTATGACACCAGCCACAGTATTGGCGAGCAGCTGTTAGTCGGTGAGTTTATTGGCGAGCAGGATAGCGAAGGCTTTGCTTTATTGGAGGTAAAAAACCAGTTTGCCATCGGTGATAGTCTGGTATTAATGACGCCGGCCGGTAATCACCGCTTTACCTTAACGGCGCTGCGCGATAAGCAGGATAATGCCATAGTGCTGGCACCGGGTGCCTGTTATCAGCTTAAAGTATTGTTGCCGCTTAGCAGCGATTTGCGCTTTGCTATGCTGCTAAAACAGCTGCCTGTGGCGGCCACCGCCGGCAGTGATTTAGCCGTTAATGCGGCAGGTTAAACATGCCGGCCGTAATTGACGTCAGCTGTATTAATTGCGATATGTGCGTGCCTGAGTGCCCAAACGAGGCCATCAGCATGGGCGCAAAACACTATCAAGTCGACCCCGCGCTTTGTACCGAATGCATTGGCTACTACGATAAACCAACCTGCATCGCCGTCTGTCCGCTGGATTGCATTGAGTTGGTAGCAGCGCCCTGAATAGTTGCCGCTGTTAACATCGCGCACCCTGTGCCCGGCAGCTATAGTTAAAGCAGTTGCCAGGCAGTAGGAGGGAAGCCCGATGTCGCAGCACGCTGATACTACGCAGAAAAACAATGCTGATGACGAGGTTCTGCTGTTTGCTGCAGACAGTGATGAACCAGAGCAAGCGCTGGCCAGCTGGAAGGTATTAATTGTTGATGACGACAAAGAAATACACCAGATCACCCGGTTGGCGCTGCGTGATTTTAATTTTTTACAGCACAAACTTGAGTTTATCAGTGCTTACAGTGCCGCTGAAGCGCGCGAGATATTGGCACAGCATGCTGATATCGCGTTAATTTTGCTGGACGTGGTAATGGAAACCGATGACGCCGGTTTAACCTTAGTGCGTTATATCCGCGAGCAGCTGCATAACGATGTGGTGCGCATTATTCTGCGTACCGGTCAGCCAGGCCAGGCGCCGGAGCAGCGCGTGGTGCAGGATTACGATATTAACGATTATCGCGCCAAAACCGAGCTTACCGTGCAGCGTCTTAGTACCACAGTGGTGTCGGCACTGCGTGCCTTTGTCGCGATAGAGCAGCTGGCACAATTAAATGCCAGCTTAGAGCAGCAGGTAGCGGCCAGAACGGCTGAGCTTGAAGCCAGTAACCGGCAGTTGCAGCAAACGCTGGCCGAGCTGGAAGCCGGCGAGCGCGCCGGTAAGCAGGTGCAATTTAAAATGTTGCCACCACCAGAGGCGAGTTTTGCTGCTTATCAGTTTAGCCATGCGTTGTACCCGTCCGAATTTATGAGTGGCGACTTTGTCGATTACTTTGCTGCCGACGCGCACAAAGTGGTGTTTTATATTGCCGATGTGTCGGGCCACGGCGTGGCATCGGCCTTTGTTACCGTGTACTTAAAGCGTTTTATCAGCGCTAATCTGGAGCGCTACCGCCGCGGCAGCTCTGCACTTATTACTGAGCCGGCGCTATTACTGGCAGCGTTAAACCGCGAATTACTGCAGGAAAAAATCGGCAAATATATTGCGCTGTTTTATGCTGTGCTGGATACCGAAAAAGGCGAGCTAACCTATGCCAATGCCGGCGCCTTTCCGTGGCCGCTGTTGCATCAGGGCGCGAATGCCCGTTATCTGTCACTAAAAAGTACACCGGTCGGCATGTTTGATTTTGCCAGTTACACTAACCACAGCCTGCAACTGCAGGCCGACAGCCGCTTGGTGTTAGTGTCTGACGGTATGCTGGATATGCTGCCACCGGCAGATAATGACGAAAAACTGCAGTATTTAGCGACCATCAGCCAGCAGCATCGTCATATCAGCAGCTTATTACAGGCGCTGGCGATAACGCCGGAGCAGCCGCTACCGGATGATTTAACTATACTTCAGTTAACCTGCAATTTGGCGTAAAGGCTGCTATCACGCCAGCCGGGCTAGCAAAGCGGGGGAGGTGATATGACACAGCAACAACAACTGCTGTTTGCCTGTATCGATAACTGCTGCTACTTCAAGCTAAGTGGTGAGTTGCGCTACACCAATGCCAGCGGTATGGATGATTTGGTCGAGCGCTTATTTGCCAGCGAGCTGAACTGCCAGCAACTGGTGGTCGATTTAAACGACGTTAGTTTTATGGACAGCACCTATATTGGTTTACTGGCCAGTCTGGCGCGTTTTTGTCAGCAACAGCAGTTACCGCGGCCAACATTGTTTTCTACCAACAGTGATGTCAATGAGCTGTTGTACAGCCTGTGTCTGGAGCAGGCGTTTGATATTGTGCAGCAAGCGACCACAGCGGCGATTGAGTTATCTGCCGTCAGTACTCATGACTACAGCGAGCAGCAGCACGGCCAGATGATCCTGCGCGCCCACCAGGCATTAATTACGCTGAATGATAAAAATAAAGCCGCCTTTCAGCCGGTGGTAGACTTACTGAAACAGCAGTTAAAGTGACGCCAAGAGCGATGTTAATCTTCATTTATCATCTGGTATTTTTCGGCAAAAAAATCTATCAGGGCCCGCACTGACGGCAGCTGGCCGCGCCTTGACGCATACACCAGATGGATCACTTCACGTTTGGGCTCCCACTCCGGCAGCAGCCGGATAAGCTTACCCTGTGCCAGCTCGTCGGTCAGCATCAGCTGCGGTAACTGCACTATGCCGACACCCGCCAGCGCGGCGGTTTTTAGCGCCAGCATATCGGTGGTGATGTAGCGCGGCGTAAAACTAACACTGGCATGCTCGCCGCCAGGGTGACACAGCTGCCAGCTATGCTGCTCTTCCGGCCGCGCCCGGCTCATGGCCGGTAACTGGCTAAGCTCTGCCGGCAACTGTGGCGTGCCAAACTGTGCCAGCAATGCTGGGGCCGCCACCAGGCACTGGCCGCGGTCGGACAACATACGCAGCACCAGCTCGCTGTCTGCCAATGGCAGTGGCCTTACCCTCAGGGCTAAATCCAGCCCTTCTGCAATGACATCCACCCGGCGGTTGGTCGCTTCAAGATGGATCTGTATCTTGGGGTAGCGCAGCATAAATTCGCTAAGCATGGCGCTGACATGAAAATGCAGCAGCCCCACCGGGCAGGTCAGCCGCACTACGCCGGCCGGCTCGGCACTTAGCTCATCAATCAGTTGCTGGGCGGCGTCGGCTTCTACCAGCATAGCGCGGCAATGCTCGTAGTAGCGCTGGCCAACGTCGGTAACGGTAAAATGCCGGGTTGAGCGCTGCAGTAAACGCACGCCCAGGCGCTGCTCCAGCATGGCAACCCGTCGGCTCAGTTTGGATTTCGCGATGCCTAAAGCGCGGCCGGCAGCCGCAAAACCGCCATGCTCTACTGTTTGCACATAGTAATATAAGTCGTTCAGGTCCTGCATTTTGGTACTCCACTGTTCTGTTTTTAGAACGATGCGTCATAATTTAGCAGTCTACCCGTGATTTAGCATTGGTTTTAAGCTTGTAGTACGGCTAGCAACAGCTAACCTTTTTGCCTAACACAGGAGTAATACAGATGACTAAGCCTTATGTAAGACTGGATAAAAATAATGCCGCTGTGCTGCTGGTTGATCATCAAACCGGTTTATTGTCGCTGGTGCGGGATATTGACCCTGACCGCTTTAAAAACAATGTACTGGCACTGGCTGATCTGGCCAAGTATTTTAATTTGCCTACCATTTTAACCACCAGCTTTGAGCAGGGCCCCAATGGGCCGCTGGTGCCTGAGTTAAAACAGACTTTCCCGGAGGCGCCTTTTATTGCCCGGCCAGGGCAAATTAATGCCTGGGATAACGACGACTTTGTCAACGCCGTAAAAGCCACCGGTAAAAAGCAGCTGATCATCGCCGGTGTGGTGACAGAAGTCTGTGTGGCCTTTCCAACGCTGTCGGCGCTGGCGGAAGGCTTTGATGTGTTTGTGGTAACCGACGCCTCGGGTACTTTTAACGAGCTGACGCGGGATTCGGCCTGGGATCGGATGTCTGCCGCCGGTGCCCAGCTTATTACCTGGTTTGGCGTGGCCTGTGAGCTGCACCGCGACTGGCGCAACGACATTGATGGCTTAGGCCAGTTGTTTTCTAACCATATTCCGGATTACCGGAATCTGATCAACAGCTATGTTACGCTAACAGCCGGTAAATAAAATTTGAGCCTGGCTGAACAAAAGCGTCTGCTGGCAACAGTGGGCGCTTTTTTCTTTTACTGTACTAACTGGCAGCTATACTAAAGCCGTTGTTAACCTCATATTAACTACAGTAAGGAGACGACTATGTCTAAAGTTCAGCCTATTCCTCCAGGTTACAGTGCAGTACTGCCTTATCTGGTGATTAAAAATGCTGCTGCGGCACTGGATTTTTATCAGAATGCCTTTGACGCTGAGACCCTGATGTGTATGCAGATGCCAGACGGTGCGGTCATGCACGCCGAGATGAAGATTGGTAATGCAATCTTTATGCTGAGTGAGCAAAGCGATGCCTGGTGCAATAAAAGCCCGGATATGCTTGGCGACAGCCCGGTAACCCTGCTGATTTACGTGCCGGATGTTGATGCCTTTGTAGCCCGGGCCGCCAGTGCCGGTGCCAGCCTGACTATGCCGGTTGCCGACCAGTTCTGGGGCGATCGCAGTGGTTGTTTGCAAGACCCCTTTGGCCATCGCTGGATGATCTCAACCCATATTGAAGATGTCAGCGAACAAGAGATGGCTAAACGGGCGGCACAGCTGTTTGGCGGATAAACAGCGAGGCTTATGTGTAATGCAGCGAAGTGATACATACTCTGCGTTTGCCGCTACCGTGTTTGCTGCGGCGCAAACAGATGATCCGCAGTTGCGGGCGTTTGTCGTGCTACCCAAGGCGGCCAGTGACAAGCTGCCCAGACGCGGCAGAACCTCTGTCAGCGGCCATATTAATGGTGTGGCGTTTCAGGCCACGCTAGAGCCGGATGGCCAGCTTAGCCATTGGTTAGCCTTAAGTGAAAACTTGCTTAAGGCGGCCAGCGCGGCAATTGGCGATGAGGCCAGCTTTGATATTCAGGCGCTGCATCAGGAGCCGGAACCTGCAGTACCCGCTGATTTGCAGCAGGCGCTGGCCGCATCTGCTGACGCCAGTGCCGTCTGGCATGACACTACCACCATCGCCCGGCTGGATTGGATCCACTGGATCACCTCGGCTAAGCAGGCGAAAACCCGTGCTAAGCGGGTCAGTGATGCCTGCAATATGCTGGCTGCAGGAAAACGGCGGGTCTGTTGTTTTGACCCGTCCGGTTTTTACAGTAAGGCTTTTAGTGCCCCCAAAGCAGCTGATTAACATTAAGGCCTGTAAGACCAGGCTCTTTTTTACATTGATCGATAAAAATATCGAATGCTTCTCTGTTAATCGGCTCAAGTTGCAGAATTGCAGGATAAGTTATCCCTTCATTAGATGTAGCCTGTTGTGAAAACCGCAGTGAGTGTATAAACAGGTTTTGTTGTAGTACCCTTGCCGGCATCCAACAAAATAAGCCGGGTAATACCTATGTTACAAGTCCCCGCCACTGAGCGGTTGCACTTCGCTTTATTGTCAGAGCAGGATGCGCAGTTATTTTTTGAAGTAGATCAGGACGCCGAGGTAATGCGCTATATCAATGGCGGTAAGCTCACCAGCATGCAAACCATCGTTGAAGTGATGTTGCCGCGTATGGCGCTATACCGCGACGCAGAGCGCGGATTCGGCATCTGGCAGGTGCGGCGCACTGTCGACAATGCTTATTTAGGCTGGGTATTAATACGGCCGATGGGGTTTAACAGCGCAACCCCGAGCAACGATGATGTTGAAATTGGCTGGCGCTTTAAGCGCGAGTACTGGGGCCAGGGGTATGCCAGTGAAGCCGCAAAAGCGGTGGCTGATGTGGTGCTGGCAAGTAATCAAAATGTGCAGTATTTGTCCGCCATTGCCATGCCGGATAATGCCGGTTCTATTGGCGTAATGCGCAAATTGGGTATGCAGTTTATCAAACGCTTTATACACCGCGATGCGCTGGGCGATGTTGATGCCGTGTTGTACCGCAAAAGTGTAAGGTGAAATTAAACCCGCTCAGGCTGGCCAGCGTAAAATTCACTGGCAGGAAAACCTGGTTTAAACATGACTCTGGCGCTGATAGCTGCGCGCGGTTTAGTTCTGCTGGCTGTTAGCGGCACTGTAAGCCTTTGTGCCCCACAGCGGCACCGTAGATAAGCTGTGTTTAAAGCTGCCGGAGGTTTCTTTGGTGGCGTAGGACAGATACATTAAGGTTTGGTTTTCTGCATCAAATATCCGGCGGATCTTCATGCTTTTAAAGAAGATGCTTTTTGATTTACTAAACAGTACCTCGCCGTTTTTGCTTTTGTCTATTTGTGCAATCATCGCTGCCGTGATAGGCCCGGTCTGACGGCAGGCGATAGAGCTGTCGGACGGGTCGGATAAGTCCAGGTTGGCCTCGATACTGGACACATGACAGGTGACGCCGGTAACGACCGGATCGTTAATGGCATCGAGCTTGATATCCTTAGTGGTAAATACCCCCAGTGATACATCGCCGACTTCATTCTTGTCACAAGCTGACAGCATCAAAAGCAGTAATAAACCGTAAACAGCGCGCATAGCAGGGCCTCCTAGGGGTTAAGTTTGTCCGTACTTAATTATTTCAACACTTTGATTATGTCGATACTGGCACGTTGACTGCGGGAAAAAAAGGCCAAACTGCAGCAAAGCAGGGTTTCTTATCAGATTTATCAGGCGACTTCGGCGGCGCGACCTGCTGGCATGACGTAAGGTTAAAAACGTGATGATGCAAAATAGTTATTGAAATGTTTTTTTATGTTTGAATTGTGGTTTTGTGATGGTTAAAATCTGTATCTTTCTTCAAGGACGAGCGCACTATGAGTTATCAGGAAATTACCCGTCATGCATTGAGCCGCAGCCCACTGTCACAACTTGATGATTTACAACAACGATTGGGGCAGGCCGGTATAGGTAAAGGCAGGCTTCAGACATTGCTGCATCGGCTTAGTTTTACTGATCAGGCATTGGGTATGCTGGAGGTATTAAACGATTTTGATTTTAAAAAAGTATGGCAAGAGATTGCCGCGCTATGCCAGGATAGCCAGCCACAAAGCAGTGTCGGCTGGTGGCGAGATGCCACGCGGCGCTTAACAAAAAGCCGTTATCCGTTTCAGCAGTATCACTATTTAATTAGCTACCAGCGTGAGGCTGGGCAGCATATTGTTATTCATGAAATTTATTTTGATATGCAACTAAAAGGACCGCAGCAACCACCTAAAAATGAGCGCAATATGTTATACCGTGTAGAGCGGGCTATGGGCGCGATGCCTTACAGACAGGCTCAGGCAGCGGGGATGTTAGCGGCGATGGAAGGAGCGTGGGCACTTGATGATGTCCCGGTAAGTACAGTAGTCACAGACTATGCTGCGGTAAATGGTATGCTAAATGAGGTACAAAAAGCGGCCTGGTTAATGGGCGCACATTTAGATGTGGCTTACCCCAAGGCCGCTATGCCGGACTACACTCTGGTACATAACCCGACGGAAGGTTTTTTGCAGGATTTGGTTGAATGCTGGTGGGATAAAAGACCCGATGCGGCTCCCAGCCATAATGCCCAGCATTTAGCCAGTGCACTACGCCAGCGCCAGGCGCAGGGTAAAACCACACAGTGGCTGGTGCATAGCCAGGGGGCGATAATTTTTACCCGTGCTTTGCAGCAATGCCGGGCGCAGGGCATTGTGCTGGATAAACACGAAGTGGTAGTGCATGCTGCTGGTGCCAATATGGTTAAATTGCGCGACGCTGCCCAGGCAGTGGGCGTAAAGATAATAAAAAACCGCGCTAATCCGTTCGATTTTGTGCCCAATGTGGCCGGTGCTAATGATTTAAGCCCCAGTGGCTTATTGCGTAGTATTAGTATGTTGTGCTCTGTTATTGGCGGTACGCCGTTAACCAGCCCGCATACATTGCCTTATTTGGGGTTACGTAGTTATCAGCAACAGTTGCAAAGTGCCGGTCGGCCTTTAAAGGCTGCTATGGTAAGGCAAGTGTACAACTTGCGGTTGGCTAAGGTTAAACGCAGCGGCAAACAGCTAATTAACCGAATCACAGGGCGATAAAATGAGCCTGAATATCGTAAACCGAATGATAGGCCGTGGCTTTAAAGGTGGACCTAATACGCTTAAATTTATTCCGCACCGATTAGAGCTGGAGCAGGATGTACTGGAATTTTGTGTGCCAGTGGTCAACCCAAACCGCTGGCCTGAACAAGCACCGTACCTGTCACCTGAATTATTGGCACAAAGCAAATGGCAAGAAAGGGCGTTGCCTTATTTGCTGCTGCATGTGCAAAGCTACTGGTATGGCGGACCTTTTCTTAAAACCGGTGGCCAACCGTTGGCGTACCTGGAATTAAGCATTAAGCTAAAATCCGTTGCGCCGGATCAGACTATAGAGCGGCACAATCTGGAACTATTGGGTCGCTATATCGGCTGGGAATACGATGATTACTATAACGCGCCAGAGTATGATTCGGATGCTGGTCCGGGCCGAGGCTGGAATACCCGCAAGCGGGATAGGCTGCGTTCTCCTCCGCAGCTCATGCGTGATCGCACAGAGGAAGAATTAGACGAGATAATGGCGAGAGATGGTATGCCAATGCCAGAACATTTTGAAATTACAGAAATTGAGCGGCAGCATTGGCTATTGTATTTACATCGGCGCAGTCCGTTAAAACTACCCGAGAGATATTATTGCTACCCGCTAACCCACCTGCATTATCTGGAGATAAGCTTTGCTTACCTGGATCAACTTGGTTTTCCGCAGTACTGGGAAGCCGATGCTCGTAAAGCCGAGCAGAAAATAATGCAAAGTATGCAACTGCATTTAGCCGATCGACTGGGTGATAACAAGGGAATAACGATTGACGGCTGATTTATTGATTGCAATGACAGGGGAGTTTGCTCAGGTTTTTGAACTACTTGAATTATCAGTGTTGCACCTGAAGGAGTTGAAAGCGAACAATTGGGGCTGGTTTTTAGTTGTTGCCATGCTGCTTTATATTGGTATTTATGCAGCATTAATAGGTCCGCTTTTTCGTTTTTGCAGACGTTTTCATACCAATCTAATGGAGCTTCCTCTTCATCTGTTGTTAATCGTAAACTTAATATTACCCGTTATTCTGCTGCCGCTGGCGGCAGTGGGGCCGAGTTTCTGGCTACCCGGTTTACTTTTTATTCTGCTATATATTTTGCTGATTTGTGTTGAGGCGAAAAATGCACAGGGTGACGGCGCAGTTATTTACATGGTTCATAGCCAATTTTTGCTCTTTATTATTTTACCAACGGCTTTTACCCTAAGGCTTGTGATAGATATATATCGTTGGCTCATTAGTATATTCTAATTATATAAAGCCCAGACGGTGAAACCAACATAAAGTGTTGTTTCAATGCGGCCTTAGTCGTTTTTATTAGGTAGTTTAAAGGGGAAAAAAGTAAGAATAATCCGCAGTAAAGACTTTACCGCTAACAAAGCCAAACAGTGTTAAAGCAGGGTTTATTTTCCGGCGTTAGTTGTTTATCCTCTGGCTGAGGATAAGGCAATGACAGTTGCGCAGTAACAGACTGATAAGACGTGTTTATCAGCACAGATAAAGGTAAGCAATGAACATAATCCGCAGTAAAGATTTCACCGCCAGCCGCGCCTGGGGCGCACTGGATATTGCCAGTATGAATGGTATAACCACCCGGCTGCACTGGACTGATAAACCGTATAAATGGCATATCAATGATTGCGAAGAAGTGTTTGTTGTACTGGATGGCATAGTGGATATGCATTATCGCGACGCCGGCACCGAGCAGGTTAGCCGTTTAGAGGCCGGCGATATTTTTTATGCTGGTATTGGCTGCGAGCATGTCGCCCACCCGGTAGGTGAAGCGCGAATTTTAGTGGTCGAAACGGCCGGCAGTGTTTGATGGGTGTTGTAGTTTATGACAACGAGCATACGGTTAATTAAGCCGGAAGATATACCGGCAGTGGTGGCGCTGCAGGATAGCTGCTACAGCGACGCCTTGTATGAAAGCCCGGCCTTGTTACAGCAGCGTCTGGCCGCAGCTGCCGACAGTTGCTGGCTGGCTGAAGATGCTAAGGGCCAGCTTTTAGCCTATTTATTCAGCTATCCGTCAATTAATGGCCATATTACGCCGTTGGCGTCGGCTTTTAAGGTAAGTAACACGCCCGAACTGCTTTATCTGCATGATATGGCGGTAAGCCCTGGTGCCCGTAGCCTGGGGCTGGCAAGTGGCTTACTGGCAATAGCAAAGCAGCATGCGTTAAGCCTGGGCCTGACAAAACTGGCGCTGGTGGCGGTGCAGGGCTCGGTGCCGTATTGGCAGCGCCACGGTTTTCACCTGGTCACCACGCTGGCCGACAGCGCAGAGCAAGCGCTGGACAGTTATCGGGGCGAGCAAGCGCGTTATATGCAAGCCGCGCTGTAGCGAACACACCGCATAAGTATAAAAAAGCGCTGCACCTGTTAAGGCTGCAGCGCTGTGGGTTACCGGGCCGGTGTTAACGGTCCAGGTTCATTACCTTAGTCCAGGCTTTGACAAAGTCATCAACAAACTTTTGCTTTGACGTATCAAAGGCATACACTTCTGCCACGGCGCGCAGTTCTGAGTTTGAGCCGAAAATCAGATCAACAGAAGTGGCGCTCCACTTTTTGCTGCCGGTTTTACGGTCAAAACCTTCATACACGCCTTCGGTAGCCGACTTTTTCCATACCGTGGACATATCCAGCAGATTAACGAAGAAGTCGTTGTTCAGCGTACCTGGCTTGTTGGTGAAGACGCCGTGTTTTGCGCCCTGATAGTTGGCATCCAGTGCCCGCAGGCCACCCACCAGCACTGTCATCTCCGGTACCGTAAGATTAAGCTGATCGGCTTTATCTACCAGCATTTCGGTTGGTGACTTATAGCTGGCTGCGACATCAAAGTAGTTTCTGAAGCCGTCTGCAGTGAGCTCCAGTAAGCTGAATGAATTAACGTCAGTCATCTCCTGGCTGGCATCACCGCGGCCTGGCTTAAACGGTACTGTGATGTTATAACCGGCGTCTTTAGCGGCTTTTTCAATAGCGGCAGCACCGCCCAGCACTATCATGTCAGCCAGCGATACTTTACGTTTGCCTTTATTAAAGTCAGCTTGCACTTTGCCAAGCGCCGCTAATACTTTTGCGGTTTCAGCCGGGTTATTTACTGCCCAGTCTTTTTGCGGTGCCAGCGCTATGCGCCCGCCGTTAGCGCCACCGCGCATATCAGACTGACGATAGCTGGCGGCAGAGCCCCAGGCTACCCGTACCAACTCAGGTACGCTTAAGCCGGTTTTTAAGATGCTGGCTTTTAGCGACTTGACATCTTTGTCGTTGATGGTTGATTGGGTTTTCTGATCGATAGGATCCTGCCAAATCAGCACATCTTCAGGCACTTCTTTACCCAGGAAGTTACGTGGTGGCCCCATATCGCGGTGGGTTAGTTTGTACCAGGCTTTGGCAAAGGCCAGGCGGTATTCCTCCGGGTTTGCCAGAAAGCGCTCAGCAATTTTGCGATATTGTGGATCAAATTTAAGCGCTAAATCGGCGGTGGTCATCACCGGCGGGTTAAACTTGCCTTTAACGTGGGCATCCGGCACGATTTTATGCAGTGATTCATCCGTTGGGATCCATTGAATAGCGCCAGCCGGGCTGCGAGTTTGTTTCCAGTCAAAATTAAGCAGGTTACTTAAATACAAGGAGGTCCAGCGCGTAGGGGTTTGCGTCCAGGCGCCTTCTAAACCACTGGTAATGGTATCCTCAGAGTGGCCTTTACCGCAGTTGTTTTTCCAGCCCAGGCCTTGCTCTTCAATGCCGGCAGCACCTGGCTCTGCGCCTAAACAATCAGCAGGTTTATGCGCACCGTGCATTTTACCAAAGGTATGGCCACCGGCGATAAGTGCCAGGGTTTCTTCGTCATTCATTGCCATACGGCCAAAGGCGACACGGATATTTTTCGCTGAGCCCAGTGGATCCGGTACACCTTTCGGGCCTTCCGGGTTGACGTAAATTAAGCCCATATGGGTGGCACCGAGCGGCCGTTGTAATTGGCCGTCTTTGTCTTCACGATCGCTGGCCAGCATTTCCACCTCTGGCCCCCAGTACACCATATCCGGCTCCCAGTCATCGGCGCGGCCACCGGCAAAGCCATAGGTTTTAAAGCCCATGTTTTCCAACGCAACATTACCGGCTAATACCATTAAATCTGACCAGGATAAGGCTTCACCGTATTTTTGTTTCACCGGCCACAATAAGCGGCGGGCTTTGTCCAGGCTGGCGTTATCCGGCCAGCTGTTGAGCGGGTCAAAACGTTGCTGGCCGCCACCGGCGCCGCCACGGCCATCCAGGGTGCGGTAAGTACCGGCACTGTGCCAGGTCATACGGATAAAAAACGGGCCATAGTTGCCAAAGTCCGCCGGCCACCAGTCCTGTGATTCGGTCAGCAGCGCGTTGATATCTTGCTTTACCTTGTCCAGGTTAAGCTTACTAAAGGCATCAGCGTAATTAAAGTTAGCGCCATAAGGATTAGAGCGTGCATCGTGATCGCGTAGGGGCGATAAATCCAGCTGCTGTGGCCACCAGAACTGGTTATTTCTCACTGCGCCCATTGCAGCGCTGCCCTGGCCGGAAGCGCCGGCAGGCTTGGTCATGGTTTTATCACTGGCAAAGGCGGCTCCGGATACCAGCAGCATGCTTATCATGCCGGCCAGTGCCCGGGTTTTAAATGTCTGTCTATTCATTGTCTGCTTCCTTTTTAATAATCAGATAAACCTGTTACAGGTGTAAGCAGTGCAGGGTGATAGCGCAGAGCATTGCAGGCTCTGCGCGGACATCATCTGCTTAACTGCACAGCAATGAAGAGTGTAGAGTAAGATCCTAATAGATGTAGGTGAATTAAATCGATAGAGCTAATCGATAAAACTGATTTTTGTTGCCCGTTAGCGTGTCGTGCCGCGGGCAACTGACAGAGTATAGTTATGGCGTGTTAGTTAACGATGATAAAGCCCGGCGCGCTCTGGCTGATACAGCACTTCTTCTACCGTGATGCTGGACATATTGCCGCTGGGCAGGGGCCAGTTAATGGTGTCGCCACATTTAAGCCCTAACAGAGCACTGCCCACCGGCGCCAGAATCGAAATTTTATCGCCGCTTTGGTCCAAATCTTTCGGGTACACCAACGTCAGGGTACTCTGTTTACCATTGGCCAGGCGAAAGCGCACGGTAGAATTCATGCTGACCACATCCGCCGGCAACGCCTCTGGCGCTACCAAGGTGGCGCGCTCTAATTCCTGGCTTAGGGTGTCGTAACCAATGGTGTCTTCACTGAGGCTACTGAGTAATTTGTCCAGCCGCTCAAAGTCGGTGGCAGAGAGCATAATGTCGGGTGTTTTCATCAATGGTTCCTTATTGTCCGTTGTTTAACATAGATAACACTGAGGATATGTAGCCTTAGTGGTTGACCCAGCAAGCTTAATTGAATATCTGATGCGGCTGTTTTACCCAGTAAGGCACTGCCCAGTGGCGATAAAACAGAAATACGTTGTCGCCGGTAACAGGCTTGATCCGGGTAAACCAATTGCAGCCAGCCCTGCTCATGAGTGTCGAGGTTTTTCAGCTCGACAGAGCTGCCAGCGCGTATACAGCTGCTGTCATTGTTTAGCCGGTTTTGGCAGCGGTTGTCGGCAATAAAATGCACAATACGGCTCAACGCCAGTGCATTAACCGGTAGTAACTGTTGGCACGCCAGGGCGGCAATGACGCTGGCAAAGGTTCTGTTCAACTGTTTTGGATAGCAGAAATACATTATAGCCCCACCTTAAAGAAGCAGATAAAAGTACAGATAAGTAAAAGGTGTTATGCCGGTTTCGCGCAGGGCAAAACCGGCCTAAGAATGGAAGGCGATAGCGATATTATGCTGGCGGCGAACCACTGGGGTGCCGGATAAAGACGAAACAGAATTTAGCATGGGCGTACCATAGTGCATCTTTGCTTAAAGTTCAATCATGTCAGCATTGGTGGCGGGCGATAAACGATAGCATGTAACTATTTTGCTGTTTGTTAAAATGCAATGGCTTTATTTTTTCTTGCTGTAAATCTGAGGTGTTTATTTGATTAACAAAAACCATTAAAGTGTGCGGCATTATTTAACACTAACATTGGAGTACTTTGTTTTGCGCACTTTATCATCTTTATTGCTGGCGGTTATTACCGCTTTGGTTAGCGCTGGCTGTGCCAGTACCTCTGGCTCTGCAAGTAATACCTCAACAGCCATGGCGACGGCAGATACGGCTAAGCCACAAACGTTATTTTCTGCCCGGCTACAGCCGGCAAGCGGTGTGGTGACGTCTGTGCTGGCCGACGGCCGGGTAAAAGTGGCTTTTCCCGGCATTACGGCATTTTCACATGATGGTGCCCGTATCAGTGAAGAGCAGCAGCGCCAGTTACTGGCAGTGGCTGAGACGTTAAAAGGTATGCGTTATCAGACGCTGACCGTGGTCGGGCACACCGACAGTTCAGGGGCGTTGGCATACAACCATAAATTGTCGCAGCAGCGGGCTGAGCAGGTAACACGGTTTTTAGTGCAACAGGGGTTATCTGCACAGCAGCTCAGTGCCGAGGGCCGCGGCCCGGCAGAGCCTATCGCTGACAATAGCAGCGCAGCAGGCCGGGCAGCTAACCGCAGGGTAGAGCTGGAGTTGCTGTTTTAACGATACCAGCATTACAGCAGCTGTGCCCGCTGTACTGTGTCGGCCAGTGGCGAGGGCTTCACCACTAGAACATCACAGGGTGTGTGCTCAGTCAGATAATGGGCGGTATCGCCTAAAATGGCTGAGCCAATACTGTGCATATGGTTGTTACCAATAATCGCCAGCTGGCTATGCAGGCTGGTGGCGGCACGGGGAATTTCGTCATCCGGCAAGCCCTCACTTAAATGCAGGCAATGCGCTGGCAGGCGATGCTGACAAAGATAAGGCTGCAGTTTTTGCTGATGCTGCGCGGCGATGTCGGGCAGGGGAAGAAAGCCCTGGCGTTCATCGTAAGGCAAGCTCATGGAATAATTATCATTGCAATAGCAGTTGATTACATGAAGTTGATCAGCCGCTGTGGTGGCCAGTTGCTGGCCAAGTTCCAGGATGGCCGTGTTGATTAAGTTATTGCCGGGCAGCTCGCTGTCAACATCCAGGCAAGCCAGAATGGTCATTTCCTGTGCTGCGGTGGCCGGTTTTACCAGCCATACCGGTAACGGACAATCACTGATCAGGTAGTGATCCAGGCCCAGCGGCAGTAAGCCGAGTAAGCGCTGTGGTTTGCGCTGTAATGTAATCACCATGCTGATATCACTATGTTGCAGCAAGCGGGCAATGGCCGGTTTTTCTGCTTCGCGCCAGGAAATAATAAGATCTAAATCAATCCGCTGTGCTGTTTGTGCATCTATCTGAGCGCAGATGGCTTGTTGCTGCTGCCTGACAAACACGGCCAGATCGTCATCGGCCTGCGGGTTGTCATAGGGCCGTTTTTGCAGTTGTTGATAAAAGGACTTAAATACCGTTATCCGGCTGTTATGTTGCCGTGCTAACTGCAATGCTCTGCGGAGGGCTTCGCTATCATCGGTGCCCTGTTGCTGTATCACCAGCAAGTGGTTAAATGCCTGTTTCATAGTGTGCTCCAGCTTAGAGTGCCTGATGCTGCGTCCGGTATGGCTGCAGCAGGTATACTGCAAAATTACCCTGTTATTAGCACTAAGCGGATTTGGTCAGACAAAACGACAGCGGGCAGAAAAAATAGGTAAGTTTTTACAGCGCCTGATGCAAAAAGGCTTTCGCCAATTTACTGCTGCGCTCGATGGTTTTGCTGGAAACACCATATAAGCGGGCAATTTGCAGCGTGGTTAAACCGGCAAAAAACTGTAGTTCGAGAATTTCGGCTTTGGCAGGGTCGATATCGGCCAGGTTGCTAATCGCCTGATCGATAGCGATGATACCCTCAGGGCCTGCACTGTGGCCAATGCTGTCGGTTAGCGTTAGCTGAGCATAACCATCGCCGCGTTTAGCGGCTTGCCGGGCCCTGGCATGATCAACCAGAATACGGCGCATAATACGGCCAGCCAGATTGAAAAAATGTAACTGATCCTGATAACTGACATTGGCGCCGCTTAAGCTGATAAAGGCTTCATTAACTAGCGCAGTGGGTTGCAGCGTATGGTTATGCCGCTCACGGTACATACACTGCGCCGCCAGTTGATGCAGTTTGTCATACACCAGTTGGCTAAGCCTGGTTTGTGCTTCTTCATCGCCACTTTGCCAGCGCGACAGTAAGACCGTGATATCAGACGGCTGCGATAGGGTAGACATAGTGATAATTTCAACTAGGCTGTTTAAAGCACTAAGTATAGGTTGTTTTCAGTGGTTTGCAGCCGGTATTGACACTTTCGCACAGTAACCGCAAACAGGGATTGCGCATGGATAAACAGCGTTGGCAACGCGCCGAACAGTTGTTTTATCAGGCAGTTGAACTATCAGCGGCAGAACGTGAAGCCTTTATTTGCCAGGCTTGCCAGCAGGATGCGGCGTTGGCCGAGTTAGTACGACGCTTGCTGGCGCATCAGGGGCACACGGCGCAGCTGCAGAGCATGCTGGCACTGAGTGCCGTGCAGCTATTGCAATGCCAGCAGGATCTTAGTGGTAGTGTTTTGGGGCCTTACCGTTTGCTGCAGTTACTGGGGCGTGGTGGCATGGGCGCGGTGTATCTGGCCGAGCGGGCCGATCAGCAATTTGAAAAGCAGGTGGCGGTTAAGCTGATTGGCACCACTCTGCAGCAGGCCGAGCTGTTGCATGCCTTTAAAGCCGAGCGGCAGATCCTGGCCAGTCTGGAGCACGGTTATATTGCCCGGCTGCTTGATGGTGGCACAACTGAACAGGGCATGCCCTATCTGGTGATGGAGTATGTGCAGGGCCAGGCTATTGATATGTATTGCCAACAACAGCATTTAACTGTGATACAACAGCTACAGCTGATGGTAAAAGTGTGTAATGCCGTGGCCTATGCGCATCAGAATATGGTAGTGCACTGTGATTTAAAACCGTCGAACATTCTGATCACTGGCAGCGGCGAGCCGAAGCTACTAGATTTTGGTATCGCCCGTTTGCTGGACCGCACTGCCGTGACTGGTGGGCATAATGAAACGGCGCCGCGTCGGCTGACGCTGCGCTATGCCAGCCCGGAGTTAATCAATAGCGGTCAGGTAAGCAGTTTAACCGATGTATATTCACTGGCGGTGATCCTGCAGCAACTGCTGGGGCAGCAACTGACTACCGATTTACACTGGATCCTGAGCCGGGCGCTGGCGCATGATCCGGCGCAGCGGTATCACTCCGTTGCCGCTTTTGCCAACGATATTAAGCGCTATCTCGGTGGTTATCCGGTGCAGGCCAGGCCCGACAGCTGGTGGTATCGCAGCCAGATGTTGGTGCGGCGTAATTTAGCCAGCAGCCTGTTGTCTGGCGCGGCGCTGCTGGCGGTGATCGGTTTTAGTATTGCTATCTGGCTGCAATCACAGCAGGTTGCCGCGCAGCGTGATCAGGCCCGGTTGCAGCGTGATAAAGCCCAGGCTATCACCGATTTTGTTACTGGCATGCTGGCCAGTGTCGACCCCTTTGTTGCGCAAGGTCAGACTCCCACAGTGCAACAGATATTGGATCAGACCAGCTCGCAATTGCAACAAGACGAGGCGCATGCCCTGTTGCAACAACCTGAAGTGGAAGCCGCCGTACGACAGGTAATAGGACGTAGTTATTTTTCGTTGGGGCAACTTAGCGCGGCGCAATCTCATTTGGAGCAGGCCAAAGCGCTGGCAGAGCAGTATCAACTTACTGCGACCGAGCTGTATTTGTCGATTATCACCAGCCTGGCCGGGCTGTATAAAGATCAGTATAAAACGGCTGATGTATTAGCCCTGTCTTATCAGGCGCTTAATTTGACCGAACAACTGTACGGCGCCGGGCATAATAAAACACTGGGCGCACTAAGTGATCTAGCCGGTGCTTATCATACCGCCGGAGAGCTGGTTAAAGCAGAGCAAATGTGGCAGCGTTTATATCAGCAGCGGCTAAAACTGCTGGGCGCGCAGCACCCTGATATCATCAACTCGCTGACTAACCTCGGTATTATTAACCATTGGTTAGGGCGCTACGACAAGGCTGAGCACTATTACCAGCAGTGTCTGGACAAAGCCAATGAGTTATTGGGCGAAAAACACCCGGCAACCCTGCAATGTATGAGCACCCTTGGCTCAGTATATGAAACCAGTGGCCGCTATCAGCTGGCTGAGCCGGTGATCCGTGACCATATCACCCTGGCCCAGCAAGTACTGGGGTTGCAGCATCCGGATACTCTGCGTTCTATGCATAATCTGGCCGATACTTACCGTGGTTTGGGCCGGCTGGTTGAGGCTGAACAGCTGTTTCGTCAGGTACTGGCAGAACGCAGCACGGTACTGGGCAGTGATAATATTGAGACTCTGCAAAGCCAGATGAAACTGGCTCGGGTGCTATTACTACAGCAGCAGCCGGCAGAGGCGCAGCAGCTGCTGGCACCAGCCTATGCCAAGATGCAGCAGCAATTGGGACAGTCGCATCCGTCGGCATTAACCGCCGGCCAGCTTCTGGCGGACGCTTATTTAGCACAGCAACAATATCAGCGCGCTCTGGCGCTGTATCTGCAGATCATACAACAACGCCAGGCTGACCTTGGTGACCATCCGGATTCTATCGATACCCTGGCGTCGCTGGCGCAGTTGTATCTGCAATTGCAAAATGTGGCGCGGGCAGAGCAAACCTTGCAGCAGGCAGAACAGCTGGCACAGCAGTTTCCGGGGCATAGTCACCGCAGGCTGGAACAGGCCAGGTTGGCCATGGCGCAGTATTAGTTAGCCAGTGCCCAGCCGTTTTCTGTTTTACGCAGTTGTAGCGTCTGCTGTTTTACCTGGTACGTATCGCCAGCGTTAAAATCACCGTATTGCAGCTTCAGTAAGCCAGCGGACATACCGCTGGCCACTTTTTCCAACGGGTTACCGGGCTTGGCCGTTTGCTGGTCCAGATAAGCTTTAAATGACTGTTTAAACTCTATATTGTATGTCACTTCCGCCGTGTAATGCTGCTCACTGTCTGCCCAGCCGTTGTGTTTTGTCAGATCGTTTACATCGATTAAATCCTGGTATTGTTGGTCAAATTGCTGTTGTAACAGGTGTTCCAGCTGGCTCTCACCCGGGGCGCCGGAGCAGGCAACCAGGCCGCTCACCATGGCCAGCATAACTAAAGGTCGGATAACGCGCATACATCTCTCATCTTGCTACGGGAAATGCGCTGATTATGATACAAAACCAGCAGCGGCTGCCAGTGTTAAAGCACTGCTAGCCGGTTAACGCGGTTTTTCTTAAGCAAAAGCTGGCAAGCTGAACCACGGTTGCTATGATGCCGTAACAAAATATCACTGATACAACTATAGGTTTTTTATGCAATATTCTGTTTTAGGCAGCAGTGCAGTAAAGGTATCTCGCGTGTGTTTAGGCAGTATGACCTGGGGCTGCCAAAACAACCAGCTTGATGCCGATGCGCAGCTGGATTATGCACTGGCGCAGGGCGTAAATTTTATCGATACCGCCGAAATGTATGCCGTTCCGCCCACAGCACAGACATACGGCGCGACAGAGCGTATTATCGGTAACTGGTTAAGCCGTAACCGCACTAAACGCAGCGATATCGTGCTGGCGACCAAGATGGCCGGGCCGGGGCTGGCACATGTGCGCGCTGGCGCCGATATGACACCGCAAGCGTTAGTGCAGGCCGTAGATGCATCATTGCAGCGCTTGCAGACCGACTATATCGATTTATACCAGCTGCACTGGCCTAATCGAGTGTCACCGCATTTTGGCAAACACCCGGTTGGCCGCATTGGTTTTTCTGACGTTGATGCCGCAGAGCAAACCGAGCAAATGCTGGGCTTGCTGCAGGCGCTGGATAGCTGTGTTAATGCCGGCAAAATCCGTTTTTGTGGCTTGTCTAACGAAACGCCCTGGGGCATTAGTCAGTATTTGCAGCTGAGTAAACAGCATAATGTACCGCGTATGGTATCGATTCAGAACGAATTTAGCCTGCTACACAGCAAAGACTGGCCGTATTTGATTGAACAATGTGTGCATGAGAACGTGGCCTATTTGCCGTGGTCGCCGCTGGCCGGTGGTGCCTTAACCGGTAAATACCTCGGCGGTAGGCGGCCCACAGGTACACGCTGGAGCATGCTGCAACGTAATGGTTTGTTTCGTGATACGCCGCAGTCGAACCAGGCGATAGCCGCCTTTATTGAGCTGGCAGCAGCGCATAGCGTGGCACCGGCCCAACTGGCACTGGCCTGGGTTAATCAGGTGGATGGCGTAACCTCAACTATTATCGGCGCCACCAGCATGGCGCAGTTACAGCAAAACATCGGTGCCTTTTCACAGCCGCTAACGGCAGCAATATCGGAAGATTTAGCGCAGTTTTTACGACAATATCCGGCGCCGTTCTAGTTGCGGGCCACTGGCGGCCCCGGCGCTGCTCTTTACTAGAATAATACCGCCGTACCACGGCGGTATAGGGGCCAGGCCAGTGTCAGGCCGCGCAGTAGCATAAACAGGCTTAGTGCCAGCCATAATGCATGGTTGCCCAGGCTGTGCAAAGTGGCATAACACAGCACAAAGCCGGCAAATGACACCAGCATAGCGTTACGCATGGCACGGGCTTTAGTTGCACCAATATAAATGCCATCCAGCAGATAGCTCCATACCGCCAGTAAGGGTAGGGCAATTAGCCAGGGCAGGTAGTCGGCGGCAGTAATTTGCACTGCCTCAATGGAGGTTAGGAGCGTAATCAACGCCGGCCCGCCAAGCCAGAACAGCAGGCAAAACAGCATGCCTAATACCAGGCCCCATTGTGCCAGTATGGCAAATAACCGTTGCAAATCGCGCTGATCTTTGGCCCCGACGGCTTTGCCGGTCATTGCTTCGGCGGCATAGGCAAAACCATCCAGCGCGTAAGATACCAGCATTAAAAAGCTTAGCAGTACAGCATTCGCCGCCACGATGGTATCGCCTAAAGCTGCACCACGAAAGGCAATAAATGCAAATACCAGCTGCAGGCACAGGCTGCGGATAAAAATATCGCGGTTTAGCGCAAACAGCCGGCCATAGCCGCTTAGCTGTCGCAGCTGCAGCCAGTTTACACTGCCAAGCTGCTGGGCCCGCCATAAGCGGCGCAGCAAATACAGGCCAAGCAGCAGGGAGCTGTAGTCGGCTATCACAGAGGCAGCCGCGACACCGGCCACCTGCCAGTCAAAACCCAGCACAAAAACTAAGTCCAGCACTATGTTCAGGCTTTGGTTACACAGCAGTAACCACATCGGGTAGCGGGCATTGTGCATCCCTAAAAACCAGCCCAGCAGCACCATATTCAGCAATGCGGCCGGCGCGCTCCAGATGCGGATATGAAAATAAATACCGGCTTGCTCAAGTACTTCGCTGCCCGCATCACTGTACACATTAACTAGTGGCATAATAAACGGACGGTGCAACAACAGTACTAAGGCTAAAAACAACGCAATCAGGCCGGCTTGTAACAGACTGTTTCTTATCGCTGTTTTGTTGTCAGCACCATAAGCCTGCGCCGTTAGGCCGGTGGTGCTCATGCGTAAAAAGCCCAGCAGTAAAAACAGCAGGCTGATAAGGCTGCTGCCCAGTGCGACGCCGCCTAAGTACCAGGGGTGTTCAAGATGGCCCACCACGGCGGTGTCTACCAGTGACAGCAGTGGTATGGTCAGGTTAGACGCAATCATCGGCAGGGCAATAGCCAGCACCTGCTGTTGCTTGGGCGGGAAAAAATTTAGCAAAACGTAATTATCATCAAACAGTGACTAAGGCCGGCCATACTAACACAAGCGGGCTAAGCCAATTAGCCAGCCCAAACTTCAAATTTATTGCCGCGTACTACTATGGCTTCAGTGTTGCTAATTGGGCAAAGATCGAGTTTTCCTTCATAACGAGAGATGATGCTCTGAACTGCCTCTTTGAATGGAAAGTTTGTATGATGAGGAACCGGATAAAAATCAATCATGTTTAATGCTGAAAATGTACCAATATTCGGCGCGGCAGTGAAATCATCCATGTCTTTTACATACTCAATATCGCACGAAAGCACAATGGAACCGGCAGACTCTCCAATGTACATTTTTCCTGAGTTTATGTGTTCTGATATTAATTTATCCGCACCTGTTCTTTTCAGCTCTTGAAGCAAAAAGAAAGTGTTACCGCCAGTAATATAGACGTAATCATTTTTTTGAATTGTACTTACTATTTTTTCTTTTGTGGCCGTCGAAATTTCAAGCTCGTCAACAATTAGCCCGCGTTCTTCAAGGGCCTTTTTGCCAGCATCCACATAAAACTTTACCTCTTCGACAAGGCTCGCCGTTGGTATGAATGTGACCGTTTTTCCTGCACATTTTTCATCGGCGAACTTCACGAATAAATCTGCTACATCCACGAAAGATGACGCTAAAAACATCTTTTTCACTAAACCACCTTAATGTCTGAGTACTTCTCTGGATATTTAACCGCTGCATTAACCCGCCCTGCGCAGCAGTTTCGGTTTGAATACAGTGTTAGCCTCCGACGCCTTGCACCCAATCCAGTACTGGATTAGTCCAAACCGGAAGCGGCATGTAAAACGCGCCATGCAATTTGCCGGTGGAGATTTTGATCTCCTTGAATGATCGCAGTTGCTCCGACTGCTCTGCCAGAGGCTTGCAACTGGCAGCTAGTGTATCGCTTTCCTCATAAACCGAAAGAACCTGGCCCGTCAGACTAATGTGTGGCGCAGCAGAGCCACCAGGGCAAGCAGCGAGCAGGACGAAGCGAACTTGTGGCCGGCGTAGAAAACTGGATACGCGTGTTGCAATGCCGCCGCCTTTTGAAAAGCCGACGACAACGATATTGTCGGGCGAAACGCCGCGTTCGATCAACTTTTCAATTTGAGAGACAACAATGCCGGCATATTGATTGATATCGGTTTTAGCTGGGCGCTGTGCCGAAATGACTACAGCCCCCCGGGATGAAAGTGTCTCGAGTATCGCGGGGTAATCATATAGCCCAAAACGCGGATCGGTAGGGCGAGGCCCAAAATTCTCAATGATTCGCCCATGCAGATAGATTAAGTAAATCTTTGTCGGTTCAGGCGAATCGGGCACTTCGGTATAAAGGGGGTTCGCATGTACTGGCATTAACGCAGTGAGCAAGAACAAAAGCCAAACTTTCATCGAATTCTCCTTGGTTACACCACGCCAAGCTCAGCCAGGGAAGGTCGCATCGCGGCCTGATGTCGGCTTGGTGGAAGTGTTATGTGTATTCAGCTTGTTACCTATGTATGATGCCCATAGAGGGGCTTTACCGAAAGACTGAAAAGTACAACCTTTGTATCCATTTGCTCTTCAATTCTTGGCAAATTTCAGGATATTTATAGAACACAAGAGCGTCAAAATCGGGTTTGGCTTTGTCATTAAATTGCCCAATGACTATCTGGTAGCACTCGTCCAGTATTTTGTAATAATTGTCTACGTATAGTGATGCATCTTTTACGGATAACTTTGTATCGTACTCTTTTTTAACGGCATCCCTAAATAGCTTGTTCAGTGAGCGCTTGTCACTTGAATAAGCCGAATCAAGTATTTTCATCGCATTGTTAAATGTCATTTTAGACACTATTCCATTTTGACTCTGTTCTTACTCAACGCCCCAACCAACGGCGCATTGAGCTGGCTAAAATACAGAGCACAGCGACGCCAGCCAGCGAAAATGCGTCCGATTGCGTTGGTCTGTTATACGCCACTTACTTTAATTTCTCATGTGGATTTAGGAAGAACATTTTTTTCCAACCCTGTGTTTCAGTTGTTATTAACCAAGGTATAGGAATAAGTGAAAAAATTGAATAGTGAATATGGGGTGGTTTACCAAGAGCATTACCTGAGTCACCTAGCGTACCAATTACAGCACCAGACCAGAGCAATGCGCCACCCGAGACAGAAATACTTTCTAGATGTGCGTAGTAGTGTATGCGCCATTTAGGTCCCAAAACAGCAACCACATTGCCGCCTTTGCCCATAGTGCCGGTATAAACAACAACCCCTTTAGTTGATGAAAGTACAGGCGTGCCTTTTTTTCCGAATATATCTATTCCTTTATGAACGCCAGAGCTACCCCAAGGCTCAAACCAAAAAGTTTTGTGGTTCCAATCTTTGGCTGTGGCATTTTTTACCGGAATAATCATGTTCTCAGGAATCAGTAGTCCAATGATGATTAGTACAATTGCTGAGATGGATAGGATTTTGACTTTTTTCACTGACCTTTCCGTGGCGTATAACGCTTCAATTTGGGGCGCGCGTTAGCGCGTCCCAGAAACTTCACCCTTTACTTTTTCCAGGTCACGTTGACTTATAGCGTCGTATGATTCTAAGAATTCCATCGGGATACCATTTGAGGCTTAACGCTTTAGCGTTTTATCCGGCATGTTGTTCAGTGACGGCTAAACGCCTGTTGAACGGCCTGGTTCGCTTAATTTTGGGTATAACGAATGCTAATGGAATTTATTATTTTAGGGAACAATTAATTTACAGGTGTTCCAGTCTTGGTTGCGCGCTTTGATGCCTTTCTGGTGCCTATCCGGTGTTTGCTGCTCAGTGCTTGTTAGCGTCGTTAAACCAGTTGCTGATACCGCTGCAAAAAATCGACAAAGGCTGTTACCCGTGTTGGACGGATATGCCTGGGTGGTAAAGCCGGTTTTAACCGCCGGCAAAGGCCGGATTTTGAATAAGCCAATACAGCAACAGATGGCTGGCGCTGACGATCAGCGTCAGCTGGTTACGCAGGGCGCGGTAGCTGATGCTGTACTGACGGTTAATGCCCAGCCGGTACTCGGCTAAGCGCAGCAGTATAAATAAACACGCCTGAGCGGGTAAAAAGTACTCGCTGGCAGTAAAAAAGGCGATAAAACTCAGTACCGGAAAGCTTACCGCTGCTATGGCTAAACGGCCGGTTTTTGCGCTGCTGTTAGTGTGCAGCACAGGCCAGAATACGCCGGCCATAAACCCCAGAATAAGCGCACTATACAGGCTGTACAGCTCAGGTATTTCTGCTGCACTGAGATAAAACGGTTGCAGGTACAACAACGGCAGGGCAATAAAAGGAATGAGGCCGGCATAACCCAGTACAGACAAGCGTGACATTATAAGCCCTCCATTAAAATAGCCTGGCGCTCCTGTTCGGTTAACACACCGACTAACACCGTGCGCCGGCGCAGCTTGCACATGCGTTCGCCGCTATCAAGCAGTGCGGCTTTAAACAATTCAGGCTGGTTTATACAATCCAGAATACTGTACCAGTGAATATAGCTGCTATGGCGCACTATACCGGCCTGATAACGTTGCTCCAGCGTCTGCAATACCTGTGTTACCAGCTCTGGCTGCGCCAGTAACTTATCTGCCATCGCGCTATGCAAGCGTAAAATCTGCGCATCAGTGGCTGCGCTTTGTCTGGTTAAGGTTCGCCGGCGCATGGTTAAAGTGTGCAATCGCCATTAGTACAGTTAGTGCGTTTTGCTGCCCAATAAGCATAGGCTTTTTGTGCCAGCCAGTAGCAGGGCGGCAGGCGCAAAAAGGCGACTAACCAGGTATGGCCGGCCAGATGCCAGTAGTGTAATGTTGCGTCAATGCCAATTAAAAAATGATCATGCTGCCACAGATGAATGCGCTGCATCATGGCCTGTTTAGTCACACCGGCAAAACCGCTAAAGCCCTCATTACTGATATCTACAAGCTCTAAATGCGGAGTTAGTTTAGGCGCCAGCCAGTTGATTTCACGCTGGCATAAACGGCAACTGCCGTCATAAAACAGTTTTTGCATTGCTTACTCATAAAAAAGCCTGTTACCAGCCTTTACGCTGCCAACAGGCTTTAGATCAGTGCATTTTAGGCTAGCGTAGTAAGGCGTCAACGCTGCCCTGCGCCAGCGGGTGGTAACCCGGGCGGGCTTTTTCATAAACGGCACGGGCAAAGGCCAGGCCTTCCGGTGTGCTGGCTAATTGCTTATACAGCGGAATAATCAGCTTACGCCGGCCGATGTTAATCAGATATTGCTCCAGCGGCGCTGCGATTTCCTGATAACCGGTTTTCAGTGCCAGCAAATACCAGGCGTGGGCAATTTCGCTGTTAGTTGACTGCGTCAGGTTAAAGCCGGCATCCAGTTCGGCCAGCTGCTCTGGCGTAATGCTAAGCGGTAAATTATTAATAAAATACAGCCATTCATGCACTGTCCAGTTGCTGGTTGGCAGGCTATCTAAGGTCGCTGCGCCGCTTAACCAGCTACTGGCTTGCTGTTGTACCTGATTAAACGCATCAGATTGTGGCTGCGGCGTACCCTCGGGTAAGCCGGGTTGGTAAATCCAGCGATTAACCTCGTCCAATGACACTATGCCGGGGTATTTTTGCAGCAGCTGCCGGTCAAGATAGTTAATAAAGGCGGCGGTATCCAGGCTTTGAAAGGCATGATCGTCAAAGTATTGTTTAACAAAAGGGTCGAACTTATCGCGGCCGAACTTTTGCTCCAGATACATTAAAAACAGCTGGCCCTTGGTGTAAGGCACGCCGCTAAAGGCATCGTCCGGGTCGCGGCCTTGTAAATCGATATGCAAAATGCTGTCATTGGCACTTAGCTCTGTAAGTTCATCTTTTAAGCCCTGCACCGATAATGCTTGCTCCATCACGGCACGGTCGGTACCAAATACCTGCTCCATAATGCGGTTTTCGACATAAGAAGTAAAACCTTCATTCAGCCATAAGTCGCGCCAGCTGGCGTTGGTTACCAGGTTACCCGACCAGGAATGCGCCAGCTCGTGAGCAATCAGGTTTACCAGGCTGCCATCACCAGCCACAACAGTGGGGGTAATAAAGCTCAGCACCGGGTTTTCCATGCCACCAAACGGAAAGCTTGGCGGCAGGATCAGCAAATCATAGCGGCCCCAGCGGTAATCGCCGTACAGCTGTTCGGTGGCATCAATCATTGCCTGGGTGCTGGCAAATTCTTCTGCCGAGGCCTGCAGAATATAAGGCTCGGCATAAACGCCGGTTTGCTCGCTCATGGCTTTAAATTGCAAATCGCCGGCGGCAATAGCAATTAAATAGGCCGGTATAGCCTGCGGCATATAAAACTGATAATCACCATCGCGCGCTGTGGCCGGGTCGTTAGGGGCGCTCATCACGCTGAGCAAATTGTCTGGTGTCTGAATGCGGGCGCTGTACGTCATACGCACAGCCGGCGTGTCCTGAATTGGGATCCAGCTACGGGCGTGAATAGCCTGGTTCTGGCTAAACATAAAGGGCGTGGTTTTACCGGCGGTTTGCTCCGGCGTTAGCCATTGCAAACCAGAGGCTTGTTCGGTAGAGCTGTAGTAAATACGCAGGGTGTCAGCCTGAAAACCCGGGCTGACACTTAGTTTGCTGCCCAGCACCGCATCACGCTGGCTTAAGCTAAAGGGCACTTTTTGCCACTGGCCATCAGCGCGTTTGGCATAAATACGCTCAATCAGCAGATCGCGTGTATCCAGATAGACGTCATTTTGGCCAGTAGCCTGCTGCTGCCAGTTAAGTTTCAGGTCAGCAAAGCCGGTTAAACTCTTTTGTGTAAAGTTAACCGCTAAATCCAGATGCAGATGGCTTACCTTAACCGCATCGTAATTTGCATAGGTATAGGCATCAGTGGCAGCAAAGGCAGAATTGCCATACAGCAGAGCCGCGCTCAGGCATAACAGGCGCACAGACATAAGGTTTCCTTAAAAGCAGAAAAAAGGCAGTGTAAGGCGAAAACCGCCTGAAATACAACGCTACAAATAATGACAATTTAACCGCGCCGCTTTTGTTGTAATGCGCGTAATACACTAAAGGAGCACAGCATGAAATTTTCTCTGATAACCAGCGCACTGGCATTGGCGTTTAGCGGCGCCATACAGGCCAGCCCGTTGCCGGATTTTCCGTTTATCAATGTTACCGGTGTCGCCAAACTTGAGGTCGCACCGGATGAAGCCCGGTTGCAGCTGGTGATCCGCCACACCGCGGCAACAGCCGATGCCGCCACTAATGCGGTATATCAGCAAAGCCGGCAGTTGTTGCAGTTTTTGCAAACGCAGGGGCTGACCGAGGCGGATATTGAAGCGGCTCAGCTAAATAAAAGCGCACTGTACAAAGACTATAATGACAGAACCATTACCGGCTATGAAGCCAGCCAGCCGGTAACGCTAACGCTAAAACAGCTGACCAACTATGCTGCCATTATGGATTACCTGTTTAAACAGCCGCAGATCTTTAATATTCAAGCCAGCTTTGACAGCAGTAAGCGTGAGCAGCACGAGCTTAAATTAAGCCAGCTGGCTGGCGAAAATGCCCGGCAACGGGCGCAGCAGCTGGCGGCGGTGCAGGGGGTAAAAATCAGCTCAGTATTTGCCATCAGTGACACCGCTGACTGGGGCTCGCTGGCCGGCGACTTTGGCTTTAGCGGCGCCGCTGTCAGCTATGGCATGCTGCGTAAAGCCGATATGGCCGAAAGCAGCGGCATGTTAGTGTTGCCAAAACATATCAGTCTGGAAAAATCGGTAAAGGTGATTTACCAGATTGCGCCTTAACCCGCTGAACTTAAGTGAAAAGCCCTGACGGCTCTTGTGATCTGTCAGGGCTTTGGTTATGTTGGCATGATGTTTGTCGCTTTTAGTTGCCCTGCCTGATGATGTTGGACTTTTCTGCTGTTAAATTAACTGAATATAGCCATGGCGCTGGTTGTGGTTGCAAGATATCGCCACAAGTGCTTGATACTATTCTAAAAACTAAGCTTAAATTTAGTGACAGTAAATTACTGGTGGGCAATGCCAGTAAAGATGATGCCGCCGCCTATGATTTGGGAGATGGCACAGCGCTTTTAAGCACCACCGACTTTTTTATGCCGATTTGCGATGACGCCTTCGATTTTGGCCGCATTGCTGCCACTAACGCTATCAGTGACATTTATGCGATGGGCGGCACGCCGATGCTGGCAATAGCCATTTTAGGCTGGCCGGTGACTAAGCTACCGGCAGACCTGGCGCAGCAGGTGCTTGAAGGGGCACGGCACACCTGTAAAGAGGCTGGCATAGTGCTGGCCGGTGGCCACAGCATTGATGCCCCAGAGCCGATTTTTGGCCTGTCGGTAAATGGCCGGGTTGCTATTACCCGGCTAAAACGCAATGACACCGCCCAAGCCGGTGATCGACTGTATTTAACCAAACCGCTCGGTGTGGGCATTTTAACCACGGCACAAAAGCAGAAAAAACTGCTGCCAGAGCATGCAATGCTGGCGCGCGACACTATGGTGCAGCTGAACCGGATCGGCGCCGATATTGCCAGGCTTGAGGGTATCTCAGCGATGACCGACGTTACCGGCTTTGGGCTGCTTGGTCATTTGCTGGAAATGTGTGAAGGCAGTGGCCTGTATGCCGAGCTGGACAGCCATGCGGTGCCGGTGTTACCCGAAGTAGCAAACTATATTGCCAAAGGCTGCATTCCGGGAGGCAGTGGCCGCAATTTTGCCAGCTATGGTGCCAAGGTATCGCCACTAAGCAGCGAGCAGCAGGCACTCCTGTGCGATCCGCAAACCAGCGGCGGCTTGTTGGTGGCCGTTAGCCCTGACGCCGAAGCGGCTTTTATTCATCTGGCGGTAGAGTATGATTTAGCGCTGCAGCCAATAGGTGAGCTAAAAGCCCGCGGCCGCGGCCACCGTATCCGCGTACGCTGATGAGCAAGATACCGGATACGTTGCCGCTGTGTGCTCACTATGACGAGATTTTGCGCCGGCAGCTACCTTTGCTGGATGTACGCGCCCCGATGGAATTTAGCCGCGGTGCCTTGTATGGCAGTGTCAATTTACCACTGCTGACCGATACCGAACGCGCTGCTGTCGGTACCTGCTATAAACAGCAGGGCCAGCAGGCGGCCATAGCGCTGGGGCACCAGCTGGTGCAGGGCGAAGTAAAAGCGGCGCGGGTACAAGCCTGGGCTGATTTTGCCAAAGCACACCCCAATGGCATCTTGTACTGCGCGCGCGGTGGCCTGCGCTCGCAAATTGCGCAGCAGTGGCTTGCTGATGCCGGCGTGCTTTACCCCAGAATAACCGGCGGCTTTAAAGCGCTGCGTCAGGCGGCGATTAACGCGATAGCGCAGGTGGCAAGCCAACCGCTGTTGCTGCTGGCCGGCCCCACCGGCAGTGGCAAAACCCGTTTATTAACGCAGTTACAGGCGGTAGATTTAGAAGCGCTGGCCAACCATCGCGGCTCGGCTTTTGGCCGTAAGCTTGCAGCCCAGCCCAGCCAAATCAGTTTTGAGAACAACCTGGCGGCCAGGTTTTTACAGGTACAAAGCACACAACCGCCGTTTTTGCTGTTAGAGGATGAAAGTCTGCTGATAGGCCAGCGCAATATTCCGCACGCACTGTATCAGGCAATGCAGCAAAGCCCGCTGCTGTTACTGGAAGAGCCGCTTAGTGCCCGCATTGAGGTGATACTGCAGGATTATATTATCGACTTGTATGCCGAGGCCGTTGCCACAGTGGGCCAGCAGGGCTTTGAGGTGTTTAGCGACATGTTGCGCCAGGGTATGGCGCGCATTGCCAAACGTTTAGGCGGCGCCCTTTACAGCGAATTGGCTGCTATGCTGGAACAGGCATTAAGTGCGCAGCAGCAAACTGGCGATATCAATTTGCACCGGTTGTGGATAGCGCGGCTACTAACAGATTACTACGATCCTATGTATCAATATCAGTTGCAAAAACGCAGCTTGCCGGTACTGATGAGGGGGAACGCTACTGAGCTTAGCAAGTGGTGGCAGCAGCAAAGAGGCTAAAACATGGTAACAAAATGGGGCTGGAAGCTACTTAAACTAAGCCGCACCTTGTGGGTACGAACCGTAGCCTTTGCACTGTTGGCGTTGTTATCGGCCTTAGTGGCGGTGCTGCTGCAGGATCTGATCCCCGCCTCTGTCGCCGGTATTATTGGCGCCGGTGCGGCGGAGAAAATCCTGACGATTCTGGCATCGAGCATGCTGGCCGTTACTACCTTTTCGCTTAGTATTATGATTGCCGCCTTTAGCGCCTCCACCAACAGCGTGTCACCGCGGGCCACCCGGCTGCTAATGGAAGACAGCACGACACACAATGCGCTGGCAACCTTTGTCGGCTCGTTTTTATACAGTATTGTCAGCATTATTCTGCTTAACACTAAGCTTTATAACGAGCGTGGTGAGGTCGTGCTGTTTTTAACGACGATAGTGGTTACGGCGCTGATTGTTATTACAATACTGGTATGGATAAACCATTTATCGGGCCTGGGTCGGGTAGGGGAAACCGCCAACCGGGTAGAGGACAAAGCCTATGCGGCGCTGATGGCCTTTGTTAACGATCCCTGGCTCGGGGCCAACCCGCTGACAACCCTGGCACAAGTGCCAGAGCGCGCCAAAGCCTTTTTAACCTCAACCATTGGCTATATTCAGCATGTCGATGTAAACGCCATTTATAGCTGGGCACAAGCGCACGACTGTAAGGTGTTTATTGTGGTGCGTGCCGGTGTTTTTATCGAGCCAGGCCGGCCACTGCTGTGGATCGACGGCGAGCTGCCGGATAACACCGACAGCTTAGCTAAGGCCTTTACTATTGAAGATTTTCGCAGCTTTGATCAGGATCCGCGCTTTGGCCTGCTGGTGCTGGCCGAAATAGCTTCTAAAGCCTTGTCACCGGCCATTAATGACCCTGGCACTGCCATTGAGATTATCGGCCGTGGTATGCGGGTATTAAGTAACTGGCAACTGCCCGATAGCAGTGACGCTGTCGTGCGTTATCCGCGGCTCTGGCAGCTAGGGTTGTCGCTTAACGATTTGTTCGATGATTTTTTCACGCCGATAGCCCGTGACGGTGCGGCCCTGGTTGAAATTCAGATCCGCTTACAAAAAAGCTTTATTGCCCTGGCAAAAATGAACCCACAGCTGCGTATTCAGGCCAGGCGCCACTCCGAAGACGCGCTGGCAAGGGCTGAACAGGCACAACGCCACGCCAGTGACCTTGCCCGGTTAAAAGCGCTGCACCGAGCGCTGATGGACACTTAACGCCATAGTTTTAGGTTATCGCTGCAGCGGAGTTTGCGCTGCAGCAACGCCAGACTATGTTGCTGCGCTACTGAGCTGTCGTTTAGCCAGTAGATAAATACCGCGACAAACAGCGCGCTCAGTGCCAACTCCTGGCCAATACGTGCAGCGCCACTGGCCTGTAATTGCGCCGCTTCGCGCAGCCACTGCACGGTGCGGCTAAGGCGTAACACACCGCCTAACTGCAAATGAATATGGCCCGGTTCCAGTTTATATAACAGCATCTGGCCGGTCAGCTTATGGTAGGGGGCCAGTGCGCCAAGCCAGCGTTTTATCGCCTGCTCAATACGCTGTGCCGCCGGTAACGCTGCAGTTTGCGCAGCGGCTAACATCGCTTTATCGGCGCGGTCAAACCAGGCATCAACTAACTCATCTTTAGTACGGTAGTGCGGGTAAATATCGGCCAGGCTAATGCCCAACGCAGTGGCCACCTGGTGCAAGCTCAGGTGCTCCCAATGGGTGTTAGCAGCCAGTGTCAGGGCTGTATCTAAGATCTGTTCGCGCATAAACAATACCAGGCTGACGAGTAGTTCAAATTTAGTCGTTTTTGGCCAAAAGTGCAGAATTAACTGTTTTTGGCTAAAAACACCAGGCGTAGCCGCTATTGCTCAGGGCTGGTAATGCCGCTAAAAAACGCTATAGTCTTGGCCATAAGAGTGAAGTTTTACAGTGGCTTAGCCAAGAGTAACCTATGTTGAATGTTGCCCGTTTAATGAGCGCCAAACCGGTGAGCGTTTCACCCGATGATACCCTTAGTGTCGTAAAGCAAATTTTTGACCACGTAAAGTTTCACCATGTGCTGGTGGTAGAGAAGGGCATCTTAATTGGTGTGTTATCTGACCGCGATTTATTTAAAGCCTTAAGCCCACATATTGGCACCGCAGCAGAAACGCCGCGCGATTTAGCCACCTTAAATAAAAAAGTGCATCAGGTGATGCTGCGCAAGCCAGTGACGTTGCAGCCAGAGGCTAAGGTGATGGATGCTATTCATTTATTTAACCATGAAGGGGTGTCCTGCATACCGGTAGTCGACAGCCACAATCGGCCGCAGGGTATTTTAAGCTGGCGCGATATTATTCGCGCACTGGACCGCACCGATAAACGCACGACGGCAAATTAACTGTAGGGGCGCATTATTGCGCCCAGGCAGAACATCGGGCGTTAATTATATGCCCCGCATATCGTGCGCAAAGATGCGCCCCTGCGCCAAATCCGGCGTAAATATACGCTCCTGCACAAATTGGGCGCAATAATGCGCCCCTACGCCAAATCGGGCGCAAAGATGCGCCCCTACAATGCTTTTACCGCGCTTTTACCACCGGGCAGTGAATAGCGCATAATGCGCCAAAACACTGTGCTGTACTGGCGCAAAAAGCTGCCGGTGTTATACGGGATGCCGTATTTTGCCGCTATTGCCTGCACCTGTTTGGCCATCTTCGGATAATGCCGGGCAGGGATATCGGGAAATAAATGGTGCTCTATCTGGCAGCTTAAATGGCCGGTTAAAATATGCAGCCAGGTTGGGCCGGTAAAGTTGGACGAGCCCAGCATCTGGCGGTAATACCAATGGCCGCGGCTTTCGTTTTCGCAATCCGCCGCCTTAAAGGCATACACCTCTTTAGTAAAGTGGCCGCAAAAGATTACTGTTGATGTCCATAAATTGCGGATTAAATTGGCCAGTAAATTACCGCACAGCACCCACAGCCACATCGGCCCTGCTATTAACGGAAAGAACAGATAGTCTTTTATCAGTTGGCGCGCGCCTTTAACAAAAAAGGCTTTTTTAAGTTCAGTGTCAGACACCTGCGTTTGGCGGTCATTCTTCTTTTTACCGAAAAACACCCGCTGGCCAGCCAGCTCGTGGTAGGACACGCCCCACTGAAACAACATGCTCAGTAGCAGGTAAGTGCCGCCTTGCCATAAATTGCGCAGCCGCCAGCGAAAATCGTTGCTAAGACGCAGCAAGCCATAACCAAAGTCACGATCCTTGCCGATAATATTGGTATAGCTGTGATGCTCAACATTGTGGGTGCGCTGCCAGGAGCCTGACTCGCAGGCGATGTCCCACTCGTAGCGGCGGGAGTGTAATAGCGGATCGTTCATCCAGTCGTACTGGCCGTGCAGTACATTGTGGCCAATTTCCATATTGTCGAGAATTTTCCCCAGCGCCAGCAGCAACACGCCAAGGCCCCACAGCCAGGGCGTGATAAAGCCTAGCACCAGTAGAATACGGCCACTGATCGCACTGATACGCTGCAATAGCAACACGCGGCGAATGTAACGCGCATCGGCCTCGCCCAGTTGTGCCTGCACCTGCTGTTTTATGTCGTCCAGCTCGCTGGCCAGCGCGTTGTATTGTTCGTTGCTTAATGCCATGGTTCGCCCTGCTATTGTTTTAACACCAGATCCGTGACCGGCTGGCTGATACATAACTGAATTTGTTCACTGCCATGGCCGCTTAACGCGCCGCTGCGGATATCACGCACCTGGCCGCTGACTTTGTCGCAGACACACTGAAAACACACGCCAATGCGACAACCAAAACGCGGGTTTACCCCCTGTTGCTCGGCACTTTGCAGCAAACTCAGGTTGGCTGATGCGGTAAACACCTTATTACCGGCTGCGTGTTGCAGCGCTACCTGATGCTGGCCGCTGTTATCGCCACCGGCCAATACCGGTAGTGCCGGGCCAAATTGCTCCTGAAAAATATCGCCCTTCGCTACGCCGGCTTGTACTAAGGCGGTGCTTAACTGCTGCATAAAAGCAGAGGGGCCACACAGATACAGCTGCTTATTATTGGCCGCGGTGCCTATTTGCCGGGTAAAGACGTCGCTATGTTCAAACCGGCTGTCGGATAAATGAAGGGTAAATAACGGCTGTTGTGCTGCCAGCTGTTGCAGCCGCTGCAGCAAGGCGGCGTTTTCTGTGCCGCGTACGCGGTAGTATAAAGTGGCCGGTGCCAACCAATGGCGTTGGCTCAATAGCATAGAAGCAATAGGCGTAATACCGGAGCCGGCGGCAATAAACAGCGCGGGCATCGCGGGTTGTTGCCAGCTAAAATCGCCCTGCGCAGCGCTGATATTCACTACGCTATTGCTTTTTAGGCTGGCCAGTAGCGGGGTAAAGCTGCCGCTCTGACTCACTTTGCAGCAAAGTTCAATCTGGCCTGTGGCCTGCCACAGGCTAAGCGGCGAGCAGATGCTAAAAGGCCGGCTCAGGTTTCTGCCGTTATGTGTAAGTGTTAACAGCAGGTGCTGGCCTGGCACAAAACCCGGCCAGCGCGACGACACGTTAAAGCGTAACAGCACCATATCCGGCGTTTGCCAGCTTGCTGACATTAAACGGGCGCGATATTGGCCCGGCAGAAAACCGGGCCAGATGGCTTGTAGCAGTGGTAACAAATACAGACGTACAGAGGCTTGGTTGCCTAGCATTAAACAAAATTGCCGCCACAGGCGGCCTAATACAGTGATCACAGCGATTTACTTACCACAGAAAAATTCAGCGCACATTTGTACACTAAAATATCTGGTTTGGCCAGTTGAATGTCTGGCTATATGAATTATTGGTTTTTAATATATTGAAAATAAACAATATAATTTTATTTATTCAGGCTGCTGATTTTATATTTCAGTGCACACTTGTACGTTTAATGTGCTTAGCTTATAGCGCCGACAACAGCATAAGTGTCTGGCCGGACAGGTATAAGCCCAGGCCGAAAATGCTATGGGTTAGCAGGCTATGTAAGCGTGCTGAAACCGGGTTGGGTGTACGACTGGCGGCCACGCCTGCGCCCATCGCCGGTTGCATGAGTAAAAAAGGGGCGGCAACGGTGGCAATACCCACGGTTAGTGCCGGCAGCAGGCTTGGCTGTTGCAGCCAGCTGACACCAAAAATAGCAATGAGTAGCGCAGCAAAGGCAATGCCGATCAGATAATGGGCTAACCAGCCAACGCTATGTTCGCCGCGCATGGCGGGGGCGGCCGCTATCGCCTGATGGCGAAACTGGCCCCGTGTCATATGCAGTAGCCAGCGGCCTACCATGGCATAGTTTGCCGGCGCGACACCTAACAGTGTTTTACGCAGCATAGTCCACACATCCATTAGCGCAGTAGCACCAATACCCATTAGTACAATCGCTAACAGCGGCTCCATCAGATTCTCCTGGTTGTTTGCAGTTAATATCGGTGTTAGCGTACAACTTCAAGTTAGCTTTAAGTCAAGGAGCAATAATGGATATTGCCGAAGTTGCCAAACGCTCGGGTGTGCCGGCATCGACGTTACGCTATTACGAAGAAAAAGGCTTAATCAGCTCTGTTGGCCGCCGGGGGTTAAGAAGAGTGTTTAATGCTAACGTGTTGCAGCGGCTGGCATTGATTGCGCTGGGCCGGGCAGCAGGCTTTACGCTGGACGAAATGGCACCAATGTTAGGGCAAAAGGGGCCGCCGGATATCGACCGCGCCTTGCTGTTAGCCAAAGCCGATGAACTGGACAACACTATTACACAACTGCAGGCAATGCGCGATGGTTTACGCCACGCTGCCGTATGTACAGCAGCAAGCCATATGCAGTGTCCTAAGTTTCGCCGCTTGCTGGGGCTGGCGGCTGATGGCGTTATTCACGCCGCTGGAAAACGCCAGCGGCTAAAACGGGCGAAAGCAACGCTGGCATAAAAAAGCCGCTATCGGGACAGCGGCTTGAGATCTTTATACTGCAGAGCTGTTACATACCGAGTTGTGTTGGCATCGCTGGCGCCTGACTGTGATCTTTGGGCGGGTTAGCCTTGAGCTCGTCCAGCGTGTGTGTAATGGCACGCTCTAACTGCACATCTATGCCTTTATTCACCGCTATCGGATCCAGTTCTACCTCAATATCCGGCGCGACACCTTCGTTTTCGACCCGCCACTGCCCGTCCGGCGTGTAGAAGCGGAAAAACGGCACGACATGAAAACCGCCATCAATCATTGGCGGGTTAGCAGAGATACCAATTAAGCCACCCCAGGTGCGCTTACCGATGGTTTTACCCAAACCTAGGCGTTTAAACGCCCAGGGCAGGAAGTCACCGCCAGAGCCGGCATCCTGGTCAATCAACATGGTTTTCGGGCCATAAATACCACCGCCCGGAGTGGTAAAGACCAGGCCATCACGGTCTTTCCAGCCGGATAAAAACGGCCGGCCGAGAATTTCGGTAATGTAATTGGCCGCCTGGCCACCGCCATTTCTACGCTCATCAATGATCAGTGCCGGTTTATCAACCTGAGCAAAGAACATGCGGTTAAAGAAGTAAAAACCGCCATCTGCCGTGTTGGGCAGATAGACATAGGCCACTTTGCCGTCGGTTTTTTCGGCGACTAACTTGCGGTTATGCTCTACCCAATGCCATAGCCGCAGCTGGCTGTCATTGGCAATCGGCTCAACGGTAATGTTGCGGCGGTTTTTACCTTTAGCATCATCGGCCAGCGTCAACACCACTTGTTTGCCCTGGGTGTTGTCCATCAAGGCGTGAATATTATCCGTGCTGTTAAGCTCGCGGCCGTTAATGGCCAGCAGATAATCGCCGGCTTTAGCACTGGCACCTGGTACATTCAGTGGTGCTTGTAAAAACGGGCTCCAGCGATCGCCCTGATAAACAGTACTAAACTGATATTTGCCGTTTTTCAGCACAAAATCGGCGCCCAGCAAGCCCATTTTACTTGGGGTTTCCTGATGCACATCGCCACCGCCAATACGGTTGTGGCCGACCTGCAGCTCAGCAATCATGTCTACCAGTACGTCGTTTAAATCTTCGCGGCGCTGCAGATGTTTCAGCATTGGTTGGTATTTGTCATAAATGGCCTGCCAGTTAATACCGTGCATATTGGCATCATAAAAGTACTCTTTTTGCATACGCCAGGCGTCATTAAAAATTTGCTGCCACTCTTCACTGGGGTTAACAAAGCTGCGCACCTCGCTCAGATTAACGGCTTTAGCGTCTGGCTTAGCCTTGGCATCACCTACCTCCAGTTTGTTTGGCTGGCTGAATAGCAACACTTTGTTGCCATCCTGGCTTAACTGATAGTCACTAATGGCTTGTGCGACTTGCTCAGTCTTGTGTTCGGCAAAATCATAGCGATATAAAGTGCCGTTATTCGGGTTTTGCTGCGCCGGTGGCTCATTACTGCTGCCAGGCTGGCTACGCTCTAAGTAAAACAGTGCACCATCACTGGCGACGCTTAAGCTGGCGTAATTACGTTCGGCCACCGGCAGGGCGACGATGCGGTTTTGCAGGCCATTAAGGTCAAGTTTGACGGCTTTAACGGCGGCTTTGCTGCTGTCTTTTTTCGCCTCTTTATTGTCGTCTTTACTGTTTAGTGGCTCATCTCCGGCTTTGGGCAGCAGCGGCGATTTACCGTCAGCGGCCAGCACATAAGCGTAAATAGCACTGCGCACTGGCCGCTCGCGGGTGGATAAATCCAGCCCAACCTGCGATGGCCCGGTATTAACCGAGGCGGTAAAAAACAGGTAATCCTGGCTGAAAACCGGATCGCTGGCGTGGCTTAAGCCATCGGTAATTTGTGTGCTGCTGTTGCTGTTAAAATCGAACAGTTTGATCTGGCTAAAGTAGTTCGCACCAGCCACGGTATAGGCCAGATAACGGCTGTCGGGCGAGAATGACACGATAAAGTCTTCGCGCCGCTGTGAGCTATCCAGTTTTTGGCTGCGCTTTTTCTGTAGATCAAAGGCGTATAAATTCAGGTGATTATCCTGATACACAATGCGTTTACCATCGGGGGAAAAGCTTAGCAGGTTAAAATAACCGCTGTCAGACAGTGGAAATACTTGCGGCGCGCTTAAGCCGTCCTGATTTTCCAGCACCAACTGATGTTTATTGCCAGCATCAGAAATATACGCCACTTTGCTACCGTCCGGGCTCCACAAGCCATCAAATTCACGTACGCCGCTGCTTTGTGTCAGGCTACGCGTGCTGCCATCGGTTACCGGCACGGTAAAGATATCACCGCGTGCCGATACCACCAGCCGCTGCCCGGTGCTGGATAACCGCGCACGGGTTAAGGTTTTGCTGGCATCTTTCCACTGCGGCCGTTTTTGTACCGAAGTGGTGTTAATGTTAACGCTAATCGGTGTGCTCTGGCCGCTGGCAACATCGTATTGGTGCAAATAGCCACCGGCCTCATACACTATGCTGTTACCGTGGCCGGCAGCACTGCGCAGGTCCCAGTCCTGGTTTTGCGTTAACTGCTCTACCTGCTGATTCTGATAGCGAAACAGGTTTACTGCCTTGTTGTCGCGGTCAGATAAAAAATACACCGTGTCATTAAGCCAGAACGGGTTAAAGTCATTGGCATTAGGGTGGGGAATTTTTTCCAGCTGCTGTTTTTCCAGATCGATGATCCACACCGGCGGCGTGCTGCCACCGCGATGCAGCCGCCAGCCGCTGGCACCACGATGAGCCATATTGTTCGGCCGGTAAGCCAGCTTGTTGCCATCAGCATGCAAGTCGCCTTCAAAGGCAACGGCCTGCATCAGTTTTTGTGGGTAGCCGCCATCGACGCTGATTTGGTACAGCTGATTGCTGCGGCTATTGGCAATTTCGCGGTTAGAGGCAAACAACACCGTTTTACCATCCGGGCTCCAGCCGTTTACGGTATCTGCGCCCGGGTGATAGGTCAGCCGCCGTGGGCTGCCGCCGCTGACAGGCATAATGTACACATCGGTGTTGTTATCGTAACTGGCAGAAAAGGCAATCCAGTTGCCATCGGGTGAAAACTTGGGTGCAAATTCATCGGCCGGATGGCTGGTTAGCTGGCGCGGGTTCTGGCCGCTTTTATCGCTTAGCCAGATATCGCCGCCATAAACAAAAGCAAGATGAGAGGCGGAAATGTCAGGCTGACGCAGCAAGCGCGTGCCGTCGCTGGCAAAGGCAAAACCACTGGCCAGTGCACAAAACAGGGCGAGATAACGTGGAGTAAACATAAAGTGTCCTTGTTGTTTTTTCTAAAAGCAGTACCAGTAAAGCACAGGCTTGCGTATTGATAAAACAACAGCTTGTAACAGTTAATGTCTGGCCGGAATTATTTGCTGCTGCTAAGGTCAGACAAACAACTTAGGAAAGATGAGACAGATGAATGAATACCAAAGGATTATTAGATCAGTTATTTAAACAGGGCTCTGAATTACTATCAGGTAACAGCAAAACATCAACCTCAGGCAGCAGTGGCTTAGGCGGGCTGTTGTCGGGCAGGGGTGGTGCAGCTTTGGGGGGCGGCGCGCTGGGTTTACTGCTGGGCAGTAAAAAAGGCCGTAAAATGGGCGGTAAAATTTTAACCTATGGCGGCCTGGCGGCGCTTGGCGTGGTAGCGTACAAAGCCTACAGCAATTATCAGCAACAACAGCAAACTGCTGCCTCAAGATCTGAGCCACAAACTATTGACCGTTTACCAGCACCTCAGGCAGAACAGCACAGCCATGCTATTTTGCGCGCTATTATCGGCGCCGCTAAAGCCGATGGCCATATCGATGACAGAGAACGCGAACTTATCGACAATGAAATTGCCCGTTTAACCACGGATGACAGCTTGCAGCAGTGGTTTGACGCTGAGCTTCGAAAACCGCTGGATCCGGCCGATATTGCTAAAAGCGCCAGCACGCCGGAAATGGCGGCTGAAATGTATTTAGCCAGTGTGCTGGTGGTTGATGAAGAAAGCTTTATGGAGCGCAGTTATTTAACCGAGCTGGCGCGGCAATTAAAGCTGGAGCCAGCGTTAAAAGCCGAGCTGGAGCAACAGGCGCGCCAGGCTGCAGCCTAAGTTTGTCATACATAAATAGTATTTTTTTCTTGCCGGCCTTGTACAAAGGCCGTTAAGAGCCCATTATGCCAACAGCTACGCGTTATTTAGCGTGGCGTTTTTTTTGGCAAATTGGATGATACACAGCTATGCGCTGGACGGGTTATGCGCTGGATTAGTGGCGTTGCGATATTATTTTACATAGCGATACTGTGCACGCCGCAAGCCTTTGCCGTGCAGGATGTACGCTTATCGCCGCTTGCCGACAGCCAGCTTTACGCCCTTAGCCAGAGCCAACAGCAAGCGTTGTTAAACATTACGGCTGACAACGACGATACTCCGCCGTTGCTGCCTGCTAACACTGGCGTGGTATTATCGAGCGCGCTATCCACTGTTACCACTGTCGCCACCTTTGCTGATGCCTCTTCGCCAACCAAACAGCCGCAGCAACCCCGCGCACCACCACGTTCTTAATGCACTTATAAACACTGGTTTTGTTACCGGCAGTTTTGCCTGCTGCGCTGTTAAGCCCTTGCTGTCAGTGCTTGCATAAGCTGTCTGTGCTTTGCCAAACAAACAATATTAGCGCCGTTATGCTGCCTCTGAGCATGCGGCTGTGCATTTAAGGATTGATAATGTTGAATAAAAACCCGCTTTGGCGCTACCTGGTAGTGCTGGGCCTGCTGTTACTGGCGCTGGTGTATGCGCTACCGAATTTATACCCCGAACAACCGGCGCTGAATATTAGCGCCAGCCGTGGCGGCGAGCTCACCCCGGGCCTGGTGCAGCAACTGGCGAATGAATTTGACCGCGCTGGTCTTAAACCTCAGGCACTGGATCTCAACAACGGCCAGTTAGTGGTGCGCTTTAACTCGGCTGATGAGCAACTAGCCGGCCGTGAGCTGGCAAGCTTGGTGCTTGGCAATAATTACATTACTGCGCTTAATCTGGCGCCGACCACGCCGGGCTGGCTAAATGCCATTGGCGCCGGCCCAATGAAGTTGGGGCTGGATTTACGTGGCGGCGTACACTTTTTGCTGGCGGTTGATCTGCAGGCAGTGCTGGATAAACAGCTCAATGACAGCGCCCAGCAGCTGCGCGCTTTATTGCGCGAAAACCACATTCGTTATCAAAGCGTCAGCGTCGATACCGCGACACAGCAGCTTAAGCTTGGCCTGCGTGATAGCAACGATGTTGTAGCAAGCGAAAAACTGATTACTCAGCAAATGCCAGAGTTACAACACAGCGCTGATGGCCTAAACCTTACGCTTAAATTAACTGAAGTACGGCAAAAGCAAGTACGCGAAGAAGCGCTGCAACAAAACCTGACCATTATCCGCAACCGCGTTAATGAGATTGGCGTGGCCGAGCCTCTGGTGCAGCGCCAGGGTGCAGATCGCATCGTAGTGCAACTGCCCGGCGTGCAGGATACCGCACTGGCGAAAGAAATTCTTGGTGCTACCGCCTCGTTAGAGTTTCGTCTGGTTGATACCCAGGCCGATATCACTGCTGCCTTAGCTGGCCGCTTGCCGCCCAATGCTGAGCTGTATTACAGCCGCGATGGCCAGCCGCTGCTGCTGGAAAAACGCATTATGCTGACCGGCGATCATATCAACGGCGCCAGCGCCGGCTACGACCAATACGGCCAGCCAAAAGTGACGATTAAGCTGGATGCCCAGGGCGGCACTAAGCTCTCTGCTGCCACTAAAGATGCGGTAGGGCGGCGTATGGCGTCGGTGTTTATTGAGTACAAACCCGGTGAGGCACTCACAGCAGAGGGGACGCCGGTACTGCTAAAACAGCAGGAAGTGATCAACGACGCCACTATCCTGCAGCGGCTGGGCATGACCTTTGACATTACCGGTATTGCCAGCCCGGCAGAGGCACAAAATCTGGCTACTTTGCTGCGCGCAGGCGCTTTAATTGCGCCGGTGCAAATAATCGAAGAGCGCACCATAGGCCCCAGCCTGGGGCAGGAAAATATCGCCTTGGGTGTCAGTGCTATTAAGTGGGGGCTGGCAGCGGTAATGCTGTTTATGCTGGTGTATTACAAAGCTTTTGGCATGGTGGCCAATATTGCGCTGATGGCCAATTTAATGCTGATTGTCGGTGTGCTGTCGATGGTACCGGGCGCGACCCTGACCTTACCCGGTATGGCCGGCATAGTGCTTACGGTGGGCATGGCGGTGGATGCCAATGTGCTGATTTTTGAGCGTATCCGCGAAGAGCTCAGTGATGGCCGCTCGGTGCAGCAGGCCATTCATCAGGGCTACGACAGGGCTTTTGCCACCATTGCCGACTCCAACATTACCACCTTGCTGGTTGCGCTGGTGCTGTTTGGCGTTGGCAGCGGGCCGGTAAAAGGTTTTGCCGTCACGCTGGCGATTGGCATTTTAACCTCCATTTTTACCGCCGTAGTCGGCACCCGCTTATTGGTAAATTTAATCTGGGGTGGCCGCCGTTTGCAGTCACTGCCAGTGTAAGGAGCGTACAAATGCAGGTATTTAATTTTAGTAAACCGCTTAATTTTATGCGCTTAAAATGGCCGGCAGTGCTGCTATCGGTATTGTTGCTGTGTGGCTCGGTAGCGTCTTTTTTTACTAACGGCATCAACTGGGGGCTGGATTTTACCGGCGGCACCGTCATTGAAGTAGGCTTTGCTCAGGCCGCCGACTTACCCAATGTGCGGCAAACACTCGGCGCAGCCGGCTTTGACGATGCCGTGGTGCAGCTGTTTGGCAGCAGTCGCGATGTGCTTATTCGCATACCACTGCGGGCCGATTTAGTGCAGGCGCAAATTGGTGATGCAGTCGTCGCCGCGCTTAACGCCAGTGATGATGGCACGGTAAACGTGCGCCGGGTGGAATTTGTTGGCCCCAGCGTCGGCGCTGAGCTCAAGCAAGACGGCGGCCTGGCGATGCTGGTGGCCTTAGTTGGCATCTTAATCTACGTCGCGCTTAGGTTTGAATGGCGTTTATCGGTGGGGGCCGTTGTCTCATTGTTGCATGATGTAATTTTAACGCTGGGATTATTCTCAGTGCTGGGGCTGGAATTTGACCTTACCGTACTGGCCGCGATACTGGCGCTGATTGGCTATTCGATAAACGACACCATAGTGGTGTTTGACCGTATCCGCGAAAGCTTTCGCAAATTGCGTGATGCCACTGTTGCTGAAACCATTAACGAGGCGATTACGTCCACGTTAAACCGCACGGTGATCACCTCGCTTACCACAGTGTTAGTGCTACTGGTGCTGTTTTACTTAGGTGGTGCGCTCATTCACGGTTTTGCCACCGCGCTGCTGTTTGGTATCGCCGTGGGCACTTACTCGTCTATCTATGTCGCCAGCGCACTGGCTGAACTGTTGGGCCTTAGCCGTGAAGATATGCTAAGCCCGCCGGTAGAGGCCGAAGGCGCTGACCAGCAAGCATAACCCAGACTCAGCCAGACCATCCGGTCTGGCTGGTTTTCATCACCATCCTGAACTAGCTAAAGCTTGCTCTTACATCTGCAATGCTAATAAACAACTTGTGCTCAGCGTGTTGAAACGCCTGAAAGCCAAAGCGCTGGTAAAATTGTTTGGCGCCGTCTTTGGCATCTACGACCACCAGCGGAAATGCTACGGTGTCACTGGCTGCGACTAACTTGCGCAAAGCGTCTATCAGTAACCATTCGCCAAAGCCCCGACCGTGGTAGCGCTTGTCAACCGCTAAGCGGGCAATAAGGCCTGCTGAGGTTGATGACGAGTGCTTTTTTTGTAACTTATCAGGCAAAGCCGTCAGGACAATTGGTACCATGGTTAAGGTATAAAAGCCGATGATGCGGCTATTGTCGTTATGATCCTCTAACACGAAAGTGCGGCTGTTGTCTTTTTTAGCTTGTTGACTTGCCATCAATTTCAGATAGTTATTCAGTGGCTCAATGCCGCAGTTGAAATGCTTTCTATCGAGTCTGTTTTTGTCCAGCAGCACCGTATTCATTATTGCGTTTTGTGCTCGTAGCGTTCTGCTGCGGCTTTCAGCCTGATGTTTACCTCTGCAGGATTATCCAGCGCTTGCATTAGCAAGCTAGTGTCCGCCTGGCTCAGCTTTAACGCCTGCTCGCGTTCAATCACTTGGTTCGCTTTTTCGATAGCTGCACTTAACACAAAAGAATTAATACTAGACATGCCAGCCAGTGCTGCGGCCTTTGTCAGTAAATCCTGAGTGTCGACATCCACTCTGGCAGTGATGCGGGGCAAAGTCGTTGTCATAGTGTTCTTTCCTGTTGTGCCAAACTGTCACAGCGGTATTATGCGGTTAAACTGTGCAACAAGCAATTGATGTGTCATTTTGGCACACTTGTGCTTTTTTACAAATCTTCATACTTATTTCATCCCGATCGGTAAAAAATATGCTATTTTACTGCGGTTTACTCATATCAATTGTGTTTTCAGCTAAAACTACCGCACCTGCCGCTGCCTAAGTTGCAGCAACAGACGGATCTCTTACAGGTACTTTTATGACAACCAGGTCTGCTTTTTTTCGTGTTGCCATCGGAGCAATAGTGTTGTTTCCCGTTGCGCTGTTATCAGGCTGCTCTGAAGCGCCTGTCGCGGCTGAACAAGGTGGCGGTATGCCGCCTGCCGTTGTCGATGTGATAACGGTAACGCCACAAAGCGTGCCACTGTTGCTACAAAGCCCAGCACTGCTGGCCGGCTCGCGCGAGGTGGAAATTCGCGCCCGGGTAGGCGGTATTTTAGAGAAGCGTCATTTTAACGAGGGCGCTAAAGTCAGCGCTGAACAAAGCCTGTTTAGCCTGGATGCGGCGCCGTTTCAGGCGACGGTAAACCGCAATCAGGCGGAACTCAGTGCAGCCAAAGCACGCCAGGCGCAGGCCGAGCGCACGTTAAACCGCTTGCAGCAGCTGCGCAAAGACGGCGCGGTATCGCAGCAGGCGTTAGATGATGCTTTATCGGCGCTGGATGTGGCCAAGGCTGATGTGAAAACCGCTGAGGCGGTATTACAGCAGGCGCAGCTGCAGCTGAATTACACCCAAGTGCGCTCGCCGATTGCCGGTGTGGTCAGCCGCGAGCTGGTATCGGAAGGCACCCTGGTATCTGGCCCGGACATGCTGCTGACTTATGTCACCCAGCTTGACCCCATGTATGTGCGCTTTTCTATTGCCGAGCGCGAGCAGCTAAAACTGCGCGCCGAAGCACAAAGCGGTGCGGTAACATTGCCAGAGCAATGGCAGGTAAAGCTGTTGCTGGCCGATGGATCTGAGTATAACCAAACCGGTGTGGTGGATTTTGCTGATGTGCGGATTAATAGCCAAACCGGCACCAGCGAAATGAAAGCAGAGATCAGTAACCCCGATAATTTGCTGCGCCCCGGCCAGTTTGTCCGTATTGAGTTGATGGGCGCGGTGCGCCACAACGCTATTGTCGTGCCGCAAAATGCGGTGCTTGACGGTGGCACCGGCAAATTTGTGTATCTTTTGGCCGATGGCGAGCAGGGCGGTAAAGTGGCGCTACCGGCGCCGGTAGAAGTGGGCGACTGGGTAAAACTGAACGGCGAGAATGGTTGGGTGATTACATCAGGTTTAAACGCCGGTGATACCGTAATTGTCGAGGGTATGGCGCGTATTTTCTTCCCGGGCATGCCAGTGCAACTGGCACCAGCTAATACTCAGGGCTAACAGGCAGGGATCAGACTATGTTTTCGCGTTATTTTATTGACCGGCCGATTTTTGCCTTTGTCATTGGTATTTTTATCTGTCTGGCCGGTTTAGCGGCTATGCGCAGCTTGCCGGTAGCACAGTACCCGGAAATTGCCCCGCCTGTGGTGCAGGTAATGGCGATGTACCCGGGGGCGTCGGCTGAAGTGCTTGAGCAAACGGTGGCAGCGCCGCTGGAAAACGCCATTACCGGTGTCGAGGGTATGATGTATATGTCATCCACCTCGACCAGCTCGGGCATGACCACCATCTTTATTACCTTTGAAATTGGCACCGATGTTGACCAGGCGGCGGTAAACGTCAATAACCGTGTCAGCAAGGTAGAAGCGCGTTTACCCGAAGAAGTCCGACGGCAGGGCATTACGGTTGAAAAAGGCTCGTCAAGCTTTTTACAGGTACTGGCGTTTTACTCGCCTGATGGCAGCCGTGACGACTTATGGACCTCAAACTACGTTACCTTAAATGTGCTGGACCGGCTAAAACGTATTCCGGGCACGACTAATGTGCAAATCTTTGGTGCGAAAGATTACGCGATGCGCATCTGGCTAAAGCCGGATCAAATGAGCCAGTTAAAAGTAACAGTACCTGAGATAGCAAGCGCGCTGCGCGAGCAAAACGCCCAGTTTGCGGCCGGTAAAATAGGCGCCACGCCTACCGCGGCCGATGCGCAGGAGTTGGTGTACACCGTAACCGCGCAGGGCCGCTTTTCTACGGTGGAAGAGTTTGAAAATGTGATTATCCGCGCCAATGCTGATGGTAGCACGTTGCGGGTTAAAGACATTGCCCGGGTCGAGCTTGGCTCACGCGATTATGATTTTTTAGGCCAGTACAACGGTAAATCGGCCACCTTGGTCGGTATCTTTTTACAGCCGGGTGCCAATGCGCTGGATGTCGCTGCAGAAGTAAACGCCACTGTGGCTGAGCTTAAACAGCGTTTTCCGGCCGGGTTAGATCAGGCCACGCCCTATGACACCACACGCTTTGTTGAGGTGTCTATTCGCGAGGTGGTCAAAACTCTGGCTGAAGCCATGCTGCTGGTGTTTTTAGTGGTGTATCTGTTTTTACAGAACTGGCGCGCCACCTTAATTCCTATTCTTGCCGTGCCGATTTCGTTGCTGGGCACCTTTGCCGGCCTGTATATGCTGGGCTATTCCATTAATACCCTAACGCTGTTTGGTATGGTGTTGTCTATCGGCATCGTGGTGGATGATGCGATCGTGGTGCTGGAAAACGTCGAGCGCATTATGCACGAAGAGCATTTATCGGCGCGCGATGCAGCAATAAAAGCCATGCAGGAAGTGTCTGGCCCGGTGGTCGCTATTGTCATGGTGCTGTGTGCGGTGTTTGTGCCTATCGCCTTTTTAGGCGGTTTAACCGGCGAGCTGTTCCGCCAGTTTGCTGTGACTATCTCGATTTCGGTTAGCTTATCCGGCGTGGTGGCACTGGTGATGACGCCAGCGCTGTGTGTGGCGATATTACGCCACGAGCATAAGCAAACGGCGAAGTTTTTCCTCTGGTTTAATGCGTTGTTCCAGCGCATTACCGGTAAATATGTCGCGACGGTCGGCTTTTTCCTGCGTCGTGGTGTGCTGGCACTGCTGTTAGTCGGCGGTATGATTTTTATTACCGCCGGGCTGTGGCGCGCTACGCCGGGTTCCTTGGTGCCGGATGAAGATCAGGGTTTTTATATCGCAGCGATCTTTTTGCCCGATGGCGCCTCTTTAGAGCGTACCCAGCGCGTTACCGATGAAGTGATCGCGGCTATTCGCTCTAACCCCGCTAATAAAGATATTGTCAGCTTTGCCGGTTTTGACTTTATCGGCGGCGGTTATAAAAACAGCGCCGCTACCATTTTCGTGACCCAACAGGACTGGGACGAGCGCGATATCAGCGCCAGCGATTTAGTTAACGAGCTGTTTATGAAAACCGGCCATATTAATGAAGCCCTGGTGCTGGCGTTTAACCCACCGCCAATTTTTGGCCTGGGCAATACCGGTGGTTTTGAGTTTTATCTGCAAAACCGTGGTGACGGCGGGCCGGAAAAACTGGCCGAAGCCATGGGCATAATGCAAGGCGCTGCGGCGCAAAGCCCGATTTTAGCCGGCGTACAAACGCTGTGGCGGCCCAATACACCGCAGTTAAAAGTTGATTTAGATCGCGAGCGCGCCAAGGCGCTGGGGGTGCCGGTAAGCGATGCTTTTAATACGCTGGCGGGTACCTTGGGTACATACTACGTCAATGATTTTAATAAATATGGCCGGGCCTGGCAGGTGCTGATGTCGGCCGATGCACAGTATCGCATGCAGCCGGATGACATTAAGCATATCTATGTAAAAAGTAGCACTGGCGAGATGGTGCCGCTGTCGGCGATTGCCAATATCCAGTACAGCTCTGGCCCTGACAATATGGAGCGCTACAACAACCTGCCGGCGGTAAAACTGCTGGGTAACGCTGCGCCGGGTTACAGCTCGGGCCAGGCGATTGCTGAAATTGAGCGGCTGGCCAATACGGTGTTGCCGCCTGATATCAGCTACGACTGGACCGGCAGCGCCTTTCAGGAAAAACGCAGTGGCGGCACCACCGGTTTGGCGCTGGGCATGGCGGTAGTGATGGTGTTTTTAATTCTGGCGGCCTTGTATGAAAAATGGTCGCTGCCATTATCGGTGCTGCTGGCGATGCCGTTTGGCATCTTTGGCGCGCTGGTGGCGGTGTGGATCGCCGGCCTGACTAATGATGTGTACTTTCAGATTGGTCTGGTGACCTTGCTTGGTTTGGCGGCGAAAAACGCCATCTTAATCGTCGAATATGCGCTGATGAAGACCCAGCAGGGCTGGAGCACCGGCACAGCGGCGCTGGAAGCGGCGCGTTTAAGGTTTCGGCCCATTATTATGACCTCATTGGCATTTATTTTAGGCGTAGTGCCACTGGCGCTCAGTAGCGGGGCCGGCGCCGGTGCACGGCACAGCGTTGGTACCGGTGTCATGGGCGGTATGATGGCGGCCACCTTTTTAGCGGTGTTTGTGGTACCGCTGTTTTTCTTCTGGTTAACCGAGCGGCGGATCCGCGAAACGCGCACCAAGCAGCAGTTAGCCGAGGAAATTGCCCAGCAGCACCGGCGTGAGCATCTGGATACCAAAGAAGGCTTATTGTAAAAGCCACTTGCCCTGATGGCGCTGCCTTATGCTAAGGTAGCGCCATGTCTGTTTCGCTAACCTCTACTGATGACAACAAAAACTTCCCGTTTTGGCCCGGCAGCGCTGGTAACGGCTGCCTTTATTGGCCCCGGCACCGTGATCACCGCGTCGCTGGCTGGCGCCAACTTTGGCTATGTGCTGTTGTGGGCACTGCTATTTTCGGTATTTGCGACCATGATTTTGCAGGAAATGGCCGCGCGCTTAGGTATTGTTACCGGCCAGGGCCTGGGTGAAAACCTGCGAACTCTGGTGACACAGCCGCTGCTGCGTTGGCCGCTGTTGCTGTTAGTTATCGCCGCTATTGTCATTGGCAATAGCGCTTATCAGGGCGGTAATATCAGCGGTGCGGCACTGGGAGCCGATGCGCTGTTTGGCCATATCAGTGTTATCCGCCACTGGCAGGCAGCCAGCGGCCTTAACCTGTGGGCTCTGCTGCTGGGTATTATTGCGGCAACAGTGCTGTGGTTTGGCCGTTATCAGTGGATAGAGCGCTGTTTAATTGTGCTGGTGCTACTGATGAGCCTGGCCTTTATTGGCACTATGGTGCTGACTAAGCCCGAAGTCGCGGCCTTGCTGCAGGGCATGTTGTGGCCACAGCTGCCCACTGGCGCCACGCTGACAGTAGTGGCATTAATTGGCACAACCGTGGTGCCGTATTCGCTATTTTTGCATGCGGCCAGCGCGGCGCAAAAATGGCCCAAAGCGCAGCTTGATACGACAACGGCACTAAGCGCTGCACGTGCTGATATTGCACTGGCGATACCGCTTGGCGGCCTGATCTCCATTGCAATAGTGTCTACCGCGGCTGCGGCCTTTTTTGGCAGCGGCCAGCAACTGGAGAATGTCAGTCAGCTGGCGCAGAGTTTAACGCCGCTATTTGGCAATGCCGCCACCTGGTGTCTGGCACTGGGGCTGATGGCGGCGGGGTTATCATCGGCCATTACCGCCCCTTTAGCCGCCGCCTATGCGTTGGCAGGCATTTTAGGCAAGCCGCTGGATCTGACCCAGCCTCTGTTTCGCTTGACCTGGCTGGTTATCATTATCTGCGGTGTGCTGCTGGCATCACTGGGCATTCGCCCTGTGCAGGTGATTTGGTTTGCCCAGGTGGCTAATGGCATTTTACTGCCACTGATTTGTTTGTGTTTATTACTGGCGATGAACCACGCAGTGCTTGGCCAATACAAAAACAGCCGCTGGCAGAATGCGCTGGGCGCTATTGTGCTGCTGATAAGCCTGGTATTAAGCGGCCGCAGCCTGGCACTGGCCTTTGCACTTATCTGATTAGCAATACAGCGCGTGTTGGTGTTGTGTCGGTGTCAGTGGCCGGATGGCACTGAGCCAGCTTTTACTGTGCTTGGGTAATAACGCTGAACCGGCCTGGCTTAAACGTTCACTGCAGCTGCGTTTGCCCAGTATCGGCCAGGCTTGTTGCTGACCTTGTAACCAGTCAGGGTGGCTTAAAATGTCTAACCGGCTGGCAAAATAGCTGTTTAAGGTGCCGACATCACGCCAGTAATGCGGCAGGCTTTGCTCGCCCGGCAAGCGGTTTTGGCTAAAGTCGTACACACAACAGCGGCCTGTAGCGATTAACGTTGGCAAAATGTGTTGGCCAAAATCCACCTCTGTACCCGGCTGAACCTGACTTAGTGCCTGCTCTAACACCGTGGTGCGAAACAAATAATTTCCCATCGACACCAGCGCATAGCCGGGCCGCCCCGGAATTTGTGGCACAGCTGCTTGAGGTTTTTCAACAAAGCCTTCAATACGCTGGTTTTCACCTACGATAAAGACACCAAATTGGCGGGCATGATCAACCGGTATAGCAATAGCGGCGACGGTTAAATCTGCTTGTTGTTGCTGGTGGCAATGCAACATTTGTTGATAATCCATCTTGTAGATATGATCGGCACTTAGTACCGCCACATGTTGTGGCCGGTAGTCACGGATCAGGCTAAGCTCACGTGCCACGGCACCTGCAGTGCCTGTAGTTAACTGCGCCGGAGCCTGGCGTAAAGTCAGGTCACCATGTTGTTTAAAGCGCGCTTGCCAGTGGCGTTGTAAATGCTGATGCAGGCGCTGCGGTTTATATTGGGTTAGTACCAGCAAATGATAAAAGTGCGAATGCCACAGGTTGCTTAAGACAAAATCGATAATGCGGCGGTGATGAACAAAGTTCAGCGCGGGTTTAGCCTGGTTCAGGGTTAATGGCTGTAACCTTTTGCCGGCACCGCCCGCCAGTATGACACTCAGCACTGTACTCATAACCCCCCCGGATCTTCTTGGCATGGTTGATTAATAATTGTACAGTTTGGTGGTGTGCGGCGCTTGATATGTATCAAATGAAAAGTTGATTTTGCTGCAACATCCTCAGATGTTGCAGCGTGTGTCGTAACTTAGCCGGTTGTTTACTGACCAATGCGGGCGCGGATTTCATTTACCAGTGGCGAGGCGCTAAAGCCATTGCTGTTGGCCCAGGCCGGATAATCAAACTCAGCCAGGGTTTTGGCTGGCATTTGTTTAATAATAAAGGTACCTGATTCATAAGCATCACTACGTACGGCAAACTGCAGCATATTTTCATTGTTACACTTTACGCTGTCATAAATGTTGCGCACGTTTAGCTTGTTATCCGTCAGCGTTTTTCGCAGCTGGTTACGGTTATCATCTTTAATATAACCACACAAGCTGGCGGCTAACTGATCATTGGCCAGGGCTGGCCCACTTAATAATATGGCGGCTAACGGAACTAACAGTTTTTTCATAACCCCTCCCAGGGCAGAGTGTATTACCACTGCTAGTATAGTGTGTTGCTGCACAGTGGGTGCTGAAAAGTCGCCGTTTTCGTTGAATATTTTCAGCTGCTTAGCAAGTTTGCCTGGTTAACAGCGTTATACTAGGCGCTATGTTGGTTAGGGGCGCTTTGCCTGACGCAGGAGATAAGATGTCGACGTTGGAATATATGTTATTGATGTTGTTACTGGTTGCCTGCAGTGCGTTTTTTTCGATATCCGAAATCGCACTGGCGGCATCGCGTAAGATGCGGCTGCGGCTGATGGCGACTGAGGGCAATGTTAATGCAGAAAAGGTGCTGACACTGCAGGAGCACCCGGGCAATTTTTTTACCATAGTGCAGATTGGTTTAAATGCGGTGGCTATTTTAGGCGGTATTTTAGGGGAATCGGCTTTTACGCCTTATTTTAGTGGCATGCTGGCTTTACTGTTTGACGGTAGCTGGGTGCACAGTGCCGGGTTTGCGTTGTCGGTGTTTTTTGTTACCTCGCTGTTTATCCTGTTTGCCGATTTAATGCCCAAGCGGCTGGCGATGATAGCGCCGGAAAAAATTGCCACTAAAGTGGTTGGGCCAATGTTGTTTTTGATTACCTTACTGAAGCCTTTTGTCTGGTTGTTTAATAGCCTGGCTAACTTATTTTTCAGCCTGTTTAATGTGCCGACGATGCGCAAAGACGATATTACACCGGATGATATTATTGCCATGATGGAGGCGGGGGCCCAGGCCGGGGTGCTGCAAGAGCATGAGCATCAGCTGCTGGAAAATGTGTTTGATATGGAGTCACGCACCGTGACGTCGGCGATGACGGCACGGGAAAGTTTAATCTTTTTTACCTTGAATGAATCACAGGACAATATTAAAACCAAGCTGGCAGAGCACCCGCACGCTAAGTTTTTAGTGGTAGATGGTGTTCTGGACAAGGTGGTGGGCTATGTTGATACCCGCGATATTTTAATGCAGGTGCTGCACGACCAGCCTATTTCACTGAAAAAAGAGGGCATAGTACGCTCGCCGCTGATTATTCCAGACACACTGTCCTTGTATGAAGTGCTGGAGCATTTTAAATCAGCCGGGGTCGATTTTGCCATCATTATGAATGAGTACGCACTGGTGGTGGGCATTATTACGTTAAAAGACGTGATGAGCATAGTGATGGGCGAATTAGTAAGCTCGGAGGAAGAGCAGATCGTCGCGCGGGATGCCAACTCCTGGCTGGTAGAGGGCTTAACCCCATTGCAGGATGTGATGCGGGTGCTGGATATCGACAGCTTTCCAAATCCGGAAAACTACGAAACCATTGCCGGTTTTATGATGTACAGCTTACGTAAGATCCCAAAACGGACTGACTTTGTGCTGCACGGCGGTTATAAGTTTGAAGTGGTCGATATCGACAGCTATAAAATAGACCAGCTGTTGGTTACCCGATTGCTAAACAGCGAGACGGCTGACAACAGCTAAACCGACAACACCCCATTCAGGTTTTTTGTTCAACTGTTGTCTTTGATGCCTTAGTTGCTGGCACTGACGTCGGGTTCAGTGCCGTTATCGGCACTGGTATCGCTGTCAGTCTCAGCGGCTTTGGCCAGCTCGAACATTTTTTCGCGGAAGCTGTCCAGGCCCTGCATCACCAGGCTATAGGTGCTGTCGACCCCAGTTTCTACTTCGCCTTCATATACCTTCAGACTTTTCAGGATGTCTTTGGCATCGGCAAAGCCTTTTTCAATACCAGGCGTTATCAGGTCTAAAAACGCCGTTAGATTTTCTGCTTCGGTTTTATCCGGGGTTAACTCTTTATAGCGGCTGTAAAAGCCGGTGGCAAAAGCGAGAATACGATCGGCTGTGGCCTCTGGTGAGGTATCTATGCCGCTGTCATAAATTTTTTGCGCCGCGTTTTCACCCATTACTGGCTCAAGCTCGGCATTAATAGCGTCCAGTGCCGTTTTATACAGCAGACTTAACGAGTCATTGTTACTACGCAATGACACCTGCTCATTGGCTTTCAAAATGGCGACATTTTGTGCCTGTTTTGCCTGCGCCGCCACGTTTTTTATCTCACGGTTATCTTCTGCTTTTATCGCATTAGAATTTTGCCGTGCGATGGCTGTTGCTGAGGCGTTATTACCTGATGTAATGGCCATAATACCGCTCCTGATGTGCGCTAAGTAGACTGCTATTAGTATAGCCTGCAGCTGGCTATCGGCAGTGAATGCTAAAACTGTAGCCAAAAGTGAAAATATTCTTATGGTGCAATATCGCCACTGCGTTAAATCTGTCTAAATGCTGCAGCTATCGCTTAGCGGTTAAATATATTCAGATATACTAATAGCCTGCTGGGGTTTTACCCGGTGCAATATTTTGTGGAGAGATAACATTGAATAACCATAATAAAAACGAGAGAGCTAAACTGACAACCCGACTTAGCTTGCTAAGCCTGACACTGAGCACCGTGCTGTCGGGGACTGTGTTGGCGCAATCTGCTGAAGAGACGGCAGATGACAATAGCCGGATAGAAAAAATTACCGTTACCGCAACTAAACGCGCGCAAGTTATTTATGAGGTGCCGGTGGCTATTAGTGCCTTCAGCGGCGATGCCTTAGCACAGCAGGGCATCACAGATTTAACCGATGTAGGTAAGTTTGTACCAAACCTTAATGTAACGGGCTTCTCTGCCGGTCACACTTCATCAGCTAACCCTTTTATTCGCGGTATTGGCTTGCAGGATCACTTAATTACTACCGATCCTGGGGTAAGCGTGTATGTTGACGGCGTTTATTTGGGGCGTCAGGTAGGTCAGAACTGGAACCTGAATAATATTGAACGTATTGAGGTATTACGTGGCCCACAGGGTACGTTGTATGGCCGTAATTCTATTGGTGGTGCTATCAATATTATCACCAAGCAGCCGGATCAGAACGATTTAACAAAAGTGACGCTGCAAGCCGGTAGCCGTGGCCGGTTAAAAGGCGATGTGTTTGTCAATGCCGGCATAACAGAAGAAGTGTCCTTTAACCTGAACGCCGGGTATAACCAACGCGATGGTCTGGGCAAGTTTATTAACGTACCTGACGCCAAATACGATGTTGGTGAAACCGAAGATAGCTACGGTCGTCTGTCAGTTAAATTTGCGCCAGATAAAGATTTCAGTCTGGTGGTTACCGCAGACGCGAATGATGGTAAGGGCGGTTTACGGCCATACACCACGTTAATTGATGAAGTACCAAACGGTGCCTATTATACCGGTGAGCGCTTTGGTGCGCCGCTGCCGTCAGGCCCGCTGCGTAATACCGATGTTGCCGCTAACCCCTATGATAATGCCACTGGCACCAAAGACGTGACGCAGGTGAGTAATAAAGCCAGTGGTGTATCTGTTACTGCCGACTGGAATTTCAGTGATAACTTCTCTACCCGTGCCATTATCAGCCGCCGTTCTTCCGAATATAAAGCCGGTTTGGACGATGACGCGACCATTTACGCCTTGGATCATTACCCGGAGCATGGTGATGCCGATCAGACGTCGGCAGAGCTACAGTTAAACGGTTACTTGGGCGACGTTGACTTTGTTTCAGGCTTGTACTGGTTTAATGAAAAAGGCAGCAACCGCCAGGGCGAGGATTCCCGTTTCAATGGTGGCCCTAATCTGCTGGCGCTGGATCAGGAAGCAACCAGTCGCGCCGTGTTTGTCAATCTGGGTTACAACCTGACTGACGATTTACGCCTTGCCGGTGGGGTGCGCTACAACAAAGACAAAAAGTCTGCTACCGCTGACGTCGGCATTGGCCCTTTTGCCGCACAGGATGACTGGAGTCAGGTCAGTTTTGATTTATCAGCCAATTACCGCTTAGAAAGCGGTATGAACCTGTACGGCAGTATTCAAAGTGGTTATCAGTCCGGCCAGTTCCCGGCGCGGCCTTATTGCTTGTTTGGCAATCCAGAGTGTTTTGTTGCATCTGACAACATTACGGCAGTCAACTATGAAGTTGGCTTGAAAGGTCAGCTAACGGCCGATATCAGTATGAGTATCGCGCTGTTTAATACCGAATATGATGACTTACCTTATCAGGTCAGCACCACAGCAGAGGGCGGCTTTAATACCACTAATCTGGTGGTGAAACAGCGCTCACGTGGTATAGAGTGGGAAAGCACGATTTATCTGACCAACAATTTTAAATTGCATACCAGTTTAGGTTATATCGATGTTGATGTAGATGAACAGGGCGGTGTTAAACCGGTGGCGCCACTGACACCAGAGCTGACGGCATCTATCAGTCCGTCATATGAGTATGTGCTGGAAAATGGCGACAGCGTAACAACACGGCTTGATTATTCCTACCGTGGCGAAATGTACGGCGAGCCAAGCTCCGATCCTGGCCGTTTGACGCTTATTGATAACCGGGAACTGGTTAATGTCGATATCCGTTATGCACCTGCCGATGCTAACTGGACGGTGGCCTTATATGGTCATAATATTTTCGACAAGCGCTATGATAACGCGCGGTTAAACACCGGCGATTATATTTTGCGCATTATGAGCAATGACGCCAGCGAATTTGGTCTTCGTTATAGCATCCAATTCTGATCGCAACCAGCAAGCGGCCGTCTGGCCGCTTTTTTAGGGCATTGATGCAGTCGTTTTGGTTGAGCATTCGTTTTATAATGCGGCCACTGTTGTTTACGGTTGTCACCTAGTGATCGAGTATAAAAGCCCTGCATTTTACCGTAGCACCTTTGCGCTGTGTTTTGCTGCCGTGGTGGTGTTTGCTAATTTACACCTGCTGCAACCCCTATTGCCGGTGCTTAGCCGGGAGTTTGCGCTAACGCCGTTGCAAACCAGCTGGGCCTATGGCGCGGGTACGTTAGCATTGGGGCTGTCGTTACTGGTGTATGCGGCGTTATCAGATGCCTGGGGCCGCAGAAAACTGCTGTTGTTAACCTTAGTTGGCATGACGCTGTGCACTCTGGCACTGACGCAGGTAGAAAGCTTTGCTGCACTGGTGTTCTGGCGGGCGTTGCAAGGGCTGTTTTTGGGCGGGCTACCCGCGGTAGCCATTGCTTATATGGGGGAGGAATACAGCAAACCAGCCTTAGTAACGGCGGTGGGCTTTTATATCAGCGCTAATTCGCTCGGCGGCATTAGTGGCCGCTTAATGGCTGGCGCGCTGGCAGATATAGGCCACTGGCAATGGGTGTTTTGGCCGGTAACGCTGTTGGGCGCGGTAAGTTGCTATCTGATCTGGCGCTTTTTGCCACGGAGTAAGGGCTTTAGCGTTACGCCATTTCGTTTGCGTCAGGCCCTGGCTGATAACCTGTTTCACCTGCGCCAGCCGTTATTGCTGTTAAGCTATCTGATTGGTGGGCTTAACTTTTTTATTTTTTTAAATCAGTATACTTATATCGCCTTTGTGCTGTCCGGGGCACCTTATTATTTATCCAGTTTTTGGATTGGCTTACTGTTTGTTACCTATTTTACTGGCACGGTGGGCTCTGCTATCTCGGGTAAAGTAGCGCTTAAGCTGCCGGTGCTCTTGGGCATGGCGCTTGGCGTACTGATCCTGATACTGGGTACTGTTATAACCTTAAGCAGTAGTTTGTGGCTGATTGTTTTGGGCTTTTTTATTAATGCTTTTGGCTTCTTTTTAACCCATTCGCTGGCCAGTAGCTGGGTGAATCAACATGCCAGCCGGGCTAAAGCCAGCGCCAGTGCGCTGTATCTGGTGTTTTACTATGTGGGTGCCAGCACTGGCGGTGTGTACTTGCAGCCATTCTGGCAATGGCACGCCTGGAGCGGTGTCGTTTGGGGGGCAGTGCTGATGTACGCTGCTACACTATTACTTTGCTTGTGGCTGTGGCAACGTAGCCGGTTGCAACAAGGTCTCTAGCTCTACCGCAGTAACCGGCCGGTACAGGCCGCTCTGCAGGGTGCCCAGTTCAAAGGCGCCTATTGCTATGCGTTTTAAGCTTACGACGTTATATCCCAGGGCTTTACACATATAACGTATTTGCCGGTGTAACCCCTGGGTTAATACGATACGAAATTGTTGTCGGTCAGTTTGCCATAGCTGACACGGCAATGATTGATAGCGGTTTTCCCCCAGCTGCCAGCTAACCCCACTGGCCATCTGTTGCAAAAAAGCGGTTGTTATTGGCTTATCTGTGTCGACGATATAGGTTTTGCTGTGTTGATACGACGGGTGCAACAAGCGTTGGCACAAAGAGCCGTCATTAGTGAGCAGCAACAAGCCGCTGGAATCTTTGTCCAGCCGGCCAACCGCAAATACGCGCTGTGGTAGCTGTTTAAGCAGCTGATATAAGCTGGCACTGTCATCTGGCCGGTTGTTGCAATCTATCCCTACCGGTTTATGGTAGGCCAGGTAACATAGCGCAGGCGCCCGGGCGAGCGGTTGCTGGTCAATGCTAATAAGATCGTCGTCGCCAACGCTATCGGTATGTTTAGCGGCTTCGCCATTAAGTGTAACCCGGCCCTGGCTAATTAAGCGCTCAGCGGCACGGCGCGAGCAATGGCCGCAACGGGCGATATATTTCGCCAGGCGATGTACAGGCTGACAGGACATATTGATATTTTTACGCCGCAGTAGCAAAGGGTAATGGTAACCGATTTGACGCAGAGAAATCATCATTTTGTCACATAGTTACGGCAATCTTAGTCTGGTCTGTTAGCGCAGATCTGTTCCTCCTAGTGCTTAACTTGGCATTACGTTTCGCCGGACCTTGTCCGGCTTTTTTCTGTCTGCGGTATTTGTAGCCTTTCACAAAAACATCTTGGTCAGGTAACAAAACTGAAACGAAGTCGCGGCATACTGCAGCGCGTTACACCTTCCTTCCTGGATTATTTCACACTATTTAGTGACGGGAGCCTGGCTCCCGGATTTCTGTTTTGCGCCGATAAATGGTTTTTCGGCAATAAAAAGTTTTGTGCGGTTTAAACCTTTCGTTTTACGCTGTCGACTAACCTGACATTACAACATGATATTGGCCAAAAAAGGGCGTTTATGGCAACGGAGCTGGCGCAGGCAGTCGCAGCCGCCAAACAGGGTGATAAGCAGGCATTTTATAGCTTGTATCAGCAGTTTATTGGCCGGGTGTATGCCATTTGCTGGCGGCTGCTGGCGAATAAACAAAAAGCCGAAGATGCCAGCCAGGAAGTGTTCATCAAAGTATGGCAGCAATTGCCACAGTTTCGTGGTGACAGCAGCTTTGCGACCTGGTTGCACAGTATTGCGACCCGTACCGCCATCGATATCTGGCGTCAGGAAAAATATTTGCGCCTGACAGACAGTACTGACGACAACGATAGCCTGAGCGAACCCTGGATGGAATGCAGTGGTAACTCGGCAGCGCTGGAACAGGCGATACAGCGTCTACCGGCACAGGCCAGAGCGGTATTTGTGTTGTTTGCGCTGGAAGGTTATCAGCATCAGGAAATAGCGGCGTTACTTGGCATTGCTGAAGGCACCTCAAAAGCGCAGTACTTTAGGGCCAGACAACTGTTACAGGAGTGGTTAGCCGATGAATGAACAGCAATTAGATCAGGCAATTGCACAGTTAAAGGTTGAGCAGATGCCAGAGCGCGATTTATGGCCTGATATTGCCAGCCGTCTGCCAGAGCGGCAGACAGTTAAGCCGCCGCTAGGCTATTGGGCCAGCGCTGCGGCGCTGCTGCTGGTTGGTTTGATCGGTTGGCAGCTGGCTATTTTACCGCCGCCAAACCAAAGTACAGCCGCTATGCCCAGCGCCGAGTTGATGCTGTTGCAGGTGTATGAGCAGCAAAAAGCACAACAACTGGGCCAGGTAAGTGCCATCGCCGAGGGCTTTGATAACTGGCAACAGCAATTACAGATTTGGGATCAGGCCATTGCTCAGGTGCGCCTGGCCCTGCAATTTTATCCGGATGAACCGCAGCTGTTAGCGCAGTTGCAAAACTTATATCAACAGCAGCTTAGCTATATTCAACAAGCCACGCTGCAACAACCTTTAACTCTTAGTTAGGAGACTGCTATGCAACCTGCAAGCAAATTATCAGTAAACAAAGCCTGGGCCAGTGGCCTGTTTAGTATCATGCTGCTTGGCGTAAGCCAGCTGGCGCTTGCCGATCCGCGTCAGGCAGTGGACGAGAGCGTTAGCGTATCGGGCAATGAAAAAATTTATATTGAAGTAATGAGTGGTGAAATAACCATTAAGGCGATAGCCGGCAACACCTTCAGTGTAAAGGGCAAGCTGGACGAAAAAGCCACGGGTTATGAATTTGACAGCAAAGACGGTTTTACCCGTTTTGAAATGACCATGCCGCGCCAGGTGAATTACAACTGGAACGACAAAACCCATGCGGCTGAACTTAGCTTTGAAGTACCAGTGGGAGCCAGTGTTGAATTTAAAGGCGTTAATGGTAATGTCAATGTCAGTGGTATACACGGTAGCAGCCAGATTGGCACCGTAAACGGTGAAATTACCGCCAATGACTTACGCAACAGCGTAAAACTGAGCACGGTAAATGGTGAAATTAAGCTAAAAGGTGGCAGTGGCACAGTAGAGCTGAACTCCGTTAACGGCAAAATAGACGACGAGGGCTCCAGTGGTCGCCTAAGCTACGAGGTCGTCAACGGTGATATTAAAGCCAAAAGCAGTGCCGATGAAGTAAATGTCAGTACTGTCAATGGCGATGCCAAGCTGGAGCTTACTGGCACCAAACAGCTGAAATTAAGCACAGTAAATGGTGAAGTGGAAGCGACACTGCGTAACAGCACAGCGCCGCGTATTAGCGGCAGCAGCGTTAGCGGCGATATTGAGTTAAAGCTCGACACTAACATCAGCGCCCGCTTTGATATTAAAGCCTCAGCCGGTGGCAGTATCAGCAATAAGCTTAGCAGTGATAAGGCCAGTAAAGCCAAATACGGCCCGGCGCGCAGCCTGCAATTTACCTTAGGAAGCGGTGATGGCAGTGTCGAGCTAAGTACAGTAAGTGGTGATGTCGAGCTGGATAAGTTGTAAGCAGCCCTAATCCGTGACATTATTTCGCCGAATTAAGGCCGCATTTGCGGCCTTAAATTTTTATGGCAAAGAAATCTATACAATATTTCGGAATCTTTACTTGAAGTATATAACTCCATTGTTACTTGTGTTGTTCGGCCAGGCTGCAACAGCGGCAGAGTACCTTGTGCTTCGCGATACACACACGCAGCGCGATATTCCTGTTCACATCAGTTACCCGCAGCATGCATCGCTTTGCACTAACCAAAGCCCTTGTCCGGTGGCGCTATTAAGCTCTGGCTACGGCGTGGCGTATGATAACTACAGCTTTATCAGCGACACCTTAACCGCAGCCGGTTATCTGGTGGTGGCGGTGCAGCACGAGTTACCTGGCGATCCGCCGCTGGCAGTGCGTGGCGACTTGTACCAGGCGCGCAGTGAAAACTGGCAGCGTGGCGCGAGCAGCCTTGAGCTTGTGCGCGGTGAACTGCAGCAGCAGATGCCAAATTACAAGTTTACCGCTATCACTTTAGTCGGGCATTCAAACGGTGGTGATATTTCGGCCTGGTACATTAACCATGCTCAGGCGCCGGCGCAGCAGTTGATCACGCTGGATCATCGCCGTGTGCCCTTACCGCGGCTTAAAACAGTGTCGGTATTATCAATTCGTGGCAGCGATTTTTCCGCTGATGAGGGTGTTTTATATACGGCAGAGGAGTTAACGCAGCTGAATGGCTGTATTATTCAGCTTGCCGACGCCAAACATAACGACATGACAGATTTTGGTCCTGACTGGCTGAAAAATGCCTTAGCCAATAGTATCCATGCCTTTGTGGCAGGGGAGTGCTTAAGTAATGCAGCCAGTGCAGAATAAACGCTTTGGCTGAATGTGCCAGCGTCATGGCGTATATAACTGCAAGCGAGCGTTAAGAGAGTAATATGGTTGACTCTATTGAAGATAACAGCCCGGAATTTGCTGAGCTGGCAAAACAGAAAATCGCCGAGTTTAATGCTAAACACTGGGACGCCAGTAAGCGCCAGGCGTTGGGGTTAAAGCGCTTAAATGCTGGTGGCGAGGTGATTGCCATGCTGGCCGGGCGCACTTTTGGTAACTGGTTTTACTTAGAGTCGTTCTGGCTGGACGACAAAGAGCGCGGTAAGGGTTTAGGCAGCGCTATGTTGCTTGAGGCTGAAGCCATCGCCACAGCGCGTGGTTGCCGGTATGTGGTGCTGGATACGCTGGAGTTTCAGGCCAAACCTTTCTATCAGCATCATGGCTATCAGGTACAGTGGGTGCAGCAGGATTATCCGTTTGCCGGCGGGGCGAAATACTTTATGACCAAAACGTTGTGACAAGTAAAACAAAGCCCGCGATGCGGGCTTTGTTGAGTGTTGAGTGCTTAGTGGTTAATTAAGCCGTACTCTTTATCCAGCACGTCAATAATCTCGGCTTTCGGGTTAGCCGACAGCTCGATTTTACGGCTAATCACTTTCTCGGCAATGCCCAAGTATGTGCGTGAAATATCCATCATTACGTTCGTTGGCAGGGCGTTATCGCGCGCTAACGCCGCACGCTCTGGCATGCGGTCTTTATTCAGTAAAATATCCGGCTCGGGGAAGTTATTCAGCAGCCACTGCCTGAAACCTTCTTTTGACTGCTCGACAATGTTGCCTTCGCGCCAACTGGCGCCATCCCAAATACGTGAGCTGTCGGGTGTGCCCACTTCGTCCATATAAATCAGTTTGCTGTTGCCTGCGGCATCTTTAACATAGCCAAACTCAAATTTGGTATCAACAAACATCTGGTCCAGTTTGGCCAGAGCATCGCTTATTACGCCAAAGCCCTGTTTTAACAGTTTTTCGTACAGGTCAATGTCAGACAGCTGTTCAAAGCCAAAGGCGGCGCTATGGCGCTCGATATCAGCGCGGGAAATATTCACATCGTCGGCCTCGGGCACGCCATCCAGGCCGGTTAAAATGCCTTTGGTAGACGGCGTAATCAGAATTTCTGGCAGTTTCTGATCTTTCTGCAAGCCTTCAGGCAGGGTTATGCCGCAAAATTCGCGCTCGCCCTTGCTGTAAGCGCGCCACATGGAGCCAGTAATATATTGCCGTGCTATGGCTTCAATTTTAAGCGGCTTGGCTTTTTGTACTATCCACACTAGTGGATGCGGAATATCCAGAATATGGCTGTCTGCCAACCCATGTTGTTTAAACAGCGAAAACCAGTGGTTAGATATCGCGTTTAGCGCTGCACCCTTGCCCGGTACGCCATTTAAGCCGTTCTCGCCATGCCAAATGCAGTCAAAGGCTGAAATGCGATCGCTTATTACCATAATGGCCAACGGGGTATCGGCGGCGACCGGGTAGTTTTTTTCCCGGATAAGCCTGGCACTGTCGTCGCGGGTTAGCCAGTACACACTGCGCACTTTGCCGGAATGCACCGGTAAATCTGTACGAATAGGCAGATCGTCATTTACTGCCAGAACCTGAGTTGCAAGAGTCATCATCACGTCTTCTGAGGCTGAGAAAAGGCGCGCAGAGTGTAGCAGAATCTGCAGCGTAACTGAATCGGTCTACGCTGTTGTTTGCAGTTCGTTCTGCAGATCGCAATGCGAATTTTGTATAAAAACGGCAGCTTTTGTAATTAACCGTAACCAACTGTTTGTAATGGTAATTTGCCATAGCTTTTCGCCGCTTCCAGCCCTTACTCTGGGCTGCTGTTTAATAATCTTTGGGAAACGTGAAATGAAATTAGTTTATCCAATGGCCTTGTTGGCCTGCGCTGCGGCGCTGGGCTTAGCTGGCTGTGGTGGCAGTAGCAGTGACAAAACTCAGGCAGAAACTTATCTGCAGTTTTACAACGGTGCCGCCAATAGCGGCAATACAGCATTAACCGCCAGTGATACCAGCGTTGGCAGCGCGGCGTACGGCGATGTTAGTGCACTACAAAGTTTAAAGCCTGACAGTTACACCCTGGAACTGACCGATGTGGCCAGCGCACAAACGCTGTTAACTGAAGAAATGCCATTGGCAGAAGGGCAGAAGACGTTAATTATGCTGACTGAGCATGAACAGCAGTTTGACCATATAAAACTCAACTTTAAGCATGATGACGGCCTGGATAAGCAGTTTAAGCTGCATTTAGTGAATTTATCTGCTACGCAGGGTGCAGTGGATGTGTATCTGAGCGCTGAGAACAAAGGTTTTGCCGACGCCGAGCTGTTGGATAGCCTAACGTTGCACGAAGTCAGTTCGCTGACTGACGCCAGGGAAGTTGGTAAGTTTAATCTGTATCTGACCGAGACAGGCAAGACAACGCCGTTATTTATCGCTAACAGTGTTAATTTTGCTTATGCCAATCATTACGTCCTGATAGTACGGGATAAACACGGCCCACTGGCAAACCAGCTGGCATTAGATCTGGTACTGAACTCTTCAACCGTTAGCAGTTATGAGCATAGCAATGCACCCGCGCAGTTCCGCTTGTATAACAGCCTGACACAGCCGGTCAGTGTGGCGCTGGACAACCAGACGGTCAGCAGCCTGAATGCCGGGCAGTTAAGCAGTTATGTTGATATTAGCAAAGGCGATTACAGCTTGTCGGTGCGCGACAATACCGAGCAGCTGCTGTTAAACAGCGCTTTACTCAGCATAGCGGCCGGTGACAGTAAGGCGGTATTACTGTATGCCAATGCACAGCAGCAGGTTGAGGCGTTAAGTATTGCTGAGCCAAACGCCCCGCAATTACAGGCACATGATGTCATAGTGGCAAACCTGGCCAGCGATTTTGACAAGTTGCATGTCTACTTTGTGCGTGATAACGAAACTATTGCTGATGCGCGCTATAGCGTTAAAAACCTGGCGTTTAAAAAGCAGCAAAGTATTAACCTGCCAAAAGACTACTATGCCATTTCATTGGTGCATGTGGCAGAAAATGGCAGTACTACCTTGCTGGATAAGACCGCAACGCAACAACTGGAGCCGGGCAAGCGTTATATGCTGCTGGCCGAGCAGGATGATGCCGCACCGTCAGGCTATAAACTGACGTTGGTGCATTAATAGCACTCGAGTATAGCTGATTTAGTTGACGCATCGGCTTACTCTAAACCAACCGTTGAAGGCATGGATGCCTGAATCGAGCCTACAGGGAGGTATTTACGGCGTGTTGGTGTGAATAAGCCGGTGCGTATGCCGCACCAGCTGCTAGAACAACATTAGAAACGATAGTTGGCCTGTATTGCTAACAACTGGCCTTTATTGCTGTACTGGCCCTGATAACCACTGTTATACAGCGGTACGTCCTGCACATTGTACTCCCGCTCATTTACACTGACATCACCGGTAAACAGGTAGCCATAGGCAAGATCCAGGCTTAGCTGGTCACTAAGCTGCCAGCTGGCACCAACGGTTAGCCATACCCTGTCATCAGTGGGAATGCGCGCTGTTTTATGGCTTTGGCCAATCGGGTTTTCATCATAGGCAATACCGGTTTTCAGCGTGAGGTCCGGCTGGTAAACATAGGTTGCGCCCAGCGCAAAAGACCAGCTGTTATGCCAATACTCCGGAATATAGCCGATATAGCCCGGGCTATTCAGATTAGGTTCGCGCTGGGTGTTCAGCGAAATACTGGGGTTGGCATCGTTGCTGATAATATCAATGCTTTCAAACTTGCTCCACTGCGTCCAGGCTGCGCTAAATTGCAACGACAAGGCTGGCGTTAGCTGCTGATCAATACTAAAAGCCGCGCTGGCAGGAGTGGTTAAATCCAGCTGGCTTTTTTCAATCAGTACATCATTAGTGGCCAGTTTACCCGTGCGGGCATCCAACAGTGGTAATTGTGGCATGCCAGGTACCGGTACCAGATAGGGCTGGCCATTGGCACTGGTGACCGGAGTGTTAGTGATCACCGAATCGCCTTTTAGCGTGTAGTTCACCGCCGAGTGCCAGGTAAAGGCTAAACGGGTGCCGTCGATAGGCTCACCGTGAATGCCTAAGGTATAACCGAAAGCGATGTCATCGCCTTCTACTTCATAGTGGCTTTGGCAGATAGCGTCGTTAAAAATAGCGCCCAGTAATGGCCCGGCTTCACATAAACCGCTGTGATCTTTAAATTTCGACAAGGTGCCCTCGGCGCGGTTTAACGAAATGCCCACACCCACTGACCAGTTGTCATTTAATTTATACGCCAGTGCCGGTTGCAGGCTTAATACCTGTACGGCAGTTTCATCGGCGAAGTAGCGGCCGGCAAAGTCGTCGTCGTAATCAGATGACAAACCAAAGGGCACATAAAAACCAATACCCCAGCTTACTTGTTCTGACACTTTATCGGCGTAAAACACAAAAGGTACTAATTCATTTAAACTATTTGCGCCCTCAGGACGACCAACTACAGACTGACCATTGGCACTTTGTGCGCTGGCATTGCGGTAGTTAGTTTTGGCGTTAATCAGGTTTAAACCGCCAGACAGCTGGGCACCGTCTAAAGCGGTAAGCGCAGCCGGGTTGGAGTACACCAGCGTAGCGTCGGTTAGCTGAGCACCGCGGCCAGCATAGGCATTGCCCATGCTGCTGACCGATTGTTCAAATAATTTATAGCCTTCAGCGTGCGCCGACACACTGGCAAGCGTGGAGAGTACAGCTAATGACGCGGCGGTTTTTCTAAACATATACATACCCTGTTGAATGTAAAAGTGAGCAGTATAAAGAGGTCAGACCTTAGAGTACAGACTCTAAGCCGCAAGCGGCTGTTGTTTGGCCGCTTACGAGGTGGGCTTTAACACCAAAAAATGGTGCTTTTGACCAAATTTAATTGGTACTGAGTGTGGCTGGAAAAATGAATTTATTTTATGTTGTTGAAAATATTCAAGAAATAATGGTTTTAACCGCTGGCATGGCAACTGCATTAGCGATGTTAACTTGCTCAGTTTTTTGTTTTCCAAAGGATGAATGATGAAAACCTCACACAGTTTTAAACTTAGCGCGGCGGCAGCCATTTTAGCCAGCGTGTTATTAACCGGTTGTAATCAGGCCAATAGTTCTACCGCTGCGACTAAGGCTGAAGCGGTAGTCGCCATACCGGTAGAGGCAGCGCTGACCCGTCAGGGACAAATCAGCAGTAGCTATAGTACTACTGCCACGCTGGAAGCGCGTGCCGAGGCCGAAGTGATCAGTAAAGCAACCGGCATAGTGCAAAAAATTCTGGTGGAAGAGGGGGATAAAGTTAGCGCAGGTCAGTTACTGGCCGTGCTGGACAATGAACGTCAGCAGTTTAGCCTGAACAAAGAAAAAGCCGAATTAAGCCGCCTGAGCAGCGAATTAAAACGCATGGAAGAGATGTACCAGCGTCAGCTGATCAGCGCCGATGTGTTTGAAAAACTGCAATGGCAATACGATTCGCTTAAGGCCACGGTAAACCTGGCTGAGTTAGCGCTGAAAGAAACCGAAATTCGGGCGCCAATCGATGGCGTAGTATCACGTCGCTACGCTAAAGTCGGCCAGCTGGTTAACCAGCACGCTACGCAGTCATTGTTTCATCTGGTGTCGAACCAGCAGTTAGAAGCGGTGGTGCACCTGCCAGAGCAACAACTCGCCCAGGCGCGAGTTGGCCAGCAAGCGTTGTTGCAATTTGCCGGTATGCAGCCGCAAACCGCTGAACTGGTGCGTATTTCGCCGGTAGTCGATGCGCAATCCGGCACCGTGCGTGCAGTACTTAAAGTGGCTAACGAGCAGCAACGGTTAAAGCCCGGTATGTTTGCTCAGGTACAGCTGCAGTTTGACGTAAAAACGGATGCGCTGTTGCTGCCCAAACGCGCCCTGATGAGCACCGACAACACCCAGACAGTTTTTGTTATCGATAGCGAGCACAAAGTTAGCCGCAAACAGGTACATCTGGGCTATCAGGCTGATAACACGGTAGAAGTATTATCCGGTCTGGCGCTGGGTGACCGGGTAGTCATTGCCGGCCAGTCAGCACTGAAAGATGAAGCCTTGGTAAATGTGGTAACCGAACGCGAATTTTGATGGCTTTAAACAACTAAAACAATAATAACGCTCACAGGACATGACGCTATGAAGCTGGTAGATACAGCCGTAACCCGCCCCGTTACTATCTGGATGTTTACACTCGGTATTTTACTGTTTGGTCTGGTCGCCGCCGGCCGCCTGGCCGTGAACTTGTTACCGGACTTATCTTATCCCTCCTTAACGGTGCGCACCGAGTTTGTCGGCGCTGCCCCGGCTGAAGTGGAACAACTGGTTAGCAAACCCATTGAAGAAGCCGTTGGCATTGTTAAAGGCGTGCGCAAAGTACAGTCAGTATCGCGCTCTGGCCGCTCTGATGTGGTGATGGAATTTGAATGGGGCACCGATATGGATCTGGCTGCACTGGAGGTGCGGGAAAAGCTGGATGTGTTATTGCTGCCACTGGAAATTGAAAAGCCGCTGCTGCTGCGCTTTAACCCCAACCTGGATCCGATAGTGCGCTTAGCGCTGAGCCGTGAAAATGCCGGCGAAGCGTTAAGCCCGGCACAGTTGGTGAGCCTGCGCACCTTTGCCGAAGAGGATTTGCGCCGTGCGTTGGAGTCCTTACCCGGCGTGGCTGCGGTGCGGCCCGATGGCGGTTTAAGCCAGGAAATTCAAATTTTGGTCGACCCGCAAAAACTCAGCCAGCTGCAACTGGATATCAGCCAGATCACCGACCGTTTACGCCAGGAAAACCTGAACCAGGCAGGTGGCCGCTTAGAGACACCAAGTTACGACTATTTAGTGCGCACCATTAACCAGTTTGCCGATTTGCAGCAAATTGAAAACCTGTATGTTGCCCAGGTGAATAACAGCCAGGTACGGTTAAAAGACATCGCCGAAGTGCGCGACAGCTTCGTCGACCGCCAAAGCATTACTTATGTCGATGGCAAAGAAGCGATAGAAGTGGCGATTTACAAAGAAGGAGATGCCAACACCGTACAGGTAGCAAAAACTCTGCTGGCGCAATTACCGGCGCTGGAAAAAGCGCTGCCAGCCGGTTATCGTCTGACGCTGGTGTATGATCAGTCTGAATTTATAAAGCAAGCCATTGATGACGTTAAATCCGCAGCGGTCGTCGGTGGTTTACTGGCGATGTTGGTACTGTATCTGTTTTTACGTAATGTCTGGGCGACACTGATTATTTCAGTATCAATACCGGTGTCTGTGATTGCCACCTTTAATCTGATGTACGGTCAGGGTATTACGCTGAATATGATGAGCCTAGGCGGTATCGCGCTGGCGGTTGGCTTACTGGTGGATAACGCTATCGTGGTGTTGGAAAACATTGCCCGCCACAAAGAGCAAGGTAAACCGGCATTTGAAGCTGCGAAAACAGGCACCCGTGAAGTGGCAATGGCGATTACGGCCTCAACCTTAACCACAGTGGCGGTGTTTTTCCCGCTGGTGTTTGTCGAAGGCATTGCCGGCCAGCTGTTTCGCGATCAGGCGCTAACGGTCACCTTTGCTTTGTTAGCCTCGTTAGTGGTGGCGTTAACCCTTATTCCTACCATGGCAGCGCGTGAGGGCAGCCGTAAAATGGCTGGTGAACCTGCCGTAGCAATTAGCACTGAAGCTGAAGTGCGCCGCTGGTACTACTGGCCAACCTGGCCACTGCGGATGCTGGGTAAAGCAGTGCGTGGTTTATTGCTGTTATTGGTAACAGCGTTAACGCTGTTATTCCGTCTGGTGAGCCGCAGCTTAGCGCTGCTGTTTAAACCGCTGCTAAACGCCGTGCAATGGTTATTAGCCCGGTTAGATGCCTTTTATCGCCGTGCGCTTAGTGCCGCATTACAGTTAAAAGTGCTGACTATTGCCATTACGCTAACCGCAGCAGCGGCCTGTTTTACGCTATTGCCGCGGCTGGGCGCCGATGTGATACCGGCGTTGAGCCAGGGGGAATTTTATGTGGAAGTACAATTACCGGTAGGCAGTGCTATTGAGCAAACCGATAAGGTGCTGACACAACTGGCAGCCATTGCCGCGGAGCAAACCGCAGTAAAACGCAGTTATGCCCAGGCGGGGACCGGTGCTCAAATGACCGTTGATCCCAGCATCGGCGGCAGCCACTGGGGCCGGCTGAACATTGTGTTACAGCCGGGCAGCAGCCCAGAGCAAGAACAGCAGGTGATAACCGTGCTGCGCGACTATCTGGCGCAGCAGCCCGATATTACGGTTAAAATCGACCGGCCTCAGTTGTTTAGCTTTAGCACGCCGCTTGAAATTGAGCTGTCGGGCTATGAGCTGGCGCAACTGAAAGTAGCCGCCGATAACCTGGTCACGGCGTTGGAAGCCGATGAGCGCTTTACTGATGTTAAGACCAGCCTGCGGCCAGGTCAGCCGGAAATTACGCTGTACTTTAATCATGGTTTGCTCTCGCAGCTGGGCATGAACTCACATGATGTTGCCAAACGGGTGGCGGCTTATGTTGGTGGTGAAGTTGCCGGGCAGTATTCGGTGAATGACCGTAAAGTGGATATCCGCGTGCGCTTAGCCGAGCAGTATCGTCAGTCTGAACAGCAACTGGCGCAACTGATCATTAATCCGGGCAGTGACAAACCGCTGCCGTTATCTGCCGTGGCAGACATTAAGCGCGAAACCGGCCCCAGTGAAATTACCCGCATTGGCCAGCAACGGGTGGCGCTGGTCAGTGCTAACCTGACCTATGGCGATTTAGAGCAGGCAACGCAAAGTGCTGCCGCTATTTTGGCGGCACAAAGTCTGCCGTATGGTGTCACGGCTGCTGTGGTAGGCCAGAGTGAAGAAATGCAGCGTGCTTATACCTCGTTAACCATGGCACTGCTGTTGGCGGTATTTTTAGTGTATTTGGTCATGGCTTCGCAGTTTGAAAACCTGCTGCAACCGCTATTAATTTTGTTTACTGTGCCACTGGCCGGTGCCGGTGCCATTTTAGGCTTATGGCTGACCGATACCCGTTTATCCGTTATCGTGTTTATTGGCCTGATAATGCTGGCCGGTATTGTGGTGAATAACGCCATCGTACTGATAGACCGCATAAATCAGCTGCGCTCTGAGGGCGTGTCGCTGCAACACGCTATTATCGACGCCGGTGCCAGTCGGTTGCGGCCAGTGCTGATGACCACCTTAACCACCATACTGGGCTTATTACCCATGGCGCTGGGCACCGGTGATGGCAGCGAAATTCGTGCGCCGATGGCCATTACCGTGATCTTTGGCCTGGCGCTGGCCACTATGCTTACCCTGCTGTTTATTCCGGTGTTGTATGCCTTAGTCAGTCGCGATAAAGCCTTAAGTTCAACCGCAGCGGAGGCCACAGTATGAGCGCGCAACCTTTATGGCTGACCCGTTTTGCGCTAACCCGGCCGGTGACAATTTGTATGCTGTTTTTATCGCTGCTGGTGTTTGGCATTATCGCCAGCCGTATGCTGCCGCTGGAGAAATTCCCCGGCATTGATATCCCGCAAATTTTTATTAATGTGCCGTATAACAACGCTACACCAACCGAAATTGAGCGGCTGATCACCCGACCGGTTGAAGAAGCGCTGGCCACAGTAACCGGCGTGAAGGAAATGCGCTCCTGGTCTAATGAAAACAGCAGCGAGATTTCGCTGGAATTTAACTGGGAAGAAAACATTAACAGCAAAAGCATTGAAGTACGTGAGCGACTGGACAGTATTCGCCATTTGCTGCCAGACGATGTTGAGCGGGTGTTGGTGTTTCAGTTTAATACCAACGATATGCCAATATTTCAGCTGCGTATTTCCAGCGAACGTGATTTGGCCATGGCGTACGACTTGCTGGAGCGGCAAATAAAGCGTCCGCTGGAGCGGGTAGCCGGCGTATCTAAGGTTGAGCTGTATGGCGTAGAAAAACGCCAGGTCATTATCCGGCTGGACCCGGACAAAATGCGCGCGCTGAATATTGATGCGCAAAGCATAGTGCGGACGCTGCAAAGTAATAACTTTGCGATGACCGCTGGTGAGCTGCGTAACAGTGAAACCAGTATTCTGGTTAAACCGGTAGGAGAATACCAGCAGCTGGAAGAAATTGCTGCGCTGCCGCTGCGCCCGGGGTTAAGCCTGCGCGAAGTGGCTAGTGTGCAACTGGAACTGCCCAAGCGTGAGGATGGCCGTCACTTAGATCAAACCTATGCAGTGGGCATGAATGTGTTTAAAGAGTCCGGCGCTAACCTGGTCGAGGTGGCTAAAGCCGCGCTTGCCGTGGTAGAAGCGGCAGATAAAGATCCGGCCTTTAACGGCATTAGTTTATACATCATGGACGACACTGCCGATGGTGTGACCACCTCACTGGCGGATTTGCTTAGCGCTGGTGGTATTGGCGCGCTGTTGTCTTTTGCTGTGCTGTATCTGTTTTTACGTCATATCGGTACCACTATGGTGGTGGTGTTGGCGGTGCCGGTATCCATTTGTATTGCGCTTGGTGTGATGTACTTTCTTGGCTACAGCCTGAATATCTTAAGTATGATGGGGCTGATGCTGGCCATTGGTATGCTGGTGGATAATGCGGTGGTGGTCACCGAAAGTATTTTTCGCGAGCGCGCGCAGGGCGGTGATGTCAAAGCCGCCACGGCGCGCGGGGTGCGCCGTGTCAGCCTGGCGGTGCTGGCGGGCACGGCAACCACGGCCATCGTATTTTTGCCGAACATTGTCGGCCAGAAGATGCAGCTGACCATCTTTTTAGAACATGTCGCCATAGCGATTTGTTTGTGTCTGGCGGTTAGCTTACTGATGGCTCTGACGCTGATCCCACTGTTAACCACCCGTCTTACAATGCAAGTTACGCAACAGGTTCAGCAAGGTAAGGCAGAGCGGGGCTATCGCAAGGTGCTAAGTTGGGTGATGTATCACCCGCGTTGGTCGGCCTTTTTTGCTGTTTTGTTACTGAGCAGTATTGTTATTCCGATGGGCGCCGTGTCGGGCGGGGATGAAGATGATGAAAGCAGTGACCGCATTTTCTTAAACTATAACGTACAGGGTAATTATGCGCTGGAAGAAGTAGAAGCCGAAGTTAGCATGATGGAAGCCTATCTGTATGCCAATAAAGACAAGTTTGATGTCGAGTCGGTATACAGTTATTACCGCTCTGGCCACGCTATTTCGATCATTATTTTAAAACCGCAGCTTAGCCAGCCGCTGGCAGCGCTGAAAGAGGCCATTCGTCAGGACTGGCCGGCGCTGGTGCGCTCGAAACCCTCATTTGGTTGGGGCAATAACGGCGGTATGCAGGTGCATTTGCTGGGCAGCTCAACCGAAGTCTTGCTGGAACTGGCGCAGGACATAGAGCCGATGCTGTCAGGTATTGCCGGTTTGGAGGATGTCAGTTCAGAAATTGCCCGCGGCCAGCAGGAATTGCAAATTACGCTTAAGCTGGAGCAACTGCAACGCCATGGTTTAACCGCGCAGCAGGTAGCTGGCGCAGTAGCGCTGGCACTTAGGGGCACCAATTTGCGCACTTATCGCACGCTGGAGCAGGGCGAGTTGTTAATGCGTGTGCTGTATGATGAGAAAGTCAGTCATTCGCAGGCTGAGCTGGCCGCCTTGCCTATTTTAAATAAAGACGGTGTTGTTATCAGCCTTGAGCAACTGGCGACGCTGACGTTTGCGCCGCGGCTGGACCAAATCCGCCGTTTTGACCGCCAAACCGGCATTGCTATCCGGATGAATCTGGCAAAAGACTACAAAATGGACACGGCGCGCGAAGATATCAAAAAAGTCATGGACGAGCTGGCATTGCCGGCCGGTTATCGCTGGTCGTTTCAGGGCAGCTTCCAGCGCCAGGACGAGTCGCAGCAGGTAATGCTGGTGAATATGTTGCTGGCGGTCGCGATGATTTATATCGTGATGGCGGCGCTGTTTGAGTCGTTATTGTTGCCAACAGCGGTGATAGGTTCACTATTGTTCTCGTTGGTAGGCGTGTTCTGGGCCTTTCTGTTTACCGGTACCAATATGGGGATTATGGGAATGATAGGCATGTTGGTGCTGATGGGGATAGTGGTCAACAACGGCATCGTGCTGGTAGACCGCATCAATCAGGATCGGCAGGAGCAGCCCGGTGCGATGCTGCGCGAGCTGATTATTCATGCCAGCGAGTCGCGTTTACGGCCGATCCTGATGACGGTTTCCACTACTGTACTGGGTTTATTACCACTGGCACTGGGCGGTACGCAAATTGGTGGCGACGGCCCAAGCTATGCACCTATGGCGATTGCCATTATCGGCGGTTTGTTATTTTCTACGTTAACCAGCCTGGTATTGGTGCCGTTAACCTATTGGGGGCTGGTTAATCTGACGGCCGGTTGGGCAAGCTGGCGGGCTAATGCTAAGCGCTGGGCGGATAAAGTCTGGGCTTAAGCTTTACCTTTACAGTCGAGCGCATTCTGATTAAAATGCGCCGTCCTTAAGGGAGTAATCTGCTGCGGTGGTTTATCGCAGCGGTGTGGTCAACATACTTGTGATGCAATGCACATGGCCACAGCGTTCAGCGCCCGCTGAATTGATGAGACTTAAGACACAATAGCGGCCCACAGCGGGAGCCGCTGCTGTGTCTTATGTAGATTCCCGCTAAGGTATTGTTAATGGAAGCCTTATTCTCCTCCTTTACTGCTGTTGCCATTGCCGAAATAGGCGATAAAACCCAGCTGTTGTCGTTGTTTCTGGCGGCCCGTTTTCGTGCCAAAGGTGCCATTATTGCCGGTATACTGGTGGCGACTTTACTGAATCATGCGGCTTCAGCCTGGCTTGGCGTCTGGGTAGCACAATTTATTCCGACAAACTGGCATAACTGGCTGCTGGGCGGCAGCTTTATCGCGGTAGCGCTGTGGCTGCTTATACCGGATAAAGACGACAGTGAAGATACCGGCGTGCTGCGTTTTGGCGCCTTTGTTGCCAGCTGCATACTGTTTTTTCTGGCCGAAATTGGCGATAAAACCCAAATTGCGACGGTGTTGCTGGCCGCCAGCTTTGATGAAGCAGTCTGGTATGTCATTTGGGGTACAACCCTGGGCATGCTGGCGGCAAATGTGCCCGTGGTGTATGCCGGCAGTTGGTTATTACAAAAAATTCCGCTGTCTCTGGCACGAAAAGCCGCTTGTGCGGTGTTTATGTTGCTCGGGCTCTATATTATCTGCTCCGATCAGTTAACAATGTTGGGATAAATGGCTGTTTTCGTTAGTTAAACCATTGCTTAAGCTCATATTTAGCGCTATGTTGCCTAACGAGACTGTCGTGTTGGTGTGACATTTTACTGATACCGGTTTTACTAAAATAACAATAGTCGTAAAGGAGAGCGTGTCATGAATGACATTAATGCAGCACCGGCGGTCAATTCATCTACTGCCAAGCTGGTATATATTTTGTATCTGGTGGGGTTGGTATTTGGTATTACCGGTATCATCGGTGTGATTGTGGCATACGTTAATAAAGGTGATGGTCCGGACTGGTTGCAAAGCCATTATCGTTTTCAAATCCGTACCTTCTGGATGGGTTTTGTCTTCCTGTTGGTGGGCAGTATTTTATCTGTCGTATTAATCGGTTGGCTGGTGATCTTGTTCTGGATTGTCTGGTTGATTATCCGCTGCGTGAAAGGCTTAAAGCAGCTGGAATTACAACAGCCGCTGCAGGACGAAAAAACCTGGATGTTCTAAGCGTTACTGGGACAGAAAAGCGAAGCCGGGTGCTTCGCTTTTTTATTGCTAACGCTCTGCTGATAAATATTCACGATCATAAAAGGTACGCAGCCAGTGTGGCCGGTAAATGGCCATCAAGGTGACTGCACTACCATTGAGCAGCGCTTCGGGAAACCACAGCAACAACGCTAATAACCAGTAGTTATCAATAATTTCGTTCCAGCTGTAGCGGCCTTCCAGGCCAAACCAGAGCGCCGTCAGACTGATTTGTAACACTATGGTCAGTGCCGCAGCCAAAAAACCGGCAACAAAAATATACACAAACAAATGCCGGCTTAAATAGCGGTAGCTGGCCAGAAAGACAGCGTAGCTAAATAAACCGGGCAGGATAAAGCTGCTTAAGGCATACAGGCCCACGTCTTGCCAGACCAGCTTGCCAAAGGCGATCAGCAATAACATGGGTAGCAGACAAATCCAGCTGGCAATGCGCCAGCCATGGCACAACACCAGTGTTGTCACCAGCAAAAAATGCAGGTTCAGGCCATCTTTAATGCCGGCTTGTACACTCCAGAGTAAACTTAAGGCCACCACAGAAGCAAAGACAAAGTGCTGATAGCCCGGTTCGGCGCGTAATTTAGGCAGCAGTTCCCGTGGGTAGTAAATGACCAATCCTGTCAACGCAAGCAACATACCGGCTAACTGCCAACTGCTCATAACCTGTTATTCCACTTGTTATCGTTGGCGTTATTGTAGCGGCTAGCCGCACGTCAGTCACCGCTGCTGTCGTCATCGCGTACTTCATAAAAATGTGCGGCGCCCAGAGCTGTGCTTAGCAGTAGCAGCGGAATAGCAAAAAAGTGCATCATCAGCGACAGCTCTGCGGCAAAATTAATCCAAAAAAGTAGTAACCAGCTGATAAGCCAGGCGGCGACGGCCAGCCATTTGAGGTTAAGGTTATTCATACTGCCTCCTGCATTAGGTGATTTGATACTGCAACGCCAGTCTAGTCCTTGCCAACCAGTGTTTGCAGTGTCACTATTGATAAAAATAAGGTGAATAGTGACAGGCTGTTGCCGCGCATAGTAGGAGATACCTAATGAAACAGATTGCTGTGTTAGCCACTAACAGCAGTATCAGTAGCGATGTTTTCGGTTTGCTGGACTTTTTTGAGTACTGCAATGTGCTGTGGCGTTATCAGCATGGCGAGCACTGTGCAGCGCTGTTTCATTGTTATCTGGTGTCACCGGATGGCATGCCGCTGACGCTGAGACAGGGGGTAACACTGGCCGTGCAGCCCCATAACTGGCAACAGGCTGATGCGCTGATCCTACCAGCGGCGTATGCTTATAGCCGTGCTCAGCTGTCGGCACTGGCACAACAATCAGCGGGGTATTTTTCCGGTTTGGCTCACGCATTGGATAATGGCAGTATTATCGCCGCACACTGCACCGGCACCTTTATTCTGGCTGGCAGCGGCTTGCTGGCGCATAAAAAGGCGACCTCCAGCTGGTTTTTTAAAGACGTGTTTCAAAGCCTGTATCCGACGGTACATTTGCAGCTGAATAAACTGCTGGTACAGGATGGTAATTTGCTTACCGCCGGTGCCACCACAGCCTTTATGAACTTATGTCTGGCGCTGACCGAACGCCTGGCAGGAGAGGCCTTTGCCCGTCAGATTGGCAAAATCATGCTGACCGATCCTAACCGCAGCTCACAAATTCCCTATATGGATTTATCGGTCGGCCAGCAGCATAGCGATTTGCTGATTGCTCAGGTGCAAAAACAGCTGATTAACTCACTGGCACAACCTTTTGCACTGGAACAGCTGGCCGCGCAGTTCCATCTTACTAAACGCACGCTGTTGCGCCGGTTTAAAGCCGCACTTAATGATACGCCACTGAATTATCTGCAGCGCTTACGGGTAGAGCAGGCTAAACGGCTGCTGGAGACGACCAATCAGCCGGTTGAACAAATAGTGCTGCAAGTGGGCTATGAAGATGTCAGCTCGTTTCGTAAGCTGTTTTTGCAGTACACCGAATTAACGCCCAGCCAGTACCGGCAGAAATTCAGCCAGGGAGATACCTTTCATTGTTGCCCGGCAGAGCCGGCTAGCAGCAGGGTCATCTGATGGCGCTGCTTTTGTGCATTTAATTTTTCGGCAGATTTAATCAAACCAGCCAAACGCCAGTACTTCGCGGTTAAGCACATCGGCCTGAAACAGTAGCTGAGCTGTACTGCCTTTAGCCGCACCCAGACACACCATCAGCGGTAGTAAGTGCTCTTCGCGCGGGTGTATCAGACGGGCATTGGGCGCGTTTAGCCAAGCAGTCAGCCGGCTTACCTGCTGCGAGTAGCTAAGGGCACTGCTCAGGCTGTCAATTAAGTATTGATTAAACGCAGCCACTTGCTGCTGGCTCACCCGATCGGGTTGGAAAAACGCGCGCATATTATGAAAGCTCATGCCAGAGCCGATAATCAGCACATTTTGCTGGCGTAGCAGGGCGATGGCCTCACCCAGAGCGATATGCTGCATCGGTTCTAAGCTTTTCAGTAACGAAAGTTGTAATATCGGTATATCGGCTTGTGGCCTAAGCAGCATCAGCGGCACAAAAACACCGTGATCCAAGCCGCGACTGTGGTCCAGTTGTGCAGCAAAGCCATGCTGTTGCAACACTGCGGCAATCTCATGTGCCAGAGCTGGCGCGCCCGGCGCCGGGTAGCGATACTGATAGCTTTGTGCTGGAAAACCCGAGTAATCAAACAATAACGGTGGGGTTTCAGTTGCTGTCAGCGCGGGTTGCTCGGTTTCCCAATGTGCACTGATCACCAGTATCGCCTGCGGTGTTGCCAGCGCACTGCCAAGCTGGGTTAAAAATTGCGTCAGTGCCAGATGATGTGGGTCGGCTAATAAAGGTAAAGGGCCACCGCCATGTGGCAAATAGAATACCGGTGCTAAAGATGAGGTCATTGCGTTGTACCCGTTGGCTAAATACTATTGGCAGGCTACGCTTACAAACCGTTCGGAACAACTGATTAAATACTGCGAAATGTCAGCAGTTTTTACAAATAAAATCGAATGATACTGGCAAGGAGCAGCATGTATGACACCCGCCATCGAGTTAGCTAAACAGCAGGGTATCGCTTATACCGTGCATCATTATCAACATGATCCGGCATCGGTTTCTTATGGCCTGGAAGCAGCGGAAAAGCTGGGATTAAACCCGGCGCAGGTATTTAAAACCCTGGTAGTGCAATTAGACGGTAAACATCTGGCCGTGATGATATTGCCGGTAAACCAGCAGCTAAGTATGAAGCTGGCAGCAAAGGCGCTGGGCGCGAAGAAAGCTGAGATGGCCAATGCGACTGATGTGATGCGCAGTACCGGCTATGTGCTGGGTGGCGTTAGTCCGCTGGGGCAGAAAAAAGCCTTGCCGACCATTATTGACAGCTCAGCAACGCAATTTAGTACGATTTATGTCAGCGCCGGTAAACGTGGGTTGGAAATTGCGCTTGTTGCAACGGATTTGGCCGCGCTACTTAAGGCGGAATTTGCAGCGATTAGCCAGCAGTAAATAAAGGTTGCGGTATTGGGTGCAGCCGGTTAGTTTGGCTGTTTTATTGGCGGAAGCTGTCATGCCCAGTGTTACCATTTTGGTTGATGTACAAAATATCTATTACACCAGCCGCGAGGCCTTTGGCCGCAATTTTGACTACAACGCCTTCTGGCGTCAGGTAACGGCCGGGCGTACTGTGGTCAAAGCCATTGCCTATGCCATTGATCGTGGCGATGAAAAGCAGCGCCAGTTTCAAAATATTCTGCGTGCCATCGGCTTTGAGGTAAAACTAAAACCCTTTATTCAGCGTGCTGACGGCAGTGCCAAAGGCGATTGGGATGTCGGTATAACGTTAGATGCAATTGAATACGGCCAGCACAGCGATGTGCTGGTACTGGCCTCTGGTGATGGCGATTTTGGCCTGCTGGCAGAAAAACTCATCACTAAATATCAAACCGAAGTAGAGATTTATGGCGTGGAAGGCTTAACTGCTCAGGCGCTGATTAAAGCCGCCAGCCGCTTTATTGCTATTGACGAGGCATTGCTGCTGCCCTAGGGGCGCACTATTGCGCCCGTTTAACGTCCGTGCAAAGTAAAAACCTGCGGCTGTAACCTTAAGCTGGCTGTGGTACCAGCGCATCATCTAACTGATTGGCTCTAATGGCGGCAGGCCGGGTTTGTAAGCGTTGCACATATTCCATAAACGCTGGCCGCTTTTCCAGGGTGTCAAACATCATGCCCCATTCAATATGGCTGCCGACATACACATCGGCGGCGGTAAATTGCTCACCACAAATGTAAGGCCCGTTCGTTAAGGCTGTTTCCAGTGCATTTACCGTATCCTGATACAAACCACAGCCAACAGCCTGAGCGTTGTCGGCATCCAGCTGCCAGCCAAAGGCTTTGGCGCTGGTGGCCATTTCCAGCGGGCCGGCTGTAAAAAATAACCAGCGGTAATAAGCCGCGCGCGCCGGGCTATTAAACGCTGGCGCCAGCTGTTTATCGGCAAACTGATCGGCCAGGTAGGCGCAAATGGCGGCCGCTTCGGTTACTACCACATCACCGTGGGTAATTACCGGCACTTTACCCATCGGGTTTAGCGCTAAAAACGTCGCTGCTTTTATCTCGCGGCCATACTGCAGCACTTTTACCTCGTAGGGTACGCTAAGTTCTTCCAGCAGCCAGCGGATAATACGGCCACGTGAATTGGGGTTGGTGTAAAGGGTAATGGCTTGCATGTTGTCGCTCCTTGTCAGGGGTATCAAAGGCGGGGTATTCCGCTACTCACGCAGCATAAAACGCATATAGGTCATAACCTGTCCTAGTTTTCGGTTATAGTTGTCGGCATGAAAAAATGTATTTCAATTAACAGACGGAGCATGGCATGAGCGGTCCAACCATCCGGGTGCTGAGCCTGTTAGAGTTGCTGCAAAGCCATGGCCGGTTAAGTGGCACTGAACTCGCTGCCAGGCTGGGGGTGGATAAACGCACGGTGCGTCGCTATATTCAGGCGCTGGAGCAACTGGGCATTCCGGTAACTACCGAGCAGGGCTGCGATGGCGGCTATATGTTGGTGGCCGGTTTTAAATTGCCGCCGATGATGTTTACCAATGACGAAACTCTGGCATTGTCGCTCGGGCTGTTGGCGGCGAAAAATTTACAGTTAGCTGATACACAGGCTGCTGTCAGCAGTGTGCAGGCTAAGCTGGAGCGGGTGATGCCGGCGAAGCTGAAATCCCGCGCCCGGGCTGTTGCCGATACCATTAAACTGATGTTGCCGTCGGCAGAGGCCGGGGCCTCCGGCCAGCAGCTTGGGCCTTTGCTTGATGCTATTGAACAGCAGCGCTCGGTCAATATTCGTTATGCGTCATATCAGCAGGCGCCGGTAGATCGACATGTTGACCCTTATGGTTTGTTGTTTCGCAGTGGCCGCTGGTATATGAGTGGTTATTGTCATTTAAGAAATGAGCTACGAACCTTCCGGCTGGATCGTTTGCAGCATATCGAATTGCTGCAGCAGAGCTTTAACCGGCCTGCGCAATTTGATTCGGCTGAACATTTTACCCAAAGCCTGTATGGCATACCGGGCAATTTAGACGTACAGGTGCTGTTGCATACCGATAAACCTACCGCAGCACAGGCGATGGGGGAAACGGCATCGATGTTGAAGCCACAGGCAGATGGCTTGCTGCTAAGCACTCGCACCGACAGTTGTTATTGCTTAGCGCAGTGGTTAAGCCAGCTGCCGTTTGATTTTAGTATTATCGAACCGCCAGCGCTGAAACAGGCGTTAAAACAGCATGCAGCACGCTTGATGGCGTTGGCCGAGCGCTAGAACATGTCATGCTGTTGATAGCGGCAGTTGTTATGTTTGGAGAATTATGATTGCTATTAATCTGGGGCCCTTGGCGCTACCGGTGCCGCCACTGCTGCTGTTGTTTAGTGTAGTCGTGGGGCTGATTGTTGCGGCGCTGGAGGCAAAGAAACAGCACAGAGCGGTTACCGATCAGTTGTTGACCGTATTGCTGGCCAGCCTGGTGTTTGGCCGCATTGTTTTTGTGCTGCGGTTTAGCCAAAGCTATGATTCGCTGTGGCAAATGCTGGATTTTCGTGATCGCGGTTTTGATCTGTCGGCGACATTACTTGCGGCCAGTGTCATGCTGATGCTGCAACTAAAACGCTACCCACAGCAACGCAAGGCGTTGCTAAGTGGCACGCTGACGACTGTGCTGTTATTCGCAGTATTAATGACTGTCGTTACCAGTGGCCGCCAGCAGGCACAGCTGCCAGATATCACGCTGGCCCGCTTAGACGGCGGCCAGACGAATTTGCAGCAAAATAAAGGCCAGTTGACGGTAGTAAACCTGTGGGCTAGCTGGTGTCCGCCGTGCCGACGTGAAATGCCGTTACTAGCCAGAGCCGGACAAAACAACCCCGATATTCAGTTTGTACTGGTAAACCAGCAAGAATCCGCTGACACTGTTAAACAGTATCTAACGACATTGCGGTTGCCCTTGTCTCAGGTATTACTGGATAACCGCGGGCAACTGCCGCAGCACTTCGGCGCTTACGGTTTACCGGTGACGCTGTATTTTGACCAGCGTGGTCAGCTGGTATCCAGCCATATGGGCGAATTGTCTGACGCTACTCTGGCCGCAGCATTAGCCAAATTGCGTAATAGCCAGGCAGCAGATTAAAGCGCTGAAAGCTTACTTCGGTTTAGTTAGCAGCGCTTTTAAATCGGCAAAAGGGTTGTGCGTTGCTGGTGCCACTTTCTGCTCAGTAGTACCACCATACAGCACAAATTCGTGAAATTTATTGTGCTCGTTATCATGGCAATAAATACAGAGTAACTCCCAGTTGCTGCCATCACTTGGGTTATTGCTGTGGTTATGGTCAATATGATGCACGGTAAGCTCGCGCAAATTGGAATGCACAAACTCGCGGGCACAACGGCCGCACACCCAGGGGTACATTTTTAACGCCTTATCGCGATAGCCTTGTTCCTGCTGCTGATAGGCCGCCGCGCCGCTGTTGGTTTTGCTCATATCTGTCCTGAAATTCTGCTGCTTCTAAATACTATCGATGATTTTCTTATAAATTCTGTATAAATCACACTACCGTAATTGTTTGTTAGCAATACTTATCGTATTGAACTATACCTTGTTGCAGTTGATATGTCTGCACTGTTAGGTTTTGTGAAATGCGGTAACGAGGCAATGTTTAGCCAAAACAAAATCATATTAACGGTTTTAGCCTGCTGTCAGCTCTTATAGTTCGATTGTTCGATTCAATTATTGTGTTGTTGCTATACCCTGGTACTTATCAATAGTAAAAAGGATGTTGCTATGTATCCTGCGTTTCGGAGTAAAACAGTCTGCGCTGGAATTCGCATTATACCGCTAATGTTAACACTGCTTTTTCCTGTTCTACTAACCGGTTGCGCGGGCATGGATGTACAGGAAGTGTATTATGTTGCCGTACCCAGCGGTGATAACACAAACTATTACCGTGTGCGGGTTCAGGCTAATGCTGAGCTGGGCGACGCCAATTATGACGCTGCATGGTTTTCGGCCCATTCAGTTGATGCACTCTATGGTGATGCAACAACGTCAAATGCCGCCGAATCGCTTAATGTCGAAAATGCTATTCGCTCCACACTAAACGAAGAATTAAAAAAGGCGTACAAAGCCTACTTAACTGTCGCGGCAAACCCCAACGCCACTAATGCCGACCTGGCAATATGGATGCAAGTGTTAAAACGGCTGCGTGCTATGCCCGGCAGCACGACAGCGCTGCCGACCGGTGCTATCGAGTTAGAGTATAACCCGGCTGAAAACCTGATTACCCGCCGTGCTGGCCAGAAACTGGTTATGGTGCTGTCGTCTGATCCGACGCAGGTTATTAACGGCATTAAAGGCTTCTCGCAATCGACTGAAACCAGTGCATCAGTGCTGAAGCTTACTGATGTAATACAACAACAGCAACAGAACCTGTCGACGAAAGAACAGGCAGAAATCGCTGCCGCAACAGATAATTTTACGCTTATTGCCACGCAGCTTAATCTAGCCTTGGACAATGCCGCCACAGCAGAGCAAGACGAATTGCTGCGCCGGGTTATTTCACTGCTGACGGTTGCGGAGAGTGTGCAATGAAAACACTTAAATTGTTCGCTGTCTGTGGCTTAACCGCTGTGCTGTTAGGTTGCGCCTCCGCCAAACTCGTCGTGGAGGTTGATTTATACGATGAAGACCCCCGTATGCTGTTACCGCCGTCTCCTCAGGATAATATGGCGTTATACGCTCAGGCTGAGGTATTGCTGCAAGAGGCCAGAGCGAATAGAAATGCCTCTAAGCAGTGGAAAAGCGAAGTGCTGAATATTTATAAGTCACTTTGGCTCAGCGCTGGTGGCTCAGCCACAGATGATGGCTCAGATGCAAAAGCAAACAGTACATCTTGTACAGCTGCATTTTCAGCCGGCCATCCGCTGCAGCACCTCAGCGCGGCCATCATTAACAACAATAACTGTGAAGAAGAGAGTATTAACGCACTCACTGCTACGCTCCAACAGCTGTTAACCGAGATTAATCATTATAACGATACCTATTTGCACGTTATTGCTACGGCAAAAAACACCTATGCCACTAAATGCCTGGCTAAATCCGATGTTAGTCTGCAGTCCAATACCAGGGAAATTTACCAGTCAACTGTTACCGAGGTGACTGCGACAAGCAAAAAACTGACAGAGCGCGCTGTAATTAAGGATACCGTGCCACGAACAATAGATGTCAGTTGTACAGAGCAAATAAGGTTTAAAGATGCTGGCCGGGAGAATAAAAATAGCCAGACGCCAACATTAGATTATGAAAAAAGACAATGCCATAAAAAGATTGGCAACAGATACGTCATTGTTCCTTGTGACAGACATACTGCAGATAACGAAGTTTGGCTGACAGAATCTCAATTTATTGAAAAATCTCTGGCGGGTGAACACTCATTGTTCGCTTTGCAACATCAGGTATTACAGCGGCTATCCCAAGTGGTGAACGCCTTTAGCGCGTATCAGAATCTGCCGAATGTTTATGTCGATTGGGCATCGCTTGAAAGTCTGGTCCACGCAAAGTGGATGCAAGCTGGGAGCAATAAGCTGGAGCAGGAGCGCTTGTATAGATTAGTGGATGATGCTCGGGGGCGGATCCAAAACCTTTCAGACCGTTTAGTTTTACAAGATGAACAGAAACACGCTCGCGCGAAAGCCCGTCAGCAAGACTTGACGGCCTTGCAGCGCGGGCAGATTAAAATAGATTTTGTCGGTTTTAATCGAAAAATGCCTTTTGCTGGCAGCATTAAAGAGCTGCTGGCACAGCAAGCGAGTAATACCTCGGGATTATACGACTTGATTGACCGGCTACAGGATGTCGGGGATCCAATCTGGCGCACCGTGACGGACCCGCTGAACGAACATCATTGGAACAAAAAAGTCGGTAAAACTTTTGTGCAGGCACAGGGGAAAACATCGATGGTGATAGTGCGCGATACGCCACTGCATTTCAGAGCACATCACGTTGAAAATGACCCGTCAAACCTGATTAGGGGGCAACTGGAAATTGCCCGGGCAGTAGGTGATGCGGCTATGACTATCGCAGGCGTTAAACTAGGGGGAACGGCCTCCGCTTCTGCCCCTAATGCTGACAACGTCGACATTAATTTTACAGTGGAGTCTGCGGCCAGTGAACTTGAGCAAAATAAACAAGTGATAGCGCAAAAGCGCAAAGCATTAGTTGGCATGATTGCGCAGTTGCGGGCATTTCAAAAAGATCTGGATAAGTTAGAAAACGATACGCCAGGGAATAAGCAAAAACAAAAAGAATACGAAACGGCATTAAACAGTATTCGTAATCAGATTATCGGCGTGCTTAGTGGTTATAAAACACATTTTGAGGTCGCTAAATGAACAAGCCTCAAAATTCATCGTCATCAGATAGCAAATCAAGCAGCGTACTACTGAGCATTGAACAGCATGCTGGCTGGCTGGCGTTGTTCAGTTATTTCATTACTGTATTAGCATTTTTCCTCGAACAAGATAGCTGGACCTGGCGGATAACCGGCTTGCTACTTAGTGCGGCAGCTACCATTTTGGTATTCACCCGGGCTCTCGATTATAACGGTGACGGCGTTGATGTCGATAAAAACGGCGCGCCAGATCCGGTAAGCGAAGATAACTATGTCATGAACGGCATTTTTCGTTTTGCTTATGGCTTTATTCTGCTAATGGGGTGTGTGCTGATTTATCTAAGCGTTAATAAAGACGTTTTGTTGTTTGACCCTAAGGTATTACTTTCTGAAGTTGAAAAAGCCGCCGCTGAGCCAAATACGCTTGCAGCGGATCACGCGCAGCATACGACAAAGTTAGCAAAGACTACTACGCCAGCCGGGACAACCGAAACGACAACGCTACACACAAACCTGACGCAAGAGCACAATATTGCTGAAAAGCCGGCGAATAAAGCTGACGGGAGCAGCATTGAATACTTGCTAAATACCAGGCTGAATACGCTGGTGGCCATAGTTAAAGGCTGTGACTATCGCGCTGTCGAAAAAAGCAAAGCTGATATTCGCCGCCAGGATGGGCGCATGCCATTGCAGGCAGAATGCGGAGATATCCCACCGCAGTGGGTGCTGAGTATCGGTGGTAACATTCTGGCTTGCCATATTCTGGATAATTGTGCCGAGGCCATTTTAGCGATAAGCCAGAAAAAAACTGCGCCACTGAATTTAAATACGCTCAATCTTCAATTAGCGCACAATACCGAGCAGAAAAACCGGCTGGAAAATTCGATTGCCCAGTATGAAATGCGTTTAGCCGGCTTTGAACTGGAGCAACGCTTGGTGAGTAATAAGCAGGAACTGCAGCCAGTAAAAGATATCAAGACTGCATTGAAAACAGCAAGAGATGAACTAGCTAAGGTGACAGCCGAGATAGCGAGAAACCAGTCGGATATCAGTAGCACAAAACAACAACTAAAACAGCGACAACAGGCAGCGGAAGACAGATTATTGCTGGGTGCGCCCATTACCGGTGGTGTAGTGGTGCCGGTGTATTTTTTAATTCTGGCTCTGTTAGGTGCACTGATAAATATGGCGCGTAAAATACCAGAGTTTCAGCGCCGGGTTAGCAGCAGCTATCATCAGAATTACAAATATTGGCTGGCGAAAAACCCTGATCTTGCGTTACCCATGAGCGGTGCTTATGCCCGGGAAACGGTTATCTTTCAGGTCGTGCAGGTATTATGTGCGCCAGGGGTGGCGATAATTGCGTTTTCATGGGCTAAGCCCGAAGCGATAGGTGCCAATGTTGTGTTAGCTTTTGCGGCCGGTTTTTCATCTGAAATGTTTCTGATGGCAGTGCGGGGCGTGGCAGAGCGCATGATACATGGCGGCACACGCAAAGTGGAGGCTGACACGCAAAACCCGTTGCCGGCAAGTAAACCGGCTGAGACAACTGAGCCGGTGGACACACCACCTAACCCTACCTTACAGATCCACAGTCTCTCTTTGGTGCCACTACAAAAAAACCAGAAAGTAAAATTTGTCCGGGTAAAACAGTTGCCAGACGGCACTGTGATTGAACTGCTAACTGCAGGCACAATCAAGAATATAGCCGGTAAAGACATTACGGTTAGCTGTGAGATTAAAGGCAAAGCTATGGATGTGGTGGTGTCCAGAGGTGACATAGCACCAGCAGAGCAGGTCGGTACGCAACAAAACGATCTTAAAGGCTAGGAGGCATTACAGATGAAACGGGGACAAACCACAGCAAGAGCCGGCCTGTGCCTGCGCGATGCGCCTAAAGTAGGTAATATTATTGACGCATTAAAATATGGTACACAGCTTGAGGTACTAAGCCAGGAAACCTGGTTAAAAGTAAAAACAGAAAACGGCCAAATTGGTTATGTACTGGCGGATTATGTCGAGTTGTCTGAGTTAAAAGCGGTGGCTATCGAACCGGGCAACACTGCCCAACACACGCAAATAATGACCTATCATCCTAAAACATCCCGAATTCAGGGGCAGCCGATTAGAATTGACCGCCAATTTGAACATGTTATCGAATGGCTGGAAGAGAAATTACAACAACACGACATTTCAATGTGGGTGACCAGCTCGTTAAGAGAGCCGGGCAAAGCGGTTTCCGCTGCAGTTGTTAACCCTGCTACACTGTCAAACCACTTTATCGGGCATGCAATAGACATCAATTTATTTACTGAAAATCAGTGGTTTAATTCAAGCAAGTTAAACAGGCTAAATATAAAAGATGACTCTTTGCAAACGTCTCTGACGCCATCTGATGAAGAACGGGTACGACGTTTTCTGCATGATGTGGTTTATGCATCATCAGCAAGCAAAATACAGACAACATTGCGCTGGGGGGGCAATTTTAGCCCAAGCGATCCGGTGCATATTGATGATGGGCTTAATATTTGGGATAACGCTAAGTACTACGCTAAGTTACGGCAAATCTGGCCTGAATATGTGCTCTGATGAGAGCGTGGGCTTTACAGCCTGACCAAGGTGACATCTTAAGGCAACTGAGATACTTTGATACGATACCACTTTGATAAGACAGCACTTTAATGATTATCACTTCGACGCGTCTGCAGATGACGCCCCTTACGCCAGGTGACTGGCGGTTATTTCAAACATTACACAGCACACCTGAGGTTATAGCGCAGTGTTTTGATGCACCAACAGAAACCGAGTTAAAGCAAAAATTCGACGCCCGTCTGCAGCCGTGGCACAAAAACGCTAACCACTGGCTGTGCCTGGTAATGCGCTTGTGTGACAGCGGCCAGGCTATTGGTGTTACCGGGCTTAGTATGTCGGAGGATAGGGCTGAAGTAGGGTATTTGTTGCTGCCACCGTATCACGGCCAGGGCTTTGGCACTGAATCACTACAAGCTTTAATCCATTGGGCGCTGAGTGAACAGGGCATTAGCCGTTTTCAAGCGCTGGTTACCGAGGGCAATGTTGCATCAGAGCGGGTATTAGAAAAAACGGGCTTTAAGCTGGTGGCTAAGGTGCCAGACGCCCATAGCCTTGGCGGCAAGCGCTATGCGGATCATGTTTATCACTTTGATGCGGCTTTATACTGCCAGCCTGCTTAAAACCTGAGGTTTGGCAACCAGGCTAGCCAATGTAGGGGCGCATTATTGCGCCCTTGGTTTTTGCAGCAAATAAAGCCTTGACCAGCTTTGGGTTTTCGGTAAATGTAACAGTCAGTTTTAATTTTAATAACGTATTTTCCCCTTAGTGATAAGTTGGCAGTAAAAACGAATACTGCACTTTTGCTAATATATGGAGGTAACGATGAACACTGGTTTTCTGATGTTAACGCTGGTGTTTTCAGCGGCGCTCATCTGTTTTAAAGGATACGCCGCGCCGCTTGAGTCAGCCTTACTGGACGTCAAAAGTGTAAAACACCAATATAACTGCTTTAGCGCGGAGTTTTCTTCATACGACTCCTGGCTGGATTTTCTCCGTGCTCGAAAAGAAGCGCAGTTTAAGCGGCAAGGCGTTGAGAATATTGCTAAAGCATGGGAAGACTTCGAAAGTAATTTTTCAAAGACGTTTCAGCGCACAAGTTTTGATGCGGCAAAACAGAACCTGGATTGTCGGTTTTTAACCTACGAAGTGAACGGGCAAGACATACACGGTGTTTTAATCGCTCCCAAAAAAAGCCTCAAACAAACGCAGAACATCCCAGTTATCATTTATAACCGGGGCGGCACACGCAACCTTGGCAGTTTAGTCTTTGGTCATGTGGCATACGAGTTATTCCCGATAGCACAGCAAGGCTTTGCCATCATTGCCAGTAATTATCGTAAAGACGAGCAATATGGCGCAGATAATATTGATGAAGTCACCGCATTATTTAACATCATTGAAAGTATTCCGGTACTTAAATCAGATAAAGTGGGCGTCTATGGGGTTAGTCGCGGTGGATTAACCTCCTGGCAACTTGCCAAGGCGGTTCCGGAAAAAATTGCCGCTATAGTCACAGTAAATGGTGTTACCGATAGCCGGCTGTGGGCTGGCAACAGAGCTGGCATACAACACAATATTTCTTTGATTGATGGCTATAAAGATAATCCAGATGACGTATTTAACCGCCTTTCGCCAGTTAATTGGGTAGAGCAGATACCAGCAGCACCAATATTGCTAATGCATAGCCGGGATGATGAAAAAGTTAATGTGATGCATGCAATGAAATTTTCCCAACAGCTGATTAATAACAACCGGTTTTTCAGCATGAGAATTTTTGCAGACGGTGGGCACGATCTGATAGGCCGTAAAGATGAAGCAAGAGACGAGCTTATCCAGTGGTTTTCGCGCTACGTTAAGTAGTTTATTGCTGCTATTTCTGACGGAATGGCAACAGGTTGTAGATCAGGTACTGCACTTCTTGCGCAGCGGCAGCTTTTTTGGTGACAACGCACAGCAGTTTGCCTGCCCGGCGCAGTTAAAGCCGAAGTTGAGTTGATTTAAAACTCTGACTTAGTGTTTTCGCCCTACGGTTGGCAGCGGCTAAAATTGCCTCGATAGCCGTGAAAAATTTGAGAACTTAAATGACAACAAAACTGTTTGACTATGATGTAGCAGAGCACCTGCGTACACCAGAGGAAATGGCGGCCTATCTTGAAGCCTCAATAGCTGAATGTGATGGTGATGCCAGCTTTGTCGCCAAAGCACTTGGCTTGCAATTCAGCGTCAAGCCAGCAGCTTAATCACCACGTCAAACTAACTTTAGTCACACTATCGCGCCCTATGTTTTCTGGTAAATAAGTATTTAATTGGATAATTGAACTTTAAGGTGTACCATGTACATCTTTGGTGGCTTACAAGGAGGTAAGTTTTGACATGGCATGCCATCGAGTTTATCGAAACATCGCTGTTTACCAAGCAGATTAAGCAAATTGCTACTGATGACGAGTTGAGGGTACTGCAGCAACAGCTTATTGCTCAACCGATGAAAGGCGATCTGATCACAGGTACTGGCGGGCTACGCAAGGTGCGTATGGCAACTGGCGGGCAGGGTAAAAGTGGTAGTGCCAGAGTCATCTATTTTTTGGCAACGGCAGAGATTATCTATTTACTGCTAGCTTACGCCAAGAGCGAAAAAGACAGCTTGACCGCAGCTGAAAAAGCCGAGTTAAAGCAGTTAACCAAGTTACTTAAAGGTGAGGTGTAGTATGAGTATCTTTAACGAACTAAAGGATTCTCTGACCGAAGCGGTGGAGATTAAGCAAGGCAGAAAAGAAGCAAGCCGGGTGACCCGCTACGAAGTAGCTGATGTTAAAACCCTGCGCGAAAGTTTGGCCGTTACTCAGGCGCAGTTAGCCCAAGCACTGGGTACCAGTGTTGATACCATTAAAAGCTGGGAAAGTAAGCGCCGCAACCCAACCGGCCTTGCTGCTAAAGTGTTGGCGACTATTCAGGACAACCCCGAGTTCTACCATCAACTGGCCGCGCATTAATTTGGCAGGCACAAAACCAACGTACGGGCGCATTATTGCGCCCTTAGTTTTTGCAGCAAATAAAGCCTTGACCAAGTTCAGTTTTTCGGTAAATGTAACTTAAGTTTAAGACTAGTTAGCTGTTCTGGGTATCGGCTAGATGGTTAAGGCCAATTGTGAAAATTAGATCTTCCTTTGAAGTTCCCGGTTAATCAAGGTTTTCTATGAACGACTTGCAACATCCTGACGTGCTGAAGAAGATAGTTGAGAAACTAAAGCAGGCCTCTGCTCTGGGACTATCCCGAAGTGAAGTTGGAGCGATGTTTAAACAACTCATAAGCACCTATTCTTTGCTTGGTATAACAAGGTCACATCATCAGATTTGGTATCGAGCACGCATATGTGAAAATGGAGAAATATTCAACAACGTTGATCAAATGATCTACCCTAGAAACGGTTCTCCATCATTTAATCGTGCGTCTTTCCCGAATACTAAAGTACTTTATGCTGGCTGGAATAGTCGTTTGGCACTAGAGGAAATTGGTGCAAAAGCTGGGGATTTGGTTCAACTGATAAGACTTCGAGTTAAATCTCCAATTGAGTTTCCTTGTGTAATTATTGGGGAATACCAAGCAATTTTTAATTCAGGCCGTTCAATTATTAACTCTGAAAAAATTGAATTGGCTGTTGAAGAAAGTCTAAAAATGCATCCGGCGTATGTTTTTGCGCAAGCATTCGTAGATTCTGCAATTGCTGAAATTTTTCGTTCGGATCCAATTGCAAAAGACTATTTTGTATCTGCAACGATTGCAGAAGATTTTATACTGAATAAGGTGCAGGGACTAATGTATCCGAGTGTGCGAACTGCTCATTGTGTAAATCTTGCAGTTAGAGCAGAAGATTTTGATAAGAACTTTGAAGTTCTCGACACGATGGTTGCTAAGGTTGCTGGTTATCACGGTTATGGATTGTATGCTTTAGAATCTTTAGCCCAAACATGCGAAATTTCAGCTGATGGTTCTTTCATTTGGGACTCTAAAAGAGAAATAATTTCTACACTTGGCCGCCGTCGCGATGAACAAATATCTGCCGATTTTGTTGGTTGGAGGGCTCAGTAGCTGAACACAATTTTGATGATGTTGATCACAAACCGAATTCAAGTTCACGCTTTTCGTAAAGCATGACGTAGATTCGCCTTTCCCCACTACACCTTGTATAATACGCGCCCTTGATACACTCTGGTGCTTAATTTATGTCCACTGTTGCTACTCCCGTTTCCCGCAAATCTGCCCCTGTAGCACGGATGGCGCCTGAGCGCGATTTATTCTCCTACCCGAAATACTGGGCCGAGTGCTATGGCACGGCGCCGTTTTTACCGATGTCGCGCGCCGAGATGGACAAACTGGGCTGGGACAGCTGCGATGTGATTTTGGTAGTAGGCGATGCTTACGTTGACCACCCCAGCTTTGGTATGGCGGTAGTAGGGCGCATGTTAGAAGCCCAGGGCTACCGCGTGGGGCTTATTTGCCAGCCGGATTGGCACAGCAAAGACGACTTTATGCGCCTGGGTAAGCCAAACCTGTTTTTTGGCGTCTCGGCCGGCAATATGGACTCGATGATTAACCGCTACACCGCCGATAAAAAGCTGCGCCATGATGATGCCTATACACCGGGTGATATTGGCGGCAAGCGGCCGGACCGCGCGGTTACCGTATACACCCAACGCTGTAAAGAGGCTTACAAAGAGGTGCCGGTAATTATCGGTGGCATAGAGGCCAGTTTGCGCCGTATTGCGCATTACGATTACTGGTCAGAAAAAGTGCGCCGCTCGGTTATTTTTGATGCCAAGGCCGATATCCTTATTTACGGTAACGCCGAACGCCCGTTGGTGGAAGTAGCGCACCGCATTGCTTCTGGCATACCGGTAAGCGACATTCAGGATGTACGTGGTACGGCGGTTATTCGCAAAGAGCCATTGCCGGGCTGGCGCGGGGTTGACTCTACCGCCATTGACAAGGTAGGTAAAATTGATCCCGTACCTAACCCTTACGGCGCCGATGATGTGGGTTGCAGCAGCTATTCTGAATTTGCCAAAGCCGGTATTGACCTGACAAAACCGGCGGAAGTGGAAGCCAAGCCGATACTGGTGCAGCCGCCACGGCAAAAGCCGTGGGAGCAAACCTACGTGAAGCTGCCGGCCTTTGAGCAGGTAAGCGTAAATAAGCCGCTATACGCCCATGCCTCACGCATTTTGCACCAGGAAACGAACCCGGGTTGTGCCCGCGCTATTATGCAGCGCCATGGCGACCGGCATATTTGGGTCAACCCGCCGGCCTTTCCGCTTTCTACCGAAGAGATGGATTTGGTGTTTGGCCTGCCATATCAGCGTGTGCCGCATCCCAGTTATGGCAAGGCGAAAATTCCGGCCTACGAGATGATTAAAACCTCGGTGAATATTATGCGCGGCTGCTTTGGCGGCTGTTCGTTCTGCTCTATTACCGAGCATGAAGGCCGTGTTATACAAAGCCGGTCGAAAGAATCGATTATGCAGGAGATCAAGGATATTCGCGACAAAGTACCCGGTTTTACCGGCGTGATATCCGATTTAGGCGGCCCGACGGCCAATATGTACCGTTTAAACTGCAAAAACCCGAAAGCCGAGCAAACGTGTCGGCGACCAAGCTGCGTGTACCCGACCATTTGCGAGCATATGGATACCGACCAAAGCCCGACGGTAGAGCTGTACCGCGAAGCACGTAATTTACCCGGGATTAAAAAAGTACTGGTGGCGTCCGGTGTGCGTTACGACCTGGCGGTAGAAGATCCGAATTACGTGCGCGAGCTGGTGCAGCACCATGTCGGTGGCTATTTAAAAATTGCGCCGGAGCATACCGAAAGCGGCCCTTTATCGAAAATGATGAAACCGGGCATGGGCGCTTATGACAAGTTTAAAGAAATGTTCGACCGCTTTAGTAAAGAAGCCGGTAAACAGCAGTTTTTAATTCCGTACTTTATTGCTGCCCACCCGGGCACCACCGACATGGACATGATAAACCTGGCGCTGTGGCTTAAAGAGCGTGATTTTAAACTGGATCAGGTGCAAAACTTTTACCCCAGCCCGATGGCCAATGCGACCACCATTTACCATACCGAAATGAACTCGCTGAAAAACATCAACAAGGCCAATGATGAAGTGGTGGCCGTGCCCAAGGGTGAGCGCCAGCGCCGTTTGCATAAAGCCATACTGCGTTATCATGACCCCAAAGGCTGGCCACAAATTCGCGAAGCCTTAATAAAGCTGGGTTTAAAACACTTAATTGGCCGCAGTAAAGGTTGTTTGGTGCCGGAAGAGGGTAAAGACGAGCAGTTTAAAAAGCCGCTTAAAGGCGGTAAACCGGCGCTTAGCCGTCATACCGGTTTAAACCCGGCGGCGAAAGCCATTGCCAGGCGTAGCCAGAGTGAAACGCCGGTAAAAGGCGACAAGCAGGGCAAAAAGCCGTTTAACAGCAAGGATAAGTCTGTCTCTGGCGGTGCTGGTGGTAAAGCCAATGGTACTAAACGTCCGCCACGGTCGAAAGGCTAATGCAGCGGCTGTTTTTCAGCCTTAAATTCTCCCCGGCGCAGCAACAGCAGTTGCTGCCGTACCAGCAGCAGGCGCTGAGTGTATGCCCCGGTGCCAAAGCCGTTGCTAGCGATAACCTGCATTTAACGCTGTTTTTCTTAGGCCAGGTTGATAGCGAGCAGCGCCAGCGTTTAATTAACTACGCTGCGCAAATAAATACACCGGCGTTTCAGTTGCAGCTGGATCATCTTGGCTGTTTTGCCAAACCGAAAATTGTCTATCTGGCGCCATCACAAATCCCTGATGCCCTGTTGCAATTACAACAGCAGGTGGCGCAGTGTTGTAAAGCCGAGGGTTTTAACGATATTCATGATAAATACCGGCCGCACATTACCCTGGCACGGCATGCCGCGTGTGATGCGGCATTGCAGCAGCCGGTGGCACCGTTAACGCTGCAGGTTAGTGAGTTTGCGCTTTATCAGTCAGCACAGTTTGACGGCCGCTTGCAGTATTTGCCGCTTTATAACTTTATGCTGATATAACAACTCTTTAGCCGTAGGGGATTAAGAGTTTAAATACAAACTGCTATAGTTCATCAGTGATTAATTTTCGCCGCTTATACTCGGCCAACACACCCGAACAACGCTACCCCAATAACAAGGATTGGTTATGCCTGCCTCTGCGTCATTTCTCAGTAAAATTTTCGGCTCGGTAAACTGGACCGCACCGCTGTGGTTACAGCGGCTGCAACACTATGCCAGGCAGCGTCCGGCCGGTTTTTGGGGCAGTATAGCGCTGCTGCTGTTGCTTAGCGGCGCGGCAGTGGCTGGCTATTATTACTATCAACAATTACCTAAGCCGCTGAAAGTAAAAGCCACAATACACAGTCCGGACGTCGGGCATTATCAGGATGATGTCGAGCAGCCCACGCCGCTGCGGCTGCAGTTTAGCTATGATATCAGCGACCAGGCCGGGCGCATTGCGCCGCTGCCGCAGCTTTCGGCAGCGCGGCTGGATTTAATCGGCGAGGTATTAAGTGAAGGTGTAAGTATCAGCCCCGCCATTGCCGGTAAATGGTTGTGGCAGGATGACAATACCCTGACGTTTACACCGGAGCAGGCCTGGCCTGCGGCAACAGCGTATCAGCTGACACTGGACAAACGCATTTTTGCCGCCGGTACCTTGCTGGCAAAACAACAATATCGTTTTGACACTGCGCCGCTAACGGCGGCCATTAACCGGCTGCGCTTTTATCAGCACCCCACTGAGCAAACTACGCGGCAAATAGTGGCTACGTTAAATTTCAGCCATCCGGTAGCTATCGACAGCCTGAAAAAGCAGCTGGCGATGACGATGCGGCCCGACGGCGGCGATGTGCGCAGCAAAGGTAATGCGCTGGAGTATACGCTAAGCACAGATAAAACCGGCCGTGAGGTGTATGTGCAGTCGGCAGCGCTTAGCTTGCCTGAGCGCGAGCAATATTTAACCTTGCTGCTAAAAGCCGGCGTACAGGCACAAACCGGTAATGGTAAAACCACACAAGACAGCTCACAGCAGCTGTTGGTGCCGGATAAAAGCAGCTTTTTAAAAGTAGAAGAGCTGCGCACTGATATTGTCCGCGGCGCTGGACAACAGCTTGACCAAGAGCCGGAGCAAATGCTGCTGCTGAGTTTTACCGATCGTATCGACCGTGCCGAGCTGAAAAATAAGCTGAAGCTGTATGTCTTACCCAAACACCCGCAGCGCAATTCGCACTATTGGGCGACCGGCGAGGTAAACAGCAGCGTATTGCAGCAAGCCAATTTACTCAGTTTTGAGCTGATGCCCACCGCAGAGCAGCATGACAGTGCCTTTAGCATTAAGCTGGATTTGCCGCCAGGGCAAAGCCTGTTTGTCAGTGTGCCCAAAGGGCTGCAGTCGGCCAGTGATTTTACTTTGGCTAATGAGTACCGTGCGGTGGTGCAGGCGCCGGAATACCCGGTAGAGGCGCGGATAGTCGGTGAAGGCGCCATGTTAACCCTAAGTGGCGAGCAAACCGTGCAGCTGCTTAGCCGCGGGGTAAAAGGGGTACGGGTAAAACTGCATAAATTGCTGCCACAGCAGCTAAACCACTTTATCAGCCAAACCGGCGGCGATATCAGCCAACCGTACTTTTTTAACTATAACTTTGATGAAAGCAATATCGGCAGCCGGCATGAAAAAACCTTTACCCTGGCCAACAGCCATGCCAAACAGGCCAATTACCTGGCACTGGAGCTGAAGCCCTACCTGGCTCAAGCCGGCATGGGGGTATTTTTTATTCAGCTATCCGAATTTGATCCCGCACGGCCAAAACGCGAAGGCCGCGAGCTGGATAAGCGTGTAATACTGGTAACCGATTTGGGCTTGCTGGTAAAACATAATGCCGACACCTCACAGCAGGTGTTTGTGATGTCGGTAGCCGATGGCAAACCGGTTGCCGGGGTAAAGGTAGAATTACTCGGTAAAAACGGCGTGGCGGTGCAAAGCGGCACTACCGATGCACAGGGCAGTGTTAAGCTGCCTAAAACCAATGGCCTGGTGCGTGAGCGCCAGCCGGTGGTGTATCTGGTTAGCCGCAGCCGTGACGGTGTGACAGACAGCAGCTTTATTCCGTACGACAGGTACAGCCGCCAGTTAGATTACTCCAAATTTAATACCAGTGGCCGTTATCAGGATGAGCAAAGCAGCAAGGCATTAAGTGCCTATATGTTCAGTGACCGCGGTATTTACCGCCCGGGCGAGCAGGTGCAACTGGCGGCTATTATCCGCCATAACGATTTATCGTTGGCAGAGCAAAAACTGCCGCTGAAAATTCAGGTGCAGGGGCCGCGCGGCAGTATCTTTTGGCAACAAAACTTCCGTTTAACCGGTCTGGGTATGCACAGTTTCAGCCTGGATACTCAAGCGCACAGCGATACCGGTAATTACCATGCCAATATCAGCCTGCTGGACAGCAAAGGCAATACCGCGCGGCATTTGGGCTCGGTCAGCTTTGCAGTGGAAGAATTTCAGCCCGACACATTAAAAATAACCAGCCGTTTTAACCAACAGGGCGCAGGCTGGTTATCGCCACAGGATTTAGTGGCGCAGGTACAATTGGATAACTTATTCGGTACCCCGGCACAGCAGCGCCGCGTAACCGCTAAATTTGAGCTTATCCCTGCGGCGTTCAGCTTTAACGAATATAAAGACTACCGCTTTATCGCACCAAAAGACGGCCAACTTAACCGTAGCAGCGTGCGGCAAAACCTGGATGAGCAACAAACCGATGCCGACGGTAAAGCCAACTTTAACCTGCCGTTGGCACAATACAGCGGCGGCACTTACCGCTTAGTACTGACCACCGAAGGCTTTGACGGCGGTGGTGGGAAAAGCGTGCAAAGTATGCACAGTGCGCTGTTATCACCGCTAAATGCATTGGTGGGGGTAAAAAGCGATGGTGAGCTGGGTTATCTGAAAAAACAACAAAGCCGCAGCCTGGAGTTTATTGCTGTTAACCGCAGCTTAGTGCAGATAGCGCTGGATGAGTTAACGCTGAAATTGGTAGAAAAGCGGCCGTTATCGAGCCTGGTAAAACAAAATGACGGCACTTATCAGTACCAGAGCATAGTGCAGGATATTGTGGTCAGTGAAGCGCCGTTCAGTATTGCCGCTGGCGGTACGGCGTATCAGGTACCAACCGCTGAAGCCGGTGATTTTGAGCTGCAACTGCTGCAGGGCGAACAACTGCTGGGCAGTGTGGCGTTTAGCGTAATAGGCGCCGGTAATATCAGCGCCATGCTGGAAAAAAATGCATCCCTTAGCGTGCGGTTGGATAAAGCCGATTATAAAGCCGGTGAGCGTATCGAGCTGAATATTACTGCACCTTATACCGGCAGTGGTTTAATCAGCATTGAAACCGACAAAGTGCATGCCTTCAGTTGGTTTACTGCCGACACCACCAGCAGTATTCAGCATATAGTGCTGCCGGACGGTATTGAGGGTAACGCCTATATTAATGTCAGTTTTGTCCGTGGCAGCGAGTCTGATGCGCTGTTTGTCAGCCCGCTAAGCTATGCGGTGGTGCCGTTTAATATTGACCGCAGCAAGCGTGAGCTGGCCATCAGTCTGGTGGCGCCGCAGGAAGTACGGCCGGGCAAAGCCTTTACCCTGGGGTATAAAACCGACCAGCCGGCCGATTTGTTGCTGTACGGGGTCGATGAGGGCATTTTACAGGTGGCCGGTTATCAGTTGCCGGACCCGTTATCGCACTACCTGCAAAAGCGCGCGCTGCAGGTGCGCAGCTTACAAATGCTGGATCTTATTCTGCCGGAATTCAGTGCACTTAAGCGCCAGTTAGCCGGGGTAGGCGGTGACAGCGAGCGCCGCGCCATGGCCGCGATGATGTTAGACAGTAATCTCAATCCTTTTGCCCGTCGCGCCGAACAGCCGGGGGTATTTTGGTTAGGCGTGGTAAAAGCCTCAAGTGAATTGGCGACGCAGCAGGTTACCGTGCCGGCCAGCTTTAGCGGCAATTTAAAACTGATGGCGGTTGCGGTAAGTGCAGAAGCCTTATCGGCGGTCAGCCGTGATTTACGCGTGCGCGGCCCCTTTGTGTTAACGCCGGATGTCCTTACCAGTGCGGCGCCCGGCGATGAGTTTGATATCAGTGTGTCGGTAGCCAATGGCGTAAAAGGCTCGGGTAAAGATGCTGCCGTGACGGTAACATTAACCTTGCCTGACAGCCTCAGCGCAACAGGTGCGACTGAGCAGCGGCTTAATATCAGCGAAAACAGCGAACAAAGTGCCCGCTTCCGGGTAAAAGCCGGCGATGTACCCGGCGAAGCCAGCCTGAGCTTCAGTGCCCGTTATCAGCAGGGCGACCTGGTGGAAGAAGCCAGCCGCAGTATCAGCCTGAGCATTCGTCCTGCCAGCCATTATCACACCAGCCTGCAGGCCGGTTACGCCGACAAGGGCCCGGTGACGCTTGATACCCGTTATCCGCTGTATACCGAATTTGCCCAGCAGCATGTTATTGCCTCGGCCAACCCGTTGCTGCTGGCAGAGAGCTTTACCGATTACCTGGCGCAATACCCGCACGGCTGTACCGAGCAGGTGGTGTCGCAGGTATTTCCCTGGATTGGTTTAGTGCAACAAAGTAGCTATCAGGCGCAGTGGCCGATGTTGAACGAGAAATTTGCCGTGTTAATCCAGAAGCTGGCAGAGCGCCAGCAAAGCGACGGTGGCTTTAGTTTTTGGCCGGGCGGTTACAGCAGTGCCGATTTCCCCAGTATTTATGTTATGCACTTCCTGTTGGCGGCACGCGAGCAGGGCCTGGCGGTGCCGGACTATATTTACAGCCAGGGGCTGGAATATCTGCGTAACGTAGCGCGGCAAAGTGGTGGTAATTTATACCAGGCGCGCTTGCGTGCTAATGCTATTTACCTGTTAACCCGCAGTGGTGAGGTAACGACCAACTATTTGGTTGAGTTACACGAGCGGCTGGAAAAACAACATAAACACGCCTGGCAGGGCGATATTGCCGCCATTTATATCGCCGCCAGTTATCAGTTGCTGCAAAAGCCGGAGCTGGCACGCGGGTTATTATCCGGTTATCGCCTGGGTAAAACCTCAGCGCTGCAAAGCGGCTACCTTGCGCGCATTGCCACGCCATTACCGCCTTTTGCTAACCCGGCGTTTCAGTCACAGCTGAGCCTGGATGCGCAATATGTGTATCTACTGTCCAGCCATTTTGCTGAGCAGGCCAAAGCGCTGAATGGTAAAGATATTCTTAACCTGTTACAGCCGGTGTTTAAAGGGCAGTACAACACTATTGCCTCGGCTTATACCGTACTGGCGCTGTCGGCCTATGGCCAACTGCAAACTGACGCTATCACCACGCCACCCGCGTTTTATCAGTTAGATGGCAAAGGTGCGCGTACGGCACTAACCCCGGCCGATAACGCCGGCGCTATACCACGCGCGGCTTTTAATACAGCGGCAGAGCAAATACTGATAGAGAGCCAACAGCAGCTGTTTTATGCGTTAAGCGAAGCCGGTTTTGCTAAAACGCCGCCGGCCAAAGCCACGGCACAGCAGTTGGAAGTGGTGCGCGATTACCTGGATGCCGAAGGCAAAGTGGTTACTGCGGCAAAACAGGGACAAGAGCTTACCGTGCGCCTGCGCCTGCGCAGTTTAACCGATAGCTGGCACAGCAATGTGGCGGTAGTGGATTTACTGCCGGCCGGTTTTGCGGTGGTGCGCAGCTCGGTGCCACGTCAAAGCGGGATTTGGCGTGCCGACTATGTCGATATCCGCGAAGACAGAGTGGTTTATTACGCCGGCTTCGGCCCGCAAATGACCGAGTTGCGTTATCAGGTAAAAGTGACCGCAGCCGGCGACTTTGTGTTGCCAACCGTATCGGCGCAGTCGATGTATGATTTGTCTGTATATGCTAATACGGCGGCGGGGCGCTTTGTTGTAACTGCCGCCGGCACGCATTAACACGGACGGTGCAGGCAGTGCGCATTAAAAAAGCCCTGTGCTGGCTGGTGTTGCCGCCGGGCATTATGTTACTGGCGGTGCTGCTTTTGCTGTGGCTGTCGGCAAAACCGCCGCTGTATGCGCACTATCAGCAAAGCAGTGCTTACTTTGCCGCAGACGGTAAGCTGTTAAGCCTGCGACTGGCACCAGATCAGCGCTACCGGCTGCGGGTGCCGCTGGCCGATATTGCTCCGGCACTGCAACAGGCCACGTTGTTATATGAAGATCGGCAGTTTTATCGCCATGTTGGCGTGGATATCAGCGCTGTTGGCCGCGCTTTCTGGCAAGGCGTAGTCAAAGGCGGCCGGCGCCAGGGCGCATCCACGTTAACTATGCAACTGGCACGGTTGCGTTTCGGGCTTAATACCGCCAGCGTTAGCGGTAAGTTACAGCAGCTAGCGTATGCGCTGTATCTGGAGCGGCATTTTAGTAAAGAACAGATCCTCGAAGCCTATTTTAACTATGCACCTTACGGCGGCAATATTGAAGGCGTCGCCGCCGCCAGCCTGATTTACTTTGGCAAAGAAGCGCAGCGCTTAACACTGGCCGAAGCCTTAGCACTGAGCGTTATTCCGCAAAACCCTAACCAACGCAGCCCGTTAAGCACGCAAGGCGCACAGCAACTGGAGCTGGCCCGCCAGCGTTTAACTGCGCTGTGGTTAGCAGAGTATTCACCGACAGCGCCGGGTTCTTCACAACCGGAGCTGGCACAGCGGTTAAGCTTGCCGCTGAACTATTATCAGCGCACCGATTTAGCCTACACGGCTCCGCATTTTATTAATCAGTTACAAGCACAGGGGCACAGTGGCGGCCGTTTTTACACCAGCCTGCAATACGGTTTGCAGCAGCAGATGCAACAAGGTGTGACAGCCTATTTGCGCCGTAATGCCGATAAAGGTTTCAGCAATGCCAGTGTATTGCTGTTAAAACGCAGCACTATGCAGGTGCAGGCCTGGATTGGTTCGGCCGATTTTTATAATGCCGCCATTGCCGGCCAGGTCGATGGTGTAACGGCACTGCGATCGCCGGGCTCAGCGCTAAAGCCGTTTGTTTATGCGCTTGCGCTGCAGCAAGGCCTTATTCATCCGCAAAGCCTGTTAACGGATTTGCCGCGGCGCTATGGCAGCTTTAACCCGGAAAATTTTGACCGCCAGTTTGCCGGGCCGATAAGTGCCACTGAAGCCTTGATTAACAGCCGCAATGTGCCGGCGGTACAACTGCAGGCCGGCTTAAACAAGCCGGATTTTTACCACTGGTTAAAGCAGGCGCAGGTGCCGCTGCCACAAAATGCCGAACATTACGGCCTGGCACTGGTGCTGGGCGGCATGGAAATCAGCATGCAGCAGCTGGTACAGTTATATGCGATGTTGGGCAACGGCGGTAACTGGCAGGCTTTGCAGTGGCAGGCTGAAACTGGCGCCACGCCTGCAACAAGGCAAACATTATTAACGCCGGAAGCGGCATTTTTAACATTGGATATGCTGCGCCAACATGCTAAACCACAGGCCGGTTTACTGGGCGAGCTAACCGACAGCGCGCCGGTGGCATGGAAAACCGGCACTTCTTATGCGTTTCGCGATGCCTGGTCTGTCGCACTTAGCGGCGACTATGTGCTGGCGGTATGGTTGGGTAATTTTGACGGCAGCAGCAACCCTAATCTGGTAGGGCTAACTGCAGCCGGGCCCTTGTTATTTGAGCTGTTAGCCCTGTTACCGCGTGATAAAGCCGCAGAGCAGCGTTTATTCAGCGCCGCTGATAAGCTGAACCTGAAGCAGGTGGCGCTGTGTAGCCGCAGTGGCGAATTACCGAATAAATACTGCCCGCAAACCCGGCCCGGTTGGTTTATTCCCGGCGTATCGCCGATTAGAGTGTCTGATGTGCATCGTGCGGTGCCGGTATATCGCGCCACCGGGCTACGCGCCTGTAGTCATCAGCCGCCGCAAACAGAGCTTAAGGTATTTGAGTTTTGGCCATCGGATATTGCCCGCGCTTATCAGCTGTCCGGTCTTGTATTAACGCCGCCGCCGCAATATCAGCATGCCTGCAGTGGCACGGTGTTGGCTGCACAACAAGCGCCGCAAATTCGCTCGCCACAGCACAACCTGACTTACCAGCTGGGCAAAAATGCTCAGCAACAAAAAATTGCCCTGCAAGCCAGCTTTGACGGCGCGGTAACCCGGGCACACTGGTTTATTGACAGTCGTTACCTCGGTGCGGTGGCGCCGGGTGAAACCTTATTCTGGCAGGGCGAAGCAGGGGAGTTTCAGCTAAGGGTGGTGGATGATTTTGGCGGTGTGGCGACTCAGCAGCTGCGGATAGAATAATTGAACAGTGCAGAGCCGCTTTGCCTGCGTTAAACTAGCGCCGATGTTAAGCTGATTCTCTATCTGGCGGGATCTTATGTACTGCGCCCACTTTGCCGCTAAACGCTGTCAGTCGTGTCACTGGCTGGATAAACCTTACGCTGAACAATTGGCACTAAAGCAGCAACAGTTGCTCGGCTTGTTAGCGCCTAAGCCTGAGGTTGAAGTTAACAATCCGCTGGCAAGTGCCGAGCAGGGTTTTCGCTATAAAGCCAAAATGGTGGCACTGGGCACGGTAGATAAGCCGTTGCTGGGCATCGTCAATGCCCAGGGGGATGCGGTAGATTTAGCCGACTGCCCGTTGTATCCAGCCGCTTTTGCGCCGGCTTTTGCGCTGTGTAAAGCCTTTATTCAGCGCGCTAAGCTAACACCATACGATATTGCCAGCCGGCGTGGCGAATTAAAATACCTGCTGCTAAGCCAAAGCTATCACAGCGGCCGTTTTATGCTGCGTTTGGTGCTGCGGTCGAAAAATTGTCTGGCGTCTATTACTAAGCATTTACCCTGGTTGTTACAGCAATGGCCAGAGCTGGAAGTGTGCTCGGTAAACCTGCAGCCATTACCTGCCGCCTTGCTGGAAGGCACAGAAGAAATTGTACTGACGCAGCAAAGCTTACTGGCTGAGCGGTTAAACCAGATCCCGCTGTATTTAACGCCACAAAGCTTTTTTCAGACGCAGCCGCTGATGGCGGCAAAATTGTACCAGACCGCTGCCGATTGGGCAGCCCAGCTGCAACAGCAACATGGCGACTTTAAGCAGATCTGGGATCTGTTTTGTGGTGTCGGCGGTTTTGGCCTGCATCTGGTTAATGCTTCACAGCAACTGATCGGTATTGAAATCGCCCCGGCGGCGATTGCCAGTGCCCGGCGCTCGGCTAACGATTTGGGGTTAAGCCAGGTGCAGTTTCAGGCGCTGGACTCGGCCACCTTTACGCAGGCATCAAACCAGGCACCGGATTTGCTGGTGGTGAACCCACCCCGGCGTGGCTTAACCAAAGCGCTGTGCCGGGATATTGCCCGGCTGGCACCGCAGTGGCTATTGTATTCCAGCTGTAATGCGCAAACTCTGGCGCAGGATTTATCCCAGCTGACAGATTATAACTTACTGAAAGTACAGTTATTCGATATGTTTGCTCATAGCAGCCATTATGAAGTGCTGACGCTGTTGCGGCGCAATACCTGACAGCAGAGTTGCATCCTGTCTGTTGCTGTATATACTGTATAAAATAACAGTATTAGTGGCAGAAAGGGGGCATTATGTCAGCGTTATTAGAGCAACTGGCACGGCGGCAACTGATATGGCAGGGCAATAACCAGCAGGCAGCTTATCAGGCGGTGTCGTCCGGTTTTGCTGAGCTGGATCAGAAATTGGCCGGTGGTTTTCCGGCAACCGGCCTGATTGATATTCAAACCGAATACGCCATTGGTGAACTACGGTTGTTGTTGCCGTATTTAGTGCAGCAGCAAAGCCAGGGCCGCTTATTGGTGCTGATCGCACCGCCGGCACAGCCTTGTGCCGATATGTTCAGTAGCGCTGGTATCAACCTGGCGCAGCTACTGATTATTAACCCGAAAAACAACAAAGAAGCGCTCTGGGCGACAGAGCAATGCTTGCAAAGTGGTTGCTGTGCTTCGGTATTGCTGTGGCAGCTAGCCATGACGCTGGCGCAGGCGCGGCGTTTGCAATTGGCGGCAGAGCAGGGCGCGGCCAGTTTGCTGCTGTTGCGCCGGCAGCAGGCCGGCCTGAGCCTGCCGGTGAATTTAAGCATGAAACTGCAGCCTCATCAGGAGGGGGTGCAGTTGAGTGTCACCAAGCGCAAAGGTGGCTGGGCAACGGCGCCCTTTGTGGTAAATATGCAAAGCCGCTGGCCGCAGTTATGCTTAAGTCATGTGATTTCAGCGCCAGACAGGCGCCGGGCCGGCTAGTATGGCCTTATATCTGTATTTACAGTTTCCGGCTTTATTGCCTGACAGCTTAAGTCGCCATGAAACCAGGCTGCCACTGGCTGTTGTAAACGAGCTGCATCGTATTGTGCAGCTTAATATCGCGGCAGAGCAAGCCGGGGTAGAGCTGAATATGGCATTGGGCAGTGCGGCAGCGCTGTGCCATAACCTGCAGCTGATACCCTATCAAGCAGAGCGACAGCAGGATATTTTGCACAGCCTGGCCCAGCAGTTGTATCAGGTAACGGCCGATATCGCACTGGACCCGCCGGATGGTCTGTATTTACGTCTGTGTAATATGCTTAGCCTGCATCAGGGGTTAAGTGGCTACTGGCAGGTGCTTAAGCAGCAGCTGGATGTGTTGCCGTATCGTTATTACTACGCCTGCGGCACGACTGCGCTGGCTGCACAGTGTCTGGCGCGGCAGCAATTAAACTTAGTAACGGCTGATCCGGCGGTGCTTAGCGGCGCCCTTAAACGCAGCCCCTTGCGTTTTACTGAGCTAAGTTGCGAGATTCAGCAACAATTACAGCGCCTGGGTATTACTCAGCTGGGGCAGTTGTTAGCCTTATCGCAGGCCGAATTGGCGCGGCGCTTTGATGCCAGCCTGCTCAGTTACCTTGGCCGGCTGCGTGGCGACTTTTATCATGCCTTGCAGTACATCCAAAGTGCGCCCGGTTTTAGCCGCTATGTTGAGTTGTTGTACGACATCAGCAATACCGCTGTGCTGGCAACACCGCTAAAACAACTGCTAGAGCAGCTGGAACACCAGTTACAGCAGATGAACGCGTTATGTTATCAATTGCAGCTGACATTATTCTTTCGTGGTAAGACGCCACAGCAGGGCGTCAGTGTCTGCTCGGCCCAGGGCGAGTATCGAGCGGCTAACTGGTTAACCTTATGTCAGTTGCAGTTACAACGTCTGCAGCTGGCGGAGCCGGTCGCCGGGCTGAAACTGGACGTTACCCGCTTTAGCCCACAGCAAGCGCAAACTGGCGGTTTGTTTCAGCCGGTGACAGCGGCGTTATCAGCTTTGCAATTGGTGTCGGTATTGCAAGCCCGTTTGGGTAAACAGGCTGTCAGTGGCCTGATGTTGCAAAATCAGCACTTGCCTGAACAGGCCAGTAGCCAGCCTTTACCTTTGTTACACGGCAGGCCCGGTATTAAAGCTTTAGCGCTACGGCCGGCGTTTTTGCTGCCGACAGCCCGGCCATTAACTGAAGCTGTGGAGATCAGCTGCGGCCCGGAGCGGCTTTGTCCCGACGGTTGGGCACTGCAGCAGCAGCGTGATTACTTTATTGGCCGTAACAGCAAAGGCCAGTGGTTATGGTTGTATCGCACGGTGCAGCAAGGCTGGTTTGTGCATGGCCTGTTCAGTTAAGGCTTAAGCGATGGCCTACGCGGAATTGTTTTCTCAGAGTTATTTTAGCTTTTTGCAGGGCGCATCCAGTCCGGAAGAGTTGATACAGCAAGCCGCCGAACTGGGTTATGATGCGCTGGCACTGACTGATGAATGTTCAGTGGCCGGCATAGTGCGGGCTTACCGGCAAATTAACGAACACCAGCTTAATATAAAGTTGATAGTGGGCAGCTATTTTCAGCTGGATAACTTGCAACTGGTGCTGCTGTGCCCGGATAAAGCCGCCTATGCCGAATTGTGCCGCATTATTACTAACGCCCGGCGCCGTAGCAGCAAAGGCCAGTATCAGCTTACCGAGTGGGACCTGATGTCTGTGAACCATTGTTTGTTGTTGTGGCTGCCCAGTGGCGATAGCGACAGCGATGCGCACTGGGCCAGCTGGCTGCAAAAATATCACAGCCGCCGCTTATGGCTGGCCATGCGCCGTGAGCTTAATCATAACGAGGCAGCCTTGCAGGCTTATTGTCTGCAGTTGGCGCAGCAATATCAGTTAACACCGGTAGCCTGTGGTGCTGTGCTGATGCATAGTCCGCAGCGGCTGGCGTTGCAGCATTGTGTCAGCGCCATTAAAGCGGGCGTGCCGATAGCACAAATGGGCCGGCAGCTGCTGAGCAATGCAGAACGAGCACTGAGGCCTTTGGCTAAACTGGCCAGACTGTTTCAACCCGCCTGGCTGGAGCAAAGTTGTAGCATTGCCAGGGGCTGCAGTTTTTCGCTGGATGAACTGAAATACCAGTATCCCAGCGAGCTGGTACCTGACGGCGAAACGGCGGCCAGCTATCTGGCCAGGTTGGTTGCTGAGGGCGCTAAACTGCGCTTTGCCACCGGTGTGCCCGCTAAAGTGCAGGCGCTGATTGATAAAGAAATGGCGTTGATTAGCGAGCTGAAGTACGAATATTTTTTTCTGACTATTTACGATCTGGTGCAGTTTGCCCAACGCCGCGGCATTTTGTATCAGGGCCGCGGATCGGCGGCCAATTCAGTGGTGTGTTATTGCCTGCAGATCACCGCTGTTGACCCGGAAAAAGTACAGCTGCTGTTTGAACGGTTTTTATCGCGTGAGCGCAAAGAGCCACCGGATATTGATGTCGATTTTGAACACGAGCGGCGCGAAGAAGTTATTCAGTATCTGTATCAAAAATACGGCCGGGAGCGCGCCGCACTGGCGGCGACAGTAATTAGCTATCGCTTTAAAAGCGCTTTTCGTGATGTGGGTAAAGCACTGGGCTTGCCGCTAAGCCAGCTGGATTTTATGTTAAAAAACATTCAGCGGCGTGACCCGGCGTTAAGCTGGCAGCAGCAGTTACAAGCGCTGGGGCTGGCCGCTGAAAGTAAGACGACGCAGCAGCTTATTAGCCTGGTTGAGCAGCTGCGCGGTTTTCCCCGGCATTTGTCGCAGCATGTCGGCGGCTTTGTCATCTCCAGCGGCCCTTTATATGAGCTGGTACCGGTAGAAAACGCTGCCATGGCCGACAGAACCGTGATCCAATGGGATAAGGATGATTTAGAAACCCTGGCGCTGCTAAAGGTGGATGTGCTGGCGCTGGGTATGTTGACGGCGATTCGCAAATGCTTTGCCTTGTTAAAACAACAACATCAACTTGAGCTGAGTATTGCCGGTATCTGTGCGCAGGGCGACGATGCTGCGGTATATCAGATGATACAAAAGGCCGATACCATAGGCGTATTTCAAATAGAGTCACGGGCACAAATGAGTATGCTGCCCAGGCTAAAGCCAAATAATTATTACGATTTGGTGGTGCAAATTGCCATAGTGCGGCCGGGGCCTATTCAGGGTGATATGGTACACCCTTATTTAAAACGGCGGGATGGTTTGGAAGCGGTAGCGTATCCGTCTGAAGCGGTAAAAGGCGTGCTGGGCCGCACCTTAGGGGTGCCTATATTTCAGGAGCAGGTGATAGCGCTGGCGATGGTGGCTGCCGGTTTTAGTGGTGGCGAGGCGGATCAGCTGCGCCGGGCCATGGCCAGCTGGAAGAAAACCGGTGAGTTATTGCAGTTTAAACACAAGCTGATTGATGGTATGCAAAGCCGCGGCTATGCGCAGGCGTTTGCCGAACGCATTTATCAGCAAATATGTGGCTTTGGCGAATACGGCTTTCCTGAGTCGCATTCGGCCAGTTTTGCCGTACTGGCGTATGTATCGGCTTATCTGAAGCATTATTATCCGGCCGCTTTTTGTACCGCGTTATTAAATAGCCAGCCAATGGGCTTTTATACACCATCGCAGTTGCTGCAGGATGCCAGGCGCCACGGGGTGACGGTATTACCGGTTTGTGTTAACCAGTCCGAATGGGATTACAGCCTGGCGCAGCAGGGCCAGGCGATACGGCTGGGTTTACGCCAGATAAAAGGTTTAAGCCGTGCCGGGGCTGAATTGTTGTTGCAACTGCGACCGGTGCAGGGCTATGCCGATATACAGCAGCTGAGGCAAAGTGGCCTTAACCATCGTGATTTACAGGCACTGGCCAGCGCCAATGCGCTTAGTGCTATCAGTGGCGATCGCTATAACAGCCGCTGGCAATTGCTGGACAGCCAGCATAGCCTGCCGCTGTTTGCTGCCGCGCCAGAATCGGAGGTGGCCGAAAAAGCCGCAGCATATTTAGCGGCACCGGATGAACTGGCGAATATCGTGGAGGATTATGCCGCCACCGGCCTTAGCCTGACGCAACATCCGCTGGCACTGCTGCGCCGGGCCAATAAGTTGCCACGCAGCGTGCCAGTGGCGGCTCTGGCGCAAGTACGGCATAGAAGCCCGGTGCGGGTGTCCGGCCTGGTGACACTGCGCCAGCGCCCCGGTACGGCTGCCGGCGTCACCTTTATGTCGTTGGAAGATGAAACCGGCACGGCTAATGTGGTGGTGTGGCTGGCCACGGCACAGGCACAGCAAAAACCGTTTTTAACCGCACAGATTTTACAGGTAGACGGTATTTTAGAGCGCGAAGGCGAGGTAAGCCATATTATCGCCGGTAAGCTGGTTGACTTATCGCCACTTTTGGCTGAACTTAGTTTGTCATCCCGCAATTTTCACTAACCGAAACAGGAGTCGCCATGCTACTACAGGCCGCACAGTCACAGGTGTTACTGATTGATATGCAGCAAAAGCTGGCACCGGCTATTTTTGACAGTAAAACGGTAGAGCAGGCCGCCGCCTGGGTGTTGCAGGTGGCATTACAGCTGGATGTGCCGGTGTGGGCGACAGAGCAGTATCCACAAGGCCTGGGGCCTACGCTGTCGGCATTGGCTGAACTGATACCGACTGGCGCTATGCTACAAAAAATGCATTTTAGTGCGTTAAAGGAGCCGCATATCGCCAGCCAGTTAGCCTGCGCAGAGCGCAAACAGCTGGTGGTTATTGGCACTGAGGCGCATGTTTGTGTACTGCAATCGGTACTGGATTTACTTAATCTGGGCTATCAGGTATTTGTGGTTGCTGAGGCCGTAGGCTCGCGTACTGAACAAAATAAGCAGCTGGCGCTCAGCCGGATGCAGCAGTGTGGTGCTTATATTATCAGCAAAGAAATGCTGGCCTTTGAATGGCTGGAGCGCTGCGGCACTGATAGCTTCCGTCAGATCAGCAAAGGCTGGATCCGTTAATGCGTTACAGCTGGATGTCTTCGAAAGCTTAGCTTGTCAGTTGGCAGTAAATAACTGATCCAGCAACATGGCTAAACGCACGGCAGCCTGTTGTATCCGTTGTTCCAGTACGGCCTGATGACGTTGTACATAGCTGTCGTCAATTAACATACCCGGCGTGTAGCCCTGATAGATCTGCAGAGTAAGGCGGGCAGACTCGTTCGCCCAGCTGAGCACATCGCCCCGGCGCCATTGCTGTTGCTGTGTCACGCTGATACGTTGTAGCAGCGCGTTGGCCTGCTGGCGGTCTGCTTCGTAACTGAGTTGTTTTAGCAGGGCAAAATCCCAGACGCCATGCAGGTTGTTTGGCAGGCCGAAAAAATACACCGCTGTGCGGTTGCCGCCTAAATCATCGGCAAAGCTGACATGCAACGGCTGATGTAAATCGCCGATAAAATGCACCAGAAATAACAGCGCCTGCCAGTCAGTCTTATTCTGGTTTAGCCGCTGCTGCATTTGTGCAATGCCGCTAAGTATGCAGCCGTGCGCCGGACAATCCGCCGCTGTTACCTGCTGTTTATCGCGCGGGAAATTTACATAATGCAGCGTGGATGCAAAGCTGAATTCAGCATCAGAGCGCACTTCATCAGCCCAGCTGCAGCTATGGTTAAAGTGTGGATAAGGCGTTTTTGCCACCAGTTTGTCCAGCTGACTGCGGCTTGTGTCGCTTATCAGCTGATAGGCCATAGTGCAAATAAGCTGATGGCCGCTTTGGCTAAATGCCTGCACCTTTGAACTGGCGATAAACAATATGACAAGCAGTAGCGCGCGCATAAGTTACTCTGGCACCAGCTGGTGCACCTGAAATTCCCCTGTTGCACTTAACAATGGGTTTAACTCCTCAAGGGCCTGCTGCATGTGTTTTGCCAGCGTATAAGGCGGATTAACCACCAGCATGCCGCTGCCGGTCATACCAAAACCGCTGCTGTCGGGCAGCGGGCAATATTCAATGCGCAGCATATCTTTAATGCCGGTAGCGACAATAGCGCTGACAAATGCCTCTACCGCTGCACGCTCGATAACCGGATACCAGATGGCATAGGTCGCCTGTGGAAAGCGCTGATAAGCGCTTTGTAAACCGGCAACCACATCCTGGTATTCGGTTTTCAGCTCGTAGGGTGGGTCTATCAGCACTAAGCCACGCTTATGCAGCGGCGGTAGCATGGCTTTAAAACCGGCCCAGGCATCCATGTTTTCAATGCGGCTATGACGGCGGCGGGCAAACTGGCTGGCCAGAATAGGGTAGTCTGTCGGGTGCAGCTCACTGGCCTGAATACTGTCAGTTGCGCGCAGCATCAGCGCGGCTATTTTCGGCGAGCCAGGGTAAAACGCCAGCTCGCCATCCGGGTTAAGCTGTTTAACCACGTCGATATAGTGCGCCAGTGCCGGGCTTATTGCCTGATACTGCCACAGTTTGCCAATACCGGTCTGATATTCGCTGGTTTTTTGCGCCTGCTCGCCCAGCAGGCTGTACAAACCGGCGCCGGCGTGGCTGTCGTGATAGCAAAAAGGTTTATCTTTTTGCAGCAGGTAATCCAGAATAGCCACCTGCACCAGATGCTTAATAACATCGGCATGATTGCCGGCATGAAAACTGTGACGGTAACTGAGCATAAACAAGGCCTGTAGCGGCAAATTTAAAGGCCGCCAGCATACTGCGCAGGCAGAAAAAAACAAGCTGTTTTACCTTATCAGCCACTTCAAATAGGTAACAAACACCATATAAAACGAAGCACCAAAGCCCAAATAATGTATTGTGTTGAACACGGCTTTAATCCGCATTGCGCTATGTTGTGGCGCAATAATCGTGCTGTAAAACACTAAATACAGCCCAAACAAATAAGGAAACCAATAAGCCAGCTGCGCAGGTTTGTAAAAATAAGCATCAAGATGCCAAGGCTTATTTAACAACCAGAATATCAGCCAATGTGCTGCGAGCCAGAAGGCATAGAGAAAGCCGGCCATAATCACCTGCGTAAGTATACCGGCAAAGGCCGATGCCAAAGGAGGCAGAGGCTCAGCGGCATTAGTCGACACTGTGTTGCTGCCTGTCTCTTTTTGCTGCTCTGATTTTAAATGTGCCAACATGATGAGTGCCAAAAAAGGGCTGAACGCATTAAGGACATACATCCACCAGCTAACGTTTAGCGCCATCAGATCACCCTCGCTAATAGCCACTGCACGTGATTTATTAACAACAATAGGATTGCTATCAGGATAAAGGGGGCAAAAATAAAACCGCCGACGTTGCTTTCCAGGCCATGGCGTGATGTTAACGCAGCTAACGTCAATGCCGTTACAATATAGGCGAATAGCCAGCTCCAGCCCGGTTGCACCAGCGTTATCTCCAGCGCTGTTAATGGCGCCGGGGCCAAAGGCTGCAATACCAGAATTTTAAAGCCGATAAACGTACTGCAGGCTATAGCGCAGAACATGGCATACAGTCTCAGGTTGATGCGTTGCGAATTTCCGCCTACATCGTGAAAAGCATTAAGTTTCAGATAGCGTAAGATGCTGTCTTCGGAAAAAGCCAGCATATACGCCAGCAGGATGATGGGGTTTAAAAAGGTATAAGGAATAATATTAAGCAGTGTCAGGGTGTCCATACCATATAGCCCTGGCTGGTACAGCATAATACTAACCAGCCTCATAAATGAATAACCTTAGCTTACCATTTCAATCGCTTTTCGGGCTACGTTGTACATGGCATTCAGCGTAATGTTAAATACCCATCGAATAAAGCGAGCGCTGAGTTCGGTAATCGTAGTCGTTACTTTACCTGCAAACACAAGCATATGGCCAAGTAAGCCCATTACCTGTGTTTCAAATTGCGGCGACATAAGCGCCACTTTTTCAATCGTGGCGGCAAGGTGATCATAAAATGTCATAATGCCACCAATGGTCATTTGCACCGAAACTGCAGCCAACATACCTGCATCTTTTAATAAGGTTATCAAGGCATGGCTTAACCGCTCCTGCCAGTGGGTACTAAAACTGCATTCAAAGCGACGTTCGTAAGCCAAACGCACTGCTTTAATGGTATCTCCCCGCCGTTGCAGATCTTCCCATTGGCCGCGAGACGTAGTTACATAGCCAGGGTTTTCCATCATTGAGTGCGAGGAGATATTAATACCAGTTGCTGCCGTTAACAGTACGCTACTGCCATTTAGCGGCGCGTGATAAAACGGCCACACCGGCACCATAGGTACTGGATCATCTCCATGCAGGCAGCGATATATTTTATCAATACTGCCGGATGATTTAAGCGCAAAATCGTTTAACCCTACTCGTGGTGCACCATAGGTATATAGCGCTACACGATTACCAAAACGCTGTTTAATCCAAATAGCTGCAAGGCTGGCTAATGCGCCACCTAAGCTGTGGCCTGCGCAATGTACTACGCCATTGCTGTTTGTATTCAGTAGCGGAGCCAACTGTTTTTCCAGCGCTGGCTGCATACTCCTAAACACTTTTTGAAACCCGGAATGCACCACACTGTTATTGTCGGCGGTAGCTAAACTGGCATTGGCGTTACTAAACCAGTCTCGGGCACTTGTAAATTTAGTTCCTCTAATCCCTAAAGCAACATCACCAGTGAACCGATCTTTGCCCTTTCCAACTACTGCAAAACCAGTGCTACGGTTAAAAATCGTCGATAGAACAGTACCAGACGTAGCATGTATAACACCGCCAGTTTGGCTGAAATCAAAAAAACGCGTTAACTGCTTAGCCGTGGGATTGAAATTTTGACCTGCTTTAACTTCTCTAACATCGTAAGGCGTTTGAGCTAACCAAACAGCCGTGGCTGGTGGGAGAGTTTTTTGCATATTCTAAATTCCTTCTTGTTTATCAATGATCCTGTCTAATTCCTGCATCTGGGCTTCAATTTCCTCATCCGAATAAAGTGCTGTATCGGCATGAGTAAACGTACATTTTGCGCTAAACCAAGGCGCTGCGCTGTCAGGGGCTTCTAGGTTTTTGAGACTAAAGTCTTTCGCTTCAGCTGTCAGTTCACACTGCATATCTGACATCAATAAATTCAATGCTTTGCCATCCAGTCGGTTACCCCAACGGATATCAAAAAAACGGTTTTTCTCACCCGTAGTTGGATGATCAGCGACTGATAAAAACAAGTAGATACTGTAATCAAATAATACGCGGCGCGTTCTTAGGGTTTTACGTGAAAAAGTAAAGCGGCCTTCATGATCGGTAACTGTGTTGTCGCTAAATTTGTCGTCTTCATAGTGAAGCTCGCGTACTACTTTCAAGCCTGTAACGGGGATACCATTTTCCGTAACAATCCCGTGTATTTCCGGTGACCACTGAATTTCCGTTCCTCTTAACCAACCAAACACACCAGCCTCCACATTTGTTGTTAACACAGAAAGTATTAGCCCCAAGCCAATGGCTTTATAGCAAATAGGTTGCCATCCAAGCATTACTACAACCCTGTAATTTTCTAATGGTGGACATTCTAGAGCTTTGCTTAATGATGTCAATTATGTTTTTAAAATGTAAAATATGCAGGTGTGTAGTGTTAGTGGTAATGCTGCAGTGGTACTGGTAGATGTTTGTCGTTTGTGTTGTCAATCGGTAGTACAGGCTTATGTTACAAGCAGAAAATTACAATTATTGTTGTCGCCTTACCGACGTTTTTATTGCCGCCGGGTTAACCGGCATCAGCACGACAGCTGATAAACTGCTCTACTTCTTCCAGCCATTTGTCATCAGCGTCAAATAGAAAGCGTTTTTCGCGCAGTACCTGTTTAACCTCTGGCAATGCTGTACCGGCAGCCAACATGGCTGCTAATTGATAACGTGCCGCGCCGGCATCATAGGGGGCTAAATCAGCGGCTGTTAGAATATCCGTTAAACCGTTGTGGCCGCGGCGAAATTGCACCATACCCCTAAGCAGATACGCATCAACCTGTAATGGTATTCGCGTGACAGGATTGGCCAAAACCCGGCTAAAACTACTGTGTGCTGCCTGCCAGTCACCGCGAAACAGCTGCAACAGGCCGCCGGTCATGTCGGCGAACTCTGAGCTTTGCCGTGATATTTTCGGCAGTGAGACATAGCCTTCCAAGCCCTGGCTACGCAGTTTGGTTGGTGCATTATTTAAATGACGGTTGAACTCGAGAAACTGCAAATCATCACCGGTGTAACCGATAATTTGTGTCGTGTTTAATGTAGCTGTGATAGGTAAGCCTTTTACTGCGCGGAATTTTTCAACCACATCATCGTCCAGCACTATACCGGCCATATGATAACGCCGCCGCGGCAGTGGTGTGTAGAGGTGTAGCTGTTGGCAGCGCAGGGGCCAAAGTTCGAGATGTTGTTTGCGGTAGTCACAAGGAAGACGACTATTGCTGCTGCAGCCCGGATAAGCGGCCTGATAACGCGGCAGCAGTACTTCAACTTCTACCACTACGTTGTTGCCAAAGCGTTGAGTGCTGCCCAGCACCACCATTTGCGCCAGTAGTTTTGCCTGCTGCGCGGTGCGGATAGCAACATCTTGTTGCGTCAGGTTCAGGCTGTCCGGGCTCCATTTAATTATGCCGCGGCCAAAATCCAGCTTGTTTGGATTGTCCGGCCAGGGCGCTTTACGGGTGGTCTGTGCCAGCTGCAACGACAGCACCGTACTGACATTACGCCCCAAAGTGGTATCGCCGCCAAAGGCCGGAAAAAATACCGTGATCTGATCAGGATTGTGCTGCGCCGATACCGGCAGCAGGCAGCAAAGCAGGCTGATAACTGTAAGCAGTGGCTTCATCTGTTGCACTCCGCTTTCAGCGCCAGAATGCTTTGCTCAATTTTTTGCTCCAGCTCGCTACCCAGCTGCGGTTGCTGCGTACTAATGGCTTTGGCGCGCTTTAAGGCTTCACTGAGCAGCGCAATAATAGCGGTAAATTTGCTGCACCCGACATCCGGCTGGTTAGCGATGGCATACAAAATGGCTACCGAGTGGCTATCGAAGGTGGTGTCAAAATAATTACCGGTTAGTGGCAGCTCGATGTCGATCATTTCCTGCACCACGGGGGGTTTTAGCTTACCCCAATACAAGGTAGTGTGGATGCTGGGTACATTAGCCTGCACATCGACAACACCGGTCAGCAACGCCAGGGCGCCGACGTCATGCCAGTAACGCTGGCGCAACTGCAAATTGCCAATCAGTTCCGACGGGCGGCGCAACTGATTATTGTCGCCGGTTACCGGCACAATTCTGATGGCTTTTAGTACCGGTAATGCCTCGCCCAGTGCCAGCTCATCAGACAAACGCGGCATTTTTTCTTCCAGCACGTAACGGAAATCTTCAAACAATGCCGCCCGCTGTTCTGTCGTGGTTAAACCATACTGAAACAGATGCAGATCCGCGCGCTGCTGTGCCGCGGCTGCAGCGGCAAACAGCAGCAGCAACAGATAAATTACACCGGCGGACAGGCGCATGTCAGCTCCTGAGAAGATGGTTTTTGTGTAAAAGACACGCTGTGTAAGCGGATTTTTATCCGGCAGTTTGCGCTCTGACGCAACGAAAACGGTACCAGGCCGCCGGGACTTATGGTGTCGATAGTGCTTAGTATGATGGCGCGGGTGTCACCGCCGCTAACCAGTTTATCGGCTACTTCAAGCCGGATTTGCAGTGGTTGGTAGCCACCGCTGCTGCTAAATTCTGCATGGGTTAGTATGGCGGCGCGGTTGCCCAAATTACTGGCAAACAGCTCTATTTGTTTGGCATCGCAGCGGGTTAGCGTAAATTGCAAATCTGATGCTTTAGGCTCTAACCTGTCGTAAACAAAGGTAAAGGCCAGCGTACAAATGGGCACCAACGCAATCAGGCCACTGAGTACATTGCCGGACAGCCAGCGATACAGCGGATGCTGATATTCGCCACAGGTGGTGCATTTTTTCGCTGCGACGGGCAGCGGATGTCCGCATACCCGGCAGCTTGTCATATCATTGCTCAAAGCCTAAGGCCTCAAGTAAGGCTGAGCTTATCTGGCCATCCACTGCCAGATTATTTTGCTGCTGATAGTCGCTTATCGCCTGTCGGGTGCGCGGGCCGATAATACCGTCTGCCTTACCGGCGTCAAAGCCAAGGCTGTTAAGCTTTTCCTGTACCGCGCGGATCAGGTTTTGTGGCCACTGGTTATTATCGGCGGGGCGGTGCTGCAATTCGCCTGCCGGCGCCAGATTGACAGCGGCAAACGCCAATATGACAGCAAAAAGGCCTTTTAGCCGCTTGCGTTTGGAGTGCGAATGAACAGTTGGCATAGTGCTTCCTCCACAAAGTTAAACAGATGTAGGAGCCTGGAGCATTAAATGGTGACATCGGTAAACTGCACACGCCATTGCCTGCTCAGTATAGTCAGCCTTAGCAAGAGTGCCACTGGCACAGCACCTGGCCGGAAAAAGCATAAGTAATGTTGCCGGCGAGCTGGTAAAATCAGCGCCAGTATTGATATTTCACCGCGTTGCGGTGTCAGCAGGATATGTTATGTCACACCACAACAGTAAAAGCGCTAAAGCGGCTAAGCCATTACACAAACCCTGGACCAAAGATGCCAAGGCGAAAAACGCCAGGTCGGCAGCTAAAGTGCAGGTTAAAGCCAGTAGCGTTAAGGCTCAGCGCGCGGTACAGGACGATGAAAGTAAAGTCTATGGTGAAAATGCCTGCCGGGTATTGTTTGCCCAGCGGCCCGAGGCGCTGATCAGGCTCTATGTGTCTGCGCAAATGGCCGCAAAATTTGCCGATGTCATGAAATACCTGGCGGCAGCAAAAAAAGCCTATCACATCGTTGATGATGCCGAGTTGGAAAAGGTCGCCGCCAGCCAGCATCACGGTGGTGTGGTGTTGCTGGTTAAACGAAAGCCTATACAAACATTAGCCCGGTATTTGCAGCAGGGCAGTCGTAAGCGGCAAGACTGTCTGTTGGCATTGGATGGCGTTGGCAACCCACACAATTTAGGTGCAATCACCCGCAGCTGTGCCCATTTTGGTGTTGGCGGCATTATTATGAAACAACCGGAATTGCTGCAATCAGGCGCCGCGCTGCGTACCGCTGAGGGCGGTGGTGAGTTTGTTGATGGCCTAAGCTGCGACAACCTGCCGCTGGCGTTAAAGCTATGCAAAGACGCCGGTTATACGCTGATTACTACCTCCAGCCATGGCGGCAGCTCGTTGTATCAAACCGAATTACCCGCCAAAGTGGTGATCGTATTTGGTGAAGAGATGTTTGGTGTGTCGCAAAATGTGGCAAAAAACGCCGATATTGCGCTGCAAATACCGGGCACCGGCAAAGTAGAATCACTCAACGTCAGCGTAGCCGCCAGCCTGATCTTAGGCGAATGGTACCGCCAGCAGTCTTAACAGTTAAAACGTTAACAGCTAAAACGCACTAAACTGCTGTTTTAGCTGTTGTGCCTGGCGGCGGCTTACATCTACCTGCTGGCCGTCTTGCAATACGGCAATTAAACCACCGTCGGCTATTGCCGGTTCAATATGGCTGATAGCGCTGATGCGAAGGATATCGGCGCGGCTGGCTTTGAAAAACAGTGCCGGGTCGAGCTTTTGTTCGATTTTGGCCAGCGAGCTGTGGATAAAGCTTTTACCGTAAGGTGTATACACGGCGGCATGGTTGCCGATGCTTTCAAAGCGGCTGATATCATCGAGGCGCACCACACGCTGGCTGTCACCGAATTTAAGTAAGATACCGTGTTGTGCTGCCAGATAATGCACAGTGGCGCTGTCGCTCGGCGGTCGCAATTTTTGCAGGGCTTTAGCCAGCCGTTCCGGTGCTATCGGTTTTAACAGATAATCCACTGCGTTTAGCTCAAAAGCATCTAAAGCAAAGCTGTTGAATGCCGTGCAGAAGATAAATTGCGTACCGGCAGGAATATGCTCTGCCAGTTGCAGCCCGGTTAGCCCCGGCATTTGGATATCAAGAAACACCAAATCAATGCTCGAGTTGACCAGGTGTTGCAGCGCTTCTTCGCCGCTTTGTGCCTCAGCGGCGATAAGGCATTGTGGATGTGCTTTTAACAGGCGTTTTAATTCGCTGCGGGCTAAACGCTCGTCATCTACCAGCAGACAGTTATACATGTTGAAACTCCAGCCGTACGCTAAATTGACTGCTGTTTTGTGCCAGTTTTAGCCTGGCATTATTACCGTACATCAATTGCAGCCGGCGGCGTAAATTTGCTAAACCGGTGGCAGTGCCGGCCTGGGCAGTATTGGCTTGAACGCTGTTGGTTACCGTTAACTGCCAACCATCATCCACCGTTGTAGCGCTGATGTGCAATTGCCCGGCAGCAACATTGGGGGCGATGCCATGCTTAATAGCGTTTTCAACCAGTGTCAGCAGGCTTAACGTGGGCAGCGGGTTTTGCCATACGTCATCAGCTATAGCACAACTAAATTGCAGCCGCTGCTCCAATCGCACCTGCTCAATGGCCAGATATTGCTCTGTTAACTGCCACTCTTGATGTACGGTGGATTCCGGCTGTAAATGAGCCTGCAGGTGAAACCGGAATAATTCTGATAACCGCGTTACGGTATCCGCCGCTTTATGCTGATCTTCAAAAATCAGCGCGCGGATACTGTTAAAGGCATTAAATAAAAAGTGCGGGCTAAGCTGATTAGTCAGCTGTTGCAACTGCGCTTGCTGCATTTGTTGTTGTAGTGCTTTACGTGCCTGGCGGCTTTGCCAGGCAATGTAACCGGCACCCCAAACCAGATACATCACACTAAAGGAGGTGATGAGTGCCACCAACATAAAGTTGGTGCTAAAGTTCATTTGTAACGGCGTATCGCTTTTGTCCGTTATTACGTTTACCTTGCTCATTTCGGTATCTTTCAGTACTTCAATGCTGGATAGATAATAGGAAATAATGGTTTGAGCTATTGCCGCTACCAGCAACAGTAAAACAAATACTGACCAGCGCTTTAGCGTGGTGATATTGTCGGCTTTCAGCACCGGGCGCAGCAACACATGGCTCAGCAACACAAAACAGGCGGCTTCAATGCTGTATTTTACTAAAAACAGCCAATATAAGCGCGGTTGATCCGGCGTGAGTAAGGGCAAGGTGTAGGCCATAAAATAGCCGACATAAATCAACATGGTGAACAGTTGCGCCCATAAATAGGCGCTGCTGCAACTGTCTGCTGCGATGTGCTGGCGAAACGTATTTAGTGTTGTCATAGCTGTTACCGTGATACCCGCGCAAACAAAAAAACTGATGAAACACAGTGTACTATCTATTAGCTTGTTTGTTCAGCCGGTTTCTTCTGTTTGCCGGTAAAGGCCCAAACAATCAGAGCCATCCAGGCTAGCAAGGAGAAGCCGGCCGGGATATTAGCAAGAAAGATTTTAACCAGATGCCGGCGGTTACAAAAGCTGGCAATAATGCTGGGCAGGAAATAAATCGCCAAAAAGGCCGGTATAAAGGCTACCCAGAGTAACGGGCTTATTTGGCTTAATTGGTGAAAAAACTCAGTTTGTTCAAACATGATGCTGTCCTGTTGTTAGAAGTGACCGTGACAATATAGGCTTAAGCTTTATATTGCTGTGGTTAAAAGTGAGCAACGGTCTGAAACGGTGATGGGCGGTTCAACACCTGCAGGTTTTGTCAGGTATTTATCAGCTAAAGGTCACGAAATTCCCTGTTTTGGTGCTGGTTATTCCGGCGCTGGCAGCTAGGCTTTATCTCACTGCCGGGCTGGTGCTGATGTACCGTCTGTAGTAGCTGTGGTGAACAGCCGGCGAAAATGAAGTCGGCGGCAACCGAAAAGCCTTAACAGAGTAGGTACAGCTAACAGGGAGTACTTGTCATGCCAAATCTGGTGCAGGAACTTAACAGTTTAGATTTTAGTGTCTATATCGGCGGCCCTATGCAGGCCGCTGTACAAGCTCAGCATGCCGCGTCAATGTCGCAGGTCAGCTTTATTCAGGCTGTGGGTTTTGAAGAAAACGGCGGCAATAAAACACTGCGCTACGTCGACTTTGAATTTAAAAAGTCGGTCCCTAACCCGCATTTTGGTAAGTCTGCCCAGCAGTTACAGGATGAAGGCTTACCCGCCAATGCGGGGGACAATCAGTTTGATCAGCAAGATGTGGCCATTAAGGTACCGTTTTTAACCATGCTAACCATACCGGCGCTGCGGATTGAAGAGCTGACAATCGATTTTCATGCCAAGCTTACGTCTACGGAAACGGCGAATGTGTCCAGTGAGTTCGCTGCCAGCGCCGAGCTTGGCATTAACTACAAAATTGTCAATTTTAAAGCATCGGCGTCGTATAAGCGCTCGTCTACCCGCGGTGTCAGCGTGGAAAAAACCTACAACCTGGGGGTTAAAGTGACGGCCTTAAATGATGAGATCCCGGCCGGGTTAGACCGCATTCTGACCATGCTCGAAGACAGTATTGTCAGTGCCTGAGTTACTTTGATGCAGGTAAGGCTGGCAGCGCAAGGCTGTCAGCCGGCTTTTTTACAGGGACATTAATATGCCGAATTTAAACGAATACTTAGGCAGTATTATCAGCAGCATTACCAATGCCAGAGTGATGGCCGACATTCAAACGGTAAAGGTGGCGGAAGAATATGCCAAACATGACCTACTTAAGCACTTTGCCGTACCGCATATGCGGGTGGGGGATGTTGAGCTGACGATACCGGTAGCGCTGGATGCGTTGACGGAAAAAACCGAAACCCAATACCAACCCATTGATAACACGAAATTTAACAGTCTGATGTATAAAGAGCTGACCAACAGTCTGGGGCGCACCAGCCTGCCGTCCAAAGCGTCTAAAGCCCTGCGTGCCGTGCTGGTAGAACAAACCCATAACCTGGAACAGGCACTGCGGATGCAGCAGGATATGGCGCCTGTGACAGAGTATAGCCAGCAAGCGGTAAGGCAGCTGGTGCAACTGGCCGATGAGTATCAGTTGGTCAGCCGGGAATCTCTGCCTAAGCTTAATATTGAACAGATAACATCGCGACTGGTGGCGGCTGCGACGCAGGAAATTAAAGTATTAAGCCAGCGCAACGTAATCGAAAATTTAAACGTGATAGCCGAGTCACATAAATTGCGGGAAGAAAAGCCGGAAAACATTATCTATATCAAACTGAAAATCTCAGAAGATGGCATGGAATGGCAGCAGATGGAAAACAGTGATGGCCAGATCAGCCGTCGGTTGTTGCCGGAATAAGCCTTATGCAAAAATCCATAGTGCATCTGGTGAATGAACTTAGCCGTCTGTTACTGGCATTTTCGCCATTGGTAAGCCAGTTTGAGCGTAAACAGCCACAGGCGTTGGCGTCGTTACAAAGCTGGTTGGCTGATGCTGAGCAATTGCTTAGCAGCTATGGCCTGGTGGCCAGTGCAGAGCTGGCCGGTCAGCGCAGCAAGCTAAGTGCGCCGGCGCTGAGCAACGAGCATCGCGGCCAGCTGCGAAAGCAACAGCTCAGAGTGGCGGTAGATATTTTGTATCCGCTGCAGCAATGTTTGCAGCAGGTTTTGTTACCCTATCAGCAGAAATTACAGCAAAGCACCGATTTGATACGGCATTTACTCAGCGTTATTCGCCAAAGCGGAGCTTTAAGTTACAACGCCGCGGCGGGTTTTGATGCCTTTGTGCAGCAGCTCTGGCAGTTAATTGGCCAGCATGAACAGTTAAAAGCCGGTGCTGTGCAGCTGCGTAGCCTGTTGTCGCAGCAGGATGTGATTTTACTACTGGCACAGGAAGTTAATCCGGCCGATTTTCCTTAACGGCAGCGGGTGGTTGTTCACTGATAAACTGAAAACGCGGTAGCAATTCGCCGGCGATTTCGACGTTTTCGCAAAACATCGCCGCCGGCCTGGCCCAAAGGCCAAAATCGCCGTACAGGGCGCGGTAAATGACCAGCCACTCTTCAGTTTCGCTGTGGCGGGCGCAGTCGATAACCTGATAATAGGCGCCTTTGTAATGCTGATAGTAGCCATTTGCTACCGGTGATTTAGTGTTGTTGTTCATACCAGCTCTGAAAAATAATTTTGGCCGACAAACTGTCTACTTTATCTTTTGTCAGCTTGCGGTAGCCGCCCTCAGCAAACAGCTGGCTGCGGGCTTCAGTGGTTGTCAGGCGTTCATCATGCAGCGCTACCGGCAGGCCAAAGCGGCCATGCAAGCGATTAGCAAATTTACGGGTGCGGGCGGTAAATGGCTGCTCGGTGCCATCCATATTCAATGGCAAGCCCACCAGTAACAGCTGCGGTTGCCAGTCTTTAATCAGCTTTTCTATCACAGCCCAGTCTGGTGTGCCATCCTGCGCTTTGATAGCACTGAGTAAAGAGGCGGTGCCGGTAAGCTCCTGACCTACCGCTACACCGATACTCTTGGTGCCATAATCGAAGGTTAAAATGGTGCGGCTCATCAGGCGTGTCCGGCCTCGTTGGTCAGTTGCCAGGGTTTAATGCCCATTTTGGCGGTGGCGCTTTGCCACTTTTCGGCATGGCTAAGATCAAAAATAATGCCGTTGTCGGCTGGGATCACCAGCCAGGAATTGTCGGCGATTTCCTGCTCCAACTGGCCGGCGGTCCAGCCGGCATAGCCGAGGGCTAAAATAAACTTTTCCGGTGCCCGCGCTGTGGTTAAGTCAAACAAGATATCTTTTGAGGTGGTCACCATCAGCTCGTCACTTAGCGTCATGCTGCTACCGTAACCGGCTTTGGCGGTATGCAGCACAAAACCTCTGTCATGTTGCACCGGGCCGCCGGCACACACATGCGCCTGCGCTGCCGGGCTGTCAGCATCATATTCAATTTGCAGTTGTTTAAGTAAATCGGCCACTTTAACGTCAAGCGGATGATTTATGACGATGCCCATAGCGCCTTCGTCGTTATGTTCACAAATATAGGTCACGCTGCGCTTGAAAAGCGGATCGTCCAGCGCTGGCATGGCAATTAAAAAATGATTCTGAAAATTCTGCATAGTGACCTCGTTACATCTTGGTTGTCACTGGCGAGCTGCCAGCAGCTGTTCAATCTCATCAAATAACATGGCGGTAATACTGATTGGAAACGCCGCTTCAATTTCGCGGATACAGGTTGGGCTGGTGACGTTTATTTCGGTCAGCTTATCACCAATCACATCCAGCCCAACAAAAATCAGCCCCTTGGCTTTTAACGTTGGGGCAACGGCGTTGGCAATAGCCCAATCGCTGTCTGACAATGGCCTGGCTTCACCACGGCCACCGGCAGCCAGATTACCGCGGGTTTCGCCACTGGCCGGAATACGTGCTAAGCAGTATGGCACAGGTTTACCGTTTACCACCAAAATGCGCTTATCGCCGTCGCTAATTTGTGGGATAAAACGCTGCGCCATCGCATAGCGGCTGCCATGTTGGGTGAGCGTTTCTATGATCACGCTGACATTGGCATCACCCGGCTGTAACCGGAAAATAGAAGCGCCGCCCATACCGTCCAGCGGTTTTAAAATCACGTCCTGTTCGGCCTGATAAAACGCTTTTAAGCGCCTGGCATCGCGGCTGACCAGGGTTTTGGGCGTAAATTGGCTAAACCAGCTGGTATACAGTTTTTCATTGGCATCACGCAGGCTTTGTGGCTTATTGACAATTAATGTGCCTTCATCTTCGGCGCGCTCTAACATATAAGTGGCGTAAACATACTCGGTATCAAAGGGCGGATCTTTGCGCATTAAGATCACATCCAGCTCGCTTAAGGCGATATCCTGACTGCTGCCAAACTGATACCAATTGGTCGGGTCTTCCTGCACCGTTAAGCGTTTGGTACTGGCCCGGGCGCGGCCTTCCAGCAAATAGAGATCGGCCATTTCCATATAATGAATTTCATAGCCACGCTGCTGTGCCTGCAGTAACATGGCAAAGCTGGAATCTTTTTTGATATTGATGGCCGAAATAGGGTCCATCACTATGCCAAGCTTAATCGGTTTTTGCATCGGTTATCCTCAGGCCAAGTCGCCAAATTGCAGTTGCAACGCACTGATCGCGGTAAGTGCTGCCGTTTCAGTGCGCAGTACGCGGGGCCCCAACTGTATGCCACTAAAGCCGGCAGCTGTGGTGCGCGCCATTTCCTGTTCACTAAAACCGCCTTCAGGGCCTATTACCAGCCGGATCTGAGTGCTCGGTTTTAACGTCTTAATGGTGTCTTTTGCCCACGGATGCAAGGTTAACTTTAATTCTTTTGTGTGTTGCGCCAGCCAGTTATCCAGCGAAATTGCCGGGTGCACTTTGGGCACTATACTGCGGCCGCTTTGCTCACAGGCGCTGATCGCGATTTTTTGCCACTGCTCGTTACGTTTTGCCAGGCGCTCGCCATCAAGCTTAACGCCGCAGCGCTCGGTAAACAGCGGGGTAATTTCGGTTACGCCCAGCTCTACCGCTTTTTGAATGGCAAAATCCATCCGATCGCCGCGGGAGATGCCTTGGCCCAGATGAATTTTTAGCGGTGACTCAACCGGGTTGTCCAGCTGTGCCGTGGCAATCACCAACACCCGCTTTTTATCGCTGCTGCTGATATGCGCGCTGTAGTTATAACCATCGCCATTAAACAGCTGCAATGCGCTGCCGACAGGCATACGCAATACCCGGCCAACATGGTTGGCGGCCTCATCATCCAGGGCAAATTCCTGGTTTAGCGCTATAGCGCCTGGGGAGTAAATTCGTGGAATACGCATAGAAACTTCTGCTGCTGATTTATGCCGTTATGTTAGCAGGCGCTGGCGCTTAGCAACAGAAAAAACCAACCCTGCCGAAGCAGGGTTGGTGTTATAACAGGTTGGCTTAAGGGGTTGCCGGGAAGGTGTAGCTAGAGCCTACGCCCAGCGGAATATCCAGCGCCCAGAAACCTAACAAGAAGGCTGTCCACAGCACCAGCAGGGTAATAGAGTAAGGTAGCATTAGCGCTATCAGGGTACCGATACCGGTTGATTTCACATACTTCTGGCAAAACACTACTATCAATGGGAAGTATGGCAGCAGTGGCGTAATAATGTTGGTGGATGAGTCGCCAACCCGGTAGGCGGCCTGGGTTAAATCGGGTGATACACCCAGTTGCATCAGCATTGGTACCATAATGGCACCAATTAATGCCCATTTTGCCGACGCTGAACCCACCAGCAGGTTTACAAAACCGGACAAAAACACGATGCCAATCAGCGTAAAGCCCATAGGAAAGGCCATTTCCTGCAGCCAGTTAGCGCCTTTAATGGCCAGCAGCGCGCCTAAGTTAGACTGGCCGAACGCATAAATAAACTGAGCACAGAAAAACGCCATTACAATGTAATAGCCCATGCCGCTCATGGCTTTACTCATGCCTTTGATGATATCGCGATGGTCTTTAGCGGTACCTGAAACATAGCCGTACACGACGCCAGGAATTAAGAAAAATACAAAAATAATACTGACAATAGACTGCATTAACGGCGCCGAGAATACCAGCAGGCTGCTTTGGCCTTCAGCCAGCACAGTGCCGGCAGGAGCGCGCCAGGCGGAACTTTCTGGCAGGGCGCTGACAATCAGCAAAACCACGCTTAGTAACATTGAGAAACTGGCCCAACGTAAACCTTTACGCTCGTTCGGCTTTAAGTCATCCATTTTCGGCATATCAGCCGGATCGCCATCGACCTGGGTCGCTTTTAAGCGCGGCTCGATAAACTTGTCTGTTAATATCCAGCCGACAATCACCACTAAAAACGTCGATGCAGTAGTAAAGTAATAGTTGTTCATTGGGCTAATCACCATTTCGGCAGCAGCCGGATCAGATGACAAGCGGGCCGAAACCTGGGTCAGACCGGATAATAGCGGGTCAAGACTGGATGGCAGTATAGTGGCAGAAAAACCACCCGATACACCGGCGAAGGCCGCTGCAATACCGGCCAGCGGATGCCGACCGGCAGCATAAAAAATAACGGCGCCAAGCGGAATAACTAACACATAACCGGCATCTACGGCCATATGGCTGGCAACACCTACTGCAATCAGTACCGGTGTTAACAGCATTTTTGGCGTTACCGATAACACTGAGCGTAAACCGGCATTAATAAAACCGGTATGTTCGGCCACACCTAAGCCGAGCATCGCCACCAGCACCACGCCCAGAGGGGCAAAAGTGACGAAGGTGTTGACCATTTTTGCCATAAAAGCAGTCATCGAATCGGCGGCCAGCAGGTTGTTTACCTGGATAGCGGCACCGGTGCGCGGGTCTACCTCGTTAAAGGTCACTCCGGCTAAAGCCCAGGATACCACCCAGACCACAACCATTAAGATGGCAAACAATACAGCCGGATCAGGTAATTTATTACCCACTACTTCGATGGCATTAAGCGCACGGTTAAGCCAGCTGCTTTTTCCAGCAGCGGCAGTTTGTTCAGACATGATTTTTCCTTTCTTATAGTTTTGTTTCACTCTGCAAGGTAACAGAGGACCCTGGATACAGCACAACGGCTTATAATACACAAAAAGCCGCGGATGATAAGGCTAAAGTATACTGGCACTTAAACGCCAGTTGTGAAAAAGGAGAGCGGGGCTCTCCTTTTCTATTATTGCCGTTGCAATTATTTAGCGTATTGGCGCAGAATATCTGCCTTGTCGGTTTGCTCCCACGGGAACTCTTCGCGGCCGAAGTGGCCGTAAGCCGCTGTTGGCTGATAGATAGCACGCTCAAGTTTTAACATTTCAATTAAGCCGTACGGGCGCAGGTCGAAATGTTCGCGAACCAGTTTGATCAGCTCATCTTCGCTCAGTTTGCTGGTACCGAAGGTTTCCAGGCTGATAGAGGTTGGCTCGGCCACGCCGATAGCGTAAGACACCTGAAGCTCGCAGCGGTCGGCCAGGCCGGCTGCCACGATGTTTTTCGCCACATAACGGGCGGCATAAGCGGCAGAGCGGTCCACTTTTGATGGATCTTTACCGGAAAAAGCGCCGCCACCGTGACGTGCCATACCACCGTAAGTATCTACAATGATTTTACGGCCGGTCAAACCACAGTCACCCATAGGGCCGCCGATCACAAAACGGCCGGTCGGATTAATAAAGAACTTGGTTTTGCTGGTTAACCATTCTGCTGGCAGTACCGGCTTAATAATGGTTTCCATTACCGCCTCACGTAAATCAGCTGTGCTGATGGTGTCGCAGTGCTGGGTAGACAGTACGACGGCATCGATGCCCACTGGCTTGCCGTCTTCGTAAATAAAGCTCAGCTGAGATTTGGCATCCGGGCGTAACCATGGCAGGGTGCCGTCTTTGCGCACCTGGGCCTGGCGTTGGACTAAACGGTGCGAGTAGGTGATAGGAGCAGGCATTAATACGTCGGTTTCGTTGCTGGCATAACCAAACATTAAGCCCTGATCGCCAGCGCCTTGCTCTTTCGGATCGGCACGGTCAACACCCTGATTAATATCGGGTGACTGCTTACCGATAGCATTTAATACGGCGCAAGAGTCGGCGTCGAAGCCCATGTCTGAGTGCGTATAGCCAATTTCACGCACGGTTTTACGGGTGATTTCTTCGATATCAACCCAGGCCGAGGTAGTAATTTCGCCACCTACCAATACCATGCCGGTTTTAACGAAGGTTTCGCAGGCTACGCGGGCTTTCGGATCTTGTTCAAGGATTGCATCCAGTACCGCATCTGAAATCTGATCGGCGATTTTATCCGGATGTCCTTCAGAAACCGATTCAGATGTAAAAATATGTTGGGCCATTGGTTGTATTCCACTAAATAAGGTTAATACCGTCAGTCTGCCGGGGCGTTGCAGCCAGCGAACTGGAAAAAATAGGCGCGTATTCTAGAGAAAGTGCTATGACTTTGCCAGAAAAATCTGCCGCCCAGACGTCTTTAATGCTATTTTAAGCTGCTATTTACGTTAGCACAGCATATTGGATCTGCCAGTGAGTGAATTTAGTGTCACAGCCGATTTAAATTTGCCATCCGGTGGGCGCTCTGGGAAAATAGCGCGCCATACCGCTTTAACAACATATCAGCTTTATAATAATAAGCTTCGCCAGGTGAAGCTGCGCAATGTCAGGAGTGAAGATGCCATCTCGTAAACAACTCGCCAATGCTATCCGAGCGTTAAGTATGGATGCGGTGCAAAAAGCCAAATCAGGACACCCGGGCGCCCCTATGGGCATGGCCGATATTGCCGAAGTGTTATGGCGCGATTTTTTAAACCATAACCCGCAAGACCCACAGTGGCCTAACCGCGACCGCTTTATTTTGTCTAACGGTCACGGCTCTATGTTGTTGTATTCTTTGCTGCATCTTAGCGGTTATGATTTAAGCATTGATGATTTAAAGCAGTTTCGTCAGCTACATTCTAAAACCCCGGGGCACCCCGAATATGGCTATGCGCCGGGTGTTGAAACCACCACAGGCCCGCTGGGGCAGGGCATTACCAATGCGGTGGGAATGGCGATAGCCGAAAAAGCGCTGGCGGCACAGTTTAACCAGCCGGGCTTTGACATTGTTGATCATCATACTTATGTGTTTTTAGGTGATGGCTGCCTGATGGAAGGCATTTCACACGAAGCCTGTTCGCTGGCTGGCACCCTGGGCCTGGGTAAGTTAATTGCGTTTTGGGATGATAATGGCATTTCGATTGATGGCCATGTCGAAGGCTGGTTTACCGATAACACCCCAGCCCGGTTTGAGGCCTATGGCTGGCATGTGATCAGCAATGTGGATGGCCACGACGCTGCCGCTGTTGCTGCGGCTATAGCCCAGGCGAAAGCAGAAACGACCAAGCCGACACTAATTTGTTGTCGTACTGTTATTGGTTACGGCGCGCCGAATAAAGGCGGCAGCCATGACTGTCACGGTGCGCCGCTGGGTGATGCCGAAATCGCCGCCGCACGTGAGTTTTTACAATGGCCGCATGCGCCTTTTGCTATTCCTGCTGATATTTATGCCGACTGGGATGCCAAAGCCAAAGGTGGTGCGCAGCAACAAAGCTGGCAGCAACTGTTTGCCCGTTATAGCGCCGCCTTTCCTGAATTGGCCGCCGAGTTTAGTCGACGCGTCTCTGGCCAGTTACCGGTTGACTGGGCGGCTCAGTCACAAGCTTACATTGAGCAACTGCAAGCCAACCCAGCTACGATCGCCACCCGTAAGGCATCACAGAACGCGCTGAATGCGTTTGGTCCGTTATTGCCTGAGTTTATGGGCGGCTCGGCCGATCTAGCCGGCTCTAACCTGACCATCTGGTCAGGCAGCAAACCTCTGACCGGTACTGATGCCAGCGGTAACTATATTTATTACGGTGTGCGCGAATTTGGTATGTCGGCCATTATGAATGGCATTGCCCTGCATGGCGGTTTTGTGCCCTACGGCGCCACGTTTTTAATGTTTATGGAATACGCCCGTAATGCGGTACGCATGGCGGCGCTGATGAAACAGCGGGTAATTTTTGTTTACACCCACGACTCAATCGGTCTGGGCGAAGATGGCCCAACCCACCAGCCGGTAGAACAACTGGCTGCGCTGCGTGCTACGCCAAACCTGATGAACTGGCGGCCTTGTGATCAGGTCGAGTCTGCCATCGCCTGGCAAGCGGCAATTGAGCGCACTGAGGGGCCAACCACGCTGATCTTCACCCGGCAAAATCTGCTGCAGCAAACGCGTAACGCCCAGCAACTGCAGGATGTAAAACGCGGTGGTTATATCTTAAGTGATTGCACGGGCACACCCGAGCTGATTTTTATTGCTACCGGTTCAGAAGTCGAGCTGGCGATGCAGGCAGCAAAAACGCTGACAACCGAAGGTAAAGCGGTGCGTGTGGTGTCGATGCCATCGACCGACGTGTTTGAACAGCAAGATGCTAGCTATCGCGAAACCGTGCTACCGTCAGCGGTAACCAAGCGGGTGGCGGTTGAGGCGGGCATAACGGACTGTTGGTATAAGTATGTTGGTTTAACCGGTAAAATCATTGGTATGACCAGCTTTGGTGAGTCGGCACCGGCCGAGCAACTGTTTGAACACTTTGGTATCACCAGCGAAAATGTGCTTAAAGCGGCGCGTGAGCTGTTAGGTTAACTTTTAACATAATGGGATCAGCACTGGTCCCATTTTTCTATGTGGTGCTATGGCAATCAGACTGGCAATTAACGGCTTTGGCCGTATTGGCCGCAACATTTTGCGTGCTATTTATGAAAAAGGCTTGCAGCATCAGCTGCAGGTGGTGGCAATTAATGAACTGGCAGACGCCAAAGGCGTAGCGCATCTGCTGAAGTATGATAGCTCCCATGGTCGCTTTGGCCACAGTGTCAGCTCTTATCAGGGCGGTATTAAAGTCGCTGATGATGAAATTGCGCTGTATTGTGAAGCGGATCCACTGGCATTACCCTGGCGCGAGCTGGATGTTGATGTGGTGCTGGAATGTACTGGTGTGTTTCACAGCCGGGAGCATGCGCAGTGGCATTTAACCGCCGGTGCGAAAAAAGTGCTGTTTTCTCATCCGGCCGATACAGATATCGATGCCACTATTATATATGGTATTAACCACGACAGCTTAACGGCTGCCATGACGGTAGTGTCGGCCGGTTCCTGTACGACAAACTGCATAGTGCCGGTGATTCAGGTACTGGATCAGCATTTTGGCGTAGAAAGCGGCACTATTACGACTATTCATGCCTCTATGCACGATCAACAGGTGATAGATGCCTATCATCCGGATCTGCGTCGCACCCGTGCTGCCAGCCAGTCGATCATTCCGGTTGATACCAAGCTGGCGCTGGGTATTGAGAGGATACTGCCGAAATTTGCCGGTCGCTTTGAAGCGATAGCGGTACGGGTGCCAACGTTAAATGTTACTGCGATGGATTTAAGCGTGACACTGCATCAGGATGTCAGTATCACTGCGGTTAATCAGGTGCTGCAGCAAGCCAGGTTTGGCGCTTTAGCCGGTATTCTGGATTACACCGAAGAACCATTAGTATCAGTCGATTTTAACCATGATGCCCATTCCTGCATTGTCGATGGCTCACAAACCCGGGTCAGTCATAAGCGTCTGGTAAAATGTCTGGTGTGGTGCGACAACGAATGGGGTTTCGCCAACCGTATGCTGGATACGGCAGCCGCGATGATGCAACCGAATTTACAACAAGGAGCTTGAAATGTCTGTTATTCGCATGAGCGATTTGGATCTTAACGGCAAACGCGTGCTGATCCGCGAAGATTTAAACGTGCCGGTAAAAAATGGCAAAGTTACCTCAGATGCCCGCTTAAAAGCGGCGATGCCAACCATTGAGCTGGCACTGAGCAAAGGCGCTAAGGTAATGGTGATGTCGCATCTGGGACGGCCGCAAGAGGGCGTTTATGATGCCGAGTCTTCGCTGCAACCGGTAGTCGACTATCTGGCGCAGGCATTAACCGCCCCGGTGCGGTTAGCCGCTGACTATCTGGACGGTATCGATGTCGCGGCCGGTGAAGTGGTGGTGTTTGAAAACGTGCGCTTTAACAAAGGCGAAGGCAAAAACGACGATGCGTTGGCACAAAAGCTGGCGGCGCTGTGTGATGTCTTTGTGATGGACGCCTTTGGTACCGCGCACCGGGCTCAGGCGTCAACTCATGGTGTGGCAAAGTTTGCCCCTGTCGCCTGCGCCGGGCCGCTATTAACAGCTGAGCTGGATGCGCTGGCCGCCGCGCTGAAGAATCCAAAACGGCCGTTGGTTGCCATTGTCGGAGGCTCTAAAGTGTCGACTAAACTGACGGTGCTGGAGTCACTGTCGGGCATTGTCGACCAATTAATCGTCGGCGGTGGTATTGCTAATACCTTTATTGCAGCCAATGGCCATAATGTGGGTAAGTCTTTGTGCGAAGCAGACCTTATTCCTGAAGCGCAGCGTTTGATGGCACAAGCCAAAGCGCGCGGTGGCAATATACCGGTGCCAACGGATGTGGTGGTAGGGCAGGCGTTTAGCGAAACCACGCTGGCAACGTTAAAGCCGGTTGCTGAGGTTGGCGATGGCGATATGATTTTCGATATTGGCCCGGATACAACAGCTGAATTAGTGAACATCCTGAAATCGGCCGGTACCATTGTCTGGAATGGCCCGGTGGGCGTGTTTGAGTTTGACCAGTTTGCTGCAGGCACTAAAGCGCTGGCACAAGCAATAGCCCAAAGTAGCGCGTTTTCTATAGCCGGTGGTGGCGACACCTTAGCCGCGATAGATAAGTACAATATTGCTGACAAAGTGTCTTATGTGTCTACCGGTGGTGGTGCCTTCTTAGAGTTTTTAGAGGGTAAAACTCTGCCAGCAGTAGCTATACTGGAACAACGCGCTAAAGCGTAAACAAAAATAATAAAAATGTCATATTACAACTGTACCCTAAAAGATTAAGAGAGGATTTCATGGCCCTTATTTCACTGCGTCAAATGCTGGATCATGCTGCCGAGTTTGGCTACGGCATACCGGCTTTTAACGTAAACAACCTTGAGCAAATGCGCGCTATTATGCTGGCGGCCGATAAAACCGACAGCCCGGTTATCGTGCAGGCCTCTGCCGGTGCGCGTAAATACGCCGGTGCGCCTTTTCTGCGCCATTTAATTCTGGCGGCAGTGGAAGAGTTTCCGCATATACCAGTGGTAATGCATCAGGATCACGGCACCTCTTTGGCTGTCTGTCAACGCTCTATTCAACTGGGTTTCTCGTCCGTCATGATGGATGGCTCTTTGGGTGAAGATGGCAAAACGCCGATGGATTACGCTTACAATGCGGATATAACGCGCAAAGTTGTAGAAATAGCGCATGCCTGTGGTGTGTCAGTAGAGGGCGAGTTAGGTTGTTTGGGCTCGTTGGAAACCGGTGCAGCCGGTGAAGAAGATGGCATAGGTGCAGATTGCATTTTAAGCCATGATCAAATGCTGACTGATCCGGAAGAAGCGGCACAATTTGTCCGTGAAACCCAGGTTGATGCGCTGGCTATTGCTTGTGGTACCTCGCACGGAGCCTATAAGTTTAGCCGGCCACCAACAGGTGATATTCTGGCAATAGACCGGATTAAAGCTATCCATGAACGCATCCCGGATACCCATCTGGTGATGCACGGTTCTTCTTCGGTACCACAGGATTGGTTGCAGGTGATCAATGAAAACGGCGGTCAGATCCCAGAAACCTATGGTGTGCCGGTTGAGCAAATTCAACAGGGCATTAAATATGGTGTACGTAAGGTCAATATAGATACCGACTTACGTTTGGCATCAACCGGGGCTATCCGGCGCTATCTGGCGCAACATCCGGCTGAGTTTGACCCACGCAAGTATCTGCAAGCGTCTGTCAATGCCATGATGGAAATCTGTATTGCCCGTTACGAGGCCTTTAACGCTGCCGGTCACGGCAGCAAAATCAAAGCCATATCACTGGATGATATGGTGGCGCTATACTCGGCGGGTAAATTAACGCCGAATATAAAATAAGCAAAAAAATTAATGAATTATAACAAATTAATTTTCATTTGTTTAATAGTGCATAAATTGGGTGCTAAACCACGGAAATAGCTGCATCTAAGCAGACCTCTGGACGCCTGCGTTATCTTGACAAGGGCGTTTTTACCTGTAATGATGCGGACGGTTTACCCTCTAACCGAGGGCCTTTTCTGTCGTTAAGAATGGCTAGGCCCTTACAACTTCAGGTTACGTTAATCAGCAATAATTGGTTGGGAACTATGTTTAACAATAAAATTCGCAAGAGTCTTGTTGCTACAGCTCTGGCCGGTACTTTCGCCTTCTCGGCGAGTGCCCTGGCAACAGATTTAAAAGCTTTGCATCAGGAAGGCAGTCAGATCCAACGCGCAGCAGTGCAGTCTCAGGAAAAAATCAACACTATTTATGAACAGTCACAAGAGCTGCTGGGCGAGTACCGCCAGGTAGTCGATCAGACTGAAAACCTGAAAGTTTATAATGACTTTTTAGCGACACTGGTTGCTGACCAACAGCGTCAGATTAACTCTATTCAGCGTCAGATTGATGGCCTGGAAAATACTAACAAAGGCACAGTGCCGTTAATGTTCCGCATGATTGATGCGCTGGAACAGTTTGTCCAGGCAGATATTCCGCTGCGTACTGAACGTCGTATGGATCGCGTTGAAAAACTCCGTGAAATCATGGCACGCTCAGACGTACAGCGCTCAGAGCAGTTCCGTCAAATCCTTGAAGCGTACAGCATTGAAATGGGCTATGGCTCTGAGCTGGCTGCGTTCCAGGGCACTTTAACCATTGCTGGCAATGAAATGACAGTAGACTACGTGCATTTAGGCCGTTTGGTACTAATGGCTCAGTCACTGGATGGCAGCGCGGGTTGGGTCTGGAATAAAACGACACAAAGCTGGGATGAATTACCAGATTCGTACATGAATTCAGTGACCAATTTTATCAAGATGGCGCGTCGTGAAGCCCAGCTTGAAATGGATCGTGTACCTTTATTCGCAGCGGAGTAAGAGCAAATGAGCATGAAATTGAAATCTTTCGTCGTAGCTGCGGCAGTAACACTTTCCGCATCTGTGACTTTTAGCACTGTGGCTGATACCGCTAAGCTGGATCAGTTACTTGAGCAAGTAAAAAAACAACGTGTTGTTGAAGGCCGGGTTAATCAGGAGCGTGAGCGTGCGTTTTTAGCCGATCGCGCTGATAAGCAAGCGTTACTGAATACCGCGAAAAAGCAATTTGCTGATGAAGAAGCCCGTGGTAAGCGCTTGCAAAAGCAATACGCTGATAACGACATTCTGATTGCGCAAAAGCAAACTGAACTGGAAAGTGCCCTGGGTACTATGGGTGAGGTGTTCGGTGTTATTCGTCAATCTGCCAACAAAGCTATCGGTGATATTTCAACATCACTGATCAGCGCGCAGTACCCGGATCGTGATGTGCCGCTGCGTACTATTGCAGAAGCCAAAGAGTTGCCAACTTTACAAGAGATGGAAGACTTATGGCTGGCAATGCTGACTGAAATGACTGAGTCAGGCAAAGTTGCACAGTTCGATGCAGAAGTGGTTAAGCTTGACGGCGGTACAGAAACGCGTCGTGTAACCCGTTTTGGTACTTTCCATATTACTGCTGAGCAGGAATACCTGTTACGTAACGATACCACTGACCAACTGCAGCCATTAGGCCGTGCGCCTCAAGCAAAAGTGCATGACTCTGTAGCAGACTACCATAATGCTTCTGCAGGTGAGCTGGTGGGTTTCTATGTTGACCCAACTAAAGGTAACTCATTGTTACGCTTAAACCAGCAGCGCAACACACTGATGGACTACTACCATCAGGGTAAGCAGGTAGGTTACCTGATCACTGTGTTATTGGTTATCGGTTTACTGATCTTCATCGAGCGTTTTGCTGTGCTTAGCGTTGTTGGTGCCAAGATCCGTGCTCAGCTGAAAGATTTAGGCAATCCGTCAAAAGACAACCCATTGGGTCGTATCCTGACGGTTTATCATCAGAATACCTCTGCTGACGTTGAAAACCTGGAACTGAAACTGGACGAAGCTATTCTGCGTGAAACGCCGAAGGTTGACCGTGGTATTGGTTTAATTAAACTGTTTGCTGCAGTAGCGCCACTGATGGGTCTGTTAGGTACCGTTATCGGTATGATCCAGACATTCCAGACCATTACTCTGTACGGTACTGGCGATCCGAAGCTGATGGCTGGCGATATCTCTCTGGCGTTGGTAACAACAGCCCTGGGTCTGATTGCTGCCTTACCATTGATTTTCTTACACAGCGTTGTGGCTTCTAAAGCGAAATCAATCCTGCACGTGTTAGATGAGCAAAGCGCTGGTATTGTTGCTGCTCATGCGGAGAAGGAGAAAGCCTAATGATGCTCCAGCTTATTGAGCTGTGGGAATCGGTACAGGATTTTATTCATACTGGTGGCAACGTATTATACGTTGTCGCCCTGGTGCTCCTCGTTATGTGGTTTATGATGTTGGAGCGCTACTGGTATGTTACCTGGGTTTTCCCAAAAGTTAAGCGGGACATTATTGCTCGCTGGGATGCCCGTGCGGATACCACATCATGGTATGCACATAAAATTCGCGATACCTGGATTTCCGAAGCGACGCTTCAATTGGATCAAGGCATGTTGCTGATTAAAACGCTCGTAGCTATGTCACCCTTAGTTGGGTTGCTGGGTACGGTTACCGGTATGATTGCAGTGTTCGATATTATGGCTGCAATGGGGACAGGTAATCCAAGAACGATGGCTGCTGGTATTTCGATGGCGACAATACCAACAATGGCGGGCATGGTTGCTGCATTATCAGGCGTATTTTTCAGTTCGCGGCTGGAAGTTAAAGTTAAACGGGAAAAAGCAGATCTCGTTGACAGCTTACCGCATCATTAAGAGAGATTTTTATGGCACGTAAACGTATTCGTGAAGACGATGAAGCCGCAATCGACATTACGCCGATGATGGATATCGTGTTCATTATGCTTATCTTTTTCATCGTAACGACGTCTTTCGTTAAGGAAGCGGGTATCGATGTAAATAAACCAGAAGCTGCTCAGGCCGTCAAAAAGCCAAGCGCGACTATCTTTATTGCTGTCCGTGCAAACGGCGAAATATGGATGGATAAGCGTACTGTTGATATTGAGCGGGTATCTGCCAATATTGAAAGACTAAGAGCTGAGTCACCAACCGACACTATTATTGTACAAGCGGATAAAGAAGCGAAGCACGGTATAGTGATGGAAGTCATGGATCAGATTAAAGCTGCTGATCCGGCATTGGTGATCAGTATCGCCGGGGAGACTAAGTAATTATGGCACGTTTCCTGACATCGTTAATAATCGGTGCTGTGGTAACGTTCGTGCTGTTTCTGATTATGGCCCTTCTGGTTAAAGGTTCCGGAGAGCGTTCGGTGGTAGATCAAGAGCGTATAGTAATTGAGCTAAACACTACGCCACCCGATTCAGATACACAGACACGTCGGCCACCACCGCCACCACCGCCACCGCCGGCTCAACCGCCTAAGGCACCACAGCCGGAGCCCGAAACTGCAAATGCTGCAGGGGCTATTGGCTTTAATATGCCAGGGCTTGAACTGGGAGCTGGTGCCGGCGGTTTAGGTGACCCATCCAGCATGATGCGGGATGGCGATGCGACACCGATAGTACGGATAGAACCGCGTTATCCTGTTCAGGCAGCCCGGGATGGTTTGCAAGGTTGGGTAAAACTGCGCTTTACCATTATGGAAGACGGCAGTGTTGACGAGGTTGAAGTGATAGAAGCTGAGCCGCGTCGCGTGTTTGACCGTGAGGCCATTCGTGCACTGCGCCGTTGGAAATACAGCCCGAAGGTTGTTGATGGCAAGCCGATGAGGCAGCCAGGCATGCAAGTTCAGCTGGACTTCTCTTTAGATATGGCAGGAGGTTGATATGAAAAAGTTTAAAAAACTTACCTCAGCATTGGTTGTAATGACAGCACTAGGGGTGTGTTCAGCACCCGTAGCGGCTGCTGTGCAACCTAACATGGCTAAAGTAGAAGAGCGTAAAGCACGCAAAACGCAGATAGTGGGTGAGCGTGTAGGTAAAACGCTGGTTAAAGCCTTTGACTTGTACAACGAAGAAAAGTTGGATGAAGCAATTGCTGTGTTACTGGATGTTAACTCAAGTAATGAGTTTGACACTGCAACCCTTAATCGCTTCTTAGGTAACCTTTACGCAACTAAAGATGAAAAGCAGGCAATTAAATATCTGACACTGGCAGTAAAACCAGATGTGCTGACATTTAATGACCAGGCAACATCGATGAAGCTGTTAGCGGATATGTTGTTACAGGATAAACAGTTCCAGAAAGCGATTAAAGCGTACGAAGACTGGATTATGTTCACTGGCGAGCAAAATTCAGATGCTTATTTACGTATTGCTAACGCGTACTACCTGATGAATCAACATGCTAAGGTATTGGCGCCGGCAGATGATGCAATTCGCTTTGCCCCTAAGCCGGTTGAAGGACCTTATCAGCTGAAAATGGCTGCTTTGTACGACTTAAAGCGTTACAAGGAGCTGGTAGCTGTTGTTGAGACTATGGTGCAGCTGTTTCCGGAGAATAAGCAGTTCTGGGTATATCTGGGTAACTTTTATACACTGACTGAAGAGTACGGCAAGGCGTTATCAACGCTGCAAATGGCCTACTCGCAAGGTTATCTGGAAAAAGACTCTGAAGTAAGGATGTTGGCGCAAATGTACGCTAACAATAATATTCCTTATAAAGCGGCTGTGACGATGGAAAAGTATATGAAGAGCGGTTTGGTAAAGAAAGACAAAACCAATCTGACCTTTATTGCATCTAATTACCAGTCTGCCCGCGAGTTTTCGCGTGCTGCTGAGTACTATGGTGAGCTTGCAAAGCTAACCAATGATGCCGATGCGTACCGTCGCCAGGGCTCTGCTTATTCAGCGGTCCAGAAATATAATGAAGCCATTGCGGCTTACGACAAAGCACTGTCGTTAAACGTGGATAAGCCATCCAGTATTTATATGAGCTTGGTAGATGCTTACTTCTATCAACGCAAATATAAAGAGGCTTACGCTGCTTTAATGAATGCGAAAAAAGATCCTGCTATGTCACGTCAGGTGCGTAGTTGGGAGTCGTATATCAAAGATAAAGCTAAGCAAAAAGGCATTAGCCTGTAAGAAAAAAACCCCACTTCGGTGGGGTTTTTTGTACGCGCTATATTATGAGCGTATTTATCTAGGTTTCTGTTTCGGTGTTGCGTAAGTCGTGCAAGCGATATTTATCAATCAAAGCATATAGCGTCGGTCGGGTTATGCCCAGAGCATCTGCGGTTTTCGATAAGTTACCATTGGCCAGTGTATAGGCATGTCGTATCGCCTGGGTTTCAGCGAGTTCCCGCACCTTACGTAAGGTATCCGTTTTCGCTTGTTGTGCAGATAAACCCAGATCTTCTGCAGTTATGTACTTGCTGTCAGCCAGGATCACCGCGGATTTTAGCTTGTTTTGCAATTCGCGGATATTGCCGGGCCAATTGTAATGCAGCATCGCCTGCATTGCTGATTCGGTAAAGCCCTGTACTTGTGTATTAAACTCCTGATTAAATCTGTGTAGCAAGGCTTTGGCTATAACAATAATATCGTGCCCACGTTGACGTAAAGGTGGGATCATTAGCGTTATTTCGCTGATACGATAATACAGATCTTCGCGAAAGCTTTGCTGTGCTACCATATCGGCCAGGTTGCGATGTGTGGCACAAATAACTCTGACATCAACTTCAATTTCCTGACGTCCGCCGACGCGCTCTATCACCCGCTCCTGCAAAAAACGTAACATTTTGGCTTGTAGACTCAGCGGCATATCGCCAATTTCATCAAGCAATAAGGTGCCGCCATTGGCACATTCTATTTTGCCCAGCGTGGTTTTATTCGCGCCGGTAAAGGCACCTTTTTCATAGCCAAATAACTCGCTTTCCAGCAGGTTCTCTGGTATCGATGCGCAATTGATAGCCACGAAAGGCTTTTTTATGCGGGGGCTTTGCTTGTGAATGGCGCGGGCAAATACTTCCTTACCGGTACCGCTTTCTCCCAGCAGCAAGGTGGTAATCTCAGTGGGGGCGATTTTTTCCACTGTGCGGCATGCTTTTAAAATGGCATCGCTATTGCCGATAATATCGTTGTTGCCAAGATTGGCTGTTTTTAAAGCCCGGTTTTCAGCTTCAAGCTCACTAATTTTGAACGCCCGGGCTAAGATGATATTCAGCACATCGGGGTTAACCGGCTTTTGATAGTAGTCATAGGCACCCAGTGCAATAGCTTTTAACGCGTGTTCGTTATCTGTGCTGCCGGTAATGACAATGACTTTGCAGTCTGGCTGGACAGCAAGGATGTCGTTTAGACAGGCTAGCCCCTCGCTGGCGTTAGCCGGGTCTGGCGGCAGCCCGAGATCCAATGTGACAACGTCAGGCTCGTAGCGACGCAACTGTGTTAACGCTGAGGCTCTGTCCTGCGCAAACACTAATTCATAGTCGCTCAGACTCCATTTCAGCTGTTTTTGAATGCCAATATCATCTTCTATGACTAATACAGTCTTCATTAAACAATCCCTGTTGTTACGGCAATAAACCGGCTTAGTGTAAAGGAAGCTGCAAGGTAAAGGTAGTTCCGATACCTTCCTGGCTGTTTACCAGTAGCTGGCCATTATGTTGTTGTGCAAAGTGTAGCGCATCATAGGCACCTACGCCCATACCTGAGTTGCCCTTTGTTGAATCAAAAGGTTTAAACAAACGTTGCCGGATAAATTGCTCTGACATGCCACAACCGGTATCACTAATACTCAGAGACATCTGCTGTTGCTCTAGTTTGAGCTGAAGTGTGATGCTGCCATCGTCTGGCGTAGCATGTTGTGCATTGTCTATCAAATGATATAACACGCTGGCGAAACGTTCTTTATTCAGCGATAGCTGAACGTCATCGCGACTAATCAGTTGCGGCAGTGGCCGTTTACCGGCGCAGCGCTGCGTAATCACCTGCTGTATCAGCTCGGTTACACTAAAGGTTGAAGCATCAGCAGCGCTGGTACGTTTGTTGGCAAGCTGGCTGAGCATATTAGCCAGACGTTGCTGCATAGCATTTAGGGTGTCAAAGGTATCTGCAATAAATTCAGGGTTGGTTTTATGCTTGATGCTGTTGGTCAGAATAAGATCGATTTGTGCCTTTACATTTTTAAGATCATGCACGACGAACGCTGACATGCGGCTAAAAGCGGCAAACTGCGCATTCTCACTTAACGCTTTGCTTGCTTGCATTAACAATAGATAGCTGGAAATTTGCTCTGTCACCAGCATCAGGTAATCACGTAGTTCCCAGTTAAGTTGCTGTTTATCCACTTCTGGCGCATTAATCAGGCATAAACCCCACAGTTGGCCATCCGAATGTATGGGTAACATAAGTTGAATATCTATAGCAGTAAGATCAGACTGAGCGCTGGCGAAACCATCTTTATGGTCTGATAAATCAACTAACCAATGTTGGCTGGCATAGCGACTGATATAGCGCTGGATCAGACATTCTTCATCGTCGGATAGTGGCTGGCGGTTTACACAGGCAAGTTGCTGCAGAATGCTATTATCGATGATACGCACCAGGCAGCCGCGGCTGTAACCAATGGCATTAAGGCATGCTTGCAAAATGGTGTCGTACTGCTCAGCGCTACTCAGATCAACCTGACGCAAGTGTTGGGTCAGCTCCAGCCATTTTTGCCGGTAATCAAATTTGTTGGCAAAAAAATGCTTTTCAATAAAAACACGAAAACGCCGGCGCACAGCGCCTGAAAACAGCATTAACGCCAGGGCGGCAAAACCCAGTGCCAGGAAGGTAGTTTGTACTAAGCTAGACCAGTTGCCACCGATATAACGAATATAGAAGCCTGCAATGCCAATCAGGCACAGGTACAGGCCAGACGCCAGCACCAATGAGCTTTGTAGCACGATATCACGGCTGACATAAACACTAATGCCCCAGGCTTGTATACGGCGTACAGCGACGATAATAAAAGGCACCATGGCGGCGTAGACAAAACCGCGCGCGGCCCAAAACTGGTTATCTGCCTGACCAAACAATGCTGATTCTGCTAGTAAAACAAAATCAAATAACAAAGCGATGCTGATACTGAACACCAGCGGTTTATATTGCCAACGGTTGTCTGCCGCTTTGCGGTATATTGCTTCAAGCAGAGCCAGTTGCAGCACGCATAGTACTAGGCTGCCGGTAAAAAGCAGATTAGCAGAAACCCATTGCTGCGCAGTGGCCGCATACCAGAGCAGCACAGCAGCGCTTAACAGCAGGACCTGTTTATTGCGGATAAACTGATTTATGCTTTGGGCTTTATCCCCCAATGCTGCAAGCAGAAACAACAGTAAGACAAGGTTGCGGCTAAGCTCTAATAGCACAGATAGCGGATTACTGTAGGGTTGTGCGCTGCTGTAGGCATAATATGCTGCCCACAGCACGCTAATAAGCGTCCAGCTTAGCAATAATAACCGGGACAAGCTTTTAGTACGGGTAACCAGCAGCAGTAACAAAAACAACAAATAACTCAGCGCCGCCAGGGCAAAGCCAATTTTGTCCAGTGCCAGTTCAGTCAATATTTGCATGATGTCAAATCCGTATTACGTACTACAGCTAACAACAACCGCATCTATTGCAGCAAAGGCAGCAGAAACCGGATCGGAATAGCATAAGTGATGGCACTGGGATCACTTAATACTGCCTCTCGTGTTGATTTTACGTACACTTTATTGATAACGCCAATAACCTCGCCGGAACTGGCATGGTACAGCGGGCTGCCGCTATTACCCGGGTAAGCCGTGGCATCCAGCTGATACACCATATAAGGCTGTTTCAAGCGTCGTAACGCCGCTGCCTGCAACTGGCCAGAATTATCTGCCGGAATAGCAATAGGCGTCACGGCAGAGATAATACCTCTGTGTGTTGCCGGATAAAGCCCCAGCACCGCAGTGATTGGAAAACCGGTAAAAGCAATTTCAGTGCCCTCAGGCTTAAGCGCAGCAGCTGAGAGCGTTAGCGCCGGTAAATTGGCATCTATGCTCAGCACTGCTAAATCGTACGTTGGGTCGTTACGATTGCTGACGATAGGATGAATTTGTACCTTATCTGCAGAGCCAGACAAAACAACATACTGCTCATTTCTGCTGCTATTTAAGGTTGGAGCGATAACATGGTAGTTGGTGACCACTTTTTTACCATCGCTGATGACAAAACCGGTACCAATAAGGCGTATCCTGGGGGCGCCCAACGGGCTGTGGATACCAATAGCAACTACCGAGGGTTTTACCCGGGCAATGGTATCCGGTAGTGCCGCCAGGGCAGGCGATAGCCAGAATAAACCCAGTATCAGGCACAGCAAAACGTTCAACATAAATCAGACAGTCCCTATCTAAGTTATTGTGTTATTGCATTATCTTAGCCCAGATTAACTGAAATAGCTGTAGCAATGTCTGGCATAAGATGCATTTTATCCCATACTAACAGAGATGAGTTAGGTTTAAGGATGACGCTTGCATGCAAACCCGAACGAATGCTGAAGTCGTGCCAATATTTTCTGGTGGTGGAACCCGTTTAAGCTGTTATATCGGTATATTGCAGGCACTGAAGGATATGGGATTTCACTTCCGTCATCTGGTTGGTGTCTCGGGTGGCAGTATTGTTGCCGCCCTGTATGCCAGCGGCTGGAGCTTGCAGGACATTAAAGCGCTGGCACTGCAGACCGATTTCAGGCAGTTCTGGAGCTTTTCTTTTACGTCGTTACTGCGCAGTGGCGGTTTGTGCAATGGCAATAAACTTGAGTTATGGCTGGATAAGCAGTTACAGGGCGCTACCTTTGCCAGCTTAGCGTATGACTTACATGTACTGGCCACCGATATCAATGGTGGCGGACCTGTGGTGTTTAACCGCCAATTGACGCCTGATTTAAAGGTCTCTAAAGCGGTGCGGTTTTCAATGTCGATCCCGCTGTTTTTTTCTTTTCAGGCCTTTGAAAACCACATTATGACCGATGGGGTTATTTTGTCTGAAGATGCCTTGCACCATGACTGGTCTGGCGCAGGGTTACCGCTGATTTGCTTTCGATTAAAAAGTGATGCTGAAGCCAAACCGCTGCGTCCGGGGCGTTATTTTCCATTGGTGTCGTACATTTTTATGCTGATCCGTACCTTTATGAGTGCCGTGTCACGCGAGTACGTTCATGCCGAACATTGGCACAATACCATAGTGGTAAATACCGGCGCGGTATCATCCGTTGATTTTGCTATGAGCATGGAACAAAAACAAATGTTGTATGATGCAGGCTATGATACGGCAACCAGTATCGTGCCTCTAAAACTAGCGGAGCTGTTTCGACAGTAAATAAAAAGCCACTGCACGCAGTGGCTTGAGGTTGATAGCCCGAGCTTGGATCAGACTTTGCCGCGGCGGATAATTTCCTGCGCCATTAAATCGGCTACCACGCTGGTCGGTTGTTGTTCAGCATCTGCACGCTGGAAGATATTCAACAGGGTGTCATAAATGGCCATCACTTTGGCGGTTGACTCTTGCTCAGAGTAGCCCTCAGGGCGCATTTCAAAGGCCACATTAATAATACCGCCGGCATTAATGACATAGTCCGGCGCGTATAAAATGCCGAGCTGGCGCAGCGCTTCGCCATGACGGGCTTCTTTTAACTGGTTATTGGCACAACCGGCCACGATACGGGCTTTTAATTGTGGCAGGGTATCGTCGTTGATAGTGGCTCCCAGGGCGCATGGGGCGTAAATATCAGCATCAACGGCGTATATTTGTTCCAAGTCTACGGCTACCGCCGCGAATTTTTCCACCGCACGCTGTACAGCATCCTGATTGATATCAGTCACGATTAACTTTGCGCCGTCTTTATGTAAATGTTCACACAGGTAAAAACCAACACTGCCCAGGCCTTGAATGGCGACCGTTTTGCCGGCTAGATCATCTGAACCAAACTGGTGTTTGGCCGCTGCTTTAATACCACGGTAGGTACCCAGGGCGGTAAAAGGTGCCGGATTACCGCTTTTACCTTCCAGGCCGGCGACATAAGGAGTTTCTTTGTTAACAATCATAATATCACCGGTGGTGATATTGACGTCTTCAGCACTGTAGTAGCTACCAGACAGCCGGTGGATCATGCGACCAAAGGCTCGAAACAGTGCTTCAGATTTGATGTTTTTGGCGTTGCCGATAATCACCGATTTACCGCCACCAAGAGGCAGGCCGGCCATCGCGTTTTTATAGGTCATGCCGCGGGATAAGCGCAGGACGTCATTCAGCGCGGCTTCGTCAGAGGCGTAATCCCATAAACGGCAGCCACCTACAGCAGGGCCCAGGGCAGTGCTGTGTACAGCAATAATAGCTTTTAAGCCGGTTTCGGCATCGCTGCAGAACACCACTTGTTCATGATTATCGAATTCAGAATGATTAAATACTGCCACGACTGATTTCTCCGTTTATTGGCCGGCACAGGTAGCTGTGACGCCGTGTTGTCTGGTTGTGCATTGCCCGCTTGGGCAGCTTTTTGCGCCGCGCAATGTAACATTTCACCCCGTATTACACCAGAACAGGATAAAAAAATACCCTGGTCTGTCCAGTGGATTGTCGACAATTTCACATCAGGCTTGATTGTGCTGTTCGAGTCCCCTAAAGTAGCGCAAACACTACAGCAGGATAGAGATAAAATGAGTGAGCAGTTAACTCAGGAGCAAGCACAACAGGCACAACAAATTGAACAGATCCGCTCTGAGTGGATCCGTGTACAGTTTCAAAAAGCGAATGAATACCTGGCCAGCAAGGGTATTTTACCAGAGAGTGTAGTCGTTGCAGACAGCCGGTACTTAACGCCGTTCTTCGCTATCTGGAAGTTGAATGCGAAAGATAAACAAACATATTGGGTAATTTGCGGTGATTTGCCAACAGACCATATGGCATTATCTGCTGCCAAAGATGCACGGGAAGCTGTGCGGGCGTTTTCGTTAAACTGGCAGCTAAAGGCACAGCAGATTATTGACTCCGGCATTAATGACAAAACCAAACAGGATTTTGCTGACTTACTGGTTAAGCGGGCGCATGGCTTGTACGAAATGTTTGAAAATGCTGCTTTGTGGCCGGACACTGGCGCAGCTTAATTGTATTTATTAGTTTACAAAATTAAAAAAACCGCAGTTACTGCGGTTTTTTTAATTTGCTGCCAAACAGCTGTCGGACCTTATTCGCTAAAGTACCAGTAGCCTTGATTAATTAGGTTGGTCAGTAGCATAGTACGCTGTGGTGACTGACAAAAGTGCCGGTTTTGTTCGCTAAGCAGCTCAGTGTAATCACATAACAGCCGGGCAGTGTGCAGCTCGTCTGCAGGTAGCGTGATTTGGTCGCCATTGATAAACAGCAATATATCGCTGTCTGCAGCTTGCTGATAATAACAACAGCGCAAACCGCCGGTTCGGCTTAATACTGAGCCTTCATCCAGATACTCTGCTATTTCATCGCTGCCATAGTGAGGTTCTGGCTCGTTGATATCCAGTTCATGCTTAGCGCGGGTAATTAAACTGCCAAACCAATGTGGCAGCATCGCTTGATCTGCCAGCAGTTGCTGTAATAACTGCTGCACCTTGGCCAAATCGTTTTCAGAGATAGCGCCTACCGACGACGCTATGCTGCGCCCGGCATCGCTGAATCGCTCGCCGTTGATATCATGGTCGATCAGGTGATCAACCAAACCTGTTAGCAAATCTTTTTGCGCCGGCGCGCGAAAACCAACAGAGTAGTTCAGGCTGTTCTCCAGGCTGATGCCCTCATGTGGGCAGCCCGGTGGAATATACAGAATGTCGCCCGGCTCGGTAATGACATCTATACAATCCTGAAACGGACTCACCTGCAACAACCGTGGGTGCGGGCATAGTTGCTGTAGGCTGCGATCTGGCATGCCCACGCGCCAGTGACGTTTACCTTCACCTTGAATAATAAATACATCGTATTGGTCTAAATGCGGGCCGACACCGCCACCGGGCGTGGAGAAGCTGACCATCAGATCGTCAATACGCCAGTTCGGAATAAAGCGAAACGGGTCCAGCAGTTTTGCTGCCTCTGGATGCCAGTGATCAACAGCTTGCACCAACAAGGTCCAGTTTTGCTCACCAAACACGGAGAAATCTTCAAACGGACCGGTCTGCATATCCCATTGCTTGTCGATACAACTGACAATACGTGATTCAATGTCATCTTCCAGCGCCAGACCAGCCAGTTCATCGGCGGTTAACGGATCGGTGAAGTGTTTAAAGCCGGCTTTAATTAGCAGTGGTTTTTTCTGCCAGTACTGTTGCAGAAAATCTGTGACGCTGAGCGAGCCTAAATTTAACTGATACATAAGCAATCCTGTGAAAAAAGGCGCTGTGAGCAGCGCCTTGTTATTGCTGGCTTAATTAAGTGAGCTGGTAATGTCTACTGCGGCACCTATGTAATTGGCTGGTGTCAGCTGTTTTAGTTGTGTTTTTACCTGTTCTGGCAGCTGCAATTTGTCAATAAACAGATGCAAGTCAGCCTGAGTTATCCGCTTACCTCGGGTTAATTCTTTCAGTTTTTCATAGGGTTGTTCAATGCCATATTTGCGCATAACCGTCTGTACCGGCTCAGCCAAAAGCTCCCAGTTTGCGTCCAGCTCGGCGCGCAGGTTTGCTTCATTGACTTCCAGTTTGCTGATGCCTTTTAACGTGGCCTGATAGGCAATCAGGGTATAGCCAAAGCCCATGCCCAAATTACGCAGCACGGTAGAATCGGTCAGGTCGCGCTGCCAGCGCGATACCGGCAGCTTAGCCGATAAATGGTTAAACAGGGCATTGGCAATACCCAGGTTGCCTTCGGAGTTTTCAAAATCAATCGGGTTAACTTTATGCGGCATGGTAGAAGAGCCAATTTCGCCCGCCACGGTGCGCTGCTTAAAGTGGCCCAGGGCGATATAACCCCAAACATCGCGGTCAAAATCGAGCAAAATGGTATTAAAACGGGCGACAGCGTCAAACAGCTCTGCAATGTAATCGTGCGGCTCTATCTGAGTGGTAAAGGCGTTCCAGCTCAGGCCCAGGCTGGTAACAAACTGCTCAGACAGCTGATGCCAGTTAACTTCGGGGTAAGCGGATAAATGCGCATTGTAATTACCGACAGCACCGTTTAGCTTGCCGAGGATCTCAACCTTGGCGATCTGGTCACGCTGGCGTTTCAAACGCATATAAACGTTCGCCATTTCTTTGCCCATAGTGGTCGGTGAGGCTGGCTGACCATGAGTACGGGCCATCATCGGCACGTTTTTATGTTCGTGGGCTAACTGTTTAATGGCGTCAAGCAGGGCGTCACATTGTGGCAACAGTACAGTGCTGCGGGCTTCGCTTAACATCAGGCCATGCGACAGGTTGTTAATGTCTTCGGAGGTACAGGCAAAATGAATAAACTCACTGATCGCCGCCAGCTCATTGTTGGCCGCGACTTTCTCTTTTAACAGGTACTCTACCGCTTTCACATCGTGGTTAGTGGTGCGCTCGATTTCTTTGACCCGCTCGGCATCTGCCAAACTGAAATTGTCGACAATGTCGTTTAGCAATTGGTTCGCACCAGCAGACAACGGCGGCACTTCGCTGATTTCCGTTGTTGCAGCCAACTGTTGAAGCCAACGCACTTCTACTGTTACCCGATACTTAATTAAGCCGAACTCACTGAAGTAGTTACGTAAATCGATTGTTTTGCTGCCATAGCGCCCGTCAACGGGAGAAATGGCGGTAAGGGCGTTCAGTTGCATACAGGCTCCTATAAGCTCGATGAAGGTAGCTGTGCAAGCATCTGTTTTGCTTGTGCCACCAGCTTGCGACGTTTAAAAATAAAATTAAGACGGCTACCACCGCTTTGGCGCCATAACACGGCCGCACGGATAGCTGCTAACAGTAGCGCGCGGACTTTGTGCTGCACCGCTGGCTGTTTCAATAACTCTGGCTGGCCGTAGATCTGGATACGACCACCTAAACTGCTGATGCAATCTGAATAAATATCAGCCAGATTTGCCAGCATATTGTCGTCAAGCACACTAAAATGCTGTAGCTGACGTTGCAGGTGCTGTAGCTTATCACCCAGCCGGTTGAGATTGGCCGGGGTTTTATTCAGCTTACGTTCCAGCGCCAATACTCCGACGATATAACGGGTCAGCTCAACATCTTTTTGTGGCTTGTCGCCAAGCTGGTCAATAATCAGCTGCATACCGTCACGCAGTTTAGCGGCATCGTTACCGTAAATTTGCAGCGGCTGCTCAGCATCGATAACCGCTACGCTGTTCAATATCAGCAGCAGCGCGTCTTTATCCAGTTCGCTGCTACGGGCTACCTGTTGCACCAGTTTTAGTGCCTGACATAAGCCAGCCAGGGCAATAATTTGGGTAGAAAGAGAATAATGCATATCAGTTTAGTGCCTGATCAATAATGCCACCGCCCAGACACACCTCGTCCAGATAAAATACTGCCGACTGGCCAGGGGTTACCGCTTTTTGTGGCGTGTCAAACAGCACGCTAACCGTGCCGTCGTTACGGGGGGTCAGGGTACAGGGTATGTCGGTTTGGCGATAGCGGGTTTTTACGCTACAACGCAGAGGTTGCTGCGGGCCGGTGCGGTCTGTCCAGTGTAGCTGGCTGGCGGTTAATCCCTGAGATAACAAGCTGGGATGATCGTGGCCCTGAGCAACAATCAGTTGGTTAGTTTCAACATTTTTACCTACTACATACCAGGGTTCGTCACTGCCTTCACGCAGGCCGCCAATACCTAAACCCTTGCGCTGTCCCAAGGTGTGGTACATTAGGCCTTCGTGCCGCCCGATAATGTCGCCGTCTACACTGATAATATCGCCAGGTTGTGCTGGCAAATATTGCTGCAGAAAATCTTTAAATTTACGCTCACCAATAAAGCAAATACCGGTACTGTCTTTTTTGTCGTGTGTGATCAGGCCTTGTTGCTCAGCAATGGCGCGTACCGCCGGTTTTTCCAGCTCGCCGACCGGAAACAGGGTTTGTGCAATGTGCGCTTCACCAATGGTGTACAGAAAATAGCTTTGGTCTTTATTGCTATCCAGCCCACGTAATAATTGCCAGTGGCCGTTATGTTGGCGGCGACGCACATAATGCCCGGTGGCGATGTAATCGGCCCCCAAGGCATCAGCGGCAAACTCTAAAAAGGCTTTAAACTTAATTTCTTTGTTGCACATAATGTCCGGGTTAGGGGTGCGGCCGGCTTTGTATTCGGCCAGAAAATACTCAAACACATTGTCCCAATACTCGGCAGCAAAATTCACTTTGTGCAGCACTATACCCAGTTTGTCGCATACGGCTTGCGCATCACGCATATCTTCAGCGGCGGCACAGTATTCGTCGTTGTCGTCTTCTTCCCAGTTTTTCATAAACAGGCCTTCAACCTGATAGCCCTGTTGCAGCAACAGGTAAGCGGACACGGAAGAATCTACGCCGCCGGACATACCGACGATGACTTTTTTACTGCTGTTAGCTGAGCGGGTATCTGGCATAGCACTGCACTTTTGAAGGCTTAAAAACAAGGCGCGGATTATACATGAAATTTATCAGCTGCGCATGTTATCGCGCTGGCTGAATAAGGTTTAGCGGCAGACGAACACCTTGCTGATATAACTGAATGGCATCACTGACCAAAGCACTGCGCAGTGGCAGCGCGCTGTGCTGCAGCTGGCTGGCACTGAGCCAGTGCAGTGCCAGTATGTCACTGTCCTGCGGTTGATGGTGTTCTGGCAGACTTGTGGGTTCAAACACAAAGTTGACCCTTACATAACGGTGACCATTGCTGGCTTTTAGCTGCGAGATCCCCAACCAGGCACTTGGCGTAAGTAACAATCCGGTTTCTTCGTATAATTCACGTTGCACGGCGCTAAGCAGATCTTCATTTTGCTCAACATGGCCGGCAGGTTGGTTTAATACACGCTGTTTGCTTAGTTTGTCGGTTTCTTCTACCAGCAAAAATTTTTGTTCAAACTGCACTATCGCTGCCACGGTAAGGTGTAACTGTGCTCTGCTCATGTTGTTTTGCTGCCTTTTATCAAAAGGGGAAACGCCACTGCCTAGGTCAGCGACAGTTGCTTATACTCGCCCGGGGCTAAATTATCCAATCGCCAGGGGCCAATTTGGACCCGTATCAATCGCAGGGTAGGGAAACCCACCGCAGCGGTCATCCTTCTTACCTGACGGTTACGGCCTTCAGTGATGGTCAGACTTATCCAGCAGGTGGGAATATTTAGACGTTGTCTTACCGGCGGCTGGCGCGGCCAGATATCCGGAGCGGGAATTCGCTGTGCGTTAGCGGGTGCTGTCAGACCATCATTTAGCGGTACACCATCACTCAGTTGCTGCAGCGCTGCATCACTGATATCGCCTTCCAACTGCACCCAGTAAGTTTTGGCCATTTTGTGCATGGGGTCGCTGATCCGGTGCTGGGTTTTGCCACAGTTAGTTAGTAGCAGTAAACCTTCACTGTCACGGTCAAGCCGGCCCGCGGCATAGACACCGGCTATTGGTATATAGTCAGCCAGGGTTGCGCGTCGGGGCGTACTGTTATCGGTAAATTGACATAACACATCAAAAGGTTTGTTAAACAATACCAGCTGGGGATTTGAGACTTTGGTCGCATTGTGTTTTTTCACATATGGATTATGGTGCAATTTCTGTTTGGTACGCTCGGGTTTCACTGTTGTTTTATCTCTGAAGTTCGTAGCATTTGTTCGTGTGACAGAGACTGTCAGCATTAGTTAACACCACCCTGTATCGGGTGTAAATTGCATGATAGCCATAGCATTAGCGGCAAAGACCGTTGCCTATTTTATTGAATGTCATGCTGCTATACTAGCGCCGCTTTGCAACAAGTGCGTTTAAAACATCAATATCGCCCGGATGAAGGTGCGAACTGGCCTTTAGTTGTCAGTCGTTCGCAAACACATTACAGGAACTAACATGTCAAAAGAAATTGCAAAAATTATCTACACTGAAACGGATGAAGCGCCAGCATTGGCAACCTATTCGTTGCTGCCGATAGTGCAGGCATTCTCTGCTGCGGCGGGTATTGCGGTAGAAACCCGTGATATTTCTCTTTCTGGCCGCATTATTGCCAACTTTCCAGATTTCCTGACGCCAGAGCAGCGTATTGCTGATGCCTTGACTGAACTGGGTGAACTGGCCAATCAGCCAGAAGCAAATATTATTAAACTGCCCAATATCAGTGCGTCTATTCCACAGCTAAAAGCGGCAATCAAAGAGCTGCAACAGCAAGGCTATGCGTTACCCGATTATCCGGCTGAGCCCAAAACGGAACAAGAACGCGATGTTAAAGCGCGCTATGACAAAATTAAAGGCAGTGCGGTAAACCCGGTATTGCGTGAAGGTAATTCTGACCGCCGTGCACCGGCTTCTGTTAAACAGTACGCGAAGAAAAACCCACATAGTATGGGCGCCTGGTCAGCAGAATCTAAATCCCATGTGGCGCATATGGGCCAGGGCGATTTTTATGGCAGTGAGCAATCAACCACTTTTGCCGATGCTGACGTGCTGAAAATTCAGTTAGTCGCCTCAGACGGCTCTGTCTCAGTGCTCAAAGATAACGTCGCGGTATTGGCCGGTGAAGTGGTTGACGCCGCCACAATGAGCAAAAAGGCGCTACGTGCCTTTTATCAGCAGGAAATCGCTGCAGCGAAGCAACAAGATGTGTTGTTATCATTACATTTAAAAGCCACCATGATGAAGGTGTCAGACCCCATTATGTTCGGTCATGCGGTGCTGGAGTTCTTTAAACCGGTGTTTGACAAACACGCAGCGCTGTTTGCTGAACTGGGTGTTGACGTTAATAACGGTGCCGGTGATATGTTCGCCAAAGTAGCAACCTTGCCGCAGCCACAGCAGGCCGCCGTGCTGGCGGATATTAACGCCTGCTATGCGTCACAACCGGCGCTGGCGATGGTAAATTCTGATAAAGGCATTACCAACCTGCACGTACCAAGCGATGTGATTATCGATGCTTCTATGCCGGCAATGATCCGCAGCTCAGGCCAGATGTGGGGCCCGGATGGTAAGCTTAAAGATACGAAAGCGATGATCCCGGACCGCTGCTATGCCGGTGTATACCAGGAAACCATCGAATTTTGTAAAAAGAATGGTGCCTTTGACCCACGCACTATGGGCTCGGTGCCCAATGTCGGCCTGATGGCACAAAAAGCGGAAGAATACGGCTCACACGATAAAACCTTTGAAATTGCGGCTGATGGTAAAGTACAGGTGCTAAACAGCAAAGGCGACGTTGTGTTTGAGCATGCGGTTGAGCAAGGCGATATCTGGCGCATGTGCCAGGTAAAAGATGCACCAATTCGCGACTGGGTAAAACTGGCAGTAAATCGTTCTCGTTTAAGTAATACCCCGGCGGTATTCTGGTTAGACAGTGCACGTGCCCATGATGCGCAGCTGATCACTAAAGTACAGGGCTACTTAAAAGAGCATGATACCAGTGGTCTGGATATTCAGATCTTATCACCGGTAGAAGCGACCCGTTTATCACTGCAGCGAATGAAGCAGGGGCTGGATACGATTTCGGTCACTGGTAACGTGCTGCGGGATTATTTAACCGATTTATTCCCTATTTTAGAGCTTGGCACCAGCGCTAAGATGCTCTCTGTAGTGCCGCTGATGAACGGCGGTGGTTTGTTTGAAACCGGCGCTGGCGGCTCAGCACCTAAGCACGTTGAGCAGTTTATCGAAGAAAATTACTTACGCTGGGATTCACTGGGTGAGTTTTTAGCCTTAGCCGCTTCTCTTGAGCATTTAAGCCAGGTGACGGGCAATGCAAAAGCGAAAGTACTGGCTGATGCGTTGGATGCCGCTACCGCTAAGTTCCTTGATAACGACAAGTCACCACGGCGTAAGCTGGGTGAGTTGGATAACCGCGGCAGCCATTTCTATCTGGCGCTGTACTGGGCCGAAGCATTAGCAGCACAAACAGCTGATAGTGAGTTACAAACGCGTTTTGCTAAACTCTCAGCGACCTTACAGCAGCAGGAAGCGGCGATAGTGGCAGAGCTAAACGGTGCTCAGGGTAAAGCCGTCGACATTGGTGGCTACTACCGGCCAAACCCAGAATTAGTGTCTAAGGCCATGCGGCCCAGCCAAACCTTTAATCAGGCGCTAGCTAACGCGTAATTCAGCGAAAAACCAATAAGCAAAAGCAGGCGAAACGCCTGCTTTTTTCTTTTCGTATTACGCTTTACGCTAAGCGAATATTTACTCTGTCAGATCACCGGGCACTTTAATATTCACAGCGTGTAAGCCCTTCGGGCCTTCAGACAGGTCAAACTCGACATCCTGTCCGGCCTTTAGCGTGCGGTAGCCATCCATGCTAATGGTTGAATAATGAGCAAAGATATCTTCATCACGGCCATCTTCACGAATAAATCCAAATCCTTTGGCATTATTGAACCATTTTACTTTACCGGTAGCCATACAACTTACTTCCTTCTCTAAGTTAGCTAAATTCTGTATTCTTAGTTTCAGTGGCGGGATTGTTAGTGATCCCAACAACTAATGTAGATAATTTGAGCATACAGTCAAGTTATTTGCAAAATTAAACTAAAATTTTACCAATAATTAACTCAAAGCTCCTTTGATGGAATACGCAGGCGTGGCTATAGTTTATGAGCGGCAATAAAGAAAGCAACGTACAACAGGGTGGTTTGGAAGAGTTGACACGGCAACGTGTTGCTCCGCCACCAATGTATAAAGTGGTACTGCACAACGACGATTACACCCCGATGGATTTCGTTATCGATGTGTTAAGCCGGTTTTTTAATATGCAGTATGAACAGGCGACAGAAGTAATGTTAAAAGTGCATTACGAAGGAAAAGGGGTTTGTGGTGTTTTTACCGCTGAAATAGCGGAAACCAAAGTGCAGCAGGTAACGCAGTATGCCAAAGAGCATCAGCACCCGCTGCTGTGTACCATGGAGCGCGCTTAAGGTAAGTCCTGGCATGATTCTGGTGTCGTTACTCAGGTGGATTAGGAGTGGTGTATGTTAAATAAAGATCTTGAGTTAACTCTGAATTTGGCTTTCAGGTTCGCGCGCGAGCGCCGTCACGAATATATGACGGTAGAGCATTTACTGCTGGCTTTGCTGGACAACCCGGCTGCCGGTGAAGCGCTGCGCTCTTGCGGCGCTAACATTGAGAAGCTGCGGCAGGAGCTGGCCAGTTTTATTGATTCTACAACCCCGGTACTGCCGGAAGGCGAGTTAGAGCGTGACACGCAGCCAACGCTCGGTTTTCAGCGTGTGCTGCAGCGTGCCGTGTTCCATGTACAATCATCCGGTAAGTCTGAAGTGACCGGTGCCAATGTGTTGGTGGCGATTTTCAGTGAACAGGAATCTCAAGCCGTTTATTTGCTGAAGAAAATCGATATTACCCGCTTAGACGTGGTGAATTTTATCTCACATGGCGTCACCAAAACCGAAAAACTTGAACAGCACGATGAGCATGTGCAGGAAGAAGGCACAGATGCTGTCAGCGATGACAGTAAGTATCTGGAAAACTTTACCGCGAATTTAAACTTGCAGGCAAAAAATGGCCAGATAGACCCGTTAATTGGCCGCGAGCATGAAGTAGAGCGTGCTATTCAGGTGCTTTGCCGGCGTAAAAAGAATAACCCGTTGTTGGTCGGTGAGGCCGGTGTTGGCAAAACGGCTATTGCTGAAGGCTTAGCCTACCGTATTGTGCACAATGAGGTGCCAGAGGTAATTGCCAATGCCACCATCTACTCGCTGGATATGGGCGCTTTACTGGCAGGAACTAAATACCGGGGTGACTTTGAAAAGCGGCTGAAGTCTTTACTAAAAGAATTGGAACGGGAAAAAGACGCCATCCTGTTTATCGATGAAATTCACACTGTCATTGGCGCCGGTGCCGCGTCAGGCGGCGTAATGGATGCCAGTAACCTGATTAAGCCGTTACTGTCCAGTGGCCGTTTGCGCTGTATGGGCTCGACCACCTATCAGGAATTTAAAAGTATTTTTGAAAAAGACACGGCGCTGGTACGACGTTTTCAAAAAATCGATGTGGCTGAACCCAGTGTGGAAGATACCACCCGTATTTTACTGGGCTTAAAAGAGCGTTACGAGCAGCACCATAATGTGCGTTACACACAAAAGGCAATCCGGGCGGCAGCGGAGTTGTCCGCTAAGTATATTAACGAGCGACATTTACCGGACAAAGCCATTGATGTGATAGATGAAGCCGGCGCAAGTCAGCGGTTATTGCCTTCTTCTAAACGGCGCAAAGTGATTAACGTGCCGGAGATTGAGCATGTTATTGCTAAAATGGCGCGCATTCCGGAAAAATCGGTATCAGCGTCGGATAAAGACGTGCTGGCCAATTTAGATCGCAACCTGAAACTGGTGGTGTTTGGTCAGGATGAGCCAATAGAAGTGCTGACGGCAGCTATCCGCCTGTCACGCTCTGGTCTGGGCAATGAAGAAAAACCGATAGGTAATTTCCTGTTCGCCGGCCCAACCGGTGTGGGCAAAACCGAAGTGACGAAACAACTGGCAAAAGCGTTGGGGGTAGAGCTGCTGCGTTTTGATATGTCAGAATATATGGAGCGCCATGCTATTAGCCGGTTAATCGGTGCACCGCCGGGTTATGTTGGCTTTGAACAAGGTGGCTTGTTAACAGATGCGGTATCGAAACATCCGTATTCGGTCGTGTTGCTGGATGAAATTGAAAAAGCACATAGCGATATTTACAACATTTTGCTGCAAGTGATGGACCACGGCACTTTGACCGATAATAACGGCCGCAAAATTGATTTTCGTAATGTGGTACTGGTGATGACCACTAATGCCGGGGTGCAGGAAACTATTCGTAAGTCGATCGGCTTTAAACAGCAGGATCACAGCCATGATGCGTTATCAGAAATTAACCGTACCTTTAGCCCGGAGTTTCGCAACCGGCTGGACGGTATTATCTGGTTTAAACATTTAGCGGCGGACATTATTCTGCAAATTGTCGATAAGTTTATTTGTGATCTGCAGGTGCAGCTGGACAAAAAACAGGTATCGATGGAGTTAACATCTGCTGCCAGGCAGTGGTTGGCTGACAAAGGCTATGACCATGCGATGGGCGCACGACCAATGGCCAGGGTAATTCAGGAACAACTGAAAAAACCACTGGCAAATGAGATTCTGTTTGGTCGCTTGTTACACGGTGGTGATGTCCGGATCGATTTGCAAAATGATCAACTGAGTTTTGCCTATCAAACAACCGAGGAAGCGGCCCTGACCGATTAACAGCTCCCAGAAAAAAACAGTAAACCCGGCTTAGGCCGGGTTTGTGTTATCTGGCATACTGCAAATAGCCGGCTTAACGCTGGCGGAACACGATACGGCCTTTAGTCAGGTCATAGGGTGTTAATTCTACGGTTACCTTATCGCCGGTTAAAATACGGATATAGTTTTTACGCATTTTACCTGAAATATGAGCGATAACGACATGGCCGTTTTCCAGTTCAACTTTGAACATGGTATTTGGCAGGGTATCCAAAATGGTACCTTGCATTTCAATTACGTCTTCCTTCGCCATTCAGCGCACTTGCCTCTTAAAATTGGGTGAACCATAAAAAAACTGCGCAGATTGTGCCGAAATCATCAGCATAAGTAAAGCGACATGCGCTTTTTTAGCCAAATGAGTGCCATTGTCCCTGAATAAATCGCTGTTGTGGCAAAAATGCGGCCTTATAGGCCATTTTCTGGCACTCATCAATTTGATAGCCCAGGTAAAGCCAGTCTTTTTGTTGCTGTGCTGCACATTGTATTAAGTACAACACGGCTAATATGCCGGGTGAAAACCGACTGACGGCCGGCTGATAAAAAGTATAGACGGCAGAAAATGCTAAGTCAGTTTCATCTACTATCGTTAACGCCACCAATTGGTCATTATAATATTGTTTTAATAGCCGCACCTTTAACCAGGAGCAGTTCAGCATGCTATTAAGTTGCTCAGGTGCCGGTGGATACATGCTGCCATCCTGGTGTTTATGGCCGATGTAAGCGGCAAACAGGGCGTAGTAGTCCTGGCTAAGCTTATCATCCAGTTGGTAACGCCAGGACACTCGCGCTGCTTTTTGCAGTAAACGGCGTTGGCTGCGGCTTGGTTTGAATTGTGTCGGTGTAATACGTACCGACTGACAAGCCTGGCAAGTGGGGCAATGTGGTGTATACACCTGCTCGCCGCTGCGGCGAAAGTTAAGCTGCAGCAGTTGTTGGTATAGCGCGGCGTCTAGCGGTTGCTCTGGCAGTAAAAATACCAGCTGTTCTTGTTGCTGGCTCAGGTAACTGCACGGCGCCGGCGCGCTCAGGCCAAAACGCAGCTCAGCCATTGTTATCATCCAGGCTAAAGTCTCTGGCAGCCCAGTGTGCTGTTGGCATAGGTTGTTGGCGTAACCTTGTTAATAGCTTGATGTAGTCAGGACGCGGCAACGGTTGCACGCCCAACTGCAGTAAAAACGGATTAGGCATTTGACAGTCTATCCAGCCAGCAGCCGCTTGCTTAAGATGACATTGCAGCGCCAGCAGTGCCAATTTGGCAGTATCGGGCATCAGGTTAAACATAGACTCGCCGCAAAACAGGCTGCCAATCTGTACACCGTATAAGCCGCCAACCAGGGTATCCTGTTGCCATACCTCTACGCTGTGGGCATGGCCCTGACGGTGAAGTTCAGTATATGCCTGCTGCATGGCCGGTAATATCCAGGTGCCAGGCTGTTTAGCCCGCGGTGCAGCACACTGCTTTATTACCCTGACAAAGGCCTTGTTGACGCTAAAATGCAGCTGATGACGACGGATTTGCTTTTTTAACGTGCGACTCAGGCTGAGTGTATCGGGCGGGAACACCGCCCGTACTGATGGGCTCCACCATAACAGTGGATCGCCTTCGCTAAACCAGGGAAAGATCCCTTGCTGGTAGGCACTTAACAAGCGCTGCACCGACAAATCCCCCCCCATGGCCAGTAAACCATCGGGGTCATCAAGCGCACGGGACAGCGGTGGAAAGCTGACATCGTGCGCGCTTAATTCCGGCAGGTATATGGCCACAACCGACGTTATTTGCTTAGCGCATCCAGGTAGCGTTCTGCATCCAGCGCCGCCATACAACCAGTACCCGCTGAGGTAATGGCCTGACGATAGATATGATCAGACACATCACCGGCAGCAAATACACCTGGCACGCTGGTTTGAGTGGCATTACCTTCAGAACCGCTTTGTACTTTCAGGTAGCCGCCATTCATGTCCAACTGACCGGCGAAAATATCGGTGTTGGGTTTATGGCCAATGGCAATAAATACGCCCTGCAATGCCAGTTCTTCGTCTGCTTCACCCTGAGTCGACTTTAACCTTATGCCGGTTACACCCATGTCATCGCCTAACACTTCATCCAACTGGCGGTGGGTGTGCAGTACAATGTTCCCGCTGGCCACTTTGGCCATTAAACGGTCGACCAGAATTTTTTCTGCTTTAAAACTGTCGCGGCGGTGCACCAAATGGACTTCTGCAGCGATATTTGACAAATACAGTGCTTCTTCGACAGCGGTATTACCGCCGCCAACTACAGCCACTTTCTGGTTACGGTAAAAGAAGCCATCACAGGTAGCGCAAGCTGACACGCCACGGCCACTGTAGGCTTGCTCAGAAGGCAGGCCAAGATACTTTGCCGAGGCTCCGGTACAAATGATCAGCGCATCGCAACTATATACCGCATTGTCGCCGGTTAACGTAAAGGGCCGCTGCTTAAGATCTACGGTGTGAATATGGTCAAACACGATTTCGGTATTAAAGGTTTCAGCGTGCTCGCGCATACGTTCCATCAACGCCGGACCGGTTAAACCGTGGGCATCACCTGGCCAGTTCTCTACTTCAGTGGTGGTGGTTAACTGGCCACCTTGCTGCATACCGGTGATTAAAACCGGGTTCAGGTTAGCGCGGGCGGCATACACCGCAGCAGTATAGCCAGCCGGGCCAGAACCTAAGATAAGCAGGCGGCTATGTTTGACGTCAGACATGTAATTCTCCGGGACAACTTAAGTAAAATCGGTAATGGAGGCGATTCTAAAAGAATGCAACCCCAAGCGAAAGTAGCGGCCGGCATTTAATCTGTTGTGCGCTGTAAAGCTTGGCGGATACACCCGTGTTTAACGTCAACTTAAGCCAGCCAGACTGGCGGCTGAGTGGTCTGAGGTTTTATGCAAACAGCATAGCCTTAGCGGTTTACACTCGTAATTGCCGATGTAATTTTATGTAAAGCAGTACCCAAAAAAACTGTTTTGTTTCTGTAAGTTATATAAATTATCTAATTTGGGGTTATCTCAGTAATTTGTAATGAATTTATAATCAATTTGTAATAGATGTCTGGGTTTAAGTTGGTTAATTATTGAGCGGCAGGATGCGTCTCGTACAACACGGACAATAAAAATTAACCAAGGGTACTAAGATGAAAAAGATCACCACTGTACTGGCTGCAGCGTCTGCCGGTTGTTTTGCGTTAAGCCTGACGTCTGTCGCTGTTGCCGAAGGCATGAAAAAACCAGAACCTAAATTAAGCCTGGCGGAGCTGGCAGACAATAAAGCTACACGATACATCGTAAAATTTAAAGAACCGGTCGCGACTATGGGCGCAGACGGCCGTAGTCAGCGCGCGCAGTTTTCTACTACAAGGGCTCAGCAAGTGCTACAAAAGGTAAATGTGAATGCTCTGTCACACTTACAATCCGTACATGCCAGTGTCGCAGAGCTGACGCCTAAACAGCGCAGAATGCTGCAAAGCGATCCGAATGTTGAATATATTGAAGAAGATCATAAACGCTATCTGATGGATGTGATCAGCCCGATGGCACAAACCACACCTTATGGCATTACCATGGTGCAGGCAAATCAGGTTAGTGACGCCAGCGCAGGTAATACCAAAGTGTGTGTCATTGATACTGGCTATGACTATGATCACGAAGATTTGCAAAGCTCAGGCGTTACTGGTTACTCGTTTTCAGGCCATGGCAACTGGTACGAAGATGGTAATGGCCACGGTACCCACGTCGCTGGTACTATGGTGGCGCTGAATAATAATACGGGTGTGGTCGGCACTATCGGCTCCGGTCAGGCAGGGGTACACATCGTCAAAATTTTTAATAACTCCGGTAACTGGACCTACGCGTCAGATTTGGTTCAGGGTATTCAATCTTGCCAAAACGCCGGGGCAAAAGTGGTGAATATGAGTTTGGGTGGCGGTTCATCTAACCAGACTGAAAACACCGCAATGAACAACTTTTATAATAATGGCATGCTGTTAGTCGCGGCAGCGGGCAATGGCGGTAATACCAGCTTTTCCTATCCAGCTTCTTACAACGCAGTAGTATCGGTTGCGGCCGTGAACTCCAGTGGTTCGCTGGCAAGCTTCTCACAACGTAACTCTCAGGTAGAAATTGCCGGCCCTGGCGTTAGCGTAAATTCAACCTGGAATAATGGCGGTTATAACAGCATCAGCGGTACATCCATGGCGTCCCCTCATGTTGCCGGTGTTGCCGCACTGGTGTGGAGTAACCATCCAGAATGTAGTGCTGCGCAAATCCGTAATGCACTTAATGCTACGGCCGAAGATCGCGGAGCGGCGGGGCGTGATACGTCGTATGGCTGGGGTATTGTAAAAGCCAAGGCTGCACATGATTATTTGACCAATAACGGTTGTGATGGCTCGGGTGACGGCGGTGATGGTGGCGATGGTGGTGACGGCGGCGGTGCCACTTTCCCTAACCTGTCTGCGTCAAGCGGTCAATGGTTAAGAGGCAGTTATCAGATCCCATCAGGTGTGTCCAGCGTCACCTTCCAGATCTCAGGTGGCAGCGGTGATGCTGACTTATATGTACGTTATGGTAGCCAGCCGACGACAACAGCCTATAACTGTCGGCCCTATTTAAACGGCAATAATGAAATCTGTACCTTTAACAATCCGCAAGCCGGTACCTGGCATGTTGGTATTCGTGCTTATACTGCCTTTAGTGGCGTAACCTTTAGCTATCAGTACTGATGGCAGCAAACAGGCCGGCGCTTCCGGCCTGTTTTTTTAGCCTTGTAGTGCATACAAATAAACAGCAAAAAAGTGTAGTACGCTGCCTGCCAACACAAATAAATGCCAGATCATATGGTGCAGATATAAGCTTTTCCAAGCGTAAAACAGAGTGCCGAAAGAATAGCTTAAGCCACCGGCGAGTAAAAGTAATAAGCCGCCGGTGGCAACATGATTTAGCATCGGTTCAATGGCAATAATGACCAGCCAGCCCATCCCCAGATATAAGCCCAGTGATAGCTTTTTATATTTAAGGCCGGTTGCTAACTCAATAATGACACCCGCCAGGGCGACTGCCCAAATAAGCGCGAACAGTGGCAAGCCCCAGTTGTCGCGTAAATTAAGCAGGGTAAAAGGAGTGTAGGTACCGGCGATCAGGATAAAAATCGCCGCGTGATCGAGCTGTCGTAGCCGTCGTTTTATGTCGGCTTGCGAAATGGCATGATACAAGGTTGAGCTGCTGTACAGTAACAGCAGGCTTAAACCATAAATAAGGCTACTGGCCAGATACCAGTTGTCGTTTAGCGGCAAGGTTATCGTTAGCATTAATATCAGGCCAATCAGGCTCAGCAGTGCGCCTGCGCCATGACTTAATGCATGCAGTGTTTCTTCGACTGCGGAATAGTGTGTGGTGGTCATGTAAACGTTCCGGCGGTTAGTTGGTGATATCTTAGCATGAGTCGCATGAGCACCAAGTTGTTGCGCAGAGCAAATTGTAGGTAAAATGCCGTTTTGCTTGTGGAGAGCTTGCTGTTGAACGCTGCCCCTTTGTTGATTGTCATTGGCTATGTCTGGCCTGAACCGAATTCATCTGCGGCAGGTTCCCGGATGCTGAGTTTGCTTAAACTGTATCTGGCGCAGGGCTGGCGGGTGATGTTTGCCAGCGCGGCAGAGCAGGGGCCGCACCGTTATCCGCTATCGGCGCTGGGCATCAGTGAACACAAGATCGCGCTTAATGACAGTAGTTTCGAATACTGGCTTGCTAGCGTTAACCCACAAGCGGTGATGTTTGATCGTTTTATGCTCGAAGAGCAGTTTGGCTGGCGGGTAGAGCAAGCGTGCCCACAGGCATTGCGTATTTTGGACATGGAAGACTGTCATGCGTTACGTGATGCCCGTCAGCGCTGTTTTAATGCCAAAGTGCCTGTTGATGCCCAGGCATTGAATTCTGAACTTGCGATGCGGGAAATCGCCGCGATTTATCGTTGCGATATCACGCTGGTCATTTCTGAGTTTGAAATGCAGCTGTTACAACAGCATTATCAGCTACCGGCATCGTTGCTATGTTACTGCCCGTTTTTACTGGACCAGCCGACGGCAGAAAGTGCGCTTAGCTATGCACAGCGGCAACATTTTATTGCTATCGGCAATTTTCGTCATGCGCCTAACTGGCAGGCAGTATTGTGGTTAAAACAGCAGATTTGGCCTTTAATCCGCTCACAGCTGCCGCAGGCGCAGCTGCATATTTATGGCGCTTATCCACCACCTAAAGCCACGGCCTTGCATAATGAGCGTGACGGGTTTTGCATAAAAGGCTGGGCAGAGGATGCGATAAAGGTACTGCAACAAGCACGGGTATGTCTTGCACCACTGGCCTATGGTGCCGGATTAAAAGGCAAGCTACTTGACGCTATGCGTTGCGGTACCCCTAATGTTACCACGCGTATCGGCGCCGAAGGCATGCAACTGGAGCACCAGGCTTGGGGTGGCGCTATTGCTGATACGGCAGAGGGCATCGCCGATGCAGCAGTGCAGTTGTATCAACAGCACGAGCTGTGGCAGCAGGCGCAGCAGCATGGGTACCAGTTAGTGCAGCAAAAATTTGCGTTGCAACAACACCAGGCGAGAATTTGGCAGCAATTAACCCAGACAGCAGCTGCGTTGGCGGAACACCGGCAACACAACTTTACCGGCCTGATGCTCAGGCATCATGCTTATCGTAGTACTAAATTTATGGGGCAGTGGATAGAGGCAAAAACGCGTCTGGCTGCATTAACACAGCCAGACTAACGCTATTCTCAACGGCAACCGCGCGGTTGACGCTGTTTGTTACCTAAACGTTCCGCCCACACTACCGCGGCAGACTGGCCATCGCCACTGTTTTTAGCTTTAGCAGTTTTGGCTTTTGCCGGTTTTGTCGCGGCGGGTTTGGCCGCTGCTTTTTTTGCTGCGGCAGGTTTAGCGTCTGCAGCGCCATAGCTGGCACCAAGCTCAGCGAGTTCGGCCAGACGAATATTTTTACCACCATCGACACTAAACCAGCCTGGTTTTTGCTCTAACTGCGGCGCTTTACCAAAAGCGGCTTGATAGGCTGCGGTAAACTCGGCAACAACCTGATCTTTATCCAATTTACTCATACGGATCCTTACCTGACATTATTTGTGCATTCAGCGCAATATTTATACTACATTTGACAGCACTAACACAAATATGCCGGATTTTTAGCGTGGTTACAGTACAATATGGTGATTAGCAACAACAGAAGCTGGTACCGATGATCCTAAGAGAGCAGTTAGTTCAATTTTTAAACCAGGAGCTGCAAAGCGACAAAATCCGTGATTATTGTCCTAATGGCTTGCAGGTAGAAGGCAAAGCGCAGATCACAAAACTGGTCACCGGGGTAACAGCCAGCCAGGCGCTGCTTGACGCTGCAGTTAAGGCCGGGGCTGATGCCATAGTGGTGCATCATGGTTACTTCTGGAAAGGCGAGGCTGCAGAGGTTACCGGCATGAAAAAACGGCGGCTGCAAACTCTGCTTAAACACGACTTGAATTTGCTGGCATACCATTTACCACTTGATGTACACCCGACGCTTGGCAATAACGCCCAGCTGGGTGCTTTACTGCGGGCAGAAAATATCAGTGCTGTTAGCCAGGTTGAACCTTTAGGTGTACTAATGCAGGGAGCGCTGGCGGAGCCGACACCGGTGCAACGGATTGCCAGCCGCCTGGAGCAAACGCTGGGCCGGCAAGTTTTGCTGCACCAGGCCGGTGATACCGCAGTGACTAAATTGGCCTGGTGTACCGGTGGCGGTCAGGGCTATATCGAGCAGGCAGCGGCGGCCGGGGCGCAATTGTTTATCAGCGGTGAGGTGTCTGAGCAGACCATTCATGTCTCGCGTGAGCTGGGCATACATTTTATTGCCGCCGGCCACCATGCAACTGAGCGGTATGGCATAAAAGCACTGGGTGAGTTTATCGCCCGGCAGCTGACGCTGGATGTCGAATTTATTGATATTGATAATCCGGCATGACAGCGAAAACGGATCGCAGTTTTGATGGCATTGCGGCAAAGTTTGCCCGTAATATTTACAGCAGCACTAAAGGCGAGCTGCGTCAGGCGGTGTTGCTACGTGATTTGCTGGAATTAACAGTGTTACAGCAACCGTGTCAGGTGCTGGATGTTGGTGCCGGGCAGGGGCAACTGGCACTGGCACTGGCTGAGCGCGGCCACAATGTACATCTGACGGATATCTCTGCTGAAATGCTGCAAATAGCACAGCAACAGGCGGCGCAGCGCGGCCTTAGCACCGTTAGCGTTGAACAAAACAGCCTGGCAGAGTTGGCAACGTCGCCGCAACGGCAATATCCGCTGGTGTTGTGCCATGCCATGCTGGAGTGGCTGGCGCAGCCTGAACTGGCACTGGCGCAATTAAAGCAGTTGGTGACACCTGGTGGCGTGTTATCCTTGATGTTTTACAATAAAGATGCCAAGCGCTTTGCCAATATGGTGTTTGGTAATTTTGACTATGTTGCGGCCGATTTACAGGTTAAAAAGAAGGTCAGTTTAAACCCACAGCATCCACTGCAACCGGCCGAGGTATTGCAATGGTGTCAGCAGACGGGCTTTACCTTGCTGGCTAAAACCGGCGTGCGGTGTTTTCATGACTACTTGCGTGATCGCAGCTTGCAGCAAAGCCACTTTGCTCAGTTGTTGGCACTGGAGCTACAATACAACCGCACGGAGCCTTACGCATCGTTGGGGCGTTACCAGCATTTACTGCTGCAAGCACCTTAATCAAACTCAAATTTATATAGCAGGTCAACCGCGTTATCCAGCCCGGATACCGCTTCCAGATACAAGCGGCGCATTAGCCGGTAGCGCAACGTAAACTCGCCCACGGCATTAAAAATGCCGTAGCCATATTTTAGCTGTAAATCGCGCGACAAATAGCCACTGACGGTTACCTGGGCGTTATCACCGGCACCGGCGGTATCCAGCGTTAAATCGCGTAAACCAAAGGCTTCACCAATTTCTCCAACCACCTTGCTGCTGGACGATAACGTCATGCCTATCAGGCTGGTGGTGACGGCATTGCCGGCATTACCTGAGCCACTGTCCAGATCGCGGCCCATCAGTAAATACGCCAGCGCACTGGCCTGGGCTTTCGCCGGCTCGGAAAATACCACTACGCTGGGCTCATCCGCCGGGCCACTAACCCTGATGCCGGCAATCACATCATCTTCCATATTATCGGGGTTACGAATGGCTTCAACATTCAGGTATGGCTGATCGGCCGGGCCGTTAAAATTCATTTTGCCTTTACGGATCAGTAAGTCCTGGCCGTAGGCGCGAAAGGTGCCATCGACCAGATTAACATCACCATTTACCTTCAGTGGCTGCTCAGCTTGCTGGCGTACCCGCAGGTTGCCACTAAGGCGGGTTTTCAGACCAAAAGCAGACAAGCGTACGCGGTTGCCTAGTATCACATTGATATCGCTTTGCAGTGCCAGGGTCTGCTTTTGTGCCGCTGGCAGCGGTTGTAGCTGGCCGTCTAGCAGCACAAGATCATCTGATAATTCAACAGCACTGTCTGGCAGACTGTCAATATTGATGTTGGCGGCGGGGACATGCACCGAGCCGGTAATACGGGTCTGCTGTGGATTGGCGGTTAACAGCAAATCGGGCGCTATGTCGAATCTGGCCTGCGGTATTTGCAGGCGCAGCGCATCACCTTTAATACTTAACTGTGCCTGCCAGTCGGTTAATTGCTGCCAATCCGCCTGGCCTGCCAGCCTGATATCGCCTTTGGGTGTGGTGATCAGTCCGGTGAGGCTGGCGGTCTGGCCGCTAAGGAGTAAGTCGATATCGGCGTTGTCGATATCGGCGTTGTCGATATCGGCCGGTGCCAGTTTGCCTTTCAGCCTGGTGCCTTGCAGTCGGGTTGAACCATGCAGCAAGGGGTGCTGTAAAGTACCGCTTAGACGCAAATCGCTGGTCAATATACCGCTAAGCTCGCTAAATTCACCCAGTAATGGCTGTAAAAAGTCGATAGCAAACTGTTGCAGTGATATCTCACCACTAATAGGTTTGTGTGCATGGTCTAGTCTGGCAATATCCATATTGACCGCCAGGGTCGCATCCGGTGCAAAATTGAACTGAACCACGTTGCTCAGCCGGTGATTCGCCAGCTCGCTTTGCAGGCTAAAGGATTGCCAGGGTAGCGTTAGCGTACTTTGCCGCTGTTGCGTTATCGCGCCGGCGCCACCGGTGATGCTCAAGCTTGCTGTTGCTGGGTGATCCTGTTGCCAGTTCAGTAGCAGTGCTGCATCTATAGCGCCACTGAGGTTGATGTTATCGGCCGGCAGCAACGGGGTTAAGCTGGCCAACGCCAGTTGCGTCAGCGTCAGGTCGATACTGACATGGCTGGCACTGACTGTCAGTGGTGCCTTGGCGCATAAAGCACTGGCCTGTTGTTGCCAGCAGTGTTGACCAATAGTCAGGCGCTGCTGGGCGAGCTGGTAGTTTAGGGATGCCGGTGCGCTCAGCTGCCACAGGCCCGGCAGGCTATTGATGCTGGCCTGGCTTATTGATGCCTGCCAACGGGTGTCGCTCAGGCTACCGTCTAACAGCATACTGGCCTGATGTCCATTAGCCTCGGCCTGCAGGCTAAATTGATGCTGTTGTTCACTGCCACTTAGCCGCGCGCTTAGTTGTGTTAGCTGTTGCTGCTGATAGCGGCCATCGCTGGCGGAAAGTTCAAGCGCACTGTGCCAGTGTTGCTGTGCATCGCGCTGTATTTCGCCATCAAGGCTAAGCTGCTGTAAATGCAGCCCGGCAAAATGCAGCGCTGTGCCCTGAATGTTGCCCTTAATGACGGGCTGTGAGGCCTTGCCGCTGATGTTGAACTGGCCGTTGAGTTGCCCTTCAGCCTGCGCTATCGATTGCGCTAAATCGGCTATTTCCAGTTGCAATGCCAGTTGCCAGTGTTGTTGTAAACTGCCGCTTAGTTGCAGGCGGTTTTCGGCGTGGCTTAACGTCAAGCCGCTGCTGCTAAACTGATAATCGCCTGTGCCGCTTGCATCCGCCAGCAGCAGGTCGCCGGTTAGTTGCAGGGCGTAGCGTCGAAGTTTGCCGTTGATGTCCAGTTGTTCTATCGCCGACTGCCATTGTCCGTTAGTCTTCAGCTGGCCGATGTGGCGGAAACTACCGCTGAGTTCGCCGGGGTAATCAGGCCAGAACAGTCCGGGCTGAATTGCAGCCAACTGAACCTGACCCTGCCAGCTCAGACCTTGTTGCCAGTCCAGCGTCACTGGGCTGTTAATCTGGCCGTTCAGGGTGTTCAGCTGCAGCGTGTCAAAGGTTACGCCGTTCAGACTGGCCTTACCACTGAAATTAATCGCTGCTTCGGGTGCATCAGATGACGTGATGTGCAGTTTACCGTCAACCTGAGTGTGTTGCAGGTTACCGTATAATGTCAGTTCACTGTCGGTCAGATGAAAGGCAGCGTGCCCGGCGTCAGTCGCTGCAGGCCAGCGCAACTGGTTGCTGTTGAACCGGAGCTGGTGCGGCAGTAATGGATCTAATAAGTCAGCGCTGAGTTGCAGTTCAGCGGCAATAACGCCGTTGGCAGTAGCGTCGATACGCAGGGCTGCAAACGAACCTTCGGCATGCAGTTGCAGGCGCTGTCCGGCCAGCTGCCCCTGGCTTAATTGCAGCCGGGCCTGCGCTGTTAAAGGATAGTGCCCGTTGGTGCTGATTTGGGCGCTGCTGTGCAAGCTGCCAAGTTTATGTGTCAGCTCAAGCTGGCTAAGGTTAATATCTGCACCTTGCCATTGCAGGCTTAACAGTAGTTGCGACAGTTGATAGTGATTATCTTGCTGGCGCATTGTGAAGTCTTCCAACATAAACTGTTGAATAGACAAGCTTAATGGCAGGCTAAAATCGTTAAGTTGCGGTGCGTTATAACGCCAGGGGGCCGGCTCACTGTCGGCGGGTACGGCCAGTGTCAGGTTGACATGTCGCCATACAGCTTGGCTTAATTGTATTTTGTTACCCCAGGCTTCAATGCGGGTGCTAAAGTGTCGCCAGCTTAGCTGCTGGCCTGCGCTGGTCAGCGCTGCATTATCCAGCGTCAGCCGGCGGACATTAACCGGCATAGGTAACCATAGTGTTGGCATGGCTGTCGTTTCGGGCGCCGGACTTTGCGTGGTGCTGTTAAGCACCAGATCCAAACCTTGTAAGTGCAGATTGTCAACACAGAGCGCCAGCCTTAGCAGACATCGGTTATCAATAGCCAAACTTAGCTGCTCAACAACAGCGCTGCTGCCTTCTTGTTGCCAGCGCAGATGATGCAAGGTATTGCCGCCCAGCAGAGTGCCACTGCTGCTTTGAATAGTTAAACCAGGAACAAAGTGCTCGCCCAGCCATAATGTAAGTTTGAGGCCCGGTGGGGTATACAGCAGTGCCGCCAGCATCACGCTTAGTAACAGCGCCGGTATCAGTAATGTCCAGTTCAGCCACCTCAGGCTATGTTTTGCCAGGCGTTTACTGCGTTGCCAGTTCATAGTTCAGGCCCCAGCGAAAAATGAAGTTGAAAGCCGCTACCCGGTCTGTCCAGGCCAAAAGCAAAATCAAGCCGGATGGGGCCCACCGGCGAGGCCCAGCGCACGCCCAGACCGGCACCTTGCACCCAATCTGGTGTATCATCCCAGGCGCTGCCGTAGTCAGTAAAAGCCGCCAGCCACCAGTTGCCGCTTAGGCGGTATTGATATTCAACTGAGCCTGTCAGCATATAACGGCCACCGGTCAGCTCGCCTTCGGCATTTTGTGGTGACACAGTCTCATAGCCATAGCCACGGATACTGTTGTCGCCGCCAGCAAAAAAGCGCAGCGAAGGCGGTAACTTACGTAAGGTCTCCATTAAAATGGCACCGCCATCGAGCCGGGTGACAAAGCGATGGTTATCACCGGCGCTACCAATCCAGCCGGCGCGGCCACGCAGGCGGATAAAGCTGGCATCTGAGCCCCAAGCCTCGTCCGACACTTCCACGCGCAGTGCCAGCCGGTTTGCCGAGTAAGGCATCGCACCGCCTGCTTGCACCGTACGGTTATAACTGATACCGGGCATAATCAGGCTGATATTATCGCGCTGATCTGCCTGTACAAAGTCTTCATACAACCAGCGCAACGACGCCGTGCGATACCACTCATTATTCAGCAACCAGTAACGCTCTAACACCAGGTTAGACTCACGGCTGGCGGTGTCCTCACTGTCGCGATTACGAAAGCCCAGTTGAACCTGATAGTAATCGGTTGATGCGCTTTGCAGCGGCAGCTTATAGGCTGCTTCGACGCTTTGTTCTATGTCAGAGATGGCCAGATCACTGCGCAGGCTATGGCCAGCTTTATTCAGCCAGGGTTTTTGCCAATTCAGTTTCAGACGGGCTTTAACATCGGTAGAGTAGCCAATACCGGTTTCAATAATATTGCGCCGCTCTGGTTGCAGTGAAACATTAATTGGCAAGTGATGTTGTTGTATATTGTCGGTATCACCTTCAACCAGAATAGACGAAAACCAGCCGGTTGTTGCCAGCGTCTGGTTTAGTTCGCCCAGCTTGCTGGCTAAATAGTCGTCGCCGCCGCTAAAGGGGAGTAGGGCATGTAATCGGCGTTGTTCAATCTGGCTATCGCTAAAGCTGACGGCGCCGAATTTGTAGCGGGTACCGCTATCAAAATGTAAATGGATAAAAGCCTGATTCAGCTCGGCAGCAACTTCCAACCGGGTTTGGCTAAAGCGGGCATCAAAATAGCCTTTGCGCAGTGCCAGATTGCGCAGTGCACTTTTAAAGCCATCATACTGCCCGTGGTGCAGTACTGCGTTCTCTTTCGGGGCTTGCTGGGCTATCAACTTTAAAAAGTCGGCATCTGAGCGGGCATCGCCGAGCAATTGTATATCGCTGGTTTTAATACGTACCGGCTCGCCGGCATTAACATGCAGAGTAATATTCAGCTTGTCGCCGGGCTGGGTAGTAAAGCGGATTTCGCTATGATAATAGCCCAGGGCCTGCAGCGCTTTTTGCGCTTCCTGTGCCAGCTCAGTCTGCAACCTGATCCCCGCAGTGGCATCGTCTTCAGTAAAGCGTTGCAGATAAATGGCGACGTTACGCGCCAGAGCGCCGTCAATACCTTCTATTTGCAGTTTGACTTGCGACTGTGCGCCAGCATAACAGCTAAGTAGTAACATGGTTAGCAGTGTAACCTGGCTGAGTAACCCGGATGTTGGCATCAGTGATGTTGTGTCCAAAAGCGAATGAAGAAAACAGCAGCTAAGCCGTATTATGGCCCAGACGCAGGGACACTGTACACCGCTTAGCATAAATCGGTGCTGAATAATCTTGCGGTGACAGCAGTGTTTTATCTCTGAGGACAAGATCAGTTATACTGACGGCACTTTTAAGGCGGTAGCAAAACCGCCACCGGACAAGGCTATTAAAATGAAAGATGTTGTTATCAGTGGCTCGGGCCTGTTTACACCAGAGCAAATTATTACCAATGAAGAGCTAGTGGCCAGTTACAACCAGTATGTCGACCAGTTTAATACGGAACATGCCGCCGCAATTGGCCGGGGCGAGTTGGCTGCACTTGAGCATTCCAGCTGTGAGTTTATTGAAAAAGCCTCAGGCATTAAAGCCCGGCATGTGTTGTACAAAGAGGGCATTTTAGACCCTGCCATTATGCGGCCGGTGTTTACCCGCCGTACTGAAGAGCAATTGCCCGAGATGGTGGAAATGGCGTTGTCGGCGGCCCGTGAGGCCATGCTGCAAGCGAATAAAACCGCGGCAGATATTGATTTAATTATTTGTGCAGCATCGAATATGCAGAGGCCTTATCCGGCCTTAGCTATCGAATTACAACAGCAACTCGGCGCGGCTGGCTATGCTTTTGATATGAATGTTGCCTGCTCTTCTGCGACCTTTGCTATTAGCAATGCGGTTAACGCCATTCGTGGCGGCACAGCGAAGGTCGTGCTGGTGGTCAACCCGGAATTTGCCTCACCGCAGGTTAATTATCGCAGCCGCGACAGCCATTTTATTTTTGGTGATGTTTGTACCGCGACGATTATTGAAGCCAGTGACAGCTGCACCAGCAGCAATGCCTGGCAAATTAAAGGCATGCGCCTGAAAACCGAGTTTTCTAATAATATCCGCTGTGACGTCGGTTACACCGAACATTGTTTACCCGCAGACCCATTGGTACCCTTCTTCAAACAACAAGGGCGCAAAGTATTTAAAGAGCTATTGCCAATAGTGGCCGATGTTATTCTGGCCGAGATGGCCGCACAGCAGGTAACACCAGAGCAACTGAAGCGTTTGTGGTTACATCAGGCCAATATCAATATGAATATCTTTGCGGCGAAGAAAATACTTGGCCGTGATCCGCTACCTGAAGAAGCGCCTCTGGTACTGGATACCTATGCCAATACGGCATCAGCAGGCTCAATTATTGCGTTTCATAAATATAAACAGGGGCTGCAGGCTGGTGATCATGCTATTTTATGCTCCTTTGGTGCCGGCTATTCTGTGGGATGCTTAGTGCTACAAAAGCATGGATAGCCCTTAGCGGATAAACAAAGGGCAGCGCATGCTGCCCTTTGTATTTTTACAGGCGCACCACTGAGTTATGATCATATGACACTGGTGATGGCTGATAACTGTCAGCCGCTTCGTCATTAAGCCAGGTGCCGCCGTTTACCAGATAACGGAACTGGTATTCCTTGTTTTTTTCCAGATTTAACGTGATGGTAAAATCGCCGCTTTTGCTTTTTTTCATTGGTAACGCCGTTGGGTCCCAATCATTAAATTCACCCAGCAATGCCGCTTGTTCCATTTGCGCCAGGCGGGCGGCGGGCAGGGTAAAGGTAACTTTGCACAGCGGTTTTGTCTTCAAATACTGTTTATTAATACTCATAGTGTTTCCCTCAATACAATGATTAAACCTAAGTTCGTCTTACGCGCTTGTCTGCTCAGCTTGCGGTAGTTTTATGATGTAATGATGAACAACCCGCTTAATAAATTACCTTAAAAAAATTACTGCTGCGGTGCAAATAACCATTTCTCAGGTTGATATAACAAAAAAATCAACTCATGGTTTGATACGGCGTTACAGTCAGTTGTAACAAGATATTACATTGTTTGCTGCTAAGCGGCAGTCAACTTAGCGCAGTGTTAAGTATTAGGTTGTACTAAAGTATGGCGCGAGCCGGTAAATACGCAGGGTTAGCCTGTGACCAGATAGTAGCTGACGTTGTATACGACATTGAAGTTGTACCAGACTTTAGCTACACAGATACAAAGCGTAACATTCATCAGGTTACTTTCGTTTCATGGCGCTTTAGTATAACGCCAGTAAAACAGCATTGTGGAAATCAACATGGCAGCAAAAATTATAAAAATTCTGGTTCCGGTCGGTGTCGTCGTGGTCGCGGTGGTGCTAGCCGGTGGTCTAATGAGCATGCGTAAACCACCAGAGAAAAAAGATGAACAACGCCCCGCGGTTCTTATTACGGCTGAGCCGGTGCAGACTCAGGACTTAATTTACCGTATTCAGTCGCAAGGCACGGTTAAGCCTAAACTGGAGACCAATTTAAGTTCAGAGGTGAATGGCCGCATCGTAGAAGTTGCTGCAAATTTTGTTGAAGGCGGTTTTTTTAATGCCGGTGACTTATTGATCCGTGTCGAGCCAGCCGATTATCAAACCAATGTTAAGGCTGCTGAGGCCAGCCTGGCCAATGCACAAGCGGCACTGGAAGAAGAAAAAGCCCGCGGCCGGGTGGCCGAAGAAGAATGGCGTTCTTTTACCGACGGCAAAGCCCCTGAGTTAGGGTTACGCCGGCCACAGTTGGCAGGGGCACTGGCGAATGTGCGCTCAGCAGAGGCAGAACTGGAGCGTGCCAAGCGTGATTTAGCCCGCACCGAAATTCGTGCGCCTTTTGCCGGTCTGGTAAAAAGCCGCAATGTCAATTTAGGCCAGTTTATCAGCCGTGGCGCCAGCGTTGGCATGATTTACGGCACCGATATCGCCGAAGTTCGTTTGCCCATTACCGATAATGATGCCGCTTTTGTACAATTGCCGGACTTTGGCTCGGATCAGATTAAACCTGAAGTGATCTTAACGGCGGTCGTCGGTGGTGACATTAAACAATGGCCGGCAAAGCTGGTACGTACCGAAGGCGTGCTGGATGAGCGTAGCCGGGTTATTTATGCGGTAGCCCAGGTGAAGGACCCTTATCAGCGTAACAACAATGCAGCGACGCCTCTGCGGTTTGGCCGCTTTGTGCAGGCTGAAATTCTTGGCGATGCCACTACAGATGTGGTGGTTGTGCCGCGGCATCTGTTGTTGGCGCAGCAACAAGTGCTGGTGGTCGATAAAGATAATCAGCTGCAGTTTCGTCCGGTAACGCTGGAGCGTGCTGATGATCGCTTCGCTTATGTCCGCAGTGGTTTTATCGACGGAGATCGCCTGGCGACATCCGCCATTGCCAACCCGCTGGCGGGCACAGTAGTGCGTATTGCCAGCGAGCAGGAAGCCGAGCAAGTAGCAGAACAGCCATCTGGTGCAGCACCAGTGCTTGCTTCTCAGGTAAAGGAGTAAGCTTATGGATACCAACAAGGGCTTAATCGCCTGGTTTGCCCGTAACAGTGTGGCTGCCAACTTATTGATGGCCATTATTCTGGTAGCCGGTGTTTTTTCGCTGTTTACCATTAAAAAACAAATATTTCCGGAAATTGTACTGGAGCAGGTCAATATCCGGGTGCCGTACTTAGGTGCTGCACCGCAGGAAGTAGAAAGCGGTGTAATTGAAAAGATTGAAGAGAGTTTGCGTGGCGTTAATGGTATTAAGCGCATCCGCTCGACGGCGGTAGAAGGGTTGGCAACGGTACGTGCCGAGATTGCCAATAACTATGATGTGCAGGAGGTGATGGATGAAATTAAAACGCAGGTGTCGGCCATTTCATCCCTGCCGGAGCAAACCGAAAAGCCGGTAGTCTACCGGGTACGGTTTCAAAGCAACGTGATGTGGTTATCGCTGTATGGCGATGCCAGTGAGCATACATTAAAAGAGCTGTCTAAAGATGTACGTGATGAGCTGAAAAAGCTGCCAGGCATCAGTAAAGTTGATGTGGTGGGTGCGCGTGATTATGAAATCGCTATTGAATTATCTGAGCTGAAGCTTAAAGAATATGGCCTGACGTTCGAGCAGGTGGTTAACGCCATTCGCGGCAGCTCGGTAGATTTGCCCGGCGGCTCAATAAAATCAGACAGCGGCAATATTCTGCTGCGTACTAAGGGCCAGGCCTACTACGCGCAGGACTTTGAAGACATTGTGCTGTTAACCTTTGACGATGGCACCCGGCTGGCGCTGAAAGACATTGCAACGATAAATGATGGCTTTATTGAACGCGAAGATTTATCAACTTTTGACGGCAAGAACTCGGTGTCTATCCGGGTGGATGCGGTGGGCGATGACAACACGCTGAAAATTGCTGAGCAGGTAAAGGCTTATGTTGAACGCAAGCAAAAAGACCTGCCATCATCAGTGTCTATTTCATACTGGGGCGATGCCAGCTACTACCTGCAGGGCCGGCTGGACTTAATGAGCAACAACCTGCTGATGGGCGCTTTCTTGGTACTGTTGGCATTGACCTTGTTTTTAGAATTCCGCATCGCGTTTTGGGTGATGGTCGGCATACCGGTGTGTTTCCTTGGCGCTATGGCGATGTTGCCGCTGCCACTGTTTAATGTATCCATCAATATGATCAGCCTGTTTGGCTTTATTCTGGTGCTGGGGATAGTGGTGGATGACGCCATTATAATCGGCGAGAGTGCCTACAGCGAAATTGAAAAACGCGGTAAATCAGCGGAAGCCGTTATTGCCGGCGCCAAAAAAGTTGCAATGCCAGCTACCTTTGGTGTGTTGACGACGATTGCCGCCTTTGTGCCTATGTTAATGGTCGGCGGCGCTCAGGCGCCTATCTGGGGCTCTATTGCCTGGGTGGTGGTGCTGTGCCTGATTTTCTCATTGGTAGAGTCGAAAATGATCCTGCCGGCGCACATTGTCAATATGGACACCAAGCCGTGGGATCCAAACCGCAAGGGACTATTTTACAGTGCCGGCCGTGGTTGCAGTAATGGCTTAAAAGCGGTCAGAGTGGCCGTGGCCAATGCTATGCAGCGTTTTGTTACCAAGCGCTATCAACCCTTTGTTGAACGCTGTATTGAGTATCGCTATACCACTATGGCGGTGTTTTTTGCCATGTTAATTCTGATGTTTGGTGTGCTGGGAGGCGGTTTGGTGCGTTGGGTGTTTTTCCCGAATATTCCCAGCGACTTTATTAACGCCAACCTTAGCATGCAGGAAGGCGCCTCTAACCAGGCCACGGTAAATGCACTGCGCGAGGCTGAGCAGGCATTGATGCGCGCTAATGCCAAACTGAACGCCGAATTTGATGAAGATATCGTCAAACACCGCTTAATGTTTTTGCAAAGCGATACAGCCGGTCAGTTAGTGGTTGAGCTGGAAAAAAGCGAAGGCCGTGAAATTGATGGCTTTGAAATTGCAAATCGCTGGCGCGAGGAAATGCCGGAAATTCCAGGCTTAAAAGCCTTTAAAATTAACGCCTCGACCGGTGGTGGTGGCGGTGCCGACATTGCATTGCAGCTGCGCGGCACCAATCTGGATAACCTGAAACTGGCGACCGAAGAGCTGAAAACCCGGTTGGCAGAATATGCCGGTATTTATGATATTGAGGATAATCTGCTCGGTGGCAATGACGAGATAGTGTTGCAGTTAACGCCAGAGGCACATCTGCTTGGCTTAACACTGGCCGACGTGGCACGCCAGGTGCGTTATGGCTTCTACGGTGCCGAGGCGCAGCGGGTACAACGTGACGGTGAAGAAGTGAAAGTGATGGTGCGTTACCCGCGTAATGAGCGCAGCTCCATTGGTAGTCTGGAGAATATGCGTATCCGCACGGCTGATGGTGGCGAGATCCCCTTTGCCCAGGTTGCCAGCTATACCTTACAGCCCAGCTTTAGTGCGATTAACCGGGTTAATGGCGAACGCGCGGTAACCATTACCGCTTCTGCGGATAAAGCGACGGTTGAACCGGGTAAAGTGGTTGGCGATATGCGCAAAACGGTGATCCCGGAGATAACCGCCAAATACGATGGTGTGACCGGTGAGCTGGACGGTGCCAGTCAGGATGAGCTGGATGCACAGGTCGATTTGATGAAAGCCGGCGTTTTTGCGCTGTTTTGTATCTACGCCCTGATGGCGATACCGCTGAAATCCTACAGTCAGCCGTTAATCATAATGAGCGTGATCCCCTTTGGTCTGGTGGGTGCGGTAATAGGCCATATGGTACTGGGTTTGAGTATGAGCATTATGTCGATATTCGGCTTAGTGGCACTGGCCGGTGTGGTGGTGAATGACTCGCTGGTAATGGTTGACTTTGTCAACCGGGCACGACAGGAGGGCTTGTCTGTACGACAGGCCGTATCGCAAGCCGGTGCACAGCGTTTCAGAGCAATTTTACTGACTTCACTGACCACCTTTGTTGGTTTAGCGCCGATAGTGCTGGAGCGCAGTTTGCAAGCGAAGATCGTAGTACCGATGGCGGTGTCACTGGCGTTTGGTATTTTGTTTGCCACTATTATCACTCTGATATTAATACCGGCGCTGTATGTGATACTCGAGGATGTTAAAGATAAGTTTCCTAAAGCTATACGTTATTATTTAGGTACTTTTACCAAGGCTTATCAGTTCAAAGGTCGAGCATTAAGGCGTGAGTATTGGTCATTTTGGGTAATCCACTTGTTTTTTGCTTCACTGATTATCGGTATCGTTGATGCAGTTTTCTTTATTGTCTTAGGTGATCTCTATCCCAAGCAAATTTTAAGTATTGCTTATGGTTTATTTAGCCTTCTACCTATGGTTTCATTAACTGTCAGGCGGTTACACGATATTGGTTACAGTGGGCATTTAGCCTGGATATTGTTAGTTCCTGTAGTCAATTTACTATTTATAATCATTATCGGCTGTATTGAAACTAAGGCCGCTGGCGATAAGTATGGCGAGAACCCTAAGTTTCTTACTTACGCTTGATAGCTAGAAGTTTGAATGTAAAAAGCCACTCAACTGAGTGGCTTTTTTTCTAAAAACGGTTAATAACCTTGGGTATGTACATCGCGTACAGCACGGCCTGATGGGTCGGTCATTTGGGCCATCTTTTCATCCCAGGCCAAGGCCTCAGGTGTTGAGCAGGCGACAGACTTACCACCCGGTACACAGGCAATAGCACCAGCGTGCGGGAAATGCTCTTCAAAGATCACCCGATAGTAATAGGCTTCTTTGCTATCTGGCGTATTCACCGGAAAGCGGAAACTGGCAGTGGCCATTTGCTGATCGGTCACTTCTTTTTCAGCATGGGCTTTTAAGCTGTCAATCCAGCTATAGCCAACACCGTCTGAGAACTGCTCTTTCTGGCGCCATAAAATTTCATCCGGCAACACGCCGTCAAAGGCTTCACGCAAAATATGTTTTTCCATTTTGCCGCCACCGCACATTTTAGCCTGCGGGTTTAAGCGCATCGCCACATCCATAAAGTTCTTATCTAAAAAAGGTACCCTGGCTTCAATACCCCAGGCCGACATCGCTTTATTAGCGCGGTTGCAGTCAAACATATGTAAGCGCGCCAGTTTACGTAAGGTTTCTTCATGAAACTCTTTAGCGTTAGGCGCTTTATGGAAATACAGATAGCCGCCAAACAGCTCGTCTGAGCCTTCGCCGGATAACACCATCTTAATGCCCATGGCTTTAATTTTGCGCGCCATCAGATACATGGGGGTAGAGGCGCGAATGGTGGTAACGTCGTAGGTTTCCAGGAAGTAAATTACATCGCGCAGCGAATCTAAACCTTCCTGCACGGTAAAATGCACAGTGTGGTGCACTGTACCTATGGCATCGGCTACTTTTTGCGCGGCAATCAGATCCGGCGAGCCGGCCAGGCCGACAGCAAAAGAATGCAGCCGCGGCCACCAGGCTTCGCTTTGGTCATCATCTTCAACCCGGCGTTTGGCAAATTGCTGGGCGATAGCCGAAATTAACGACGAGTCCAATCCACCGGACAACAGCACGCCATAAGGCACGTCTGACATCAGATGGCTTTTTACACTGTGCTCCAGTGCGGCTTTAAGCTCAGGTAAGCTGGCCGGGTTGTCTTGTACCGCCTGATAGCGTTGCCAGTCGCGTTGATAGTATTGGCGCAGTTCACCCACTTTGCTGTCAAAGTAGTGTCCTGGTGGAAATTCCTTTATTTGCTTACACACCGGTACCAGCGCTTTTAGCTCTGAGGCGACAAACAACTGGCCGTGTTCATCGTAACCGTAATACAACGGGATAATGCCGATATGATCGCGTGCTATCAGATAGCGGTTTTGCTCGGCGTCATACAAAATAAATGCAAACATGCCCTGTAGCATGTCAATAAAAGCTGCGCCATGCTCCAGGTATAGTGGCAATATTACTTCACAGTCTGAGCGGGTTTTGAATGGGTAGGGGCTACCGAGGCCCTTTTCGAGCTGCTTATGATTGTAGATCTCGCCATTCACTGCCAGAATGTGATTTCGATTATCATTGATCAGAGGTTGGGCACCATTTTCAGTATCTACAATCGCCAGGCGCTCGTGCACTAAAATGGCATTGTCGTTATTCCACACGCCAGACCAGTCTGGCCCGCGATGACGTAATAACTTGGATAACTGTAGCGCCTGCTGGCGCATGGCTTTAACATCAGTTTTGATGTCAAGCACCCCGAATATCGAACACATGATAACCTCTATTAATTAATTTGATAAAACGTAGTTGAACCACATTGTTTGGCAGTATGTACGTCTAAACGCACCCCTTGAATGTGCCATGCCATGGTAAAATTGCAAGTGCTTTTTCACGCTTTTGCCAAGTAATTCCAGTTGAGGACTTTCAGCTGCAGCAACAGAACAGACGACTTATGCAAAAAACTGACGTAAAAACCCGCTTTACGCCTCCAAAAGATTGGAGCACTCACTTATTACGTAGTAACCCAATATTTGCTGATTTATGCCATCATTTTAGTTTTGACCGGCTAGCGCAATGGCCAGACGTAGCCTGGCTTAATCGCATTGCAGCACAAATAACAGTCAGTTTTGTTGACAACGACGCGCTCAGTGCAGATGGCCGTTATTATGAAGAGTATATTTATGCAACCGCTCAGGTGCCGACCCGTAAAGACAACTGGCACGACTTTTTTGGTGCTTTAATTTGGTGTTTGTTTCCGAAGACTAAAGCGCTGTTAAACAAACTGCATATCGCAGAGATCAAGACCCATGGTTCTAAGCAGCGCAGTAAGCTGCGTAATAAACTCACTTTGCTAGATGAGTGCGGTGTGGTGTTATGCCTTGAGCCAGGCGCTGTCGAACATGCGCAGTTGCTGCGCCAACATCAGTGGCAACACAGTTTTGTCACGCAGCGCCCTGACTGGTGGCAGTATATCAGGCCGGTCATTTTTGGCCATGCCATCTATGAAATGGCAACGGCACCTTTTATCGGGTTAACGGCCAAGGCGGTATTTGTTGAAGTACCAAACGGTTTTAGCCAGTGGCCTGTCAGCGAGGTTTATCGCTATCTGGACAGCCTGCTGCTAGCACAAATTAACGGCGGCATACTGTTAGACCAAACGCAGTTAACGCCATTGCCGGTGCTGGGGGTGCCGGGTTGGTATCAGGCGAATAACGACAACGGTTTTTATCACAATACCGACTATTTCCGGCCTAAACCGCTGCCACGCAAAATATCAGGCTAAAAATGCGGGCAGGGTCAGAGCCCTCTGCTCCCATTTTCAGCGCTTAAACTTGGTTTCCAGGATGACTGACGAGTTGGTGCGCTCTACACCGTCTAAATTGCCAATATCGTCCAGAATATGGCTAAGCTGCTCGGTGCTTTGTGCCTGCACGATGGCGATAAGGTCGTACTCGCCGCTAATAGCATATAGTGCCGACACCTGCGGAATTTGCTTTAATTCAACGTTGGTTTTGGCGGTTAACTTTTGCCGCACCTTAATGCTGACATGGGCCGATACCAGGGACGCCAGATAATCTTCACCGTAATCTACCGAGTAACCTTTTATCACGCCGCTTTGTTCTAAACGGGCGATGCGGGTTTGTACCGTAGAGCGCGATAAATCCAGCATCCGGGCTAAATCAGAAATACTGGCCCGGGCATTGTGCTTGAGTACCGCTAACAGCTTTTCATCTTCCCTGCTTATCATTTTGCTAACTCCATTCGTTAAATTGCAATTTTGATTGGTAAAATTGCTGATAATGATACTGCAATATGACATGGCTGACCAATATAATAGGGGCACATTTTAAAGCGCCGCCAAGTATTATTCGAACCAAGGCTGGCTAAACTTACGCAACAGTGAGGTTTTTATGCAGGTAACAAGACGTTTATTCGATGAGGTGATGGTACCTAACTATGCACCGTCAAAAATTATCCCGGTAAAGGGTGAAGGCTCACGGGTGTGGGATCAGGACGGTCGAGAGTTTATCGACTTTGCCGGCGGTATTGCCGTTAACTGCTTAGGCCATTGCCATCCTGCGCTGGTGACGGCATTAAAAGAACAGGCCGACAAGCTGTGGCACTTATCGAACGTGATGACTAACGAGCCCGCGCTGCTGTTGGCTAAAGCCCTGGTTGATGCGACCTTTGCCGAAAAAGTCTATTTTGCCAACTCAGGCGCTGAAGCCAACGAAGCTGCGCTGAAGCTGGCCCGTCGTGTTGCCAAAGACAAATACGGCGAGCATAAAAACCAGATCATTGCTTTTAAACAAGGCTTTCATGGCCGTACTTTCTTTACCGTGACAGTAGGCGGACAGCCAGCCTATTCAGATGGCTTTGGCCCTAAGCCCGAGGCAATCGTGCATGGTGAGTTTAATAACCTCGATAGCGTAAAAGCGCTGATCAACGACAACACCTGCGCTGTGATGGTAGAGCCGGTGCAGGGCGAGGGCGGTGTTATGCCGGCCACGGCGGAGTTTATCAAAGGCGTACGCGAGCTGTGTGATGCACACAATGCGCTACTGATTTTTGATGAAGTACAAACCGGCGTTGGTCGTACCGGCGAGCTGTATGCCTATATGGGCTATGGCGTAACACCGGATATTTTAGCCACAGCCAAAGCGCTGGGCGGCGGCTTCCCGATTGGCGCTATGTTAACCACGACTGAGATTGCCAAGCATTTGGTGGTAGGCACTCATGGTTCGACCTATGGCGGCAACCCGCTGGCCTGTGCGGTGGCGTTAGCAGCACTTAACACGGTAAATACGCCAGCTGTTTTAGCGGGTGTTAAGGCAAAAGCGCAGCTGTTTAAAGACGGCCTGAACAAGATTAACGAGAAATACCATGTATTTAGCGAAGTGCGTGGCCAGGGTTTATTAATTGGCGCCCAGTTAAACAGCGATTACGCCGGCAAGGCGCGTGACGTTATGCTGGCAGCAGCAGATAAGGGCTTAATGGCATTAGTGGCTGGCACCAGTGTCGTGCGTTTTACACCTTCGCTGGTGATCCCGGATGCGGATATCATTGAAGGCTTAGCCCGCTTTGAGCAGGCCGTTGCGCAAGTGGTTAAGGGCTAAATTATGTTAGTGATCCGGCCGATAACGGCAGCGGATTTTGCTGCACTTAAGCAAATTGCCATTGAATCCGGCGCGGGTTTTACCTCGCTGCCGGTTAACGATGCGCGTTTGCAGCAAAAAATTGCCCATGCTGAGCACAGCTTTGCTGCCGAGGTAGATGGCCCGGGCGATCAGGGCTATTTATTTGTGCTGGAAGATACGCAAACGGGTGAAATCGTTGGCACCACCGGCATTGAAGCTGCAGTGGGGTTAAGTACGCCGCTGTATCATTTTCAGCAAAATACCGTCATTCACCACAGCGCTGAGCTTAATGTCTTTAACCAGCTAAAAACGTTGACGCTGTGTAATGACTACACCGGCGCCTCAGAGATTTGTACGCTGTTTTTACGCGAAAGCTACCGGCGTAATCATGCCGGCCGGTTTTTATCCAAGGTGCGGTTTTTGTTTATGGCCGAATACCCTGAGCGTTTTAGCGACCGGGTCATCGCTGAAATGCGCGGCGCGGCGGACAGCGACGGCCAGCCACCGTTTTGGCACTGGCTGCAAAAGCTGTTTTTAACCATCGATTTTCCCACTGCCGATCATTTAATTGGGGTGGGTAAAAAAGCCTTTATTGCCGAGCTGATGCCGCGCCATCCTATTTACGTAGGCTTATTGCCCGAGTGTGCGCAGCAGGTGATTGGCCAGGTGCATCAAAACACCAAGCCAGCGCTTAACATGCTGGAGAACGAAGGCTTCGCCCATCGCGGTTACATCGACTTATTTGATGCCGGCCCAACGGTTGAGGCGCGTTTAAGTCAGATTAAATCCGTGGCGGCCAGCAAAAAAGTACCGGTTAAAATCACTGAGGTGCAAGGCGAGCAAACCCTGGCTGTGGCTAACACGCAGCTGCAGGGCTTTCGTGCCAGCTTTAGTAAAAACGCAAAGTTTGATGCAGATCAGCAGCAACTGCTGCTAAGTAGTGAGTTTGCCGCTACACTGCGCCTGCGCGATGGCGACCTGGCAAGATTTATCGTATTGGACAAGGCCTGAGGGCCAAACAAGTAATAACGTGTAATGTAAAGGCGGATAAAAATGCATACTGATGTAAAAGTGTTGTTTGCCAATTTGTGGCAAGACTATGTAGCCGTAACTCCTTCTGCCAAAAAAGTACACCAGTTACTTGGCAGTTCGCAGCAGGACGACGTGATTAACGATCATATCGCGTTGCGTACTTTTAATCTGGAAAAAGTTGGGCTGGAAAAACTGGCCGCGCACTTTAAAGCATTGGGCTATGAAGAGTGTGGTGAGTACCATTTTGAAGCGAAAAAGCTTTACGCCAAGCACTATGAGCACCCGGATCGCAGCCTGCCAAAGGTGTTTATCTCTGAGCTGCTGTTGGATAAATGCTCCGCTTACCTGCGTGATACCATCACCGCCCTGGTTGAGCAAATTCCGGCCGAGGCGGTAACTGCTGATAACTTCCTGTACAGCGGTACGCACTGGCAGGTAAGCCAGGCGACCTATGAAAAGCTGCTGGCAGAGAGCGAATACGCCGCCTGGGTCGCGGCCTGGGGCTATCGCGCGAATCACTTTACGGTAAGCGTGAACGAGTTACACAGCTTTGATACCTTGCAGCAGGTCAACAGCGCGCTAAAAGACGCCGGCTTCCTGCTGAATACCTCAGGTGGCGAGATTAAAGGCACGCCAGAGGTGTATTTAGAGCAGTCATCAACCCTGGCCGACTTACACCCGGTGCAGTTTAGCGATACGGTAGCGACTATCCCCAGCTGCTTCTACGAGTTTGCCCGCCGTTATCCGCTGGCTAACGGCTTGCTGTACACCGGTTTTGTTGCGGCATCGGCTGATAAAATCTTTGAAAGCACTAACGCCCGTTAAGCCGTTAGTCTAAGCCATTTTAGTATCAGGCCAGCATTTCGCTGGCCTTTTTTATGGCGGCAAATACGGCCTTGCTGGCGGGCACTGGCAGGGCTATAGTGAGGTTAATTGTTAACAAGAGCATTGACTAATGCGGTTAACTGAAACTGCCATCTTGCTACTTATATTGCTGTTTGCAATGCCCGCTGCGGCGCAGCAAAGCGCTTGTCAGCTGAGTGTGCGCGTAGAGTCTGAACAGCAAAGCACCGCTGCCGGTTCCCACAATGCTACTGCGACATCACGGCAATCTTATGCATTACTGGAGGCTTTATTGGCGAAGGCCGGTTGTCAGCTGAAAAGACTGTCACTGCCGGCAGGGCGGGCGGTGAAAATGCTCGAAGATGGCTCAGTCAGTATTATGGTCGGTATGTCCGAAACGCCAGAACGTGCGCAGTTTAGTTATTTTATCGGACCTCACCATATCGAGCGCATGGTCGTGGTTGGTCGGCAAGAACTGCAGCATAGTGTCAACGATGTATTCCAGTTGTTAAGCCGGCCTGGCTTAATCTCGGTAACTGAAGGCGCTTACTATGGTCCACAGTGGCAGCAGCTGCTACAGCAAGATCCGTCGTTAAACCTTCGTTTGTTTTATGCCTCTGGCAACCAGCAAAAACTTGCTATGCTGGCCTCCGACAGAGTAGTGGCGACTTTAGAAGACGAAGCCATTATCGATGAGTTGTTGCTGCATCCTGATTTGGCGCAACGTTATGTAAAGCTGTTTGTGGTGCATGAAAACCCGGTGTACTTTGCCGTTAGCCGTAACGCAGTCAGTAATGAGCTGTATCAGGAATTAGCGGTGCACTGGCAGCAAATGCGACAGAGCGGAGAAGTGGAGCAGATACGGCAAGGTTTTTAGCCAGGCAACTATCGCACTGAACCAAAAGCGTTTATTGTGCGTTAACCCTGTTTAACTATTTTGCATAGGTTAATCCATCAGTGAAAATTATCGTCTGTTGTTTGCTGTTGCTGCTTAGTTCTGCCAGCCTAGCTGCGATTGAGGTGAATAAAATCAGTTTGCCTCATCCACCAAACGGTAGTCTGGTGCATTTATCAGACAATAAACAACTTGCAGTATCCGGTTTTAGTCAGTTTGCCCGCTGGCTCAGCTTGGTGGATTTAACCGATTATACTAGCCGCATGCTGCCGATCCCGGACGATGCACAGTACTTTAACCAGGCAAAGCTGGCCGGTAAAACAGGGCAGACCCTGGTATTTTTAGGGTTAGGTGGTGTCAGCGTATTAAGCGCTGATGGCAGCTATGCGCAGCGTATTATCTCAAGTGAGTCTATCTACCGGGTGCTGGATAAAAACCGCCTGCGTGAAGCTGATTTTGTTGTCGATTTAGGTTCAGGGTTAAGTGACTTTTTGCTGCCCGATTTTCAGCACAGTCATTTATTCCGCCAGCGCCCCGATGGTGGCTTTGTGCATTATGCACTGCAACTACCTGCCCAGGTACGTAGCTGGCGTAGCAGCCCGGATTACACACCAAGACGGCATTTTATTGCAGATGTTAATGCCGATAAGCGGCCTGATCTACTGTTTGTCGCAGACGGTAAGTTTCAGCTGTTTATTCAGCAAGCTGATGGCAGCTTTAACCCTGAGCCTGTCGTTGCAAACTGGCCGGTAGGCTTGTCGACTGAGCAGGAAGCCGATCAGCGCAATGATGCCGGGCGCAGCTATAACGGCCAGAACATTGATACGCTGCGTGATGTTAGCGATATTGACGGCGATGGCATCGTCGATTTAGTGATTAACCGCGAGCAGCTGGCCGATGCGCTGGAGCGCAATAACAGCTTTCGTATTCATTTTGGTCGCATAAGCGAACAGGGGCTGAGCTTTAATCCTGAGCCGGATACTTTTATTACCACCGATACCTCACCGATAGATGTGGTGATAGAGGATTTTAATGCCGATGGTCGCAAGGATTTTTATATTCCCAGCACCCATTTTGGTGTCGGTACTATAATTCGGGTGTTGCTGCGTGGCAGCGCGAACTTAGATATCGATTTTTACTTACTCAATGCGCAGCGACAGTATCCGCAAAAAGCCGATTTTCGCCAACAAGCGACCATCGACGTCAGCATAGGCAACTTGCGCTACGATATGCCGCTGTTTGCACTGGCCGATACACAAGGCAGTGGGCATAAATCGCTGTTCGTGGGAGAAGGCACAGAGCAGCTCAAGGTGTATCAGCATGAAACTAAGCGCCTGTTTAGCCGCCGCGCAGAACGCTTTAAACTAACGTTGCCGCGCGATGCCAGCCGGGTGCAGGTGATGGATGTAAACGCTGATGGTAAAGATGACTTGGTATTGCCGTTTGACAGCCAGGAGGCCGAGCAACAGCGCAATCAACTGCACTTGCTGATCATGCCTTAAGGCTTATGCGGGTGCAGCAATCGCTGCTCAAATTGCTCCAGCTGGCTTAAATCGAAACCGGTCAGCTTCTCGATCGGTAAGGATAGTAATTCAGCTCGCCAGCCGACGAGCCTCAATACCAAAGTAGCACACCAGTGGCTTTATTAGCTGCTGGAAACTTTGCGGCAGGTACGAACTTTTCTGTTGGAGCCTGTTACGTTCTCCGTGTGACAGACCAGGCGCTCTGCTGTGTCTTCTTTGTCGGTAGCTTTAGCGTCTGCATCTTTAGCCGCAGCCTGAGGTGCAACTTCATTGTCAGTTTGGGTGTTGGCCGTTGAAGTCGGCGCTGTTGCGGTTGTTGAAGTGTCATTTACAGCACAACCGGCCAACAGTGAAAAAATGAATAAAATACTTAGGTAACGCAATGTAAACTCCTGTTTCTTTTTTGGTAAAAAAAGGAGGTTAATGCAGTGTGCGGATTATTTCAATAGATTAATTTTATTTGTATTGGTTTTGCTAATTATTTGAGTCTGCAGGATACAGGCTTGAATCTAAAAAAGGGGCCAGAGAACGCTGACCCCCTTTGGGGTTGCAATTTACCGCGGTTCAAACTCAAACGGTGCACGCTTTCGCTCGCGCAGGCCGATCTCGTTTAAGCTGTTGGCATCATATAGTCTGCCATTAACCATAGTATGGGTTACGCGGTCGCTTTGGCGGATGTCCTCAAGCGGATTACCATCAATAACGATGAGATCAGCAAGTTTACCCACCTGCAGAGACCCTAGTTGATGGTCCATACCAAAGGTTTTTGCCGGGTTAATGGTGGCGGTTTTAAGTGCCTCCAGTGGGCTCATACCGCCTTGGGCGAACATCCAGATCTCCCAGTGTGCGCCTAGACCTTCACGTTGGCCGTGGGCGCCAATATTGGCGACAACACCAACATCACTGAGTTCTTTCGCGGTTTTTACTACATTAAAGTGGTTGTAGTGATGCTCTGGTGCCGTAGGGCGGCGCATACTGCGCGGTGCCAGTTCATCCATTGGTACATAAGTACGCAGTTTCGGGTGTTTCCATACTTCGGTTTTGTCATACCAGTAATTCTCACCCCAGATACCGCCATAAGCCACATTTAGCGTGGGCGTGTAGGCGGTGGTGCTGGCCTGCCAAAGCTGTTTCACATCGTCATACACTTTTGCCGCCGGCAGGGCATGCTCAATGGTGGTGTGACCATCAACAATCATACTCAGGTTATGTTGCATTAATGAGCCGCCTTCGGGCACTACCATCAAATTCAGCTCACGCGCCGCTTGTATTACCTGTTGGCGCTGATTGCGCCTTGGCTGGTTATAACTTTTCACACTAAAAGCACCGGCTTTTTGTAAGCGTTCTAAGTGGAATTTCGCATCATCAAGACTATCGATATGCGAGGTATAACCTGCGCCTTCAGCACCGTATAAAATGGTGCCGGTAGAGAAAATGCGCGGCCCGGCAATGCGGCCGGCCTTTTGCATTTCACTGGCAGCAAAGACTTCGCGGGTATCATTGGACGGGTCATGAATAGCGGTAACGCCAAAGGCCAGCGAGGCATAGTTTTGCCAGTTTTGTTGCGGTATTATCTGGTTACTGCCCTGGCTACCATGTGCATGGGCATCAAACAAGCCCGGCATAATGGTTTTACCGGCAATATCGAACACTCTGGCTTTGGCCGGTACGGCCACTTCACCACGTTTACCCACGGCGATAATTTTTTGGTTTTCAACCAGCACCACGCCATCCTGAATCACTTCATCGCCGTTCATGGTAATCACCTGGCCGCCGACAAAGGCTACTGTGCCACGCGGGCTGTCGACCGGCGCAGTAAAGCCAAGATCTATGCCGTTTTTGGCGGCAAAGTCGGTTTTATCGCTAAACTCAAACAGACCTTCAATGCTGGCATGGTACAACTCGGGGCCTAAGCTCCAATACAGATGACGGCTGTTGCCGGCCCAGCTGATGTATTCACCGGCGCGCACCGACAACTGTTTTACCGGAAACTGTTTATCACTGCCGCTGATATCAATAGCGCTGCCGCGCTCGGTAAAGGGCGTGACAAACACTTTAAAGCGATCGGCAAAGGCCAGATATTTACCATCTGGCGACAGTTTAAACTCGGTGCCAAATTTAGCGGTGTACAGTGTTTGTTGGGTATGTTTGGTTAAATTGATACGGATCAGGCTGGGCGCTTTGGCATAATCCATCGCATAGACGTTATCATTGTCAGCACCAAACATAGGTAAACGGCCATTGCGGCTGATAAGCTCAGGCGTACCACCTTTGCTGCTGATTTTATACAGGCCGGTGTGTAACGACCACTGCCGGGGTAACAGGCTGCCGGCGCCTGTTTTACGGTACACCACCGTTTTGCCATCCGGGCTGAACACCGGCTCAACGTATTTGCCCGGTTCGCTGGTCAGTTTCGTAATACGGCCGTTACGTAAATTCAGAATATTTACCGCGCCCTGGCTATTATCGTTCCAGCTGACGTACACCAGCTGTTTACCATCGCGGGAAAACTGTGGGTAATATTCAAAGTCGGTGCTTTGTTTGGTTAAGCGCCGTGGTTTGGGGTTGTTAACATCAGTGATATACAAATGCCCCAGGGCGCTGAATACCGCTTGCTTGCCATCGGGCGATACCTGCACAAAGCGCAGCATTTTAGTATTAAACTGCTCTTTGTCGATGTCTTGTTTTACTCGCACAGCCGTTTGAATTTGTTTAGTGGTATCGACGCTAAACGGTACTGTTGCCACTTTTTTGTCCGCGACGCTGAGCTGCTTAATTTCGCCACCGGCCCAAAATAGCAGACTTTTGTTATCCGGTGTCCAGGCCAATGTCGGGTAAACGCCATGAATAGCCCAGGTTTCCTGCATGTCACGGTCTAAGCCATCGTACAGCTTAATATGCTCGCCGCTTTGTAGGTCATATAAAAACAGCGTGCTTTGAAAATCTACCCGGCGGATATAGGCCAGGTACTTACCATCGGGTGACGGTGTCGGGCGGATAGCACCACCGGCACCGTCGAGCACCACCTCCCATTTACCGGTTTCACGCTCAAAGCGTTTTATTTTATAAATACCGCTTTCTGAATCTTTGCTGTAATGAAAAGTTTTACCCGGGGTATCATCCTGCGAAAAATAGATATATTTGCCATCGGGTGAAAACGCCGGCTCGCCCAAATCTTTTTGATCGTTTGGCCGTTCAGTTAGCATAATGCCGCTACCGCCAGTTTTATGGTACTGCCAAATCTCACCGGCACCTAACGAGCGGCTGGCGGTGAAGTGCTTGCGGGCGACAATAAATTCACCATCCGGGCTCCAGGCCGGGCTGTTTAGCAGGCGAAAAGTCTCTTTGGTTACCGCACGCTGCTCGCTGCCATCGGCATTCATCAGCCAGATATTATCGCCACCGCCTTCATCGCTGGTATAAGCAATATATTTACCATCCGGGCTAAAGGTAGGCTGCATTTGCCAGCCAATATCAGGCGTTAAGCGTTTGGCTGCGCCGCCTGACACCGGCATAGTGTAAATATCACCAAGTAAATCAAAGGCCAGGGTTTTACCGTCCGGGCTTATTGCCACATTCATCCAACTGCCCTGGTTTACCTTAATATTGACGTCGTTAAACTGGCCTTGTGGGGCATTAACATCCCAGGCCGGGGCTTTGTCGGTTTCGGCCTGCAGGAAAAAGCTGCTGAGCATCAGGGCCAGCATACTGGGTTTAAAAGCGTTCATTATCGGTTCCTTGGACGTAAGGGGGTTATTATTATCAGAATACTGTTTGCCAGAGTGACATAAACTGGCATCAGAGTTAAGTTTTTCGCTATTATCTTGCGTTAGAACTCAGGCAAAAGCCGATAAAATCAGGAGAAAGTGGTGGTTGAATCGCCTTGTGTGGCCTGTTGCCGGTTAAATACTGATAAAGTCTGTGTTGGCTGTTATCGGCATATTACAGAAATAGTCGACTGGAACCGGCGTACAGACGATGAAAATGCAGCTATATTACAACACGTTGCGACACGAAAACGTCAGGCACAGTTAGAGAACCTAGCAGAGCAAGATACCAGCCCGATAACGCAGGCTGAATGGCAGGCGGCAAAACAACAACTGCGCACCGCTAAAGGATAAATTATGCCCGATTGGCAACTCGTGTTTAATATCAGCCCCTTTGCATGGACAGAGCTGGGCACGGCGTTATTGTGTGGCTTTATTATTGGTCTGGAGCGGCAATTACGCGGCAAACCGGCTGGTATTCGTACCTCAATTTTAATCGTGATGGGCACCTATGTGTTTATTGCGGCGTCGATGTCAGTTAACAGCGAGATGACGGATCCCTCTCGTATTATTGGTCAGGTGATCACCGGCGTGGGCTTTTTAGGTGCTGGTGTTATGTTAGCACGCGATGGCATGGTATTGGGCGTGACGTCCGCTGCGACCATCTGGGTGTTGGCGGCCATTGGCGTTTGTATTGGCATAGGCCAGGATCTGGTGGCCATTAAACTGTCAGTATTAGTGGTGGCAGTGCTGGTGGGTATAGACATACTGGAGAACTCATCCTCTGCGATGCGCCGCGGGGTGCACCGCACCTACAATGAATGGCTGCATCGTGCTAACGGTAATTTATTTGGCCGGCGAAAAGATGACAAGGAACAAACAATGAAACAGGATATAGATGATCCACATTAAAAGCGTTGATTGAGATAGCCAATATACTGACAACTCAAACTTTTACATCTAACACTAAAAACTGGAATTAACGGATGCTGGAAGCAGTTTGGATAGGTTTTGCTTTTTCTTTAGGTTTAGTGGTGCGCGCTATTGGTTTGCCGCCGCTGGTAGGCTACTTGCTGGCTGGTTTTGTTATTTCGGCAACGGCGGCTGATTTAGATTTACCCGCTGAAGGGCCTTCTATTATTCATCACGTTGCCCATTTAGGCGTGTTATTGCTGCTGTTTACCGTTGGTTTAAAGCTGAATGTACGCAGCCTGGGCAAGCCGGAAGTGCTGGGTGGCAGCACCTTACATTTTGCGTTGTCGATTATTCTTACCCTACCTGCGGTGCTATTTATTTTTGATGTTAGCTGGTATCAGGCGTTAATGCTGGCAGTGGCGTTAGCGTTCTCCAGTACAGTACTGGCCGCTAAGGTGCTAGAAGGCAAACGGGAGATCCGGGCGTTTCATGGCCGGGTGGCGATAGGTATTCTGATCGTACAGGACTTACTGGCACTGCTGGTGATGAGCCTGGCTAATGGCACTACACCATCGCCCTGGGCGCTGGCGGTGTTTGCTTTGCCACTGCTGCGGCCCTTGCTATACAAATTACTTGATGCCAGCGGGCATGAAGATTTATTAATTCTGTTTGGCTTATTACTGGCACTGGTTATTGGCGGCAAAGGCTTTGAAATGGTGGGCTTAAGCTCTGAACTTGGCGCTTTGGTATTTGGTGCTATTCTGGCTAAACATCCCAGAGCAGGCGAGTTGTCTAAATCACTTTGGAGCATTAAAGAGTTTTTCTTAGTAGGTTTCTTTTTACAAATTGGTATCGATGGTTTACCGGATGCCAATGCGTGGTTATTTGCCGGTGTAATGTCGCTATTACTGCCACTTAAAGCGATACTGTTTTTCCTACTGCTAATTATGTTTAAACTGCGCGCCCGCAGTGCCTTTTTAGCCAGCATTAGCTTAACCAATTACAGTGAGTTTGGCCTGATTGTCGCCAGTGTAGTATTACCAGAATGGCTGATCCCGTTGGCACTAACGGTGGCGCTATCCTTTGTCATTTCAGCGCCATTAAACCGGATGGCGCATCCGCTGTACGATAAGTTATGTAATCGCTTATTGAAATTTGAGCGCAATATTCATCATCCGGATGAGCAGCCGGTATCCTTAGGTGATGCCGATGTATTGATCATGGGCATGGGACGCACTGGTACCGCTGCATACAATTATCTGACCAGCAGCCGTAACATTATTGCCATGGACTCAGATCCGGCTAAAGTGGCTGAACATCAGAAAAAGGGCATCAATATCTTTTACGCCGATGCTGAAGATCAGGTGTTCTGGCAAGGGCTGAATTTTGGCCAGGTGGAAGCGGTTATTCTGAGTATGAATGACGTTGAAGCCAAAATGATTGCAGCAAAAAAATTACGTGATGCCGGTTTCAGTGGTTTTATCGTATCGCACAGCATGCATGATGATGAGGCCCGCGATATTATCGCTGCGGGTGCTGATCAGACATACTTAACGATGTCAGAAGCCGGTGTTGGTATTGCCGAGCACGTAAAGCAGCATTGTTTTACATTAAAAGCCTGAGCCACAAAGTAAAAAAGGCGCCACTGCGGCGCCTTTTCTATCGGTAATTCTGTGCTTAGCTGGCGCTACGCTCTTTGATCGCGTTGATAATTGGTGATGAACCAAAGCCATTGCTGGTTGCCCACTCAATATCGCCTGACGCCGCTACCTGGCTACCTGGTAACTGGCTGATAATAAAACCGGCAGTGTCTGCTGCGTTGTGTTTAATCGCGTGACGAACCAGTGGTAAACCGTCACACACGATACCCTCATATACGTTACGCAGACGTAAGCGGTTGTCAGACAGCGTTTTACGCAGGTTGTTTTTGCTGTCAGCAGCAACATAAGAGCAGATAGACTGAGCTAATTGGTCGTTTGCAGCAGCAGGAGCGCTGATAAATGAAGTGGCGGCGATAACGGTAGCTAAAGTGATTAATTTTGCTTTCATATTCGAGCTCCAAAATGTGAGTTAATTTGCAATCATTTATGCAACTTAGGTTGCAGAACACGAAAGGACATAAGGCATGTCGTTTAACTCTGACAGAGCAGAAGTAAACATCGCACTTAGCGACGGCAGCCCAGCTATCGTAGAGGCCAGTTTCCTGACAACCTTAGACCTGAAGCTTTGCGTGTTCATCCTTTCGGATGACTTGCCTTTCGAGCGGGCGCATTCTAATCGCCGCTTAAATTTTATGCAAGCTTAATTTTCGCTGAATAGAAAATGTTTTTTAATTTAGCCGCTTAGCCAAAAGCACTGGCCGGTCGTAACATGCTGTCGCTGTGTGCCAGACAGGCTTGTAGCGTCAGTTTGACTGCTTGCAGCATCTGCTCGCTGCTGATGCTGGCAATACCAGGCAGGCTGCAAGCTTGTTCTGGTAGCAAAGGCAGTTGTAATAAACCGCCTTGCAAGCTGGTATTCTGATGTTTGATATAGTGCATCAGGCCGTAAAAAGCATGATTGGCAACAAAGGTGCCAGCGTGATATGACAGTTGAGCCGGGATAGTGGCATGGTGCAGCTGGCTTACAATAGCATTCAGTGGCAGGTTGCTAAAGTAAGCCGCGGGACCATGCTGTGCGGTAAGGCTGTCGCAGGGCTGTTGACCGTCGTTGTCGCTGAGGCTGGCATGATTAATATTCAGTGCGACTTTTTCTACACTAATCTGCACCTGCGCTGGGTTTTGGGCCAGTATCAGCAGATGGCTGGGTTTGTGCACATTTATCAGTTGTTCCAACACCACCAGGCTGTGTTTAAACACGCAGGGCAAACGTTGTACCAGTAGTTGTGTATCGGGCGCCAGCATCCATTGTTCACGTTGCTGCAAGTAGTTAAACACGATGTTATCTGCACCGCGCGGTGCCGGGTCCAGCACTGCAATCAGTATATGACGCATTTGCCACTGCTCCATCAGTTGTACTTTGTTAACATACTACAGGCTTGCTGGTATTGCCAGATCCAGCGCAATCAATGCGGTTGTTACCCTTTGCCAGCGTTGATACAACACTCTTGCTGTCTCAGGTGTCAAGGCCGGTGCGACAGTGATGTCGCTGCGCCAAAGTTCAGTGATGTCAGTAAGCTGTTGATACCAGCCCAATTGCAGTGCAGCTAAAAAAGCCACGCCAAAGGCCGTAGCGTCAGAGGTGCCACAGCGTGCAATCGGTGTTTGGCTTATATCGGCCAGCGCTTGTAGAAACCAATGGTTGGCCGTCATGCCGCCATCTACCCGCAGGCAGGCGACCGGGATACCATCCTGGCGCATAACGTTTAGCAAATCACAACTTTGGTAGGCGACACTGCAAAGGGCAGCTGTTGCCAGTTGTGCCGGGCCGGTATCGCGTGTCAGACCAAATAAGGCCGCTTTTACTTCGGGTTGCCAGTGCGGCGTACCCAGACCGGTAAACGCCGGGATCAGCAGCTCTGCCTGCTGGTAATGGCTTTGCCGGGCCAGTGCCTCAGTGTCGCTGGCATGTTTAATGATACCCAGCTTATCGCGTAGCCACTGCACAGTGGCACCGGCCATAAAAATACTGCCCTCCAGCGCATAAGTCGTCTGGCCGTTCAGCCGCCAGGCCACGGTGCTAAGCAGCTTATGTTGGCTGTTAAGTGCGGTAGCGCCGGTATTTACCACGGCGAAACAGCCGGTGCCATAGGTACTTTTGCTCATGCCCTCTGCCGTACAGGCCTGCCCAAGCAGCGCCGCCTGCTGATCGCCCAGCATAGCCAGCACTGGTATGGCTGCACCGAGGAGATCCGGCGTCGCCGTGGCAAAGTGCGCAGCGTTATCCATTACCTTAGGCAATATCGCTGCGGGGATATTAAACAACTGCAGTAGTTCGGTATCCCAGCTTTGCTGCTGAATATTAAATAACAGGGTGCGGCTGGCGTTGCTGGCATCCGTTGCATGCACCGCACCGCCGCTTAAGCGCCACAGCAAGTAGCACTCTACAGTGCCAAAACATAATTCGCCGCGTTCTGCCTGTTGGCGCGCACCGCTGATATTATCCAGCAGCCACTGTAGCTTGGTTGCCGAAAAATACGGATCGGCCAGCAAACCCGTTTTTTGCTGCAACATCGGTTCAACGCCGGCATCTTTTAGTTGCTGGCATTGTGCAGCCGTGCGCCTGTCCTGCCAAACGATGGCCGGATGCAGGGCTTTGCCGCTGCTTTTATGCCACAGCAGCGTGGTTTCACGCTGATTGCTGATGCCGATAGCCGCAATGTCGGTGGCCGCCAGACCGGCTTGCTGCAATGCGTGGCGCATACACTGCAGTACGCTGTGCCAGATGTGCTCGGGGTTTTGCTCAACCCAGCCTGCTTTGGGGTAGTGTAAACTGATTTCCTGCTGCGCCTGGGCAATAATGCTCAGCTGACGGTTATAAATAATGGCACGGCTGGAGGTGGTACCCTGGTCGATAGCAAGCAGATATTTTGACATGGGTTAAGCTTTTCACGTTATGCTTAAGTTATTGTTCAGACTAGCAGTAAACATGGCGCCTGCCTACTGCCGAACCGGAGGCCGCGAATGATAGTGACATTTAAAAGCAAAGCCAGTGGCGATTTAATTTACTTTAAAGACGCTGCGCTTAGCTTACTTAAGTTGATGGGACGTGACGATAAAGTGCCCTCGGCGCTGTATGCCGAAGATGTTGGCGTGGCGCTCGCGCAACTGCAGCAAGGTTTGGCTGCTATTGCTGACACTGAACGTGCTAAAGCAGAGCAAGCAGAAGCAGACATAACTGACAACAAGCAGGGCGACAAAGTGCCTGTTAGTTTAAATGTGCGAGCGGTGCCGCTGATTGAAATGCTGCAAAAGGCACAGCGAAAACACTGTGCGGTAATGTGGGAATGACTATCCGCGGGGTGAGCGCTTGTCTACAGGTAGCAGCAAAGGGCTAAGCTCGTTGCTGGTGCTGAGTTGGTGGTATAAAAGTTGATGATAATTTCCCAGCCGGTCGGCTTCAACCAGCTGCAGGTGCTTTACGGCCTGGGCGTATTGTCCGGCCTGCCAGCTGATTTGTGCCAGCCGCAACTGATATATAGCGTAGGTATTGTCGTCTTCACCAGCGCTAAAGTAATTCAGTGACTGCAAGTAGTTATTATAGGCTTGGGTATATTGGCCCCTGAGTTGCTGGGTTCGGGCCAGGTTGCCATAGCTGACAATCAGCTTACCTTTGTGACCAATGCTTAAGGCCGCTTCCAGCGCTTTGGCGCGTAGTGTTTCTGCCGAGGCCAAATCGTCCCATTGATGTTTTATCAATGCCTGATTCGAGTAAAGCTCATACCAGAACAACGGATCACGGTTTTTGCTGTATTGCTGCTCTGCCAGCGCCAGCAGTTTAAAAGCCTGATTGCCCGTTGCTAATGCAAGGCACAAGTCTTGATGTCTAGGACGATGTTAAGCTCTGGCTTTGGTGTTTTGGCAGCCGCAACTGAACTTGCAACCCGGCACCTTGATTATGCACCGAGATGCTGCCGCCATGCGCTTCCATAATATCGCGGCACAGGCTTAAACCAATACCGGATCCGCCCTGTTTACTGGTATAAAACGGCACCAGAGCATGCTTAAGCTGCTCGTCGGTCATGCCGCCACCGTTATCACGCAGGTAAATAGTCAACTGCTGCGCTGTTTCAACAAAACTAAGGCAAATATTTTCAGGGGTTGCACCGGACTCATGGGCATTTTTAATCAGGTTCAGCAGCGCCTGCTGCAGCTGCTGGGTATCGGCCTGCCACGGCAATTTAGGTAGGTCGCCTGCCAGCTCAAAGTCGTATAAATCCTGCAGCTGATTAATCAGCCTTGGCCAGTTCACCTGCGCCATATTGGGGCTGGGCAGTTTGGCAAACTGAATATAGGCTTGCACAAACTGGTTTAACGCTGCACTGCGCCCACTGATAGTGGCAAAAATGGCGGCAAGCTCGTCCTGTTGTAGCTGGCTGGCACGCTGCTCACCGCTAAAGGCCAGCGATGATAAAGGCGCCAGGGTGTTATTCAGCTCATGACCAATCACCCGTAGCAGCTTTTTCCAGGCGCTGAGCTCTTCTCGCTGTATTTCCCGCGTCATTGGTTTTAGCAACACCAACTGATGCTGCTGCTGATTAAGCTGAAACCGGCTCAGTGATAAATGCCAGATACTGTTATCAGGCAAATGCAACAGCCCTTGTTGCTGGCTGCTTATCGCCTGGGCTAATTGCGGTTGTGTATTTAACACTGCGTTTAGCTTGGCACCGTCAAAAGCTTTACCATGGCTTAGCAGCTGCCGCGCTGCCGGGTTACTCATCAGGATGGTGTTATTGGCGTCGGTTAGCAGCATAGCGCTGGGGCTGCTTTGCAGTACGGTATCGAGCAGTAACTCACGCTGGTACAAAGAGGCGCGCTCGCTACGCAATTGCGCCGACATCAGGTTTAAACTGCCGGCTAACGCACTAAGCTCGCGCACCATCAGCTGATTGGCACTGGTATTAAAGCTGCCGTCCTGCAGATTTTGCGCATGCAGGTTAAGCGCATTGATTTCACGTTGCAGTGGTGCCAGCGCCAGCCGTTGTAACACTGCCAGTAACACGCCTGCAGCGATTATCGCTGTGCTGACTAGCCAGCCTGGTTGCCATAGTGTGGTTTGTAGTGCCAATAAGACCAGCGTAATAGCGCCAGATAGCAGATCCAACCGCTGCTGGCTGCTCAGGCGACGCTTGGATAACGGCAGGTTAAGGCGTGGCAATGCCATAGTACTCCATGCGCCGGTACAGTGCCTGGCGGCTGATGCCAAGCTGTTTTGCTGCCCGTGATACTACGCCACCGGCCTGCAGCAATGCCTGCTCCAGCGCCGCGCGGTCAATATCATCCAGCGCTCTTTTGCTGCCGCTGCTCTGTGGCAAGCCTAAGTCGCTGCTTTGGATCTCGCTGTGCGGGCTAAGCAGCAACGCACGCTGACAGACATTTTGCAGCTCGCGCACATTGCCCGGCCAGCTATACGCCTGAAGCTGCTGCCCGGCGTCACTGCTCAGCGTCTTTTTACCGGCTAAAAACAGCCGTGCCAGTGGCAGAATATCATCGGGCCGCTGGGCTAAAGCCGGCAGCGCCAGTTGCACTACATTAATGCGGTAGTATAAATCCTGGCGGAATTCGCCCCGGTTGATTGCCGCTGTTAAATCGGTATTGGTGGCGCTGATCAGCCGCACATCGACCTTACGGGTGACACTGGAGCCTAAGCGCTCAAACTCACCGGTTTGCAGTACCCGTAGCAGTTTCGCCTGGCCGGCCAGTGGCAGGTTGCCAATTTCATCTAAAAACAGGCTGCCACCGTCGGCGGCTTCAAAGCGGCCAATCCGGGTTTTGCCGGCGCCACTGTAAGCACCGGCTTCGGCACCAAACAGCTCGGCTTCCATTAAATCACCTGGCAGCGCGCCCATATTCACTTTGATAAAGGGCTTATCGCGGCGGGGTGAGTTAGCGTGCAGCACATTGGCAATGCCTTCTTTGCCGGCCCCGTTGGGGCCGGTGATCAGCACCGCGGCAGAGGATGGTGCCAGTTGCAGCGCCATCTGCAATAACTGCTGCATCTGGCTGCTGGCAAACACCAGGCCGCATAAATCTTTACCGGCAAAGGCGGCCTGACGCGCCTGTTCAAACTTCTGTTGTTGTACCGACAGTTGTTTCAACTGCAGTGCATTGGCAACCGTTAACAGCAGACGCTGGTCATCCCAGGGTTTGGCGATATAGTCGGTAGCACCGGCTTTGACCAGCTCAACCACCATTTCCAGTTGGGTCCAGGCGGTCATCAACACGATAGGGATATCAGGATATTGCTTTCGTAGCTGATAAAACAGGGTTTTACCCTGTTCGCCCTGCATCTGACCGGCGCTAAAGTTCATATCCTGCAGAATAAGGTCGATGGAGTTAACCGCTAACAGCTGCCAGGCCTGCTCAGGTGAGCGGGCGCAAAGTACCTGATAACCCTGCAGCGCAAACAGCGTTTGCAGAGCCTGACAGATTGGCTGATTGTCATCAATAACCAATAATTTCAGCATAGTTTATAAGGCTTTAGTGGCAGTGGCCGGTGACACCCGGGTAGCAATGGCCGCAGGATACCATGTTGCTACGGTGACACAAAGTAGTAACACCGCTATGGTAATTAGCGGTAAGTAGCCACTAAGTGCCGGTATGGAAATCACCTGCGCCAGCGCCTGGTTTAGCAGCAGTGCCAGCATAACACCAAGCAGGGCACCGACAGCGGTGCAAAGCCAGTTTTCACTTAGCAGTTCGATAAAAATAGTGTTTTTGCTGGCACCTAACGCCCGTTTAATGCCAATTTCCTGCTGGCGCTTTAATGCATGAAAATAGGTACTGCTGTAACTGGACACCATAGTGACCAGCAACATTAAGGCGCTTAAGATGGCCAGTAACATCGCCAGACCATATTCGTTGCGGTACAGGCGCTGATGCTGCTCGGCAAGGCTGCGGATATGAAATATTTCGATATTAGGCTCAACGGCACGTAACGTCTGATCAAGCCGCTGTCTGACGACATCTGCACGACCGGGTGTTGTGCGTAGTAAGATGCTGTAGCCCCAGTCTACGCCAAAGGGGGGGGCAACCTGAATGCTGTTAAACATCACATTAGTGCCGCTGCGCTGGCCGTAAAAGTCAGAGATAACTGCTGCCAAACGGCCGCGGTTAAGCTGTTGGCCAATAGCCGGTTTGTCCGCAAATAACTGCCTGGCCAGGCTTTGTGTTATCACCACATCCGGCGGTACCGGGTTATCCAGTGAAACCGACTGCTGCGGCAGTTCGCCTTGCAGTAACTTGCTGTCCAGCACGCGGAAAAAGTCTTTTGAGACAAAGTACATGGGTACCGATGGCTGATTGCTGCGGCCTTCTTCACCATCCAGATAGACATTGCCGTTGTTACCGCCCTGCAGGATTGCCGACTGGTTAGAATAAGCCGCGGCAACTACGTCAGGTAAGGCGCTAACAGCGGCCAGTTGCCGGTTGAGTAATTCCTCCAGTGCCGGATATACCCGTAACGAGGCCGTAGTGGGTTTAAGTTGCACCAGCACGATATTGTCCAGATCTAGTCCGGTAGGCTGGTTCAGCTGCTGATGAGTTTGTTGTGCCAGTAATATACTGTTTAACAGCAGCGCCAGTGTCATGGCCAACTGCAATAATAGCAGGGCGGTGACCACCTTACGGTTGAGTAAACCTTTTATCAGTAAATAGAAAGACATGAGGGTTATTCCTTAAGCTGCTGATTTAACGTGCCAAAAGAGGCGCGAAGCGACGGATATAAGGTGACCAGATAGCTGCAGACAACGGCGATGGCAAGCAGACCCAGTAGCAAGGGCAGATCCCAGTCTGAAAACAAACGGTTGGCAGGTAACAGCTGGTTCATCAGCTTGATACCGGCATAACCGGTAAGCAGGGCGCCGGCAATGGTAAAGCCGGCCATCAGCAATACATCGGCCAGCATCTGCAGTTGTAACTGGCTGCGGCTGGCACCCAGCGCGCGGCGCAGGCTAAATTCATACTGGTTACTTAAATAGCGGTTTAACGATAAGTGGCTGGCATTAAACAGGCACACCAGCAAAAACAACAGCGTAACTAAAGCAAAAGCCTTAATGTCGCTACTGTCGCCACCAAAGTAGCTGACAATGTCCTGCATCGCGACCAGTTGGTTATTCGGCTCTGACGGGTGGCGGCCGGCCGCTTTTTCATCCATCACCAGATTGTGCATAAACTGACGGTAAGCCTGCTGTTGTGCCGGCGTATCCAGCTGTACCCAGTATTGCAGCTGATGCAAGGCTCCGGTGCGGCCCTGGGTGCTTAACTGGCGATAGTCGGTATCATCAAAGGTGGATGACTGGCTGTTTGACAAATAATTCATGTCATAGCCGGTTTCCAGCGGCAGGTAGATATCGTCAGCATCAGTTAAATGATTGCGGTTATTGGCGTCATACAACCGGGGTAGCATTTGCCAGCTATCCAGTACCGCGCTGACAGTAACATTGCGGTCATCCAGCAGCAGAGTCTCACCAACCACGTCCGTGCGGCCAAACAGTTTTTCCGCACTGGCCCGGGTTAAAATCACTTCGTGGCGGGCACTGTTGTCCGGCCAGATACTGCCATGCAGTAGTGGCACCTCAAACATTGTGAAAAAATCGCGCTGCGTTATGCGGATGCTGACCGGCAATGGCGGTTGGCCGGCGTTGACACGCAGGTAACCGTCGGCACTGTACATGGCGGCGGCCTGACTGGGGATATCCGACTGGCTGAGCTTTTGCACATTACTGTAACTTAATACCCGCGGCGTGCGGCAATCTGTGGTGCACTGATAAGGCACCAGATTTATCATCGGAAAAAACAACTTGTCGCTTTTATCTGGCAAAGGGTCGCTGTTTAACTGATAGTAAAAAGTGGCATTGGCAAAAAATACCCCCAGGCCCACGCTTAAAATAAAAATAGTCAGCGCATAGGGCAGCGGCGCACGCTTAATGCCTTTGAGGCTGACTTTCAAATAATAAATAAACTGTTCCATTTGCGTTCCCTTATGCGCTATGCGCTGCCAGCGGCTCATACAAGGTGCTGTCGTGCAGCTGGCCGTCGATGATCTGAATATGCCTGCCGGCGCGGCGTGCCTGATCCGGGTCATGCGTCACCATTAAAATGGTGCAGCCTTGCTGGTTTATTTTTTCCAGCAGCTCCATCACCTGGCGCGCCATTAACGAGTCCAGGTTACCGGTGGGTTCATCAGCCAGTAGAATACGCGGCTGGCCGGCAATGGCACGGGCAATGGCGACACGCTGCTGCTGGCCGCCGGACAGCTGCCCGGGCAGGTAGTCGCGCCGCGCATGCAGGCCAACCAGCTCTAATGCCTGCTCAATTCGCTGTTTACGCGCGCTGGCGTTAAAGCCGCGGTAGCGCAGGGGCAGTTCGATATTGTCATAGATGCTAAAGTCTTTAATCAGGTTAAAGCTTTGAAAAATAAACCCAATTTTTTCATTACGCAGCTTAGAAAGCGCGGCATCACTCAAACCGGTTACCGACTGGCCATCCAGCTGATAGTCGCCGCTGTCAAAGCTTTCCAGGGTGCCGAGAATATTCAGCAGCGTAGACTTACCCGAGCCGGATGGGCCGGTCAGGGCAGCAAATTCGCCTTCATTCACTTGCAGGTTAACCTCGCGCAGGGCATGGGTTTCAATCAGTTCGGTACGGAAAATCTTGCTTAAATTGCTTAACCTAATCATTGTGTCGTCCTTTTTTTGCTAACCGTTAGTTCAGGTTTACCCTGTCCAGATCTTTAAACTCACTTAAGCTGGAAATAACCCATTGTTCGCCTTCAGTGGCACCGCTTAAAATCTCTACCCACTGCACCGACAAGGCGCCCAGTTCGATATTTTTGCGCAGTGCCTGATTATCCAGCACCTGATAGGCCTGGCGGCCACCGCCGGAGCTGACAAAGTCGCCGCGGGCAATTTTCAGTACATTGTGTTTGTGTTCCAGAATAACCCTGGCCGTTAAACGCTGACTTTGGCGCAGGGCAGTGCTGTCGGCTTCGTTAAAGCGTACTCTGGCGCTCACCTGATTGTTGCGCACCTCAGCCGCTATGGTGCTGATGCTGCCGCTTAGCTGCTGATTACCTAATGTCACTTCAACCTGCTGGCCGGGCGCTAAGTCGCGGGCGTAGCTTTCCGGTACGGCCAGCTCGGCCTCGTACTGGCTTAAATCGATTACCGTCAGCAGCGGCTGGCCGGGCAGTACATGGCTTTGCTGCTCGGTGAGCCAGTTACCCAGCTGGCCGGTCACCGGTGCGGTGATACGCAGTGCCGCTACTTTACGCTGCAGCTCGTCTACTACCAGCTGCTGACGGTGAATATCCTGCTCGCGCGAGCGCTGCTCAAATGCCAGTTTGTCCTTGGCCAGTGCCACTTTGCGTTTGGCGTGGTCAAACTCCAGTTCGGCTTTGGTCAGGTTGTCTTTGGCAATATCAAAGTCGAGTTTGCGGATAACGCCCATTTCAATCGACTGGCTGGCACGCTGCAGCTCGCGCCGCGCGGCCAGTAAGTTTACCTGAGCATTATTCATCACCTGCTCGATATCCAGCTGCTGCTCACGGGCCGCCAGCACCGAGCGTTCAGCCTCGCTTTGCATACCGGCCAGCACCGCCTGTTGTTGCTGTAAATCGTTTTGTAAGCTGGGGCTGGTAATAGTGGCCAGCAAATCGCCCAGTGTTACCGCTTCACCCGGTTGTTTAAATAACTGCACCTGGCCGGTTTCCTGACTGTACAGCGTAGGGGCGTTGGCGGCGACAATACGGCCTTGTACGGCGATATCGCGCACTAAATCGCCGCGCTGTACCACGGCAAACTGCAGCTGATTGCGTGGCAGCACCAGGCTGGCGCTTTCACCTACTGAATGGAAAAACGCCAAAGCTAAGGCGATAACCGCGCTGGCAATGGCCGCAGCCGGCAAAAAACGCCGAGCTGTGCTTTGGCGCGGCCGCTGCATTATGTTGTCTTGCTGTTCAGTGCCCTGGATCATCATATGTCCTTCATTGTGACTTATACCGTACATCTGCAGCTTTAATGCCAGATTTTAACCATTTGATTTAACTGAAAAATGTGGGTTGCTGGCTATGATTTTGGTTGTCCGCGGACACTTTGGGTGTCCGGCAACAGGCCGCGGACAACTATTGCCAAAACAAATGCTTAACGTAGAATCAGCACAGGAATACTAAAAGCGTGAGCAACAAAATGGATGCATCGGCTGATCAGTGTGATAACTGCTTTACCAGCTTACAGGGCGACTTTTGTCATCAGTGTGGCCAGGAAAAGAAAAGCTATATTCGTAACGTCAGTGGCGTGGTGACCGAGTTTTTTGGTGAGTTTAGTAACTGGGACACCCGGGTTTGGCGCACCTTAGTACCATTATGGTTTCGCCCCGGCTATTTAAGCCGTCGTTACGTTGATGGCCATCGCGTACCTTACGTACCGCCACTGCGGCTGTATTTATTTACCTCGATTATCACGTTTTTGATCTTTGCTAAATTAGTACCTGAGCCAACAATGAATGGCGCCACAGCAGGGGGCGCCGCGGCACAGCCGGTACAAAACGCCGGGCAGGGGCAGAATGTCTTGTCGCAGGTGATAGATGAAATTAACCACGATTTGCAGCTAAAACAGCAGAGTACGCCGGTAAACAGCAAAGCCGATTTTTTGTCTGACGAAGCACAGCAAGCCTTTGAGGCCAAGGTGGAGGCCATTGTTGCCAACCCTAAGTTGGCGATTAATAAGTTCTTCAGTCTGGCACCGCAGATGATGCTGCTGCTATTACCGCTGTTTGCGCTGATCCTAAAGCTGATGTATCTGCGTTCCAACCGCTACTACATGGAGCATTTAATTGTCGCGCTGCACAGCCACAGTTTTATTCTGCAGTTTTCTGTGCTTTATCTCGCGTTACAAACGTTGAGCCAGCATATCAGCTGGCCCTGGCTGATCACCCCGCTGCAATGGCTGGCAACAGCGGTGCTGTACTGGATCCCGTTGTACTTATTACTGTGCCAGAAGTTTTACTACCGGCAAAGCTGGGGTAAAACGTTACTGAAATTCTGGCTTACCAGCTCGATATACAATGTGTTGTTTGTCGCAGCCGTTTTGGGGTTGATTGTTTTAAGTATTTTATGGTCTTAAGTGTGTAGCGCAAAAAGATAAAGCTTAAAATCTGCGCTGCAGCGGACAGCGACCTGCTATCTTTAATGCCAATATCAACAAGTAACAGGCAGCAGGCAAATGACGCAATTACTGGATGTGGTTATCGGCAGTTTTCTCGGTAGCAGTGTGGTAACGGCATTATTAGGCGTGCTGTTTTTGCGCCGTAATAAAACCATTGAAACGCAGATAGAAGCCCAGTTTAACCAGGGGCTGAAAGTGTTGGAATCCACCCGAAGCTGGAAAGAGCAAGCGCTGGCCGAGCTGTTTGGCCCGCTACAAATGCAGCTAGAGCGCACCAAGCGCGCGTTTGAGCGCTGGGATAATAAAAACCTGCACCTGGAAGCCGAGGTGATTCAAAAAGGCAATATCGCGATCCGCGATTTGTTGCTGGCCAAAGGCCATTTAATCCCGGCACAGCTAATGGCGCATGCCATCGCACTGATAGAACATTACGATGCCTGGATAGAAGCCTATAACCGCATTCGAAACGACAGCACGCTAAATGCACGAACCGATTTCGTATTCGTCGGCCCGGCAGGCTACCCATTCCCGGCTAAAGCAGAGCAAGCGTTTAAAGACCAGTTTAAAGCGTTACAGCATGAACTGTATGGGGTGTGAAAATCACACAATAAGTGTGGACCAGAACTGAACCGAATTAGCGGCGATCCACAACATTTGCGTACTGTACAGTTGTGATTTAAACTGTACAGTACTGATATTAACCAAATAGGTCTATCACATGAGTACGTTAAAAAGCAGGGGCGGAAGCACTAGACTTTTTGTATCTGGCATACAAAGAGATGCTATATCAGAGATAATTACTCAACATATTGACTCCGAAGTAAATTTTAATAATGTTCGGGCTACGCTGCCAAAGATGCTTTCTGGCAGCAATGCAGTGGTTAGAGTAAACAACCGTGTTTCGGGTGATTTTATTGCATGCTCAGTAGAAGGGCTCACCTCGCTCATTCAAGATGCATTAGATCGACAGCAAACTGCGCCTTCTTTTTTCGACGGTATAGAATCTTTTGAAACAAAAGAGAAGATTGGCATGGCTGCGCTACACGATCTTCCTCCAAGATCGCCTGAGTACAGCAAAGAAGATGCGGACACCTTGAAGGGTCTATTAGAACGCTAATTTACATCCATAAAGGGAATTTAGATGTCTAATCTATTTATCATTGATGGTGTAGGCTTAGCTGGCCTTGCCATCATCTATCATAACCAAGATACCTCGCACCCACTGTATGAATTATTCAGTCCTACTGGCTCAGTCAATAAAAAGTATTTAACGAGCGAAGCGTCTATTATGGCCGCATTTAGTATGGTAGCTGATTTGAACAAACCTGACTTGATGGTTGCTTTAAAGCGAGTCGTTAAGTATTTCTTCGACATGACAGTGCCGTATTTTGATATTTTTTACAAAGACCATGTTAAGTTTTTTCAAGATTATGGCACCTTTGTGCAGGCTGTTGGTTCGCAGTACGCGCCACACATATTGGATTCTGCATATTTGGCGGCAGATCTGTATCCGGGTGCAATTATTGTAGGCCGGGAAACTCCCTTCTATAAACACCACAAGATAACTGTTGAGGCGGTCTAACATGCTGAATATGCTCTGCTTAACAGGGGGCGGTTATCGAGGGCTTTACACCGCCGCAGTGATCCGAAGTCTGGAAAAAGAATTTGACACCGAAATCAAAAAGCAGTGTGACTGCATTGCAGGCACAAGCATTGGCGGCATCATTGCCATAGGACTTGCATTAGGTAAATCCAGTGATGATATCATTACAGCCTTCCAAACCTATAAAGCCGACATCTTTAAGTCTAAAGGCTGGTATCACAACTATCTTTATTCCAGCCGTTACACTAATGATGGTCTCAAAAAAGCCATTAACGCTATTTTTGGCGATTTTGCTCAAAAGACAATGCAAGATTTAAAGGCACGCTCAGGCATCGATTTACTAATCACAACGGTAGAATTGAATACAGGCAAGACACTACTTATTAATACCATTGACGATGACTATAAGTCTTGGACGTTAGAACAAGTCGCTTTAGCCACATCAGCAGCACCCACCTTTTTTCCAGCGTTTACGCGAAGCAAAATACGCTATATCGACGGTGGCGTAATCTGTAACATGCCGGATATTGTGGCTGCACAAACTTACAGCAGAATGCGAGCTGTCTCGCTCGATGAAATCAATATCTTATCTATTGGCACATGTTATCTGTCAGAAAAGCACTGTACCGCGAAAAAAATTGCTGATAATGCTGGTGGTATAAGGTGGGCGCGTAACCTAGAGTACTTTATCAACATTCAGGCACCGCTTGTACGCCAACAATGCGAAGCCTTGTTTATGAAACACCGATATGCCCGATTAGATTTTCAATTGGACGCAGAAATTAAGCTGGACGACATAAGTGGCAGCACTGAAAGAAAACTACTCGACGCTGCAAAACTAACAACCAGCCAAACAAACATTCTACAAAATGATGCACTACTCCAGTTCATGACAATAAGATAATGCGTGGCTTGAATATCCAATATGTCCGCTCCTTGCCTATAGCGGACTAACCCAGCCTAACTATTTGATATCCGCTTCACGCCCTGAGCCGCTGGCTATAAACCGGCTTGCTCAAGTAGCGTTGCCATATGCTGCAGTGCGCCAAGCCCCTGAATATCGGTGGCTTGCAGCGGCACTTTATAGCGTGGCAGTTTGGCAAAATCCTGCCCTATCTGGGCTAAATGCACTTTTTCCTGCGCGCGCCTTGCCGCGAGAAAATCACCATCGGCACTGTCGGGTAAAATGCGGTTTACCACTAAGCCAGCCAGTGGCAGTTTTTCCTGTTGCAGGCTTTGTACTGCACGGCCGGTTTCCAGTATTGGTAGTTTTTCTGGCGTTAACACAAACAGCAGGGCAGTGCGGCTGGCATCAGTTAATACTTCACGGGTGCGCTGCAATAAGCGCTGGCGTGCCAGCAAAGTATCGGTAATAGCTTTATTGCGGGCGTCCATACCGGCGGTGGCGTGCTGGTTTGGGTCGTCAAGCGGGCTGTCGATATCGCGCCCGGCTTTGGGGGTTAAGTGGCCTAATACATCGCCGAGCTTTTCCGAGCGCTTATTGGCATTGAGCAGGCCCTGAGTCCAGGCGGCCATCGCTTCTGGCAGGCTTAGCAGGCGCAGGGTGTGGCCGGTAGGGGCAGTGTCAAAAATTACCAGGTCGTAATCGTTAAGGCCTATCTCAATGACATTGGCGATGCGCTCGAGCATCGCCGCTTCCTGGGCGCCGGGTGACTGACGGGTTAGGCGCATTTGCCGCTCTATTTCGCCAAACATTTCCGGCCGGGTAAAGCGTTTTAACTGGGCTGTGACTTTAGCCAGGTGCTGCTCTACCTCGCGGTCGGGGTCTAGCTCCAAGCCGTCTAAATTTGGCGCTAAGCGGGTAATGTTGTCGCCAATGTCGCGGTCGAAGGCATCGGCCAGGCTGTGCGCCGGATCGGTAGAGACCAACAGCACTTTTTTGCCGCGCGTTGATGCCAGTACCGCCAGTGCAGAGGAGGTGGTGGTTTTGCCTACACCGCCTTTACCGCCAATGAGCAGCACGCGTTTATTGGTTAACAGCATTTAATATTGTCCAGTGGTGAGTGTTCCATGCCCATGCGGGTATGCCAGTCGTGAAAGCGCTCGAGCAGCAGCGGCTGCAGCTCGAGGGTGTAGTAACTGGCGGGGTTGGGTACGCCCATCATTTCAGAGAAGATAAGCAGCATAAATAAATCATCCTGCTCACGTTTGGCGCGCGCTATCGCACTGCGATAGGGCGCGTTATAGGCTTCTTCAGCGTAAAAACTGGCCTTTTGGAACCAGGCCTTGAATTTATCTAAACTCATGTGTTTTGCGTGGCGGTTTTCGCTTTGTTGGCTTTAATCTGCTTGGTCAGCGCTGAGCTGGATTCCAGAATAACCAGCACAGCCGCCACCAGAATAATTAAGTCCAGCGTAAACAGGAACCAGTCGCCCTTATCATAGAAGCTTTTCAGCTGGATTAATAACCCCAGTGTGGTCATGGTGAGCAAGAACATCAGTGGCGCTAAGGTGTACCACATAGGCCGGCCCAGTTTTACCAGCATTACCGTGATCACCAGCAGGGTTAAACCGGCCAGTAACTGGTTAGTGGTGCCAAACAGTGGCCAGATCATTAAACCGCCTGAGCCATCACCCCCGGCACCAAAGGCCAGCAGTAAACAAGAACCAACTGCCAGCAGGGTAGCCGGTGCCGCTTTTTGCATCCAGCTGATGTTATAAATGCTGCCCCATTCCTGAAAAATATAACGCTGCAGGCGCAGGCCGGTGTCCATAGTCGTACCGGCAAACAGCACCACCATTACCGTTAACAGCGTTTGCGACAGCACCGTATCTAAGCCTAAGCCATTTTGCAGAATATTCGCGCCACCTTTGATAAAGGCCGACACGCCGCCCTGGCCAAAGCTGTGGTAAATCGCCTGCCAGTCGGCCAGGGTAGCAAAACCGGCGGTGGCGGCAATAATGGCAGCCAGTGCCAGTGAACCTTCGCCGACAGCGCCGAAGTAACCGACAAAACGCACATCCGGCTCTTTATCAATTTGCTTAGAGGTAGTGCCGCTGGACACCAGACCGTGGAAGCCTGAGATAGCGCCACAGGCGATAGTGACAAACAGCAACGGAATAAGTGATGGGGTGCCCTCTGGCACATCAGTATTAAACGCCGGGGCAACGACATCAGGGCTGGCCAGAATAACGGCGCCGTATAACAGGCCCAGGCCAATAAACAACTGAATACCGTTGATGTAATCGCGCGGTTGCAGCAGCATCCACACCGGCAGTAAGGAAGCGATAGCGGCATACACAAACAGCAGAATAATCCAGCTTTGGTTGTCGCTTAGCGGGCCGACCATCTCAGGCAATGAGATAGGCAGCATAGGGCCGATATAAATCATACCGTACAGCGCCACTACACCGACGATAGTGACCAGCAGCAAGCCCATATTTTTGCGGTAAATTAACTGGCCGATAATCAGTGCTACCACGATGGCGCCCCACACCGGAATAGTTGCGCTGGGGAAATTAATTAACTGGCCGGCAATCACCACGGCAAATACCGCGTTGACCATCAGCAGCACCAGGAAAATGACAATCATAAAAATACTGCGGGCACGGTTACCGACGATATCGCCGGTTAAAGCACCGATAGATTTGGCTTTGTTGCGGCTACTGGCCCAGATGGCGCCGGCATCGTGTACACCGGCAAAGAAAATAGTGCCGAATACCACCCACAAAAAGGCCGGAACCCAGCCCCAGATCACGGCAATGGCCGGGCCGATAATAGGCGCGGCACCGGCAACTGAGGTAAAGTGATGGCCCCATAAAATGTACTTGTTAGTAGGAACATAGTCGACGCCGTCTTGCATCTCATGTGCCGGCGTTCTGAAATTAGGGTCAACTTTAAAGATTTTCTCGCAAATAAACTTGGAGTAGACGAAGTAACCCAGCGCCATAGCGCCAAGCCCCATCAACATCAGAAAAATGGCATTCATCGTTTAGCCTCAGTTGCGGTTGATTTTATTGTGGTTAGGGTCAGCCAAGCATAGTACAAAAAGGCTAGACTAGTGGGTATTAGACTAAAGTCGCGCTAGTCGCTGCGCTGGGTTTGATCGCGGCCGGCGGCTTTGGCCTGGTATAAGGCATCGTCGGCCCGGCCCAGGCTGATATTCAGTGGTTCATCAGGGCGATACTGGCTGATACCTATGCTGCAGGTTATACGCATTTTTTTCGGCGTTTCGGGAAACTGAATATCCGCTATCGCCTGACGTAGCCGCTCGGCAATGGCAAAGGCTGCGTCAGCGTCAGTATCAGGCAGCACTATTAAAAACTCCTCGCCGCCGGTACGGCCAAAATGATCCTGCGCGCGTAGCATCGACGCGACTGTCATACACATTTGCTGCAGCACAATATCGCCAACATCGTGGCCATATTTGTCGTTAACTTGCTTGAAATGGTCTAAATCCAAGATCAAGAAACAGAGCGACTGCCCGGTATCCAGCGCTTTAACCCGCTCTTGCTCGGCTTGCATCATAATGCGGCGGCGGTTGGCAATTTGTGTCAGCTCGTCGGTCATTGCCAGCCGGTGCAGTTTACGGTTACGTTTTTTCAACGATACGGCAAAGCTAAACAGAATCACAAACAGTAAGGCTATCAGGCTAAGGGCGGCATATTGCCAGCGCTGTGCCATCTGCAGTGTGCTGACATGCTGTTCAACCAGTTGTTTCTCGGCTTTTAGTTGATCATTACGCTCTTGCTGACGTGCCGAGTCGAACTGGAAACGCAGCACATTGCTTTGTTGTTCACGCGATAACGTCAGTTGTTGCTGGTTCAGGCTGACATACTGCCGCAAGCGCTGGTAGGCCTGCTGATATTGACCGGCGTGGGCCAGGGCGGTGGCTTTGGCATTGTGTAACAGCAACATATAGCGCGGGTTGTTTTCAATGCTGAGTTGTTGCTCTGCCTGTTGCAGTTTTACCAGTGCTTGCGCAGCGTTGCCCAGCGCTGTTAAGGTTTCAGCGTTGTACAATGCCAGCAAGCCTTGATACGTTGCCAAGGCAGACAGATCGGGGGCTTTAAGCTGCGCCAGTTCAGTTTCGGCTTCGTTGGCCAGTTGCAAGGCCTCAGGGTAGCGCTGTAACAGGTTGTGGATCCACACCAGATTGACCTTGGTGTAGCTGCGCCATAAGGGCTCGTCTATTTGCTGATATACCTCCATCGACTGCTCAAACAGTGCCAGAGCCTGTTCATACTGGCCTAGCTCAGCATAAGAATACGCTTTTTCATGCATAATCAGCGCATGGCGAAACTGCTCATTGGGCGCAGTAAATTCTTGCTCGGCCTGCTCAATATAGTTCAGCGCATCCTGAAATAAGCCCATGCGCCGGTACGTTGCGGCAATAGATAACACCAAATCGCTGATATAGGGTTTGTAGCCTAAACCGCGTTGCAACTGGTAAGCCGTAACATAGTGCTGCATGGCATCGGCGTAATTACCCCTATAAGAGGCAATATTACCCAGCAAGGCCAGACTGACAGCAATACTAAGCGGATTTTCGCTGTCGCTGGCCGCTTGATAGCTTAGCTGAGCCTGTTGCTCAGCACGCTGTACCTGACCAATTTGGCTATACAGGTAGTAGCGGCAAACATAATAATCTGCCAGCGCAGCATGATCCTGACGCTGTTGGGCGGCAGAGATTTTGTCGTCGCTATAGCGGATCCCGGCCTGAGGTTGGTTATAGTAGCGTAACAGGCAGCTTAGCCGGTCCAGCATATGGCGCCGGTTGGCGTCATCAGGCGGCAGTGCAGCCTCAAGTTCAGCTAATGCTTGCTGGTAATCGGCAGCGGAAAAAAAATAACGCTGGCCACTTTCAATCTGTTGTACCAAGGCATCAAACTGCGCTGGCTGCTCAGCCAGTGCAGTGTTAATAAAAAGCGTTAGCGCAAAATATTTATACAAAGATATTTACCTGAGAAAACAGTACCTTTATCAGCATAGCTGAAACCGAAGTTGCCACGATGATAAATTTCGTGCTGCCATCAGGGCTTTTTCACCCAGTTACCGTCCAGCAAAATAAAGTGGCCGGCACTGGTACGCTCTATGGCTTTTTTGCCGGCCATGGCTTCAACATCGGCTACGGCGATATTATTTTGCTGTGCTAAGCGGGCATACTCGGCGCGGCGGGCGTCATTAATTAATTTAACGATATCGGCCGCATCTTGGCTGTTTTGCACCACCCCCAGGTAACCGTTGGCTTGCTCGCCCACTAAGCCCTGAGCTTTAGCATTACCCAAAGCTGCCATGGCCTGCTGCAAATTCATGGCCAGTACCGGCAGGCTTAGCGCCAACAGCGCAGGTAATAACAGCAGCTTTATTTGTTTAATCAGTTTCATTGTGTGCTCCTTAGAATAAACCACTGTCATCACTGAACAGCTCGTCCAGCTGTTTGTCGACTTTGATATAAATTTCATGCTGAATTTTTACATTCAGATTGATATTAATCGGCTCTGCCGGCATCGCCACCTGCACTTTGGGGGTACAGGCGGCCAGCATCAGCAGCAATAAGGCTGCGCTGCCCGTTGGTTTTATCATGGTTGTGCTCCGTTAGCGCGTGTCGCGCCTGACTGTTGTAATTTCTGTTGTACCCGCTGCTTTATTTTGTCACTGATTTGGCTGCTAAGTTGCAAGCTGGTGATCAGTGCCGGAATATCTTCTTCCAGATTAATATTCAGATTTATAGGCCGGCCGTTTTCCAGTGCCGGGTTATTGCCCTGCAGCTGCAGGGCCAGTAATAACTTACCACTGGTATCATAGCTGACTTTACTCGACAGCACCGAGTAGTGAAAGTCGTCCAGCGCGTCCAGCACCAGTTTCATGCCCTGATTGTTTGCTGCCATGCTTTGTGCTGCCGGCGGGCGATACTGCAAGGTGCCGCCGGGGCTTTCGGCAGCGATAACACCATCGGTGATGCTGGCACCGCTGCGGCCTAATAACAGCGGTATAGTGCCTGATATACGGCCATTGCCGCTGATATCAGTACTGGGATGCTGCTTAAGCAGTTGGCTAATATCAATGTGCTTTAGGTTAAGTTGCAGCTTTTGCCCGGGTAAGGATAAATCCAGCACTTGCGGCTGCATAGCAATGTGGCCACCCATCGCCTGCAATTGCAGCTGTTGTATATCCAGCGTGCCGCTTGCTATGGCCCCGGGATGAGCCTGGTAATGCGCCGTTGCGTTGAGCGGTCCGGCAACAACACCATGATTGATCTGTGCCAGGCTGGCGTCGCTGGTGCTAAGCAGAAATTGCTCTGGCGTGTAATGCAGCTGCACTGCGGCGCTGAGATCCTGAAACAGGCTACGGTCATAAATACCGCTGATACCGGATAACTGCAGCTGTGCTGTGGCATGTAACGCCGGTAACAGGCTTAGCGTACCGGTGGCGCCAAGGCGGCCACGGTTTAGCTCCAGCAACGGCGGCCAGGCGGCCAGGCTGTCGCTAAGCGGATTACCGGCCAGTAAAAACATATCGCCCAGTTGCCAGTCGATACTGATGTTGTCAGACGCATACTGCACTTGATGCGACAGCTGTAAACTGGCGCTATTGGTTAAGTTGCCCTCAAGGCTGAGCCTGGACAAATCACCCTGCAGTTTAGCCTGCCATTGCCAGCTAAGCGGCTTAATAGCGCTATGGGTAAGCTGGTCGAGGCTCAGCTGTATATCTGTTTTCAGCTGCAGCGCCGTAAAGCCGGCATCTCCGCTAAACTGACCGGCACTGCTCGTTAGCGTCAGCAGGTTTAGCCTGGTGTCTTTTGCTGCTATGGCGGCAATCTCAGCGCTTAGCTGCTGCACATCCAGTTGCCAGCGGTCAGCCAGCCAGTAAGCGTTAAAATGGCTTTGCAGTTTAAGGTTATCGAGCCGGGCCTGAGCGCTTGCCAGCTGCGCTTGTGTTAGCGTCAGCTTGGCATCCTGTACGCTGACACTCAGCGGCGGCGTTGGGTTTAATGTGGCATTGGCGTTAAACGCCAAAGCAGTATCACCGCGGCTGTTTAGCGCAATCTGCAGCGGCAGCGCTGTTAACTGCACCGGCCCGTGGCTTTGACTGCTGATGGCGATATCCAGCGTATCGGCACCAATGCCAAGTTGCGACAGCGCTTGCGGTATCTCAGGCTGGCTTAGCCTGAGCTGGCTGTTAAGCTGATACCGGCTGAGCTCGCCTTGTTCAAGCGTCAGGGCAGCAGTGAATTGCCCCTGCAGCATACCGATGCCGGGTAGGGCAACCGCAGAGGGCAGGCGGGCCTCTAACTGCCATTGGCCGCTGCTTGCTGTGGTCAGAGCGGCCAGATTTAGCTGTTTCGGTACACTTAACTGCCATTGGCTCTGCAGCGATACCGGCGCATTAAACTGGCTTAGCGCATCCTGTGGCAGTCCCACCTGCCACAGCGCCAGCTGCTGCGTTAGCCAGGCGGAGGGCGGTGCTATCTGAAGGTTAATGTCGCCATTAATATCCAGCTTATCGCCAGAGGCCGGCGTCAAGTGCTGCTTTAGCTGTAGCCTGGTACTGTTATCAAGCTCAATGTCGCTATAAAGTACGGGCAACTCTGCCACTGTGTAATACTGTCCGGTCAGTTTAAGCCGGTTAATGTCGACGCTATTAGCGTCAGACAGCTGTAGCTGATAGGTTAGCTTGCCTGATTGCTGTGCTGCTTGAAGTGATAACTGATAGCGGCACTGAGCACCGCCGCAGGGTAGGTTAAGCCTGAGTTTATCCAGGCTTATCGTGTCTGGCAAACTGGCAGGCAGCTGCCAGTTGTTGGTTAAGCCGGCAGTAGGGGCCTTATCTGCAGATGTGTTAGCGCTAACAGGCCAGGCTAAAAGCCTGACATCAGCCTCTGAGACGGCCAGTGCTGTCAGTTTTGCATTATTAAAACGCCAGTTCAGCTGCAGATCGGTAAGCCTTACCTGCAATGCCGGCTCTGGCAGCGTGAAGCTGATATTCGTCAGGCGCACGTGGCGCAGCCCCAGGCTGCTTAGCTGATACTGCAGGTTTTGTAGCGGCAGGTCGGACAGGGCTTTTTGCAGGTACCAATAGACCTTAGCTGTTAACAGCAGCAATACAGCCAGGGTGGTAAGCAGTATTTTTTGCCACCTGCGCATAGGAAATCCTTTTGTTTATTCGCTGAAGACTAAACCGAACCTACTGAATAGACAATGAATATATCAGGCCGGGCGGTTTATCTCTATGCACAGTGGCAACCCAGGCCGCAATAAAAAGGGCAGCCTGTGCTGCCCTTACCGTGGTTATTGCGTTTACTGGCGCGCCCCGGCTGAGGCATCGCGTACGGCGCGAAACTCATTGCCTTCATGCCAGTTTGGCCAGTTGCGGCTATTAGCAAGCTCATTACCTACCTGATAATACAGCATTAAATCCTGCTGGGCACCGCGTAAATCCCAATCGTCGCTCCATTCATCGCCTACCTTGTGGTAACAACATTTATTGTACTCAGCGCGCTGGGCTTTGCCCCATTCAGCGCCTTTTTCAAAGTGATCATTACCGCCTTTAGCGTACAAAATAGGCACGCCTTTTTTCGACAGGTTAAAGTGATCTGAGCGATAAGCAATACCGGCTTCCGGGTTATGTTCGCGCACCGCATAGCGGCCTTGCTGCTTAGTGTACTTAATTAAGATATCTTCAGCATTGTTATTACCCATACCAACAATCACCATATCTTTCATCGGGCCGTACACGTTCATCACGTCCATATTAATACCGACGACGGTTTTCTCCAGCGGGAACACAGGGTTAGCCGCGTACCAGGCAGAGCCTAATAAACCGCGCTCTTCTGCCGTTACGGCGACAAACACTATTGAGCGCTCAGGCTGCTGTTGCTGGGTAAAGTATTCGGCCAGTGCCAGTAAGCCAGCGGTACCTGAGGCATTATCCTGAGCGCCATTAAACACTTTGTTGTTTGGATTAGAGAAATCCATGCCCAGGTGATCCCAGTGCGCCATATACAGCACATATTCATCCGGATACTTGCTGCCTTCGATATAGCCGACCACATTGCTGGAGGTGAGCTCGCGCAGGTTGTTTTTCACGCTAACAGAGGCTTTTGCATTTAACGGCACAGGTGCAAAGTCTTTTTCCAGTGCTTTTTTATGCATAGTGGCTAAATCGGTGCCAATGTTGGCAAACAGCTTTTCGGCCGATTCAGTAGTGACCCAGCCTTCGACTTTGGCGCGGTCCATGTTTTTGTTGTCATTGATTAAGTCAAACTTAATCGGCGAGCCGTGCGCGACCACCCCCCAGCCGTAGCTGGCGGCATCGGTTTCATGGATGATCAGCGCCATCGCCGCGCCCTGACGGGCAGCTTCTTCATATTTGTAGGTCCAGCGACCGTAGTAGGTCATGGCATTGCCGTTAAACAGCTGAGGGTCCTGGGTGGCAAAACCCGGATCGTTAACAAACATCACCACGGTTTTACCTTTAACATCTAAGCCTTCGTAGTCATTCCAGCCGTATTCCGGGGCCACTATGCCATAGCCGACAAAGACCATATCGCTGTCAACGACATCAACCTGTTCAGTCACCCGGGTGGTCCAGGCGGTCATTTCATCACGGTAGCTAAACTGGGCGGGTAAGTTATCGCCTTTTAAACTAATGGCGGATACCTGCACCGGGTCAATCTGCACCAGCGATACCGGTTGTTTGTAGCTGTCACCGTCTATAGGCTTTAAACCGATGCGGCGGAAATTATCTTCTAAAAAGGCCACGGTTAACTCTTCGCCTTTGGTCGCCGGAGCCCGGCCCTGAAACTCGTCTGAAGCCAGGGTTTTAATGTATTCGCCCAACCGCGGATTAACCTCTGTTAGGGTAAATTCGGCTTGCGGCGCTGTAACGTCAGCAGGCGCGGCGGTTTTTACGTCAGCCGGTTGTTCAGAACAGGCACTGAGTAAGGCGGCTGCAGCTAATGCGCTGGCCAGTAAGGTAAACCTGGATTGGGTAGTCATAATCACTCCGTGGTTTTTATCGTTATAGGTCGCTGTAGGTTCAATATTGGGTTGCAAAAGCGGTTTATCTTAACGTAACTAAAAAGCAGCGACCAGTCGCCTAATCGCTGCCAGCAGGTGCTTAGTCCTGATAACCCCAGGGCGTAGGCGGTAAGGCGACCGGTTTGGTTAAATCAAAGTCAACGCGAAACTCGCGGCCGTCACGTACCAGCCGGTAACTAAATGTTTGCGGGTAAATGTACATTTGCCAGGTGTTGCCATTAGAAGCCGGAATGCCCAAGCGCACAAACAGCTCTTTCGAGTACTGATCGGCCGGAAAGCTTTGTACTGTCGGCCAGCCGGCATCCAGCGTATGGCCGCCGTACATGGTGGAGACATCATGGCTGCCGTCTTTATTGCGATGATCATGCTTTAAACTCAGGCCTGAGCCAGTTTTCGTGATGATCCAGGTGCGGGAATGATTGTCACCAACATGGAACGGGATCTGCAGTTGACTGTCGGTACATTTACGGACATGCATAATTAGCTTACCGTCAAAGCCATCGCTTTTCGGGTTGTCCATTACCACTTTGCCTTGATAGGCTTTACCGCAGTGTGCCCGCAGATTATCAAAGTAGGCATCGTGGCTGGCAATAGACACCAATGGTGCTTGCTGCACAATATTATTTGCACTTGCTGCCATCGCGGTGATGGACAATGTCAGGGCCATGGCGGTGGTGAACAGAGGTTGACGCATAGGTTTTCCTTATTGTTCTTATCTAACTGCGCCGGACTATACCCTGAGTATGTAATAGCTGCAAACCGGTGTTACTCTTATGGCAATTGAGACAGGAGCGTACAAATGCAGAATGAACTGGATGGTAAATTTTTACTCAGTGTGTTTGGCAAAGTAGAAAAACATGGCCGCGCCATTACCAATGAGCTGGGGGCGGGCTTTGAGCTGGATGGTATTACCGTTAATGCCGGCTTTGATGGCTATGAGGTGTATTTAACCGATGGCAAGGTGCAGTTATCGCTGGGGTTTCACAACAAATGGCACAGTGATGCTAAAACTGAAACAGATATGGATGCCTTTGTCGCAGCGCTTAAAAAAATTAACCGCAACTACTGATTTATTTAATCTGTGCTAAGGATTTGTTCAGCTTATCGCGTTACCATAGCGACAAAGTATAAGCACCGGCAGGCGCAGCAGCGGGTGCGACAAAAAACTTTGTTTAGACGGCTAAAAGGCTATTGCCTGGCAAGAAAAAACAGGGTAAGGTGTCGCCCGTCAATCATATCTGATAGACCAGAAGAGGCGCGTTAGCCAGGTAGTTCAGGACAGATGTCTATACATCGTAGCCTGAATAAGGGGGACTAACGCCGAGGGAGCTACTGTTATAGAGCGGTAGCTTCCGGTCGTTAAGGCTGAATCCTTACGACTGTCACCTGAATTTCGGTGGAGAGCTTCTGGCCTTTGTTAACTACAGTTTACAGAAATTACAGAAGCTGTCTGTGCCATTCTCGTTTTGCTGTTAGCAAATGCCATGCTCTGCTTATTATGTTTTATAAGGAGAGGCACCCTTGTCCAAACTTATTGTTGCAAAATTCGGCGGCACCAGCGTCGCTGACTTTGATGCGATGTCACGTTGTGCTGACATTATTTTATCTGATGCTGCCATTCGTTTAGTGGTGGTCAGCGCCAGTTCCGGCGTCACCAACCTGCTGGTTGATATTACCAAACATACCGACGTAGCTGAACGCTATGCCTGCTACCAGGGCATAGAGCGTATTACGCTGGCGGTGTTAAACCGTTTACAGCAGCCAGACAGCGTAGCGGCTGATATTGACCAGCTGTTATCGGCGTTAAAAGAGCTGATAGAGCAAAGTGGCGCTGTGTATAGCGCTGCGCATAAAGACGAGATCCAATCCTTCGGTGAGCGTTTAAGTTCAGTGCTGTTTGCCCAGGTGCTGCGTGAGCGCGGTGCGCCGGGGCTATGCTTCGATGCGCGCCGGGTTATGCGTACCGACAGCCGCTTTGGCAAAGGTGAACCGCAAATTGGCCAGATCAGTGCGCTGTGTGCTGTACAATTGCAACCGTTATTGGCTGATAACGTAGTGGTAACCCAGGGCTTTATCGGTGCTGATGAGGTGGGGCAAACCACTACGCTCGGCCGCGGTGGTTCTGATTACAGCGCAGCACTGCTTGGCGAAGCGCTAAGCGCAGCCGTGGTACAGATCTGGACTGATGTCGTCGGCATTTTTACCACTGATCCGCGTTTAACCGAGCAGGCCCGTTGCATTAAAGAAATCAGCTTTGATGAAGCGGCCGAAATGGCCACCTTTGGAGCCAAAGTGCTGCATCCTGCGACGTTAATACCGGCAATGCGGCGCAATATCGGTGTTTTTGTCGGCTCCAGCCGCGAGCCACAAGCCGGCGGCACCTGGATAGCCAAAGAGGTTAAAGATCGCCCGCCGTACCGTGCCATCGCGCTGAGAAAATCCCAAACCCTAATCACCGTAAAAAGCCCGGCCATGTTGCATGCCGCCGGCTTCTTAACCCGGGTGTTTGATATTTTAAGCCGGCATCAGATTTCGGTGGATCTAGTCACTACGTCAGAAATCAGCGTGGCATTAACGTTGGATGAAGGCGGCATGACCAGCGCTTTTAGCGCGTCGGTAGAGCCGGCACTGACAGAGCTGCGCAGTTTTTGCGAGGTGTCGGTAGAGCAGGGCTTAAGCCTGGTGGCGGTGATTGGCAACCATTTACACAGTAGCAAGGGTATTACCGGCGATTTATTTAATACACTGGAGCGCATTAATATGCGGCTGATTTGCCATGGCGCCTCCAAGCATAATCTGTGCTTTTTAGTACAGGACAATGATGCACCGGCCGTGGTGAAACAACTGCACCAGAATTTATTTAGTGCAGCCTGAGCAAATACCCGCAGCAGTAAGCGTTAAGACGCTGCTGCGGGGTTATCCTGCCCGGTGGTGGCAGCAAGCGGAGCCTTAACCAGGCCTTCAGAACGCCCGATAACCAGCGCTACCATGGTATCGCCGGTTACATTGGTGGCTGTGCGCATCATATCGATAATCCGGTCTACCGCCGCAATAAACGCAATACCTTCTATCGGCAACCCCACTACACTTAAGGTCACCGTTAGCATGACCATGGCCGTGCCGGGTACTCCGGCGGTGCCGACCGAGGCCAGTGTGGCGGTACCTGCAATCAGCAGGTAATCGACAGCCGCTAATTCAATACCATACAAATGGGCAATAAAAATGGCGGCAATAGCCGGGTAAATACCACCACAGCCATCCATATTAATGGTGGCACCCAGCGGCAGCACAAAGCTGGCGTAATCTTTTGACACGCCTAAATTTTCGGTGACCACTTTATGACTTACCGGCAAGGTACCGTAGCTGCTGGCGCTGCTGTAGGCGACTAACTGCGCCGGTAAAATGGCTTTGAAGTAATCCCGCAGGCCTATACCGCCAAATAACTTAACCAGGCCGCCATAGGTAAACAGGATATGGAGCAAGCAGGCCAGATAAATTGCCAGAATAAACTTACCCAGTGGTAGCAGAGTGTCCAGGCCGTAGTTGCCGACTACCCAGGCCATTAAACCAAACACACCAAGTGGCGTCAGCTCCAATACCATGCGGGTGATTTGGTACATAATATCGGCGCCGGACAGTAGCACTTTTTTCATCGGTGCGGCTTTGTCACCCAGTTTATTAATGGCAATACCGACTAAAGAAGCAAACACAATAATTTGCAGAATATTGCCATTTACCATGGCAGCCAGCGGGTTGGTGGGAATAAGGTTAGTCAGCACATCAGCAACCGGTGGAATATCACGCGGTTTTACTTCCGCCGCCGTAAGCTGCACAGCATCGCCCCAATTGACTAACGAGCCGATAGCTAAGCCAATTAAACTGGCAATAAATGCGGTAAACAAAAACAGACCTACGGTTTTAAACGCCAGCCGCTGCATTTTCCTGCTGTCGGCCAGTGAGGTAATGCTGCTGATCAGAGCAAAAAATACCAGTGGCACCACCAACATACGGATGGCATTGATAAACAGTGTGCCCAGTGGTTTAAATACTGTTGCGGTTTCGCCAAACAGCACGCCGGTAGTCACGCCGAGCAACAGCGCACCAAGCACCCTTTGCCAAAATGGGATAGCGAACCAAAAACTAAACATAAATTACTGCCATAACATAAGATTTCGACATTATAGAGACGAAAGAAGCAGCCACAAGGCCGCTTTTCTATATGTTATAACCAGCTGTTCTGGATCGGTTTGGCGTCTTATTCGTAGGGCAGTGGGTCGGTGGTGTTATTCAGCGCAAAGGCTTCTAAGCGCTCCTGACAAGAGCCGCATTTGCCACAGGCTTTCTCGCGACCGTTGTAACAGGTCCAGGTTTGGCTGTAATCCAACCCCATGGCCAGGCCGTCGGCAAGAATTTCAATTTTCGTCTGGCTTAGGTAAGGGCTGACAATATCGACCGGCTCATAGTTGGCTATCTGACAAACATCATGCATTTTTTGCACAAATTCCGGCCGGCAGTCCGGATAAATAAAGTGATCGCCGCTGTGCGCGCCGTAATATACCTGATTAGCGCCAATAGACACGGCATAACCCACCGCTAACGACAGCAAAATCATATTGCGGTTTGGCACCACGGTGGATTTCATATTGTCTGCGGCGTAATGGCCTTCCGGGATGTCGATATTGTCGGTTAACGACGAGCCGGCTAACAGCTGGTTGATGGCGGAGATATCGACAATCTTGTGTTTGATACCCAGTTGCAGGCACACCGCAGCCGCGCATTGCAGCTCTTTTACATGACGCTGACCATAGTTAAACGATAAGGCATACACATCATGGCCTGCTTGCACCGCTTTATGCAGTACGGTAAAGGAATCCATCCCACCGGAATAAATCACCACAACTTTGTTCGGCATAGCAGGCTCTCTCTTGTATAATACAGCGTAAATTTATGACGTTCCCGCGCTGCGGGGCGCGCATTGTACAGTAATTCAGCCACAGGCTAAAGGGTAAAGCACAGCGTGTATAAAGTTAACGAGGTTTTTGAAACCATTCAGGGCGAGGGCAGCTTTACCGGCGCGCCGGCTATTTTTATCCGGCTGCAGGGCTGCCCGGTAGGCTGCAGCTGGTGCGATACCAAACACACCTGGGAAATTAAAAACGAGCTGCGCCAGAGCCTGGGCGATATTGTGATTAAAACCGCAGAAACCGAGCATTGGGCTGGGGTTACAGCGGAAGAGCTGCTGGCGCTGTTTGCCAAAGAGGGTTATCAGGCGAAACATGTGGTGATAACCGGTGGCGAGCCTTGTATGTATGATTTAAACCCGCTGTGCCAGTTGCTGCACAACGCCGGCTACAGTACACAAATTGAAACCAGCGGCACCTTTGACATTCAAGCGCCGGCGCAAACCTGGGTCACGGTATCGCCAAAGGTGAATATGGCCGGGGGTTATAAGGTGCTGCAAAGCGCGCTGGACAGAGCCAATGAAATTAAACATCCGGTCGCGATGCAAAAGCACATCGACGAGCTGTTGCAGTTATTGCAACATACTGACACTGCCGCTAAGCTCATTTACTTACAGCCGATAAGCCAGCAGCGCCGGGCGACAGAACTGGCTATTGCTAAATGTAAGCAACACAACTGGCGGTTAAGCGTACAGGTGCATAAATACCTGGGGATCAGTTAATTAAGGGATAGGTTAAATGCAAACCTTAACAGAGTTTTTTCAGCGCTATGCCAGTGCTTATGTCAATGCCGACACGCAAGCCTTTGGTCAGTTTATTTCACTGCCCAGCATGTTACTGGCGGGGGATAAAAAGACTATTTTAGCCGACACTGACAGTTTGCATAACCATGTGTTATCGCAGGTGGAAAAATACCGGCAGCTAGGCGTGATTGATGCTGAGCCGGTACTGCAGCATCAGCTGCGTTTGTCTGAACAACTGCAGTTTGCCAGTGTATATTGGCGCTTTTATGACGGCACCGGCAAGGTATTGTTTACCTGCCATACCTCTTATACCTTGCAAAAATCTCAAGAACAATGGCAGGTGGTGGCGATTATTCTGGATGATGAACAGGCCGCTTACAACAGGGTAGCCGGCACTCAGGCCTGATAAGACAGCCAGGCCTGCAAACTGTCCAGACAAGGTGCCGGGCTGCTTTGTAACGCCAGCTGTTGTTTTAATGCCGGTTGCATCGGCAGAATTTCCAGATAGCGGGACGCCAGCCAGGCGGCATCAGCATAGTTGGGGCAAGGATAGAGCTGCTGCAGCGCCGGATATTGCTGCAGCAGCTTTTCCATTTGCTGCACCAGCGGCTGATACTCGGTGCTGATTTGCTGTGCAGGCCAATTGTCGATGCCGGTTACTTCAGCAATGTGCAGCTGATCGGCTTCTTGCCAGCGTTTGATGATTTGCACCTTTTCTACCCCGGCGATGGTGATACCCAATAAACCATCGTCCAGCTGCTCAAAATCCTCTATCTGTACCCGGGTTGCCAGCGGCAAGATGCGGTCGGCATGGCTTTGGCTGACATAGGGGTTGAGCTGTGCCATCGCGAAGTCGCGCTTGCCGGCGCTGGCCTCGCTGATCAAACGCACGTAACGCGGCTCAAATACCCGAAGCCGCATCCGGCCGCCGGGTAAAATAAAACTGTTTAACACAAATAACGCCAGTTGCTTCATCGTACTGCTGATATCGTTGTATAGTTGGCTGTTTATACGCAAAGGGCAGCATTCTGGTTTGCCGGAGTAGGGGTTTTATGACAACAGAGTATTGGTTTTATCTGCTAAGTGCGATTTTGATATTAAATTTACTGTTGTTGTTAGTGTTGGTACTGCGACGGACAGATGTCAGCGGCTTGCTTAACCAGTTTAAACTGGATCAGCTGCAGCAACACAGTCAGTTTCAACAGCAGCTATTACAGCAACTGCATCAACAACGCCAGCAACTGCAGCAGCAACAACAAGAGCATTTGTTGCAGGTATTGCAAAAAATCACCGATACCCAGCAAGCAGCCCGCTTTGAACTGAGTAAAAACCTGCAACAACAAGCCATTATGTTAGCCGAGCAGGTAAAACAGCTAACTCAGAGTATTGACCAGCGTTTAAAAGACATCGCCGGTCAGGTGGAAAAACGCTTAACGGATGGCTTTGAAAAAACCAATCAAACCTTTACCGATATTGTTAAACGCTTGGCGCTGATTGATGATGCGCAGAAAAAAATTACCGAGCTGTCGACGAATGTGGTTAGCCTGCAGGAAGTGCTGGCAGATAAACGCTCCCGTGGTGCCTTTGGCGAAGTGCAATTGACGGCGCTTATCCGCAATGTGTTGCCGGAGCAGCATTTTTCACTGCAACATACGTTAAGCAACGGTCGCATTGCCGATTGCATGTTATTTTTGCCCAAGCCCAGTGGCGATATTGCCATAGATGCCAAGTTTCCGCTGGAAAGCTATAAAATGATGACCGATCCACAATTAACAGCAGACGAGCGTAAGCAGGCGCAGCGGCAGTTTAAGCTGGATATCAAAAAGCATATCAATGACATTGCCGCTAAATACATTATTACCAACGAAACTGCCGACGGCGCTATTATGTTTTTACCGGCTGAGGCTATTTTTGCCGAACTGCATGCTTATCATGCTGATATTGTGGAAGAAGCATATCGCAAAAGAGTGTGGTTAACCTCACCTACGACTTTAATGGCGGTACTGACCACAGCGCGTAGTGTGCTCAAAGACGACGCAACGCGCCGCCAGGTGCATTTAATTCAGGAACACCTGATCAAGCTGGCTGAAGATTTTGACCGCTTTCGTGGTCGTTTTGATAACCTGGCCAAACACATTGATCAAGCGGCAGTCGATGTAAAACAGATACACACGTCGGCCACTAAAATTAGCAGCCGCTTTAGCCAGATTGAAAAAGTGGAATGGCTGGAAGAAACTGACTAGGCTTTAATAGTAACGATGTAAATAACAACAACGCCTGAGGGTGTAGTGAGGGCTGTTATGCGCAGTATTTTGTTGATGTTACTGCTGTTACCCTGCCTGTTAAAGGCGCTGGAACAGCCAGCATTGCGGGCTATTGTCAGCGACAGCAATACGCCGCCTTATGCCATTTTTGCTGCCGATGGTGTGCCGCAAGCCGGGCTAAGTAAAGATATTATCGACGAGCTGGCTCGGCAACTTGGCCGGCCGGTAACTTACCTGAATTTACCCCGTACCCGGGTTGAGCAATGGTTGCTGGAAGGGCAGGCCGAATTGGCCTGTTTCTTAAACCCTGACTGGGTAACACAACCTGATAAGCTGCTGTGGACCGATGCATTGTTTAGCACTCAGCAACTCTTGGTGCGGCTGCGTGGTACTGAACCGGTTAGTGCTATTCAGCATTTAGCCGACAAACGTGTTGGCACCACCTGGGGCTTTACCTACCCTGAGTTGGAGCAGGTGTTTCGTTTAGGCGATGTCATTCGTGACGATGCCCATTCACTGGAAAGTAATCTGCTCAGGCTCAAGCAAGGCCGGCTGGATGTAGTGATGACAGTAGATTTGTCGTATTTGTTTTATGTAAAAACCACACAGGATCAAAGCTTTGCAGCCGACCCGCTGTGGTCTGCGCCGCCTTCAGTGTATTGTGCTCTGAGCCAGCATAATGCCACTTTAGCGTTACAGCTAAAGCAGCAATTTACTACGTTGGTTCAATCGGGCTTTATTCAGCAGCGGCTGGCATTTTATATGGGCCGCTAAGTGTGGCATCAACGTTTAGGATCATCTTTTAGCTTGGGTATTTTCAGGCCTAGCTCCTGGCCGCGAAAACGGGCGTAATAGGTACAGCCAATAAACATCATGCTGGCCAGTAATAGCTCCAGCATGGACAGCCACAGGTGAATGCCTGAACTGACCCAAAGATTGGTTAAGCTGTGTAAAAAGTAAATCATCACAATAAAGTTGGCCCAGGCCATAGTGTAGGCATGGCCTTTAATAATGCCGTATAGCGGCAGCCATAACGGTAGCCATAACAGGCCCAGCAACACATAAGGGCTGCCCAGTTGTGGTGGTGCCAGCCACAGGATCCATAAGGGTTGAAGTAACCATAAGCCGAAAAAGCCAAGCCGGCCAAGCGTTAGATAACGCGCTGTTTTTACTGCCATTGGCACCGTGCTGCTAAGTGTCATTCTGATATCCTGTGTGGTTTTAACTGCTGGCTAAGCAGCGCCAGGCGTTTGCCAAACGCAATCGCCAGCCGTTGTTCGTCAATACTCAGTTTATTATCGGCATGATGGCCGCTGACATGGCTGGGGCCATAAGGCGTGCCGCCGCTTTGCGTTTGATGCAATTCAGGTTCACTGTATGGAATACCTGTCAGCAACATACCATGGTGTAACAGTGGCAAACTCATGCTAAGCAAGGTAGCCTCGTTACCACCATGCATACTGCCGGACGACGTAAAGACACCTGCTGGTTTATCGATAAGTTCACCTTTGAGCCACAGAGCGGTGGTATTGTCCCAGAAGGCTTTGGCATCGGCGACCATATTACCAAACCTTACCGGGCTGCCAAAGGCCAGGCCATCACACTGGCTCAGTTCTTTCTGGCTGACCACTGCATGGCGGCTGGCATGGTTGCTGTCCAGCGGTGGAATGCAGCGTACCAGCGCTTCAACGCCTGCTTGTTGTACGCCAATAGCAATTTTATCAGCCAACGCCGCCACAGCGCCATGACGCGAGTAATACAACACCAGCACATAACCACTCATGGTAGCAGCGACAACACGTTTGTCAGCGGGCGGCCAATCACAGCGCGCTCGCCATTAACCACGATTGGCCTTTCGATCAGTTTTGGCTGCGCCACCATAGCGGCAATCAGCTGTTGCTCGCTCAAGCTGGTGTCCGCCAGACCCAGCTGCTGATACTCAGCTTCTTTGCTGCGTAGCAATTGGCGCGCTGTGATACCCAGTTTAACCAGCAGTTGTTCCAGCTCTGCCGCTGTGGGCGGGTTTTTCAGGTATTCAACGACCTGCAGCGGTTGTTGCTGTTGTTGTAACAATTGCAGTGCTTCGCGGCTTTTTGAGCAGCGTGGATTATGGTAGATCGTTAACATCAGTTGTCCTGTCGGGTTATTAGAAAAAACTACATGCGGCGCAGGCGGTCAAACTCTGCCTGTAGCTGGCGCTTTTTGGCTTCCAGCCGGCGGTTCTCCAGCTTTTCTTCTGGTGCCAGATGATTCAGTGCTTCATTGATATCATCTATCGCGCGCGGGTAATTAGCCAGCTGATAGCTCAAATCGGCCCGTGCTTCATAAAAGCGGGCAAAGTCTTCGCTGGCCTTATAGGCTTCAGATAATAAGTCATAGGCTAAAATACTGTCACTTTTATAGAACAGCAGGCTCTTTAATAGGTGAATAGCCAGCCGGTGGGCGCCGGATTTCAGCGCAGCGTTAGCATAATTTAGTGTGACGACCTGATTATTGGGCCGCAGCATATATTGTTGTTCCAGCATATCCAGGCAGAGCTGATATTCTTTTTGTGCCAGTAAAATATCAGTATAGACGTCCACGTAATACAGGTTGTGCTGGTCTTGTGCCAGCAACTGTTCAATGTGTTTACGCGCCGCATCTAACTGGTTGCTATCGAGCAAAGCAATTGCCAGACCGTACTTATTCGCTTTGGTATTGCCACCGGGTTCGGCCAGTTTTTGCCGGAATACCGTTTCAGCATCCTGTTTGTTGTATTGGTAGCGCGCCTGTACCCGGGCTCTGCTTAAGGTAAAGTCCTGGCTGTCGGGAACAAAGCGACGCTGAAATTGTTCTGCGCGAAGGCGGGTGTCGCTAACCCGGCTTTGTGACAGCGGATGCGTTTGCAAAAATGACAGCTGCTGGTTAATAAACCGGCTTTGCTCAGTCAGTTTGCGAAAAAAGTCCGGTACCGCATGCGGATCGAAACCGGCATCGGCCAGTATCTGCATGCCGATACGATCGGCTTCCTGCTCATTGCTGCGGGTGAAGTTGATAGCGCTTTGCTGCGCGGCGCCTTGTGTCGCCATCATGGCTGCCATACCGGCGTCGGGGTTTACTGTGGCTAACACTATAGCGCCTAAAATCCCCGCCAGCGTTAAGGGAGCTTTTTGGCTTTGCGCTTCAACAAAGCGGGCAATATGGCGCTGGGTAACATGGGCAATTTCGTGCGCCATGACAGAGGCAAACTCGCTTTCGCTTTCTGCTATGGCTAACGTGCCGGTATGGGAGGCAATGTTGCCACCGAGTGTGGCAAAAGCATTGATGTTTTTATCCTGCACCCAGTAAAACTTAAACGGGAATTTTACGTCATTGGCGCGGGCGACCAAACGGTTACCCAACGCATTGATGTACTCATCCAGCAGGGGATCGTACACCATTGGCAGGCTGCCGCGTGTTTGGCGCATCATCACGTCGCCCAATTGCTTTTCTTTGTCCGGGCTGATAGTACTAAAAGCGTTACCGCCTAAATCGGGTAGGGTGGCACAGACAGGCCCGGCTAAGGTGAATATCAGCGCGAAGAGCAGACCCTGACGAAGAGGCTTGGTTACTGCATGGAAAGTCATAAAAAATAGCCTGCCCTAAACGAACATTAATACGATGATACCGCTGACTTTGTCTCAAATAGTCTGGATAAGTTCCCAGGTCAGCACGGGCTAATTTAACATATATTTTGTTTCAACAGACAGTTAAGCGCCAAATTGGTGCTTATCTTCGGTATACTGAGGCCTGCTCAGGCGTTATTGCCGCGTTATAGGATGCTGGAGTCTTACTATGCTGGACTGGTTAAAGAAGTGGTATGCACATAAGTTTTCCGACCCGCAGGTCGTGACACTGTTTTTGTTACTGCTGATTGGTTTTATGTCTATCTACTGGTTAAGCGGCATTTTAGCGCCGGTATTAGTTGCGATTGCTTTTGCTTATTTGCTGGAATGGCCGGTAGTACGGCTATGCCGGTTAGGCTTATCCCGCGGCATCAGCACGGTGGCTGTAGTGGCGGCCTTTGTTGGTGTGGCCACCCTGACATTGATGTGGATTATTCCGATAGTCTGGTATCAGGGCCGCAATTTACTGCGGGATTTGCCACAAATGATCGAGCAGGGCAAAGCCTATTTACTGGAGCTGCCTACCGCGTTTCCGGGCGTGGTCAGTGTCGAACAAATTAATATCCTGATGCACTCTGTCGATGAGCGCCTGATGGGCTTTGGCCGGGACATGCTGCAGCTGTCTTTGACGTCTATTGTCGATTTAGTCGCGCTGTTAATTTATCTGGTGCTAGTGCCGCTGATGGTATTTTTTATGCTCAAAGACAAAGCGCAGCTGACGGCCAGCTTTGTCCAGCTATTGCCGACAGAGCGCAAACTAATAGGCCAGGTGTGGCATGAAATGAATATGCAGATCATGAACTATATCCGCGGTAAAATTCTGGAAATCCTGATTGTCGGTGCCGCCAGCTATATCGTGTTTGCTATTTTTGGCCTGAACTATCCATTACTGCTGGGGGTGTTGGTAGGGCTGTCGGTGTTGATCCCTTATGTTGGCGCTGCGGTGGTCACGCTGCCGGTCGCTCTGGTAGCGTTTTTCCAATGGGGACCGACAGCGGAGTTTGGTTATTTAATGTTGGCCTACGGCATTATTCAGGCGCTGGACGGTAACTTACTGGTACCGGTGCTATTTTCCGAAGTGGTTAATTTAAACCCGGTATTTATTATTATTGCCGTGTTGTTTTTTGGCGGTTTGTTTGGCTTCTGGGGCATTTTCTTTGCTATTCCGCTGGCCTCTTTGGTAAAAGCGACCATTAACGCCTGGTCGGCGCGGGTGCATCCGCAGCCGGCCGACGTTTAACCTTATTTAGCGTTATTGCCAGTAAAAACGCGCCGTTAGTCCGGCGCTGAGTTGCCGGCCCGGCGCTGGCTCAATAGCCCGGCCATTGCTTTGATTGACAATGACAGAGCCGACATAAGCTTTGTCTGTCAGATTATCCACGGCCAGCCAGTAATCCAGTGTCAGCTGCTGTAGCTGTTGGCTATGGCGTGCGGCCAGGGCAAAACTCAGCGCGGCCGGTGCTGTGTCGCTATTGGCATCATTGATATACACCTTGCTGCGATAGCGGCTGTAAAGGCTTAACACCGTGCTGTTTTGCCAGGGCATATAGTCCAGCTGCCAGTTTGACTGGCGCTGTGCCACGCCGGGCAGGCTATTACCGCTGAGCTCGCCGGCATCAAACTCGGCGCTGAGATAGTGTGCACTAAGTTGCTGTCGCAGGTGGGCATTGTGCCGCCAGTTAAGCTGCAGCTCGACGCCGCTGCGCGCTGTTTCAGCCGCGTTGCGGTAACTGGTGCGCCCGCCAACAGCCTGAGCCACCAACAGCTCATCTTGGCTTTGAATGGCAAAGGTGCTGACACTGCCGCTAAGCGCAGGCAGTTGCCACTTCAGGCCGGTTTCCCACTGTCGGTTACGGCTGGCGTTAAGTGCCAGGTTGACGCCTTCACTATCAGCCTGATAAGCAATTTCGGCCAGGGTGGGGCTTTCAAAGCCGTGTGCAGCACTGACAAAGGCGCTAAGCTGAGTGTTAATACGATAGCTGATACCGGCGGCGAAGGCTTGGTTGTAAAACGCCTTAGTCCCACTGTCATCCGGGTTGTCTGCTGTTATGTAGCGGTCGGCTATTTTTAGCGTTAATTCGCTGTAACGCCAGCCGCCTTGCACCTGCCAGCGCTTAGTGGGTTGCCACTGCCCACGCACAAACAGGTCGCGGTTGTCCGCGCTGTCGGTTTGCTGCCGGCGCAGCGCACCGCGTTGGCCAAAGTCATTTACAAAGCCCAAGCGATCATCTTCACTTTGCATTAGGCTGGCGCCAATTCGCAGGTGATAGCTGTCACTGTGCAGCAGGCGGTAGTGACCATTGACACCACTGAACAGCCGGTCTAACAGCACTTCGCCACCGGCGGAAGTGGGGGCGCTGCCGGTAAAAGCCAAACGCTGATTAATTTGCCGCTCGCCGAGCCAGGCGCTGAGTTGCCACTGATCGTCTTGCTGATAGTCGGATAAACTCAGGCTGATCTGGCGCTGGCGGCTGTTTTTTTCGGTATCAAACAGCTGTGCGGCATCACTGGTTTGCTGTGGTTGCTCACGCCAATCGCTAAGGCTTAACCCCAGTGGATCTTGCAGTTGAGGGTCGCGGGCGTAATCCAGCCGGGCGCTAAGTCTTGCCGTGTCGGCCAGTGTGGTGCGATACAGCAGCTGCGCCTGCTGTTTTTCTGCTTGCGAGTGTGGCCGAAAACCGTCCGTAGTAAAGTGTTTGGCGCTGGCGCTTAAACTGCTATTGCCTGACACCCAATCGGCAAACACTTGGTATTGCCGGTGCTGTTCACTGCCAGCAACCGCTAACCCGGCGCTGTTTTGCGTTGGTGTGCGGCTGTACAGTGATAACACGCCGCCGGACGCATTGCCATATAACGCTGCCAGTGGGCCTTTGAGCACTTCTACGCTGTCGATATTATCCAGCAAGATGCTGGACAGCTGGCCCTGACCATCCGGCGTCGATATCGGAATACCGTCTTGTTGCAGGTATAACGAGCGGATACCAAAAGCACTGCGGCTGCCAAAGCCGCGCACACTGAGCCGGGTGTCCTGGGCAAAATTGGCCCGGCTGTCGGCTTGCACACCGCTGATGCTGCCGAATAACTGAGCGCTGTCAATTAATATGCCCTGGCCGGGAGGCAACGCCAGCTCAGCGGAGGCGGGGCTGGTTAGCCAGGCCTCACGCTGCAGCGACGCACTTATCAGGATCACTTCAGTAGCGTCGGCCGCTGCAGCCGGATCGGCTTGTGCCAGTGACGGTTTGCTGTAACTTAACATCAATGCCAGCATAGACAGCACGCTGCTGGCAGCGGTAACACCTGCGCGCAATGCTTATTGCGCCGGCGTGAGTCGCAGCACCTGGCCATCAGCGCTGTCGGTTAACAGATAAACGGCGCCGTCCGGGCCTTGCTCTATATCACGGATGCGCTGACCAATCATAATGCGCTCTTCATGACTGACGTTATCGCCACTAAGCTCCAGCCGAACCAGCTGACCAAATTTTAACGAGCCTACCAAAAGGTTGTCTTTCCAGGCACTAAACGGCTCAGCGGTATAAAATAGCATGCCGCTTGGCGCGATAGACGGCACCCAATAATGCAGCGGTTGTTCCAGCCCGTCCTGTTTGGTTTTGCCAATAACACCACCGCCGTATTCTTCACCGTACGTAATCAGTGGCCAGCCATAGTTTTTGCCGGCCTGAGCAATGTTAATTTCATCGCCGCCTTGCGGGCCATGCTCGTGCGTCCATAACTGACCCGTGGCAGGGTGTAAGGCCGCCCCCTGAATATTGCGGTGACCGTATGACCAGATTTCAGCTTTGGCATCGGCTTTGCCGCTAAAAGGGTTAGCCGCCGCCGCTTTGCCGTCGGTGGTTACCCGTACCACAGTGCCAATATGGTTGGCCAGGTTTTGCGCTTCAACGCGCTGGCTGCCGCGATCGCCCAGCGTAATAAATAAATTACCCGCGGTGTCAAACACTAAACGGCTACCAAAATGGTGACGGGCATCTACTTTCGGCTGCTGGCTGAAAATCACTTTGACCTCAGCCAAACTCCCGGCGTTTAACACGGCACTGGCAACGGCGGTACTGCTGCCACCATCGCCCGGTTCAGAAAAGCTAAAAAATACCCGGCTATCGCGGGCAAAATCAGGGGATAAGGCAATATCCAGTAAGCCGCCCTGACCTTTGGCTTCAATAGCCGGCAGGCCTGTTAATGCCGTTTTACTGCTGCCGTCGGCTGAAATAAGCAATAACCCGCCGTTGCGCTCGGTTACCAGCATGCGGCCATCAGGCAAAAATGTCATGCCCCATGGGTGCTTCAGACCGGATACCAGCGTTTGCACGTCAATTTTTGTCTTTTCGCTGTCAATTACGGCAGCGCTTAGCGGCCCGCTGAACATTGTCGCGATGGCCAGGCTGAGGATCATTTTTTTCATGTTAGGCTCCCTGAGCGTGATAGGCTGTGCTTAGCCCAGATAATCCAGCACCACCTGATGGTGATCTTTGGTTTTAAAACTATCAAACACTTTTTCTATGTTGCCGTCCTGACCGATTAAAAAGCTGATCCGGTGCAGGCCATCATACACTTTGCCCATAAACTTCTTTTCACCCCAAACGCCAAAGGCATCTGCGACTTTGTGATCTTCATCCGACAATAAGGTGAAGTTAAGTTGGTCGCGTTCAGTAAATTTGGCCAGCCGGGCCGGTGCATCGGTACTGATGCCAACCACGGTGACCCCTTTTGCTGCCAGTTCAGCTTTTACGTCGCGCAGGGCACAGGCTTGCACCGTACAACCGGGTGTCATGGCTTTGGGGTAAAAATACACCAGTACACGCTGCTGTTTTAACAGCGCAGATAAGGTAACTGGCTGCTGCTGTTGGTCGTTTAGGGTAAAGTCAGGTGCGGCTTGCCCTGCGGTTAAATAGTTCATTGGCTACTCCGTATTAAATCAGCTTTGGGCATGAAAGCTGCCCGTTAAATTCATCTCAGCCAGCAGCGCCATTACGGCGGCTTTTACTTGCTCGGGCTGCTCGCCCTCGGGTAATTCCAGCGTCATTTGGGTGTGCATCTGGCTTGGGCCATTGTCAGTGGTCAGCTGACTTTGCGACTGCAGCGAGCCAATATACACCTGATGACTTGCTAATAACCCGGTCATGGCGCCTAAGGTGCCAACCCGATCCGGGCCGGTGTATTCAAGTACATAACGCGCCGCCACCGGCTTGGGTTGATGCGCACTGGTACGCTTGGTCATCGTGGTCAGATCAAGTTCCAGCCCCAGCCCAGGTAATAGATGTTCAATCCGGCTAATGGCAGGCGGATCGCCTGACAGCAACATAATAAAGGTGAATTCGCCACCAAAAATGGCCATACGGCTGTCAGTGATATTGCAATTACAGTCGGTCACTAAACGTGCCAGCTTACTAACAATACCGGTGCGGTCTGTGCCGATGGCGGTTACTACAAGTTGTTGTGGCATAATATAAAAATCCTGAAAAACAACCAGATCATTATGAAGTGAAATTTACGCCGCCAAGTGTAGCATACCGGCAGACTATGTCATCCATCGCGTTGCTACTGTGCTATCCGTGCCAGGCTTCTTGTGTTTAGGCCGGTGTCTCTTTAACATAGACGCCCTTACTGGTTAATGAGGCTGTAATTGAGATGTTCAAAGGAAGTTGGGTTGCGCTTATCACACCTATGGTTGGTAATGGTGAAGTTGATTATGACAGCCTGAAACGCCTGGTCGATTTTCATTTACAAAATGACACGGACGGCCTGGTTATCATGGGTACCACAGGCGAGGCGGCCACGGTAAGCTTTGCTGAACAGCTGCAGGTAATAAAGGCAGTATGTCAGCAGGTTAACGGCCGTATTGGCGTAATAGCCGGTAATGGTGCTAATGCGACAGCCGAGGCTGTTGAGCGTACTAAGGCCTTATCATTGCTACCGATAGACGGTTTTTTAACGGTAACGCCGTTTTACAATAAACCGATGCAAAAAGGTATGGTGCTGCATTTTAATGCCGTTGCCGCGGCAACCAGCAAGCCGGTGTTACTGTATAATGTGCCGGGCCGCACCGGGGTCGATTTGTTGCCTGAAACCGTTGCTGAACTGGCAAAGACAGCCAATATTGTCGGTATTAAAGAAGCGACCGGCTCTATGCAGCGCCTGGCTGAGTTAACGCAGCTGTGCCCACCAGACTTTATGTTATTAAGCGGAGATGATGCCAGCGCCTGTGAATTTATGTTAAAAGGTGGCCACGGTGTTATTTCGGTGACCGCCAACGTTGCACCAAAACAGATGGCACTGTTGTGCCGTGCCGCGATGTCAGGTGATACCGCGCTGGCCGAGAAGACAGACCACGCTCTGCAGGCACTGCATCATGATTTATTTATCGAAGCGAACCCTATTCCAAGTAAATGGGCGCTGCAAAAGATGGGCCTGATTACCTCAGATGTGATGCGCTTGCCGCTGACACAGCTTGAACCAATTCATGGCGCCGTAATCGAACAGGCATTGGCAAAAGCCGGTATAGCGCTTTGAACGCGTGGCAACAGGTAATAACAGCGCACAGCACCATATTTAGGAGTAGTAACGTGCAACATTGGGTGAAAAGTAGTGTAGTGGCCAGCGTTTTGCTGACAGGATGTTCTTTGTTTCAATCAGAACCGGTACAAACAAACCAGCCAGCGAACAGGCTTGATGCGTTGCAGGTACCCTCTGGCTTACAAGCACCCGCACAACCTGCGCAGTTTGATATTCCACCGGCACCGGCGCAACAATCTGAAGCGGATGTACGCTCGCCAGCGTTGGTATTGGCGACCGCGGCCAGCAGCCGGGTGGAAGAAGGGGAAAAACTGGCTCGGGTATGGTTTGACCGTAACGATTATACCGGCGATTTGCTGCCATTTTTACAACAGATGCTACGTACGCAATTTACCGAACAAGGCATTGAATTGGTACCGGATGATAGCGGGCTTAGTTACACCACAGGCTGGATCAGCCGCTTTGACGAACAGGGTTTTTGGTTCTGGAAATCTGAGCAGGTAAAAGAGCAGGCTCGTTTTCGCATCACGCTAGAGCCCCGTCCACATGGCCGCTCAGCCAGTATGACGGTAAGCATGATCGAGCATCAGTATTTTACACCAGAGGCACAATTGTCTGGCCGCGATGCACAGCGTCAGGAAATGACCGTACTGAACCAAATCATTGACCGCATCGGTAAAGAAGAAATTGCGATAGCGCTAACCAATAAAGCCAAGGCGCCAGATGTTGCACTGGAGCCGGGTATGGATGCCGATGGTAATCCAGCCTTGCTGACCCCGCAGTCAATAGATGTTGCCTGGTCGCAGCTGGAAGCCGTGTTTGCTGAGCTTGGCTTAGAAGTTACTGACATGAACCGTTCTGCATTCACTTATTATCTGAGTTATGAAAAAACTGAGCCGGGATTATGGTCACAATTCTGGGGAAATAGTGCAAAGCCGCTGTTACCCGTGGCAGACGGTGAATACCAGCTTATCTTAAGCCGGGCGGATAAGCAGACCGCGCTCAGTTTACGTGACAAAAGCGGTGCTTATCTGAATGCTGAGACGGTACTGGCATTACATCAGCCATTTGTTGAAGCCATCAGACTGGCGCGGGTAGAGCTGTAACAGCATGGCATGTCGGCAGAACGCGATCTGCCGGCACAGGCCTGGGGTAGGGAATGATTAGACGATTATCGATAGCACTGGCACTAACGCTCAGTGTTGCTGTGATAACGCTGAGCTATGGTGTTAGCGCAGGTCAGGTGGCAAACCTGTACCAGGCCGACGTGGCCGCTGATGGTACCACCGAGCAATGGCAACAGCGCGCTCTGGCGCAGGTATTAGCCCGGGTAAGCGGTAACGCGCAAATCAGTACGGTGGCAGAAATCGCCACTGAACTTAAGCGAGCGTCAGGTTATATCAAGCAATTTGAAGCCGTTCGCCACTCAGACGGTAACCGCATGCGGGTGCTGCTTGATGCGGTTAAAGTAAACCAGTTGCTACAGCAAAATAATATCCCGGTTTGGGGCGCGATGCGGCCGGATATCCTGGTATGGCTGGTGCAGCAAAACGAAGCTGAGCGAAGCTTTGTGCGCTCGGCACAGCAGCCATTGAACCTGGCGCTGCAACAGGCCTTTACATTAAGCGCTTTACCGTTATTACAGCCGTTGTACGATATGGATGATGTGTTGTCACTGTCGGAAACGGATGTCTGGGCTGGCTTTTGGCAGCAGATTAACCAGGCCAGCCGTCGTTACAGCGCTGACGTGGTTGTCGCTGCCACCGTTGAACAGATAACGGACAACGCTGAGTCGACGCTACGTTTGTCCTGGCAGCGCCAGACAGAGGGTAAAACCTATCGTGAAGAGCTGACAGCACCTGATGAAGAGAGCCTGATGCTGGCTTTTGCTGCTGCTCTGGCCAATCAGTTGGCGCAACAGTACGCCAGCGTTATGTCGGCAGAAGGCGGTGCAGCTGTGCGGCTTAAAGTGCAGCAACTGAATAACCTGACAGATATTGTGCAGGTGCAACGTTTATTGCAACAGGTCGTTGGTGTCACTGAGGTGACTATCGCCGAGTTTGAAGCTGGCACGGCTTATTATCAGCTACGCAGCGATATTGCCGCAGAGGGCCTGTTAAATGCATTGCGGTTTAATCCGCAGCTGCAATTATACGCTTCGGATACCCCAACTGCAGCGCAGCAGGCTGTTGATCTCAGCAGTATGCCGGTGCTGGCGACGTTTAACTACAGCCGGCTCTGATGCAACCTTTGCAATACACCCTGGCAGTGACGCTGCCTGAAGATGAAACACTGGATAGCTTTTACGCCGGCGCCCAAACCGCGGCTGTCGCTTTTTTAAAAACCTATTTGCGCCAGCCGGCCCGGCAAAGTCCGGTGTACTTGTTTGGTGCCAGTGGCAGCGGTAAATCGCACCTGTTGTATGCGGCCTGTGTACAGGCTCAGGAACAGGGCTTGACCAGCCAACTGTTGACCTTAGATGATTGCCGTCAGTTAAGCCCACGCTTGCTGGATGATTTAGAGCAGCTGGATTTAGTCTGCCTAGACAATATTCAGGCCATCAGCGGTGAGCTGAGCTGGCAAACGGCGGTATTTGATTTGTATAACCGCATGGCGGAGCAAGGTAAGGCATTGATTATCGTTGGTAATCAGGCGCCGCAACAGTTGGGGTTGCAACTGGCCGATTTAGTCTCACGTTTGCAGGCCTGCACGGCTTTTCAGCTGCGTTTGCTGACCGATGACGACAAGCAAAAATTGCTGCAGCAAAAGGCCCGTTTGCGCGGCATGGAGCTGCCGGACGAAGTGGCACGCTATTTGTTGAATCATCAGGACCGTGATATTCGCGCTTTGGTAGCCATTTTGGACAAGCTGGATAAGGCCACCATAGTGCATCAGCGCAAGCTGACCATTCCTTTCGTTAAAGAAATCCTCAATTAATCCATACTGTTTGGCAGAAAAAGTACGCTAAACGCCTGCGTTTAGCTGTCGTTCTGGTGTATCATTAGCGGCTTTGACACCTATCAACGCTAGCTGCTTTGAGGACACAGATGAACCTGACAGCAATATTGGAAAACGCCTTACAGGCCGTTGCCGCCGCCGCCGATATTCCGGCCCTGGAACAGATCCGGGTTGAATTTATGGGTAAAAAGGGCAGCATCACAGAACTGTTAAAATCGCTCGGTGCCATGGACCCGGAGCAGCGCAAACAAGCCGGCGCACAAATTAACGAACTCAAGCAGCAAGTGCAGGATGCGTTAAATGCCCGTCGTGATCTGTTACAGCATGCGCAACTGGCCGCCAAGCTGGCACAGGAACAAATTGATGTAACCTTGCCTGGTCGTACGCTGGAATTGGGCGGCTTGCATCCGGTCACCCGCACCATTGAGCGCATTAGCGCCTTTTTTGCCGAGCTTGGCTTTGAAGTAAAGCATGGCCCGGAAATTGAAGATGATTTCCACAATTTTGATGCGCTGAATATTCCGGAGCATCATCCGGCACGTGCCGATCATGATACCTTTTATTTCAACCCCAAGCTGATGCTACGCACCCAGACTTCAGGTGTGCAAATTCGTACGATGGAGCAGCAACAGCCGCCACTGCGGATCATTTCGCCGGGCCGGGTATACCGTAATGACTACGATCAGACCCATACGCCGATGTTCCATCAGGTGGAAGGCTTAATGGTCGATACCAAGGTCAGCTTTACTGAGCTCAAAGGCATCTTGCATGACTTTTTGCACAATTTTTTCGAAGAGGATTTACAGATCCGCTTTCGGCCATCATTTTTCCCGTTCACAGAGCCTTCAGCTGAAGTGGATGTAATGGGCAAAAATGGCAAGTGGCTGGAAGTATTGGGCTGCGGCATGGTGCACCCTAATGTGCTGCGCTCTGTCGGCATTGATCCTGAGGTGTACAGCGGTTTTGCTTTTGGTATGGGCGTCGAGCGATTAACCATGCTGCGCTATGGCGTGACAGACCTGCGTGCCTTCTTTGAAAACGATTTACGTTTCTTAAAACAGTTCAGATAAGCGGAGTTAATTTAGATGAAATTCAGTGAAGCCTGGTTACGCGAGTGGGTAAACCCAGCCATTGACACCAACACCTTATCTGAGCAGTTATCCATGGCCGGTTTAGAGGTAGATGGCATTGAGCCGGTGGCCGGGGTATTTAGCGGCGTAGTGGTAGGCGAAGTGGTTGAGTGTGGCCAACACCCGGATGCCGATAAGTTACAGGTCACCAAAGTCAATGTAGGCTCGGGTGAGTTGCTGGACATTGTCTGTGGCGCCAAAAACTGCCGTAATGGCTTAAAAGTTGCGGTGGCGACAGTAGGTGCGGTACTGCCCGGTGATTTTGTCATTAAAAAGGCCAAGCTACGTGGCCAGCCGTCAAACGGTATGCTGTGTTCTTTTTCTGAATTGGGTATGGCGGACGACTCAGACGGTATTATTGAGCTGCCACAAGATGCGCCCTTAGGCCAGGATATCCGTCAGTACCTGCAACTGGATGACCGCATTATCGAGGTGGATTTAACGCCTAACCGAGCCGATTGTCTGGGGATTAAAGGCCTGGCGCGCGAAGTCGGCGTATTAAATAAACTGGATGTTTGTCAAAGCGACATTTCTCCGGTAGTGGCCACCCTCAGCGATAAAAAGGGAATTACCTTAAGTGCGCCCGCTGCCTGCCCACGCTATTTAGGTCGGGTGGTGCGTAATGTTAATGTGAGCGCACCAAGCCCGTTGTGGCTGACGGAAAAACTGCGCCGCTGTGGCGTGCGCAGTATTGATGCGGTCGTTGATATTACGAACTTCGTGTTGCTGGAACTGGGCCATCCGATGCACGCCTTCGACCTGGCAAAAATTGATGGTGATATTAATGTGCGTCTGGCCGAAGAGGGCGAAAAGCTGGTGTTGCTGGATGAAAGCGAAGTTAGCTTAAAAGCCAATACGCTACTGATTGCCGATAATAGTAAAGCCCTGGCAATGGCTGGCGTGTTCGGCGGTCTGCACAGTGGCGTAACGGCTGACACCACCGATATTTTCTTAGAAAGTGCCTTTTTTGCCCCACTGGCCATTGCCGGCAAAGCGCGGCAATACGGTTTGCACACGGATGCGTCACATCGCTATGAGCGCGGTGTTGACCCACAGCTACAGCATGCCGCTATGGAGCGGGCCACTGCCTTAGTACTACAAATCTGTGGCGGTGAAGCCGGCCCGGTAGTAGAAGCCGTGTCTGAGGCGCATCTACCTAAAACCGCTGAGATACATTTAACCGAAGCAAAGCTGGCACGCATTCTGGGTATTAGTATCGAAAAAACTGAAGTGACCGCCATTTTCAGCCGTTTAGGTTTGCAAGTCAGTGACACCGCTGACGGCTGGCAGGTAAGTGTACCGGGTTATCGCTTTGACATTAGCATTGCTGAAGATCTGATTGAAGAAGTTGCCAGGGTATATGGTTATAACAATATTCCTAATGTGGCGCCGCAAGCCGCGCTTAAAATGCGCAGCTTTAATGAAGCCCAGCTGGATGTGCAGCGCTTGCGTACTGTATTGGTAGACCGCGGCTATCAGGAAGCCATTACTTACAGTTTTGTTGATCCTAAGGTGCAGCAACAGCTATTCCCGCAGCAGCACGCTTTGGTATTGCCAAACCCGATATCGGCAGATATGTCGGCGATGCGGTTGAATCTGTGGCCGGGCTTACTGCAAACCGTACAGTACAACCAGAACCGGCAGCAAAGCCGTATTCGTTTGTTCGAGTATGGTTTGAAGTTTATTCCTGATACGACAGCAGAAGGTGGTGTACGTCAGGTGGCCGTACTGGGTGGTGTCATGGTTGGCTCCATGCATAATGAACACTGGAACATGGAAAACCGTACAGCCGACTTCTATGATGTTAAAGGTGATGTTGAAGCCCTGTTGGCACAAACCTCAGCAACTGAGCAGTTCCGTTTTGTGACAGCAGAGCACAGTGCCCTGCATCCGGGGCAAACCGCGGCAATATACCGCGCCGATACCCTGGTAGGCTATGTTGGTGCGCTGCATCCGGAAGCCGAACGCAAGTTGGGTATTAAAGGCAAAGCCTACTTGTTTGAACTGGAGCTGGCAGGCCTGGGCTTGCGCAATATCGTGCAGGCACGCGAGTTGTCAAAGTATCCGGCCAACCGGCGTGATTTAGCGGTTGTAGTGAAATCAGAGGTGCGTTTTGCTGATATAGCTGCTACTATAAAAAAAGTTGGCGGAAATCAACTAGTTGACCTAAAATTGTTTGACGTATATACAGGACCGGGTGTGGCAGAGGGTTTTAAATCGCTGGCCATTGCTCTGACCCTGCAGGATATAGCGCGTACCCTGGAAGATAAAGATATCCAACAGTTGGTAAATCAAGTAGTTAGCGCGCTTGGTGAAGAGTTCAACGCAACGTTGAGGGATTAAGAATGGCGCTTACCAAAGCCGATTTAGCAGAACGTCTGTTTACAAAGTTTGGTGTTAGCAAACGCGATGCCAAATTAATAGTGGAAGCTTTTTTTGAAGAGATCCGCGCAGCCTTAGAGGCGGGTGATCAGGTAAAGTTATCTGGCTTTGGCAATTTTGACCTGCGGGTTAAAAATGAGCGGCCGGGACGTAACCCGAAAACCGGTGAAGATATTCCGATCTCTGCCCGCTGTGTGGTAACTTTCCGCCCCGGGCAGAAGTTAAAGTCTCGGGTTGAAGTAGGCACTAGCAAGAAATAATCGTGTTAGCTTTGATGAAAAAACGGCAAGTAGCGCAGGCTGCTTGCCGTTTTTTTATGCAAACAGTAACCGGTAGGTAAAAAAATCCGATCCAAGATGACAGACGGACTGTAGTAGGACGTTAAATGGCAGTAGGTAAGGACTATGACGGTAAAAATAGGCATCAGCGCCTGTGTACTGGGCGATAAAGTACGGTATGACGGTGGGCATAAAGCGTCGTCATTTTGCATGCAGCAACTGGCACCCTTGGTGCAATACGTACCTGTGTGTCCGGAAATGGCCATTGGCATGAGCGCACCGCGTCCGGCGATCAGACTGCAATTGGACGCTGAGCACCAGGTGCATCTGGTGCAAAGTAATAATAGTGCGATCGACCATACCGCAGCTATGTTGGCTTTTACCGAACAAAAGCTGCCACAACTGGCGCAGCTCAGTGGCTATATTGTCTGTGCTAAGTCGCCCAGCTGTGGCATGGAGCGGGTGCGGCTGTTTGATGCCAAAGGCCAGCAGCTGGGCAAGCTGGGCGTTGGCCTTTATACCCATCAGTTAATGCAAAAATACCCCTGGTTACCGGTAGAGGAAGATGGCCGGTTGTTTGACCCGGCATTAAGAGAGAATTTTATCTGTCGTGTGTTTAGCTGCTATGACTACCAACAAACCATGCAGGACGGCTTTAGCGTCGGCAAGTTAGTAGCGTTTCACAGCCGTTATAAGTTTTTAGTAATGGCCCACAGCCCAACGGCTTATCGTGAGCTGGGCCGTCTGGTCGCCAATGCCAAACTTTTTGCTGCCGACGAGCTGCAACAACGTTATTTGCTGGCGTTGATGCAGGCACTGAAAAACATTGCTACCCGCAAGCAGCACGCTAATGTGTTGCAGCATTTGCAGGGCTTTTTAAAACACGGTTTATCCACGGAAGCGAAACAGGAGCTGGCCGATCTGATCCAACGTTACCGGCAGGGCTTTGTACCGCTACTAGCCCCGCTGATTTTACTGCAACATCATCTAAAGCAGCAGCCAAATGCTTATGTCAGTGCACAGCGCTACTTTGCGCCTTATCCGGAAAGCCTGGGGTTGAGAGCTTGATATGCAGCCGCTAACGATTGTTTGGTTTAGAAATGATCTGCGCTGTCTGGACAATATCGCCTTATGCAGCGCCATTGACTACGCCGCAGCGCATAACACGGCGGTAATAGGGTTGTTTATTGCAACGCCGGATACCTGGGCACAGCACCATATGGCGGCTATTAAGCAGGATTTTATCCGCCGGCGTGTCCGGGCATTAACAACCGAGCTTCAGGCGCTGAATATCCCGCTACTCGCCGTAGAAGGCAGCAGTTATCAGCAGCTCGCGCACTGGTTTGACGGGGTAAGCCAGCGTTTTGGGGTAACCGTATTCGCCCAGACGGAATATGAGCTGCGTGAGCAGCAGCGTGATGCCCGTGTACAACAAGTGCTTGAGGCCAATGCGGGCCAACTTATTCTGTTTGATAGCCAGTGCCTTATGCCACCCGGCAGTGTGCGCACTTTACAGGGCGATATTTATAAAGTATTCACCCCGTTTAAGCGCAGTTGGCTGGCCAAACTGCATCAGCAGGGGGTGCAGTGCTTTGGCCGCCCCAAAGCCGTTGCGCAACAAGTGCAGGCGCTGGATGAGTTTGCTGCGTTAAAGCCTGGCGATGGCAGCTCTGCCGACTGGCCGGTAACAGAAAGCGAAATCCTTGCCATGCTAAGGCACTTTTGTCAGGAAAAGGTCGCGTCTTACCAGCAACAACGTGATTTCCCGGCCATTGATGGTACCTCCAGGTTATCGCCTTATCTGGCTATCGGTGCCGTATCTGCTGCCCAGTGTGTCGCCCGTTTGCAACTGGAAGCTAAAGACAGCTGGGCACAGGAAAAAACCGGCGCTGAGGTCTGGTTATCCGAGCTTATCTGGCGTGAGTTTTACAAACATATTCTGGTGGCTTACCCAGAGCTGATTAAACATCAGCCATTTCAAAAAGAGACAGCCGCTATTGCCTGGAAAAATAACCCGCAGCTGTTTAACGCCTGGTGCAGTGGCCACACAGGTTATCCGATTGTAGATGCAGCCATGCGCCAGCTTAACCAAACCGGTTGGATGCACAACCGGCTGCGGATGATTACCGCCAGTTTTTTGGTGAAAGATTTACATATCGACTGGCGCTGGGGTGAGCGCTACTTTATGTCGAAACTGATTGACGGTGACTTTGCGGCGAATAATGGTGGTTGGCAGTGGGCAGCGTCAACCGGTACCGATGCGGCACCTTACTTTCGTATTTTTAATCCGGTGAATCAAAGCGAAAAGTTTGATCCACAAGGTGACTTTATCCGTTTGTATGTGCCGGAGCTTTGCAAAGTGTCAGGCAAGGCAATTCACTGGCCGCATAAGCTGGGCGGTGTTAAAGGTTATCCACAGCCGGTGGTGGATCACGCTGAGGCACGCAAGCAGACGTTAGCGCTTTTTGCAGAGGTAAAGAAAAACGCATGAATGCTATTGATACGCCACGTATTACACAGCTGCTGAATTTCTACAATGCGCTGTCAGCAAACAATATGCAGACGCTGGCTGATATCTATCATCCAGAGGTGGTGTTTATTGATCCGGTGCATGAAATCCACGGCCGGGCCGCACTGGCGCAGTATTTCAGCCATGCTTATGCGCGGCTACAGCACTGTGAGTTTATCGGTCTTGACCGGCTTGAGCAGGCTGAGCAGGGCTTTTTAAGCTGGCGTATGAAGTTTTGTCACCCGGCAATAGGCAATGGCAAAGCCGTTGCGGTGGATGGTTGCACAGTGCTGCGTTGGCAGGATGGACTGATAGTTTATCACCGCGATTACTACGATCTGAACGAGATGGTGTACCAGCATCTGCCGGTAATTGGCTGGTTAACGACTAAAGTAAAACAACGTATGGCCAATACCGCGCCATAGCGGAAAAGGTTGCGACAAAGTTAAAGGAGCAGTATGCGTATAGCAGTAGTGGGTGGCGGCATTTCCGGCATGATGGCGTGGTATTTGTTGCAGCAAAAACATGATGTTACAGTAATAGAAGCGAATGATTATCTTGGCGGGCACACCGCCACGGTCGATGTGGAGGTAGCCGGGACGCGCTATGCCATCGACACCGGTTTTATCGTGTTTAATAATTGGACTTACCCGGTGTTTAACCGCTTTATCGCTGAGCTTGGCGTGGCTTTTCAGCATACAACAATGAGCTTTTCGGTAAAAAACAGTGCGCAAAACCTTGAATACAACGGCAATACCCTTACCAGCTTATTCGCGCAGCGGCGTAATCTGCTGCGGCCATCATTTTGGTCTATGCTGTTACAGATTTTACGTTTTAATAAATTGGGTAAAAAACTGCTGGCAGAAAACCATGCCGATTTAGACATGTCGCTGGGTGATTTTTTGCTGAAGTATGATTTTGGCACAGCGATACGTGACAATTATTTGCTGCCAATGGGCGCGGCTATCTGGTCTGCCGGTTTAGCTGACATGCCAGCCTTCCCGCTGCGGTTTTTTCTGCGCTTTTTCAATAACCATGGTTTGCTGAATGTCAGTGACCGGCCTCAATGGGCCGTCATTAAAGGCGGCTCAAAGCGTTATGTTGAAGCGTTACAGGCAAAACTGGGCGCAGATAAGGTGAAATTGGGGCAGCGTATTAGCGCGGTGCAACGTGACGAGCAGGGCGTAACGCTAACCTTTGCTGATGGCCGCACTGAGCAGTATGACAAACTGGTTCTCGCGTGTCATAGTGATCAGGCATTGGCGTTATTAGGTAATGCAGCCACCCCTGACGAAACGGCTGTGCTCGGTGGCATTGCTTATCAGAAAAATGAAGTGGTATTGCATACCGATACCCGCTTATTGCCAAACCGCAAACGCGCCTGGGCAGCCTGGAACTACAATCTGGATGCCAATGTTAATGACCGTGCAACCCTGACATACAATATGAATTTACTGCAGGGTATTAGCGCACCGGTGACATTTTGCGTCACACTTAACAACACTCAGGCGATAGCGCCGGACAAAATTCTGGGTGTCTATCAATATGATCACCCGGTGTATAACCATTACACTTTGGCTGCACAGCAACAACGCAGCAAAATAAACGGTATCAGGCATACTTACTACTGTGGTGCGTATTGGTACAACGGTTTTCATGAAGACGGGGCCAGAAGTGCCGTTGACGTTGCTGCTTTGTTGGGAGTGGACTATTGATGCAAGCTGGCCACGCTGTATACCAGGGGGAAGTAGGGCACTTAAGGTTGAGCCCTCGCCAGCATGGCTTTAGCTATAACCTGGCGCAGTACTGGCTGGACTGCAGCATGCTGGATGATAAATCATTGGCTGCGCACGGTATCTGTTATGAGCGCTTTGGCGCCCTTAGCTACCGGCGACGTGATTATCTGCCGGGAGACACTGATTTGTTTCGGGCGGTGTGTGCCAGGGTTGCACAGTTAGGTGGCAACGTTGTGCCGGCAAAAGTATTTGTTTTGACGCCGTTGGCAAACTGGGGGCTGTATTTTAGCCCACTTACTTTGTACTACTGTTATGACGAACAAGGCGACTTTTGCTATTTGCTGGCTGAAGTGTCTAATACGCCCTGGAATGAGCGGCATTACTATCTACAAACCATTGTCGCAGGCCAGCAGCGATATCAGCATGCCAAAGCCTTTCATGTGTCGCCATTTAATCCTATCGCGATGCAATATCACTGGCAGATCAGCGCGCCTGATGCACTACTGCGTTGCAGTATTACTAACACTCAGGATAACAAACAAGTTTTCAGTGCCTGGATTAATCTGAGCCGGCAGCAACTGAGCGCTGCCTGGAAAAAGCGTTGGTTGATCCGCAATCCGTGGCAAAACGTACAGGTGATACTACGTATTTACTGGCATGCACTGAAGTTATTTCTAAAAGGGGTTCCTGTGCATGATCACCCAAAAACAAAGGATAACAATGCATGACAATGAGTCTGACTGAGAGCTCAGTGTTTGATAATCTGAGCTGGTTTGAACGCCTGTGTCGTAAGTTTGCCCTGGATTTTATCAGCCAGTTAAAACACGGCGATATTACCGTGGTAGAGGGTAACCAACGGCTGCGGTTCGGTGAAGAACATGCAGAACTTAAAACGGTAATCACCGTAGTCGACCCGGCGTTTTACCAGAAACTGGTGATGTCGGGTTCGGTTGGCGGCGGTGAAGCTTATATTTATGGCTGGTGGCGCTGTGATAATCTGACGGCGCTGGTACGTATTTTTGCGCTTAACCTGGCTGCGTTAGACAAACTGGATTCAGCCATCACACGTCTTGGCCGGCCATTATTAAAATTACTGAATTGGCGCAACCGAAATTCTAAAACACAAGCGAAAAAGAACATTGCTGCTCACTATGATTTGGGTAACGATATGTACAGGCTGTTTCTCGATGACAGCATGATGTATTCCAGTGCTGTGTATCCTGAAGCGTCTGCCGATTTGGCCAGCGCCCAGCAACATAAATTACAACTTATTTGCCAGCGTTTGCAGCTTAAAGCAACCGATCACTTACTGGAGATCGGTACTGGCTGGGGCAGTATGGCCATTTATGCTGCCCAGCATTACGGTTGCAGCGTGACGACGACGACGATCTCACAACAGCAGTATGATTATGCCAAGGCGCGTATTGAAGCCTTAGGCTTGCAGGATAAAATCACGCTGTTATTAAATGATTATCGCGATCTGGAAGGCGAATATGACAAACTGGTGTCTATCGAAATGATAGAAGCTGTCGGCGAAGACTACCTTGATACCTATTTCGCCAAATGTGCCAGCCTGCTCAAACCTGACGGCTTGATGGTGTTGCAAGCCATTACGATAGTTGACCAGCGTTATCAGCAATACGTGCGGGAAGTTGATTTTATTAAACGCTATGTGTTTCCAGGTGGTTGTCTGCCGTCCATTAGCCGGATGACAGACGCTATCAGCCGTAAAACCGATCTGGTGGTGCGTCAGTTGCAGGACATCGGTTTTGATTACGCCCGCACCTTAAAAGACTGGTGCGACAATTTTATGCATGCCCGTGATAAAGTGCATCAGCTGGGATATGACGATAATTTTGTCCGGTTATGGCATTTTTATTTGTGTTACTGCGAAGGCGGCTTTCGTGAGCGGGCAACCAGTGCAGTACACCTGGTATTGTCAAAACCTCAAAACCGCAGTGCTTAAGTAACCTAACTCAACGAATGTATCGAAAGTAAGGAAACAGCAAAACGCCGGCTTAAGCCGGCGTTTTGCTGTTACTCGGCAGGCACCAGTAGGATGCCATGTTCGGCGATAACAATCTTTTTGTCTTTATACAAGCTACCTATGGCTTGTTTAAACGCCTTTTTACTGACGCCAAAACTGGCATAAATCAGCTCAGGTGAGCTTTTATCGGTCAGGGCCAATTTGCCGCCATTTTGCTCAAGTTTCGCCAAGATCTGCGCAGTTAGTTGCAGCGCCTGTTTATAGGTTGCTGCGTTGAGACGCAGATCAATTTTGCCATCATCACGCACTTTGACAATGTAAGCGGTTAATTGCTCACCACGGCGCAGCGGTTTAAACACTTCATTTTGATACAGCACACCCCAATGCTGATGGTTAACCACAGCCTTATAGCCAATATCCGTTTGCTCACTGATGATAATATCCACCTTGTCACCGCTGTTGTACAGTGCAGGGGTTTTGTGCAGATGCCGGTCCAGTTTGCTTGAGGCGACAATACGGTTGCTGTTGTCGACGTAGCAGTATAGGAGATATTTCTGGCCTTCTTTTAACGGGATCTGCTGTTCACTAAACGGCACCAGTAAGTCTTTTTTCAGCCCCCAGTTAACAAAAGCTCCCACTTTAGTGGTCGCAACAACTTGTAACTGGGCTACTTCGCCAACTTTGATTTTCGGTTGCTCCGTCGTGGCAATCAGTTGATCTTCGGAATCAAGATAGAGAAACACCTCCAGCTCGTTACCAATTTCGAGTCCTTTGGGGGCGACATTGTTGGGCAGCAAAATTTCGCCCCAACTTAAGCCATCTAAATAAAAACCAAACTTAACCTGTTTTTTTACGACTAAACGATTAATTTTTCCAAGAGCCAGCATGCGCCATCCATCAACATTGCCCTAAACGGGCGACAATAATGGCGCTATTGTAGCGTTTTTTTATCGTGGCTGCTGCTTATTCACATCGCCATGCTAAACTGCGCGCAAATTTTGTTTGCACAGGCCCGATTTTAGTGAGTTCACCGGCTTTGTTACATCCGCGTAACCTGCACCAGGGGAAATACGACTTTAGCGCACTGGTTAAGGCTGTACCGGCCCTTAATGCGTTTGTTATTACAAATCCGAATGGCGAACTAAGCCTTAATTTTGCCGACAATGCTGCTGTAATTGCGCTTAATCAGGCATTATTAGCACATTATTATCAGGTTAAGTTCTGGCAGTTACCCGCGGGCTATTTATGCCCTCCCGTGCCGGGCAGAGCTGATTACGTGCATTATCTGGCTGATTTACTTGCCGGCCCGGGCCAGGATATTCCAACGGGCAAACAGATAACATTGGTTGATATTGGTACCGGTGCTAACCTTATTTATCCGATTATTGCCAGCAGTTGCTATGGTTGGCAGGTTATTGGCTCAGATATCGATATCGTCGCGGTAAAAGCTGCCAGAGCGATAGTGGCCAGCAACCCTGGTTTGTCCAAGCGGGTCAGTATTGTGCATCAACAACGTAATGCGATGTTTGACGGCGTTATTCGCCGCGATCACTTTGTGCACCTGACCATGTGTAACCCGCCATTTTATGCCTCTGAAGCACAGGCTAAAGCGGCCAGTGAACGTAAATGGAGTAATTTAGGTAAAGCAGAGCAGGGGCAGCAGCGTAACTTTGCCGGACAACGACACGAGTTGTGGTGTGAAGGCGGAGAGTTAGCTTTTATCAGCCAGATGATTAGCGAAAGTCAAATGTTCAAACAGCAGGTAGGCTGGTTTAGTAGCTTGGTGTCACAACAGAAGCACCTGGCAGTGCTGGAAAAGTTATTGCGCAGTGCAGGGGTGGCACAACAGCGGGTGATTAACATGCGCCAGGGACAAAAAGTCAGCCGGATATTGGCCTGGAGCTATTTTCCTGCGTCCCTGCCGCAACGCTAAATAAAGCGATTTAACGCACATATTTTACCTTGTTGGCAGCACTTTGTGCGCTGCCAAAGCGTTGCCAGACTTTTTCATGGACCACGTAGCCGACAGTGTTTACCGCCGGCTCTACTAACGCCACTAAGCCACCAAGGACAAAGCTGCCGGTAATTATATAGGTTACGGCAAAAGCGATACTAAAGTGCATAATGGCAAAGGTGATGGTTTTGGTCATATTCGTGTTCTCCGCTTGGGGCGATGACTAAATAATAGCGGTTCTCATTATTGTTTAAAGTGAAATAATATGCTTGGGCTAATCGGATTTACTGATACTAACGTATAAACGTAACGCAAATAGTAGGAGCACCCTATGGACTGGCGGCAATGGCTGGATGTGAAACAATATGAATTCTTACTGCAGTGGTTTATGCGTCGTCAGCGCGAGTTAAAATTAGCTGAGCTTAATGAGCCGTTAGCGTACGACGGCTTTAGCACCTATGACCAGCTATGTCAGCAAATGCTGAAAGAAGCAGCCATAGCCTACATTGAACGATTTTCCCAGCCTGTGGCGCCTATTGCTCTGACCAATATGTTGCACCTGGCAGAGTTAGAATTAGCCGGCCGCCCGAGCAAGAAAGCACAGAGCCCGGCTCATTAGTCGGTGATATTCTCGATACGCTTTAATGCATCGGTCAGCATCGGCAGGTCAAGTTTTTCATTCAGGGGCACCAGGGTGCCGGCAGACCAGACGCCATAACTGCCATCGGCACGCAGCACCAGCATTTTATCTTTTTTAAAGCTGATGATCTCTTCACCACTGATATTGAGCTTTGGCAGGTTGCGCGGCTTTTGCAAATTGTCGCCCAGCCAGCTGCTGTGAAAATGACAGCCGGCTTGCGACAGCAAGGTGGGCAGCATATCCAGATGCTGGGTAACAAGGTGTGGCTGCAATTGGCGCAGCGCTGACCAATTAGACCAGGCTTGTACCGGCGCCAGGTTAAACTGGCCAGGGCCGGCACTTAGGGTGAGTAACACAATATTGGTGTACTGACGATACAGCGATAGCTGCTGCTCAGGGGTATCGTCAAACACTATGGCAAAGCTTGCTGCCGGTGCTGTACCCAGCCAGGGCAGGCTCGCCACCGCCGTCGTTGCGCTGCGACTGATACTAACTAAGCCAACGGGTAATTGCTCCAGCCAGCCAGGCGGCTCAGCGAGCAGTGGCAATAAGTTTGCATCATCGGTACGAAACTTGCCATACAGCAGGTTAAGCAAGGCTTCATCGGCATGTTGCGGGGCAAAGTGTTGCTCTAGTGGTTGCAACGCCAATGACTGCATTGCAGATTGTTGCGTTGCATTTAATGCCCTGCTGACGATAATAACCGTGGCCGCTTTCGCCGTGCTCTGACATTGCAGCGCGTCAGGGTTGTTTACCGATGCCGGCAGGCTGAGTTTATCCAACTGCAACTGGGCTCGGTGGTTCAGATCTACCAACTGATAGCGTGCTAAAAAGGTTTTTGCTGTGGCCGGGTAAGACAGCGGCAATACATTGTCTTGCTTGGTGACATCATATTTCAGGTTAGCGTCGGCATAGATATGCAGCAGATGGCTCAACATAAAGCTGCCGATAAAAATACTCAATAACCATGCTGCGATGCCGGCTTGTTTTAACCGCTCCACCTTTTTCCAGCAGTAATTACTCAGCGTCAGCTCAATTGCCAGTAGCATACTGCCCACCACCAGCACGATCAGTACAAAGTTGCGCAAGTTTGTCACAATTTGCTGGCGTAGCAGATCTATAGCCTGTTCCAACGATGTGCTGCCAATGTGATAACCCAGATTAGCATAGACGTAAGCGTCAAAGATCAAAACCACCAGTGCAAGGGTCGCTAATATGGCGGCTAAACCTCGCACATGGCGCTGATAAGGAAATACCAACGACACAGGAAAGATGGTGAGAATAAAAAACAGAAAGCACAAAAAAGCGGTATGGCCAATCCAGTTTAATGGCAGGTACAGCCAGCCGAGCAAGGTAACGGGTAATGGCTCTGACAACCAGTATACCGATGTCACAACAAGCGCCAGCAGGATATTGAAAAAGCTGAACCAATGGCCCCAGTTAAGCAGGCGGTTGACCTTTTTCACCAGTGACAGGTTGTTTTCCAGCACCATAAGCGCTTAGCCAGCCTTGTGGTTTACGGCATCTGCTAGTGCCTGGTTAAAATGGCTTACCACAGCATCGCGTTGCGCCGCAGGTACACTGCTGTTGACGACATGGCTAATCGCATTGCCCAGACACATCAGACTAAGTTCGGTGGTCGCATTTTCGCTGTGTAATACGTCCAGCAGCTGATTTACCAGTTTTTCAATCTGCGCCGTGGAATACTTTGATACAATTGGCATGAATTATCCGCAAGTTATGTGGGTTAAACAGGTAGAATAGTATCAGAATTCAATTTAAACAGGAAAAGTTATGTCAGTAGATGTGCAGCAATTGGCGATAAATTACCTTGAGCTGGATGAGCAAACGCTTAGTAAAGCGCATTACCGGCCATCATTGGTTACGCCTACTGCAGCGGTTGCACACCTGGTGGAGCAATTGCATTTAGCCTATAACGGTAAACCGGCGAAGGGCTATGCGGCGTTTAGTGCAGAAAAAGATCCTCAGGTTGCGACAGTTCTTAATGATTGGCAAAAGCAGAACAGTGACTTTATGGTTTTGGCCAATACCGCAACGGCGGCGCTGGAGCAACAACTGCAAGCGCACCAGTTACCCGAGAATGGCTATTTTCTGGTCTGTCACTATCGTTATCTGGCCAGTGACTATTTACTGTTTTGTTTGCTCGGTAGCAAAGATCATTTCTCCCTTACTGAGGAATTGGAGCTGGCGACGTCGCGCCATTTAGATATAGCCCGTATGCAATTGGCTGCCCGTATCGATTTAACTGAGTATCAAAGCTCGCCAGAGCAAGGTAAATATATCAGTTTTATTCGTGGTCGCGCCGGTCGTAAAGTGGCAGATTTCTTCCTCGATTTTCTTGGTTGTGAAGAAGGGACCGATGCCAAGGTTAATAGCAAAGTGGTACTTGCCAGTGTAGAAGAGTATTTTGCCGCCGCTGATTTTGACAACAGTGAAAAAAACGATGCCCGTAAGCAGGTATTCAGCTATTGTGAAGAGCGGGCTAAAGCCGGACAGGATGTGGTGCTGAGTGAGTTATCGGCGGTGATTGACGAGCAGGAGCAACACGGTTTTTTGCGCTATTGCCAGGAGCAACAATTGCAGGTGGCCGAGCAATTCCCGGTTGAAGTGAAAGAGCTGAAAAAGTTGGTTAAGTTTTCAGGTCAGGGCGCTGGCTTATCACTGAGTTTTGAGCAAAAGCTGCTGGGTGATAGGGTGCAATATGATGCCCATAGCGATACCCTGTTAATCAAAGGCACGCCACCGAACCTGCGCGATCAGTTACAGCGTTTTATTCAGGGCTATTCGGCGTTTGACCGCGCTGAACAGACGTCTGACTAGACGCTTTTGTACTGTCACTTGTTGTATTGTCGCCGTTATGTGTTTTATCCTTTGGCTTTAACGGCGGCAACTTGAACTTAGCGGCATGTTTTAACAGCATAATATTGCCAATAATCACGCCAAAGGCCAGTGTCAGTGCCCAAAATAGCGGCCAGTTCATACCACCTCACAAATATTACTGATATAACGGCTATACAAGCTGTCCAGATATTGTAATACCACAGACTGGCCGGCGATAGGATGTTGGATCAGGCAGTTACGTAACAGTTCTGGGCTAAATTGGGCCAGGTATTGCGCAGCTACCGGTTGATAGCTCAGGTGCCAGGGTTCTGCCGCAACGCCACCCTGATAGTGCTGATAGGGTAAAAAGAAGCCAAACTGACGCGCATGTTGTGCCAGCCAGGTTGCCAAGCCGTAGAACGGGCCGGTTGGCCCATACTCTTGCCCGGTCAGTTGTAACTGATAGCTTTCAGTCACTGCGGCTGCGTCATACAGATCCAGATCGGTACCCCAGTGATGGCGGCTGGCACCGGGCAGGGCTGAGTAGAGTAGTATTGCCTCAAGTTTGGCCCGCCCCGCTAATTGCTCAATAGGCACCCGTTGGCCATCGTGGTCAAACACTGGCTTTTTCCCGTTGAATTTAGCCTGCCAGATATAGGCCTGACGCTCAAATGAGCGAAAGGATGACGCCACGCTAATTGCGATACCGTCGCGCCGTGCTGCCGCGCACAATGCCATAAAAGGCTCTGCCACGTCTGCATGCAGTTTAACGCCTTGCGCGTTAAGCACCAGGTGGCGCTCGGTTAAGCCGGTAAGCACAGCCTCATCACATAGGATCATAAGCTCAGCTCAAGTTGCTCCAGTACCGCTTCATACATTTTTGCCAGTTGCTCCAGATCTGTTACAGACACACACTCGTTAATTTTATGAATAGTGGCATTGCAGGGGCCAAGTTCAACCACCTGAGCACCGGTTGGTGCAATAAAGCGTCCGTCAGAGGTGCCCCCTGAGGTTTCCAGCCGGGGCTTAAAACCTTGCACCTGATAAACGGCTTTTACCGTTGCCTCCACCAGAGAACCCGCATCTGTTAGAAATGGCAAACCGTTTAATGTCCAGTCCAGTGTGTATTGCAGGCCATGTCTGTCCAATAACGCCGCTACTCGCTGCTGCAGTTGTTGCGCACTACTTTCGGTACTGTAGCGGAAGTTAAACATCACCTTGAGCTCGCCGGGTATAACATTAGAGGCGCCGGTACCTGCATGGATATTGGCTATCTGGAAGCTGGTGGAGGGAAAGTACGCATTACCCTGGTCCCATTGCTCTGCTGCCAGTTCAGCCAGTGCTGCAGCCGCTTTATGTACCGGGTTGTCTGCCAGCTGCGGATAGGCAACATGGCCCTGAACTCCTTTAACAACGAGCTGGCCGGTTAGTGAACCGCGGCGACCGTTTTTCACTACATCACCGGCTTTATGACTACTGGATGGCTCTCCGACAATACACCAGGTAATTTTCTCGTTACGTGCCTCTAAGGTTTCAATGACCCTTTTAGTGCCATTAATAAAAGGGCCTTCTTCATCACTGGTAATCAGGTAGGCTAAGTCAAATTTAGGTTCGGGATAGCGTAGCAAAAAACGCTCTGTGGCGACTACCATAGCGGCAAGGCTACCTTTCATATCGGCTGCGCCGCGGCCATAAAGGGTATCGCCAATAACGGTGGGTTCAAAGGGGGGCGTGTGCCACTGCTGCACCGGGCCGGTTGGTACTACGTCGGTATGACCGGCAAAGCAAAAAACCGGTTTGTTGGTGCCGCGACGGGCCCACATGTTTAGAGTGTCGTCAAAGTGCATTACTTCAATATCAAAACCAACGGCGGCTAAGCGCTGCGCCATTACTTGCTGACAACCGGCATCTTCAGGCGTCACCGACGGGCGTGAAATTAAATCTTTCGTTAGTTCAATCACTGCACTCATGCTGACAGTCCAAAAACGTGTTGATAGGTGGTAACAGAAAAGCCCAGGGTGTAGTGCCCGTTATGTTCTAGTAGGGGCCGCTTTATCATTGCCGGTTGTGCCAGCATTAATGCCAATGCTTTTTGCTCGGTCAAGTCAGCTTTGTCTGAGTCAGCCAACTGGCGGTAGGTGGTACCCCGGGTGTTGAGTAAATTCTGCCAGCCACATTTTGCAGCAAAGTGGGCCAATTGCTCCGCGCTCAAGCCGTCAGTTCGATAATCAATAAACTGATAAGGCAGCTGTTGTTGCTCCAGCCAGGCTCTGGCTTTTTTCATGGTGTCGCAGTTTTTAATGCCGTAAATTTTCGTCATTTGTCGTCTGTACCAGCTTGATGTTGGTTAAAATTGCTGTTGAGTGTAACGCGGTGTAATTCGATACACAAAGCCCCAGTTAAGACATTTGTGTTATATGACAGAACAGGATAACGCGCTTGTTTTGTCGGAAGGTTCTGGTAAATATGACATTTTAACTAATTCAGTATGAAATTACGGTTAAGGTGTTATTTTTCCATCTGATTTGCGCAGCAATAATGGTGCTGCCGTTGTGTTATAACACTTCTGGTTGTCCACAGAATTTGTGGATAACTTTGTGTGAAAAGCTGTTTAAGTTGTTTAGGTGTTTGTTTTATATGGTTATTTTATGTTGGCACATTTTTTGTTTGTTTATGTCATCGCAAAAGTGTTCTAAAAAGCAGATAAAACGCCAGCTTACTCTGTCCCGGGCACCCTGTTGGCAAGGAAAAACAGTTTATGCAGTTAAATATTGCCAGTTAAGCGCTTGCTAAATGGCTATTGCTATTAAGCATACCGCATCGCCAGCGGCATCCGGAGGGTGCGGGGATAGAGGTAAAGCTTAGCATTTTATGCTATCGTTTTTCTGTATGCTTGAAGCGGGAGTGAAACATGCAGTATTCATTGTACGCGACTGTACGTGCAGGTCGTGAATACAGTAAACAATGGCCGGCAAAACCGGAGCTTAATGGCTTATTTATTGAAAATAAGGTTATTCTGCTGACGTCAATTACCGGGCGGTTGCTACCTGCGCTGGCGTTGGCCGCGGGTGTTGTTCAGTATAGTTACCTGGGCGATGCGTACCTGCCGCAAATTGTCACCATGATGCTGTTTCTTGCATCGGTACCTTTACAGGGCTGGTATTGGTTGGGTATCAGAGCGGCAACGCCTTTGCCACCGGCTGTTGCTAATTGGGGGCAGCAAATTCGGCAAAAAATGCAGCAGCAGGGGATAGAGCTGGCGCCACTGAAACAACCCTGGCGCTATAAGGATTTGGCTTTATTACTGCAAAAGGCATATCAGCAGTTAGACCGAAGCTTTATTGGCCAGTGGCTGTAATAAATACAGCCACTGGGGACAAAAAACTTACTTAAATACCGACCAAACCGGTGCGTGATCAGAAGGGCGCTCCAGGCCACGAAGTTCATAGTCTATGCTGCTTTCTGTGCAACGACTGGCCAATGGGGCTGTCGCCATTATCACATCAATTCGCAACCCTCTGTTATCGTCAAAGCCTTTTGAACGGTAGTCAAACCAACTGAATTGGGTGTCAATGGTTGGGTGCAGAGCTCTGAAGGTATCAATAAGGCCCCAATCTTTAAGTTGCTGTAACCAGGCCCTTTCTTCCGGTAAAAAAGAGGTTTTTCCTTCTCTTAACCAGCGCTTGGCATTGGCGGCACCTATGCCTATGTCTAAATCAACCGGTGAAATATTGATATCACCAATAACGGCAATATATTGATCCGGTGTGTGGTTACTAAGCAGGTATTGCTGCAAATCTGCGTAGAATTTCGTTTTCGCCGGAAATTTGATCGGGTGGTCGCGGTTCTCACCTTGTGGGAAATAGCCATTAAGCACAGTAAGTGGGGTGCCATCCGGCATCGCAAACTGACCGATTAACATGCGTCTTTGCGCATCCGGTTCATCCGTTGGAAAGCCATATTGCATTTTACTGGCCGGGGCTTTGCTTAGTATGGCGACACCGTAATGGCCTTTTTGGCCAAAATGGTAAACGTGATATCCCATCGCCTGGACATCGGCCAACGGGAATTCGTCATCATGCACTTTAATTTCTTGTAAGCCGATAATGTCGGGCTGATGTTTGTCGATTAGCGCCTGCAGTTGATGTAGTCTTGCGCGGATCCCATTGATGTTAAAAGAGATGATTTTCATGCTATCAGTAACCTTTAGGTCGTGTTATGCGGCTGATGGCGTGGATCATAACACTTTATTTGCCGCTGTGGCACAATAGCGGCCTCATGTCTTGCATGGGGTATCAGGGCGGAGGAGTGAGTGACAGCAACGGTTATTGATGGTGGCCAGTTTCAGTACCAGGTGCAATTTAGTGCGCGCCGACGCAGTGTCGCTTTGCAGATCAAGCAGGGGCAGCTCACGGTAAGGGCACCTGTTGGCATTAGCTTAGAAGAAGTGAGAAATTTGGTTGACCTGAAGCAGCGCTGGATCCTCAAACACCTTAAGCAAAGTATCCAGCTGACAAAGCCCGACTGGCTGGCGCTGGGTAAACTGCCGATGCTGGGGAACCAACTTAGCTTAGATGTCCGTGTAGGGGCAAAATCAGCCGTGGCGTTAGCGCAGGATACGTTGCTCATCACAGTGTCATCCCGCTGCCGGACGGAGCGCCGACATAGCGTAATGACGAAGCTGATCCAACAATGGTACTGTGCCCAGGCGCTAAATTGGTGTTGTCAGCGGGTCCGGTATTGGCAGGAAAAAATGGCGTTGCAAGCCGGAGACATCGTGATTGGTAATTGGAAAGCAAAGTGGGGGTATTGCAAACACAACACTGAGCTGGGTTTTAACTGGCGCTTGCTGATGGCTCCGCAGTGGGTAGCTGATTATGTGATAGTGCATGAATTGGCGCATCTGACTTACTTCAATCACTCTGCACCATTTTGGCAATTGGTAGAGCATCATTATCCTGATGCTCGGGTTGCAGAACGGTATCTTAAGCAAAATCAACACTGGATGATGCTGTGAAAAAAAACGCCGGCGATTAAACCGGCGTAAACACTAGGACATCGAAACAGGAGAGAATCGTATCACCTAACAACTACTGCAGATTAAGACGCGGTAAAGCAGAAATAATTCAAAATTTTTTAAAATTTTTTCGCTGTCGGATTTTGCTTTTTTGCCAGCCTTTGGTTTAAGCTCCACGCCATCAACAGCGTACTACTAATAATCAGACAGCCTGCATGGCTGCAACGTTACCGGACCTAAGGTTATGACTAACATATTACGCCTGCAACAGCTGGCAAAATTGCTTGATATCACCAGGCTACAAGACGATGACACTGCGGCGGGTTTTAATAACTGGCTTGATAGTTTACCCGCTTTGCCTGCGGCTGCTTACTGTGTGTATCCGAACTACTTACCCGTTGTAAGGAAATGGGGGGGCTACAATGCACAAACCCAACTGGCCACGGTGGTCAATTTTCCAGACGGTGACTTACCCGTTGATACGGTGTGTGAGCAGATCCAGCAGGCAGTAGCATTAGGTGCGACCGAAATTGACTGTGTTTTACCCTATAAAGCGCTATTACGGGGTGAGCAGGGTTATGTGAAAAGCTTTTTATATGATGTGCGCCAGCAAAGTCAGGGGCAATGTTTAAAAATTATCATCGAGTCTGGCGAACTATTAACAGCACAACAAATTGCGAAAGCGACAGAGCTGGTGATTGATGGTGGTGCCGATTTTGTTAAATCATCGACCGGTAAAACTGCGTTGGGTATTACAGAGGAAGCGGCCCGTATTATGTTGACAGTGATTGCTGCGGCAGATCGGCAGGTAGGGTTTAAGGCCTCCGGTGGTGTAAGGACGCTGGAGCAAGCACTACAGCTATTGCAATGGTATGAAAACATTACCGGACGAGTTGCCACCGCTGAAGGAATGCGTATTGGTGCCAGTGCGTTGGCTTATGAGGTGTACCAAGCGTTAAACGCGCAGTGATCAGCGCCTGAACTCGTCGCGGAGTTTATCAAATTGCTGTAATAACTCTTTATAACGGATTCGGTGGTGTTCAGGCAGTGGCATGTTATCGACAATACGAAAGGTTTTTTTGCAGCGTTCAAATAACTCTCTCGATTTCTGCTTCTGCTGCTTGTTTAATTGTTGAATCGAGGCCTGGATTAGGTTAAGCGCGCAGCCCGTGTTCATTGGCGCCAGCTCAAGCGCGGCCTCGAATTGTTTAATGGCTGCGCTGAAGTTACCTTCTTTGTAACTGTTAATACCTGCTTTGTTCAGCTCTCCAAACTGTTGCTGCTTTTGATCAACAAAATCTTGCTGTTCGCTAAAGAGGGTCTTTAACAGCGGATTGTTCATCAACTCAACCGGCATCAATTTAGCAAGGGTGCTTGCCTGCTCAAACTCACCTATCTGGTTAAGCAAAAATATGGCGTCAGGCAATATCTGATGTTGCTCTGGTAACTGCTCAGCAACCGCAGCAAAGGTTTTTTTAGCCTGGTATTGGGCACCACTTAATGACTCGAGTCTGGCTTGACATAAGGCTTCGAACAGGTCGAAATTGATTTCGCGGGTCATACCTTCATCACGCTTTACCCGTTGTAAGGCTAATGACACTTCCTGTAGATATCGATTGCGTTGTGCGGGATCCTGGGTCCGTATTGCTGCATCGATAACCGTGCGTATGTAGTTAAGTAAATGAATAATATCTTGTTTGATTGAGCGCCGGGTGATCTCATACAACTGCTTACTTGCCGATACCTGCTGCGGCAGGTTATCAAGCTGTCGCGCAATGTCCAACACTAAATATTGCCGGGCCATGCTGTACGGGGCAATTTCAGCGGCAGCAAGAATGCTGTTAAAAGCGGCTTCTGTGTTGCCAAGAGCAAGGTGGTTTCGGGCCTGAATATCATAGGCTTCGGCAAAGTAACGATTATCGTCAATGGCTTCCTGGCATAGCAGCAGGCTTTCCTCAAAGCGTCGTTGTTCAAAGCAGAGCCTGGCTTGCAGTAATAACGCCCAGCCATTACGCCGCTGTGACAAGCTAGTCTGCAGAATTTGCTCTGCTTCGCTATAGCGTTTTAACAATAACAAATTTTCTACCAGAACCCGGCGACAAAATTGCTGATAACGGCTGTCACGACTAAGCTCTTGCAGACACAAATCGACGACTTGTGCTGCGTCGTCATCGTACAAGGCCTGATAGATGGCAGAAAGCTGTGCTTTTTTGCGTTGGATGCGTTGGATTCTGCTGCGTAATACGCTCTGTGAGAAAGGTTTTACCAGATAATCATCCGGTTCCAGCTCTACGGCACTCATAACCATAGGTACGGTATTCTCCCCGGTGACCAGCATAAAGATGCTGTGGGGCGCCAGAAGCTTTTTCTCGCGTAAATCTTCCAGCAATTGTTTGCCGTTTTTACCGATCCCTAAATGGTAGTCAACAAACAGGATGTCGTAGTTGATGTTGGCGCACTTTGCTAACGCCTGCTCACCGGTTGGCGCAAAGGCGACATTCGTCGCGCCCATAGAATATAAAATACCTTTAAACATCAGTTGAAAGGCACGTTGATCGTCAACAATTAATACACGTTGATTCTCAAGCGTTTTGTTATCCATTGGCACCACGTAAACCAGCACTAAATTTAGCTAAGTGTCGGAAATATCAAACACCTTGGCAAGTTAATTAGTAATTATTGTCGGAAATTTACTTAGTATGTTTAACTAGTTAAGTTGTTGGAGTATAACAGCGCTGGCAAGATGAAATGGTGGAGGGGGAAGGATTCGAACCTTCGAAGGCAGTGCCGGCAGATTTACAGTCTGATCCCTTTGGCCACTCGGGAACCCCTCCACGAGTGGACGGCATATTATCAAACTGACTTTTGATGTAAAGCCATTTACTAAACTTTTTTATCTGACTGCCGATAAATGCAGCAAGACGCAAATTAATCGGCTGAATAGCACTTTACTCTGATGATAATTAACGAGTGGCAACTTGATGTAAAGCTAAACGGCGCTGTGCAAAATGCAAGGCGTGCGGATTTTGCCTGGTACTTGGCCTTACTTTCGCCAGCGATAGAAGAGTCGGCACAGTTTTTTACGCCAGAGCCGGTAACAGAAACTCTGCAGCAGAATTTATATCAACAATTGGGTATTACACCTGAGCGCAGTCTGGCACTGTCTGAAGGCGATGATGACAAGCTGCAACAACACAGCGAAGCACTGCAAGCGGACAGTTTTGCCCAGCTAAGGTTGCTAAGTTACCTCAACCCGCCACCATTGTCACAATATGATGATAAAAAGCGTATCAGCGACCTGGTATGGCAGAATCTTAGTCTGCATAGTCGTAGACATTTGCAGCAGAATACGATGGACAAAAACCTTGCTGACCCCGCTGCTTTATATGAAGTTCTGGAAAAAATACATAGGCCTGAGCTTAGCCCTGAAGCTGCCTAATCCGCTAAGCGTTAGCGGATAACTTATGCTCAGTACAGAGTTTAAACTTCTTGTTACTACCGCAAGGGCACAGATCGTTACGGCCAATTTTTACCGGGCTGGCGTCTTGCAGAACACCATCGATATAGTACCAGCCATTTTGATAAACAAACCGGGAGCGCTCTGAAAACTGGCACAATAGATTATGCTGTATGTAGCTTACACAAAAATGCACATAGCCTTCGTCAGCATGCTCCTCTACTGAGTTTACGTTCAGCGAAACAAAATGACAGCTTTTAGCAAACTGAGACAGGGCAGTAACAGCATTGTCAGCGCGAGTAGAGACATGATATGTCTGATGTATGTAATTAATATCATGATGGCAATAGGCACTGTAACGTGAACGCATTAATTGCTCGCACGTTTTCGCTGTTGTTTGGCCGGATAACAATGGCCAACAGCATAACTCAAAGCTTTTTGCAGAACCGCAATAGCACAACATATATCAGTTTGCCGGATGTTGATTAAAACCCAATATTAACCCGGCCTGTTAGTATTGTCGCGTGCAAAGTGCTATTGCATTTAATGCGCATGTTGGCCGTAGCTCAGCTGTTCACGCTGGTAAAACCAAATATTGTTTAACAACGCTAGTTGCCGGCAAGACTCAAGCTGTTGTTCATTTAACTGATTTGCAAAATTAATCACTACTTTACAGTGTGAAGAGGTGAGTGCTTGTTGCAACGTAGCATTGATATCAGAGATCTGCTTCTGGTGGATAACCAGTACATTATTTAATGACAACTGGTATTGCTCAGCCCAGCTTTTATCCGGAAGTTGCGTCGGTGCAACTAACAGAATCCAGCCTTGCTGGTGCTGATGTTGGCGAAAAAGCTGTATTAAACTCAAATCAGAATATGCTGACTGAGCGCTATGTGTTTGAACGTGCGCATGTAAGGGCTGAACATCGTTATTGCTTTTTGCTGTAGCAGCCTTGGTGTATTTAACAGGGCGATTATACATGGCAACCTCTATATGGTTATTTATACAGTGTATGGACATACAGTAGTTTGCTAGTGTACATAAAGCAAGCATATTTTGCTTTGAACAGTAATTTTTTACTGGCTGGACCATTGCTGCTGCAAATTTGGTTAGAATGACCAGCTTATATTGAAAGAGAGTCAGCGATCGATGTTGTTAGAAAAGTACGTTAATGAAAGCGACGATGGTTTTAGCTTCAGCCGGAAGCAAGCATGCGAGTTTGCCAAGCAGGTGGCGACAGATTTTAATCCGATCCATGACGAAGACGCTAAGCGCTTTTGTGTCCCCGGGGATTTGCTGTTCTCCTATTTACTGACCCGGTACGGTGTTACTGAAAAACTGAGTTGTCAATTTGCCGGTATGGTTGGCGCTGATGTTTTGCTGCAATGCAAAGAGCAGGAAAACCTTATTTCTATTTGTGATACTCAGGGGAAAGTATATCTGTCACTACAACATAGCGGGGCTTGTCAGCACAATCTTGCGGTAATCGAACCCTTAATTCGTGATTATGTGAAATTTTCCGGCCAAAATTTTCCTCATATATTACAACCGCTGATGCAACAGCATCAGGTGATGATTAACCCGACGCGACCACTGGTTATTTATGAAAGCATGGCATTAAGTTTCAGCCGATTACCTGAACAAAAAGTTGATCTGAGCCTGACGAAATCCTCTTTGCTGGTTGATGGTAAGCGTGGTAATGCATTATTGGAGTTCTCTTTAACAGAACAAGGAGAGCAAATCGGAAAAGGCGAGAAACGTATGATCCTCAGTAATCTGATGCCATACGATGAAAGCCAAATGCAGCAAATGGTTGCGGAATATAACAACCGTAAAGCAGCGGTTCGGTAAACTGGAGCTCTTAGTTCATTTAATAAGCGGTTGAACGGTTTTCTAAAATAACCGCTTGCGCCTGTTTTAAAACGCCCTATAATGCGCGCCATGCCACGGGGCGCTGCACTTAGCAGGCTTCGGGTGAGATAAGACGGTTCGCAAAAATCTTTTAAAAAGACGCTTGACAGACTCTCTTAAATCACTAAAATGGCGCCCTCGCTTCACGGTGGTAGTTAACGCGGTGAAATGAGGTAAAAAGTCTGGTGTGACGATGTGTTTTTAAATAAGAATCATCGTCACGCTTGACTTAAAAACTGGGAAGTGTAACATACGCCTCCCGCTTCTTAAGCGAAGCACGCTCTTTAACAATTCGCAATCAATCATCTGTGTGGGC
>NZ_SIRR01000024.1 GCF_011634895.1 Rheinheimera pleomorphica | reverse complement strand
CAAATACAGTATGGCTCTGGCTGCAAAGCTAACCCACGTTCCTGGAGGTCAGCACCTCGTGGGGAGTCATTATGTCTATGGGGCAATATGAAGCATCTCAAACCGTTGAATATTGCTCTTAAGTTTGGCGTCGGGGCCGTTGTCGTCGGTTTGCTTGCATTTGCTTTAAGTTGGAATCTTTGGGATTTTTGGGGCGGTCCAATGCCAGGTATCGAGCTTTTGCTTTTCCCCGGTAACATCACACTTGTTTACATCTGGCATCCCCTGTTTACCGAAGAAGTCTATTTTTGGCCTAAGTTGTTTTTACTTATGCTTGGCCAGTTTTTGGTGGTTACATTCGTTGTGGCGTTATGTATCCGAGTTACCCATGATCAGTAGACACCTTCTATAGTTAGGTATCGTACCTGACACTGAGGTGCAAAATGGCCAGACATA
>NZ_SIRR01000023.1 GCF_011634895.1 Rheinheimera pleomorphica | reverse complement strand
AAGGGTCTATTCATGGCTAAGGCTAAATTTGAACGAGTAAAACCGCACGTAAACGTAGGCACCATCGGTCACGTTGACCACGGTAAAACTACTTTAACTGCTGCTATCACAAACGTACTGGCTAAGCACTACGGCGGTCAGGCATTTGCTTTTGATCAAATCGACAAAGCACCAGAAGAAAAAGCGCGTGGTATTACCATCAATACTTCACACGTTGAGTACGACACACCAACTCGCCACTACGCGCACGTAGACTGCCCAGGCCACGCTGACTATGTTAAAAACATGATCACTGGTGCTGCACAGATGGACGGCGCGATCCTGGTAGTAGCGGCAACTGACGGCCCAATGCCACAAACACGTGAGCACATCCTGTTATCACGTCAGGTAGGCGTACCTTACATCATCGTGTTCATGAACAAGTGTGACATGGTAGATGACGAAGAGCTGTTAGAGCTGGTAGAGATGGAAGTACGTGAGCTTCTGTCAGACTATGACTTCCCAGGTGATGACCTGCCGGTAATCCGTGGTTCAGCGCTGAAAGGCCTGGAAGGCGATGCAGAGTGGGAAAAGAAAATCCTTGAGCTGGGTGAAGCACTGGATACTTACATCCCTGAGCCAGTACGTGCGATTGATAAGCCATTCATCATGCCAATCGAAGACGTATTCTCAATCGCAGGTCGTGGTACAGTAGTAACAGGCCGTGTTGAGCAAGGTATCATCAAAGTTGGTGAAGAAGTTGAAATCGTAGGTATCAAAGATACTACCAAGACAACTTGTACTGGCGTTGAAATGTTCCGTAAGCTGTTAGACGAAGGTCGTGCAGGTGAGAACATCGGTGCACTGTTACGTGGTACTAAGCGTGAAGACGTAGAACGTGGTCAGGTACTGTCTAAGCCAGGTTCAATCAAGCCACACACTAAGTTCGAAGGCGAAGTGTACGTACTGTCAAAAGAAGAAGGTGGTCGTCACACGCCATTCTTCAAAGGCTACCGTCCACAGTTCTACTTCCGTACTACTGACGTAACAGGTTCAGTAGAGTTGCCAGAAGGCGTAGAAATGGTAATGCCAGGCGACAACCTGAAGTTTGTTGTTGAACTGATTTGCCCAATCGCGATGGATGAAGGTTTACGCTTCGCTATCCGTGAAGGCGGCCGTACTGTAGGTGCTGGCGTAGTATCAAAAATCCTGGCTTAATAAGCTGAGATTGAAAAAGGCCCTGCGGGGCCTTTTTT
>NZ_SIRR01000022.1 GCF_011634895.1 Rheinheimera pleomorphica | reverse complement strand
TAGACATAATGACTCCCCACGAGGTGCTGACCTCCAGGAACGTGGGTTAGCTTTGCAGCCAGAGCCATACTGTATTTGTTGAAGATACAATACTGGAGGTCAGCGTGGTTAACAATAGCATAACTTTTATTGGCTTAGATACGCACAAAGAATTCTTTGAAGTGGCATATCTGCAGGATAGCCGTGAGGCAAAGCCGGTCAGTCTGGGCCGTATTAATGGCACTAAACCGGCATTACAAAAGCTGGTGCGGCAATTTGAATCGAAATACCAGGGTTCCACATTGCACTTTGTCTATGAAGCTGGCCCTTGTGGCTACTGGATTTACCGTTTCCTAACCAGCCTGGGCCACTGCTGTTATGTGGTTGCACCATCCCTTATTCCGAAAAAAGCCGGTGAGCGGGTTAAAACTGATAAGCGCGATGCGTTAAAGCTGGCATTACTGCTTCGCTCTGGCGACATTGAACCTATTTATGTGCCCGAGCCGGAAGATGAAGCAATGCGCGATTTATCCCGCGCCCGTGAAACGGCGATGAAGGATTTAAAAGATGCGAAGTATCAGCTTAAAGCCATGTTGTTACGCAATAACATCCGCTGCGAGGTGCAGGACAACTGGTCAGCCAAACATCTGCGCTGGCTTACTGAACTGATATTGCCACACCCTTCACAGCAAATTGTGCTGCAAGAGGCCATTCAAACCATTACCGAGCGTATCCGCCGTTTAGAGCGGTTGGATAATGAACTCAGCTACCATGTTAAAAGCTGGCGTTACTACCCTGTCGTTAAAGCCATTCAGGCCATGCGTGGAGTGCGCTTACTGGTTGCTGTTGGCGTGATTGCTGAATTAGGCGACTTATCCCGCTTCGACCACCCGAGAAAGCTGATGAGTTACCTCGGTTTAGTTCCCTCTGAGCATTCCAGTGGCGGGAAACGCAAGCAAGGCGGCATTACACGAACGGGAAATACCCGTGCCAGGCGATTACTGGTTGAAGGCGCGCATACCTATCGTTACGCCGCCAATGTGTCGACTGAGCTGCAAAAGCGGCAGGAAAGCCTGAGTAAAGAAATCGTCGATATTGCCTGGCAGGCTCAACTTAGATTGTGCAGGCGTTATCAGCGATTAATGCAGCGCGGCAAACACTACAACTTAGTCGTTACCGCCATTGCCAGAGAAATGATTGCCTATATCTGGGCAATAGCGCGTGAAGTAGTACTAACACCGGTTAACCCGGCTAAAAGGTTATCTAGGGTACCGGCATGAGCAACAGGTTAGAGTTAATGCATTGGATCAAGCATCGGGTGTGGCACAACCACCGACGGCGTTAGGATGGCAACAGTCTTAGGGCTGTTGAACCTCGAACATAGACTGAAGACAGGTGCCACGGCGGAACAAGTAAGGTAGGCTCTGTTAGCGAAAGCTGATAATCCACGTATACCAGCATGACAACCGACGAACATTACCTGCTTCATCTGGTGCATTAACTCGCTTTAACGGTAAAAGATGGTTCTTAAATGAGCAGGTTTTTACTCAACCTGCTTGACGTGGGGAGTCATACCAACGC
>NZ_SIRR01000002.1 GCF_011634895.1 Rheinheimera pleomorphica | reverse complement strand
GCGATTGGCTATGTCAGCCCGGCTGAGTATGAGCGCAAATGCGCATAACCGAGTGTCTACTTTTTATGGGTAAGAACAGTATCAGCTTTGCAAAGAGGTTGCTAAACATTGGCACCCCATAACAAACGCCAGCACACCGCGCCTGCGGCGCTGGACTCGAAACAAGTTGCTCGCCTGTGTGGCGGGCGTTAGAGCTAAGGAAAGTCATGAGTATCACACTGGAAGAAATAACAAGTTCAAATTATGAAGCTGTATGTGACTTAGATGTCACGGATGAGCAACAGGAATATGTTGCGAGTAATATGTGGTCTTTGGTTGAGTCACATTACTGCCAAGGGCATACCTGCAGAGCGATCTATCAAAACGATAAACCTGTCGGTTTTTTCATGTGGGTATCTGAAACACCTGAAAAAGTGTCTATCTGGCGCTTTATGGTGGATCAACGTTTTCAAAAAGCCGGTATTGGTAGAGCTGCGCTAAATTTGGCACTCAATGAAATCAAAGCCAGTGACAAAGTAAAAGAAATCGAAATTTGCTATGACCCTGAAAACCCAGTGGCCAAAGATTTTTATGCAAGTTTTGGCTTTCAGGAAGTGGGGTTGGATGAAGATGGTGAAGATATGTTGGCAATCATCAAGCTGTGAGCTCTAACAATCGCCATCAAAACGCCGCTTCGCGGCTCGACTCGCAACAAGTTGCTCGCGTTTGTGGCGGGCGTTAGCATTTCAGGATGGTAGGTGTTCATTTGATAGTTCGTGAAGCAAGGCCTGAAGATGCTTTAAGATTGTCTGAATTGTATAACCAGTTGGTTAATAACCCTGCTGTAAAGGTGGAGCCAGAACAAATACAGGCTCTTTATGACGATTCGCGCTCAAAGCTGCTTGTCTGTGACAACCAGGGTAATGTTGTCGGGAGCGCGCTAGTTTCATTGTGTTCTGATGTTATGTTTCGTAAACAGCCGTTTGCTGTAGTAGAAAACGTTATTGTTGATGTTGATGCTCGCGGGCTGGGTGTTGGTACTGCTTTATTTCAGGCAATTGAAATTTTTTGCGTTAGTACAAACTGCTCTAAGATCATGTTGCTTAGCTCTTCGCAGCGTTTAGATTCGCACGCATTTTTTGAAAAACAGGGTTTTAATGGGACGGTCAAACGTGGCTTTGTTAAGTATCGGTCTGCATTTAGCAGTACAGGGTAAAATGCTAACAATCGCCTTAAACAACGCGGCCTGCGGCCGCTGGACTCGCAACAAGTTGCTCGCCGTTTAGGCGTGCGTTAGCCGGTAGGAGGTACTTTGTTAATCATCGCGTCACTGTTACTTGCCCTATGTGGGCTTGCTCATTCGATCCTTGGTGAGCGCTACATACTGATTCGTTTGTTTAAGCGGGACAATTTGCCACATATTTTTGGAAGTGATCAATTTACCAAAGGTACTCTTCGTTTTGCGTGGCATATAACAAGTTTGGCTTGGTTTGGTTTTGCGGCACTTTTAGTGTTACTGCCTGATTCGAAAATATTACTTGTTACAGTCAGCATTATATTTGCTCTAAGTGGTCTTTTATCTGCTTACTACACAAAAGGTAAGCATTTGTCATGGTTGGTGTTTTGGGTTATCAGTGCATTAACACTAGTGAGTGCGGTTAATGGCTAACAAACGCCAGCACAACGCGCCTGCGGCGCTCGACTCGCAACACGTTGCTCGCGTTTGTGGCGGGCGTTATGTGGCTCTATAGTGAATGAGAACTTTTAATATTTGTAGAAATTCCAATTGTGATCAATTTCGATCTTTTCCTCTGCATTGGAAAAGATGCAGCGATTGCTTTCAAATATTGACTGTTGAAAAGCATGAGGATGAAAGAAATTGGTTTGTAAAGTTAATGATGGAAAGCAGATTGTTTTTATTCATTTTTTTTCCACTGGCGTCATTCATCTTTAGCTACATTTTGTATTTAAATGACATGGCGCTAGGCAACCACCTATATATTGCTCCGCTAACTGTCCTTCTAATGCAGCTAAGTGGGATGTACCGCATTTATCCAATGCTTGTGAAAGAAGATTATGAATTTAATATTGATCCAGATGGCGTTAAGTTTTTTTTGTTCACTTTTTTGCGTTAATAACGTCATGCGGAATAGCAATCTTGACTTCAGCAACATAACAAGTTACTCAATTTCGTTCCGGCCACAAACAGCGTGGCCTCCACGGGATTGCCTACGCTGCGCTGCGGCAACCCATTAGTAAAGCGTTAAGAAAAGAATGAATTCCGAAGAACTAAATACGAAAGCTAAATTAACAAAGCCAGGCTTAAACAACCTGTATTTTTAACCTATGCAATAGAGCACAAAACGCCCTGAAAATTTTGACCATCCTGATGCTTTTATTCATGCCGTTGTTAGGGCATTCCGATCCTCTGGCGAGATTCATGCCTGAAACGGTGGTTGGCTCTGTTGCGCTGAAAAACAAGCTTGTTGGTACTACCTGGGTTTATAAATGGCGCGGTAGAGAATATCTTTTTAGCTTTGCTGCTGATGGCTCCATCTCTAAGCTAAACAGCTGGTCCATGGTTACCTGGGTGGTAACAGCGCCAAACGAAGTGGTACTAGAAGGCGTATCTGACCGTATGGTTTTGTTATTTAATGATCAAACTACCGGCTTTACATCAATAGACTGGGACGGCCAAAAAACCAGCGGTAAAATCGTTTATGAATAAAACATATGTGGATTTAGTTGGCAATACTCAAAAATCAAACAACCATGCACAAGCTTATAGCGCGTGCAAAATTTAAATTGCCCAAACAAATATTATCGTCAGAAAACGCGCTGGCTGCGACGTCAACCCGCTACGCTGGCTTTTGGCCGCTGTTGGCATTACGCACCAACACTCAATATATTTACCAAACAAAACCTTGATTATCACAATAAATATTCAACTCAGCAGCATTGCCATAAAAATGTAAAGCTGTTAAATTACCGCCGATTATTTAACAAGCAACTTGGGATTTAATTACATTTATGAGACTATTTTTTGTTTTTTTTGTTATGTTGTTTATTCTAAAGCCGAGTTCTGTCTTAGCTTATGGCGTAGAAAAAATTTACATCTGCAATACCTGCCCCAACAACGTAAATTCTATCGCTTTGCAAGCGGCATTAGGATCTGGCAACTCTGCGGCCGTTTTGCATGTCATTAATAATAAGCAGCGAAAACTCGATAGCTATCAAGTAGAGTATTTTCCAGAGACAAGATATTTCCACGTGGAAAAAACCGTCAACCTGGACGGCAAACTAGCAAACGAAGTAAATGCTTATTTTAGTGCGCTGACCGCGATACAAACAGCTAAGGCGGACTTTAGCACTCTTCCGTTTAACTCAGCCTGGGATTTAGCAGGCAGTGAAGGCAATCAGCAGCAATTGGCTGAGAATTTTATAAACTCCAGAAATACTCTAGAAAATCTTAGTATTATTAATCAGTTCTTCCACCGGAAAGTAGCAAGCATTATGATTGACACCAGCGATATTCTTATTCAGCGCTGGGTGTATTTTAACGATGGTAGCCGGGCATTAATTGATATAAACGCCTTAGGTGTCGCTGGTGAACGCAAGGTGAAGGTTGTGGCTTTACGCACCGATACTGGTAAAGTTATTCCGTTAACGAAGAATGATCTGTATACATTAAAACGGGTTATCTTCGAATTTCGGGAAAGAAGGGTTTTACAAGGTTTTGTTGAAGCGATGCAATCACTTGGGGTGTCTGTAATTGGTGTTGGTGCTTTATATGATTATCTTGATAGTCGCAAAGGTACAGTGACCGTTACAAACTGCGATACCGGAACATGTAACGCAAAAGAAAAGCCTGCAACCCAACCAAATTAAGGAAAAATTATGCTGTTTTTTTTCGAAAGCCCGATATTACTAGGTCTTATAACTATATTAATGCTTACATTCCCGGTATTTTTATATCGTGAAGCCAGTATTGTACGTTCTACCCGTAAAACGGTGATTATTGCCATTTTCTCGATACCCACTATGATCATTGGTGCCGTTATCATGGCACTATTATTCCTGTATCAGGAAAACAGAATGCATGACGCTGGTAAACAATAAGCCATTTTGCGGAGTAACCAAAAAGCCTGGCCCCACCCTGTAAGCCAGGCATTTTTGTTGCTAAGGTGTAAAGCGTTAACTGTTATGCTGCCGCATGAAAGCGCTCAAAAGCTGTGTCCAGATCGGCAATTAAATCCTCTACATCCTCCAGGCCTATATGCAGGCGAATTAACGGCCCACTGTACGGCCAGGTAGTGGCGGTGCGCAGGTTTTGCACTTTCATGGTGGCGGTAATTAAGCTCTCATAACCGCCCCAGGAAAAGCCCATTTTAAACTGCGCCATGCCTTCAATAAAGGCCTCTACCTGCTGCTGGCTACCCTGCTTTAATACAAAGGAAAACAAACCATTACTGCCAGAAAAATCGCGTTTAAAAATAGCGTGGCCGGGGTGTGACGGCAGTGCCGGGTGCAGCACAGTCTCAACTTCTGGCCGCTGAGTTAACCAGTTGGCAATTTTTAATGCGCTTTGCTCATGCTGCTTTAACCGCACTGACAAAGTGCGCAAACCGCGCAGTGCGGTGTAGGCGTCGTCGGCTGAGGCACAATACCCCATTAAATAGCTGTGCTCACGCAGTTGTGGCCAGTGTTTTTCATTGGCGCTGGCGGTGCCCAGCATCACATCAGAGTGGCCAACTATATATTTAGTGGCCGACTGCACCGACACATCCACCCCCAATGCAAACGGCTGGCACAGAATGGGCGATGCCCAGGTGTTGTCGAGAATAGTGACGATATTATGTTGTTTGGCGACAGCGGTAATAGCCGGAATATCTTGCATTTCAAAGGTTAACGAGCCCGGTGACTCAAGAAAAATGACCTTGGTGTTCGGTTTAACCAAGCTTGCAATGGCTGCGCCGATTTGCGGATCGTAGTAGCTGGTTTCAATGCCCAGGCCGGTTAGCAGCTTATCGCACAGCGCCCGGGTGGGTTCATAAGCACTGTCGACCATCAGCAGATGGTCACCCGCTTTTAAAAATGCCAGTAAGGCGCCACTTATCGCTGCCGCACCGCACGGGTATAGCGCACAACCGGCACCGCCTTCCAGCTCGCAGATTGCCTGCTGCAAGGCGAAATGGGTGTCGGTACCGCGCCGGCCATAAAACGGCACCCGGTTACCGCGGTGGAGTGTGGCATGTTTTAACTCAGCAAAGGTATCAAATACGATGGTAGAGGCGCGCACCAGCGGCGGGTTAACCACCTGGCCGGTATAGCGTTTGGCACGGCCAGCGTGTATTAGCTTAGTGTCTTTTTTCATGTTTACTCCTGCGCGCTGCACCAGCACAACCATTGCTGAAGATAAGACGTCTGGACGGCCATGTTATACCAAAACCACAGCTATCAGCTAGCATTTGTCGCATCATTTTGTTGCCGGCGCTGAATGCGGGCTAAGGCGGCAGTCGCCTTGTTATTGCAGATTTGGCAGCTCGCTGCCTGGTACCAAATATTCCAACTGCGGTTTGGCGAAGTAATACCCCTGCAGATAACGAATACCAACCGACGTCAGATAATCCAGCTCGCCTTTGGTTTCGATGCCCTCAGCCAGTACCTTGGTGCCCTGCAGCTGACATTGAGCCAGGGTTTGCTCGACAATAAACTGCTTGGCGGGGCTTTGCTCAATATTACGGATTAACTGCATGTCCAGTTTCAGAATATGCGGCTTTAACTCCATCAGCCAATCTAAGGTGGCGTAGCCTGCGCCATAATCATCAATGGCGGTTTGAAAGCCGCGCTTGGCATAACTGCGGAAAATACGGTTTAAATGGGCTTTATCCGGTATTTGCTCACCTTCAGTGACTTCGAAAATCAGCTTGGTTAAGTCAAAACCATACAGATCAGCGGCCTCTATCGTGGCTTTAATACAGGTTTCCGGGTTGTACACGGCATTAGGTAAAAAATTGATGCTTAAAAAGGCACCACAGCCAAGCTTAGCTGCGGTTTCTATCGCTTTTACCCGGCAGGCCTGATCAAAATAGTATTTGTTGTCGTCATTTATATGCGCAAACACCCAGCCGGCACCTTCGCCTTCAGGGCCACGGACAAGCGCTTCATAAGCAAAAATACTTTTTGTTTGCCAGTCGATAATTGGCTGAAATGCCATCCGGATTTGAAAGCCTAAATCCTTACCACTTAAACAATCACTGCAGCTTTGTTGTTTGATGTTGTCGGGGAAATGCATGAACCATCGTACAGTATGAGCAAACTATGTTTCGACTGTAGCGTCCTTACGCCCAAGTTGCCAGTTATTCAGTCGTTATTGCGTTAATTTGGTATGGCACTACGCTCAAGTGCTTTGGCATAACACAGCATCAGCCGCTGCGCTGCCTGCGCCGCGCTGTCACCAAAAGCCACCACCCCATCTTCATGGCCGGCCATGCTAAAGATACCCTGTTCCAGCACGGCGGTATCACGAAACAGCCGCGCCACTTCATCGGCCATCGCCACAGTGCCATAAGGCACTTCTGCCCGGGTCTGCGCCAGGCCCAATGCGCCCGCCTGTTGCCAGATCACCGGGCAATGGGCATGAATAACAAAGTTGATGTCAGCGCTTAGCTGATACAGCTGGCCGTGCGTCATCGCCTCGGATGAGGGCTTAGTTTGCCCAAGCGCGACAATACGGTTTTGTGCCGGCTGACACAGCGTGACCAGCGCATAGTCATCAGCGGTCATATTGGCAATGCCGCCGGTTTGGGTGCCGCTGATCATAAACTGGTTACTGTTGCCAAAGCGCTGGCTGATATTACCAAAGCCGTAGTTATCGTAACGCAGTGGCGTCTGGCCCAGCATACCCAGCTGCAGCATAATAGTGCGCCAGCTGCTGATTTCTGCCACATCTGTCGCCTGCAGTATGGCCTGCTGGTGGTACTCCAGCTGAAATTTTATGACCCCTTCCTGTTCTGTCATCGTATAAGCCGCTTTTGTTAACCAAGATAAGACCAGACTATTATAAAGCGCGCGTTACGCCAGCCCCAGCCGCTTAGCAGGCTAAAACTGGTAAGGCCGACACAGAGCTGTATAATAGCCGCATTGACTTAAAGGGCCTGATGGCGAGCATGAAATACAAAGACCTACGTGATTTTATCGCCCAGCTGGAGCAACGGGGCGAACTGGTGCGGGTAAAGGCCGAAGTGAACCCGGTGCTGGAGATAACCGAAATTGCCGACCGCACCCTACGTGCCGGTGGCCCGGCACTGCTGTTTGAAAATGTCAAAGGCCACCGCATGCCGGTACTGGCCAACCTGTTTGGCACGCCGCAGCGGGTAGCGCTGGGTATGGGCCAGGAAGATGTCTCGGCGCTGCGCGAAGTGGGCAAGCTGCTGGCGTTTTTAAAAGAGCCCGAGCCACCAAAAGGCTTAAAAGATGCCTTTAGCAAACTGCCAATTTTTAAGCAGGTGCTGAATATGTCAGCCAAGCAGGTGAAAAAGGCGCCTTGTCAGGACATCGTACTGAGCGGCGACGAGGTGGATTTAACCCAGCTGCCTATTATGACCTGCTGGCCGGGCGATGCGGCACCGCTGATCACCTGGGGCTTAACCGTCACCCGGGGCCCACATAAAGAGCGGCAAAACTTGGGCATTTACCGCCAGCAGGTACTGGGTAAAAACAAACTGATCATGCGCTGGTTGTCGCACCGCGGCGGTGCGCTGGACTTTTTAGAGTTTCAAAAAGCCAACCCCGGGCAGAATTACCCGGTGTCCGTTGCCTTAGGCGCCGATCCGGCGACGATTTTAGGTGCGGTAACCCCGGTGCCGGATACGTTGTCGGAATATGGTTTTGCCGGCCTGCTGCGTGGCGATAACACCGAAGTGGTCAAATGCATCAGTAATGACTTACAGGTACCGGCCAGCGCCGAAATTGTACTGGAAGGCTACATAGCCCCGGGCGAAATGGCAGCCGAGGGCCCGTACGGCGACCATACCGGATACTACAACGAAGTGGATAATTTCCCGGTGTTTACCGTAACGCACGTTACCATGCGCAAAGAGCCGATATATCACAGCACCTATACTGGCAGGCCACCGGATGAACCAGCAATACTGGGCGTAGCACTGAACGAAGTTTTTGTGCCTATTTTGCAAAAGCAATTTCCGGAAATTACCGACTTTTATCTGCCGCCGGAAGGCTGCTCGTACCGCTTAGCAGTGGTAACGATGAAAAAGCAGTACCCCGGCCATGCCAAGCGGGTGATGATGGGCGTCTGGTCTTTCCTGCGCCAGTTTATGTACACTAAGTTTGTTATTGTTTGCGATGACGACATTAACGCCCGTGACTGGCAGGACGTGATCTGGGCCATTACCACCCGGATGGACCCGGCGCGCGACACCACCTTAATTGAGAATACACCAATAGATTACCTGGATTTTGCGTCACCGGTTTCAGGCTTGGGCTCAAAAATGGGCCTGGACGCCACTAATAAATGGCAGGGCGAAACCTCGCGTGAATGGGGCGAGCCGATAGTAATGGACGAGGCGATAAAACAGCGCATCGACAGTATTTGGCCTAGTCTGGGCATACCGCTGCCGGCTAAGGACAACAGTTAATGGCGCATCTGGTTACCTTAGCGCCAGCACAGCTCAGTTTTGCTGTGCACGACGGCGAAACCATTCTGGAGGCAGCACTGCGTAACGGTATTGATTTTCCTAACCGCTGCCGCCAGGGCGTTTGCACCAGCTGTGTTTGCAAACTTAAAAGTGGTGAGGTGCGTTATAACGCACCGCAGCCACTAACCGAACTGGATAAGCAACAGCAGTTTACTTACTGTTGTCTGGCCTATCCCTGTACCGACCTGGTCTTACACCACCCTTTTATCCGTGGCTAAGCCTGAATGCCACTGCTGAGAGCACTATGACAATAACTTCCTGCAACGTAGATTTAATAGAAGCGCTAACCCCGACGGTCAACCGCGTGCTGTTAACGCCAGCGCAAGCTGTGAGTTTTAGCAGTGGCCAGTATTTACAGCTGTGCTTAAGCGAGAGCGACAAGAGGCCGTTTTCCATCGCCAGCCTGCCCGGCGCCCGGCAGCTGGAACTGCATATTGGCGGTAGCGTAAATGACCAATATGCCAGTCAGGCGCTGGCGCATTTGCTACAACAGCATCAGCTACAGCAGCCGGTGCAGGCCGAAATTGGCCTGGGTAATGCGCAGTTTCGCGCTGACAGCGAGCGGCCGGTGATCCTGCTGGCCGGCGGCACCGGCTTTTCTTACGTGTACAGCATTGCACAGAGTATTGCCGCCGCTAAGTTAGACCGGCCAGTGTTTGTTTACTGGGGTGTGCGTGAGCAAAGCGCACTGTATCACGCCAGTGTGATGCAGCAATGGGCCGCCCAACACAGCAAATACCGCTTTATTCCGGTAGTGCAACAGCCGGATGCCAACTGGCAGGGCAGAACCGGTATGGTACACCAGGCCGTGCTGGACGATTTTGTCTCGCTGGAAGCCTACGATATATATGTCGCCGGCCCCTTTGCGATGGCCGGTGTAGTGCGCGACGCCTTTATTGAGCAAGGCGCCCACCGCGATCATATGTTTGCCGATGCCTTTGCTTATATCTAAAATAGAAAATGCCCATAACGGGCGTTTTGCTAACCTCAGCCAAAGATAGCCGCTACATAAACTGCCGTTTTATCTCTTTCGCCGGCGTATAGTTTTTCGCTATCGCCTGCTCCAGCAGTGCCATACCTTGTTCATGCTGGCCATCAAGTATCATCCGGGTACCGGTCCAGGCCATGACTTCAGCATCATGCTGGCTTAGTAAGTAGTTCTCCCATTGTGGATCATAAGCGACCATGACACGCTGCGCATCTGGATTGCCATTTTTTGCCGCCTGCTCCCACCAGAACATCCCTGACATAGCGCGTGATGTCTGAATCGACGGCGTCGCAATGAGTTTAGACACACCGTGAACGGATACCCGTTGAATACGATAAGTATCTGCTTCTACTTTGCCCTTCAGCTTTAAACCGACCAGGCTGGCTAACTCAGTTTTATCTTCGATGGTGGCACTGATTTGCTCGGTAATAGTGCCATTCGCGGCAACCCGTACCACTGCACTACCCCAGAAACCATTAAACGCTGGCCGCAACGTGGCACGATTGCTATAAATAGTGAAGTCAGGTGTGGCAGCCAGCGGCAGCGCAGGGTCATACCAAAAACTATTTGAGCTTTGCACATCAATTAATGATAACAAGGTACCCAATACAAACTGATAGTGCGGTGCACCTGCTACGGCATAATCCCACAGTCTGTGTTCGTTCACCATTTTCTCAACCACAGACAGCTTCACGCCACCGTTAATAGAATAATCTAACCGCACCTGCAGCAAATGTTTTTTATCACTAGGCTCATAGCGCCAGCGCTTAATTGCCCGGACCGAGGCTTTTTCAAAGGTATTTTCCGGGTAGGCATCCAATGTGTCTACGGCGGTCACCTCACCTTGTTCGTTGACCAGAAATCGCATTTTTACATAGCCAAACACGCCATTCCTGACCGCGCTTTTCGGGTACTCCGGTGCTACCCGCTTAACTGGTTGCGGTAAGTCGAGATCATCGGATAACGCTTCAGACGGCTTAGTAATGACTAAGCGCTGCTGTAGTTGCTGGTATAGCTGCCTGGCCTGAGCCAGTTCAGGTTCTGAAGCCTGCTTGCTGACCGAGAGCAAAAGATCTTCTGCTTGCGGGTGCTGCAGCTCGGCAGCCAGCATAAAGTGCGCAATAGCTTTGCTCAGGTCTTGCGCCTGCCCTTCGCCCTGATACGCCATAGCGCCTAAATTAAAAGCGGCCAGTTCATTGCCAAGAGGCACTAATTCTGCAAACTGCTGCTGAGCTTCTGCATAGTTGCCTTGTTCATAAGCTTTTAACGCATCCAGCATATCTGCCTGAACCAGGTTGCACGCCAGCAATGCCAACCAAATCCACTGTTTCATCTGTCATCCTTCGTTGCTTATTGCAGGCTTCACTTTACCTGTTACAACTATTTTTGCAAATTATGTTTAAAAATTGTTGATTTTTGGCGGCAGCAATTATCTGGTTTGGCCAGTTAAACTATGCCACAATCAGTGCACCTGAATTCAACACAGAACAGCAAGATGACACATAAAACCTTAATTAAAGTGCGTGGTTACCATTTAGATATTTATCAGCACGTTAATAACGCCCGTTATCTGGAGTTTTTGGAAGAAGCGCGCTGGGGCTATTTAGAAGACAGCGGTGACATTGAGTGGTTTGCCAAGCACGGTCTGGCCTGGGTCATTGTTAATATCAATATTAACTACCGGGTCGCCGCCACTATGGGCGATACGCTGGAAGTGTTTACCCGCTTTAGCAAAGTCGGCGGTAAAAGTGCGGTTGTCACGCAAGAAGTACGCATTGCCGGCAAAGATGCCGTGGCGGCTGATGCTCAGGTGACCTTTGTCTGCCTGGATCAGAAAACCGGTAAAGCCGTGCCAATTGAGGGTGAGTTAAAAGCCCGTTTAGCGCAACATATCGCAGAGCAATAATTAGCGTTTGATATGTTTTTCCAGCGCCTGTTGCAGCAAGGCGCTGCTATTCTCTTCATCGCCGCAAGGCACTACCGCGTTGGCGGCCATTAAGGCGTCAAAGCCGTCTTTAGACGGATCAGCAAAACGGCAGCCGCCTTTGGTGCGAATAAGTTGCAGGCCGTTATCCAACTGCGCAAACACTTGCTGCGCCGGATCGGTGCTTAACTGCTGATGGCGTTTTTCTACCGTTATTTTTGGCCGTTGCTGTGCCTGCAATAATTGCTGATAGCTTGCTACGGCGGCTTGCTCTACTGCCGCAGGGTTTACTGTCGCAGCCTGGTTCAGCGCGCGCTGCGTCAAACCCGGGCGCGGCGCTGCTACTGCGCGAATATCAGCTTGCGCCTGTTGTTTGCTGGCCATATTCGACACTGGCGCTGCATCAATTGGCGGCTGGCTGGCGGGCCTTTGTTCTGCAACGGCTGAGGCGGTGTCCGTCGGCGCTGGCTCAACCACGTCTGCCTCTGCTGGTGTTTCGTTAGCGGGTTGTTGTGGTATGTCGGATGACACCGCAGGCGGCGGTTGATATAAATAGGACACTATTGGTTCAGGCACCGGTGCCGGGTTTCCAGCGGGCGCTGTTGCCGTCAACAATGGCAGCAACAATACAGCATGCAGCAACATGGCCAGCAGAAACGGCCAGGCATAACTGCTGCAACCCGCGTTGACGTTATTATTCGCATCAGACAATGAAAGGCTGTCCCTGTTTTTACCGCAATATAGACAGTGTCAGACCAACGGGACAGCGATAAATTCCGCTACCGCAGCAACTTAGCTGCGATAGCGCTTAACCTCAGTACGGGTTAGTCGGGTTGTAGAAGCTACCGCTGCGACCGTCAATACTCAACCGGGTTGGGCTTACAGTGCTACTGTTATTCAGCAGGTTGTAGCTTTGCCCCGGCAGGAGTTTATAACGCAGCAGGTTATTGATGATCACCGGTTGGCCACAGCTGGTTTGCTGATATTGGGTCTGGCTGTCGGCGCGCAGTACATACACTTCATGGCTGCCATCGACCACGCTGCTACCATCAGCGCTAACAAACAGCGACGTTGCCTCTGACACCGCCACTACCCGGCTACTGCTGCCCAGTTTGGCCTGAAATACCGCTGAGCGGCCCATGCGGTCACGCTGTTTAAAGTGGGTATCGGTAATAATGCCACTGAGTAGCGGTACGTTTAAAAAGTCAGTGCTGATATTCACCGTTTGATGACAAAAATCGGTTACCGCTTCCGAGCTTATCGCCCCTAAAACACCATCCGGATCATAGATAAACTGGCCTAGCACATGGTTACCGGCCGAGGTACCGCCGACCGCACCGCCTTTGGTATACACATGCATCAGTGCGTCCTGCACCTTGGTGCCCTGCCATTGGTTCAGGTAGTCGGACTGATCGCCGCCGGCAATAAACACAAATTCGGCACTGCGGATAGCCCAGTCAACATAATCGCTATTGGCTTTAGTGCGGGTGTTGATGATCAGTGTTTCTACCGACGCGGCATTGGTCAGGCCTTGCAGGTAATCGTTATAGGCGTCGGTACCTGAAGTGCGCAGCACCACGATATTGCCGCCGCTAATATGTGGTGCAATACGATTGGCAAAAGCGGCATCAACATCAGTACCACCGCCCATTAGCAGCAAGGCCGGGCTAGTTAAGCTAACGCAAACGTCATTACTACTACCCAGTAACGTGGCGGCTAAGCCGCCGGGTTTTGACGGCCGCGGGCCATAGCTACAGTTTTCTGGCTCTGGATCCGGGTCGGGTTCAGTGCCACCGCCGCCACTACCAGCACCGGCAAAGTTAACGGTTAGCTGATAGTTACCGGTGCCGCTGTAGCGGGTTACTTTAACAAAATGTGGTCCGGCTGGAGAGGCCACATAGCTGCCGGTTTCCGGGTTGCTGCTGCTTTGACCCGAGGCAATATAGCTGCCGCTGGCACGGTATAAAAACCAGTCAAAATCCGCATTGCTACCATGACTTAAACTGACGCTGATATCACCAGTCGCGGTGGTATCAAAGTAATACCAGTCCTGATCGGTGCGGCTGCCAATGGCGGCCTGCACCGCTGTGGCACTGCATAGCGGGCCGTCAGCAGCGCTTTCATTGTTATTGTTCTCGCTTTCTTGTTGCAAACAGGCCTGCGCATTGCCACATAGCAAAAGCGCAACTACGCCTAACAGACTTAGTGCTTTCATTTTTACTTCCTGCTTATTGTAATGTTTTAGGAAAAGGCCTCACGGCCGCAGTTTTTCAGGCAGCAAACGGCTGCACGAAAAATTCGGGTGCTGGTTAACGCGGGGGAGTTCTACTCGTCAAACCACTCGGACAGGTGGTAGTCGCTGGCACAATTATGCAGGTTTGCAGGCCGGGCGACCCGCAGCTGAAGGTAGTCAGCGCTGCATAATAATGTTGGCATAACAGAATCTTGTTGCTGTTTAATTACACATCAATATTGGCTGCAGACGCAATTCTGTCAAGCAAATAGATCGTATTCTGTAAAAAAAACCGACATGTCCCGAAATGTAGAGAACCGGTTCAATCGGATAAAAATGCACTAAGTTGCTGCCATTGCGCCAATTTTTCATTAAAGCTCAGCGCGGCATGCGCCGGGCTGGTAGACGGTAAGGTGAGCAAAGTGACGCCAGCTGGGAGAATTTGCTGCGGTACCACATAACGTTTAAAACTGTGCCAGGCTTTAGCGCCATTAAAAGCGATAGCAACCAACTTAGGTTGAGCGGCAAAAAAGGCACTAAAGTCGTTTGGCTGTTCGTCACGAATGGCACTGTCCAGGCTGCCACTACGCTGACAGCTGGCAATCACGTCCCATAGCGCTATGCTACTGTTGTTCAGTGCCGCGACCCTGTCCGGATAGGGTAAAGTTAGCGCAACACCGGCTAACTGCGCCATCAGCGGCCAGAACGCATTACGCGGATGGGCGTAATATTGCTGCTGTGCCAGCGAAGCCGCGCCCGGCATACTGCCCAGGATCAACACTCTGGCATTGGGCTGCGCTGCAGCCGCCAGACCGGTTAACGGTGTTGTCATCGCTTAGCGACTCTCACCAAGGCAATGACGGCTCATATTGCCGCGCTTTGTGCAGCGCCAATTCTGCCTGCTCACTCTCGCCTTCTTGCTGCGCCAGATAGGCCAGTAAAGCATACAGATAGCCGTTACTGCTGTGCTCATGCAGCCAGTGCTGCGCCTGTTTACGCAGCTTTAGTACTGATCTGCCCAGCGGTATCTGCCGGATATAAGGCAGCAGCTGCGGTAATTCGGTCAGTTGCAGCTGACTAAGCAATAACTTTTCTGCGGCCTCGCTTTGGCCACTCTGTGCCATAGCCCAGGCCCGGCCAATATTGGCCGCGGTCGACTTACGCTCTTTAGCCGGCAGATTTTGCCAATAATCTGCGCTTTCATCAAACCGCTGTTGCTGACTTAACTGGCTGATAGCCGCCGGATAAATGTTAAAGCGCTGCTGCGCCCATTTATCTTTGTCAAACCATTGCTGCTTCAGTGCCAGCGGTACCATCTGCAATAATTGCTGCCATTGCCCGGCTTGCTGCAACGCAAAAAGATATAACTGGCCTAACCCTTTATCCTCGCTGTCGGCAGTGACCCGCTCTGCCAGCAATACGCAGGCCTGCGCGGCCTGACCTTGTTGCAACAGCAAATCGGCACGAACAAAGTAACTGCTGTTGCTGTCATCCGGCAAAGCGGCAACATGCTTGTTGGCCAGCGGAGTGTTACCGGCATAAAAGGCTGCATAAGCCGCCAGTAAATGCTTTTCGCTGTGCATAAACTCATCGGCGCAGGCTTTAGCCAGATGCTGGCTGGCGGCCAGCCATTGCTGTTTGGCATAGGCTTGCAAGCCCAGTTCAAATGCCTGCTGCGCTTTACGCTGCCGGCGCCAGCGCAGAAAATTAAACGAAATATGCTGCAACCTCAGGAGCTTACGCAGCAATAGGCTGAGCAACCACAAGGCCGCAGTTAAGGCCAGTGCCAGCAGTGCCAGGCCCAGCAAAGTGGTTTCAAATACGCGGCCGGCCACAATCACTTTAACGTAACCGGCATGGTTTACCAGCACCGGGCCAAACCACATGGCCGCTGCCAGTACCGCGACAAGCAGCAACACCCGCATCATAAGTTATCTCCTGCCAATTGCTGCAGGTACTGTTGCAGCTGTGCCGGGCTAGTGAGGGCGCTAACCTGTGGCGGTGTGACATCAACAGCGGCTAAGAGCGCCAGGGTACTGCTCATTTGCTGTACCTGGCTGTCATCGGCATTAAAATAGCGCTGCAACTGATCAGCGCTTTGGCGCAGCGCGCTCTGATAGATCTGTGGTTGCTGTTGCATCACCGCCAATTGCGCCAGCTGCAACTGCTGTTGCAACGCAATGCGTAGCATTAGCTGTTGCTCTGTACTGAGGTCGAAATAATCTTCCGGCATGGCGGAACGGGGATTGAGTAAGCCACGCCAGGTACTGTGCCAGTGATAACTCAGGGTTTCACGCCAGTTTTGCAGGCTGGCCTCTGGCGCTGTAGCTTCAACCTGGGCAGGCTGCAGCTTTAACGGCAATTGCAGCGCTTGTTGGCGTAACTGCTGTAGCTGCACATGCACTTTGCTGACATCCGCAATGTTAACTGCGGCCAGTTGCTGCTGGTCGGCGGCTATCGCCTGACGTACCGGCAGTAAGGAGGCGTCATCCAACAGTGCCAGTTTATCATCGGCGTTTTGCAATAACGCCACAGCCGTAGCCATATCTTGCTCCAGCCAGACTTTTTGTGCCGCCAGTTTTACTAAATACTCTACTTCAGCCAACAGCCAGTGCCGTGGCGGTGCACTGTCACGCTGCTGCACTAACTGCCGCACGGCCTGTACCTGCGCTTGCGTTTGCGCCACTAATTGTTGTTGCTGTTGTTCAAGACGTTGCTCAAGTTGTGTCAGCCGCTGTTGCTGCTCAGCTTGCAGTTGGTGCTGCATCTGCTGGCTAGTGTCTTGTAACTGCCGGCTCTGCTCACTCAGGCGCTGCTGATTTTGCGCCAACAAGCTGCTTTGCTGTTGTAAAGCTTGCCACTGCGGCCACAACCAATAACCCGCGGCACCTAGCGCACTGCCCAGGGCAATCACCAGCAGCAAACTTAAACCAGCGGTAAACCCACCCCCGCTACGCGTGGCTGGCTCAGCTTCTATCTTTTGTTTTAACTGCTGCAAGGGCGCTTCAACGTCTGCATTACGCCCTTCTGTTGCGCGCTCTAAGGTATCGCTCATTAATATTCCCTCTGAAGCTGGCGGACCGCCGCCAGTAAAGCACCGTCATTGGCATTCTCAGCCACGACAATGCGCTGCGCTGCGATCCCCAGCGCGATAGCGCTGTCACGCATGCGCGGACTAACCAGGATCCAGTCACGTTGTGTCAGCCAGTGCTGATGATCAGCACCAACCAGGCTAAACAATAACTGCAGAATTTCATTGCTGGTGGCAACAATACAACGAATGCCTGCCAGCTGCCACTGCTGGCACAGCTGTATACCATCCAGTGGCAGTGGTACACGCTTGTAACTTTGCACATAACGCACACTGGCACCTCGGGCGACCAGGCCCTGTTTGATCAGTTCACGCCCGGCATTGCCGCGCACTACGACCACTTGCTTGCCCGCAACCTGCTGCAGCTGCGCTAATTGTAGTAGACCTTCACTGCGTTGATCATCCGGTACATTCACCTCGCGCCCCAGCCAGCGCTTAAGCGCCAGCGCTGTGGTTTGCCCCACCGCAAACAAGGGCGCATTAAGCTGGTTGCCTTCTATTTGCTGCTGCAAACAACTGACGGCGCTGACACTAACAAAGACTATGGCATCGGCCTGTTGCAGTTGCTGTACGTCATAAGGGGTAATAGTCACCTGTGCCGTGGTAATAAGCGGCTGATACAGATAGCCAACCCCGGCTTCGTCCAGCGCTGCCAGTAAGTTATCGGCTTTACCCGCCGGGCGGGTAATTAAAAACGGGATCTGCCCGTTGTCCGCTATCATGGCGCAGCCTGATATACCGCCTGTAAAATACGCCCCGCGCCTTGCGCCAGTAGGTGCTCAGCTAAAGCAGTGCCCAGCTGCTCTGCCTCAGCAACAGGCCCGCGTAACTGATGACGGATAATCTCACTGCCATCAACCGCACCCACCAGCCCGCGCAGCCATAAGCTGTCCGCTTCAATCACGGCAAAAGCACCAATCGGCACCTGACAGCCGCCCTGCAATTTGCGGTTCATCGCCCGTTCGGCCAGCACACAAGCCCGGGTAGCGGCATGCTCCAGCGGTGCCAGCAGTTGTTGCACTGCAAGATCATCGCTACGACATTCAATACCCACCGCGCCCTGGCCATTGGCCGGCAAACTCAGCTCAACCGGCAGCAGGCTGGCGATACGCGACTCAAAGCCAAGCCGGATCAGGCCGGCGGCAGCCAGAATAATGGCAGCAAACTCGCCGTTATCCAGCTTAGCTAAGCGGGTATTGACATTGCCCCGCAGGTCGCGCACGGTTAAATCTGGCCGCAGTGCTTTTAACTGGCACTGGCGGCGTAAACTCGAGGTGCCCACTACGGCGCCTTGCGGCAGTTCATCTAAGGTTTTGAACTGGTTAGACACAAAGGCGTCCTGCGGGTTTTCGCGCGGGCAGATGGTATGTAACATTAACCCCGCCGGGAACTCTACCGGCACATCTTTCATGCTGTGCACGGCGATATCGGCACGGCCATCGAGCATCGCCTGCTCTAATTCTTTAACGAACAGGCCCTTACCGCCAATTTTTGCCAGTGGCGTATCGAGAATTTTATCGCCCTGGGTCGACATCGGCACCAGTTCAACCTTTAGCTGCGGATGATGCCGCAGTAGCTCGGCTTTAACATAGTCGGCCTGCCACAGTGCCAATGCACTTTTACGGGTTGCAATACGTACAGTTGTCATCTTAGTGAGTCACCTGAGTCAGTAAATGCCGCTGAATAAAACTGCTGATATCGGCCACTTCCTGCGCACAAACGCTGTGCGGCATCCGATAATCATGCCAGTTGACGTTAAAGCCGGCGTTCTTTAAAGCGTGATACGCCTGTTGGCCCGCCGCCATAGGGACTACCGGGTCCTGGCTGCCGTGGGCTATTAGCACCGGCGTGGTTTTATTCAGGTGGTTGCTTTCGTCTTTTAGTTTATCTGGCGCGCACATATAGGTAGACAGCGCCATCACGCCAGCCAGTTTATATGGCAAGCGCGGCAGTAAATGCAGCGCTATCACGCCGCCCTGGCTAAAGCCCGCCAGAATAATACGCTCGCTGCTGATGCCATCGCTAATCAGCTTATCCAGTAACGCCTGCACAGCGCCAGCCGACTCGCGCACACCGTCTTCATCGGCGCGGTTGGTTAAATCCATGGTTTTAATGTCATACCAGGCCCGCATGCGCATGCCACCATTAACGGTAACCGGCCGCTCTGGCGCATGCGGAAATAAAAATCGGATGCCGGCGTCTGCCGTTAAACGCAGCTCGGGCACTATCGGCGCAAAGCCATGGCCCGAGTCGCCCAGCCCATGCAGCCAAACCACTGCCGCGCGGGTTTCGCCCTGGGCTTTGATATCAACAAAAGGAAGTAACGCCATTACACTGTTCCAGGATTGTGCGCTTAAGGCGCTAAATTTAATGCTTTGCCGGCTTGTTTCGCTGCCGCGTCATTTAGCAGCTGCCAAAATTCAGCACCGCTGCGGTTGTCTATCCACTTATCGGTATGCCATTCAAAGTGGTGGCCGTTAAATTTGGTGGCTACCCACAGCTGGTGCAAGGGTGGCTGCTTATTAATGATGATCTTACTGCCATCAGCAAAACTGATGCTAAGCAAGCCACCGTGCGACTCGTAGTCCAGATCAGCATCAGCATCTTCTACTGCCTGCTCCACCGCCAGCAAAGTGTTGTCGGCCAATTCATCATATTCTAGGTCATTCATCTGCTTCACCTGTTTGCTTTTATCGCTAAGGATGCGATTATAGAGCGCAACCACCATAAAAAAATAACATCATGCACGCTTTTACAACCAAAGGTCCGCTGTTAACTGTCGCTGCTGTCGTTTTGCTATGCAGCCTGCTAAGTGCTTGTGGTCAAAAAGGCCCTCTTACCTTACCACAACCGCCAGCCGAAGTGGCACAGCCAGAGCAAAACAACGCTAATCCAACCCAACTATCGGATGAACAACGTGGACCACTTTAATTACCAGCAAAACCGTCTTTTTGCCGAGCAATGTGCGCTAACGGATATCGCCACTGAGTTTGGCACACCCTGCTATGTATACTCGCGCGCGACCATTGAGCGCCATTATCATGCCTTTGCCGATGCGGCCGCAGCCCATCCGCACAGCCTGGTATGCTACGCCGTAAAGGCCAACAGCAATCTGGCCATACTTAACCTGCTGGCTAAGCTCGGCAGTGGCTTTGACATTGTATCCGGCGGTGAGTTGCGCCGGGTAATTGCAGCCGGTGGCGATGCCAAAAAAGTGGTGTTCTCCGGCGTAGCCAAAACGGTTGATGAAATGCGTTTTGCGCTGCAGCTGGGGATAAAATGTTTTAATGTCGAGTCGATTGCCGAGCTGGAACGGTTACAACAGGTCGCCAGCAGCCTGAATATTAAAGCACCGGTGTCGATACGGGTTAATCCGGACATCGATGCCAAAACCCATCCGTATATTTCTACCGGTTTAAAAGCGAATAAGTTTGGTATCGATATTTTGCTGGCGCGCGATATTTACCGCCAGGCGGCCAGCCACAGCCATCTTGATGTGGTCGGGGTTGATTGTCATATCGGCTCTCAGCTGACTGAAACCCAGCCGTTTTTAGAGGCGCTGGAAAAACTGCTGACACTGATAGACGATCTGGCCAGCGACGGCATTGTACTTAAACATATCGATATTGGTGGTGGCTTGGGCGTGACCTACGACACCGAGACGCCGCCGTCGCCGTTTGATTACATCAGCAAAGTGGTAGAGCGCTTAAAAGCTTACCCGCAGTTGGAACTGATTATGGAGCCGGGCCGCGCCATTATGGCCAATGCCGGTGTGCTGCTAACCAAGGTAGAGTTTTTAAAACCCGGTCAGGAGAAAAACTTCGCTATTGTCGATGCCGCGATGAACGATTTAATCCGCCCGGCGCTATACAGTGCCTGGCAGGCGATTGTACCGGTAGTGCAAAGTCAGGCTAAAGCGGCAGCGCTGTATGACATTGTCGGCCCGGTATGCGAAACCGGTGACTTTCTCGGTAAAGACCGCGAGCTGTCGATAGCACAAGGTGATTTATTGGCCGTGCGCTCGGCCGGCGCCTATGGTTTTACCATGAGCTCGAACTATAACAGCCGCCCCCGCGCTGCCGAAGTATTGGTGGATGGCGATAAAATGCATTTAATCCGCCAGCGCGAGCAATGGCAGGATTTATGGCGTGGCGAACAGGTTGTCACCGACTAAGTAAGGGCGCTGATGTTGTTACATTTTTCTAAAATGCATGGCCTGGGCAACGACTTTATGCTGGTCGACGCCGTTAGCCAGAATGTGTTCTTAACCAAAGAGCAGATCAAAGCGCTGGCCAACCGCTATACCGGCATCGGCTTTGATCAACTGTTAATGGTAGAGCCGCCCTATGACCCTGAGCTGGATTTTCATTATCGTATTTTCAACGCCGACGGTTCAGAAGTAGAACAATGTGGCAATGGTGCCCGTTGTTTTGCCAAATTTGTCCGCGCCCGCGGCTTAACCAACAAGCATAAAATTGGCGTTAGTACCAAATCAGGCAAAATTACGCTGTACGTAGAGGCAGACGGCCAGGTCACGGTCAATATGGGTGTGCCACAGCTGGACCCGGCGCGGGTGCCGTTTAAAGCCCAGAAGCAGGAAATTACCTATATTTTGCGCGCTGATGACCACACTATCCTCTGTGGCGTGGTGTCGATGGGTAACCCCCATGCGGTGGTAGAAGTGGACGATATTGTCAGTGCACCGGTGCAGACCCAGGGCCCGCTATTTGAACTGCACGAACGCTTTCCTGAACGGGCGAATATTGGCTTTATGCAGGTGCTGAACCCGGGCCATATTAAGCTAAGGGTATGGGAGCGCGGTGCTGGCGAAACCCAGGCTTGCGGTACCGGCGCCTGTGCCGCAGTCGTCGTAGGCCAGTTACAAAAAAAATTACAACAGCAGGTTCGGGTAGACTTACCCGGCGGCAGCCTGCATATTCGCTGGAATGGGCCAGGCCAACCATTAAAAATGACCGGCCCGGCAGAACATGTTTATGACGGACAAATACAGCTATGAATGATAGCCTGACCAAGGATAACGACCTGCTGGCGGCTCAGGTAGTATGCGACTATCTGCAGGACCACCCGGCGTTTTTTCAACAGCATCCACAGTTGCTGGCCAGCCTGCGTTTACCGCATCAGCAGCGCGGCAGTGTGTCACTGGTAGAACGCCAGCTGGAGCTACAACGCGAGAAAATTCAGGCGCTGGAAGATGACATTACCCGTTTAATGTCCGTTGCCCGCCACAATGAGCAGATTTTTCTGGCCTTTAACCAGTTGCAAGCCCGCCTGTATCAGGCCGATAGCCTGCAACAGGCTGAGGCCAGCCTGCAACAATTTACCGCGGCCATGCCGCAAGTTAGTGAATGCCGCCTGGTGCGGTTTAACAGCGAGCAGGCCAATCAGCCGTTTCAGTTGCTATTATCTCGCCGTTTAAACCAGCAGGGTGTCTATTTGGGCCGGTTAAACAAAGAGGAACAGCAAGCACTGTTTGGTCCGCATATTCATTCCGTCGCGCTGATTTTGATCAGCAGCCCTGAGCAGCCACTGGCACTGCTGGCGTTTGGCAGCGAGCTGGATGACCACTTCCAGCCGTCGATGGATAAGCTGTTTATCAGCCATCTGGCCACTATTTTAGCCCAGCTGTTACCCGGTTATGACGTTGCCTGATAGCGCTTTGCCAACGCAGTGGCAGCAGCCGCTGCAGGCATTTTTACACTATTTGCAGTTTGAACGTGGCTACAGCAGCAAAACCCTCGATAGCTATCAGCGCCAGCTACAGCAGTTGGCGCTAAGCATCAGCGACCCGGCCAGACACTGGCTGAACCTAAGCGAAGCCCAGCTTAAGCAGCATATTATTGCCATGCGTCGCAGCGGCGCCAAGCCGCGTACTATTGCCTTAAAAGTGGCCGCGCTGCGCAGCTTTTATCGCTACTTGCAGGCGCAAGGCCAGCGCAGCGACAACCCGGCATTGTACTTGTCGGTGCCCAAAGCCGCGCGCAGCCTGCCAAAAAATCTTGATGTTGACCAGCTTAACCATTTGCTTAGTTTTGACAGCCAGGATGACATTCTGGCCTGTCGCGATAAAGCCATGCTGGAGCTATTCTACTCGTCCGGCTTGCGTTTAGAAGAGCTGGTGAATGCCAATATCAGTGATATCGACTGGTCGCAACAGCTGTTGCGGGTTACCGGTAAAGGTAGTAAGCAGCGCATTGTGCCGGTGGGCAGCGTAGCACTTAATGCCCTGCGCGACTGGCTGGCACAGCGGCCGGCTTTTAGCGCCAAGTTAGCAGAAGAGGATACCGATGCGCTGTTTATCAGCAAACAGCACAAGCGTATTAGTAGCCGCCATGTGCGCGAACGCGTGCAGTTGTGGGCGAAACAACAAGGTTTAAACCAAAAACTGCACCCACATATGCTACGCCACTCGTTTGCCAGCCATATGCTGGAGTCCAGCCAGGACTTACGCGCGGTGCAGGAACTGCTGGGCCACGCCAACCTCAGCACCACTCAGGTGTATACCCACCTGGACTTCGCCCACCTGGCCAAGGTATACGATAGCGCCCATCCCAGAGCAAAGAAAAAATAACCGCCCGGCAAAACCGGGCGGCTTGTCTGTTGCTTAGCCTTAGTTAAAACGTTTGCCTAATAAGTTATCTACTGAGGCTTTGCCTGCGCCGCTAAACAGCAGCGATACGCTGGCCGCTAACAGGGCTAAACCGAATTCGTAACCGTTGTTGCTCATAAACAGGCCGTTGGGCAAATGTACTGCCACTATCGCCACTACCATGGCAATGCTCAGTGCCAATGCCGCCGGGCGGGTTAATAACCCCAGCACCAGGGCGATGCCGCCGAAAAACTCTGCCGCGCCGGCTAAAAACGCCATCACGATACCCGGAGATAACCCTATACTGTCCATCCAGCCGCCGGTGCCTTCCAGGCCGTAGCCACCAAACCAGCCAAACAGTTTTTGTGCGCCATGGGCGGCAAAGATAATGCCGACCGGTACCCGCAGCGCCAACGCACCCCAACCGGCATTTGAGCTTAAAATTTTCTGAACCATTGAAGTAGCCATATCATCACCTGTCAAATTGTTTAAAGTTAAGTTTACTGCCACTCGACAGCAAGCTTGTGTCGATGAAGTAACTATAGCGGGTTAATTGATGCTGTAAAAACGCAATGTTTTGACTACAATATTCAAAATATTTGAATTTAAGCAACACTGAGGCCGCCATGCATAACGCCCTGAGTTTAGATGCCTTAAGAGCACTGGACGCGATAGACCGTAAAGGCAGCTTTGCCGCTGCAGCTGAAGCCTTGTACAAGGTGCCATCGGCCCTCAGTTATACCATCGCCAAGCTGGAGTCTGATTTAGGCGTTGCCTTGTTTGATCGCAGTAAGCAACGGGCGCAATTAACTCCCGCCGGGCAATTACTGCTGCAGCAAGGCCGTGAGCTGCTGCACGCTGCGAATCAGCTACAAAATGCAGTTAAACAGCTGGATACCGGCTGGGAAACCGAACTGACCATCGCCAAGGACAGCATAGTGCCCAATGCGCCGCTACTGGATATTATTGGCCGCTTTTTACAGCTGGGTAAAATTACCCAGATAAAAATGACCGAAGAGGTGATGGCCGGCGGCTGGGAAGCGCTGCAAACCGGCCGGGCCGATATTGCTGTGGGTGTATCCGGCGATTTACCCAAAGGCCAGTTTAATATGTTGCCACTGGGCGAGGCCGAGTTTGTGTTTGCCGTGGCGCCGCATCATCAGCTGGCAGCGCTGGACAGAGTCGTCAGCACCGAGGATGTACAGCACTATGCCGCCATAGTAGTAGCAGATTCTGCGCTGGATGCGCCCAAGCGCTCATCCGGTCTATTTGATAGCCGCCAGCGTGTTATTGTCAGTAATATGCGGGCAAAAATAGACGCGCAAAAGCAGGGCCTGGGTATCGGCTTTTTGCCACGTCATCTGGTGGGCAATGAGCTGGCCCGCGGTGAACTGGTTGCCAAAGCCTGCAGTATTCCCAGAGATAAGATCCCGCTATATCTGGCATGGCATAAACAAAGTAACGGCCAGGCGTTAAACTGGTTTAGCCAGCAGCTGGCTAGCCTGAACTGGCAACAGATATTTCAACCAACCAACGGGTAGGCCCTATGCAGTTATTTAAAGCCTTACAGCCAGTGCAGGTGTTGTCTTTTGATTTAGACGACACTTTATACGACAACAAACCGGTGATTGCGGCGGCCGAGCAGGCGATGCTGGATGCACTGGCACAGCATGCCCAGTTGACCAGCTCAGTCAGCAATGATTTCTGGTGGCAGCAGCGGTTACTGTTAGCTAAAACGACACCCGAGATCCGCCACGATGTTGGCCGTTGGCGCTTATTGGGTATCGAAGCGGGCTTAGTTGCACTGGGCTTAACTCAGGCTAATGCCGCCGGCATTGCCAAGCTGGCTTACGCTGCGTTTTTGCAGCAGCGTACCCGTATCACCATAAAACCTGAAATAAAACAGTTACTTGAGGTGCTGTCACAGCATTTTCAATTAATTGCTATCACCAATGGCAACGCCTGTATTACGAAAATGGGTATTGCTGAGCTGTTTCAGTTTAGCCTGCAGGCCGGGCCGGATGGCCGGATGAAGCCTTATGCCGATCTGTTTATTGCGGCGGCCAAGCGCCTTAATGTTGCACCGGCGCACATACTGCATATTGGCGACAGCCACCGCGCCGATGTGATGGGCGCACTGAATGCCGGCTGCCAGGCGGCCTGGCTAGACCACCATCAAAGTACGGTTAGCGTGCTGCCGCATGTCCGTCTGACGGATGTGCAGCAATTAACGGCATTATTGCCGCACTAACATCAGGCACTGGTTATTTATCCACTAAAACCCGACAGCTTTACTTGGCGCTGCACGCTGGGCTGCTATAATGGCGGCCATTATGCTTAATGAGGCTTGCTGATGGATGTGTCTTACCTGCTGGACGGGCTAAACGATAAACAACGCGATGCGGTGGCGGCACCACCACAACATATGCTGGTGCTGGCCGGAGCCGGTAGCGGTAAAACCCGCGTGCTGGTGCATCGCTTAGCCTGGTTAATGCAGGTGGAACGGGTAGCGCCTTACAGCCTGCTGGCGGTAACCTTTACCAATAAAGCCTCGCAAGAAATGCGCGGCCGGATTGAGAGCACCATCGGTGTTAGCCTGAATAACTTATGGATGGGTACCTTCCATGGTTTGTCACACCGTATGCTACGCGCCCACTATCAGGAAGCCGGCTTACCGCAGGGTTTTCAGATTATCGATAGCGACGATCAGTACCGGCTGGTGAAACGGGTGCTAAAAGCATTGAACCTGGATGAAAAGCACTGGCCGCCAAAGCAGATCCAGTGGTTTATTAATGCCCGCAAAGATGATGGCCTGCGCCCGGGCATGATCGACGCCGCCGGTGATTTCAGCCTGCAGCAGATGGTAAAAATTTATGCCGCTTATCAGGACATGTGCGATCGCGCCGGTTTAGTCGATTTTGCCGAGATCCTACTGCGCAGCTTTGAGTTGTTAAAACAAAACAGCGAGGTGCGCGGCCATTATCAGCAGCGTTTTCGCCATATCCTGGTAGACGAGTTTCAGGATACCAATGCCATTCAGTACCAATGGTTGCGTTTACTGGCTGGCAGCAGCGCCAAAGTGATGATCGTCGGTGATGATGACCAGTCGATTTACGGCTGGCGCGGTGCCCGGGTAGAGAATATCCAAACCTTCTTAAAAGACTTCCCCGACGTTGCAACCGTGCGGCTGGAACAAAACTATCGCTCTACCGAGACCATTCTAAAAGCCGCCAATGCCGTTATTGCCAATAACACCGATCGCTTGGGTAAAGACTTGTGGACCGACGGCGCTCAGGGGGAAGTGATCTCCTTATACACCGCCTTTAACGAGCTGGACGAAGCACGCTTTATTGTCGGCCGTATCCGTGACTGGCATAAACAGGGCGATCGTTTAAGCGAAGCGGCGATTTTATACCGCAATAACGCCCAGTCACGGGTATTAGAAGAAGCCCTAATTCAGGAAGGCCTGCACTACCGTATCTATGGCGGCTTACGCTTCTATGAACGCCAGGAAATTAAAGATGCGCTGGCGTATTTGCGTTTACTGCACAACCGCCAGGATGACGCCGCGCTGGAGCGCATTATTAACACCCCGGTGCGCGGTATTGGCGATACTACGCTGAATAAAGTGCGCGAATATGCCCGTGCTCAGCAGCAAACGCTGTGGCAAAGCCTGCAGCAGATGCTGGCACAAAAGCAGCTGGCCGGCCGGGCCGCCTCGGCCATTGATAACTTTATGCAGCTGATTGAGCAACTGAGTAGCCAGGTGACAGACTTACCGCTGCCTGAACAAGCCGAGCACGTTATTAAGCAATCTGGCTTATATGCTATGTATCAGGCAGAAAAAGGCGAAAAAGCGCAAACCCGGCTGGAAAACTTAAACGAGCTAATCACTGCCTGCCAGAACTTTGATGAGCGCCGCGCCGAAGATATGACACCGCTGGCGGCGTTTTTATCCCAAGCCGCACTGGAAGCCGGAGAATATCAGGCCGAAGAACACTCAGATGCGGTGCAATTGATGACGCTACACAGCGCCAAGGGCCTGGAGTTTCCACTGGTGTTTATTTGCGGATTGGAAGAAGGCATGTTCCCCAGCCAGCAAAGTGGCGATGACCCAACACGCTTGGAAGAGGAGCGCCGGCTGTGTTATGTCGGTATGACGCGTGCGATGAAAAAGCTGTACTTAACCCATGCCGAAAGCCGCCGTCTATATGGGCAGGAGCAATACCACAAACCGTCGCGCTTCATCCGCGAAATCCCGGCTGAATATTTAGAAGAAATTCGCCTGACGACTCAGGTTAGCCGGCCCACCCAATTTAACCGCTTTGGCAGTGCCGCCTCGCATGTCGCCTTTGAAAATACCGGCTTTAAGCTGGGCCAGCGTGTTTTGCACGACAAGTTTGGCGAAGGCACCGTGCTTAATTATGAAGGTACCGGCAGCCAATCGCGTATTCAGGTCAATTTTGACGATTTGGGCAGCAAGTGGCTGGTCACGGCTTATGCCCGCTTGCAGGCGGTGGGCTAAATGCCATTCACTGCGTTGCTGGGTCAGCTACGGCAATGGCAGCAGCAGGCGGCGCAACTACGCATCCGTTTGCCGGTTGTTTGGCAGGGTAGCGCAAAAACGCTGCTGTCACAGACAGCAGTGCTGCTGAGCACTATTGATTATAACAAGCTGTATTGGCTTGGTGCTGAGGCGCCTGCCGACGCCATTAACTTAACGGGCAGGCAAAACTACCAGTTACTGGGCAGTGAATGCGATATTTTGGTGATCAATGCCTGCAGCGGCTTTAATGCCGATCTGGTGGCGGCTTCAGCAGGCTGTGTTAAAGCCGGTGGTATCTGGTTGCTGCTGTGTCCACCGTTTGCACAGTGGCCACAACATGCCAATCCGGCGCATAAAAATTTGCTACCTTATCCTTTAGATGCCAATAGCCATCAGGGGCACTTTATCGGCTTTTGGCTAAACCAGTTACAGCAGCAAAATGTTGTGATAGTGAATAACAACACAGTACAGCAACACCTTTGCTGGCCCAGTGCGGCAGACGCTGTTGGCGGGCCAAACCAGAGTAACGCTGTGCCACCTTGTATTAGCGCAGAGCAAGCCTCTGCTGTCGACGCCATTTTGCATGTGGTTAGCGGCCACCGGCGTCGTCCTTTAGTCCTCACCGCTGACCGCGGCCGTGGTAAATCGGCTGCTTTGGGGATAGCGGCTGCACAGTTGGCACAAACAGGTAAGCAGATTATCCTGACAGCCCCGTCGCCGCAGGCAGCACAAACGGCTATCCAGCATTTTCAACAGCTCACCGATGCTCAGCGACATAGCTATTTACAGTTCGAGCCTTTTGATCAACTGTTACAACACGACCTCAGTGCTGACTTACTGCTGGTAGATGAAGCGGCCGCTATACCAACACCGGTATTGCAGCAACTGCTGCACAAGTTTAGCCGTATAGTGTTTGCCACTACTGAACACGGCTATGAAGGCACAGGACGTGGTTTTCAGTTGCGCTTTCAGCAGTATCTCAATAGCCAATGCCCTGGCTGGAAAAAGCTGCATTTACTGCAGCCAATCCGTTATCAAGTTGCAGATCCGCTGGAGCAGCTCAGTTTTAACTGTTTTTTATTACGACACCAAAGCGCTGACATTAACCTTGCACACCAGGACAAGGTCAGCTTTGCCATCTATCACAGCCAGCACTGGCTAACGGATCCGGCAAAACTACAGCAGGTTTTCAGCCTGCTTAGCCTGGCGCATTATCAGACTCAGGTTAAAGATTTGGCCGCCATGCTGGATAACCCTAAGTTACAAGTCGCGGTGCTGCAGCAGAATGAACAGATACTGGCCTGTGCCCTGATCAGTACTGAAGGCCAGATTGACCCGGAGTTGGCGACACAGATTTACCATGGCGAGCGCCGGGTACAGGGCCACTTGCTGGCACAAAGCCTGGCTTTTCACTTAGCCCTGCCAGAACTGGCCACGTTAGCCTTGTGGCGGGTAATGCGCATTAGCGTGCAGCCAGCGTTACAACGCCAGCAACTGGGCAACCAATTGCTCAGTCATATTAAACAGGCGGCGCAGCAAGCCGGTATCCGTTATTTGGGCACCAGCTTTGGCGTAACTGGCCCCTTATTGCAATTTTGGCAGCAAGCCGGTTATGTCGCAGTACGCCTGGGTAGCAGTAGCGATAAAGCCAGCGCCGAATATTCGATATTGATGCTGCACGCCGTGACGGCTTCGGCCGCGATAGCCCACCAGCTGCAGCAGCAATTCAGCGCGGCCTTATACAACAACTTAGCGCTGCTGTATCCGCAACTAAGTGCTGAGCTGGCCGTAGCACTGGCCTGCCCCACACAGCTAATCACACTCAGTGATACCGAGCTGAAACAGCTGCAGTTGTTCAGCCGAGGCAAAAGACCGTTCGAGCTAGTCAGTCATCTGCTGTTAAGCTGGTTTAACTTACATTACCGCCGGCTGCCGCCAACGCTTCAACAAACACTTTGTGCGCTGTTATGGCAGCGGCGCAGTTGGCCGGACATACTGCAACACACTGGCCAGCACAGTAAGAAAAGCTGTCTCGAATGGATTGCAGCCCAGCTCAGTGCAAACGGGCTTTAACTGTTCAAACCAGTATTCACTTTCTTTTTTAAGGTACTCAGGCTAAGGTGCCGCCAACATTTTCCGGATCGTGTTTATATGTTAATTCTTTTACCCCTTCTCAGTGCGCTATCTGCAGCACCGGCACTAGCCAGTAGCTTCTCAGGCTCAGAAAAACGCACCTTGCAAGCAGCAATTAGCAGTGCATTGCACTCGGCCGAACTAAACCGCTTTTATTTACAATGTAAAGAACAACCCAAAGAAGGTGAAGTCAGTCTTGTAGTTACAGATAAAGAACAACCAAGAATGCTGGCAATGCTGCAACAGAAAGTGCATACACAAGATCTGGATTTACTGCTTAAAGCAGACAAAAAGTTAAGCCAGACTGTTAAACGCAGTATCGTAACGCTTAAAAGTTGTGACGATAGCCAGGCCCTGCAGCGATTACTGGATAACTATGAAGTGGCACTGTTTTCTTTGGATATTGCCATGCCACTGGAGCGCCCATTAACCAGTAAAGCAACGTCGTCGGCGCAGCGTAGTGCCCAGGCGCAAAATGCAGTATCGCAACTTATCGCCCGCAGCCATGCTATTGCTTTGGTTAATATTATAGAAAAACAGCAACTTAACGCTGTACAACAGGCTAATCATTTACACCCCGACTACAGCAGCAGCTATATCTTTAAAGTGCAGCATGGCTGGCGCGGCAATGTAGCCGCTTATCTCGGTATGCATGTATTTGTCAGCGACGCTGACATGACTAAAACGGAGAAGCAATGGCTGGTATTTCTTGATAAGAACGGCCATTTTATTAAGGCTATAGCAGCAAACCAAGCGCAACCCTATCTGGCGGTATTAAAAGACGCCGAATGGCGCTATGACACCTACGGCAATTTACATCGCAATAAGTAATAGCCTTAGCAAACAGCCCGCTTAATGCGGGTTTTTTGTTGCCGGCTATTTACATAAATCGGGCGATGTTTCGCCGCGGGGCGCGTCAACGCAAAAAGGCCTACCGTTTAGGGTAGGCCTTTTGCTTGAATGAGGAGCCTGGCGGTGAACTACTCTCGC
>NZ_SIRR01000021.1 GCF_011634895.1 Rheinheimera pleomorphica | reverse complement strand
CCGTGATTGGTAAACAGATAGGGTTATCAGGAGAAACACCATGGCTTTATACGTCAACAGCAACATCAGCGCATTAAATGCTCAGCGTCAGTTAATGAACAGCGGTAATGCCCTGGACACCTCGTTCAAACGTTTATCATCAGGTTTACGCATCAACAGCGCAGCAGATGATGCGGCAGGCTTACAGATTTCAGACCGTTTGGAATCACAAATCCAGGGTTTAAACCAGGGTAACCGTAACGCCAACGACGGTATTTCATTAGCGCAGACCGCAGAAGGCGCGATGGAAGAAGTGACTGCGATGTTTCAACGGGTCCGTACCCTGGCACAACAAGCGGCGAACGGTTCAAATACTGATGAAGACCGCTTAGCGATCCAGGAAGAAATCCGCTCATTAATGAGTGAGGTTAACCGGGTTGCGAAAGATACGACTTTCGGTGGTCAGAACTTGTTAGATGGTACTTACTCTGCCAGCTTTCAGGTAGGTGCTGATGCGGTACAAACTATCGGCTTTAGTATGAAAAACGTAGGTGGAACAGCGAATTCGTTGTCCGCTGCGGGTGGTTTTACCTTATCCGGGATAGCCAGTGTTGCGTCAGGCGTGACCGGTAAAACGTTGTCTGCTCTTGCCAGTGGTTTGTCAGATGCGTTAGGTACTACGGCAGATGATACGACTTTTGCGACGGTATTTTTAGCGACTGCAGTGAGCGTTTCCACCCAAGCTAATGCGCAAATGGTTATGGCCGGTATGGACTCACTGATTGCGGTGGTGGATAAGAAACGTGCTGAGCTGGGTGCGGTGCAAAACCGGTTCCAGGCAACCATTCGTAACCAAACCAATATTGCTGAAAACCTGTCAGGCGCAAAATCGCGAATTAAAGATGCTGACTTTGCGGCAGAAACGGCGATGTTAACGCGCAACCAGATTTTACAGCAGGCTACTACGACGATACTGTCGCAGGCGAATCAGCGGCCGCAGGCAGCACTGAGCTTACTGCAGGGCTAATAAATCCGGCGTAATGCGCGGAGCCCTCGAGTTTAACTGGGAAATTAAGGTGCCGGCAGCATGGGGTAATGCTGCCGGCTTTTTGTTGCAATGCGCCAGGGCTTATGGGGTAATGCCCTGGCGCGGGTTTGATAAACGCTATGCGCGGAGGCTACATACATTTATCTGGCGGCTAGCCAATTAGCTAACCTGATTTAATACATACATAAACCATGCCAAATTTATCGCCACAATTTTGACTGTGTCGCAGTTGGTATTTCGATTTCCTGCTTAATTTATCTTTTTTAGCTATTTGACTAAAGTTTTGTGTTCAAACACCGATAACTAAGTATCAGGCAAATCACAAGGCAAGCAGTAAGCCACCGTGATTGGTAAACAGATAGGGTTATCAGGAGAAACACCATGGCTTTATACGTCAACAGCAACATCAGCGCATTAAATG
>NZ_SIRR01000019.1 GCF_011634895.1 Rheinheimera pleomorphica | reverse complement strand
GTATTTGGCAATCTGATAAGTAAATGCACACTGTATCTTTAAAACATCTTGGGCGTTGTATGGTTAAGCCTCTCGGGCAATTAGTATGAGTTAGCTTAACACGTCACCGCGCTTCCACACCTCACCTATCAACGTTGTGGTCTCCAACGACCCTTTAGTAGACTCGAAGTCTAAGGGATGACTCATCTTGTGGCCGGCTTCCCGCTTAGATGCTTTCAGCGGTTATCCGTTCCGAACATAGCTACCGGGCAGTGCCATTGGCATGACAACCCGAACACCAGCGGTTCGTTCACTCCGGTCCTCTCGTACTAGGAGCAACTCCACTCAATCATCCAACGCCCACGGCAGATAGGGACCGAACTGTCTCACGACGTTCTAAACCCAGCTCGCGTACCACTTTAAATGGCGAACAGCCATACCCTTGGGACCGACTTCAGCCCCAGGATGTGATGAGCCGACATCGAGGTGCCAAACACCGCCGTCGATATGAACTCTTGGGCGGTATCAGCCTGTTATCCCCGGAGTACCTTTTATCCGTTGAGCGATGGCCCTTCCATACAGAACCACCGGATCACTATGACCTACTTTCGTACCTGCTCGACGTGTCTGTCTCGCAGTTAAGCTGGCTTCTACCATTACACTAACCGTACGATGTCCGACCGTACTTAGCCAACCTTCGTGCTCCTCCGTTACGCTTTAGGAGGAGACCGCCCCAGTCAAACTACCCACCAGACACTGTCCGCAATCCCGATTCAGGGACCTACGTTAGAACATCAAACATACAAGGGTGGTATTTCAAGGACGGCTCCAC
>NZ_SIRR01000018.1 GCF_011634895.1 Rheinheimera pleomorphica | reverse complement strand
AGCGATACAGGGTGATAGCCCCGTACACGACAATGCCTTTTTAGTGAAAACGAGTAGGACGGGACACGTGGTATCCTGTTTGAACATGGGGGGACCATCCTCCAAGGCTAAATACTCCTGACTGACCGATAGTGAACCAGTACCGTGAGGGAAAGGCGAAAAGAACCCCTGTAAGGGGAGTGAAATAGAACCTGAAACCGTGTACGTACAAGCAGTGGGAGCACCCTCGTGGTGTGACTGCGTACCTTTTGTATAATGGGTCAGCGACTTACATTCTGTAGCGAGGTTAACCGAATAGGGGAGCCGTAGGGAAACCGAGTCTTAACTGGGCGAATAGTTGCAGGGTGTAGACCCGAAACCGGGCGATCTATCCATGAGCAGGTTGAAGGTTGGGTAACACTAACTGGAGGACCGAACCCACATCTGTTGAAAAAGATGGGGATGACTTGTGGATCGGAGTGAAAGGCTAATCAAGCTCGGAGATATCTGGTTCTCCTCGAAAGCTATTTAGGTAGCGCCTCGAGCGAATACCATTGGGGGTAGAGCACTGTTTGGGCTAGGGGGTCATCCCGACTTACCAACCCCATGCAAACTCCGAATACCAATGAGTACTACTCGGGAGACACACGGCGGGTGCTAACGTCCGTCGTGAAAAGGGAAACAACCCAGACCGCCAGCTAAGGTCCCAAAGTAATGATTAAGTGGAAAACGATGTGGGAAGGCATAGACAGCTAGGAGGTTGGCTTAGAAGCAGCCATCCTTTAAAGAAAGCGTAATAGCTCACTAGTCGAGTCGGCCTGCGCGGAAGATGTAACGGGGCTAAATCATTCACCGAAGCTGCGGACTTGTGCTTGCACAAGTGGTAGAGGAGCGTTCTGTAAGCCTG
>NZ_SIRR01000017.1 GCF_011634895.1 Rheinheimera pleomorphica | reverse complement strand
CTTAAGGGCTACTCCGCGTTCGCTCGCCGCTACTAACGGAATCTCGGTTGATTTCTTTTCCTCGGGGTACTTAGATGTTTCAGTTCTCCCGGTTTGCCTCCCAACACTATGTATTCATGTTGGGATAGTGCATAAATGCACTGGGTTTCCCCATTCGGATATCTGCGGGTCTTGCGCCTCTTACCGGCTTCCCACAGCTTTTCGCAGGTTAGTACGTCCTTCATCGCCTCTGACTGCCAAGGCATCCACCGTGTACGCTTAGTCACTTAACCATACAACCCCAAAATGTCTTGAGATGTACAGTGTGCTTTGCTATACACTCTCTCGCTTGAGTTCGAGAGGTTGCTTAGCTTGTTTTT
>NZ_SIRR01000016.1 GCF_011634895.1 Rheinheimera pleomorphica | reverse complement strand
CCCAAAATGTCTTGAGATGTACAGTGTGCTTTGCTATACACTCTCTCGCTTGAGTTCGAGAGGTTGCTTAGCTTGTTTTTTACTACTATCAGCTTGCCAAATTGTTAAAGAGCAGTTTGAGATTAAACTCAAATGAAATAGCTTTTTTAAAAAGACATTTCATTTGAATTTTTAAGAGATAAACGACGAATTGGTGGAGCCAAGCGGGATCGAACCGCTGACCTCCTGCGTGCAAGGCAGGCGCTCTCCCAGCTGAGCTATGGCCCCAAATAATTGGTGGGTCTGAGTAGACTCGAACTACCGACCTCACCCTTATCAGGGGTGCGCTCTAACCACCTGAGCTACAGACCCAA
>NZ_SIRR01000001.1 GCF_011634895.1 Rheinheimera pleomorphica | reverse complement strand
TTGCCCGAGAGGCTTAACCATACAACGCCCAAGATGTTTTAAAGATACAGTGTGCATTTACTTATCAGATTGCCAAATACGAGAACATGTTTAAATCAAATGCCTCCATGGATTTTACCCTGCACGTAGCACAAGAGTGCCGCACTGAAGGGCGTTAAGCATGTTCCAAACAGTTTTTGCCTGGTGGCAATAGCGCTGTGGAACCACCTGATCCCATTCCGAACTCAGAAGTGAAACGCAGCTGCGACGATGGTAGTGTAGCATTCGCTATGCGAGAGTAGTTCACCGCCAGGCTCCTCATTCAAGCAAAAGGCCTACCCTAAACGGTAGGCCTTTTTGCGTTTTATCTCTTAGTAGTTTCACTCTGGCGAAATCAGTTAGCTCGCTGCTACAAATAAGCTAGTATCAAACGGCACCTATAACAATAAATCCGGATGCCATGATGAAGATACCTCGTATAGCTAATCCTTTTTATTTAACTGCTAGCTTACTGTTGGCTTTAGGCAGTACAGCTCAGGCCGCTAAGCCACTGCAATATGAAGATGTGTTTAACCTGGAGTTTGTATCTGATCCGCAGCCTGACAGCAAAGGCGAGCAAATTGTTTTTGTACGTAACTGGATGGACAAGCAAACCGACCGGCGGCGTATGACGTTATGGCTCAGTTCTGCCGATGGCAAAACACAGCAAGCCTTAACCGATAAAGATATTAATGCCAGTTCACCGCGCTGGGCGCCGGACTATAAACGGCTGGCGTTTATTAGTAATGGCCAAATTCATGTTAAATGGCTTGATAGTGGCCGCACGTCACAGTTAGGTCAGCTAACGCAAGGCCCTGCCAATTTAAGCTGGTCGCCGGATGGTAAATGGCTGGCTTTTACCATGTTTACACCGAAGCAAGTTAAAGCGCCGGTTAGTTTACCTGGCAAGCCGGAAAAAGCTGATTGGGCAAAAGCTGCGATATATATCGATAACAAACAGTACCGCGCCGATGGTGCCGGCTATCTGAAAGCCGGTTATCAGCATATTTATATTATGCCGGCTGATGGTGGTTCTGCTATTCAGCTAACCGAAGGTGATTTTAATCATGCCGGTGCGATCAGTTGGACGAAGGATAGCAAAGCGATTTATTTCTCTGCTAACCGTCATGCCGACTGGCAGTCAAAACCATTAAATAGTGAACTATTCCAGCTGACGCTGGCTGAGCGTAAACTGACACAACTTACTGATCGCAACGGCCCTGACGCCAGGCCGCAGCTGTCGCCCAACGGTAAACTTATCGCCTATGTCGGTTTTGATGATCGCAAACTGGCACATCAGGCCAACCGCTTGTATGTCATGAATGCCGATGGCAGTAATATCCGCAATCTGACCGAAGATTTAGACCGCGCTATTGATGATTTTCAATGGCTACCCAACAGTAAAGCCTTGTATATTTCTTACGATAGTGAAGGTAAAGGTATACTGGCAGAGCAAGCCTTATCTGGTAAACGCAGTATTATTACCGAAGATCTAGGCGGTGGCTCTTACGGCCGGCCATACAGTGGCGGCCAGTTCGCTGCTGCGGATAATGGCCTGATTGCCTATACCCAAATGAATACGCAAACACCGGCGGAGCTGGCGGTTATTCATAAGCGCAACAAGCAGACGCTCACCAGCCTCAACGCTGATTTGTTGTTTGCTAACGATATCGGCGAAGTCGAAGAGTTCTGGTATAGCTCATCAGTTGATCAGCGTAAGTTACAAGGCTGGATCATTTATCCGCCACAGTTTGATGCCAGTAAAAAATACCCGCTTATTCTAGAAATTCATGGCGGCCCACATACCGCTTATGGCCCGCATTTCGCTATGGAGCTGCAACTAATGGCAGCGCAAGGCTATGTGGTGTTGTATACCAATCCACGTGGCAGCACCAGTTATGGTGAAGATTTTGCCAATCTTATTCATCATAACTACCCCAGCCAGGACTTCAATGATCTGATGGATGGTGTCGATGCAGTCATTGCTAAAGGCTTTATCAATGAAAAAGAGTTGTTTGTTACCGGCGGCAGTGGCGGCGGTGCGTTAACGGCCTGGATTGTTGGCCACACTGACCGTTTTGCTGCGGCAGTGTCAGTAAAGCCGGTGATAAACTGGTTTAGCTTTGTACTTAATGCCGATATGTACAGTTACTTTAGCCAGTACTGGTTTCCGGCCATGCCGTGGGAAAACCCGCAGCATTACTTAAAGTATTCGCCTATTAGTTATGTGGGTAATGTGAAAACGCCCACCATGCTAATGACCGGCGAAGCTGATCACCGCACGCCAATCTCGGAAACCGAGCAGTTTTATCAGGCATTGCAATTACGTGGTATTGATACTGCCATGGTGCGTATTCCGGAAGCCTCGCATTCGATATACAGCCGGCCAAGTAATTTAATGGCGAAAACGGCCTATATCCTGTACTGGTTTGAAAAGTACCGGCAGAAAACCGCAGACTAAAGTCAGCTCAGCCCGGTAGGCAGACTACCGGGCTTATGCTAGGCTGCACTGATTAATAGTGCTGATGTTCGTTTTATATGCAATTGAATCTAATTACACAGCTTTTTGCTTTACCTTTAGGGCGGCTTTTGTATAATGGCGCGACCAGCTACAGGGGCATAGTTCCAATTGGTAGAACAGCGGTCTCCAAAACCGATGGTTGGGGGTTCGAATCCCTCTGCCCCTGCCACTTCTCGTTATGAAAACATTCTCTTATTCACAGCAGCAGTTACTTAATGTGTTGCAGATTGCACCACTTAGCCTTACACCTGCGTTTGATACTGCACCAGCTACTGAAGCTGCGGTAGAAGCTGATAATATCTCTGAGTCAGAGCCTGTAGCTTTGGCGGATCTAGCGTCAGTACTGGCTCAGGATATTAAGCTTGCGCTGCCAGAAGGTGTTAACTGGTATATCAATCAGCAGATTGCAGCGCCGCAGCTTAACAGCAAACAACTTATTACGCCGCCGTTATCCGCTTTACAACCGGCAGAGCTAAAACAGGCACTGTGGCAGCTATTGAGTGCTTGGCATGAAGATTGAACTGTTAAGCGCCGATGATATTGCGCGCCTGGTACAAATTGAACAGCAAGCCAATCCTTATCCGTGGCAGCACAGTGCTTTTGTCAGCAGCTTTGCCGACAGCTACTTCAGCTACAAATTGCTGGATGACTGCGGCGAGATCCAGGGCTTCTATTTTGCCCAATTGATCCTCGAGCAACTGGAGCTGTTTAATATCTGCGTGGCAACCGATATGCAAGGGCGGGGTTACGGTAAAACCTTGCTACAACATTTTCTGCAAGAAGGCCGCAGCCGTGGTGCCACCGAAGCGTTTTTAGAAGTGCGTAGCACGAACCACACTGCCATCGCGCTGTATGAAAAATGTGGTTTTAGCCGAACCGGTGTGCGGAAAAACTATTACGTATCCGGAGACAGCAAAGCAGATGCGGTTTTAATGACCCTCGCAATGTAGCACTGCTACTCAGTGTCCCCGTTATTTTATGTTATCCAAGGTAATTAGAATTTAGGTCTGGTTAAGATGATGGTATTGGTCGACTAAACCGCGTGCCAGGTTGGCGCCAAGTTGCTTCGCCGCTTCGTTGTCCCAGCTCATAGTTTGATCAGCCTGCTGCAACGGTTTAAACGACGCCTCCAGTAAAATACTGGCAACGCCAAACTGCTGCTGTACAAAGCTGGTGGCTTTTTGCTGGCCGCAGCTACTGCCGCAACTACCAGCACCACAGCCCACATCAAAATTGCTATAGTCGTATTTGGTTTGAAAGTTGCTATCCAGTTCGGCTAGCGCCTGTTTTAGCTGGTCGGCAAACGGGTGTTTGGCCTCTGCCTGCATAAAGTTGTAGGGCAGAGTTTCATCGCCATGGATATCGATAAAGGCATCTACGCCATATTTAAGCATCGCCTGTTTTACCAGATACACTTCGGGGCATAGTAGCGGATCGGGCGTCGCCCAATGCCGGTTTAAATTTATGCCGTTAGCATTGGTACGGTGATTACCCAGTGCGGCGCCATCCGGGTTCATATTGGCGACAATATAAAAGCTAATGGCGCTGCTATTGGCGTGTTGTTTGGTAGAATGTGCCACAAAGTTTGCGGCAAAGTGTTCAGCGAGTTGCAAAATTACGCCTTCTGCAATCCACTGCGCCATAGTTTCCCCCGGATGCTGCCTCGCAATTAACCAGATTTTTTTTGCCTCAGCAGAAGCTGAACCTATCCGTAGCAGGGTAATATCACGACCTTGCGCTGTTTGGCCCAGTACCTTAAGCTGCGCCGCTGGCATGGCGGCGACGTGCTGTAGCAGTGCTGTCTGGCGTGTTAGCGGATAAGGCACAAAGTAGGCGTAATAGACTTTTTGGGCTTTAGCTTCTAATGTCAGCACCAGCTCGCCGTTCTGGTACTGGGTGTCGATACGAAACCAGCTCTGGTTATCGTAAGAGGCAAATGCCTGATAGCCATCCCATGCGCCGCTAAAGCTTACCTTGTCAGCGTTAACCAGCCGGATGCGTTGCAAGGTGGCGCTGATGCTCTCAACTGCAAAATAAAACCATTGCCGGGTGCAGCTTTGATTGTCTTTGTTTATCCCGAGCTGAATATTATCGGCATTATCTACATTGATGATACTGATCGCGCCGCCGTCAAAATCTGAACTTACCTTAACCATGTTATTACTCCTGTTTGCTTAAACCAATAAATCAATGCTGATGCCGGTAATGCAGGCGGTTAACAGCACCAGCACTACGAAAGCAATAAGCAGTGGCCAGTGGAATATTTTCTTCAGCATAATCATCTCGGGCAGGCTGGCACCGGCGCCAGCAATGGTGAGTGACATTACACTGCCCATGCTTAAGCCCTTGGCCAGTAGCGACGAAGCGATGGGGATCATGGTTGAGGCGCGCACATAAAGAAAAATGCCAATCAGTGCCGCCAGCGGGATCAGTACAACGCTATTTAACGATGCCAGTTGCTCAAACAAGCTAACCGGTACAAAGCCATGTAAGGCAGCGCCAACGGCGACACCTAACACCATATAAGGCAACATAGTACGTAGCTGCCTAACCGCATCATGCGTTAACTGCTTTAAAGGTAGCTGCGCCAGGCGGCCAGACTGTTTTACGCTGGCTTTTGGAGCACAGCAAGACATTGCAGCTGCGGGCTGGGCTGCGGCTTCGCAACAGCGGGTAGTTACTGGCTGGCTGATGGTGCTGTTACAAGCTGAGCTGGAGCTTGTTGCTGCACAGCTATTGGTTGGTGTTGCGCTTTGCAGCAGTTCCTGGCGGATATAGCGCTCAAAGCGCAACTGCTGCAGCAGATAGCCAGCGGTGGTGGCTATCAAAACTACACAAAGGCTGTACAGCAAGGTCACTTTAGCGCCAAAGGTCAGCCAGAACAGCGCAACAACAAAGGGGTTTAATAGCGGCGAGGTAATTAAAAATGCCATTAAAGGGCCAAAGGCGGCGCGCGCTTTGAGTAAACCCAGCAGCATCGGCAAGGTTGAGCAGCTGCAAAACGGTGTTACTGCGCCCAGTGCAATGGCAATGCCATAACCTCGGTTACCTGATAATAGTGTTCGCACTTTACTGGCTGGCAGGTAATAGTTAATCACACTGACCAGCAGGCTTATCAGTACAAACAGCACAGCCAGTTCGGCAAAGGTACTGACAAAAAACTCAGCGGCAGCCTGCCAGGGGGTGGGTGTGGTCATAGTTTACTCCTTTGTTTTATTATTCCAGAAATGTCGAAATGTAAGTTAAATGTTTTAGCTGCCCAGGCAGCATTCGTCCGATAAAAAGTGGATCAGTTTATCCAACTGCTGATACTGCGCCTGACAGCGCAGCACCCGGCCTTCACGGGTTTGGCTTACCAGCCCAACCTTTACCAGCCGTGCTATATGGTGCGACAGCGTAGAGCCGGGGATATCCAGTTGCTGCTGAATAGCCGATACCGCCAGGCCATGCTGACCTGCCCGCACTAAAGCGCGGTAGATCTGGAGCCGGGTAGTGTGGCCTAGTTCAGCCAGTTGCTCTGCTGCGGTATCTATGTTCATGCGCGCAGTGTAATGCGCGCTTTTTTAATTTGCAATATATTTCTAGAAATATAGAAGTGTTTTGTGGTTTTGCTGAGCTTGCAATATTTTAATCATCGCCCTCGCTACGGGCGCAGATGATTGGTAGTTTTGCCCGGTCACTATGCGGCCATCCACTTCAACATGAACTTCGCCACGCGGGCTGTATAAAAAAGTGCCGCCGCGCTGCTCAATGGTTTTAGTAATATGAAAAGGGAATTGCTTGAAATACGGGCGATCCGGGTTTTCATATTCGTCGGGGTAACCGCTGATACGTTTATCTTTCACCAGATAATCACCGTTTTGCAGACGCAGATGGGCAATTCCAGCCGTGCCATGGCATACCGCAGATATAATGCCGTTATGCTGCTCATAAATTTCCATGCTAATGCGTTGCAGCGCAGTGTTGTCGGCCACGCCATACATGGCGTTGGTGCCACCAACATAGTGCACCGCACGGTAATTTTCCGGCTTTATTTGTGTTGGCGTTAAGGTATTGCCAATCGCATACATAAAGTCGGCGTTATACAAATATTTTTTCTGCATTGGCTCTGAGGTATTGATATAGGCCAGTGGCAAGGCGCCGCCATTGGGGCTGACAAAGTCGACACTGTAGCCAGCCGTCACAAACTCATCATAGGCATTGACGATCTCAGCAAAACTGACACCTGTTGGTAAGTCTGAATCGCCATGAAAATGAGCGCTGGATAAAATAAACAAAATGCGCTGGCCGTTATTGTTGCTGTCAGCGCTAGCGGCTGATTTACTGATAATTTGCCACTTATTATCGATTTTCTTTAATAAAAACATATCGATATAGCGCAGCTTCTTACCGGGAAGCAGTATCTCGGCCTTTACGTTAGCTAGATTATCATTAGCGTCAATCTGTACAATTCTGCCGATACGGCCATTGCTGCGCCCTTTGTTCTTGTCTTTATGCCAGCTCAGATACTCTTTCGCCGACACCTGCCAAAGTGGTGTGTTGGCTTTTTCCAGATATAACAGCGCATCAGGATGAAACGCCTGTGCCAGTGTATCGGCGTCGCTGTGTGATGAACCATAAAAATACTGTTCGATGGTTTGGGTTATGGCTGCTTTATCTTCGTACGCCAATGTTTGGTTCGCGCTTAAGGCTGCGCTAAACAACAAAGTAATCGTAAGGTAAAAGCCTGTTAGTAACGTTGATCTACGCATAATGTCCTCCGAAATAATCGGCGGCTACCATAGCGCAGAGCCCAAGCTAAAAGTTGCGGATTTATAATTCCGTAATGCTTAATCAGGCATTTTTCTGATTCTGATGGGCATGCTGCCGGTATTGGGCTGGTGTAGTACCGGTCATTTTCTTAAATGCGCTGTAGAAGGTCGATAGCGAATTAAAGCCGCACAGATCAGCGATATGATCGGTTGGCAATTTATTGTCGGCGCAAAGCAACGTTTTAGCATGTGCTATACGCAGCGTATTCAGGTAGTTTGGAAAAGATATTTGCAGGTTGTCATTAAAAAACTGTGATAAGCGGCTGGTATTGGTACCCAGCTTTTTGGCAAGTTGCACCAGTGTCAGATTGGCATTAAGGAATAGCTGTTCTTGGTGCATCAGGCGCGTTAATTTTTGCGTCATAGCGTCAACATCATCAGCTTGAAGTTTTTGCTGGTATCGTGCTTCGTTTTTATGTTGCGACGCTGCGTGTTCCCGTTTTGCGCTAATGGCTAACACAATACTGATGTAAAAAATAATAGAAAAACTCAGTGCCCCGCTGATATATGAGGTGTAGCTACCTGTGGCGTAGGAAAGCCAAATCATGGCATTTGCAATAACGATACTAAGGCTTAGCGTTTCCAGCTGGTTTAAGCTACGTTTTGTAGTAAAGGTGGTTTTCAGTGTGGGGTATAACACACCAGCACTCAGCATTATGTAAAACAACCAAACATAATTAACCAATTTATATAATGTGCCACCCCAGAACTCGGGGAAGAGCTGGTACGGGTAAAGAATGCCGATTAGCACAATGGCGGTAAAGGGCAATAAAATATGACCTAGCTGCTTCTTTGCCTGCGATTTGCGCCGGGTTGTTGATAGGCAAAAAAGGTATAAGCAGGGGCCAATCAATAAGCAGGCGCTTAAGCCAAGTTGCAGGTAAAGCTTATGCAAGTCTGGTGAAAAGTAGAAAAACACTGATTTGCCAATCCGCATACTCAGCATCATCAAAAGCAGCGCCAGAAAACGATTGCCTGAAACAAGCGGTGCTTTAAACCATAAGTAGCCACTTAGTAACAGGGCATTAAATACACCCAGTGCACTGAAAAAAAACAGTATTTGTGAACTCATTCCTGGTTAAATTGTTGCGCAGAAAAAGCAATCTTAAGATAAAACCCGTTGTCGCGGATACAAGAATTTAGCTGCCAGTGATAGCCCTGGCAAATGCGGTTAACCAGATGCAGGCCTTGGCCAATGCCCGAACTGCCAGCGCTTTTTACGCCGGGGCTGAGAATATCTGCCGGGCTCTCTGTTGCTACCGGGTTGGCAATACACAGCACATCGCCACTAAGGCTAATCTCCAACTGGCTGGCGCTGGCATGGTTTAGTGCATTGTCGATGATATTATTCAGCAGAATATGCAGTAAATTCTTATTGGCACTAATGCGGTAGTTTGCAGCTATGGTTAGCTGCAACTGCAGCTCACTTTGGCGCATTAACCTAGGGTTATTTACCAGGCAATACTCAATTTCCTCCAACAGACACAGCGGTTGCTGTTGCATCGATTCTTCTCGTGCCAGCGCCAGCAGCACATGAATGGTTTGCTCCATTTGCAACGCCGATTGTTTTAGTTGCGTAAGGGTCTGCATATCGGGCGGCGCAGTGCAGCTAAGCCGACTAAGGACCATTTTTAATACCGTGGCCGGTGTGCGCAGCTCATGGCTGATATCGCGGGTAAAATCGGTTTCACGCGCCAACGCAGCTTGTAACTGGGCAATATTATGCTGAATGGTCTGGCCCAGATAGCCAATCTCATTGTCCGGTAATATATCGGCTAAATTAAGCTCGGTACCCGGCTGGTGCTGTTTTACCTTGGTGCTGATAGCTTGCAGTGGCCGGATAATTTTCAGGCTTAAATAGCGTGATAAGGCAAAGGCAATTGCCAGTACCACGGCCAGTGCCAGCATCAAATAGGGTAGCAGTTTTGGCAGATAATCACGGGTCACTTCAAAGCCGCTAACATCTGCTGCCAGTATCCACTCTGTGTTACCCAGCGCTACAGTTTGCAGGTGCAAGGTACCGCCGTTGCCATTGGGAAACTCAACCCGCTCTGGTGCCAGCTGATGCAGCTGCTGGATCTCGTCGGGCATCGCATGCCAGCCGGCATGCAGTGTCATAAACGGCTGACTGGGTGCAATAACATTGCCGGTTTGTTGATACTGCTGGGTAATATGCCCGGCTTCTGCCGTCACCAGGCGGTTAAATACATTATCTTCTACTACCCAGGCATAACCGAGCATAAGCAGCATTAAGCACAGCGCCAACAGCAAACTAAACAATACAATGCTACGTTGTAAACTGGTTTTTAAACTATGAGAAGCCAACATAGCTAGCTTTTGACCTGCAGTTTAAAGCCGATACCATGCAGGGTTGTCAGCATAGCGGTGGCAAAGGGTTTATCCAGCACCTGGCGCAGCGTATAAATATGTGAACGGATAACGTCGCTGTCAGGCGCTTCGTCGCCCCAGACTTTATTCACCAGCTGCTGACGGCTGACGGCATTCGGATAAGCCTGTACCAACAGCAGCAGTATGGCAAAATCGGTGCTGCTAAGTTTCAGGTTCTGGCCCTGTCGCTCAGCTAATTGCTGCTTTTCGTTAATACTTAGCTCGCCTATCACTACCGTTTGCGATTGATGCAGCTGATGGCGGCGTGCCAACGCCTGACAACGCAGTTGTAGTTCGGTTAAATCAAACGGTTTGGTGAGGTAGTCATCGGCTCCGGCATCGAAGCCCAGGCTTTTGTCGGCGATGCTGTCGCGGGCTGTCAGCATCAATACTGCCGGCACAGGATCGCAGCTTTGCTTCAGTGTTTTACACACAGCAACGCCATTGATATCGGGTAGCATCACATCCAGCACAATCACATCGTAGTGTTGCTGCTTTGCAAGTGACAACCCTAAAGCACCATTGGCGGCATAGTCCACCTGAATACCTTGCGCACTAAGAAAGTCGCACACTTCGCGGCCAATCTCCAACGTGTCTTCAATCACCAGTACCGACAATATCGTCATTACGCTTGCTCTCTGTTGTATTTAGGTGGCGTAGGGTCTATTGCAGCTTAGCATGGTTCTCGGCCGAGCCCAGATGGTGTAACACCTGCTGCAAGGTGGTGTCGATGGCGTTTTGTTGATCCTGCAGCTTATCTGCAACAGGCAGATCCGGTATTACTGCACTGACCGCGCTATTGCCGTTTGGCCTTAACAACAAACGGGTTGCGACATAAGCCCTTAGCTGCGAGTGCGGCAAATTAAACAGGTTACCCTGCGCAGTTTGGTTAGCAAAGCCGCCGGTGGCTTTACCTGCCAGTATGCCAAACTGGTTATCCTGCACAGTAGTGGCAAACACTATGGCCGCCGAATAGGTTACCGGCCCGATGAGCACGACCACCTTGCCGTTGAAATGCTGTGGTGAGCTATTTGGTTTAACATAGTCATCCCATGGGGTGCTTATCATGTCGCCAGCCTGACCTTTGTAGCCAAATACACCACGATTTTCAGCATTCAGCTTCTCGGTCACATGCGATACCAGACGAAATGGTTTGTCGGCAATATAGCTTGCCAGCTCTGTCGCGGTATCGGTATTGCCGCCGGTGTTATGACGAATATCGATCACCAATGCGGTGAGGTTATCTTTGGCAATGCTCGTGAAAGCGCTGTTTAACTGGGTAGAAAATTCATCTGGATCGACATCAAAACTGGTTACCTCCAAATAGCCGGTAGCGTCATTTAAGCGGCTATATGTTATGTCAGCAGTAGTTGCACTATCTTCTTTAGCTGCAACCTGCCAGCTTTGCTGGTTGTCTATTAGCAGGCGTTGTGTTTTACCCTGATAGTTATATTCGATGTCGAACTGATCAATAAAACCATATACCGCCCACAGCAGAAACGGCAAGCGTTCAGCGACAAAGGCCTGGCGCAGCACCGCAGTTTCGCCACCAACATAACGTTGGGCATTAGCAAAAATATCAGTAACTGCCACGCCATTAATGCTGATTAACTGGCTACCAGCGGGCAATTGCTGGTTCTGGTAATGGTATTGCTTAGCGACAAAAACGCCGTTGCTGCTGAGCTTAACCAAAAACGGGAAGGGTTTGCTGCCTTGTTCACGCAGCCCATTTAGCTCCTGATAGGGCCAGAGTAAAAAGCTGTGGCCATCCTGAAACAGATGTGACAACTGGCCTATATGACGGAAAAACTCTAGCCTTGTCATCGGTGTGGTAATGTTCGCTTTCAGTGCCGCCACCTGCTGATACAGTTTTACTTCATCGGCATAACCGGCAAAGTCCGGATGGCGTAGTTTTACCCCTGCAACCAGCGCGTCAATATCCTGATGTAGCAACTCTGGCGCAATTTTCTTCTGCATCAGGGCTGGGTTTTCCAATTCAGGAAAAATATCCAGATGCGCTCCGGTGCAACCGCTAAGCAGCAATAACGTACTAAATAATAAACTGACAATAGCTTTCATAACTTCGACTCCTGTGTCTCTGTTGTGAAAGTTACCAAAGATAGTGTGAAGATTTCGTCGGCAGCAGGGCGCTTCACACAATCACGACATTTAGCGGGCTAGAGTTGAATTTTACACAACGGCTGATGTTTACCCGTGCCTACAATGCAATATCTGGATCAATAGAGAGGAGTTGCTGTGTATCAAATATTACTCATAGTTGGTGCATCCGTACTTGGTGTTTTGGGTGTTGTGCACATTGTTTATACAGTATTCACTGACAAGTTCAGCGTTTACGATTTATCTGTGCTTAATGGTATGAAAAGCACATCACCAAAAATCACTAAAGAAACGACAGTATGGGATGCCTGGGTAGGCTTCAATGTAAGTCATAGTCTTGGTCTGATCCTTTTTGCGTTTATGTATATCCCTTTAGCTTTAAATCATGTTGATTTTATCAAAGCGTCAGTATGGTTTTCTTCTATTCCGGCTGTATTCAGCGTTGGCTATTTATTTTTAGCGTACAGATATTGGTTCAGAGTACCGTTAATTGGTGTGTCGATGTCATTGATTTGTTTTATAGGTGCGCAGTCCACCTTGTACATATGATCTTGGTAAAATAAAGCACATAAGACGCCACCATAGGTTGTGATTTGCCGTCTTAAGTTAGCAATTGTGTTGGTTTTTAAACGTATAAAAGGCCAATTATGCTGCATACAATACTGAAGTTCGTGACAGTTTTAACTTTCATATTCGCCTGTCAACTTGATGCAACCAATAAGGAGGTCATTAAGTTTGCAGCAATTGACTGGTGTCCTCAGTTGTGTGGCCAACAAAAAGATCAAGGCTACATCATTGAGCTTATAAAAAAGATTTATCCTGCCAGCGAATATCAGTTGCAGATAGATTTCTTTCCCTGGTCCAGAGCTATTAAAGTAGTGCGAAATGGCCAGTACCATGCACTGCTATCGCCAGCAAAATACGAAGCGCCAGATCTGCATTATCCAATTAACCCGGCTGGAAACCAGCAAATGTGCTTTTTTGTATTGGCAGAAAATAAATGGCGTTACACAGGTGTTCAGTCTTTAGCCGGCCTGAGCATTGGGATAGCCGCGGATACGTCGATTGAAGAACTTAACCAATACTTTCTTGAAAATGAAGCGCAGTTTCAGGTTCAGCCTTATTTAGAGCGATATGTTGCTCAAAATGCCAACAAGCTGTTAAAACATCGGGTTGATACCTTTATCTTTACCCGAAACACCACCGTATTAGAGCTAAGCAAGCTCAACTTGGATGACAAAATAACAATAGCGGGCTGTGTCAACGCTGAAATGGTTTTTGTGGCATTCTCAAGCCACCCTGATGTTAAGAGAGAGATCTCAAACTATATTGCTAGATATGATGCTGAATATCCTTCACTGGTTAATTCCGGTTGGATCCAATCACTTTACGATAAATACAACATTAGCTGGGATGTCAGCAGTCATGATAAATGACGGCCACTTCTCGGTGCCATCAGCATGAAAAGTTAAGTTCAGGATTACAATCAGGACAATAAAAAGGGCAATGCACAATTGGCTGAGGTGGCGTAGTGCTGTGCCATCTGCTGATAGCACGCATCCGCTGCCAGACGCTCTGACAAGGCACGCAGCTGTGTTATGCGGTAATTGGTAATATCGGCACTCTGTGCCTGGGCGCGACAGGCCAAAATGGTAGAAAACGCCAGTATTACCCCTACATTTAGTTCTATGTCTTTTATATTGTGTGCCAGCTGAGGTAACAAGTGGTCAATCAGCATATCAACACTAGCGCAATAGCGTTGCTGTCCGGCCTCAAACAGCAGTGTACTATGCTCACTTACGCCAAACTTGTCTGCCAGCAAGTTTGCCCGAAAGAAAAAGATAATCGCTTTTTCAAAGTCGGCATCGCCCAGTCGGAAGAGTTTGGCATCCGTGGTTTGATGCCATTGAAAAGGCAAGATCTGCTGTGCAATTAACAGTGAGTCATAGCTGACAGCATCGCCGTCAACCAGAGTGGGCACTTGTTGTTTCGGGTTGCAGCGCTGTAATAATGCATCTGTCTTTAGCGTCTGCCAGGTCAAAAGATAATCGTCATGGGCGATGTCATGGCGTAACAACAACCACTTTATGGCCCGTGAGTAAGGCGAGTCGATAACCCAAATGAGTTGCTGCACTGTGCAATCCTTATGTGTTTTATTTAATCAGTCTTTTCAGCGCCTTTTGCCAATAGATACTCAACAATATCTCTCTGGCCACGCTTTTGCGCGGTTATTAATAGCGTATTTCCTTGTTTGTCCCGCAGATTGATATCGGCACCGTGTTCTAGCAGAAATTGAATACGTTCAAGTGAGCCGTAAAATCCTGCCATATGCAATGCAGAATCACCACGTTCATCCTGCTGATTGATATCCAACCCGGCTTGCAATAGTTTAGCGGCGAGCGCATTGGCATCATCATGAAAATACTGCCACATCAACCGGCTTAAATAATGCTGTTTCCTAAAGCCAAGATGGCTGACGTCTGCGCCCGCGTCTATTAAGTATGAAAAAAACAGGCTGTTTCCTTGTTTAAGGGCGTAATCGAGCAATGGCAAGCCTTGTAGCTCTGCGCTTAACATTGCCGGCTGAGCAGCAATAAGTGCTTTGAACAGGTCTAAATCCTGCGCAATAAAGGCGTGAGTGAGTAACGCTTCGGTTAACTCTGTTGCTTGTTGCCAACTGGTATCCTGCTGTATCAAGGCCAACGCTTTGTGCTGATCACCCGAGCGCAACAGTGTGACAAGTGGATGTTTTGATTCTGGTTTCGGTGGGTTAGCGGCCATTTGCTGTTGCAACCAGTCAAGCTCAGTCGATACCCTGGAGTAGTATTCCAGGGCGCCATAAGCCCCCTGCGTTTCCGATTCCTGACAGCAACTGACACCAGCAAGATAAGGTGTGCCGTTTTCCAGAATAAATGCCGGGCCACCGCTGTCACCCGAGCCGCTAACTCCCTCAAGCGGTGTCGCGTTATCGCCTTGGTTAAACTCAAAGGTTAACCACTTACCTTCTACTGAGTTGATGGTGTTGGTGGCTGCGCGTAGCAGGTTATCTTGCTTAGCATCACCGGTCACACCATTGCCGGTAGTACCTTTACCTGCAATAGTAATTACTTTATTCAGTTCGTCATGTTTGCGGTAAAGAGCGGCCGGTTTTGCTTGTTTTAGCGGCCAGCGCAGTTGTAATAAGGCCAGGTCAGGCTCACCGGTTTGGGTAAAGTCAGGGTGCCGGATAATTTTAAGCACAGCGTAGTCGTTATCCAGGTGCTGAATCTTTAACGGGTATTGCTCTGCCGGGTTAACGCAATGTGCAGCGGTAACCAGCCAGTAATCATTAAGCACGGTCGCGGTGCAACGGTCTAAATAAGCAATGTAGGGTGCAAATCTGTCGGCATGTTGCTGATATGCGCTATCAGCTTTGTCATGGCGGATCACGATGGCCTGTGAAGTGATTGCTGTCAGCGAAAGTGACAAGCAGGAGGCGAGCTGAAGAATATGGCGTAACGTCATCGTTGATAGTCTCTTTGTCTAATTCGTAATGGCTACTGTGTGCTGCAACATTGCAGGCACGATAAAAACGCCCAGATTTAGCGCACAAAGCCGCGCAGCAGGTTGACGTCGCTGTCAGCGCTTTTTGCTGGCGATAATCTTTGTTTGTTGTGCTCACTAACTATTTGAAATGCATTTCTACCAAAAGCGTTTCAAACACAATTACTTAACCCAGGAAAACTCTACTTTGAAAAGGTTTGGCTGATCAGCCTTGAAAAGTTCTCTTTCTGGTAATCTTCCATAGATGCGTAAAATGCAACACACCCAAGTACTAAAACTAAAGCGGCGTATGCAGCAGTTTTTTTGAAGTTTTTACTCATATGTAACTCCATATCAGTGGTTTAAGACGAACAGAATCACCAGCTTAAGCAGTCCTTTGTGAAGATTTCGTTGGAAAAAACTGTCACGTTTCACAAATTCACGACATTGAGTATGTTTTGCTTGCGTTAAAGCTAACGAGCCATGAGTTATGCAATAACAACAACTTTGCTAGACTCCGGACTAAACGCGTGAAAGAGCCAAAGGTTATGCAAGATAAATCAACATGGTACGGTTCCCCGATACTGGCTGTTGGCCATGTGGTTTTTTGGTGTGTCTATTTGGTGTTTGAACATAGCGCCCATTTAATTTATGGCGACAACCATTGGTCCGGTAGTTTGCTGTCTTCGATGTTTATGATGCTAGCGACAGGCGCGCTGGCCGTTTGCTACATCTACCTGCAACGCAAGCCTCGCAAATTAGGTTTTGCCGGTTTGCTGCTGTTTGGCCTGGCACTATTTACTCTCTGGAATGGCCTTAACGCGGTATTGCATGGTCAGATTACTACTGAGCAGTTAATGGCTGGCGGCTGGTTAGTCTGGTATTCAGGTGGCGCCTATCGCTTTTTGTTGTTGCTCAGTTGGATTGGCCTGTTTATCAGTGGCTATATTTACCTGCAAAAGCAAACACAAAAGCGCCAACTGCAAACGGCGCAACATTTGGCACGGGAAGCACAGCTGCAGTTGCTGATGGCTCAACTAAACCCGCATTTTCTGTTTAATGTGCTTAACTCACTTGACGTTGCCATCTTAGAAGGCAACAACGAGGCAGCGCACCAGATGGTGGTGAAACTGAGCCAGTTTTTGCGCATAACGCTGGAGCACAAATTCGCTGGCAAAATTGCCCTACAGCAGGAATTGGAATTGATACAACGTTTTGTCGATATTGAGCGGCAGCGCAGCACGCAGCTGTTGTTGGTTAATTATCACGTCAATGCTGACGCAGCGTCAGCTTATGTACCTCCGCTTATTTTGCAGCCGTTAATTGAAAATGCCATTAAGTTCAGTCGCACCTTAGGCGGCAGTGATGCACAAATTAACATAACTGCAGGCGTGAGCGCACAGCAACTTAATATCAGCATCACTAATCTGTATAACACGGCGGATAAAGCCGCTGTCGCTGGCACCAGCAGTGGCCTGGAAAATGTAACGCACCGCTTAAACTTACTGTATGGGGAAGGTGCCAGGCTGTTAACAGAAGATCAGGCTGGCCGTTTTACTGTCAGCATTACCCTACCGTTAGAGGTAGCGTTATGACGATAACATGTTGGGTTATTGACGATGAGCCTGCAGCGCACAAAGGCATTGAGCTGGCGCTAAAAGCGTACAGCGATTTTCACATTGTGCATCACAGTTATAGTGCTGATGAAGAGGGGCTTCGCGAAAAGCCTAAACCTGATGTGATTTTTCTGGATATTGACATGCCCAGAGTGAACGGTTTTGAGTTTTTGGCCAACTGGCAGGGCGCTCTGCCTTGCATCGTATTTATAACCGCCTATCAGCAGCACGCTATAGAAGCTTTCGATAACAACGCCCTTGATTACCTGCTAAAGCCGATTGAACAGCAACGTTTTGAACAGATGCTCACCAAGGTCAGGCAACGGGTAAAAGAAAAGCAGTTGGTGCTCAAGCACAGTGCAGTTGAGCAATGGTACCAACAGGTTGTGCAACAAACCTCTTTATTGGGGCTTAGTGTGCAAACGGACGAAGGTTTGTTCTACCTGAAACAAAAAGACATTATCTATATTGAAGCCGTTGCTGATCATCTGGCGTTTTATTTGAACAATAACACCCTGTTGTCGCGGGATACGTTTAAGCGCTTAAGTCAGGAGCTTGATCACAACTTCTTTTTCCGAACGCATAAATCGTTGATGGTAAATAGCGCTCACGTTATTAAGTTTGACAGAGGTCGCTTTGGCGATGGCATGCTAGTGCTGTCAAGTGGAGCCTCAGTTAAATTAAGCCGTCGCTACAAAACGATACTGGCAAACATCAAGCATTCGTCGTCGTAGTGTGCCGCTTAGCTAAGTGTTTTAGCCGCTTACGTCAGCGCAATGTCATTCAACCGATAACTATGCTGTGATACAGACCATTGTGGGCTTTGGCGTTAGTGCAATTGAAAGCATTATCTGTACTTGTAATTGAAAGCTGCCATCGGCTGGGGCGTGAGTTTTGTGATTATCTGCTGCAAGCAGGAATGCATGTCGATTTTGCCTCAACAGGCCCGCTGGGGCTGAAGCTGGCGCGTACCAACAGTTTTGACGTGATTGTGCTAAACGTGAGGCTGTCTGGCAGCAGAGGGATTGAGCTGTGTCGCAGTTTAAAGCAACTGTGCAACCCGATTGCGCCGGTGTTACTGATATCTGATAGCGACTGCCTGACTGAAAAGCGCCAGGGTTTCACCGCCGGCGCAGACGATTTTATGAGCACGCCTTATTGTTTAGAGGAACTGAGCTTGCGCTGTGAAGCCTTATCAAGGCGCCATAAGTTACATCAGCCACAGATAATTAGTATTGGTGAGCTATATATCAACGAAAATCAACGCATGGCCACCCGGGCTGGCCGTACGTTAAAGCTAAGCAATACCGATTTTGACATCCTGATGACGCTGGCCTACGCCTATCCAAACACTGTTAGCCGTCAGCAGCTGGCAAACAAAATCTGGGCAGGCACATACTGCGACAGTGATGTCATTCGCTCGCATATCTACACATTGCGTCGGGTTTTGGATAAGCCTTTTTCGACATCAATGCTGAAAACATTACGCGGACAAGGATATCTGCTCGATAGCCCAGATTAGCCAGATTAACAGCTGTATTTCACAGCGCATTGCGACAAATTTTTATGAAAACATCTTTGACAGAGCTAAAGCAAATTTGGTGCGGCAATGCCGCTTGGGGCACATTTTTCGCCTCTGGGTTTAGCCTGATTTGTTTGGCATACAGTTTATGCCATGGTATCGGCAAATTGTATTAAAGGGTGTCAAAAATGTATCCAGTGCATAGCAGTAAGCTTTGGTCCACCAAACAATGTATGGCTTTTCTTGGCCGAAAAAGTGTGTTTGTCGCCAGTTGTATGGTGTTGTTAGCATTACCCGCTGTCTTAGCTGCGAAGGAGAGTGAGCCTGCAGCCGATATCAAGGTGGCAGTTGTCAATAAAATGCTTACAGCCTACGGTGGCGATACGTTACTGCAGGCGAATAGCATCAAAGTCGTCGACTACAATAAAGGCCCCTGGCCCGGCGAGGGCGAATCGCCGGATGTGCCTGAGTTATGGCGTATCAACGAAGAGCTGATCATCGACTATAAAAACCGGCGCAAGAGCTTACTATCCTATCGGGTACCGCGTAGCACGCTGGATTTGGAAAAGTGGGTGCAGCAGGGCGATAGCACCATCATGTACGACATTCTGCATGAAAAATACTCTGAAGAAAGCTGGGCCAACTTTGACCGCTTAGGCGCATCGTTAGAGCGCAGCAGCGATACGCTGCAAGCTAAACGCTTAGCCGGCCTGTCAGCAGAGCTGGAATACAGTGGCAAGGAGTATTACCGTGGCCGCTTGCAGCAAAAACTCATGCTGCAACACGCCTCCGGTGAGCGTTATACCTACTTTGTCGATAACACATCCGGCCTTATCCATAAAATACTGCGCCAGCACCCACGGGCAGGAGACATGTTGTATGTTTTTTCTAATCACAACACGGCAGCCAAATTGCCCTACGCCCGCGATATGAATTTCTTTGTTAATGGCCAGCTGCGGCTAAGCTCAGTGCATCGTGATCTTGAGCTAAACCCTGATCTGAGCGCGGCCTTTAGCGGCTTTGACCACTTTACGCCATGGGGTGAAACCATTGATGGCTCTGAACTTACGGCGAAAAAACTCAGCACTGGCGTTTATCAGGCCGGTAAAGGCCGGGCGCTAACAGTATTTATTGAACAAGCCGACCATTATATTGCTATGGGCGCCGCGGACGCACTTAGCGAGAATTTTGCTGAAATTAAAAAGCTGTCGCAGCAGGATAAACCGCTAAAGTACTTTGTGGTTACCCATCATCACAATGCCAACGTGCGCGGCCTGGACAATGCCCTGGCACTGGGGGCAACACTGGTGGTTGCTAAGCAGCACCAGGCTACCATTTTAAAACATGCTACGGCCGCACAGCCGGATAACCTGCTGTTAATCCCAGAACGTGCAGCATTCACGCTGGGTGATCTGATGCTGTTTGATATCGCTACGGCACATGCACAACATTATTTGCTGGCGTATTTACCCTCAGTTCGCATGGTGTTGGCAGAAGATCACTATGTCACTGAGTTAAAAACGGCTAAGCCACGCATTTACCACGATATGGTTCGCTTTGCTCAAGCTTTAGATGAGTTAAAAATCGATGTAAACACCCTGGTGGATATCCGTGGCTGGCGCCAGTTCAGCATGGCAGAGTTCAGGCAATGGACAGACGACTTTACGCCGAAAACCTGTCCGGCAGGTTACCCGATTTGCGCAAATGGCTAACAGTAAGCCGTTGCAAAAAGGCGGCATTGTGCGGATTAAAACACTTTTTCCTGTTGCGCTGATTATTACACTGCTTTCAGGCACGTTGCTGCCGGCAACCGTATTTGCCCGGTTGCCAGCGGCTGGTGCTGATGCTGTTACGCCGATAGAGCCCGTATTGGTGCCAGTGGTAGCAGACGAACAAATCGTGTCGACCTATATGGGCAAATATGAAGTCACGGTTGCTGAGTTTCAGCGCTTTGTGAATGCCACAGGCTACAAGGTGCCGCAACACTGTTTGGTGTTTAGTGCAGCACGTTGGCCTTCGCCGGATAACCCGGGTAACTGGAATGACACTGACGTGGCACAGGATCTGTTTCAACCTGTGGTTTGCGTCGGTGTAAAAGGCGCATTAGCGTATGCTGCCTGGCTTAGTGCTGAAACCGGCAAAGCGTATCGTTTACCCAACGCCAGTGAGTGGCAGTATGCCGCAGCAGCAGGACGACACAGCCATTATTACTTTGGTGATGACGTTGCCAGCAGCCAAATTTGTAAGTATGAAAATACTGAGGATGAAGCCAGCAGTATCGGCATAAAACGGGACCATAACCATAGCTACCGGCATCATACCAATTGCAATGACGGCGCTACTTATCACACTGTGGTGGGTATGTATCGGCCTAATGACTTAGGTTTGCATGATATGTTGGGTAATGTCAGAGAAATCATGCAAAGCTGCGCTGTCAAAGCCGCTACCGGTGATAGCTGCCTGCAATATGATATCAGCGGTGGTGCCTGGCACTGGCAAGCACTGGCCCGGCAGACAAAAGATGTTGTTGCTGCGGATTTCTACGGCAGTTTGGAAGGCTTTCGTCTGCTGTTGGAACATGAAGGGGCAGTCGCGCCATCGGCTGAAACCCTCGCGTTTCAGCAAAGCCTTAAAGGTGCTCAGCTTAATGCCAGTCTGCAGCACCGGCTAATGCAGGCGACGCCTGTGGCACCAAAGCAGGTGCTGCTCAGACCCTTGCCGGATAACCGTATTGAACTTATCTGGCAGCCGTTGACTGCAGCTGATATCAGCTATTCGGTTTACCGGCAATTAATTGACCCGACAAGCCAGCAAGGCCGGATAACAGAGCGCATCGCCAGTGCTGTTACTGCCAATAGCTACACTGATACGTTGCCGGCTGCCACCCTGGTGGGCTACCGGGTTGATGCTAATAGTGCCACTGCAGACAGCTTGCCGGGTACTATGGTTTGGTATGGCCAGCATAAAGTTCATCGTGTACAGGAGCGTATTCAGGCTGAACATTACATTGATGCCCAATTCGCTTATAGCAATCAGAGTGGCAACAGCATGCACTTTAGCGCCAATCCTTATCATCTTTATAGCGAACAGTTGCCATTTTTACCGGCCTGGCTCAGTTTTGACTTTAACAGCACACGCGATGAATGTCGTAGGTTAACACTGAAAGTACGAGGGGAAGCCGGCGCGCAGTTTCATGTCTGGCAAGGTAATCACCTGGTGGCAAGTGTCACCCTTTTAGGCGCCGACGATTTTAGCTTACTTACCGTCGATGCCACGTTAGTTGCTTCAGCACAACGCTTAGAGATTAAAGCGGCTAACCAAAAATGGTTTGAGCTGGACTGGTTTGAGTTCAGTTAATAGAGTTTGTTGGTGAGCCAATTTCTTCACGTCCCCTTGACGTTCAACTTGCTAGGTTGGCGTAAAATTTTAAATGGAAGAAAAATGAACAAGTATCTATTTATATCATTGGTGATCTTTAGTCAGATAGCAATATGTTGTCAGGCTGAGGTTATGGCTGATGAGGCAACAAGACTGCAAGTTGCGGTAGAGCAAGGATTAAGACAGCCAGTGGTGTTTGAAAACGAAGCTGTGCCTACCTTTTCGGTGCTAGATAGACTGTCATTTTACAAGGTTCCGGGGCTGAGCTTTGCACTGATTGCTAATGGCAAAGTGGCCTGGAGCAACGGTTATGGCAACCTGTCATCCTCTTCCGATAAGCCAGTAACCCGCAACACAGTCTTTCAGGCGGCGTCGTTAGCTAAGCCTGTTACCGCTTTTGCAATAATGCGGATGCATGATAAAGGCAAGATTGATATTAATAAGCCGATAAACGCCTATCTGAAATCTTATCAGCTAGCAGGTGCACAACCGGGTGCTGAAAAGCTGATCAGCTTTGAAAACCTGCTTAATCACAGCTCAGGTCTATCAGCGGGTGGTTATATGGGCTACGCGCAAGGAGACGCAATCCCAACCGATGTTCAGACTCTGCTTGGACAAGAACCCGCCAATACAAAAGCGGTTACAGTTGAATTAGCCGCCGGTAAACAAGTCATGTATTCAGGGGCGGGCTATACCGTTGCAGAAGTAGCACTGCAGGATGAGTTCGGTAAACCCTTTGAGCAGTTGATGGATACCTGGGTACTGCAACCCTTAAATATGCTTCATAGTTCTTTTGATATGGCTTATCCGCAACGAGATGACATTGAGATAGCGCTGGGGCATGACATTACCGGCGTGGCTATCGAAGGTGGCTGGCGTGTGCATCCTGAGCAAGCGGCTGCTGGCTTGTGGTCAACTGCTACGGATTTGGCGAATTTAGCGGTTGAACTAACAAAAGGTTATCACGGCAAGAGTGACGTTATTTCGCAGCGTTCTGCACGGCAAATGCTGGCGCCGGTTAAGCCGGGGGAAGATTTATCTACCTACTTCGGCGGCCAGCCAGCGATGACTTTCGTTACTGATGGTGAGGGGGAGCGATTTCTGTTTAAGCACAACGGTGGCAATAGCGGATATCGTAGCTTTATGCTGATGTATCCTGAAAACGGCGACGGTGCGGTGTTTTTAACCAATTCAGATGCGGGCTTTAGTGTTGGTTTTGACATGATCAGAGCTGCTTCTGCCGTATACAACTGGCCTGATTATAAGGCTAAAGCTTATAAAAGACGCAAGGTTGACCGTATTCAGCAACGCAGGCTAGTAGGGGATTATGAGTTTGAAAATGGACTGCAGGTGTCATTGCTTAACTCTGAGCTGGCAGACGGTATCGCTATTAAATTTCCTAACGGTGATATTTATCCGTTGTCCGCAGTGGAAGATAAACATCAGTACGTGCATCAGGATTCAGGCTTGGAAGTCAGTTTTATCGATACTGATGGTCAGCTGAGTGTGTTTTTATATAACCAAACGGCGTTAAAAAAGTGAAACATGGGCGTTTTATGCAAAACCGGCTGATGCTAATCATGATACTTGTAGGGGCCTTGTTATCTACCAAGATACAAGCGTTTACTTCAGAAGCGCTAACAATAGGTGAGGTGATAACGCTGCAATACCCGTCAGCGGTGTTGCAGCAAACCCGCACTATTAAGGTGTATTTACCTGAAGGCTATACTAACTCGACAGAAAACTATCCCACGTTATATCTGTTAGACGGTGAACGGCACCTGGCTCATGCGGTGTTGGCAAGCCGTTTACATCAGGAGCTGGGTAATATTCCTAGGCAGATTATTGTGGCAATTAATAATCTTGCGCAGGACGGTGCCAGAGAAAACGATTTCTACCATCAAAAAGCTAAATTTGCTGAGTTTATCGGTGCTGAATTACAGCCGTATATGGCTAAAACCTTTCGCGCCGGTAAAAGCGCCACTTTATATGGCCACTCTTTAGCTGCGTATTTTGCCGTTGATTTGCTATCAACCCAGCCCGCGCTATTTGACCGATATATCGCGGCCAGCCCTCCGCTGCAGCGCCACGCTAATGATATTTATCAACAACTGATTGGGCAAACGTTAGCGTCGGGCAAGACGCTGTACATCACTATGGCAGAGCCGGCAATGGAAGGGGAGCAAGTGTACAGCGCTTACCTGCAGTTTACCCGCTTACTGTCTGACCAAGCGCCGTCTGGCCTGACATGGCAGGCCGAGGTTATGCCGGGCGAGAGCCATATCAGCAACTACTACATCAGTTTTTTTAAAGGTATTTTCAACGTGTATAGAAATACACAGTAAAGGTCTAAAAATTTCGTCCATTCGCATTAACAACGAAAAGCAAAAGTAAAATGGTAATACCCCCTAAAAATAACTGACGTCAAAAGTAGAATTTTCTCTTAACATAAACGCAGGACTTAATTTACGGTTGAAGTAGTTGCTTAAACCAGCCATTATTTTTCAACTCAAATAATTCTCTTCGGTGTAATCGACTCTCTTGGAACGTAAGAAACTCAATCGAAACCGGTTTGATGCGGTAACCGCCCCAGTTGGCTGGTCGGGGAACTATTTTACCGGTGTATTCTACTGTTATTTCTTGAAGTCTTTTCTCTAGCTCATGCTCGGAATTTAGTGCAGCGCTTTGTTCAAAAGCTGTTGTAGTTAATTGAGCGCTTTTGTTTCGGCTTTGCCAATAGTTATCAGCTTCAACCTCGGATATAAATTCAGCAACACCGACAACACGGATCTGGTAGCCCACATGGTCCCACCAGATTGTCATCGCCGTTTTTTCATTTTTAGAAAGGTGCCTGCCCTTAGCGGAATCAAAATAAGTGCAGAAAACAAAGCCTTGTTCATTAACTGACTTTAAATCGACAAACCTGCCGGCAGGGAAGCCATTGGCCTAATAATCACTCGCCCAACTCAGCTTCATTAGTGGCAAACTGTTTAGGCGTCAATCCTGTCTTCATCTTGAAAGCCTTGTAGAAAGACGACTTGGCATTAAAGCCTGATGCGAATGCCACCTCTATGATAGGCAGTTTATTCTCACTAATAAGCTGCTTGCTATGCTCAATCCGATAGCTATTCACATAGTCAAAAAATGAACTGTTGAGTTTTTGATTCAGTACCTGCGAGACATAGTTAGGTTTTTCTGCAACCTCAGTAGCTAATAGTTTGAGTGATAAGTCAGGGTTTAAATACAGTGATTTAGCTATCATTGCCTGTTCAATTTTATCCGCAATTTTTTCACTGCGCGCCTCATCAAGCCCTGAGCGGTTATACTTTGCCGATGTGTCTTCCATTGTTGTTAATGTCGCAATGGCATCAAGGTCTTCTTGTTGCAGGTATCGTTCATTGAAACCAGGCTTTTGCCGCAATCCCCAAAACGACATTAACCAAAGCAGGGCAAAGTAAGTCAGCAGCAGCGTGTTAGTTAATGCATTATTAGCTTCGCCTGAGAAACTCAATAAAAGTGCGCAGAAAGCCAGCAGCCAGGCAACGGATATTGCTGAGATAATGAAAAATAGCCAGCCCATTTCCCGCTTGTCATTAGAGGCAAACAGTTGCTTCAGTTCTCTGCGATACGTGATTAACCGGCTTATTATCAAATAAATATAAAATGATGACTGAACTATCCAAATCACCATAAAGGCGAAAGTGGACATTGCCAGTAATTCCGCTGTTTGTGAAAGAGTTTGTTCCTGCCCTTGCATCAGTTCAACCAGGTATTCAGAGGGCATAAATATCAGCACCAGGGCATATATCAAAGCCAGTGCAGGCAACACAAAGTGTAAATATCGGTTCTGTTTGATATGCCAATCTGTCGGTGAACATATGGCTTTGACATAAAACCACAGAAATATTGGCTGACAAATATAGCTGGGGATAACGATGGCAAGACTATAAAGTTCAATGCCCGGTGCGGCTTGTATAAAAATTGGCAGAGCGTTTGCCAAAGATGTGAAAACAAGGAACAGTGCTAACATAATATAGGCTTGACTGATTTCTCGTCTGGCCAAAAGCATAGGGATCACAATGCTGACGAGTCCAAGGCTGCCAGCCAATAGGTAGTTTGCAAAATAGGTTGGCATCTATGCTTTACCTTAGTTAGAGATTGGTCAAAAGATTCCTAGCCGTCATGCTCGGTCTATTACGATACAGAAATGCGTCATCCTGCAAGCCTTGCACCAATTAATGTTAAAGGATGAGGCAATAAAAATGAAGTCGGCTAACTATGTTACTGGAATCGCAGCGCTAGTGCTGTCGTTTATTTACATCAGTGCATTCGTGTACTACGGCGCGTTTTGGCGCTTTCCTACTGACGGTGATGCTCAAACCAAGATGATGTTCATTGCAGAGCATCAAACTATAACCTCAGTTTTCTTGTTTATTACCTACATACTGTTTGGTTTGGTGTTATCGATACTGGTCGCGGGAACATCGCGCATACTGGGCAACGCCAGCGAGCGGCTAAAGTCTGTGACTAACGCTTTTGGCTATCTGTGGGTAGGCTTGGTGATCGCAAGCGGTATGATAGCCATTAGCGGCGTCAGCTATGCGATTGGTATAGCCCACTCTGATGCGCAAAAAGCCTTGGATGCCTGGGCGCTGTTAATGACCATTGCACAAAGTATTGGTGGCGATAACGAGATTGTTGGGGCGGTATGGGTAATTCTTGTCAGCATTCTCGCGTTAAAAGCAGACATTTTTTCTAAAAAGCTACATTACTTGGGCATTACAGTTGGTTTGGCGGGTGTCGCCACTATTACTTCTGTTGTTATGTTTAAAGAGCTGTTTGGCGTGTTACAAATTATTTGGTTTTTCTGGTTGGGGCTGTGTTTTTTGCGGGCGGCCTCAGATGAAGTGAAGGTGTAAGCACAACACCTTTACCTACAAATAAAGCCTCTTGAATTGGCTATGCGACTATAGAATTCAGAGGCTTAAACTAAAAAAAGTTGAAATAATGAGTCTCAGCGTTCATGCACGGACGAAAATAGCAGCTGACTCTGCAAAAGTTGACGCACCTTAACCAAGTCAGAAAAAACATGCGCAGTCTTATTTTTCCACTATCTCTTTTGCTCTCCCCACTTGCAGTGGCCGAGGGTACTATCGCTAATTCAGATGATGAACAGAATGTAAGTTTAAAGCTCGATTACGACATTCACCTCACAAACGGCAGCTCTAACGTCAATCTCGCTGTAATTAATGAGCAAACAGGTGAGGTGAACATCAGTGTTATTAATGCTGATGACGACAGTTATCTTGCTGAGGTTCAGACGCTTCTGCATGAGCAGGGAGCTAAAGCCTTTGCCAGGGTAAATTGCGATAGTTTTAAAAAAATGATCCCGCAAGAGGCACGCTCAGTCATCAACGATAATGGGCATAAGGAATATTCCTTTAAGCCCATTCCTGATGCAGATGATGACCCGGCAGTGTTTGAAAATTTGACCGGCGTCGCTGAATTGAGCCATGCAGCAAATAATGTATTGCGGATAACCTTGTCTAATGAGGCAGCCTTTTCCCCTTCCTTTGGCTCCAGTATCAGCCGTTTAAGCTTTGACATTGAGTGCTTACCGGTGGCCGATACAGTAACGGTGTTAAAAAAATATAACCTGCTAATACAAGGCTCCGCTTTTTGGGTGCCGTTTGAAGAGCGCATCGAACGCACTTACACAAACTACCGGCCATCAAGCTCAAGCAGTATCGAGCAAAAGTAGGGGGGTGCTATGCAAACACTGTCCTTAATTGGAAATTTACATTTCATCGCGGGTGGAATTACGCTTGTTGCGGGTTTTACGGCGCTTTTTGCAACAAAAGGCTCGCAGCTACACCGGTTTTTCGGCCGGGTTTTTGTCTGCTTTATGCTGGCATTAACAGCAAGCGGATTATTGCTGAGCGTGCAACGGGATATCTTGTTTACGGTGTTTTTAGGCTTGCTAACCCTGTATTGCTTTTTGACTGGCTGGGCAAGTTTGTCCAGGTGGTATGTGGCGAAATGGGTTTGCAGATTATCGCCTATTATGGCCTTAACGCTATGTTTGGGCTCAGTTTTGGGTGGCATTAAAGCGGCTAACTCCGCAACGGGCACACTAAATGATCTGCCCGCTGGCGCTTTCTATTTCATTGCTGCAGTGTCTTTTCTCTGCGCAGTACTCGATTTGAGCTACTGGCGACAACCAACATTGTCCAGAAAGCAGCAACTAATTCGTCATGTGTGGCGCATGGGGTTTGCGCTGTTTCTGTCTGCATCCATCTTCTTTTTTGGCAACAATCATGTCATTCCGGAGGCGTTGCGCACTCCCTTAATATTATCAATACCAGTGTTATTAGTGGTTGCGGTGACTAGCATTTATATCTTTTTGCTGGCGCTAAGACCGAAATTCACGCGATTTAGGTACTAATTCAAGGGGCGGTCAATGCCAATATTGCTTAGCGCTGAGACATTACTGCTATTGGTGCTCTGGAATTATTAAAAAATGAAAGAACTATCTGTACTTGTGATTGAAAGCTGCCATCAGCTGGGGCGGGAGCTGTGTGATTATCTGCTGCAAGCGGGAATGCAGGTCGATTTTGCTGCTACGGGCACACTGGGCTTAAAGCTGGCCCGGGCCATCAGTTTCGATGTGATAGTAATAAACGTGATGCTGACAGGCAGCAAGGGGGCGGATTTGTGCAGTACTCTGAAGCAACAGTGCGATCCGATCCCGCCGGTATTACTGATGTCTGATAGAGATTGTCTGACAGAAAAGCGCCAGGGCTTCGCCGCCGGCGCCGACGACTTTATGAGCAGGCCCTATTGTTTAGAAGAGCTGGGCTTACGCTGTAAAGCACTGTCGCGGCGCCACAAGTTACATCAACCGCAAACAATTAGCATTGGAGAGCTAAAAATCAATGAAAATAGGCGTGTTGTTGTTCGGGCAGATAAGAAGCTGAGGCTAAGCAATACCGACTTTGAAATATTGATGATGTTGGCACAGGCCTATCCAAATGCGGTTAGCCGTCAGCAGCTGGCAAACAAAATCTGGGCAGGTAGATACTGCGACAGTGACGTGATTCGCTCGCATATCTACACCCTACGGCGGGAGTTAGATAAGCCTTTTGCGACGCCAATGCTTAAAACCTTGCATCGACAAGGTTACCGGCTCGAATCAACTGCTTCACATTATAACGACATACACACTGATAATGTGTCGCTGGCACTTCGCCATCGATAAACCATGATAAAAACGTGTTGGATTTAAATATGAACCTGATGTTGCTGCTTGTTGGCTCAGTATTTTTGCTACTGGGTGTTTACATGCTGTGTGACTACCTCTGGTATGTGCACAACGCTGTAAAAACACAAGGCAGGATAAGCCGCGTCGACGAATATCAGAGCAAAGACAGTGATAGGAGAGTAAGAACCCTATACCGGCCTTACTTTGAATTTAGCGTTCATAACATGCGTTACGAGGTGAAGTCCAACACCTCTTATTACCGCAAAACAATGAAAGAAGATGATCAGGTGGACATCTTGTTTATACCGGGAAATGAGAATAGCGCCAGGCTGGCACGGGCGAATAACCCTGTGATGGCGTGTATGTTTATTGTGCTGGGGCTACCCGCATTGTATTTGGGAGTAGCGTCATGAGTGTTAAATGTATACCCGCAATAGTTGTGGTGATGTTGTTGTGTCTGGCAACAGGCTATTTTTATCTGCAAGAGTCCTCTTTTACAGAAGGCTTAACCGTTACGCCTGCCACTGTAGTGGGCTTTGGCAGCAAGGCCGGTTTAACTACCTCCGTTAATGGTCAGGCGTCATCAACTGATTTACAGCCGGTAGCCGAGTTTCAGTATGCAGGTACCACGTATAGTGTTGAAGGCCGGGCACTTGGCTATCCGCGCTGGCAGTTGGGTGAGGTGGTGGATGTGTATTTTGCTGAGCAAAACCCGCATCACGCCAGAATACAACGCTGGGATGAATTGTACTTTTACACCCTGCTTAGTGGCGCTTTTCTTATCTTGACGCTGCTTTGCCCACTACTAAATATTTTTTTAAGAAAACTAATAAAGGCACAGATTTAAACGGCTTTGGCTGACTAGCTACGTTGCTGCTGTGTCTCAGTGAACAATCAGAAAAGGTAATTATTTTATGGCGCTAATTCCTCGTATTCTAACCCCCCCCACGCTCATACTGTTGTCACTTAGTACCAGTTTTATTACGGTAGCGGCAGAGCATATCGTGCCGCCGATGGTCAATATCCCGGCCGGCGAGTTTGTCATGGGTACTACCGGCGGAGAAAAACAGGCGCAGCCAGCACATAAGGTCAGTCTGAACGCCTTTCAGCTGGGTAAATACGCGGTAACCGTAGCTGAGTTTCGTCACTTCGCGCAAGAAACGGGCTATAGCCCTGAGCATACATGCAACGACTTTATTGATGCTGAAGGCCTGCGCGGCCCGGAGCACAAAGGCAGTGGGCGCTGGGATAAGCACCGCTATAGCTACAGTGATTACCAGCCGGTAACCTGTATCTCGTGGCAAGATGCCAATAACTATGCGGCCTGGTTGTCTGAACAAACCGGCCTGCAATACCGCTTGCCCACCGAGCAGGAGTGGGAGTATGCCACTAAAGCCAATACCAGCAGCCGCTATTTCTGGGGTGATGATCCATTGCAAACGCAAGCCTGTCAGTATGGCAACTTTGCAGATCTTAGTGGCGAGCATGCCAATAACCAGCTGTATGGTTACAGTAACAAAGGCTTTATCGAGCATCTGAATTGCGATGATGGCGAAGCCTACAATGCCATAGTCGGTTTATACCGGCCTAATCCGTTTGGGTTGTATGACATGGTGGGCAATGTTAGCCAGTATCTTAATAGTTGTTTTAGCCCGCAAGGCTATGTGTCTGGCGTAGCCGCCGACACCGCAAGGTGTGGTTTTATCGCCACCCGCGGCGGCAATTGGCATTATCCGGCTCAGCCGCACAGCAACCGTGGCCGCTTTAAACGTGAAGGTTGGAATGTCGCGGCTGGTATCGGCTTTCGTTTGGCAATGGACGGGCATTCTGATGTTGTTGCGCCCTCAAGCGAGGTGTTTGAGCGGCAACTGCATCGGGCGCAGCATGCACACCTGGCAAGCCGGGAACCTTTGCTTGCTGTGGTGGAAAACCTGAGTTTGACCGAGCGTGCGGATGGCAAGTTAATACTTAGCTGGCAGCCAGCAGCGGATAAACGGATAACAGGCTATGATATTTACCGCTCAACAATAAAGCTGGCGCATTTAGTTGGCGGCTTTTACCAGAAGCATTATGAAAAAGCTTATACCGTTGGTGCAGAAAGCACACAGTTGCACGTCACCTTACCTAAAGGCGGTGGCAGCTTTTTGGTAGTTTCCCGCTCGGAAACTGGTTCTTCTTTACCATCAGATAAAGCGCTCTGGTTACCTGAGCAGCCGCCAGTGGCCATTCCCGGTCGCATCGACATGCAGCAACTGGCTCAACTAAACAATGCGCCTTTATATTATTTTGCTGCCAGTGAAGATAAACCCGAGCGCTACCTGGTATTTAAAACCAATAAAGCCACAGAGCAGCAACTGGTGACGCTGCGTTTTGATATTGAAGTAGCAAAAGCTGGCTGGTACCAGCTGAATTATAAAGGCAGCAGCTTTCAAAACGGTGCGTTTTTTCAGCTCTGGCAGGGCAGAAAGCTGGCCGGTACTGTCAACTTTGAACGCGGTATTGATGACTCAGTATCAAACCGGCATAAGGTGTATTTAGAAGCTGGAAAGCAGCCATTGGAACTGACGATATTGCGGGAAGATTTTGATCGTTGGGGTTTAAGCTGGATGGAGCTAACACAGCCAGAAAGTTAACCTTGAGCGGTAAACCTGTGATACCGGCGTGGCTTCACAATATCGCGACGCGCGCTTTGCTAGTCTGCTGTTGTTATTTAACAGGAGTAGAAAGATGAAGTGGTTAAGCTATGTATTGGGTGGCGTGTTATTGGTAAGCCAGGCTGCATTGGCTGATAATAAACGGGTGTTAATGCTGATCTCCAGCTACGGCACTGAGGCGAATCCTGAATTGAGTTACGATTTGGAAGAGCTGGCGCAGTCTTATCTGGTGCTGCATGACAATGGTGTAAAACTGGATATTGCCAGCCCTAAAGGCGGTGCTGTGCTGGTAAAAAACAATAAAGACGCGTTGGGGTATATTCAGCGCTTTAAATCGCTAGCTACTGCGCAGTTAGCGAATACACTGGCCACAGCTGATACTGACATTAAGCAGTATGACGGTGTGTTTATTGTTGGCGGCTCCGGCGCTATGTTGGATTTGCCAAGCCATCAGGCTACACAGCGACTACTAACTAGTGCAGTCAATAAAGACAAAGTTATTACAGCTGTTTGCCACGGCCCGGCTGCGATAGCCGATATTAAACTGGCCGATGGCAGTTATTTTGTTGCCGGTAAACAGGTAAATGGCTTCACTAATAGCGAAGAGCATGCCTTTAGTGCTGAGCATTTAGCCCTGTTTCCATTTTTATTGCAGGATCGCTTAACTGAAAATGGTGCACAGTTTGTGCACAATGCGCCAATGCTACCGTATGTTGCAGTCGACGGTAACTTGATCACTGCACAGAACCCGGGGTCTGTAGCCAAAGCAGCCGAAGCGATGGTATTGGCACTGGGCTTGCCGGTAAGGGCGCGTCAACCTTTCTCTGACGAGCAAACCATGAGCTTGATTTCTCAGGCCAGGCAAAACGGCCCTGTAGTGATTGATCTGGCCCTGCAACAACCAGAACACAATATCGATATTAACTATCTGGCGCTGTATGGTTTTTATGCCTACCGCCTGGCCGATGCTGCCGATAAAGCCCGCGAATTGGCGATTATGCATACCATCAGCAAGCACTTTTCGCATCCGGAATTTGATGCGCAGTTAGTGTTGCAATCGTTGGAGCAGGGGCTGACAGCGCAGGCCAAGGCGGTATATCAGCAGTTTGTGCAGCGTTACCCGGAGCATAAATATGTCGCCGAGCTTAAAACGCAGTTAGCGCTGTAATCAGGTTTTTAGCGCGCCAGCAAAGCGCTGGCGTGCTGATACCACAATGTCACGCATCCACTCTGTGCCCTTGCCGTTCAAGCTGCTATAATCGCGCGCATTATTATTTACTTCCGGGTTTTGCCCTACACCGTAGCCGGATGCCTGCGGTAACAGACTATTGGATATTATGAGCACAGATAACTTTTTAGCCGAAGTAAACAGCCGGCGCACCTTTGCGATCATCTCGCACCCCGATGCCGGTAAAACCACCATTACTGAAAAAGTATTGTTATTCGGACAATTGATCCAAAAAGCCGGTACCGTGAAAGGCAAAAAGTCCGGCCAGTATGCTACCTCCGACTGGATGGAAATGGAAAAAGAGCGCGGTATTTCGGTGACTACCTCTGTGATGCAGTTTCCATACAATGCTTGTCTGGTTAACCTGCTCGATACCCCGGGCCACGAAGACTTCTCGGAAGATACCTACCGCACCTTAACGGCAGTTGACTCTTGTCTGATGGTGATTGACGGCGCCAAGGGTGTTGAAGAGCGCACCATTAAGCTGATGGAAGTCACCCGGCTGCGCGATACGCCGATTATCACCTTTATGAACAAAATGGACCGCGATATCCGCGACCCAATCGATTTGCTGGATGAAGTTGAAAGCGTACTGAAAATTGCCTGTGCGCCCATTACCTGGCCAATAGCCTCAGGCAAGGAATTTAAAGGCGTGTATCACATTTTGCGTGATGAGGTGATTCTGTATAAATCCGGTATGGGTCATACCATTCAGGACGTGGATATTATCAAAGGTTTGAATAACCCTGAGCTGGACAAGCGTATTGGTTATTACGCCCAGCAGCTGCGCGATGAAATGGAACTGGTGCAGGGCGCCAGCCATGAGTTTGACCGCGAGCTATTTTTAAAAGGTGAGCTGACACCGGTATTTTTTGGTACTGCGCTGGGTAACTTTGGTGTAGACCATATGCTGGATGGGTTAACGCAGTGGGCACCGGCGCCGCAGTCGCGTGCAACCGACAGCCGTACTGTTGAGCCTGTTGAGACCGGCTTTAGCGGCTTTGTGTTTAAAATTCAGGCCAATATGGACCCGAAACACCGCGACCGGGTGGCGTTTTTACGCATCGTATCGGGTAAATACGAAAAGGGCATGAAGGTGCGTCATGTGCGCATTGGTAAAGATGTGTTGATCCCACAGGCGTTAACCTTTGTCGCCGGTGATCGCGAGCATTTAGAAGAAGCCTACCCGGGCGATATTATTGGCCTGCATAACCATGGCACCATCAAAATAGGGGATACCTTTACCACCGGTGAAAATATGCAATTTACCGGTATTCCTAACTTTGCGCCTGAGCTGTTCCGCCGTATCCGCCTGCGCGACCCGCTAAAGCAAAAGCAGTTGCTAAAAGGCCTGGTACAGTTGTCTGAAGAAGGCGCGGTGCAGGTGTTCCGGCCGCTGGATAATAACGACTTAATCGTCGGCGCTGTCGGCGTGCTGCAGTTTGATGTGGTAGTAAGCCGGTTAAAGTCAGAATATAACGTCGATGCGCTGTATGAAGCGGTTAACGTGTCGACTGCACGTTGGGTATACAGTGATGATGGCAAAGCGCTGGACGAGTTTAAAAACAAAGCCAGCCAGAATTTAGCGCTGGACGGTGGCGATGCCTTAACTTATATCGCACCGACTATGGTGAACCTGAACCTGGCCATAGAGCGTTACCCGAAGATCAAATTCCACAAAACCCGTGAACACTAACAGGTAAGCCAGATGAATATTAAGCAATTATTAACTGAAAAAACACAAAGCGCCTTTGTTGCGCTGGGCTTACCTGCCGATACCAATGCCGCGGTTACCGTAAGTACCCGACCGGAATTTGGCGATTATCAGATTAACGGCGCTATGGCAGCGGCTAAGCTGATGAAAACCAACCCGCGTCAGCTGGCCGAGCAGTTAGTGCAGCAGCTAAATTTAGCCGGCATTGCCAGTAAAACGGAGATCGCAGGCCCCGGCTTTATTAACGTCACGCTGGATAAAAGCTGGCTGGCGACACAATTGCAGCAAGCGACTACTGATAGCCGTTTAGGCGTCAGTGCCAACAACACTCCGCAAACCGTAGTGGTGGACTATTCGGCACCGAATTTGGCCAAAGAAATGCACGTTGGCCATTTGCGCTCGACCATTATTGGTGACGCTGTGGTGCGTACGCTGGAATTCTGGGGCGACAAGGTTATCCGGCAGAACCATATGGGTGACTGGGGCACCCAGTTTGGTATGCTGATTGCGCATCTGGAAGACAAGCTGGCAGCGGGTATTGATTTGGAAAGCGTTGCGCTGGCTGACCTTGAAGATTTCTACCGTGAAGCGAAAAAGCGCTTTGACGATGAAGCTGGTTTTGCTGATAAATCACGCGACTATGTGGTAAAGCTGCAAAGCGGTGATACTCATTGCCAAAAGCTGTGGCAGCTGTTTATTGACACCTCGGTAAAACACAGCGAAGAAGTATATGAAAAACTGAACGTCACGCTAAGCCATGCCGATATTAAGCCGGAAAGTGCTTATAACAGCATGCTGCAAGGCATAGTGGATGATTTAAAAGCGAAATCGATGGCGGTGGAAGATCAGGGCGCACTGGTGGTGTTCCTGCAAGAGCTGGCCGATAAAGAAGGCAAGCCATCGCCCTTTATCGTACAAAAAACCGGTGGTGGCTTTTTATATTCCACTACCGATTTAGCGGCCTGCCAGTACCGCAGCCATACGCTAAATGCGGACCGGGTAATAATTTTTACCGATGCGCGCCAGGCGCTGCACTTTAAGCAGGTTGAGCTGGTAGCGCGTAAGGCTGGCTACCTGCGCGATGCCACCATTTATGACCACTGCCCGTTTGGTACCATGATGGGCGAAGACGGCAAGCCGTTTAAAACCCGTACCGGTGGCACGGTAAAACTGGCCGAACTACTGGAAGAAGCCGTAGTGCGCGCCAAAGCCGTAGTACAGGAAAAGGCCAGTGATTTAACCGCTGACGAAATTGCTGAAGTGGCACGTAAAGTAGGCATTGGTGCGGTGAAATTCGCTGATTTGTCAAAAAACCGTACCAGTGACTACATTTTTAGCTGGGATGCGATGCTAAGCTTTGAAGGTGCTACCGCGCCTTATCTGCAATACGCTTACACCCGGGTACGCAGTATTTTACGCCGTGCGGACATTAGTGATAGCTTTAGCGCCAGTCTGGTTATCGAGCAGGAGCAGGAAAAGCAGTTAGCGGTGAAATTGCTGCGCTTTGAAGAAGCACTGCAACAGGTTATGAAAGATGCGCAGCCGAACCTGCTGTGTAATTACCTGTATGAGCTGGCCAGTTTATATATGGCGTTTTACGAAGCTTGCCCAATACTTAAAGACGGCGTTGAACCAGCACAGCGTGACAGCCGTTTAATGCTGAGTATTTTCACTGCTAAGCTGTTACAGCAAGGCCTGGACTTACTCGGTATTGAGGTTATGGAGCGCATGTAAAGATGAAAATCGACGATATTCGCCGCAGTTACACTAAAGATAAGCTGGATTTTGACAAGCTCAATGCCGATCCGATAGCGCAGTTTGAGCTGTGGCTAAAAGATGCGATAGCGGCCGAGCTGCCGGATCCAACCGCAATGTGTGTGGCGACAGTCGACGAGCAGGGCCAGCCGTCACAGCGGCTGGTGTTGTTAAAAGATGTCAGCCCTGAAGGCTTTACTTTTTACACCAACCTGGGCAGCCGTAAGGCGACCGAGCTTAGTAGCAACCCAAAGGTGTGCCTGCATTTTCCCTGGCACCCGCTGGAGCGGCAGGTGATTGTTTACGGCACTGCTGAGCGGGTAAGTAATATTCAGGTGGCAAAATACTTTTTATCGCGGCCAAAAGAAAGCCAACTGGCCGCCTGGGCGTCAGAGCAAAGCCGGCCGGTGTCTACCCGTCAGGCGCTGCTGCAAAAGTTTGCTGAGATAAAACACAAGTTTGAACACGGCGAAGTGCCGCTGCCATCCTTCTGGGGCGGTTTTTTAGTACGGCCGCATAAAATTGAATTCTGGCAGGGCGGCGAGCACCGGCTGCACGACCGCTTTATGTACAGCCAGTCAGCCGATGGCCGCTGGGATATCGACAGGTTATGTCCCTAACCAAAGATGGGCTTAAGCTGTTTGATACCCACTGTCACCTCGATTTACCCGAGCTTGCCGCTACGCAGGCGCTACACTGGCAACAGGCGCAGCAGGCCGGGGTTGCCGCTTTAGTTATTCCTGCTGTACAAGAGTCTGCCTGGCAAAACCTGTTAGATTTACACAAACAACAACCACACTGGCATATCGCGCTGGGCATACATCCGTGGTGGGCGGCGAAGGCTAAGCCAGAATCGGTGACAGAGCTTGAGGCGTTGCTGATACAGCATTTATCACACATTGTAGCCGTGGGTGAAATTGGCCTCGATTTCGCGTTAGACACCAGCAGCTTTGATGTGCAGCAAACGTTGTTTAGCCGTCAGCTTGAACTCGCCGGCAAATATCATAAGCCGGTAATTTTGCATCATCGTAAAAGTCAGCCACAGCTTTTAGCAGAGCTTAAACGCCAGCAGTTTACTGAAGGCGGTATTTTACATGCCTTTTCCGGCAGCCAGCAGCAGGCGATGGCCTTTATTGAGTTGGGTTTTAAGCTCGGCATCGGCGGTACCATTACCTATGACCGTGCAGAGAAGACACGACGTACCGTGAGTAAGTTGCCGCTAAGCAGCTTTGTGCTGGAAACCGATGCGCCGGCAATGCCGCTGGCTGGTTTTCAAGGGGAGGTGAATACTCCGGCGCAGCTGGCGTTGGTGTTTGACGCCTTTTGTCAGCTAAGGCCAGAGCCGCCTGAGCAAATAGCCACCAGCTTATGGCAAAACAGCGTGGATATCTTACGGCTTGAGGCGACGCAGGCGCAGTGACTGCCGCGAAAAACGCGAAAAGCCGCGGCGCAGCAAAAAACCAATAATACCGGCTAATACCAGCATAAGCAGCAACTGTTGCATTAAACGCTGCCATGACATGGCAATAGGCGTCAAGGATGCATCCAGACGTAAGCTTAACTTAATATAACCAAGCAACTGCTGATCTTTGCTGATGGGTTGTACCATCGCCTGTAGCGGCTCCACTTGCGTCGGACTATATAACAGCCTGGCGGCTGCGCTGCCTTCAGACCAGCTCATGCGTACGCCGTTAGCGTCGTACACCACCACGTCATGCAAATAGGGGCTGGCAGCAATATGCTGCGTCAGTTGCTCCAGGCCGTCGAGTTGATCATTTTCGATTAAATAGGCCGCGGTATGTGACAAGGTTGCCAGGGTTTCGCGCATCAGCTGGCTGCTTTGTTGTTGCAGCAAATGCCGACCTTGTTGCTGTAGCAGCACCCAACTATGTAATAACAGCCAGATCCCCAATACCGCAACCGCAATCTGTAGCAGCTTAATAGTGCTTGAAGTGCTGTTGGGTAATGGGATATCGTTCTGCATATTTTCCATAAAGCGCCAGCTTAGCTAGTCGTTAATGCGCGTAGCATGCCATGGTCGTGTCAGCAAGTATAGGGACTCAAGTGTCGTTTTTTTATCAGCTTCCCACAACAGCACAAGCCGCTGTTGCGCCAGCAACGTTGTCTGTACAGCAAAACTATGCACTGAAATGGCAACACAACCAATTGTTATTGCAAAGCGCTGAGCCATTAGCATTGCGCCAGGCTGAGGCTTTTGCGTTACCCGAAAATGGCTATAGTGCTGTGCTGCGCGTGTTTGCACAGCAGCTTAACTGGCAGGCTATCGCTATGCTACTGCAGCAACTGGCTAGCGAAACCGCCATGGCTTGCCGGTTGTATCAACCTCATCCTGCATTAGCTGGAGCGCTTGAGCTGCAGCTTTCTGCCGGGCTGACACTGCAGCAACAGCAGCAATTAGCCAGCCTTGCTACAACGCTGGATATTGAAGTGGTGTATTTAACCGAAACGCCAACGCTGCAACAAGCGGGTGTGCTGGTGATGGATATGGACTCCACTGCGATCCAAATAGAATGTATAGACGAAATTGCTAAGCTGGCTGGCACCGGTGAGCAGGTGGCGGCGGTAACCGCCCGGGCGATGAATGGCGAGCTGGATTTTGCCCAGAGCCTGGTGGCGCGAGTGGCGACGTTAGCCGGCGCACCACAAACGATACTGCGCCAGGTATTGGATACGGTGCCGTTGATGCCGGGCTTAACCGAGTTGGTAACGCATTTACAGCAGCATCAGTGGCAGGTGGCGATAGCCTCAGGCGGCTTTACCTATTTTACTGATGCGTTAAAGCAGCAGCTGGGCCTAACAGCCACTTTTGCCAATGTGCTGGAGATTGTTGATGGCAAGCTCACCGGTAAAGTGTTGGGCGATATTGTTGATGCCACGACCAAAGCACAGGTGGTGACAAAGCTGGCCGCGCAGTTCGGCATAGCCAGCAGCCAAACGGTAGCAATAGGGGATGGTGCTAATGATATTCCGATGTTGAATGCCGCCAGCTTAGGCGTGGCTTTTCATGCCAAACCCAAAGTTCAGGCGCAGGCCAAAGCGGCTATCCGGCAAGGTTCTTTATTACAGCTGCTGTATTTGCTGGATTAAGCATGAAACATCAGCAAAGCTCGTTTTATCTGGATTTAGACCAGTACCAGTTGCATCTGCGCCGCTTACTGCCACTACAGCAAGGCATAGCGCCGGTACTGATGCTGCATGGCGCCATTGAAAACGGCCGCATTTTTTACAGTCATTCCGGCAAAGGCTTAGGCTGCTATCTGGCAGACAGTGGCTTTATGGTGTACTGCGCCGATTTTGCCGGCCGTGGCTTGTCCAGACCACATGTTTCACAGGGATTTGTGCAAAGTCAGCAGCAAATGATCACCCGTGATATCCCGGCGCTGATTGAACATATTTATCAGTTGCATCAACAGCCGGTTATTTTGATTGCTCACTCCTGGGGCGGTGTTGTGGCGGGGGCGAGTCTGGCCCGTTACCCAGAATTAACCGCTAAGGTGGCGGCAAAAGTGTGCTTTGGTACGAAACGGGTGATCAGTGTCAACAGCCTGGAGCGTAAACTGAAAATTGATTTTGTCTGGAATACGCTAGCGCCCTGGCTTAGCCGTAAACAGGGCTATTTTCCGGCGCGTAAGTGGCGTTTGGGCGCCGATGATGAACCGGAACAGTTTTTACGCGATACCGTGCACTGGATTAACGGTGCGGCCTTTGTTGATCCCAGTGATCAATTTGATTATGCCAATGCCTGTCAACAATTGCGCTGGCCGCCGGTGTGGCATTTCGCGGCACAAAATGATCGCCTGCTGGGACACCCGGACGATGTGCGCCGCTTTATTGCCGAGACCGCACCGCAGGCGCGTTTTAGTTTATTGGGTAAAGCCAGCGGCTACCAACACGACTATGACCATATCTCTATGCTGACGCACCCGGCGGCTATAGATGATCATTTTCCACAGCTACGGGACTGGTTGTTGCAACTGCGCAATTAACGTTTGGCGCTGTAAATCTTGCTGTGCACTTTGCTCAAGTGTAGCGCCGTAGCGCCAGGCCACTTCGGCGGAGATATCTATGGCGTCAATAACACCGGCGACACTCCATAGTTCTTCTTCCAATTGTTTGGCTTTGTGTATCGCATAAGTACTGATGTAGTTGAGCTCTGCGGCAATAAAATCAATATCCGGCCTGCCGGTGCGTGATAGCAAAAAGCGATAACAAAATAAGGTGCCATTTTGCAGTGCACTAAGCACATACTGCTGTTTTAGTTGTTCACTGGCAAATTCGTAGTCATAGCGACAGGACAGGCGCGAGCCGGGCGCAGCCTTGTTGTGCACTGTGATATATAACTCAAACGCTTTTGGGCTATCAAAACGTTTCATCTGTTTTAACTGCTGGGCAAAATGCAGGCTGGCGGCATTGTTTTGCAGGATCGGCGCCAAATCCAGTTTTTCAGCTTTATTGCTATCTACACTCAGTAGTTGGTGCAAGCTGCTTGGTTGCTGACCCTGGGCCACCGTATTAATTTCGTAACGGATACCCTTGCGATGTATATACAGCACAAAATGATTCTGGGCATTAAGGTACAGATTACGCAGGGCAACAGACAGCCCGGGATATTTCGGGCTTTCTTCCGCCGGGGTCAGCTTGGCACGGTTATTCTGGATCAATTGCTGAAAAAATAACCGGCCGGTATGAGGCTCGGTGCCTTCTGCGGCGCGTAAATTCATAATAGTACGGCTTTTGCTAACGGCCATCACTTCATACGGCAGTGACGTTAACTGATATTTATTGCTGATTTTCTGCATGTCCGGCAGGTTAAGCAACACTACATCGCCTTTTTTAAACCGCACCGGTAAGGTGGTTTCCAGTTGTAAGCCTTTCGACGAAAAGTCCCGGCTGTGGCCACTTAACTCAGTTTGCTGTTCACTGTCGCTAATAGTGACGGTCGTTTTGTATAAATAGCGAGACTCAGAGCGCAGATTCACATATTGCACGGCGACCGCTTCGCACTGTGGTTGGTTGGGAACTTTTTGATGGCCAAAGTTGGCCAATAGTTTGAGTTGCTGCTGATCAACCGGATAGCTCTGGTACCAAAAAGCACTTTCTGTTGCTGTAATATCGCTCAGACTGGCAATATAGCGAATGTCCTGAATAAACTGCTTTACCAGATTCGATAACCCCGCTGTCGCTTTGCTGCCGTCTGATGCCGGTAAGCTTGATGGCATTTCGGCCAAAGCGGCAGAGGTGCGGTGTAAATTCAGCTGAAACACCCGCCAGCTCGGTTTGCTGGCGCCAAAGCCAAGAAATAACTGCCGTGCCCGATCGGACTGCGCCAGCTCTTCCCGGGTGGCTGAGTAAAAAAACAATCTGCCTTTAACCGCATGGGTAAAACTGTACACAATAGTGGATTTGTCGCTACTGGGTAGCTGTAATAACGTTTTCAGGCGGCGTACATTAAATATACTGGCAAATACTGCCTGATGTTGTTCATCGAGAAAATATTGCCAAACGGCTTTGTTGCAATCGGTAGTCAAAGCACACACCGGTACGGGTTTGCCTTCTTTTACCGCAATAAACACCGGCAAGGTACTGCTGCGCGGCAGGTAAAACTGCTCGTAGCCTTTGCTTAGCAGGCTTTGGCAAACATTGTCCAGATTCACTTTGTAGCGTCGTTTATTACCGGTAATAAATTTTTGCAAGAACTCAGAAAACTGCGCGTCATCGGCATTTTGCTGCCGTTGCAAGCGCAAGTAGGTCACATTGCCCTGACGCTCTGAGTCGACAACGTTATAGGCGACGCCGTCGGCCAAACCAAGCATAAATTCTTGTTCTAACCCGGTAAAATGCAGTTTTAACGGCGTTCCTGCGGTCAGTTCAAGATGTTTGGGCAGCTTTATTTTGCAGCCCGATACCGATAAATCACTGGTGCTGGCTTTGATGCGTTTGTTGCTTAGCTCCAGCTCAACATCGATGCTAAAGTGCATCCGCTCGTCGCGGCGGCTGGTGTAGCTGCCAAATGGCACCAGGTTAGCATACTGTGCAGGCTGGCTGGCGCTATCATCGTCTGCTGCAGCGTCATCTGCTGCGGCGGATTGTTGTAACGCATTGCGCACCCGTTGTTCGGTTTGTTTACGGTGCATAACACGAAAGTTATTTTCGGTATTTAACACCTCTTCGTACAAACCCAGCGTAAAGCTGCCGTATTGCTTTAACCCGGCCTCAAATACTTTGATGGCATTGTCATCCAGATAATGGGTTTTGCCCATATACTCATAGGGTTTTACATCGCCATCGACATGGCCGCGCAGGTCAATATAGAAGTTGCATGGCTGTGCCATGCGTTTTAGCTCCATTTTTAGCAGGAATTGTTTCGACTTTGGCAGATCGGAGGTCAATAAACTAAACACCTGATCAAAGTCTGCGCTGTTGAGCAGGCTTTTCATCCGGTCAATAATACCAATATGTTCCTGTAAATCTGTTGCTGTCATAATTCAGTCAGGTTCAATGCCAAAATACCGGCACCCTAGGGTTATAATCTGTAGTACGCTACGTTGTTATATTTTGAAAAGCAATATCCATGCCTTTCATTTAGCTTGAGAAAATAAACTATGGCAAAAGTAAAAACCGCTTATGTTTGCAGCGATTGTGGGGCTGATTTTGTGCGTTGGCAAGGCCAGTGCACAGAGTGTGGTGCCTGGAATACCGTAAGCGAAGTGCGGCTGGGCACCGGCAGCAGTAAAAATGCCCGCTTTGAAGGCTATGCCGGCGCGGCCGTGGCCAAAGTGATGCGGCTGGATGAAGTGGATTTACAAGATGTACCGCGTTTTAGCAGTGGTTTTGCTGAGTTTGACCGGGTACTGGGCGGTGGCATAGTGCCAGGCTCGGCTATTTTAATTGGTGGCCATCCCGGCGCCGGCAAAAGTACCTTGTTATTGCAAATTATGTGTGGCCTGGCACAGCAGGGCGGCGCGCTTTATGTTACCGGTGAGGAATCTTTACAACAGGTGGCGATGCGGGCGCAGCGCTTAGGCTTGCCAACCAACGCGCTGAAAATGCTGGCGGAAACTAATGTTGAAACCATCTGTGCGTTGGCACAACAGGAAAAGCCGCGCATTATGGTTATCGACTCTATTCAGGTGATGCACCTGGCCGATATACAATCGGCGCCGGGTAGTGTGTCGCAGGTGCGTGAAAGCGCGGCCTATTTAACCCGTTTTGCCAAGCAGCACCATATTGCGATTATTATGGTCGGCCATGTTACCAAAGATGGCTCACTGGCCGGGCCCAAGGTGTTGGAGCACTGCATTGATTGCTCGGTAATGCTTGATGGTGACAGTGACAACCGCTACCGCACCTTGCGTGGCAATAAAAACCGCTTTGGCCCGGTAAATGAGCTGGGTGTGTTTGCCATGACTGGTCAGGGCATGAAAGAAGTGAAAAACCCGTCGGCCATTTTTTTAACCCGCGGTAAGGAAGATCAATCCGGCAGTATTGTCATGGTGTTGTGGGAAGGCACCCGGCCATTGCTGGTTGAAATTCAGGGGTTGGTGGATTACTCACCGCTGAATAACCCACGCCGGGTTACGCTGGGCATGGAGCAAAACCGTATATCAATGCTGCTGGCGGTAATGCATCGTCACGCGGGCATCCAAATGGCTGATCAGGACGTGTTTGTTAATGTGGTCGGCGGCGTAAAAGTGAATGAAACCAGTGCCGATTTAGCCACTTTATTGGCGCTGGTATCCAGTTTTCGCGACAAGCCGTTGCCAAATGATTTGGTGGTATTTGGTGAGGTGGGGCTGGCCGGTGAAATACGTCCGGTACCCAGTGGCCAGGAGCGGCTGCGTGAGGCAGCCAAACATGGCTTTAAACGGGCAATAGTGCCGCTGGCGAATAGCCCGAAAGAGGCTATCAGCGGCATGGAAGTGATTGCGGTCGCGAAATTGTCGGAAGCCTTAGAGGCGATTTAAATATAACAAGCCCCGCAGTGCGGGGCTTGTCGGTTAAAACTTATTGTTGTCGGGGAAATTCAGTTTCAGCACCTGATAGGTATCATCTTTTAGTTTGCTTAAACCCAGTTTGTCGTAACTTTCTACCATCACTTCCAGCGCCTGTTCAACCAAAGGCGAGTCGCGGTAAAACTCGACGATATATTTACCACGGTTGGCGGCGGCTAAATAGGCGCCACGGCGCATATAGTAATCCGCTATCATCAGCTCATGCCGGGCTAATGTGTCTTTGATGCTTAACATGCGCTTTTTCGCTTCAGGGGCGTACTTGCTTTGCGGAAAGCTGCTAACCAGAGTTTTAAAATCGTCAAAGGCTTGCCGGGTGCTGGCTAAGTCGCGATCGGCACGGTCAATGCCCAGCAAGCTGTGCAGTGCGTTTTCATCGGCTTGTAAATTGCTCAGGCCGCGCATGTAGTACACGTAATCCAGCTCAGGGTGATTTGGGTTCAGGCGGATAAAACGGTCTATGCCCGCCAGAGCTTTAGAGACATCACCGGCTTTATAGTGGGCGTAAATTAAGTCCAGTTGCACCTGGCGTGCCAGCGGGCCAAAGGGGTAGCGGCTTTCCACCGCTGTCAGCAGCTCAATGGCGCGGTTATACAGGCCGTTATCCAGAACTTCTTTAGCTTGTTGGTACAGTGTTTGCGCGGTTTGCGTCGTGCTGGCTTCTACTTCTTTGGGTTTGCCGGCACAGGCACTGAGCGTCAGCGCCAGCAGAGAAATCAGTATAAAATTCGCTTTCATTTAAAAATCCGTTACTACATGAGCTAAATGGCTGTCTAGTCGGGGGTAAAGTCGCTAAAATACACCTTATTGCGATTCTACCCCAGACCTGCCGGGGTTGCACACAGGATAACTGCTTCCGTTATGACAAAACAGCTAAAACTTTCAGAAATTGTACCAGACCATCTTTTTGGTAAGCGCTTAGATCAGGTTCTGGCCGAAATGTTCCCCGATTATTCGCGTTCGCGGATAAAAGAGTGGATTTTAGCCGATGCGGTTAGCGTAAACGGTGCTGTGCAAAACAAGCCGCGCGAGAAAGTGCTCGGTGGTGAGCAAATTGATATTCTGGCCGAGCTGCCGGAAGATGAGCGTTTTGAAGCTCAGGCGATTGATCTGAATATTGTTTATGAAGACGACCATATTTTAGTCATTAACAAACCGGCTGGCTTAGTGGTGCATCCGGGCGCTGGCAACAGTGATGGCACTTTGTTAAACGCGTTGCTGCATCATTGCCCAGGCATTGCTGAAGTGCCAAGGGCCGGTATTATTCACCGACTGGACAAAGACACCACTGGTCTGATGGTGGTAGCTAAAACCATACCAGCGCAAACGCATCTGGTTGAAGCCATGCAGGCACGTGAAATTACCCGCGAATATGAAGCGGTGTGCCACGGTGCCATGACCGGCGGCGGAACTATCGATGAGCCCATTGGCCGCCACCCAACAAAGCGCACCCATATGGCAGTAAGCCAGTCAGGCAAGCCGGCGACAACCCATTTTCGTGTAATGGAAAAATACCGGGCCCACACCCGCTTGCGGCTGCGGCTGGAAACCGGGCGTACCCATCAAATTCGTGTACATATGACCTTTGTTAACCACCCGCTGGTGGGAGACCCTGTTTATGCTGGCCGGCCAAGACCACCGCGTAAAGCCGATGAGCATTTACTTAGCGTGTTACGTAATTTTAAGCGCCAGGCATTACATGCTGCCATGCTGCGTTTAGCGCATCCTATTACGCTGGAAATTCTGGAATGGCATGCGCCTATTCCGCAGGACATGGTCGAGCTTAATGCCGCGCTGCGTGCCGATACCGCCGAGCATGGCCTGGATTACGTATAAAGGCACAAACTACATGACCCGGCTGCTGTTACCTGACTGGCCTGCCCCGGCGAATGTGCATGCTGTATGCAGCACGCGGTTAGGTGGCTGCTCGACAGGTGCTTTTGCCAGTCTAAACCTGGGCAACCATGTTGGCGACGAGCCGGCGCGGGTAGCGCTAAACCGCAGCCAGTATCAACTGGCAGCAGCGCTGCCTGCAGTGCCAGTTTGGCTAAACCAGGTGCATGGCACTGTTGTTGCTACATTAGCAGTCAATAGCACTGCGGGCATAACCGCCGATGCGGCTATCAGCCGCGAACCCGGGGTGGTGGCAACGGTCATGACCGCCGATTGTCTGCCCTTGTTACTCTGTGATGTCACAGGCACTCAGGTCGCCGCGGTACATGCTGGCTGGCGCGGTTTATGTGATGGTGTCATCGAAGCCACGCTGGCGCATTTTAAGCGACCTGCCGAGGTGCAGGTTTATCTCGGACCGGCCATTAGCCAGGCGGCGTTTGAAGTGGGCAGTGAAGTGCGCGAGGCCTTTATCAAACATGACCCGGCGGCAGCGCAAGCGTTTATCTGCGGTAAAGCCGGTAAATATCAGGCTGATTTATACCAGCTGGCGCGTCAGCGTTTGGCCGCCTGTGGTGTTAGCCAGATATACGGCGGCAGCTATTGTACTTACCAACAAAGCGAGCTGTTTTTTTCCTACCGTCGCGATGGCCAAACCGGCCGCATGGCCAGTTCAATCTGGTTAGTCTGATCTAAGTCAATTTTTTGACGTCTGCTGCTTGAAATTCCAGCATTAGTGCCCAATCTTAAACCACAACAACGTTGTGCTTGTAGGAGAGCAGAATGCGACTAGATAAATTTACCAGTAAGTTTCAGGAAGCCATTGCCGATGCGCAGTCACTGGCGCTGGGCCGTGATCAGCAATTTATTGAACCGGTGCATCTGATGTTTGCCCTGCTAAACCAGGAAGGCGGCACAGTGCGTGAACTGTTAAACAAGCTGGCGATCAATTTTAATGAACTGCGCTCAAAAGTGAGCCAGGCGATAGACCGTTTACCGCGGGTTGAGGGGGAGGGCGCCAACCTGCAGTTGTCCAATGCCACAGCGCAGCTGCTGCAGCAGTGCGATAAACTGGCGCAAAAGCGCAAAGATCAGTTTATTTCCAGCGAATTATTTGTGCTGGCGGCAACTGACGATAAATCCGATCTGGGTAAAATTCTGCGTCTAATCGGTGTCAGTAAAGATGCGGTTGAAGCGGCTATTGAGCAAATGCGTGGTGGCCAGAAAGTGGATGATCAAAATGCAGAAGATACCCGCCAGGCCCTGACGAAATACACGGTAGACTTAACCGCCCGTGCCGAAGCCGGTAAGCTTGACCCGGTGATTGGCCGTGACGAAGAGATCCGACGCTGTATTCAGGTACTGCAGCGGCGCACCAAAAATAATCCGGTGTTAATTGGTGAACCTGGCGTAGGTAAAACTGCCATTGTTGAAGGTCTGGCGCTGCGAATCATTAATAAAGAGGTGCCCGAAGGGCTAAAAGATAAACGCGTATTATCACTGGATATGGGCTCCTTGCTGGCCGGTGCCAAGTACCGTGGTGAATTTGAAGAGCGGTTAAAAGCGGTATTAAATGAACTGGCGAAAGAAGAAGGCCAGGTGATCCTGTTTATTGATGAAATTCATACCATGGTCGGTGCCGGTAAAGCGGACGGCGCCATGGATGCCGGCAACATGTTAAAGCCAGCACTGGCGCGCGGTGAGTTGCACTGCTTAGGGGCGACCACGCTGGATGAATATCGCAAGTATATTGAAAAAGATGCCGCTTTAGAGCGCCGCTTTCAAAAAGTGCTGGTGGATGAGCCTACAGTGGAGGACACCATTGCCATTTTGCGCGGCTTAAAAGAGCGTTACGAGCTGCACCATGCGGTAGAAATTACCGACCCGGCAATAGTCGCTGCAGCGACCTTGTCGCACCGTTATGTGTCAGACCGGCAACTGCCGGATAAAGCCATCGATTTAATTGACGAAGCGGCGTCCAGTATTCGTATGCAGATGGACTCGAAACCGGAAGAGCTCGACCGGCTGGAGCGGCGTATTATCCAACTGAAACTGGAAGACAATGCGCTGGCGAAAGAGACTGATGAGGCGACGAAAAAACGTCGTGATATGATCCAGGAACAAATTCGGGAGCTTGATAGTAAATATAACGAGCTGGATGAAGTCTGGGAGTCCGAGAAAGCTGCGCTGCAGGGTACGCAGAACATAAAAACGGAGCTGGAGCAGGCGCGACTTGATTTAGAAGTAGCTCGCCGGGCCAGCGATTTGCAGCGCATGTCTGAGCTGCAATACGGCCGTATTCCTGAACTGGAGAAAAGGCTCGATTTAGCCTCGCAGGCTGAAATGCACGACAATACGTTACTGCGCAATAAAGTGACCGAGCAGGAAATTGCCGATGTGTTGTCTAAAGCGACCGGCATACCAGTCAGTAAAATGCTTGAAGGCGAGCGTGACAAACTGTTGCGGATGGAGCAGGCGCTGCATGACAAAGTTATTGGCCAGGATGAGGCGGTGACGGCAGTGTCACATGCTATCCGCCGTTCGCGTGCCGGCCTGTCAGATCCGAATAAACCTATTGGCTCTTTCCTGTTTTTAGGCCCGACCGGTGTCGGTAAAACTGAGCTGACCAAATCGCTGGCCAACTTTTTATTCGACAGCCCCGATGCGATGGTACGTATTGATATGTCTGAGTTTATGGAAAAACATGCGGTATCGCGTTTGGTTGGTGCGCCGCCGGGCTACGTTGGCTATGAAGAAGGCGGCTATTTAACCGAAGCAGTGCGGCGCAAGCCTTACTCCGTAGTGCTGCTGGATGAGGTCGAAAAAGCCCATCCGGATGTGTTTAACATTCTGCTGCAGGTGCTGGACGATGGTCGTTTAACTGATGGTCAGGGCCGCACGGTAGACTTTAAAAACACCGTTATTATTATGACGTCGAATCTGGGGTCTGATCTGATACAAGAGCATTACCGTGAGTACAGCTATGGCCAGATGAAAGACATGTTGATGGGCGTATTAAGCAAACAGTTCAGGCCGGAGTTTTTAAACCGGCTGGATGAAACGGTGGTGTTTCATCCGCTGGACAGCGGGCAAATTCGCAGCATTGCCAAAATTCAGCTGGCACGGCTGGAACAGCGTTTGGCTGAGCGGCAGTATCAGTTCAGTATTACTGATGCGGCGCTGGACAAGCTGGCCGAAGTGGGTTTTGACCCGCTGTATGGTGCGCGGCCATTAAAACGGGCGATTCAGCAGCATTTGGAAAACCCGCTGGCGCAGGCCTTGCTGCAAGGTGATGTAGCACCAGGTAGCACAGTACAATTGGACCATGATGGCAGTAACTTTATCGTTAGTAGCCACTAAAACCGGTCAGCCAATAACAAAAAGTGACCGCTTCGACGGTCACTTTTTTGTCTTAGGCTATCCATGCTAAGGTATGTCCCTTATAATCTCTGACAGTTTCCTTTACAGAAGTATGTTATGACAGAACCTAAAACGAACGACAGAGGGCCGCGCAAGGGCATTTATTTACTGCCGAACTTACTGACCACTGGCGGGTTATTTTCTGGCTTTTTTGCCATAGTAGCCTCAATGAACGGCCGTTTTGAAGCGGCGGCAGTGGCCATTTTTATTGCGATGGTTTTTGATGGTTTAGACGGCAGGGTCGCCCGTTTAACCAATACCCAAAGTGAGTTTGGCGCCCAGTACGACAGTATGTCTGACTTAATCGCTTTTGGTATGGCGCCTGCCTTGGTGGCGTACAACTGGGGTCTGGCCGATTACGGTAAATTCGGCTGGTTAGCCGCCTTTATTTATGTCTCCTGTGCGGCGCTTAGATTGGCGCGTTTTAATGCTAATTTAGGTGTTACCGACAGCCGGTTTTTCCAGGGGTTAGCCAGCCCGGCAGCGGCCGGCATTATCGCTGGCATGGTTTGGGTCGGCAGTATTTATGAAGTTAATGGCGATAAGTTAGGCTATCTGGTGGGCTTGCTGACTATAGCGGCAGGCTTACTGATGGTGAGTAACTTCCGTTATAACTCGTTTAAAGATCTGAACTGGCGTGACCGGGTGTCATTCTTAACGATTTTACTGGTATTGCTGGTGTTTGTGGTGATTGCCTCACGGCCGGCAGAAATGTTATTCGGTATTTTCTTTATCTATGCTTGCTCAGGCCCTGTCACCACCATTCGCAGTGTGCGCAAGCTGAAGCTTGAGCATGTAGTAGGGGATTCTGATGATGCCGACTTTACCGATGTCAGCCCTGAACCGGTTGACGACCCCAAAGGGCAGGCACCGGATAAACCCGCGCCAGAAAAAGATTAATACGATTAAAAAAATAACCCCGCAACGCGGGGTTATTTTTTACCTGTTTAGCTGGCGAAGCTTTTATTTAATCCGGCAATCTGGCCGGTTTTTTGCTGTAATGCCTTGCTGTTTTCGGCTACCACCTGAATATTTGCCAGGTTGGTTTCAGCTATCTGCTGAATATGGCTGACATTTTGTTGTACATCTTGGGCGACGGCACCCTGTTGGGTTGCGGCGGTGGCAATTTGTGATGACAAGTGGGCGATATTATCGACCATGCGTGAAATCTCGGCCAGCTGTGTTTCGCTTTGTTGCGTCTCCTGCACACAGGTATCGGCTTGCTGCCGGCTTTTTAGCATTACCTTGCCCCAGCTGAGCAAGGTTTGCTGAATTTCGCTAATAGACTGCTTAATTTGTTCGGTTGCATTGTGTGTGCGTGAAGACAACGCCCGCACTTCATCTGCTACCACAGCAAACCCCCGGCCATGTTCACCGGCACGGGCGGCCTCAATAGCGGCGTTTAATGCCAGTAAGTTTGTTTGATCGGCAATGCCCTGAATTTCGCTCATTACTGCGCCAATACGCTCTGCTTCTACCGCCAGGCTGTCGGCGGTTGCGGCCGCGCCCTGTACTTCCGTGGCCAGTTGCTGCACTGTAGCCGCGGTATGCTGCATCGCACCTTTGGCGGTTTCACAAATACCGTGCGTATCACTGACTTGCTGATGTGTCTGTTGGGTGCGTTCAGCTATATCCCGGATGGTGCTGTTTAATTGTGTGGTAGCCGCAACAATACTGCGCAATTGATCATGTTGCTGATGAATACCCTGCTCGGTCATTCGTACCGCTTCCCCCTGGGTTTCAGCAATGTCATTTAAGGCGTGGGTGCTATCGGCAGTACGGCCAAGTACAGTGCGCAGTCTGGCCTGGCACATTTTTAACTGAAAATCAGCAATACCATAAGGGCCAAAACCGCTATAAATCCAGCGTGACACGCTGTCAAATTCGCTGCGTGCCTGTTGCAGTTTTGCCGGGATGACAAAGAGTTCATCAAAGCACAGAGCCAGCCATAACGCCGGCAGCAGCAAGGCCAACAGGAAGTGGCCACCAAAGTACCAGGCACCACAAACTGCCAGAATAAGGCTTAGGCTAAAAGCCAGGGCGCGCTTGGTACCGAACTTACTGCGCCAGTCTGACGGGACTTTACCCGCCAACATGGCCGGGTAACTCTGATTTGCCCGGCTGACCATTTGTGGCTCGGGTTTAACCCGCACCGACTGATAACCCACCAGTTTATGATCCTGATAAATAGGCGTAACAAAAGCATCCACCCAGTAGTAACGGCCATCCTTGCAGCGATTTTTAACGATACCGCGCCAGGATTGGCCTTGCTTTAACTTTTGCCATAAATCTGCAAAGGCAGCGGCTGGCATATCCGGATGACGCACCAGGTTATGGTTTTTACCCACGAGTTCTGCTTCGCTGTAACCGGCGACGGCACAAAAGGCCGGGTTGGCGTAAGTGACCACGCCACGTAAATCTGTGGTGGAAACCAGCTCCTGCTCGGCACTAAAGCTGACTTCTTCGTTGATCAATTGCTGGTTACGTCGGTTCATTGGCCTACCTGTTTATTAGCGAATGTAAATACTCATTTGGTGGTAAGTCTAATCTATTCCTCAGTTTTTTGCAGCCGATAGGCTTTGGTTTTAACTCATGTTAAAGGTCGCCTGACTAAAACAATATTGTTGTTCGCTAAATTGCAGGCTAAATTGTCTGCTGGTCTTGAAGTTTGCTGTGGCGCCCCAATTTCCTGCCACAGGCGCGTTGCTATTAAGGAAATCACTTGGGTTCAATAATTCATAAACGGCTGCAGCAGTTAAGCAGCATTAACCCGCAGGCCGTTACCGGTATTTTACATGGTATTGAACGCGAGACGCTGCGGGTGCAGCAGGACGGTAAATTGGCGTTAACACCGCATCCGACTGCATTAGGCTCGGCATTAACGCATCCGTGGATCACGACTGATTTCTCTGAATCGCTGCTCGAGTTTATTACCCCGGTCAGCGACAATATTGACACCACGCTGGCGCAACTGGCCGATATACACCGCTTTACCAGCCGCAATATTGCTGATGAGCAATTCTGGGCCGCCAGTATGCCGTGCTTTATTGCTAGTCAGCAGGCTATTCCATTTGCGCAGTATGGCAGCTCGAACGTCGGGCGGATGAAAACCCTCTATCGCAAAGGCTTGCACAATCGTTATGGCAGTATGATGCAGGCGATCAGTGGCGTACACTTTAATTTCTCTTTACCGCACAGCTTCTGGCAACAGTATCAGCAGCTATTGGGGCAAAGCGGCGAGCTGCAAAGTTTTATCTCTGAGCAATATCTGGCGCTTATTCGCAACTATAAGCGTTATGTCTGGCTTATTGTGTATTTGTTTGGTGCCTCTCCGGCGATGTGTAAATCTTTCCTGGAAGGGCGCAGCAGCCGCTATGCTTTTCAGCCGCTGGGTAAAGGCTCTTTGTACCTGCCTTATGCTACGTCATTGCGCATGAGTGATTTGGGTTATACCAACAGTGCGCAGTCCAGTTTAAACGTCACGTACAACAGTTTGGAAGAATACATCAGTGGTCTGCATGCTGCGATTAGTATGCCTTCAGAGGAATATCGTAATATCGGCGTTAAAGTAGATGGCGAGTATCAGCAGCTTAACGCCAACGTATTACAGATTGAAAATGAATTTTACTCTACCATCCGACCTAAACGCACCACTGAATCGGGTGAGCGGCCAACCTGCGCGCTGGCCAAGCGCGGCATCGAATACATTGAAGTGCGGGCTTTAGATGTTAACCCGTTCAGCCCGGTTGGCATAACGGCAGAACAAATGCACTTTCTGGATGTATTTTTGTTGTATTGCCTGTTTAACGACAGCCCGCCGCTGTCTGCTGCAGAGCAGGCGGTCACTGAGCAGAACCTGAAAAAAGTGGTAACAGACGGCCGGCGCAATAACCTTGAGTTGTTGCAGCACAATCAGCCTCGGTTGATGCAGGATTGGGCTGAGGAGCTGTTTGCTGACATGATGCCGATTGCAACACACCTTGATACTGCCAATGGCAGCAAACGTTACAGTGGGGCAGTAAAACAGTTTTACCTAAGCCTGCTTGACCCGGCGCAGACATTTTCGGGGCAGTTGCTAAATCAATTACTGGCGACTCAGCAGGATAATGGCAGTTTTGTACTGCAATTGTCAGCACAATACCGGCAGCAGTTAATGCAAGAGCCTTATCAGTTCTACAACGAACAGCAGTTTGTAGCGGCGGCAGAGCAGTCTTTACAACGGCAACATGACATTGAACAGCAAGACAGCATCAGTTTTGAGCAGTATATTGCAGAATATTTTGCCGAAGTGCCGCAGTGCTCTGATGAAGTGGTGTAAAAAAAGCGGCTACCTGTGGGTAGCCGTAATAGTAATCCAGGGAGATAAAACTTGGTTGCATCCGTGCACCTTGTTAGAATCAGCCGGATGAAAAAAGTTCATAACATGAAAAAGCCGTTGTTATTGGCCGTCGCCGCCACGCTTTTACTAGGGGGCTGTGCCACGCCACCGCCACAAAATACCTCTAATCTTTGCGAGATCTTTTATGAGCATCGCGACTGGTACGATGCTGCGGCGCAAGTGCGTGATAAATGGGGCGTACCGATACATGTGCCGATGAGCATTATGTATCAGGAAAGCAGCTTTAAACACAATGCCCGGCCGCCAATGCGCTGGTTTTTGGGCTTTATCCCTTATGGCCGCGCCAGCAGTGCATACGGTTATTCACAAGCTAAGACGGTGACCTGGGACGAGTATGTCAAAGAAGCAGACCGCTTTTGGGCCAGCCGCGATAACTTTGACGATGCAATTGATTTTATGGGCTGGTATATCAGCAAAAGCCAGCGCTTAAATGGCGTGTCTAAATGGGATGCGCACAATCAGTATCTTAATTATCATGAAGGCTGGGGCGGTTATAAACGCGGCAGCTATAAAAAGAAAGCCTGGCTGGTACAAACAGCGAAGAAGGTTGATAGTCGCGCTAAAACCTATGCGGCGCAGCTTAAAAGCTGTGAAGATGATTTAAAACGTGGCTGGTTATGGCGGCTGTTTTTTGGTTAATTGGCGGGCATTGATGTAAAAAAAACCGGCACTGCCGGTTTTTTATTAGTTTTTCTTCAAATGCGGTAAAAAGCGCACGGTTTTAATCATATTATCCTGCACGTCTACCACTTCCATCGGATAACCAGACAGACGAATACTCAGCTTACCTTGTGGAATTTCTTCTAAGTATTCCAGAATAAGCCCGTTTAGCGTTTTCGGGCCATCGGTTGGCAGTTCCAGCTGCATTTCCCGGTTTAGATCGCGCAGGTTGATACTGCCATCAATCAAATAAGAGCCATCAGGCTGAGGCAGGATATCTTCATTGCTGTTGTCACTGATATCAGTAGTAAACTCGCCAACCACTTCTTCCAGAATATCTGCCAGCGTGACTAAACCCTGAATATCACCGTATTCATCTACTACTAAGCCTATACGCTCTTTGGTGCGTTGAAATTTCAGCAGCTGAGTATTAAGTGGCGTACCTTCGGGGATAAAGTAAATTTCGCTGACCGCGCGCATTAAGGTAGCCTTGGTCAGCTGCTCTTTTATCAGCAACCGCATTAGCTCGCGCGGGTGTACAAAGCCAATGGCATCATCAATATTGTCGCGGTACAACAAAATGCGGCTGTATTGCATATTGGCCAACTGGCGCTCTATATCTTTCCAGTCGTCGTTGATATCGATACCGACAATTTCATTGCGCGGCACCATAATGTCTTCCACGGTGGCGTTTTCTAAATCCAGTACGCCCACCAGCATGCTTTGGTGCTGTTCGGGGATCAGCGCGCCAGCCTCATGCACCACGGTGCGCAGCTCTTCTGCACTTAAGCTGTTACCCTGATGTTTCTCCGGGCTAATGCCCATCAGTGATAAAATGCCATTGGTAATAAAGTTTACCAGCCACACCAGCGGGTAAAATATTTTCAATAATATCTTTAATAAAGCCGAGCTTGGAAAAGCAACCCGCTCCGGATGCAGCGCAGCCACAGTTTTCGGTGTCACTTCAGCAAACACCAGCACCACCATGGTAAGCACAACAGTCGCTATCGCAATACCCAGATCGCCGTATAAACGCATACCGATAATAGTGGCAATGGCAGACGCCGCGATATTCACCAGGTTGTTACCGATCAGAATAAGCCCGATCAAGCGATCTGGCCGCTTTAGCAGTTCGCTGACCCGGATAGCGCCCTTGTGATTTTCGTTTGTTAAATGCTTTAAACGATAAGGGTTGACAGACATCATGCCTGTTTCTGATCCCGAGAAATAGGCAGATATGAATAGGAGCACGCCCAATATAATAAACAGCGTACCCGTCGATATGTCGTCCAAGAGTTAACTACCTGTATTGCCAAACACCTGTACTTGATATTACGAAGCGTTTGTTGAGTCAAGAATTAAAGTGTATTAAGCAGCACTTCACGTACAAAACGGCTGCCAAAGTAACCCAGAGTTAATAAAGCTGCGCCGCTAATGGTTAAAATGTTTGCCGTTTTACCGCGCCAGCCCAGTTTGGCATGGCCCCAGCATAACAGGGCAAATACCACAAAACCGGCAAAACTGAACACGTTTTTATGTAAGTTTTCTTTCGCCAGCCAGTTATCCATGAACAGTGCCGCTACCAGCAAGGCTAATCCCAGTAGCACCGTTCCGGCCAGCAAAATACGAAACTGGAGTATTTCAGCCTGTACCAGTGGTGGCATATGGCGTGTCATAGCAGCAAAGTCTTTTTGTTTTAGCTTACTGCTGATATAACTCACCTGAAATGAGTAAAGCATCGCCATGATCAGCACAGCATAGGCAATAAATGCCAGTAAAATATGTACCAGCAAACCCAAATTCTGTTCAAAATGCTGCAGCTGCACACTGTGTGGCAAGGTTAGCACCGCCAGTTGCATCAGGCTGGCAAAACCGTATACCACTGGTAACAACAGTATCGCCGGTGAGCGTAATGAGGTTAGCGTAACGGCTACGGTAATTAGCCAGCACACCAGTGAGCTGACATTAAGTAAGCTGAAATTTTGGCCGCCACTGGTAAACAGCATATCGGTTAGCACCAGCATATGTAATACCAGGCCGGCGACAGCAGCGCTGAAGGTGGTTTTAAAATGTGGGCCTGAAGGATGAAAAATACGCAGCAGTACTGAGCCGGTGGCAACCAAATAGGCAATTAAGGCAAGTGCAGTTAACAGCACCGTAGACATCAGTAGTATTTCCTTTCATTTCGATGGCTTGGTATTGTATTGCAACTTTTAGCAGATGCCCAGCGCTGCGATCAACAGTTTCTTAACGGCTGCTTCTGCGGCCTGTTTTTGGTATAATCGGCGACATTATCGCTGTTGAGTGAAAAAGCATGTTTGAAAATCTAGCAGATCGTTTAAGTGCCACGCTGAAGAATATCACCGGCCGTGGCCGGTTAACCGAAGACAATATCAAAGATACGCTGCGTGAAGTACGCATGGCGCTGCTTGAAGCCGATGTAGCACTGCCGGTGGTGCGCGACTTTGTCGCCAATGTTAAAGCGCGTTCGGTCGGGTTAGAAGTCAGCAAAAGCCTGACGCCGGGGCAGGAGTTTCTGAAAATCGTCCGTAAAGCCTTAGAAGAGGCGATGGGTGAGGCCAATGAAGAGCTGGCATTAAATACTCAGCCGCCAGCGGTAGTATTAATGGCCGGTTTGCAAGGTGCCGGCAAAACCACCTCGGTGGCTAAGCTGGCTAAGTTTTTAACGCTGCGCAAAAAGAAGAAAGTGCTGGTGGTATCCGCTGACGTTTATCGCCCGGCAGCCATTAAGCAGTTGGAAACGCTAGCCAAAGATGTTGGCGTAGAGTTTTTCCCCAGCGATATCTCGCAAAAACCGGTTGATATTGTTAATGCGGCGATAGCCCATGCCCGTACCCGCATTTTTGATGTATTGCTGGTCGATACCGCAGGCCGTTTGCATGTCGATGCCGACATGATGGATGAAATTAAAGCCTTACATGCTGCCGTCAAACCGATAGAAACCCTGTTTGTGGTGGATGCGATGACCGGCCAGGATGCGGCCAATACTGCTAAAGCGTTCAATGACGCTTTGACCTTAACCGGGGTTATCCTGACCAAAGCCGACGGTGATGCCCGCGGTGGTGCGGCCTTGTCTATCCGCCATATCACCGGCAAGCCAATTAAGTTTATCGGTACCGGTGAAAAAACCGATGCGTTAGAGCCATTCCATCCGGATCGCGTCGCCTCGCGTATTCTGGGCATGGGCGACGTGCTGAGCTTAATTGAAGAGCTTGAGCAAAAAGTTGATAAAGACAAAGCCGCCAAAATGGCGCAAAAGGTGATGAAGGGTAAAGGCTTCTCCCTGGAAGACTTTCGCGAGCAACTGGTGCAAATGCGTGGCATGGGCGGCATGATGTCGATGTTAGATAAACTACCGGGCATGAAAAACCTGCCCGCCGGCGCGATGAACCAGATGGGTGACAAGCAGTTTGTTAAGATGGAAGCGATCATTAACTCAATGACACCGAAAGAGCGCGAGTTTCCGGATTTACTCAAAGGCTCGCGTAAAAAGCGTATTGCAGCCGGCTCTGGTACTCAGGTGCAGGACATAAACCAGCTACTGAAACAATTTACCCAGATGCAAAAGATGATGAAGCAGATGTCAGGTAAAGGCGGCTTAATGAAGATGATGCGTGGTATGGGCGGTAAATTACCGCCGGGCATGCTGCCACCACGTTAATATCAGCCCCCAGCCCGCTATTAAGCGGGCTTTTAATTTGCTTTGTTCGCTGCAAAGCCGCGAAATACCTTGCAATTGCGCCCTAAATCAGTAAAATGCTGCAGCCCTTCAGTCTGACTGGAGGCGTTGTTATTTTTGATAAAACCTGAACGATAAAATTAGAGGGCCTTATGGTAACTATTCGTTTACAACGTGGTGGCGCGAAAAAGCGTCCATTTTACCAAGTTGTGGTAGCGGACAGCCGTTTTGCTCGTGATGGCCGTTTTATTGAGCGCGTGGGTTTCTTTAACCCAATCGCTGGCGGTACTGAAGAGAAACTGCGTCTGGACCTGGACCGCGTTAATCACTGGGTAGCACAAGGTGCTTCACTGAGTGATCGCGTTGCAACTCTGGTAAAAAACGCTAAGAAAGCAGCTGCTTAATTAGCACAAGGTCGGGTGGAGTAGTCAGCTTGAGTGAGAAAGATTTAGTCGTTCTTGGCAAATTTGGTGCAGTTTACGGCATCAATGGCTGGCTGAAAGTTAACGCTTACACCGACTTCCCGGAAGGGATTTTTGATTACACACCCTGGCAAGTGAAATTTCAGGGTAACTGGCAACCAGTGCAGGTTTCCAGCTGGAAGCGCCATAGTAATGGCCTGATAGCGAAACTGGACGGCGTCAATGACCGGGATTTGGCACAACAGTATGTCAATGCTGAAATTGCCGTGGCAAGCGACGCGCTACCTTCATTAGAAGAGGGCGAGTATTACTGGAAAGACCTTATGGGTATGGCAGTAATTAACGAAGCAGGCTACCACCTAGGTGAAGTCACCGACATGATGGAAACAGGCTCTAACGACGTTTTAGTGGTTAAAGCCAACCGTACCGATGCATTTGGTCAGAAAGAAAGGTTGTTGCCGTTTTTAATAGATACAGTGATTAAAAACATCGACTTAACCGAGCGTCGCATTATCGTAGACTGGGACCCGGCGTTTTAATGTCTGAAAACAGTAAGTTGTGGGTAGGAGTGGTAACACTGTTCCCGCAAATGTTTGAAGCAATAACGCAATATGGGGTAACCGGCCGAGCTGTAAAGCAAGGCATCATGCAGTTGCAATGCTGGAACCCGCGTGATTTCACAACGGACAAGCATCGTACTGTCGATGACCGGCCTTATGGTGGTGGCCCCGGTATGCTGATGATGGTGCAGCCGCTGAGTGACGCGATACGCGCCGCCAAGCACGCTGCAGGGGAAGGAGTACACACGGTGTATTTGTCGCCGCAAGGCCGCAAGTTAGACCAGCAAGGTGTAGCCGAACTGGCGCGATATTCTAAGCTGCTGTTAGTGGCTGGTCGGTATGAAGGCATTGATGAGCGCGTAATAGAAAGCGAAATTGATTCTGAGTGGTCAATTGGCGATTACGTGTTAAGTGGCGGTGAATTGCCCGCGATGACATTGATTGATGCAGTGTCACGCTTAGTACCTGGTGTACTGGGGCATGAACAGTCGGCAGAGCAGGATTCATTTGCATCCGGTTTGCTTGATTGTCCGCACTACACAAGGCCGGAAGTGTTATCAGACAAACAGGTTCCCGCAGTATTACTGAGTGGAAACCATGAAAATATACGACGCTGGCGTTTAAAGCAGTCTCTTGGGAGAACCTGGCTTAGACGACCAGATATGTTAAATCTCCTGGCTCTGACTGAGGAGCAACGACGGTTACTGGCTGAGTTTCAACAGGAACATCAGCAAGAGTGCCGGACGGGGCAGCAAGAAGACAGTTAATTCCAGGTAAAGTGAGATTGTTATGAGCAAAGTTAGCCAAAACATCATCAAACAGCTTGAACAAGAGCAGTTAAAACAAGACGTTCCAGCGTTCGCGCCGGGCGACACTGTTGTAGTTCAGGTTAAAGTTAAAGAAGGTGACAAAACCCGTTTACAGGCTTACGAAGGCGTAGTTATCGCTAAACGTAACCGTGGTCTGCACTCTTCTTTCACAGTACGTAAAATCTCTAATGGCGAAGGTGTTGAGCGTGTATTCCAGACGCACAGCCCGCTGGTAGACAGCATCACCGTTAAACGTCGTGGTGCGGTTCGCCGTGCTAAGCTTTACTACTTACGCGATCGTTCAGGTAAATCAGCGCGTATCCGCGAAAAGCTTAACTAAGCACCCCTTGAAAGGCCGACACTTGTCGGCCTTTTTTCTTTCTGGCATGGTAGTGCCATGACATACCTTAATGCCCCGCTGACTGAACCGGTACTTGCACTGCTGCAGGGCCAGTTGCTGAATATCATCTGCACGGCGCCGGTAGCGGCAGCAGAGCCTATAGAAGAGCAGTACCTGCTTAATCGGCTTGGATTAAAATTACAGTCAGAGGCTGAGATCAGCGCAGATCTGGCGCGTTTTCAGCAGCACTTTGTGCTGTACCATTTATTGTTTCGCCTACAAAGCGAGTTACTTGAACTTAATCAGGGCTATCTGGGTATTGGCCTGGCCAAAGTACAGTTACTTGACCCGTCTGCTATGCCTGAGACGGAAGGGCAAGATAGCAGGCGAAACTACTATTTGAACTGGCAAAACTTCTATCAGATGACTGAACAATTGCTTGATCAGCATCTTGATGCCTTCTGGCAACACGTCTTAGCTGGCGGTAAAGCTGCTTACGCCCTTGCTGACTCAGAGGCACAGGCAGTACTGCAGTTGTCTGATGATTTTAGCCAGGCAGAGTTAAAACGTGCTTATCGTAGTTTGGCATTGCAGCACCACCCAGATCGTGGCGGCAGTGCAGAGCAATTTATTTTGTTGCGTCAGGCCTACCTGAAATTACGACAATAGCTCCTCATTGCTGTAAATAAAATAATACACATTTGGCCTTATCTTGATTTGTCTGCATATCTTGATTTTATTGGTCTGCAATGGGTTGACGCTGCTGGGTTGGATCTTTATTATGCGCTAAGTGTATTTTTATGATTACGCAGTGTATAAATAAGTTTACGTAAGGGCGCGCTTAGCAAGTTTAGTGTTTTTACCTATGCTTAATGCCTGCAAATTCTTTGGCGGAGTTTTAGCATGAGCAAGATAGTTGACGATTTACGCATAGTGGCGGAAAAACCGCTTAGTCCACCGGCAGTAATGAAAAAGGTACTGCCGCTATCAGAGCAGGGCGCGCACTTTGTGCAGCAGGCGCGTAATACCATTGCTGATATCGTACACGGCCGTGATAAACGCTTGCTGGTGGTTACCGGCCCTTGCTCTATTCATGATCCGGTCGCTGCTATTGAGTACGCGCAGAAATTAAAACAGCTGCAGCTGCAGTATGCCGATAGCCTGTACATTGTGATGCGGGTCTATTTTGAAAAACCGCGCACAACAGTGGGCTGGAAAGGCTTTATTAACGATCCGCATCTGGACGATTCATTCGATTTAGAAACCGGCTTAACCTGGGGCCGTGAACTGCTGCTGAAAATGGTAGAGATGGAACTGCCTACTGCAACTGAAGCGCTGGATCCGATAAGCCCGCAGTATCTGTCAGACTTAATCAGCTGGTCTGCCATCGGGGCGCGCACAGTAGAGTCGCAAACCCACCGCGAAATGGCCAGCGGCTTATCGATGCCGGTCGGCTTTAAAAATGGCACCGATGGCAACTTAAATATTGCCCTCAATGCGCTGCAATCGGCCGCCAGTGGCCATAGTTTTATCGGTATTAACCAGCGCGGTGAGGTAAGCCTGGTGCAAACGGCCGGCAACCCGGATGGTCATATCATTTTACGCGGTGGTGCTAAGCCAAATTATGATGAGCAAAGCATAGGAGAAGCGCTGGCTAAGCTTGATAAATTAAACTTACCGCGCGGCATTGTCGTCGATTGCAGCCACGGTAACTCAAATAAAGATCACAACCGCCAGGGCGAGGTCGCGCTAAATGTGATTAGCCAGCGTCTGGCCGGTAACGATGCCATTATCGGTATCATGCTGGAAAGCCACTTACATGCCGGGCGGCAGGATCTGATTGACGGTAAGGCAGAAAAATACGGTGTGTCAGTAACGGACGCCTGTATCGACTGGGAAACTACAGCCCGCTTGCTGTCCGATATTCACCAGCAAATGCAACCTGTGGTTGCGGCGGCCTGATATGACAGACGCGGCTAAACAGGCGCTGGCACCGCTGCGCCAGCAAATTGACAGCATTGACAGCCAATTGGTCGCGCTGTTAGCCGAGCGTGCCAAAGTTACCGCGCAAGTGGGGAAGATTAAACAGCAGTATGCGCTGCCGGTGTATGTGCCCGAACGCGAGCAGCTGTTGTTAAGCGCCCGGCGCGAGCAAGCGCAGCGGCTGGGGGTATCCGCGGATTTGGCTGAAGATGTGCTCAGACGTATTATGCGCGAATCTTACCAAACCCAGGAAAGTGGCTTTGTCTGCTGCCGCAACGGCGGCGGTAAAGTCGTGGTAGTGGGGGGCGCTGGCGCACTGGGCGCACGCTTTGTCAGCTTATTTGAGCGCTCTGGCTATCAGGTCGCAGTGCTTGAGCACAATGACTGGTTAAGCGCAGAAGTCATTTGTGCTGATGCCGTGCTGGTGTTGATGGCGGTGCCGATTACACTAACCGAGCAGTTGATTAATCAGCTACCCGCACTGCCAGAAGACTGTGTACTGGCCGATATCACCAGTATTAAAGCGCAGCCTCTGGCGGCGATGTTGGCAAAACACAAGGGCCCTGTGGTGGGGCTGCACCCGATGTTCGGCCCGGATATTACCAATTTGGTAAAACAAGTGGTTGTGGTGTGTCATGGCCGTGCAGAGCAGCAGTATCAGTGGCTGTTAAAGCAGCTAAATGTCTGGGGCGCTGAGCTTACCGTTAAACAGGCAGCCGAGCACGACAGTGCTATGCAGCTGATCCAGGCGATGCGACACTTTTCCTCTTTGGTGTATGGGGTGCATTTAGCCGATGAACAGGCTGATCTGCAAGAGCTGTTACAACTTAGCTCGCCAATTTACCGGCTGGAACTGGCGATGGTAGGGCGCTTATTTGCGCAAAATGCTGAGCTGTATGCAGATATAATGTTGTCGTCTTGTGAGGTTACGGCGCTGCTGGAGCGTTATCAGCAGCGTTTCACCGCATTGCTGGCTTTACTGCAAGCCAAAGACAAAGCAGGTTTAATGGCGCAATTTGGTAAAGGCCAGCAGTTTTTTGGTGAGCTGGCCGGGCAATTCCTGCAAGAAAGTAAGCAGCTGTTGCAAAAAGCCGCTGACAGCCGCAGTTAAACAGGCAGCTGATAAAAATCTACTATCAGCTGCCAGGCGTGCTCTGGTGTATCGGCGTACTGAATTAACGCCACATCTTCAGCGCTTATCAGGCCTTCTTCTACCAGCATGTCAAAGTTAATTAAGCGCTGCCAGAAGGCCTTGTCATATAAAATGACCGGTACCCGCTCGGCTTTTTTGGTTTGAATAAGGGTAAGGGTTTCAAATAATTCATCCAGGGTACCAAAACCACCGGGAAAGGCTACTAAGGCGCGGGCACGCTGTAAAAAGTGCATTTTGCGAATAGCGAAATAGTGAAACTGAAAACAAAACTGCGGCGTGATATACGGGTTGGGTTGCTGCTCGCGCGGCAGTACAATATTTAAACCGATACTTTCGCCGCCGGCATCCATAGCGCCGCGGTTAGCGGCCTCCATAATGCCGGGGCCACCACCGCTGATAATGGTCATGGCGCAATCTTTATTACAGCAGCCGTAGCGGGTTGCTAGCGCAGCAAACTGCTGTGAGGCGGCATAATACTGGCTGTTGCGCAGCTGTTTTTCAGCCTGCTTCAGCGCTTGCCTGCCGTCGTCGTTGTCGTTGGCAGATAACTGCTGTTTTGCTTTAGCCAGCTCAGTTTGCGCATGTTCAGGCGATAAAAAGCGGGCACTGCCAAACACCACTATAGTGGCATCGATTTTATGCTGCTCCAGTACCAGCTGTGGCTTTAAGTATTCCAGCTGCAGCCGCACATGGCGCAGTTCATCCTGCATAAGAAATGCATTATCTGCAAATGCCAGCCGGTAAGAGCTGTGATCCTGCAGTTTGGCTATGGCATCGACAGATTGTTGTGCTGACGTTAGATGGCGCTGATGAAGCTGATGCGGATCGGGTGTCATTGGGTTATCTCCTGAAAGTGAGAACCGTAAGCTTAAAGTAAAACGGTTAAAACTAACATGTTGTTTGATATAGGCTAATCTTTAGCATCACCGTTTGCGATATAACCTTAAGTACAATACTAACAAGGATAACGTCTATGCCTCTTTCTGCTACGCTGGAGTTTATTGGTGCTGCTCAGCAGGTGACCGGTTCCTGCTATCTTATCAGGCTGAATAATAAACAAATATTACTCGATTGCGGTATGGTGCAAGGCGCTGACCAAATTCGCGAATGGCATAAATTCCGTTTTGCCTTTAAACCCAAAGATATCGATCTGGTGATACTGTCGCATGCGCATATTGACCACAGTGGCCTGCTGCCGCTGTTAGTTGCACGGGGATTTGATGGCAAAATACTTTGCACGCCCGGCACGGCAGAGCTGCTGCCGGTGCTGCTAAAAGACTCAGTGCATTTGTATTTAAAAGATTTAGAGTGGCAAAACAAAAAAGCCGCCCGCGCCGGTAAAAAAATACAAGATCCGGTGTTATCGGTACACGACGCCGAGCGGGTGGTGCAGCTGTGCGAAACACTGGGCTATAAAAAGCGCATTACGCCTTTACCCGGGCTTGAGCTGGAATTTTGTGATGCCGGCCATATTCTTGGCTCTGCCATAGTGCAGCTGTGGCTAAAGGGTAACAAAGCCATGCGTAAGCTGGTGTTTTCCGGCGATTTAGGTAACCCGGCCACGGTGCTAATGCACGACCCGACCGACATCGGTCAGGCTGATATCGTGCTGATGGAGTCGACCTACGGTAACCGTAACCACCAGAATATTGATAACTCGTTGGACGAAATGGCGCAGGCGTTAGAGCAGGCTAACCGTGATGGTGGCAACGTGTTTATTCCGGCTTTCGCGCTGGGCCGCTCACAGGAAATTTTGTACTATCTGGCACTGCTGCATCATCAGGGCCGGTTAAAGCAGCGGATGATTTTCTTAGACAGCCCTATGGCGATCAGTATTACCAATATTTACAACGATTATCTGCACTGCCTGGATCAGAAAGATTTAGCGGCGATTGGTTTTAAAAATGGTATGCAACTGCAGGATTTACTGCCAATGCTGCGTTTAACGGAAAGCGTGGAAGAGTCGATGGCGATTAATCGCGTTAGTGGTGGCGCTATTGTCATTGCCGGTAGCGGTATGTGTAACGGCGGTCGCATCGTGCACCATTTGAAGCATAATTTATGGAAAAGCTCTAACCACCTTGTTTTTGTCGGCTTTCAGGCTTATGGCACCTTAGGCCGTCGCCTGGTTGACGGCGAGCGGCGGGTAAAGCTGTTTGGCCAGGAAATAGTGGTAAAAGCCAAAGTACATACCATTGGCGGTTTTTCTGCCCACGCTGGCCAGAGCGAGTTGCTGGATTGGGCGCAGGCGATAGGCGGCCAGCCACAATTTTACCTGGTACATGGTGAGTTAGAAGCGCAGGAAGCTTTGCAGCGGGAGCTGGCTGAGTTGGGCATCCCAGCGCAAATTCCAACCAAAGGTGATGTAATTTCGCTGTAAGCGTTAAGATATATTTTGTTACTTTTGCGCTATGGTCAGGCACCTGTGGCTGCTTTATAGTGCTGGCTGACTAATTCAGCCCAACACTTACGGAGCACTTATGCGAAGCCTCTTGTTATTATCCGGCCTGTTGTTGCTTGGCAACGCACTACAGGCGAGTGCTGCTGAGCAACCGGCGTTGGCCGACGAGGTTAAAGCCTTGTGGCAGGCTAATGATTATGCGGCAGCAGAGACGTTATTGGCGCCGCTAGTGACGAAAAAAACCAAAGACGCTCAGCTGCTGGCATTGTTGGGCCGCACTCAGGCCGGTTTGCAGAATATGGAGCGTGCTGAAGAGCTGCTGGAAAAAGCTATTAAGTATGATGCCAACAACGCCGATTACCAACACTGGTACGCTACGGCAAGTTGTAATCTGGCTGGCAGTGCCAGTATGTTTAGCGCTTTGGGTTATGCCAAACGCTGTAAAAAAGCCTATCAAGCCGCACTGACACTGGCGCCGGAAAACCCACGCAGTTATATCGCTTTGGGTAGCTTTTTAGCGCAAGCTCCTAGTATTGCCGGTGGCGATAAAGAGCAGGCATTAGAGATGGCACAACAGTTAAAGCAACTGGACGCACTGCAGGGCTGGTTGTTGCAGCTTAAGCTGGCTAATATAGCGGACGAGGCAGCATTTAACCAGTTCCTGGCAGATGCTGAGCTACTGCAAACCCGACCAGAAGCCTATTTTCAGCGTGCCATGCAGCTTGCTGCGCAAGATAACTACAGCGACGCTATCACCTTATTGCAGCAGGCGATACAGCAACCTGCAGTGGATAACGATGCCACAGCATCGATCAACGAAAGCCGGTATCAGCTGGCACGTTGCGCGGTGCTGGGCAAAACTGCGGTGGCAGAAGGCATTGCGGCTGTGCAGCACTACTTACAGGACAATCCGGCATCCGATCGCCACGATTGGGCTCAGTTGCGTTTGGCACAACTTTACCTGCTATCCGACCAGGCTGATAAAGCTGTCGCTATTACGCAACCTTTACTTGCCGCAACCGATGATGACAAACTTAAAGCTGAGCTGAAAAAGCTACTCTGATACACTAAAGGCCTGACGCTTATCAGGCCTTTTTTATGACACGTCCAACCCTCAATGCTATTCATCATGTGGCAATAATTTGCAGCGACTACGCCCGCTCTAAACGTTTTTATACCGAACTGTTAGGGCTTGAGATCCTGGCGGAGAATTACCGCGCCGCGCGCGACTCCTGGAAACTGGATCTGGCGTTACCCAATGGCAATCAAATTGAACTATTCAGTTTCCCCAATCCACCACCAAGGCCCAGCCAACCCGAAGCGCAGGGCCTGCGGCATCTGGCCTTTGTAGTAGATGATGTCGCCGAGTTTGCTGATTACTTAACGAAGCAAGGCGTAGCAGTAGAACCGATCCGCATCGACCAGTACACCGGCAAGCCCTTTACCTTCTTTCAAGACCCTGACGGCTTGCCGCTGGAGCTGTATCAGCGCTGATAGCTGTAGGGGCGCATAATTGCGCTTGGCAGCTCTATCATAAGCAACAATTTTCATCGGATTGCTTCAGCAAGATAAAGTGCTTGATTTACATTCAACCAGCGGCCTAGACTGGATTTAATTTTACAATTTTCAGAATGTTGGCAGTGCAGTTTGTGTATTTATTATTCGGATACGCAGCCATTTATTTTAGTTGTTGAGGTGATATGAAAAGCTCTTAAAAACACTGTTATCACTTGTACTATTAGGCATAGTATTTGTCACTTTATACGCTGCTTGCGTCAAAGTATGGGGACTTTTCATATCAATAGACCCGACTCTGTCTGCAGGTATCATTGCAGCCTCAGCTACTGTTCTCGTATCGGTTTTCACTGTAATGCTTTCAAAAAGGCAAGAGCATAAGGTGGAGATAAAAGCGCAATTAAGACAAAAGAAAGTTCCCGTTTATGAGCGAATTATCGAATTTATTTTTCTTATCACTTTTGCGGAAAAATTAGGTAAAAAGTTTCCCTCAGAAAGAGAGATGGTTCAGTTTTTTGCTGATACTACGCGCGATCTAGTAATTTGGGGCTCAAAGGATATGGTTAAAGCTTTTGGAGATTTTAGAAATCAAATAATTGTTCCTCAAATCACTTCAGAATCATCACAGATTAACGCAGGAGCGAAGATTGCGGAGGCATCCAGAATCATGGGCGCTGTAGAGGATTTACTTTTTGCAGTACGTAAAGATTTAGGCCATAGTACAGCCGGTGTAAAACGCGGTGATCTGCTTAAGCTTTACATTAACGATGTTGAAAAGTACTTTCCCCAAAGTTAATAAAAAAGCGAGTGTTAACTATATTCATCAACACGCACTCCAACAAACGGGTTACAAGCAAGATGATTTTGCTGCTAAATACCCGAGATAACAAAATCCAGTGCGGCAATAATTTCACTGCGATAGGTCGATAAGTCATCAGCTACAGCGCCGAGTTGGCGGCGATCTATCCCAGCCAGATCCTGGGTCATGGCGATAAGCTGTTCGCCATTTAATGTCAGGGCCGGGTTAAGCCGGCTCAGGCTGATCGTGCCAACCAGGTCGGCGGGGGAGAGCGGTATCACCACTGTAGTCTTCAGCTCGCTTAATAACTCGCTTTGAATATCCAGCAAATACGGATACTGCTCGTGTGTAACGGGGTTACTGTTAGCGTAAGCGGTAAACTGCGCCATTAGAACTTCCTGACACTATCACTAAAAGTGCCGTTCGTTTCAACAAACTGGTTGTAAGCTGCAATAGCGTCTTTATTCTCGCTCAGCCATTGTGCACGCTGGGCGCTGCGTAGTTGCTCGGCTAACGCCTGCTCCAGCGTGGCGGACAGGTTGATATTCAGGCCGCGGGCTTTTTCCAGTAAGTCGCTGTTTATACTCAAATTAGTAGGTTTTTTTTGTGCCTGAGTATTGTATACATGGTTCATTGCTATACTCCATACCTGATATGTGCATAGCTTATGCGCATAAAAGCTGAAGTGCAAGGTGCATACTGTGATTCAGATATTGTCAGATAGGGGCTTCAGGCCCCTGTCTAACCACCTTATCAGCTGGCGATAACCTGGGTCGGCTCGATATCCTCACTGGGGTAACAGCCTAACACCTTAATAAATTTGGTAATTTTATTCAGTTCTTCCAAAGCGCGGGTCATAGCGTAGTCATTCAGGTTGGCAAACACATCAACATAAAACATTTCTTCCCACGGGTTGCCGTTTATCGGCCGCGATTCCAGTTTGCCCATGCTAATACCGTGTTGTTTTAGCACGAGTAATGCATCGACCAGTGCACCGGGCTGCTGGCCGGTGTACATAATAAAGGTGGTCTTCGCCGGTATGGCTTTGGCCACGCTAACTGGTTTGCGTGCGACCACAATAAAGCGGCTGACGTTGTCTTTCTGGTTGGCTAAATCACGGGTCAGCACTTCAAGGCCATACAACTGGCCGCCTTCTTCGCCGCCAATGGCAACAACGGTTGGGTCTTGCTGTTGTTTAATGCGGTTAAAAGCATCGGATGAACTGTCGCAGTATTCTATTTTTACCTGTGACAAGCCTTGCAAATATTGGCTGCACTGCGCGATAACCTGCGGGTGGGCACATACCTGACGAATTTTAGTTAAATCAGTGCCTGGCAGGCCAAGCAGGCAATGGGCGATAGGGTGGGTTAGCTCACCAACGATAGATAAACGGGTGTGCTGCAGTAAATCGTACACTTCGTTAATACTGCCCGATGAGGTGTTTTCTATCGGTAGCAGGGCGTAATCGGCATGGCCGGTTTCCACTGCCTGGACAATTTCGTTAAAACTGTCACAGCCTTGCTCGATAATACGCTCGGCGCGGCGGGTAAAGTATTTCTGTGTTGCCCAGTAACTGTAAGAGCCCTGGCCGCCTAAAAAGGCCACCCGCACCGCAGGTTGGTTGGTGCCGTTTAGCTGGCCCTGAATTTTTGCTTGTTGCTGTAATACTGAGTCTTCAATAATCACATGATACAGGCGGGTGACATATTGGGCGTCGAGCCCCAGCGGTTTGCCCTGTTCAATTAACGATACCAGCAATTCCTGCTCGCGCTTCTGATCGCGGATCGGTTTGTTTTGTGCCAGCTTGGCATCGGCTACCGCCAGTGCCAGCTTGCGGCGTTTTGCCAGTAAGCCCAGAAGCTGCTGATCGGTGTCGCTGATCGCGTGGCGTATTTCATCCAGTTCCATGTTAATTCTCTTTGTGTAAGTAAAATAAGCAAAAAAAAACCTCCCGGCGTGGGAGGTTTTCAGGTTTTACTGCGCGCGCAGCTTACCGCCTCCCGTAACAGGTGGTAAAGCGAAAAAAGCTGAGCGCGATAAATACAGTTTTCATGGCTGCTAACATAGTCCGTCTGGATGGCTAAAGTCAACCCTGTGGCGTTAACAGCAACTGATATTTTTTCTCGCCGGGTAAAAATGGCAGTGCTACTTCGTTTAACCAGTACTGATGGTCGGCGCGGTAAAACGGCGATAGCGGATGGCCCGACTGGCCGGCCGGGATGGTTAAAATACCTAAATGCTCCTGCCCGGGGGCTACTACCATACGTTGCGACTGGCCAAAGCCGGGTTTTTGTACCCGCGGCATATGGCTGTCGCCATTAAGGGGTGTTGCGGCCATATTAAGCCAGTCACCCAGCACCGGTACAGCGCTGGCCAGCGGGTGCACAATGCGCGCAGTGTTAACGCGGCCCCAATTGCTTTGGCTTAGGCTGCCGTATTGCTGCTCCAGTTGCGTTTTGCTTTGCAACACCGCTTCAAGCAGCAACGCATCCCAACTGGCATAGGTTTCAGGTAGGGTGTCGCGACGGCGCTGTTGCAACATAGCCCAAAGCGGGGTTTCCAGCGAATATTTTAAATCCTGACTGCGGGCGCCTTGTTGCTCCAAAAGGGCAGAGAGCGGGGCAAACTGTAGCTTTAGCAATTGCAAGCGAAAGGCACGCACCAGGCTGTAGCCAATATCATCGACGCTGGCATGCTGAGCACTGTTCACCAGATACTGGCGGTATGCCTGCAACTGATGCTGCTCTACAGTGTCGTTGTCCAGCACGTCCAGTAGCAACCGACGCCAGCGCTGCAGCATCACAGCACGGTTATCCAGCTGGATAGCATGTAACGCCTGCTCATCTACCTGCTGCAGGGCATTGAGGCCTTGCTGGATCTGCCAGCCACGGGCACCTAAATCGTAACCACCATTGCCAATAATATTGTAAAAATCTCCGCCAATCATCCGGGCATTGGCGGTCCATAAGCGGTCGCTGTCAGTAAGACTTAGCTGCTCTGCCTGGTCTATAACGCCAAACCAGCCCTGACGGCCATCGCTCCAGTCCTGGGCGGTGTCAAAATCATCAAGCTGGCGCCTGGGAATGCGGTTGGTCAGGCGCCAGCCAATGTGACCTGAGCTGTCGGCCAGCATCAGATTCTGCGATGGTATACCAAAGCTGGGGGCCAGTGTCAGCGCCTGCTGTGCACTGTCAGTTTGCTCCAGCGCCAGCAGGTTAAAGTTAACCGCTTGCGCATCATAACCTACCCAGCGCAGGGCATAGGCCGGGCTGTCGCCAAAGCGCACAACCGGCCCCCAGACGGTTTCTGCCAATTCAATGGTCTGGTCGGCGCCGCCGGCTACTTTGATGGTTTCGTAGTGATATTGCAGGTTTTGCCAGCCCTGCGGTGTTAAATAGCGTTTGCCATCATCAGATAACTGCAGGGCAACCAGGTCATGCCAGTCTGCCGTGCTGTTGGTAAAACCCCAGGCCAGTTTACCGTTCGACCCCACCACCACGGCAGGTGCGCCGGGCAGGGTTAAACCGGTTACCGTGCGCATTTTATCGCTATCGCGCCAATTGAGCTGAGCTTTATACCAAATGCCGGGCACCCGGCTGCTAAGGTGCATATCGTCAGCTAAAATGGCGCTGCCGTGCGATGTTAAACGGCCAGACACGGCAAAGTTATTGCTGCCAATATCGGTGGCATCTTTCACCAGGCACTGATTGCAGGCACTGAGCTGTTGGCGCAGCAGCTGAGGGTAGGCTGTATCAGGCAGTGCAACCGGTGCCGTAACGCTATTATCCAGTGCCGCCTGCCAGATATCCGACTCTTGCTGTAAAAAACGGTACCAATCAGTAGGCACATGTTGTTTCAGCACTGTCATGGCATAGTCGTCACGACCAAGCTTACCTTGTAAATCCAAGTACATACTGTAAATGATCAGGAATGAGTCTGCCGCCTGCCAGGTGCTTGGTGTTTGCCGCAGTAACAGGTATTCAAAGGGCGGCAGGGGCAGGGCCGCTAAACCTTCATTGACGCCACGGCTATAATCGGCCAACAGTTGTTGCTCAGAGGCATTCAGTCGCGAGAGCGCCAGTTCTGCCCGTTGGCGAAAACGATGCCGGCGCAGGGCTTTGTCGGCATCCAGAGCGCGCTCGCCAAACAATTCGGCCAGTTCGCCGGCGGCATTGCGGCGCAGTAAATCCATTTGAAAAAAACGTTCCTGCGCATGGGCAAAACCCAGCGCAAAGGCCGCGTCATTGCGGTTGGCAGCATGGATGCTAAGGTAACCCAGGGCATCACGCTCCAGCCTGGCGGTGGTACTGATACTGCTGCTATGTTCACCGTCATAAGCCGGTACACTAAAATACAGTAGACTAAATACTATCGCCGCCGCTGCGGCCAGTACCAGCATTACAAAGCTCAGCAGCCATTTCCACCAATTCATCTTTAACACTCTGTGGTATAAAATCAAAAACTTAGCATATCGGAGACTGAACAAAATGTCACAACAACTGAAGGTATGGGATTTTGCCGTAAGGTTTTTTCACTGGAGCCAGCTGCTGTTAATTGCCGGCCTGTGGTATACCGGCGAAGAGGGGCTGATGGCTCAGCACCAGCTATTGGCTTATACCTTGCTGGCCTTGGTCGTGTCGCGTATTGTCTGGGGGATTATCGGCAGTGACACGGCAAAATTCAGCCACTTTGCGGCATCGCCCGCGGCAGCATGGCACTATTTACGCCGGCCTTATGCGGTTACCGGCCATAATCCGGCTTCTTTTTATATGATAGCGCTGTTAATCGTGCTGGTATTGGTGCAGCTGATAAGCGGCCTGGCAACTTTTGACAATAGCTACCTCAGTGATGGCCCTTTAGTAACGGTGTTACCCGCCACTTGGGTTGAGATGGCCTCTGAGGTGCATAAAATTAATATCAACATATTGCTGGCAGCCATTTTGGTGCACATTGTTGCCGCGTTGTGGCACAGTGTGCGGGTACATAATGTGTTGTGGCTGATGTTAAGCGGTAAAGCACATCACAGTACTGCGCTTAAGATTAAACTGAAGAACAGTATCTGGTTTTTCCTGCTTTTCGCGTTGCTGCTAACAGTGCTTTATTACTGGCAGGGGGCGGCGTTAATGGCGCTGTTATAACACAGCGCCACCACAGCCTTAGTTTTTATAGTTGTCGTGACAGGCTTTGCAGTTACGGGCAAAAGTGCCAAAGGCTTTGCGGATTTCGGCTTGCTCGCCGCTATCGGCCGCGGTTTTTAGCGCCATGGCGTCGGCAGCAAGTTTTTCACCGCGGCTGTTAAAATCCTGCAGGTTTTGCCAGATCTCAGCTTTAGCATCACCACCCGCTTGTTCGGCTCCGGGTACTGTAAAAGCCTCCCAGGGCAAGGTAGTTAAGGTGGCCAAAGCCGTGGCGCGCTTATTTAGCCGCGCGGCATCATATTGTACTTCGCCTTTTAACATATCACCGATATCGGCCATATTGTGGCGGATCAGCTGGAAAGCTGACTGGCGATATGTCACGCTGTCTTTTGCATCGCTAAATGCACTTTTTGCAACAGCTGGAGCTGAACACAGGGTGAATAACAGGGCTGTCAACAGGGGTTTTTTCATCGTTTCATTCTCTTTTGCTGAATTTACATGCAATAATGACGTTGTCATATCTTAACAGATTGCAATATCTTGCCAATAATCAATAGTTTTACAGGATCAGGCAGCATAAGTGAAGGATGTTAATTTTACTAAACCAAGCGGAATGGACTCACTGGGCCGGAAATTTGCGCTGGTGGTATTTGTCGCTATTGTACTAGCCGGTTTTGCTATTGGTTATGTGGTGCTGATGTTGCAGCAAAATATTGCACTGCAGCAACAGCAAGCCGTAGTACAGCAGGGGGCTAAGTTAATAGCGCAGCAATTAAATGCTGACTTGCTGCAAAAAGAGCAAAAAGCCCTAGCGGCCAACCAGATAGTAATGCGTCAGCTGGCGCAAGCGCCTCTGCAAGCACCGCTTAGACTGACAGCTGCCGCCGATGGCAGTGTGCGGGCGCAGGATGACTATTCCGCCGGCTTTGTCGCTGCAGAGCGCTATACCGACCGCACTGCGGCGTTATTTGATCGTACCGGCGAATTATGGCAACAGTTAGCGCCGCTGATGCTGCATGATTTCTTTAATTTCTACTTTATCGCTAAAGAACAGTTTATCCGCATTGCGCCAGCCGATTGGGCATTGCAGGTGGAAACCACGCATAACTTTCATCAGGACCTGTTTTATCAGATTGCTACCCCAGAGCAAAACCCGACCCGTCAGCCGCGTTGGACGCCGGTGTACTTTGATAATATCTGGAAAAAGTGGATGACCAGCCTGATTATTCCGCTGTATATCAATGATGAATTTATCGGTGTGACCGGTGTTGACTATATTCTGGACGATATTATCAGCCAACTGCCAGCTTCTGCGGATAAGCAAACTCAGACGTTTTTGTTTGACCAAAACGGGCTGATTATTAGTTTGCCGCCCACTGATATGAATAGTCAGCTGCAAATGAACAGCCGTTATACCGGCCAGCCGCAAGCAAATGCCGCGTTGCAGCATTATGCGAATCAGGTAGCGCGCCAGCCTGAGGTTTCGCAATCGGCCGCCCAGCAAGCGTCAGAGCAGCTGATCGCCAGTGCGCCGGTAGAGCGGCTAAACTGGCATCTGGCAGTTTACAGCGACAAAGCGAAAGTGCTGGCAGCGTTGGGACAGTTTCGCAGCCGGTTATTAGTCACCTTTGTCGTGGTCGCTATATTGGTGGCTTTGTTGTTACAACTGGTGGTGTACCAGTTTATGTTGAAGCGGCTAAACCGGCTGTCTGCGGCGATTAACCGTTTGTCGCGAGGCGACTTACAGCAGATAACCCTGGATAGTAAGCCAGACGAAATTGGTTTGTTAAATCAAGCATTTGGTAGTATGTCGGCAGAGATATCCGAGCTGGTTGATGGCTTAAACGCACGGATAGAGGAAAAGGAGCAGGCCGAGCGTTCGGCACGTAAACTGAGTAAGGCCGTGTCGTTTTCCAGTTCTGGCATAGTGCTGACCGATCAGGCGCTGAACGTTGAGTATATCAACCCGTTTTTAACCGAAATGATAGGTTGCAGCACCGAGCAGCTGCAACAGCAACCGCTACACAGTCTGTTTGCCGAAGAGATGCACCATGTCGGCGAAGAAATTGCTCAAACCCTGGCAGAACGTCAACACTGGCGTGGCGATATGCTGCTGCAGTACCAGCAGCGCCAACTTTGGGTGTCGCTGGCTATAGCGCCAATTCGCGATGAAAAAGGCGAGATCAGCAACTATGTTTGCGCGATGCAGGATATCTCTTTTATTAAGCAAAGCCAGAAAAAAATGGAACAACTGGCCTACTATGATGTGCTAACCGGGCTGGCTAACCGCAGTTATTTTCGTGATCAGCTGCGCAAAGCCATCGCTATGTCACACCGCGGGTATTACAACTTTGCCCTGCTGTATTTTGACCTGGACGAGTTTAAACGCATTAACGACACCCTGGGCCACGATGCCGGCGATGAACTGCTAAAAGAAGTGGCGAAACGGCTGATTAGCCGGCTGCGTGAAGAAGACACCATTGCCCGCTTAGGCGGCGATGAGTTTGCGGTGATCTTAAGCGGCATTAAAGACCGTGGCCAGGCGTCATCGATTGCCACTAACCTGCAACAAGCCTTTGCGGCGCCGGTGAAACTGGGCCAGCATGAGGTGTCAATCAGCGCCAGTATCGGTATTACGGTTGCACCGGAGGATGCCGCAGAAGAAGAGCTTTTGCTTAAACACGCCGATTTGGCGATGTACGAGGCAAAAGCCCGCGGCAAAAATACGTTTCACTTTTTCAGCCCAGATTTAAACGAAGCGGCAAACGAGCGGCTGCTGATAGAAAATCAGCTGCGTGAGGCCATTCGTGAGCATCAGTTTTTGCTGTATTACCAGCCAAAGATTGATATTCGTGATAACAGCATTATTGGCTACGAAACCCTGCTGCGCTGGCTGCGGCCGGACAATACGCTGGTGCCGCCACTGCGCTTTATTCATGTGGCAGAAAGTACCGGCCTGATAGTGCAGATTGGCGAGTGGATTATCTGGGAAGCCTGCCGCTTTTTAAGCCGCCAGCACAGCCGCGGTTATGAAGTTACCTTGTCGATTAACCTGTCGGTGCGTCAGTTTAATGACGATAACCTGCCGGAAATTGTCGAGCGTATTTTAAAACGCACCGGGGCTAATCCGGCCAACATCATTTTTGAAATTACCGAAAGTATGCTGATGGGGGACACCGATGCGGCTATTAACCAGTTAAATCAGTTAAAGCGTCTCGGCGTGTCTTTATCTATCGATGACTTTGGTACAGGCTATTCTTCGCTTAGTTATTTAAAGCGTTTTCCGGTAGACGAGCTGAAAATAGATCGCTCGTTCGTCAAAGATATCCCGGATGATCGTAACGACATGGATATTGTCGCGGCGATTATCGCCATGGCACAGAAAATGAATCTGCGCGTGGTGGCAGAAGGGGTAGAAACGGCTGAACAGGTAGATTTTTTAAGAAAAAATGCTTGCTATCAGGTTCAGGGGTACTATTTCAGCATGCCGTTAGCCGAGCAGGAGCTGAGTCGCCTGAACTATGTTGTTAACAGTTAACCCTTAATTCAGGAACATGTTATGACCAAAGCCCGCCTGTCGCTGTTAAGCTCAGCGCTGCTGACGGTATTTACTGCTGGCAGCCATGCCGATCAGACTACGCCGTTGCAAGGTATTATCGACAAAACCCCTAATTTTATTGCGCTAACCGGCGCGACGGTATACACCGAACCTGGCAAAAAGCTGCAAAATGCCACTGTGCTTATTGCCGATGGCCGCATCAGCGCTGTCGGCACTAAAGTGTCTGTGCCGGCCGGTTATCAGCAAATTGACGCCAGCCGCTACACCCTGTATCCCGGTTTTATAGACCCTTACACCCAATACGGTATAGAGGCAGCTAAACCGGCGAAACCTGGCAGTTATCGCGATGCGCCGGTGTATAAAAATGAGCGCAAAGGTGGCAATGCCAGCAATGCCGCTATACATGCCGAGCACAACTGGGTGGACCAATTTCAGCCCGATAGTAAAGCGGCAGCTGAACTGCGTAAATTGGGTTTTACCGCCGCGCAATCGGCGCGCTTTGACGGCATTTTCCGCGGCCAGGCCTTTGTCAGCGCTTTAACTGACGGGCTCCCCAATGAGCTGATATTAAACCCGAATGGCCCGCAGTTTATGGCCTTTAGCAAGGGCAGCTCCAAGCAAAGTTATCCGTCGTCATTAATGGGTAGTATAGCGCTGATCCGCCAGACACTGAGCGACGCAAATTGGTATAACCAGGCTTATGGTAAAACCGATGTCCGCTATTTTAACGAGCCGATCGAGTTTAATGCCGCGCTGCAAAGCCTGAGTAATATTGAGCGGCAAGGGGCCATTTTTGAAACTGCTGATGACAGATCGCTGCTGCGGGCACATCAGCTGTTAACCGAGTTTAAGCTGGATAATGCCGCTATGGTGGGGTCCGGCTACGAGTATGTGCGGCTGGACGAGGTTAAAGCGATGCAGCGCAAGCTGATTTTACCGCTGAATTTCCCGGCAGCGCCAGCGGTAGAGCAGGTTGCAGATCAGCTGGATGTAAATCTGGCCGATTTACGCCACTGGGAGCGGGCGCCGGCCAATGCCGCCGCACTGGCCAACGCCGGGGTGCCTTTTGCCCTGACCACCTTTAAATTAAAAGATAAAAAAGATTTCTGGCCGAATTTGCGCAAGGCCGTACAACACGGTTTATCGGCGGATACTGCCCTGGCAGCTTTGACCACAGTGCCAGCTGCTATTGCCGGGGTGGCGGATAAAGTAGGTAAAATAGCGCCGGGATATCAGGCTGACCTGGTACTGGCCACTGGCGACCTGTTTGCGGATGGTGAAATTATCGCCACCTGGGTGCGAGGCCAGCAGCACAGCATTAAAGCTATTGCGCCGGTGCAATTTGCCGGTGATTATCAGTTAAATCTAAATGGTAAAGTGGTAAAAATCACCCTTAAAGGCGAAGCTGATAAACTCAGTGGCGAAGCCACTCTACTGGCTGCGCCGGCAGATGCCAAAGCGGTAAAACTGCAGCATATTCATACGCAGCAACAGCGCTTGCAGTTTAACCTTAACCTGACTGAACTCAGCGGCGATAAGCAGATTGCGCAATTTAATGGCCAGTTGCTGGACAACCAGCTAAGCGGGCTCTGGCAGCTGACTACAGGTAGCCAGGCTGTTACCGCGCAGCGTCAGCCGCTGCCGGACAGCAGTACGCCAGATAAGGCGGTTAAGCCTGACGTTAAGCTGATCTCCAGCATCACTTTCCCTAACCGTGCTTATGGCTTGCCGGCCTTAGCCAAACAGCAAAATGTGCATATTAAAAACGCTACGGTATGGACAGCAGAACAAGACGGTGTGCTGGAAAATACTGACGTTATAGTGCGCAACGGCAAGTTCGATAAGATTGGTAAAAACTTAAGCACTCCACGTGGTTTTGACGTGATTGACGCCAGCGGTATGCACCTGACTCCCGGCATGATTGATGAGCACTCACATGTAGCTATCGAAGCCGGCGTGAACGAAGGTACCGATGCGGTAACCTCAGAGGTACGCATTGGTGATGTGTTAAACCCGGAAGATATTAATCTGTATCGTGGTTTGGCTGGTGGTACCACAACTGCCCAGCTGCTGCACGGCAGCGCCAACCCTATTGGTGGCCAGGCACAGGTTATTCAGTTCCGCTGGGGCGAGAGCGCCGAGGGCCTGAAAATGCGCGCGGCACCGCCGAGCATTAAGTTTGCTCTGGGCGAAAACGTGAAACAGTCAAACTGGGGCGATGCCTTCACCGAGCGTTATCCGCAAACCCGGATCGGTGTTGAAACCACTATCCGTGATGCCTTTGTCGCCGCCAAAGAGTACAACGCCAAACTGGCGGCCTATAACAAGCTGTCAAAACGCCAGCGCGAGCAGGTGGCACCACCACGTATTGATTACCGCTTACAAGCCTTGGTTGAAATTCTCAATAAACAGCGCTTTATTCATACCCACTCTTATGTGGCGTCTGAAATTCTGATGTTAATTGAGCTGGCCGATGAACTGGGTTTTAGCATTACGACCTTTACCCACATTCTGGAAGGCTATAAAACGGCCAAAGAGATGGCGGCACACGGCGCCAGCGCGTCAACCTTTGCCGACTGGTGGGCATATAAAATGGAAGTGCAGGACGCTATACCCACCAATGCCTGTTTAATGGCAGAGCAGGGTGTAAATGTCAGCATTAACTCGGACGATGCCGGTTTACAGCGCCGGTTAAATCAGGAAGCGGCAAAATCGGTGATGTATTGCGGTATGAGCGAGCATGATGCGCTGAAGATGGTCACTATAAACCCGGCGATGCAGCTTAAAATAGACGGCGTAACCGGCTCCATCAAAGTGGGTAAACAGGCCGACTTCGTACTGTGGAATACCCATCCGTTATCGGTGTACAGCCAGGCGCAGCAAACCTGGATTGGCGGTACCAAGTACTTTGATATCAATATTGATAAGCAGCTTAAGCAGCAACTGGAAGCCGAAAAAGCCGCCTTGGTACAAAAAGTACTGAACGCCGGTGATGCGGCTAAAGCCGGTGATAAAGACGCTTATAAGCAAGAAGAGCCAGAGTGGCATTGTGAAGATCAGGGCGACTGGTGGCAAATTGGCCAGCATTTGCACCGTCACAGCCATAGCCACTAAGGAGACGCAGCATGACATTTAACAAAATTTGTTTAAGTTTATCGGTTGCCGCTATCGCAGGTCTGAATATTGGCAGCGCTGCGGCCCATGATATGGTGCCGGGTAAAGCACAAAGCAGCCCGCTGTTATTAACCGGTCTTACCGTGCACACGGTAACCAACGGCGTAAAAGCCGACACCGATGTGCTGATTATCGATGGCAAAATTGCTGCACTGGGCCAGGGTTTGGCTGCGCCTGAGGGCGCCACTGTGCTGGCTCTGGACGGTAAGCATTTGTATCCGGGCTTAATCGCACTGGCTAACCAGCTGGGGTTAATAGAAATAGAAGCGGTACGCTCAACGGACGACTCAACCGAGGTAACGCAAACTAACCCGGACATTAAAGCCAAGGTGGCTTATAACGCTGATTCAGAAGTGATCCCCACCATCCGCAGCAATGGCTTTGCCTACAGCATGGTGTATCCGTCCGGCAGTATGCTGATGGGGCAATCGAGCTTAATGCAGCTGGATGCCTGGAACTATCAGGATGCGGTTGTCGCCGATGGCACCGGCTTGCATGTGCGCTGGCCTAATGCCAGTACGTTGGGCTCACGCTGGAATCCGAAACCGGCCGACGAAGTACGTAAAGCCAATGCTAAGCAACTGGAAGCGTTGCAGCAGTACTTCAAGGATGCCAAAGCTTACTATGACGCCGAGCAGGCCGGGTTAAATAAAGGCGTAGACTCACGCTGGCATGAAATGCTGGCGGTGTTTGATGGTAAACGGCCACTGTTTGTGCATGCGGATGATGAGCGGCAAATTCGTCAGGCCATGTTACTGGCGAACGAGTACCAGCTAAAGCTGACTATCGTCGGTGGCCGTGACAGCTGGCGCCTGGCAGAAGAGCTGGCAGCAGCTAAGGTCGCGGTAATTTACACGGCGCCTTACGGTTTGCCAACGCGCGGTGACGAAAACTACAGCCAGGCCTTTGTAGTACCAAAAACCTTGCAGGATGCCGGCGTACAATATGCGTTGTCATTAGATGGCTACTGGGATACGCGTAATCTGGTGTTTGCAGCTGGCCAGGCTATCAGTTTTGGCTTAACCCAGGAGCAGGCGTTACGTTCTGTTACCATTAATGCCGCGCAAATTGCCGGTGTTGCCGATAAAATTGGCAGTATCGAGGTGGGGAAGGCCGCCAGCCTGGTGGTGTCTGAAGGGGATATCTTCGACTATCTGGGGCATAAGGTGACTCATCTGTGGATTGATGGCCGGGCGGTTGATTTAAATAACCGTCATAAGCAATTACATGATAAGTACCAGCAACGGATAAACCAGGGGTAATTTGCTACCCTGGTTTTAATACGCGCTTATTCAGTGCCAGCTTTTGCTGGCACTGCTGTTTTTAAGGAAAACCAATGATATTAAAAAGATTACTGACAACCGCAGCGATAACTGCCCTGGTTGGCTGCGCCGGCACCACGCCGACATCACCTGCGCCCTCTGTCGCGGCGAATGCGACGGCGATTGCAGCGCATATGCAGTTTCTCGCCTCAGATGCCCTGGCCGGTCGCGACACTGGCAGTAACGAGCATGAAATAGCCTCTTTATACATCGCGACCCAGTTACAGGCATTGGGGTTAAAGCCGGCCGGTGATAACGGCAGTTATTTACAGCGCGTGCCGCTGCGTAAAGCGCGCTTGGCGCAAGACAGCGCTAAATTCACCCTGCATGTAGACGGCAACAGCACGGCGCTGGCCTATCCGAAAGCCTTTTTTACCGGTCCCAGCCTGCAATTTAGCCACACTGAAGTCACAGCGCCGCTGGTATTTGCTGGCTATGGTTTAGTATCCAAAGAATTTGGCCTGGACGATTATGCCGGCCTGGATGTGAACGGTAAAATTGTTGTGCTGTTAACTGGCCGGCCAGACAGCCTGCCCAGTGAAGAAGCGGCGCATTTAAACAGCCTGAAAACCCGCCTGGCGGCAGAGCGCGGTGCAGTGGGCATTATCAGCATTCACACACCGAAGCAGGAAAAAGTGCGGCCTTATGCCAGCAGCTTGTTGTATTTAAATGCGCCGTCGATGGAGTGGCTGCAAAGCGATGGCACCCCGGCTGACAGCTATCCTAACGTAAAGGGTGGGGCTTATGTGCATCATGACGCAGCGGCGGCGTTGTTTGCTAAAGCGCCGGTTAAGCTGAAAGACATTTTTTCCCAGCTTGATAACGACGCAGGCCCAGCCGGCTTTGAGCTTGGGGTGTCGGCCACGCTTAGCCGTAACAGCAGCCATGACGATATCTCCAGCCCGAATGTGATAGCGGTACTGGAAGGGTCTGATCCTGTATTAAAAGATGAGTATGTGGTGGTAACGGCGCACTCAGACCATATTGGTTACAGCAATGACTTACGCAGTGACGATAAAATAAACAACGGCGCTATGGATAACGCTGCCGGTGTGGCTATCCTGCTGGAAACCGCGCGTTTGTTTGCCCAGCTGCCGGAAAAACCCAAACGCTCTATTTTGTTTGTGGTGGTGACCGGTGAAGAAAAAGGCTTACTCGGTGCCGACTACTTTGCCCATAACCCAACCCGGCCTATCGATAAGCTGGTGGCTAACGTAAACCTGGATATGCCAGTACTGCTGTATCCGTTCGCCGATATGATAGCTTTTGGCGCCAATCACTCATCCTTGGGCAAGGTAGTTGAACAGGCGGCTGCCAAAGAGGGCATAGCATTAAGCGCTGATCCTATGCCAGAGCAGGCCATTTTTACCCGCTCAGATCACTACACCCTGGTAAAAAAGGGCGTACCGGCGGTATTTTTAATGACCGGGTTTAAGTCAACAGATCCGAAGCAGGATGGCGGTAAAGTCTGGTCCAGTTTTTTTGCCAAGCATTACCATAAGCCGTCGGATGATATTCCAAGCTTAATTAAAGACTACGGTGCCATCCGTTATGATGCCGGTGCGGTATTTGCCGATATTAACTTTAATATTGCGCTGGATGTGGCCAATACGGCGCAGCGGCCTTACTGGTTAAAAGACAGCTTTTTTAATGGCGTATTTGGCCAGCCGTATAACCGCGAAGCGGTGAAGTAAGGCCTAATTCAACGATATCGATATAGAGAACCGGTTTGCTCTAAGCTAACCGTTGAAGCCCCGGACGGGCTGAGACGAGCCCCCAGGGATGGGTTTACGGCGTGTTGGCGTGAGCAAACCGGTTCGGCTCTATTGCGCAGGTGTCTGATGTTCAGGATGGGGCATCAACCACCGGCCCATTTGGTTTTAAAACCCTCAGCTTGCAATAACTGCTCGACCAGCATGCGCTTATCGCCCTGAATTTCAATGATGCCATCTTTTACCGCGCCACCACAGGCACATTTCTTTTTCAACTTCGCAGCCAGTAATACCAACTCATCATGCGGCTTTGCGATACCGCTGATCGTCAGTACCGCTTTGCCACCACGGCCTTTGGTTTCGCGTCTTATCCGCACTGCACCATCTGCAAAGGCCTCTGCCACCGCTTTAGCCGGCGCTTTAGCGACGATTTTACCGCCCTCGGTGCTGTATACCAGATTGGCATCGTCTTTTACGGCTGTTTTTACCGCGGTATTACTGCCTTGAGGGTTAAGTTGAGCCTGCCAGTCGGCCAGAGAGATTTTATTGCCTGCCATAAATGGGTTCACTTGCTTTACAATGCTGTCAGCTTAAACATCCGCTGGCGTGGCGGCAACAATTTCCTCAACCTGGGCAGTGTTGGCTTGGCTTTTTAAGCGCTTCTGGTAAAATGCCTGTCAAATTTTAGAAATCTGGATGGCTATAATGTCGCAAGATGCTGTTGCTGTATCTGACTATATTGAGCGTGCCGCTATAGTGGCATATTTAGGCGAAACGTCTGAGGCGACTTTTACTGCTAAGGTGGTGCAGCGCCAGGCTGAATTACGGGCTTTTTTATCGGTAGCCGCACCGGCTGTGGTGCAGTGGCAATATAAAGTGCCTGAGCTGGGCGAAGGCGGGGCCTGTTCACTGTTTGGCCAGCTGGCCGACGAAGCCTATGATTTAACGGCGATTCTCGGTGGACAGAGCGCGCATAATCAGCAGGCATTACAAGCGCTTGGCAATATCGCTGCATTTTACCGAGAACAGTCTGGCCTGGATTGGTTTGGTATTTATCAGGCGAGGCCTAATACTGCCGGTCAGCCGGTGTTGGTCAAATTAGCCTATTATGGCGCTGCATCGCGGGCCGAGTTTCCGCTGAACAGCGACTTTGCCAAAATCAGCAATAACAGCACCGTTGGTTTAACTGGCAAAGCTAAAATTATTAACGACGTGTCGGCTTATTTGGGCAGCGGCGGTGAGTATTATACCTGTGACCCGAAAGTGCAGGCCGAAGCCTGTTTGCCTCTGTTTGACCAATCAGGCAAAATAGCCGGCATTGTCGATGCGGAAGATTTTAATAAAAACGTCTTTACTGCGGATGCTTTGGCATTGCTGGTCGCGGTGTGTTTAACCGTACCGGCGTATTTGCCGTAAACGCCGCCCTTTTTATGCAACTTTAACTCAGGTAGATCATTATGTTTGCTCAGTTACAACCGGTGGCCACCGATCCAATTTTAGGTTTAATGGCGGCGTACAAAGAAGACCCGAACCCAAACAAGGTCGACCTTGGTGTTGGGGTGTATAAAGACGAGCAGGGCCACACGGCGGTACTGAAATGCGTAAAAGAAGCCGAAGCACTGCGCTTAAAGCAGGAAGACAGCAAGACCTATATTGGTATGGCAGGTGATCTGGGGTTTAATGCGCATATCGAAAAACTGGCGTTTGGCATTGGCCACAAGGTACTGCTGGCTAACCGGGTAACGACCGCCCATACGCCAGGCGGTACCGGCGCTTTGCGCGTAGCGGCAGAATTTATTAAAAAAGCTAACCCTAATGCCACTATCTGGGTAACCAGCCCGACCTGGGCTAACCATATTTCACTGTTTCAGGCCGCTGGCCTTAACGTAAAAGAATATACTTACTATGATTACGATACCAAAGGCTTAAACGAAGAGGCGATGTTTGCCGACCTGGCTAAGGTGCCGGCCGGTGATGTGGTGCTGGTGCATGCCTGCTGCCATAACCCCAGTGGTATGGATTTAACCTTTGCCCAGTGGCAGCGCTTTACAGCGCTGGCCAAAGAACGTGGCTTTACGCCATTAGTTGATATGGCGTATCAGGGGTTTGGCAGTGGTCTGGATGAAGATGCCAAAGGCCTGCGCCATCTGGCTGACAACGTTGAAGAGATGATCCTGTGCAGTTCCTGCTCGAAAAACTTTGGTTTATACCGTGAGCGTATTGGTGCTGTGTCTATTGTCGCGGCCGACAGTAAGGTTGCTGAAGTGGCCAGAGTAAACCTGCTTAGCGTAGTGCGTAGTATCTATTCTATGCCACCGGCGCATGGCGCCATCATAGTGGCGAATATTCTTAACAGCAACGAGCTGACTGCGCTGTGGCACCAAGAGCTGGCTGAAATGCGTAACCGCATTAACAGCTATCGTCAGCTAATCATCGATAAACTGGCCTCTGAGGGCGTAACGCAGGACTTTAGCTTTATAACCCGTCAGCATGGCATGTTCAGCTTTTTGGGTATTAACAAAGCGCAAATTGACCGGCTGCGCAGTGAATTCAGCATTTATATGGTCGGTTCAAGCCGGGTAAGCATTGCAGGCTTAAACCACAGCAATATTGATTACTTTGCTAAATCTGTGGCAACAGTGCTTAAAGGCTGAATAGGGCTGGTATAAGCTGTTGGATGGAAGAAACCGCAGTTCGCTGCGGTTTTTTTATGCGGCTAAAAAGCACTGTATATGCTGTGCTACTGAAGCTGGCTGTGTCATATGGCAGTGGTGGCCGCCGCTGACGTCAACTAATGTCAGCTGGTGATAGTGCGGTGCAAAATGTTTAACCTTAGCGGCAAAAGCGCTATCGTTGGCAATAATACCCAGCACCGGGCACTGTACGGCGTTAATCAGCGCTTCGGCCTGCTGTGGCGTTAAGCGATACACTGAACTGTGGCGCAGGCGCATGTCGGCGCGCCAGCTCAGGCCTTGCGCTGTGGTAATAGTGCCGCGCTCAGCCAATAGCATGGCTTCGGTAAGGCTAAAGTCACTTTGTTTTTGTCTGGCGGTGGCCGCTTCTGCCAGGCTGGCATAATAAGGTGGCCGGGACGAGGCTTTTAACCGTGAGCTAATACCGTCGCGTAGCTGCTTAGCTGTATTTTCGGCACTGTCGGTAACAAAGCCTAAGCTATCTATCAGCACCAATTTGGCGACCAGCTCAGGGAAGCTGGCTGCCAGCGCGGTGGCTACCATAGCGCCCATCGAATGGCCGATAATCGTTAGCTGTTGCCATTGTTGTTGCCGGCACAAGGTGACGATATCTTGTACCCAATCAAAAAAATAATAATGTGCATCGCTACTGCGGTGGCCAGAATGGCCATGGCCGGGAAACTCCAGTGCCAGCAGTGGTGCTTCTGTTAGCTGCTGCGCCAGCGGTATAAAGCTGGCGGCGTTATCCAGCCAGCCATGCAGGCACAGCACGGGTGTTTCAGGCGCATCGCGGTTGCTCAGCGCGGCCAGCGACTGCTGACCAACAGCATATTGCAGGGCGAACGGCAGAGAAGGCACGCTGCTTACTTCACCAGGGTTTGCGCGGCTTTAATATAAGCATCACCGCTGCGTTTCGCTGCGGCCATGTCCATGTGCTCAGACGCAATATGAACCTCTTCCAGCGTATCTTTAAGCTTGCCGGTTTCGCTATGGATTTTCTCCAGCGCGACTTCAAGGGTGTAGGTCAATTGGTGGATTTCAGCCATGGCCAGTGGGGTTAATTCACCTTGCAGTAAGGTATTTAATTTTTGATTGTACTCACTGAAATTAGCCACGGCTTGCTGCAGTGTATCTGCCGCTTTGCCTTTATAGTGATCTGGTCTATCGTCTGCCTGTGCAATTGACGTCAGTAAACAGGCGGTGGCCAGTAAGGCGGCAGTAAGACATTGTTTCATTCTGAACTCCAATATGTAAATGAGAATATTTCGCAACTAATTTAGCACAGATGTCTGACGCTGCCTACTGCAATGCAGAAAAACTTTTGCTAGTACATTATGCGGGTTTTCATATTTTTTTAATTAGAATATCTAACTGTTACTGGGGCAGTGTGTTGGTGGTTAATTACGCAGTAAATGTGCCGCAAACGCAGTTTTACTGTTGGTTTTTTGCATAAATCACTATTTTTATAGCATAAAAATAGTGATTTATCGGGTGTTATGTTTTCACTGTGTAGTGAAAATTTGAATGCTTTATGAACACTGCTGTTTTTATGCATTATTTTTTCTAATGGCGAGGTGCTAATTTATCTCGTTCGTTTGCTGGCGAAATAACCGGCATAATAGCGCTAACTTAAACCGCAGCCACAGATGAGGTGTAGCATGACAACGTTAGATACCGCAGCAGATAAACACAGGGTTAGCGCTACACGCAGCAATGCTGTTGCCCGGGCGTTGTTGCTGCGTAAGCTTAACCGCTTACTGGCACTGTTTGGCCGGGTAATGCACAGTAGCAGCCTGGTGAACAGTAAATAAGCGACAGTGTTACAGCAGAAAAGCCACGCGTCCCCAACCCGCGTGGCTTTTCTGTTTTAGTAGCTTGTCGCCGTTTCAGGCTTGCACTACAGTAAGCCACTGAAAAAATTCCGGGAGAGACAGCGATGAGCGCTTATGAAAAGATCAATTATGTTGAATTTCCAGCAGCAGATCTGGCAGCAGTAAAGCAGTTTTATACCAGTGTATTTGGCTGGGTGTTCGCCGATTATGGGCCAGATTATGTGGCTTTTGCCAATTCAGGTTTGGATGGTGGTTTTTACCGGGCCGCTAAGCAAAGCCAGGTGGCAGCGGGCGGGGCACTGGTGGTGCTGTACAGTAAAGATTTAGCCGGCTGTGAACAGCGTATTATCGCTGCCGGCGGTAAGGTTGTTAAACCGGTATTTGCTTTTCCTGGCGGACGCCGATTTCATTTTACCGACCCGAATGGCAACGAGCTTGCCGTTTGGTCAGAGCAATAAAGCCAGGTCGCTTACGCAGTAAAGCTAACGTAAGCGCCTGCGGTATGGCTGACAACATAAGCCGCCCCTATTGTTTGTCTGTTTCGGCTGGGTTTTTAGCGGCTGTCAGGTGTTGCTCTGCTTGCTGGCTACCGCTTTCAAAGAACAATTCTGTTGCGGTTTTCTCCAGTGCGGCTTTGGCTTGTTGTTTAATATTGCTGCTAAGCTCGGCCAACTGAGTGCTTACTACGTCAGTCAAGGTATCGGTCAGGGTATTGGCCTGTACAGGAGCGCTAATAGCAACAGTCATCAAACCAGCCAGCGTTAGTGCGTTAAGTGTTTTCATCTTTTATGTCCTTTACGGTTCAGTTTAGGGTTAACTACAGCCTAGGTATTACAAGCAGCGTGCCAGCTTTAACTGGTTTTATAAATAATTGATAATAAATGAAATATTTTCATTTTGTGCGCTGGCGATGATTTGTGTTTGGCTGGTGTTGACATGCGGTTGGCTATTTTGACTAACTTTTAGCAAATTTAATTATGGTGTTGTGATATTGCGACAGCGGTTAAATACGCTATGCTTCAGCCAGGTAGAATGTTGTCTCGGGCGGTTATGCGAAAACGCTGTTGTTGCTTTTACTGGGTGCTGAGTTTTAGTGTGTTGGCACAACCGCCGATGCGGGTGGTTACAGAGTTGTCGCCGCCACATCAAACGTTACAAGGCGGTGAGGTTGCAGGCTTAAGTACGGCTCTGGTGCGGGCGGTACTGGCAGAAGCACAGCTTGAAGCCACCATTGAAATGTATCCCTGGGCGCGTTCGTTACATATCGCCCGTAGTCAGCCAAATATATTGATTTATAACATAGCCCGCACTGCCGAGCGGGAGGCGCAATTTCATTGGATAGGCCCTGTTGCTGCATACCAGTTTGGTTTTGTTGCCTTACGTCATCGTCAGGACATTAAAATTGACAGCCTGGAAAGTGCTAAGCAGTACAGTATTGCGGTGCAGCGTGATGATTTATCGGCAAACTATCTGATGAGTCAGGGCTTTATGCCCGGGCTGCAACTGGTGCTGGCCGCCGATATTATTGAGTCCTGGCAATTGTTGCTAAACACTAAAGTGGACCTGGTAATAGATGATCCGGTGGCGCTGGCTGGTATGACGGCGACTCTGGCACTGCCGGAGAGTACGGTCAGGTTTGTCTATGCCATTCCGCAACTGGCGCAGCAAACCTGGCTGGCGGCCAGTATTCAGACTTCGCCACGCTTGGTAAAGCAGCTACAGCAGGCACATGCTAAAGTGGCTGAAACACGCTTGTATCAGCAGGTGATGTCATCCGGCTACCGGATAACAGACTAAAACGCCCGCAGTAGCGGGCGTTGTTACATCAGATCTTTTTGTATTTGATCCGGTGCGGTTCAAGCGCGTCAGCGCCATAGGTCGCTTTTAACCAGGCCTCGTAATCCGAGTAGTTGCCTTCAAAGAAGTTAACCTTACCTTCGTCGCGGTAATCCAGGATATGGGTGGCGATACGGTCCAGGAACCAGCGGTCATGCGAAATGACCATGGCGCAGCCGGGGAAGTCCAGCAGGGCGTTTTCCAGCGCGCGCAGGGTTTCTACGTCTAAATCGTTGGTTGGTTCATCCAGCAGCAACATATTGCCGCCGGCTTTAAGCAGCGCGGCTAAATGCACGCGGTTACGTTCACCACCGGATAACTCGCCGATAAATTTTTGCTGGTCGTTACCTTTAAAGTTAAAGCGGCCAACATAAGCCCGGCTCGGGATCTGGAAGTTACCGATTTGCAGCATATCCTGGCCGTTAGAAATTTCCTGCCAGACAGTGTTTTTCGGGTTCATGCTGTCGCGGAACTGATCGACACTGGCAATTTGCACGGTGTCGCCGACGCTGATCTCGCCCGAGTCTGCTTGCTCGCTGCCGGTAATCATTTTAAACAGCGTCGATTTACCGGCACCGTTCGGGCCGATAATGCCGACAATCGCCCCTTTGGGAATACTAAAGCTTAAATCGTCAATTAATAAGCGGTCACCAAAGGATTTACGCAGATGGTTAACCTCCAGCACTTTGTCTCCCAGCCGGGGGCCTGGCGGAATAAAGAGCTCGTTGGTTTCGTTACGCTTTTGAAATTCCTGGCTTTGCAGCTCTTCAAAGCGGGCCATACGGGCCTTGCTCTTGGCATGACGACCTTTGGGGTTAGTGCGTACCCACTCCAACTCTTGTTTAATTGAGCGTTGACGGGCATTTTCGGCTTTCTCTTCCTGCTGCAGACGGGCATCTTTTTGCTCCAGCCAGCTTGAGTAGTTGCCTTCCCACGGAATACCGTAACCACGGTCCAGTTCTAAAATCCAGCCAGCAACGTTATCCAGGAAATAACGGTCGTGGGTAATAGCGACGACAGTACCGGGGTAGTCGTGCAGGAAGCGCTCCAGCCAGGCGACGGATTCCGCATCTAAGTGGTTAGTTGGCTCATCCAGCAGCAGCATGTCCGGCCGCTCAAGTAATAAGCGACAGATCGCCACACGGCGGCGTTCACCCCCGGATAAATGCTCAATTTTAGCATCCCAGGGGGGCAAACGCAGTGCATCGGCAGCACGCTCTAAGGTGTTATCCAGATTGTGGCCGTCTTTGGCCTGAATAAGCGCCTCAAGCTCGCCCTGCTCGCGTGCTAAGGCGTCAAAGTCAGCATTTTCCTCTGCGTAAGCGGCGTATACTTCATCTAAGCGGCTAAATGCCTGCTTAACGTCGCTCACGGCTTCTTCCACAATTTCACGTACTGTTTTACTGGTGTCCAGCTCGGGTTCTTGTGGCAGGTAACCAATTTTCGTGCCGGCTAGCGGCCGGGCTTCACCTTCATATTCGGTGTCTACTCCGGCCATAATCCGTAGCAGGGTCGATTTACCGGCACAGTTTAAACCCAGCACACCAATTTTGGCACCGGGGAAAAACGATAATGAAATATCTTTTAAAATAGTGCGCTTAGGTGGAACCACCTTAGAGACACGATGCATTGAATAAATATACTGAGCCATAACTATACGCTTATCGTTGCTGTAAATTAGTGCGCACAATTGTACGTTATTTTCGTCTGACAGGGAAAGTGAGCGCGCCGGGCTAAGATAAAACTCGCTTTTACGCCGTGCTTTCTGGTCTAATAGCAGGCAATACGTTATCCGGGTGGAAATTACTATGAGTCAGTTTGCGCAAGATCCGAGTTTTCAGCGTTTTGTCGAAGAAGCCAAAACCCACGGTATGGTATATGTGCTGGCCGATGGTGAAGATTTACTGGTGGTAGAATCAGTAGAATTTGAAGACACTGATGTTATGCCATTTTGGTCAGATGAAGCTGCCGCGAAAGCGCACTGCTCGGATGAATGGGCGGTATATAAGCCTGAAGCCATTCCACTGGATGTGTTTTGTGAGGGTTGGCTAAAAGAGATGTATGACGATGGTGTGTTAATTGGCACTAACTGGGACGAGAGTTTAAACGGCCCTGAAGTTGAACCACGCGAGCTGCTTGAAGCCTTATCTTTGGTGCAATAAGCCACCGCCAGCCACGTTGCCCCTGCTTACGTGCTGTGCGGGGGCAATAAGTATAAAAATGGCAAAAAAATGACTTTACCCGTAAACTAACGGCGTTAGCGGCACGTATTAATGGTTACACAGCCGGTTTGGATATAGTTATGTTATCAGATGAAGCAATATTGGTTCGTAGCGCACTTGAAGCACAGGGGCTTGAAACGCCTATGCTGGACAATGGTTTGTCGCGCGACCAAAAATACAACAAAATCAGCGCGCTGATGGCCGAAGTGGTGAGCACCCTTGGCCTGGATTTGCAGGACGACAGCTTAAGCGAAACACCGCACCGCATTGCCAAGATGTATGTCGATGAAGTTTTCGGTGGCCTGGATTACCGCAATTTTCCAAAGATAGCGCTGATAGATAACAAAATGCAGGTAAAAGAAATGGTTAAGGTAAAGGATATTAGCTTTACCAGTACCTGTGAGCATCATTTTGTCACGATAGATGGCAACGCTACCGTGGCTTATATTCCGGAAAAACGCATTATTGGCTTGTCAAAAATTAACCGTATCGTGCGCTTTTTTGCCCAGCGGCCTCAGGTGCAGGAACGGCTGACGCAGCAAATTCTGATAGCGCTGCAAACCCTGCTGCAAACGAAAAATGTGGCGGTAACCATGGAAGCTGTGCATTACTGTGTGAAATCCCGCGGCGTTATGGATGTAAACTCGAAAACGCAAACTACAGCGCTGGGCGGTATTTTTAAAGACGACGGCCGCACCCGGGCTGAGTTTCTGGCGCGGTTTTAAGTTTACCAATAATTCAAATTTACCAATAGAAAAGGCGCCAGACGGCGCCTTTTCTCATTATTATCTGCCGGATTACGCTTGGGGGTGCTGCTGCATCATGGCGTTTATTTGCGCGTTGCAGTACTATCGCTGTAGTTTTTTACTATCACTGGATAGGGGCAGATGATCCCGGTAGAGTTAATATTACTGGCGTTAAGCCCGGTGTTTGCCGGCTTTATTGCCTGGGAGTGGTTCAGTACGCACCGCGCCGGAAAAGGGCTGTACCGCTGGCAGGATAGCCTGGCCAATGCGGTGCTGGCACTTTTGCATCAGGGCAGTGATATGCTGGCGTTACTACTGTTAATGCCGTTTTTTCTCTGGCTGCATCAGTTTCGGCTGTTCGATATTGAGTTAACCGCCAGCAGCATTGCACTGGCGTTTGTATTGCAGGATTTTCTGTATTACTGGTTTCACCGCGCTTCGCATCATATCCGTTGGTTATGGGCATCACATGTGACGCATCACAGCTCACGGCAGATGAATTTTAGCACCGCCCTGCGCCAAAGCCTGACTTATCCGCTATCGGGAATGTGGCTATTCTGGACGCCAATGATCATTATTGGCTTTACACCTGCTGTAGTCTTTGCGGTGGTGGCGCTTAATCTGGCGTTTCAGTTTTTTGTTCATACTCAGTCCGTGCGTAAGCTGGGGCCGGTGGAGTGGCTGTTTAACACGCCGTCGCATCACCGGGTGCACCATGCCTGCAACCCGCAGTATATCGATAAAAATTTTGCCGGTGTCTTAATTATCTGGGATCGGCTGTTTGGTACCTATGTCGCCGAGCGTGACGATGAACCCTGCCGTTATGGTATCACTGACGATTTTGCCTCAGACAATCCTCTGGTTATCACTTTTTACGAGTGGCGGCGCATGTGGACAGAAGTGCGCCATAGCCGGTCAATCCGTCAGCTAGCAGTTATACTCTTTGGCGCCCCCAAAGCGGCTGTCGAGCGTCAGGATGGCAGCGAAACAGCGCAACAAGGCTGAGCCAGCTGGTTTTTAATGCCTGCAAAAGTTAAAGCGGCAAGCCGGCATTTTATGCACTAAGCTTGAACCATCGTGATAACGCCTTGAGGTGTAATATGAAAACTTACATGTTGTTGGTCGTTGCAGTAATAATTACCTTGTCTGGATGTAAACCGGCAGAGCAAGCTGCTACGGTGTCGCCGCCGGCCGCAGAGCAAAGCGCTGCCGCCAAAGTCGACGCTTGTAACCTGACCATGGGGATGGATGCCTGGGAACCTTATCAGTATATGAGTGTTGGCAATACCGTCAGCGGGCTTGATGTTGAGCTGGTACAGGCCGTGACCGCCGGTATGGGATGCAGCCTGGATGTGGTGCAAGGCAGCTGGGTTGAGTTGCTGACCCTGTTAAAAGACGGTGATGTTGATTTTGTGCTGGGTGCCTCAAAAACCGAAGAGCGTGAGCAGTTTGCCTATTTTTCTGAGCCCTACCGTCAGGAGCGTTTTCAGCTGTATGTGCGAAAAGAACAGGCAACCTTGCCGTCTGATAGCCTGAAAGCCTTTGTTGAGGCTGGTCATAAAGTGGGGATCGTTAACGAATATTACTACGGTGACGAAATGGCCGCTTTATACGCTGATGACACTTTGCGGGAGCAGTTTGTCGGGGCTATCATCAGTGAGCTGAATATGGCGCGCTTGCTGGATGAGGAAATTGACGGCCTGCTGGAAGACAGCTTTGTCGGGGCATCTATATTGCGGCGTAAAGGCCTGGATAAGTACATTCAGCCGCACAGTATCAGCCTTGGTAGTTCAGATGTGTATGTTATGTTTAGCAAGGCTTCAGTAACACAGGCTCAGGTACAACAATTTAATGATGGTTTGGCACAACTACGCAACAACGGTGAATATAGCCGGATTGTTGACAAGTACCGCCACTAAACCAGTTGGAAATGCTGCTGTAACAGGCTGGCGGTAAAGCTGGCCTTTAAATAAAAACCGCGCGGCAGGGTGCGTATGGGTTCGCCTTGTGCGCCTATGGCATCGGTTAACGCATTACTGTTGGCGGCTTTGGGACGCAATTGCAGGATCTTTCCCTGGCTGCCGCGAATACTACTGATACCGCCTAAGGTGATCTGCTCCATCAGCTCTTCCCAATCTTGTTGCAACGCCAGTTGTTGCGCCGGGGTTGGCTGCCATAAAAAAGGCGTGGCAATCATTCGCTCTGGTAAGGCAATGCTACGCTCTGCCAAAATGGGTACCCATAGCACCTGTTGTAACTTCTGGCATACCCAGGACTGATGCCAGAGTTGTCCGGCAACACCGGTTAATGGCGCGACACAAACATAAGTGCTTTCAAGGGGTTTACCGTGACGGTCTATTGGCAAGGTTTTAAGCTCAACGCCCAGATGCGGAAAATCAGGCTCCGCTTTGGCGCCGGCAGTGGCGCCCAAAGCTTGTTCCAGTAATTGTCCCACCCAGCCTTTATCTTTTTGCAAATTAGCCGGCACGCTAACGTGCAGCTGAGCGGCAAGCTGGCCTAAGGTCAGGCCTGCCAATGCCTGGCTGCGTTGTTGTAACTCAGTCAATGAAGCGGGAGCAGAATGCATAAATGCTAAGACTAACAAAGGTAGCAATACGCTAGCATTTTTCTGCCAACTTAGCTGCTTAAAAACACAGCAAACTAACTTACGCACAGCAAAAGTTCGCTGAGTAACGCGATGGTTTTAGTTTAAGTTTATGATTTTAAATAGGTATGTGTTTTATTGCGCTGTTGTCGTCTGGCCGCTTATTAAGTTATTAAAGGCTTTCTTTATAGTTATGGACAGTTTTATCAACAGTCTCTGTGAAAAAGTACACATTGCGCGGTCCTGTTGCTGCCATACTGTGGATAACTGTGTAAAAGTTGTGGCAAAAATACCGTTTGCCCAAGCCCCGACTTTATGAAAGAATCTTTTACATATTGTTTTAAGATCCGCCAGAGGTTTGTGTGATCGATGCCGAAGGTTTTCGGGCCAATGTCGGCATAGTGATTTGTAACCACCAGGGACAGGTGTTTTGGGCAAAACGATATGGTCAGCACTCCTGGCAATATCCGCAGGGCGGCATTGACGATGGTGAAACACCAGAGCAAGCCATGTTTCGCGAATTACATGAAGAGGTCGGACTTAGCGCGGCTGATGTGGAAATTATTGCTACCACTAAGCATTGGCTAAGGTATAAGTTACCCAAGCGTTTGATTCGTAAAGACAGTAATCCTGTGTGTATTGGCCAGAAGCAAAAGTGGTTTTTGCTGCGGCTGACCTGTGCAGACGAAGATGTAAACTTACTAAAAACCACCCATCCGGAATTTGATAGCTGGCGTTGGGTCAGTTACTGGTATCCGGTACGGCAGGTGGTGGCGTTTAAACGCGAAGTTTACCGTAAAGTCATGAAAGAGTTTGCTCCGGTCGCTTTGCCGTTTATCCGCCGCGAAGGAAAGAAAAAGAGTTAAGACAACAGGTTAGACAATTAGCTAAACTGAAAATGGGGCTCTTATGTTAGGCCAGTTAAGGCGAATTGTTCAGGACGTAGCACAAGAGCCAGTGCTTCATAACGCATTAGCTGGCTTAGTCACGAGTGTAAAACAGGCACTGGCCACGGAATGCTGCTCGGTTTATCTGGCCGATTATGAACAACAGCATTTTATGCTGATGGCAACGGACGGCCTGAACCCGGAAGCGATAGGGCAGGTTGCAATAGGTTTTTCTGAAGGCCTGATTGGCTGGGTTGGCCAGCGTGAAGAGCCGATTAATCTGGCAAAAGCCCATCTGCATCCCCGTTTTAAAGTTACCCCCGAGGTAAGCGAAGACCGCTTTTCAGCCTTTCTCGGCTGCCCTATCATTCACCATCGTAAAGTGCTGGGGGTGTTAACCATTCAGCAAGCGGCCGACCGGGTATTTAATGAAGACGAAGAGTCTTTTCTGGTTACGCTGGGCGCTCAGCTGGCGTCGGTGCTGGCCAACGCTGAAATGCGCCAGGCCGCCAGCGAAAGTAGCCCCAGCCAAACCCAAAGTGGTCAGTTACAGGGCTTGCCCGGTGCACCAGGCATCGCCATAGGAGAAGCCGTCGTACTGCAACCGGCGAATGATTTTGACGCAATTTCACTTAAACGTGCAGATGATCCGGACAAAGAGCTGGCGCATTTCTATCGGGCGGTAAAAATCACCAAAGCAGAATTTAACCGCTTGGCTGAGCGTATGAGTGGCCATTTACCGGCCGACGCCCTGGCGATTTTTGACGTTTATCATCAGTTACTGGATGCGGCCAGTTTAGGCCGTGAAATTGAGCTACAGATTGCCGAAGGCTGGTGTGCCAAAAGTGCGCTTAAGCGGGTGGTGGAGAAATTTGCCCGCCAGTTTGATGATATGGATGATGCCTACCTGCGGGAGCGCGGCACTGACATTCGCGATCTGGGGCAACGGGTGCTGAACAATCTGCTTGATACCGAGCAGCGCAAAATTAAGCTGCCAGCCAAAGTAGTGCTGGTGGCTGACAATGTTACCGCGACTATGCTAGCGGAAGTACCGCGCGAGCAGTTAGTGGCGATAGTGTCCTTAAAGGGCTCGGTCAATTCGCATGCAGCTATTATGGCGCGCGCACTGGGGATCCCCGCGGTAATGGGCGTCAGTGAATTGCCGCTGCTGCACTGGCAAGGGCAGCGGCTGATTGTTGATGGTTATCAGGGCCATATACTGTTATCGCCGGTGGAAGCAATATGTCAGGAATATCAGCGCCTTATTAGCGAAGATGCGGCGTTAAATGCGCGTTATCTGGCGGAAATTGGCTTAACGTCGCAATCGGCCTGCGGTGCGCCATTTAGCTTGATGGTCAACTCTGGCCTGGCAATAGAGCTTGAAACCACAGATCCGCAATATACCGGTGGGGTGGGTCTGTACCGTACAGAGTTTCCGTTTATTATGCGCAGCCGCTTTCCTACTGAGCAGGAGCAAATTGAGCTGTACCGGCGGGTGTTAGAAAACTACCCGGATAAACCGGTGATTATGCGTACGCTGGATGTTGGCGGTGACAAGGCTCTGCCGTACTTTAGCATAGTGGAAGAAAACCCCTTTTTAGGTTGGCGGGGTATTCGTTTAACGCTGGATCACCCGGAAATATTTCTGGTGCAAATTCGCGCTATGCTAAAGGCGAACCTGGCGCTGGACAATTTGCATATTCTGTTACCGATGATTTCTGATCTGGCTGAAGTTGATGAGTCTGTACGCTTAATCAAGCAGGCCTGTTTTGAAGTCAGTGATGAACTGGCTATCGACCTGCCCAGGCCCAAAGTGGGGGTGATGATTGAAGTGCCGTCGATTATGTATCAGCTTCCTGAACTGGCGCGTAAGGTAGACTTCTGTTCCATTGGCACCAACGATTTAACCCAGTATTTGCTGGCGGTTGATCGCAACAACCCCAGAGTGGCAGGCTTGTACGATGCTATGCATCCGGCAGTGCTGCGCGCCTTGCATCATCTGGCACAACAGGCAAAAGGCCTGCAGTTTCCGATCAGCGTTTGTGGTGAGCTGGCCGGCGAGCCATCCGGTGTGCTGCTGCTGGCGGCGATGGGCTATAACAGCTTTAGTATGAATAGCAGTAATCTGGCGAAAATTAAATGGTTGTTACGCCGGATAGAAATGTCAGAATTGGCGCTGTTGCTGCCGGAGGTGTTAGCCTGTCAGTCGGCACGCCAGGTCAGGTTAACCACGCAGCGTTTTCTTGAACAAAAGCGGCTGTTAAGTCAGTTACGCGCCTGAGCAGCTGTGTAGCGGCGGCCTTAACTGTTATACTGCGCGCCATAGAACAATAAATAGAACAATAAAGAGAAGTCTGTGTTAAGTATTATTGCTATTACATTGGTCTTAGGCGCCCTGGTCGGGTTTCTCGCTGGTTTGCTGGGTATTGGTGGCGGTCTGGTGGTGGTGCCAGCACTGGTGATGTTATTGCCTGCTTTTGGCATAGTACCGGCGGATCAGGCGATACTGGTCGCGATTGCAACATCGCTGGGTTCGATCATTATTACTGCAACCTCTTCAGTCTATGCCCATCACCGCTGGGGTAATGTGCCCTGGTCAGTGGCCGGTGCCATTATGATCGGCGCAGCGCTCGGTGCCTGGAGTGTCGGTTATCTGGCACATCATATCAGTGGCCCCGTGTTGCAAATGATCTTTGGTGTCGCCGTGTTGCTATTGTCACTGCGCATGCTGGGCTCACGCTCGGCAGTCGGTAAAAGATCCCTGCCAGGCACGGCTGTTATAACGTCTTTGTCTGTAGTATTGGGTGGCCTGGCCAGTTTACTGGGCATTGGCGGTGGCGCACTCTTTGTACCTATGCTGAATTATTTCTCGATGGATATGCGCCGGGCTATCGGCTGCGCAGCGGCCAGTGGTATCGCAATTGCCCTCTTTGGTACCCTTGGTTATGTTATTGCCGGTTGGCAGCATTATCAGTTAGCGGATGGCTTTGTCGGCTATATCTATCTGCCGGCGTTGCTGGGTATAGTGTCTACTTCGGTATTTACCGCGCCGGTTGGCGCCAGGTTGGCGCAGAAATTACCGGTATTGATGATTAAACGGGTGTTTGGTGTATTTTTGCTGCTGGTTGGCGCGAGAATGATTTTTTAGTTAAGAGGTGTTATGTCAGCTGGTTATATTACGTTTCCGCAAATTGATCCGGTGATTTTCTCGGTAGGGCCGGTCAGTTTGCGTTGGTATGGTTTAATGTACCTGATTGCTTTTGGTCTGGCCTGGTATCTGGCCAATCGCGCCGCCAGAAAGCCGGGCTCGGGTTGGACAGAGCAACAGGTCAGTGACTTATTATTTGCCGGCTTTCTCGGCGTAATCCTTGGCGGTCGCATTGGTTATGTGCTGTTTTATCAGTTTGAGCTGTTTTTGGCTGAGCCGCTGTATCTGGTGAAAATCTGGACCGGTGGTATGTCATTTCATGGCGGCTTGTTGGGGGTATTGCTTGCGATGGCCTGGTTTGCTAAACGCAACAACAAGCCTTATCTGCAGTTGGGCGACTTTGTTGCACCGCTGATCCCATTGGGGCTGGCAGCAGGGCGCCTGGGTAATTTTATTAATGCAGAGCTGTGGGGCCGGCCGACAGATGTGCCTTGGGCAGTATTGTTTCCCGGTGCAGGGCCCTTGCCGCGCCATCCGTCACAGTTATATGAGTTTGCACTGGAAGGCATAGTGTTGTTTGCCCTTATTATGTTTTACCGCCGTTTTAACCCGCCGGCCGGTAGCCTGGGCGGGCTGTTTTTGGCCGGTTATGGCTGTGCGCGCTTTTGGGTTGAATTTTACCGTGAACCCGATGCACACCTTGGGGTGTTGTCGGCGGGCATGTCAATGGGGCAATGGTTATCGTTGCCAATGATCGTTGCCGGTCTGGTACTCATTGTCTACGCCAATATAAGCCAACCTAGACACCGTAAGCAGAGAGTCTGATCATGCAGCAATATCTGGATTTAATGCGCCATGTGCTGGAACATGGCCATAAAAAAACTGACCGCACCGGCACCGGTACGCTGAGCGTATTTGGTTATCAGATGCGTTTTGACCTGCAGCAGGGCTTTCCGCTGGTAACCACCAAAAAATGCCATATGCGCTCTATTATTCATGAGCTACTGTGGTTTTTAAAAGGTGAAACCAATATTGGTTATCTAAAAGACAACGGTGTATCTATCTGGAACGAATGGGCAACGGATGACGGCGAACTGGGCCCGGTATATGGTGCGCAGTGGCGCAGCTGGCAGGCCACCGATGGCCGGGTTATCGACCAGATCAGTCAGCTTATCAGCGATATTAAGCGCACACCGGATTCACGTCGGTTGATTGTCAGCGCCTGGAATCCGGCCGTGCTGCCCGATACCTCAGTGTCGCCGAAAGAAAATGCCGCTCAGGGTAAACAGGCATTACCGCCGTGTCATACGTTGTTTCAGTTTTATGTGAACGACGGTAAATTGTCGTGCCAGTTATATCAACGCAGTGCCGATATTTTCCTCGGCGTGCCTTTTAATATTGCCAGTTATGCGCTGCTAACCCTGATGGTCGCACAGGTATGCGATCTTAAACCCGGCGATTTTATCCACACCTTTGGTGATGCGCATTTGTACTTAAATCACTTAGAGCAGGTTAATACACAACTGTCGCGCACGCCTTACCCGCTGCCGCAGATGCGGTTAAACCCGGCGGTAAAAGACATTTTTGCTTTTACCTTTGCTGATTTTACGCTGGAAAATTATCAGGCGCATCCGCATATTAAAGCGCCGGTAGCGGTGTAGCGTCAAAAGGCTGCCACTGCTTATGGCCTGTATTTTGCAGATGCGACTTATGTCTGTAAATTACTCACAGCTTGGTGGCAGAGGTTGCTTATGAAAGCCGTACTATCGGTACTGGTGCTGGGGACGCTCAGTGCCTGTACTCAGGTTAACCCGGTAGCGCACAGCGCGCCCGCAGCGCTTAGCGCTTATCCTTTACATCACTACACACAGCCACTGTCTGAGCAGCTGTTTGCGCAGTTATCGGCGCAGCGCAGCCGTACCGATGGCATAGCGGTAGCGTCTTTTTTACCGCTGAACAGCCTGACACTACAACAGGCTGACGACCCAGAGCGCCAGCTGGCAAATCAGTTGGCAGAGTCTATGCTGGGGCATGCCCGACAACACGGTCTAAAGGTTTACGATTACCGCTTGCGCAATGAAGTGTTGATGGCGTCAGATCACGAGCAGGCATTGTCCCGGCAACTAAGCGCTATAGATCCGGCGTCTGATGCCGATACCCTGCTTACCGGCACCTACAGCCAAATGAACGATGGCCTGATGGTGAATGCCCGGCTGATCCGGTTAGACAACAAGCAAGTGTTAGCCGCTGCCAGTGGCTATATACCAAACAATGTGTTCTGGCCGGTGCAGCAGGTAGGCAAGCGGGGCGATAAACTATACCGGCAAAGTATCTCTGGAGAACAGCAATGAAATATTTTCCTCTGTTGCTCAGCACAACACTGCTAAGCGCTTGCGCATCGCACCAGGCGACAACGGCGTCTGTTATTGCCACTGAGCAGGATAACCGTTTTACCGCGCCGGCTTTTGTATTAGCCAGCGCCCAAGACAGTACTGAACCGCTGCCAATGCTGACGATTAACGAATATGCCCGGGCCCTGGTGCATGAGCTGATGTCCAACCATCGCGCTGCGGACGATAGCGGTCTGGTTGGCGTGACAGACTTTGCCTATGTTGATACGGCTCTGGATCAGGGCTCGGTACTGAGTAATCACTTAAGCGAAGCCATTATGTATGACTTACATAAGTTTGGCGTTGCGGTGCTGGACTACAAAGTAACAGACTATATCCGGGTGACAGCAAGCGGCGATTTTGCCCTGAGCCGGGATTTTAATGAACTGGGTAATAGCCAACCGATCCGTTATGTTGTTACCGGCACGATGACGGCGCATAAGCAAGGGGTGTTGGTCAATGCGCGGCTGATCCGAATTGATAATAAACAGGTTATTTCTGCTGCCCGTACTTTTATGCCGCAGCAGGTGGTTAGCGCTTTACTCAGCAACAGCGGTGGCGATAAGCTGCAGTTAAAGCAGGGCTAAGCAATTATTTACTAAAGAAAATTACCACCCATGCCGATAGTGTTGCATAGGCTAAGTAACGGCAGAGGTGGTAATGAAAGCAAGATTAGCGGCGTTTAGCGCTTTGTGGTTAGCAGGCTGTCAGCTGCTGGGCACAGTGCCAGAACATACAGCAGCACCGGCGCTTAGTGCACAGCAGCAGCACGAGCAGGCGATGGCGCTGCTAAGCGGTGGCAATTATGTGCCGGCAGCAACGCACAGCTTTACCAGGCCTGGTAAGCCATTATCAGACTATGCCGCTGATTTGGCGCTGCAGTTAATGCAATCCATGCACTATCAAATGCCGCAGCAGCCCATCGCGATAAGCTCTTTTGTGCAATTTGACAACCGGCTTGACCATGCTGATGCATTGGGAAATCAGCTTGCTGAGCATTTGTTTTATCAGTTGCAGCGTCTGGGTGTACCGCTGGCAGATGTTAAGCTGGCGCGGCAAATTCGTATTACCCCGCGCGGCGATTTTGTGTTAAGCCGCGGTGCCTACCTTGACCTGCAGCAGCAGGCCAATTATGTGCTAACCGGCACTATGCTGCGTGATAACGCTGGTATAGTCATTAATGCCAGAGTAATGCACTTAAACAGCAAAGCACTGCTGGCCAGTGGCCAGATCCATATTCCTGACTTTGTACTGGCGCCGTCTGCCAGTGCGCAGCAAGCGCCATGACCCGCGGTTTATTCGGGTAACGGAATAAACTCGTCCTCGTCACCGACAACCTTGGCAAAGCGGCCTGCCGACCAATCCTGACGGGCCTGGTCAATGCGCTCTTTGCGGCTGGAAATAAAGTTCCAGTTAATAAAACGCGGGCCGAGGTTTTCGCCGCCAATAATGGCCAGCCGGCTTTCAGTGGTTGCGCTAACGCTCACTCCTTTGACGTTATGAAATACGGCCATCTGATGCTCGCCAATAACGGTATCTTTGGCTTGCAGACTGCCTTGCGCGACATAGATAGCGCGCTCCTCACAGTCGGGTAAGCTCAGGGTTTGCCCCGGCTGCAAGTGAGCTTCAACATATAAGGTTTGGGCAAAGGTTTTTACCGGCGATTTAACACCAAAGGCTTCGCCTATCAGTACTCTTAGCGCGACACCATTAACGGTTAACGCCGGGATCGCGTTGGCAGGGTAGTGGTAAAACGCCGGTGCTATTTCTTCATCTGCCAACGGCAGTGCCAGCCATAATTGCAAGCCATGCAGGCGATGAGCACTTTGACGCACTTCAGGGCGTTCGCGTTCAGAGTGCACTATGCCACTTCCTGCCACCATCAAATTAATATCGCCGGGGCGAATAGTCTGATAGCTGCCCAGTGAGTCGCGGTGCAGTATTTCGCCGTCAAACAAATAGGTTACCGTCGCCAGATTAATATGCGGGTGGGGCCTGACATTAACGCCCTGACCGGGGGCAAATTGCGCTGGCCCCATATGATCAAAGAAGATCCAGGGGCCAACCATCTTGCGGGCCCGGGTTGGCAGTACGCGTTTCACGCTAAACTCACCCAGATCGGTCTCGCGCGGTTGGATAATCATCTCAATGGCATCACAGCCCTGGTTTACCTGACAATCCAGTTCAGTGTCGTTGCGTTCAATGCTCATAGGGGTTGCCTGTTATCAGCTAGGGTTGCCACAGGATGGACAGGAATAGCATGAAAATCAAGTGATGGCAGTGCGGCTGTGGTTAACCGCAACCGCACTGCGCTATCACTGCAGTTTAGAAATGGCCGCGCACGCCCAAAGCCAACTGGGTACCGAAACGCTCCAGATAGTTCACCTGATCTTCGCGTTTTACGTAGCCCCAATAGCGGTTGTTGCTTAAGTTGCTGGCCTCGGCAAACACCGTCAGCTGCGGGGTAATGGCATAGCTGACGCTGGCATCCAGTTGACCATAGTCAGCAATCCAGGATGCGCCGCCCCAATCTTCAGGATTAACGACAAACTTAGAGCGCCAGTTATAGGCTAAGCGTGCCTGAATGCCATATTGCTCATAGTAAACCACAGCATTATAAGAGTTTTTTGACATGCCCTGAAATGGCAGGGCTTTGGCTTTTAACGCCGGTTCATCGTAACTGCTGTCGACATAAGTATAGTTAAACTGCACGCCCAGGCCGTTGAAAGGCTCCGGCAGCCAGTCCTGCAACGATTGCTGCCAGGCTGCCTCGTAACCGGTCACTTTAGCGCCATATTCGCCATTAACCGAGGTCGTCACCAGATAATCGGTGCCGGCAACATTGGCTGCATACTTGCCCTCGGTGACAAAGGACTGAATATCTTTGACAAAAACGCCGCCACTTAAGGCACTGCTGTCACCGTAATACCATTCCAATGTCAGGTCAGCCTGGCGCGCCTCCTCCGGTTTTACCCCCGGGTTACCCATCGCCAGCGTCGGCAAGCCTTGTTCGCGTACGGTAAAATTAGGCGCCGCCCAGGAGCGCAAATAATACAAAGCCGGCCGGCTTATCACTTCAGCTGCAGAGATGCGCAGCAGTAAGCTGTCCGTCAGGTTTAGTTTAAAGTTAACGCTGGGCAGGATATTGCTGTAGCTATCGGCGTAGCTGACCGGCAGTACCTGGCGCCAGTCATTATTGACCGGCTGGCCTTCGTTATCCAGCACTACCTTTGCCAGATCATAACCGTAACCACTTGAAGTTACTTCGGTTTTGCTGGCGCGTAGTCCAAGGTCCAGCAGATAAGGCAAGCCAAATAGTTCCTGTTCTAACGACAATTGTATAAAGGCAGCGCTGACGGCTTCCTCTACCTGATAACTACCGGCACGGTTTTGTACCGCTACTATGCTGGCATCTGCCGCTTCAGCATTCAGGCTACGGTAGTAACTGAGCAACTTGTCATAGTCAAAGCTGGGCCAGGGCTGTGGTGAAATGCTGCTTTCGCCGTCGAGAAAGTTATCGAAGTTAGCGGGCACAAAAACGTCAGCCGGAATGTTAAACAGTTCAAATTCGCCTTTGCTAAAGACGGTGCTGTCGTCAAAACTGTATCCATCACGTGTTAAATAGAAACCACCGCGGCTAAACTGGCTGGGGTTAGCCGACGCATACTGGTTTTGTTGTTTACTTTGCTTAACATAGTGCAGCCCGGCGTCGATGCGGCTGATGATGCCATCGAGCGGCTGATAATGACTTAGCAGTTTCAGGTCGGTGATCTTATCGTCGACAGCCGTGCCGGAGTTATAACTGTAGTGTGCGCCGTAGTCTTGCTCTGCTGTCAGGCCCGGGCTAATCACTACATCCGGTAAAATAGTGCCGGTGTTGTAGTTAATATCGATAGCATCGACAAAGCCACGGGCGACAATGAAGCGGTTGTCACCAGCATTCTGGTTTTTCGCCGCCGAGTGAGCGGCATCGAATGTCAGCGCCCATAGTGGGTTTACCTGATAACGGGCATTTAGCCCCAGCTGATAGGTATCGGTTTTACGCGGGCTGCTGATATTTAGCAGCTCAACCATGGTATTTTCACCGGTCTGACGCATTTTTACTACCCGGTCCAGCTCATCAAACTCGGCGTCGCTGAACAGCGGCGTGCCCGGCGTCCAGCTTTCATCATAATTGACAAAACCAATCTGGTAGCGGTTGCCATCGGTGTTATAGCGTGAGTACAGCGCATCCATATTCAAATCTAACTGCGCAGTCGGTTGCCATTGCAATGCTAATGTCGCCCCCAGCCGTTCACGAACGTCCTGGGCATTGGCAAAATACATATAGCTGGGAATTTTTGAGGCATAAATTTCGTCGGCATCTATCACGCCGTTGCTATTGGTATCAACCGGCACACCGGCACTGTCGACGCCCCAGCCTTCGTCTTCGTCAAAAAAACCGGAGGCAGAGTAGGTGTCGGCACGCAGTGTTTTACGTGAATACACCGCTGAAAATAAGGCACCAAAACGGTTGTCGGCCGTTTTATCACCAATGATCAGCGACGCATGTGGATGGGTATCTTCAGTACGGGACTCATAAATACCCTTGGCTGATGCGGCGATAGTGCGGCCTTCTAACTGCAGCGGTTTGCGCGTCTCAATATCTATTACGGCGCCGATACCGCCTTCGGGTAACTTAGCTTCCGGTGATTTATACACTTTAAGCACACTGACTAACTCGGACGCGATGGTGTCAAAATTAAAGTCGCGGCCGGCAAATTCAGACGCCAGCTTGCGGCCATTTAAGGTGGTGATGTTGTAACCGCCGCCAAGGCCTCGTACCAGTATATTCTGGCCCTCGCCGCCGTTGCGGGTGATGGTGATGCCGGGAATGCGTTGCAGTGCTTCGGCCAGGTTTTCATCCGGAAATTTACCAATGTCGTCAGCCACCACCAGATCAACCACACTGACGGCGTTTTGTTTTTGAAATAATGACTCTTTAATGCTGCTGCGAATGCCTGATACCTGAATACGCTCGACATCTTGCTCGGCGCTGTTTGCTTCGGTTTGGGCCTGGATGCTCATACTGGCCAACGCCAGGCTGACTGCCAGGCTCAGACTCGCCGGTTTTGCTGCTATGTTGTTCATTCTTCCCCCGCTGTTTTTATTTATATGGCAAAGCCATTACTTTATTAACGAAAGCAAATGAAGGTTTCAAAGCTTTCTTGTGTCTAGTTATAGCGCTAAAAATAGACAATGATCAATATCGAAATTAAAAAAAACTTTTATTTATTTTCGAAATGCGGCATGCTAGGCTAAATTGAAAGCTAAGGACTGGCCGCGCAAGTCGCTGCTAACGGCCGGTTTAGCGGCAAAGCTGCGCTGGCAAGCGAGCTCTGAATGTGTTTCGAAAGCTTTTGAAAGCTAATGTGGCATGTTATGTTCAGCACACTGAAAGTAACCAGGTGGAAATGCGGATGGACATGTTAAATACCATTGAAAGGCAGCAGGAAATTGTCAGGTTGACGCAACAGCAGGGCAAGGTGGCGGTAAAACAACTGGCACAGCGGTTTGCAGTGTCGGAGGTCACGATACGCAGTGATTTGGCGGTATTAGATCAGAAAAAGCTGCTGGTGCGCTCTCGTGGCGGCGCGATGATTAACAACGAACTGAGCCGGGAATTATCGCTAAAAGAGAAGCGGCATTGCTATTCGGCGCTAAAGCAACAGTTGGGGCAGGCAGTGGCGCAGCTGATAAAAGATGGTGACAGGGTAATTCTGGACTCCGGCACCACCACGCAACAGGTCGCGGCAAATTTGTCCGAACGGCGCGATTTAATTGTGATGACAAACGGGCTGAATATCGCGATGGAACTGGCGCAATCTGAAGACGTGGACGTGATGCTAACCGGCGGCTTATTGCGCAAAAAATCGATGTCTTTTTACGGCAGTGTGGCTGAGAAAAGCTTACGTGATTACAACTTTAATAAGTTGGTGCTTGGGGTGGACGGTTTCGATTTACGCGCCGGACTTACCACCCATTTTGAAAAAGAAGCCAGCTTAAACCGGCTGATGTGTGAGATTGCCAACGAAATTATCGTGGTAACTGACTCGTCCAAATTTGAGCAACAGGCGTTTCATGTAATTTGCGCCAGCCGGGCAATACATACTCTGGTAACCGACAGCGGTATACCAGAACACTATGTGGAAGAGCTAACAAAACAAGGTGTGCAGTTGCACCTGATAGATAAAACTAACTTGTAACAGGGGATCGCTATGTCAGGCTTAAACCGTCGTTCATTTTTAAAAGCATCAATGGCTACCGCTGCAGCGGGCGTGCTGGCGTCTTGTGCCGTTAGCGGCAGTAACAGCGGCTTTACGCCCGGGGCCCGCGGTAAATCCGTGATGGGGCTGGTGGTGCCGGCGATGGATGAAGTGCGGGTAGGCCTGATTGGGGTAGGCGAGCGAGGCTCGGGTTTTGTGCATCACTTTAGCAAAATTGCCGGTGCCCGCATCACGGCCATATGCGATACCGACACAACGGTATTGCAGCGGGCGGAGAACATTATCAAACAGTATGGTCGCGATACGCCAGCTTATTACAGTCAGGGTAATTATGCTTATCGCGAATTACTCAACCGGCAGGACGTTGACATAGTGATTATTGCAACGCCCTGGCAATGGCACCATCCAATGGCAAAAGATGCCATGCTGGCCGGTAAGCATGCTTTTGTCGAAGTGCCAATGGCATTAACGCTGGAGCATATGTGGGATTTAGTCGATACCGCTGAGGCAACACAGCGTAACTGTATGATGATGGAGAATGTCAACTACGGTCGTGACGAGCTGATGGTGCTGAATATGGTACGTCAGGGCCTGTTTGGCGAACTGCTGCATGGTGAAGCCGCTTATATTCATGAGTTGCGTTGGCAGATGAAAGAAACGGATCGCAAGACCGGCTCCTGGCGTACCGCCTTTCACACCCAACTTAACGGTAATATGTATCCGACCCACGGCCTGGGACCGGTTGCCCAGTACATGAACATTAACCGTGGTGACCGTTTTGACTACCTGACGTCGGCCAGCTCACCGGCACTGGGCCGCGAAGCCTATGCTAAGCGCGAGTTTGCCGCTGATCATCCGCGTAATCAGTTGCAATATATTCATGGTGATATCAACACCAGCATTATTAAAACGGTAAAAGGCCGGACCATTATGGTGCAGCATGACACGACCACACCACGGCCGTATAGCCGGCATAACCTGATCCAGGGCACGAACGGTGTCTTTGCCGGCTTTCCTAACCGCATTGCGCTGGAACAGGGCGGTAGCGGCAACTTCCACCAGTGGGATCAGGATATGCAAAAATGGTATCAGCAATATGATCACCCGTTATGGTTGCGAATGGGCAAAGAAGCGGAGCTTAACGGTGGCCATGGCGGTATGGACTTCCTGATGTGCTGGCGCATGATTTATTGTTTGCGCAATGCTGAACCTCTGGATCAGGATGTGTACGACGGTGCAGCCTGGTCGGCGGTGCTACCGTTATCGGTGGCGTCGGTGGCGGATCGCAGCAACTCGAAAGACTTTCCGGATTTCACCCGTGGCGCCTGGCAAAGCGGTAAGCCGCTTGGCATCGTCGGTTAAGAGGTGTTTTGACAATGGCAACAGCCTCATTAACAGCAGTCACTGCACTGCGCACTGTACTCAGTGCAAACAAAGCGGGCAAACAGCAGGGCATTTATGCGGTATGTTCAGCACAACCCTTAGTGCTAAAAGCAGCATTACGCCGGGCTAAAGCCGACAACTCTTTACTGCTGATTGAAGCTACGGCCAATCAGGTTAATCAGTACGGCGGCTATACCGGTATGCAGCCGGAGCATTTTATTCAGTTTGTGACGCAGCTGGCACGGGCGGAAGGGGTCAGTGCTGCACAGCTGATCTTTGGTGGTGATCACTTAGGGCCTGTTGTCTGGTGTAAACAGGACAGCGCGACAGCGATGGCGCAGGCAGAGCAGCTGATTGCCAGCTATGTACAGGCCGGTTTTTGTAAAATACATCTGGATACCAGTATGCGCTGTGCTGATGATCCGCCGCAGCTAAGCGATGAGCTGATTGCCGCGCGGGCTGCCCGCTTATGTCAGGTGGCCGAGCAGCACTGTGCGCCGGGCCAGCAACTGTGTTATGTCATTGGTACCGAGGTGCCCGCACCTGGCGGTGTAACGGCGCTGGAACATGAACTGGCCGTTACACCGGTCGCGGCGCTGGACTATACCTTGCAAGCGCATCAACAGGCATTTTTGGCCGCCGGCCTGGGGGCTGAAGTATGGCAAAAGGTGCTGGCGGTAGTCGTCCAGCCAGGCGTAGAGTTTGACAACAGTCAGGTACAGCTATACCAGCCGCAGGCTGCAGCAGCGCTAAGCAAGTATATTCAGCGCTACCCACAACTGGTTTATGAAGCGCACTCGACCGACTATCAGTTGCCGGAGTTGTATTCACAATTGGTACGCGGGCACTTTGCCATACTCAAAGTCGGGCCACAGCTGACATTCGCCCTGCGTGAGGCGTTGATCGCGCTGGCACATATTGAACAAGTATTACTGCCTGCTGCACAGCACTCGGGGTTACTCCCCATTGCTACTGAGCTGATGCAGCAACAACCGGCGCACTGGCAAACATTTTACAGCGACACAAAGACACAGCATTGGCAATTGTTGTTTAGCTTTAGCGACCGCATTCGCTACTACTGGCCAGAGCCGGTATTACAGCAAGCTATGAGTGCCTTGCTGGACAATTTGCAGCAGCCGATACCGTTACCGCTGTTAAGTCAGTATATGCCGTCGCAGTATCTGGCGGTGTTACGTGCAGAGCTGAAAAATACGGCAGAAGACTTGGTGCTACATAAAATTGAGCAGGTGTTGGCTGATTATGCCAAGGCCTGCGGAATGTCTGACAACAAGGGGGCGAAAGCCAATGTTAGCCACTGATAATACGGCCACACTGATGCAACTTGACGTCTTGCAACTTAAGCAAGCTGGAGCCTACTGGACGGCACGGGAAATTCAGCAACAACCGGCATTGTGGTTACAGCTGGCGCAGCAACATCAACAGTTTGCGGCTGAATTAGATGCGTTTTTAGCGCCCATGCTGGCATTGCCGCAATTGCGCATTATTTTTACCGGCGCCGGCACCTCGGCCTATATCGGCCAGGCGCTGGCGGCGCACATTCAGCAACAATTACCGTTAGCCGGACAACGGGCAGAGGCGATCAGCAGCACCGATCTGGTAAGCCATCCACAGCTTTATTTAACGGATAATGTGCCCACTTTGCTGGTGTCTTACGGCCGTTCCGGTAACAGCCCCGAGAGCATTGCTGCTATTGAACTTGCTGATCAGTTGCTGACGGATTGCCGGCATTTATTGATCAGCTGCAATGCTAAGGGCCAGATGGCCTTGTATGCCCAGCAGCATCCACAGCGCAGCCAGTTGTACTTAATGCCGCCTGAGGCACATGATCAAAGCTTTGCCATGACCAGCAGTTTTAGCTGCATGTATCTGGCAACGTTACTCAGTTTTAGCCCTGACAACAGCGTTTTAGAACAGGTGATAGCGCTGGCGCAACATATTTTGCAGCATAAGTTAGCGGTAATACAAACCCAGGCGCAGCAGCCATGCCAGCGCATGGTGTTTTTGGGCAGTGGGCCACTTAAAGCCATTGCGCAGGAGGCGGCACTTAAATATCTGGAGCTGACGGCCGGCAAAATACTCAGCAGTTTTGAAACCCCGCTGGGCTTTCGCCATGGGCCCAAATCCCTGGTTGACAGCAGTACGCAAATTTTAGTGTTGCAGTCGTCGTCATCCTACAGCCAGCAGTATGACCGGGATCTGCTGGCAGAACTGCAACGGGATAATCAGGCACTGTCGCTCAATAGTTTGCAGCAGCAGGCTTTGCTGGATGGCCAGCCTTTAGCGGATGTCTGGTTGGGTCTGCCATTTGTACTCTGGTGCCAGGCACTGGCGTTTTATAAAGCGCTGCAGCTGAATATATCGCCGGATAATCCGTGCCCGGGAGGCCAGGTAAACCGGGTGGTGCAGGGCGTAACACTCTATCCGTTACCGGAGTAACTGCGATGCACTATGGCCTGGATATTGGTGGCACTAAAATTGAGTTGGCAGTATTTGATCGTGATATGCAACTGCTGCACAGTTGGCGCATCGCTACGCCAACGGCAGATTATCAGCAGTTTTTGCAAACCGTAACGGCGCAAATCAGCATCGCAGATCAACGTTATGGCAGCCTGGGCTCGGTAGGCATTGCGCTGCCCGGTGTGATCCGGCCGGATAACACTGTGTTGTCAAGTAACGTGCCTTGTTTAACCAATCACGCCGTGGCCAGTGCGTTGGCACAGCAGCTACAGCGGCCGGTCGCCATTGGCAACGATTGCCGCTGTTTTGCGCTGTCTGAAGCCTTATTAGGTGCCGGTCGATCATTTCAGCGGGTGTTTGGTGCCATCGTCGGCACCGGGGCTGGCGGCGGCTTTTGTCTGAATGGCCAATTGTATCAGGGGGCCGGTCGACTGGCTGGCGAGTTTGGTCATCAGGGCTTGGCTGCGGCAGTAGTGCAGCAATTTTCGCTGCCGCTATTTCGTTGTGGCTGCGGCCTTAGCGGCTGCGCAGAACCTTATATTTCTGGCTCAGGGCTGGCCAGGTTATATCGTTATTTTAGTGGTTTACAAGATGCTGACAGCTATCAATGGCTGAGCGCTTATCGCGCTGGCGACGAGGCGGCAAAGCAGACTTTTGCTTGTTATATCAGCGCGCTGGGCAGTGTGATGGCAGCGCAAATTTTAACATTAGACCCGGATATTATTGTGCTTGGCGGTGGTTTGTCTGAAGTGCCTGAGCTGCTGGCGGCATTACCTGAGACAACCCGTCGTTATCTATTTGCCGGTGCGCCATTGCCAGTTTTCGCCCGGGCTGAGTTTGGCGCCAGCAGTGGGGTACGTGGCGCTGCCTTGCTCGGGCGCGCTTTATTAACAGGACAACATCATGTCAACTGATGCTTGCTGGCTGCATGCCAGCGCAGTTTTGCTCGATGGCCAACTGCAGCAAAACCAATATGTGCTGTTAAACAATGGTCTGATCGAGAAGATCAGTGCTGACAAACCTGACAGCAGCACGATACAGCAACTGACGCACGGCGTATTGCTGCCCGGTTTTATTGATACCCAGGTTAATGGCGGCGGTGGCGTACTGTTTAATCAACAGCCGAACAGCATGACCCTGCACCGCATGATGCAGGCACACAGCCGTTTTGGCACGACGGCGATGCTACCGACGGTGATCAGCGATAATATCAAGGTGATGCAAGCCGCTGCGGATGCGGTTTCTGCTGCGATTAAGCGGGGGCAGGCCGGCATTATCGGTATTCACTTTGAAGGGCCGCATTTATCGACAACCAAACGCGGCTGTCATCCACCGGCTGCATTGCGCCGCTTGTCAGCTGATGAGCTGGCGCTGTATCAACGCGATGATTTAGGCGTGCGCTTGCTAACCGTTGCACCGGAGTGTGTAAGCCCACAACAGATCAGCCAACTGGTAAGCCAAGGCGTTATTGTCAGCCTGGGACATTCCAACGCCAATGCAGCTACCGTGCAGGCGGCTCTGGACGCCGGTGCCCGCGGTTTTACCCATTTGTACAACGGCATGTCGGCGTTAACCTCGCGTGAGCCAGGCATGGTGGGCTGCGCTTTGGCCGATCCCCGTGCTTACTGCGGCATTATTCTTGACGGTGAACATGTTCACGCGCTCGCGGCTCGGGTAGCGCTGAATGCGAAGGGTTGTGAACGGCTTATGCTGGTCACCGATGCGATGTCGCCGGTAGGCACTGATGAGACAGAGTTTAGTTTCTTTGACGGTAAAGTTATCAGAAACGGCATGCAACTGACCAACCTGCAGGGCTCGCTGGCCGGCTCGGTGCTGGATATGGCCAGTGCAGTGCAATATGCCGCCACGGTATTACAAGCCGGTTTAGTCACGGCTGTGCAAATGGCCACGGCGACGCCGGCAGCATTTATTGGTCAAAGCGCGGTGCGGGGCAGCATTGCTGTCGGTAAGCGAGCCGATCTGGTCTGGCTGACAGATACAGGCAAGGTACAACACTGCTGGATTGCTGGCCAGCTACAACAATAAGACGTGGGCAACGTCATTAAATAGGGAATTATGATGTCTGATGTATTAACTGAAAAAACAGCCGCGAGAGCGGGCAGCTTTCTACCAATGTTATTGATTGGCATCTTGTTTTTTGTCTTTGGCTTTGTTACCTGGCTAAATGGCGCGCTGATCCCGTTTTTAAAAATTGCCTGTCAGCTCAATGAGTTTCAGGCATTGCTGGTCGCGTTTGTGTTTTATATTGCCTACTTTGTGATGGCGCTGCCTATGTCAGTGCTGTTGCGCCGCTTTGGCTATAAAAACAGTATGGTGATTGGGCTGGGCGTGATGTTGTGTGGCGCCTTGTTATTTGTGCCTGCTGCACTTAGCGCACGTTTTAGTCTGTTTTTGTTAGCGTTGTTTATTCTCGGTACCGGGCTGACGGTACTGCAAACCGCCACTAACCCCTACATTGTCTGTATCGGGCCACGCGACAGCGCAGCGATGCGCATCAGCCTGATGGGTGTTGTTAATAAAGGTGCCGGCTTTATCGTGCCCTTGCTGTTCAGTGCCTGGATCTTAACCGGTATGGATGCGTACAGTGACAGTGCGCTGGCACTACTGAGCAGCAATGAACAGCAACAACTGCTGCATAGTCTGGCGCAACGACTGGTGCAACCTTACCTGTTGATGAGTGCTGTACTGTTAGGGTTAATGCTGTTTGTCTGGTGCTCGCCCTTGCCCGAGCCTCAATTGCCTGTCACAGCGGCCGGACAGCAAAGTGACTGGTTTAGTATATTAAAGTATCCGCAGGTGTGGCTTGGTACGCTAACACTGTTTTGTTATGTCGGCGTTGAGGTGATTGCCGGCGATACTATTGGCTTATTTGGCCAGGGGCTCGGGGTTGCGCATTTTGGCAGCCTGACTTCTTATACCATGGCGTTTATGGTGTTGGGGTATCTGTTAGGGATAGTGCTGATCCCGCGTTGGCTTAGTCAGCAGTCGGCGTTATTACTGTCGGCGCTGGCTGGCATAGTATTCAGTGCCGGGGTGTTACTTAGCTCAGTGCAAAGCCAACAGCTATCGTTTTGGTTGACGGGCTGGTCAGGTATCCCTTTAGTGCCGGATCCGGTGTTCTACCTGGCGTTGCTAGGGCTGGCTAACGCCCTGGTTTGGCCTGCGGTTTGGCCGTTAGCACTGCAGGGGCTGGGCGCCTTAACCGCCACCGCATCCGCTTTGCTGATCATGGGCATCGCCGGCGGCGCGGTGCTCCCTCTGCTGTATGGCTATCTGGCAGAGCAGGGCGACAGCCAGCACGCATACTGGCTGCTATTGCCATGTTACGGCATGATTTTCTTTTACGCGCTGAAGGGGCACAAATTGCGCTACGAGGGCGCTGAATAGCGGCTTAAAGCAGGGCACACTGCTGTTAAAAGGTACCAGTTTGAATAAGAACGCTGAGGTTAGGTAGACTGGTGCGGTTTCGTGGCAGCTTATGGCTGCCCCAACAGGAATCGAACCTGTAACTGCCCCTTAGGAGGGGGCCGTTATATCCATTTAACTATGGGGCAACGGCGCGAAAGTCTACCAGAAGCGTCGGAGGTTGCAAACTCTACCGGCTAATAACGGGTGCTTTTCTGTACGGTTACGACGTCGCCCGGGCGGATATGCTGTAATAATTCTGCTTTGCTACTACTGGCCCAGGCATACTGGCTGTTTAAGTCGGTAATGGTTAGCTGTAGCGGGTCCTGTAGCAGGCGTTTAACGCCCGGTGCGGTGGGATGACGCTGCAGTTGTATTAACTGCAGGGTGTCGCCTTGCTGTAAGCCGTGCTTTTCACCGAGTGCCAGCATAATCTGATTGTGGTTAACCTGACGAATATTACCCAGCAGTGGCTGGCATTGCAGCTGTTGCTGCACGTCTTCGGCCACCGCTTGCAGCAAACGGTCTATTTTACTGCCATATGGCAGCTGCCAGAATGCCTGACTGTGACTGGCTGGCGTATCATTGCGTTTAAAAGGCCAGCCAGCGCTGGTGCGGTACTCCTGCTGATATATCAGCGTTTGTTCAAATAAATCAAAAAGCTGTACATTCAGCGCGAAAAAACGCTCTTTTTCATCGGCTTGCCAGAAGCTATTCGTTTGTTGTCCCAGCGATAAGTCATTGATGGTCGCGCTGAGTACATATTGTTGACCGCTTTGAAATAAGCGATCGTTGTCCGGATACACCAACTGCGCTTGTTCAATACTCTGTGGCGCTACACTGACCAGGGTAGCCGGACTGTAGTCGCGCAAATGCCGCTCCAGTTGCACGGTAGCATCGTTGCCAAGCTGAAATAGCTGGCCATAGATAGCATCCTGCCGCGCTTGCAGGCGGATCTTACTTAGCAGCATGGGTTTACGGTACCTGTTGCCATTACAGCTGGTTGGCTCTGCTTCTATATCCACCCTCAGCGTAACGGTAAGCAGATCACCATTTCGCTGCTCGGACATCAGTTGTAATTGCTTTATTTCACCATGGCTACTGATGCCCAGTTGCTCGGCCTGCAACACGCCGTTTATCAGCTGTTGTGTACTGCTGATACGCGCTCCTGCGGCCAGTGCTGCGCGTTTGACGGCATCGTCTACTGCGCTTTGTCTGGCCTGCGCTGTGTTGCCTTGTTCAATCCGGGCCTGACCGGTTGCCTCGAACCAGGTGGCGCTGCTGCTAAAGCTGATACAGCTGATTACACTGAGCATGACGTAATGTTTCATAACAACCTTAATAAGCTGATGGGCTTTTCAAGAATAAAGCAAAATACGTGCCCAAATGCTGGCGCGGTTTTTGCTGTGTCTTGCGGTAATTCTGACAGTAAAAGGGGTTAAACATGATGCTACGCATTATCGCATTTGTACTGGGGGCTATGCAGCTGGCCGGTTGCAGCACTTTGTTCGATCGGGAAGTGGAATATGGCCTGGTAAAGCCTGAGCGCTTTGTCGTGTTGCATGCGGTAGGCTATGCCCCGATCAGCGCACAGCAAGGCCAGGATGCGCAGCAAAAAATGTTGCAGGCAATGAAAGCTTCCAAGCTGGACGCTTATAAAGAGCTAACTGAGATGGTGTATGGTCAAAAAATTGACTCCACTAACCAGGTCAAAGATATGGTGTTGTCAGATGAGCGTCTGTCTGCGTCGGTATCAGGTGTAATAACCGGTGCCAGAGTGGTGAAAAGCTATGCGGTCGATGATGTGTATGTTACCGAGCTGGAACTGGACTTTGCCCAGGTGTACCACTTGTATCAGAATATTCGGCCGCGGCAGACTGTCAAGAGCGTACATTATTACTAACCTGTGCGGTTAAACGGAGCCGGCTCAGGCTTTGATGCCTTTACCTTTATTATCCACTGTTGGCTTGCCTTTACTGGTGTAAGTAAGCCCCGCCTTGCCACGGCTTGCCAGCAGTTCGGTTTTAAAGCGGGCCAGTGTCAGCTGGCTTTGCTCCAGCGTTTGTTGGTTAATATCATTTTGTTGCTTGCATTGTTCCAGCAGTTGGTCCAGTAAGGCAACCTGTTGTTTAAACCAATCCTGTTGTTTGTAACTGTCCAGTTCTGGCGCTTGCGCCAGAGCATTGTCGGCTTGATGAAGCTGCTGCAGCACAGCAGTTTTTTCGCTGATAAGTTGATTAAGACTATCTATGTCGCGGTTAGCGAGGGCGGCAAGTTCTTGCCGCAATAACGACAACAGCACATCCAGGTGCTGCTGTTGTTGATTTAACAAGGTGACGATGGCATCAGTGGCGGTCATTTTTTACCGAACAGTTCGCTTTCAAACTGTACTATGCGTCTGGCCAGCTGCTCTACATTAATTTTGTATTTACCGTCTGCAATCGCTTGTTTAATCTTGTCGACTTTTTCCTGATCCACACCATTACTGTTGCTGGCTTTTTCTGTCAGTTTGGCAAACTGCTGCGCCTGCGGTGTAATAGACACTGAATCTTGTTTCTGGCTGGTTGCCTGACTGGCATTTTGCTGCACAGCCGCCTGCTGACGCTGAGCATTTTGCTCAACCTTGTCAGTTTTTACTTGCGCACTATTTTGCAAGTTGTTGATATTAATAGCCATGCTCGAACCTCATCACCTTAATACATTCCTTATGTTCAGGTTAACGGCGTTAAACAGCAAAACTTTAGCGATTTTTTTAAAATTTTACGCTGACTAAATCGACGCCAACGACCTGCGCGCTAACTGTGCGCCTTGACTGCTGATTCAGTATGCTAATGGTATCACCCAAACTGCCATCAGACTGCGCTACACCACTGGTTACGACACTTAAACCGCTGTCGCTGACCGATATTGTAACAACATCTCCTTTACAGACAAGACAAAGATCCTGCAAGGTTAAAATTTGTCCCATTGCCAGCGCTTTTTTCGCTCTGGCGCCGACAACCAGAGCATGGTCGGCAACCGGGCTGCCACGCACAAAACGTCTTGGCCGCGCTGCAGTTTCCAGCATATCGGCACTGAGCCGGCTGCCATTAGCGATATTTTGTGTCAGCACTACGGCGTGTATTATTTCGTCAATTCTTACCGGTACATACAGTTGCCAGCTTTGCTCGGCATTGCAACGGATGCGGATTGTGTTTTGCCGTTGAGTTGCCGGCTGGGACAAGCTAAAAGCCAAGTCTTGCGGGCAATATTTGTCGCCGATTCGTTCGTCCAGCGGCGTTATATCGGTTTGGATCGTACCATCCTGGCTCAGTTGCCCTGTTAACCAGTGTTCAGCCGCGACAGTAAGCTCGGCCGGGCTGTAGCTTTGCGGTGCGCCAGCAACAGCCGCACAGAACAAGCTAAGTGCGGTAAGTGTCTGTTTAACTAAATTTTCGTACTTTTTCATAAGGTTTCGGCTATGCTTTATTGGCTAAGGGTTATAACATACGACGTAAGTTTGACGCTAAAGCGCCTGAGCCTTTCGGGTTAGCGTGCTGTTATAGTGCTCAAGCAAGAATTGATCCGATATGTCTTACAGAGGAGCTGCAGATGGCCGGTATTTTAGACTCGGTGAACCAGCGTACGCAGTTAGTTGGCCAGAACCGTCTCGAATTGCTGTTATTTAAATTGGTCGGCCGCCAGCGCTACGGCATTAACGTGTTTAAAGTACGGGAGGTGCTGCAATGCCCGCCACTAACCGCCATTCCCAAACGTAATAAATATGTACGCGGTATTGCGCATGTACGCGGTCAGACCATTTCGGTAATCGATCTGAGCCTGGCGACCGGCGGTAAGCCGATCGACAATGTCAAAGACAGCTTTATTATCATTGCTGAGTACAACCGCTCGGTGCAGGGTTTTTTAGTTAACTCGGTTGAGCGCATTATCAATATTAACTGGGAAGCGATTATGCCACCGCCGAAAGGCACCAGTGGTAAGCAAAGCTACCTGACAGCGGTAACCGAGATTGACAAAGAGCTGGTCGAAATTCTGGATGTCGAAAAGATACTCGAGGAGATTTCCCCATCACCTACTGCGATCACGGCGGTGTTAGATACTCAAAGCATCAGCACGGACTTAGGGGACCGGCTTATTCTTATTGCTGATGACTCTGCGGTGGCGCGTAATCAGGTTAAGCGCGCGCTAGAAGGATTAGGGGTTAAAATGCATCTGGTCAATAATGGCCGCGAGGCGTTAACTTATCTGCAGGAACTGGCGAAAAGCTGTAACGAATCGGTGACGGAAAAAGTCGGCTTACTGATTTCAGATATTGAAATGCCAGAAATGGATGGCTATACCCTGACGGCAGAAATTAAAATGGACGCCAGGTTAAAAAAACTGCATGTGATCCTGCATACCTCGCTTAGTGGGGTGTTTAATCAGCAGATGGTACAAAAAGTGGGTGCTGATGATTTTATTGCTAAATTTAATCCTGATGAACTGGCGCAGTCGGTGCAAAAATGGCTGCATGCTGATTAACAGTTAAGGATGACCAGTGCCAAATAAAGAGTTGCTAGACAAAGAGTATGTGCTGTTCAGAGATTTTCTTGAGCAGCAATGTGGCATTGTATTGGGTGAAAATAAACAATATCTGGTCAAAAGCCGGCTGGCACCGCTAATGCAACGTTTTGGCGTTGCTTCATTGTCAGAGCTGGTTAACAAAACCCTGAGCCCGTTTGAGCGCCAATTACGCTCAGCGGTAATCGATGCGATGACAACCAATGAAACCTTGTGGTTTCGTGACACTTATCCTTATGAGCTACTAAAAAAGCAAATTTTTCCTGAGCTGGAAAAAACCTGCCGTACTGTCAAAATTTGGTCGGCGGCCAGCTCCAGCGGTCAGGAGCCTTACTCCATCGCTATGACAGCATTGGAATATCAACAAAGCCGGCCAGGTGCTTTTAGCCTGGGAGTGCATGTGCTTGGCACCGACATTTCGAATACCATGCTAGAGCATTGCCAGCGCGCTGAATACGATGGCCTGGCACTGTCCCGTGGTTTATCGCCGGAGCGGCGCACTAAGTTTTTTGAAGACAGCGGCAAAGGCATGATGCGGGTAAAAGACAATGTACGTAAGAACGTTAGCTTTCGCCATCTTAACCTGCTGGACAGTTACACCTTGCTGGGAAAGTTTGACATTATCTTTTGCCGCAATGTGCTGATTTATTTTTCGGCTGACGTAAAGGCAAAAATTATCCGCCAGTTTGCCCAGTCACTAAATCCCAAAGGTTATTTATTCCTTGGAGCCTCAGAATCGTTATCCAGTTTGAATAACGATTTTGAGATGCTGCGCTGTAATCCCGGCATTATTTACCGCAAAAAATCCTAAATTCCGCGTTTATTTAATTTCTGGCCTGTGTTTTGCATTGTTTTGCCATCGCTAATGAACAGGTGGCAAAAAAATGGCAATCAGTTTTGACAAAGCTTTTGGGCTGCATCCCGATGCCATGCTGATCCGTGATCGGCGTGCTCAGGTATTGGCAGAAAATATCGCTAATGCCGATACGCCAGGTTACAAAGCCAAAGATGTGGATTTTCAGCAGGCGCTGCAACATGCCCGTGCCCGTCAGAGTGGCAATATCGCCCGCACTCATGAGCAGCATTTTAATATTTCTATTGCTGCGCGCCAAGAAACCCAGTTTCGCAACCCGGACCAGCCGGACACCGGTGATGGTAACAGTGTCGACATTCACCGCGAGCGTAACGCCTTTATGCAAAACAGCCTGGAATACCAGGCCAGTATGACGTTTCTCAATTCCCGTATTAATGGCTTGAAAAAAGCCCTTACCGGTGGAGGACAATAACCATGAGTGCTTATAACATTTTTGATATTACCGGCAGTGGTATGACAGCACAGTCGGTACGCATGAATACCACGGCCAGTAACATCGCCAACGCCAACAGTGTCAGCAGCAGTATTGATCAGACTTACCGTGGTCGTCATCCGGTGTTTGCTGCCGAGCTGTCCGAGGCCCGGCGTCAGCAGGGTGATGCCAGCGTTGGCGTTAAAGTGTTGGGTATCGTGGAGTCCGATGCACCGCTGAATGTAGAGTATGCGCCCAATCATCCATTAGCGGATGAAAATGGCTACATCTATAAGCCGAATATCAACATCATGGAAGAGATGGCGAATATGATTTCGGCATCGCGTTCGTACGAAACCAATGTGCAAACTGCCGATGCCGCTAAGCAAATGATTATGCGTACGCTGCGTTTAGGTCAGCAATCGTAAGGATCTGAGAAATGACTTCTAATGTAAACAACAACTCTGCTCTGGATGGCATGTATTGGAACCCTGACACTAAGGTGCCGGACAAAAATAATGGTGCGCTTAAGCAATCAGATTTCTTTGCTTTGCTAACCCAGCAGCTGGCTTATCAGGACCCTACTAAGCCGGTCGAGAATGACCAGATGATCGCCCAGATGACCAACTTTACCATGGCCGATGGTATAGGCTCATTAAATGAGAGCTTTAAAGGCTTCGCCGAGAGCATGTCATCGAACCAGGCGCTGCAGGCGTCGTCTCTGGTGGGGCGTAGTGTACTGACACAGTCTGATGAAATCGTGTTTACCGGTGACACCTTGTCACGCGGCAATATCGAATTGGAAAAAGCTGCGACCCTGATGAAGGTACGCATCGAAAACGAAAAAGGTGAGCTGGTCCAGTCGTTCAGCGTGGAAAACCCGCAGGTTGGTAAAAACGAATTTATCTGGGATGGCACCTATATGCCATCCGGTGCGGGTAGTGCGGCTGAAGTCGATGGTGAGCTGTCTGAACGCGTAAAAGCTGGGGTGTATAAGGTCAAAGTAGACGTTAGCTATGCCGATGGCAGCAACGCCAGTTTGCCCGTCAATGTATATACCCCGGTAGGCAGTGTCAGCATGAACGGCACCGGCGGTGGCATCATGCTTAACCTGTTGGGGTTAGGTGCGGTGAAATTAAGTGATGTCTTAGAAGTTTCATATAGTTAAGCGAGCTGAGGTGAATTATGAGTTTTAATATCGCATTAAGCGGCCTGGCCGCAGCACAAAAAGATTTAGACACAACGGCAAATAACATTGCCAACGTAAATACTACTGGTTTTAAAGAGTCACGGGCCGAGTTTGCCGATGTGTACGCCACCTCTATTTTTGCCTCTGGCCGCACTAAAGTGGGTGATGGTGTTACTACCGCGACGGTAGCGCAGCAGTTTAGCCAGGGCGCACTGCAATTTACTAATAACTCGCTGGATTTAGCCATTACCGGCGAGGGCTTCTTTGCGTTGACCCCAGACAGGCAATCGCAGGATTTAACTTATACCCGTGCCGGTGCCTTTAAACTGAATAAAGATAACTTTATTGTCGATAACAAAGGCAATTTTTTGCAGGGCTTTGCCGTTGACCCGGTAACCGGTGAAAACCAGTCGGTTAGTTTAAGTACTACCCAGCCGATTGCAATTCCAACCTCAGCCGGCGCACCACGGGCAACCAATAATATTTTCTTAAGTATGAACCTGGACTCGCGTGAGCTGGCTACCGATGCTATTCCGTTTGATGCCACAGACCGCGCTACCTACAACCATTCGACGTCGGTAACTGTGTACGACAGCCTTGGTGAGTCGCATACGGTGACAACCTATTTCCGTAAAACTACCACAGTGCCGCCAGCGAATGCGGAGTGGGAAACGTTCGTCGTCTGGGATGATGTGACCGCGGCGCCAATCCAGGGCGATAATTTAGTGTTTGATTCCAGCGGTAATTTTGTAACGCCGCCTATTCCGACGCTGACATTGCCTGCGGTAGATCTTAACGATCCGGCAAACGGCTACCTGACTAATGGTGCACAGTTTGCAACCGACATGGTGGTGAATTTCCGTGACGCTTCAGGCGTGCGTGAGCCAACACAATATGCGTCAACCTTTGATGTGACTAACCTGAGCCAGGACGGCACCACTGTCGGTTTCTTGACCGGCGTAGATATCGATGCCTTTGGCCGGGTGCTGGCCAGCTACAGTAACGGTGATTCGGCGTATTTATCGCAAGTTGCTATGGTGCGTTTTGCCAACGTACAGGGCTTAAAACAAGTGGGCAATACCTCGTGGAAACAAAGTATTACCTCGGGCGAGCCAATAGGCGGTCAGGCCAACACCGGCACCTTTGGCGCAGTTAATGCGTCATCGCTGGAGCAGTCTAACGTTAACCTGACGACTGAGCTGGTAGATTTAATCAGTGCGCAGCGTAACTTCCAGGCGAACTCAAGAGCGCTGGAAGTGAACAGCACCTTGCAGCAAACGGTACTACAGATCCGGTAATAACACCGATCTGTTAAACCCTCAGTACGTGAGTCACACAGCACCACCTTCGGGTGGTGTTTTTTTTATGCTGTTAATCTGCGGTAGCGAACAGCGCTGGCATTAAACTTGCTTCGTATTGCTAGAAACGATTAACGGAGCGCGTTATGGACCATCTGTTATATATCGCCATGAGCGGTGCCAAAGAAAATATGAATGGCATAGCGGTACGGGCGAATAACCTGGCCAATACCGGCACAGTGGGCTTTAAAGCCGATTTTGAGCAAGCACGGGCAATGCAGGCTTTTGGAGCCGGCTTGCCAACACGGGTGTTCTCGTTGACCGAGCAGCCAGGTCAAAACTTTGACGCCGGCGCTATTATCATCACCGAGCGTGAGCTGGATGTGGCAATACAAGGCGACGGCTGGCTGGCAGTGCAGGCACCGGATGGCAATGAAGCCTATACCCGCAGTGGAAATTTGCAAATTTCGGCGCAGGGCATGCTGGAAACCGCCACCGGCTTACCGGTAATGGGCGATGATGGCCCAATACAGTTACCGGTACCGCTGGCCAAAGTTGAGATAGCCCAGGATGGCACTATCAGCGTGCTACCGCAGGGCGCACCCGCCGATGCCATAGTGCCGGCAGGACGAATTAAGCTGGTACGACCGGCCAACAGCGAGATGGAAAAAGGCAACGACGGCTTGTTTCGCCGCAAAGACGGCCAAATTGCAGAGGCCGATGTTGACGTCAGCCTGCTAAAAGGCGCGATAGAAAGCAGTAACGTCAATGCGGTAGGCGAAATGACGTACATGATCAGCCTGCAGCGCCAGTTCGAGCTGCAGGTAAAAATGATGAAAAGTGCTGAAGAGATGGATCGGCAGCAAAATCAGTTACTCAGGATAATAGGCTAACCGCCTGAACAGTTAATGGGCCAAGGCCCGGGAGGCAAGTATGCATCCAGCTTTATGGATCAGTAAAACCGGTTTAGACGCTAAGCAGCGTGATATTTCGGTGATTTCAAATAATCTGGCTAACGCCAGCACCGTCGGCTTTAAGAAAAGCCGGGCTATTTTTGAAGATCTGCTGTACCAGAACGTGAATCAGCCTGGTGGTGCTTCGTCGCAAAACTCTGAGCTGCCAAATGGCCTGATGTTAGGTGCGGGTACTAAGGTGGTCGCAACGCAGAAAAACTTCACTCAGGGTAATATGATCACCACTGATAATAGTTTGGATATGATGATCCAGGGCCATGGTTTTTTTGAGATTTTAATGCCAGACGGCACCATTTCGTACAGCCGTAATGGCCAGTTTACCGTGGATGATGAGGGTAACCTGGTGACTTCAGGCGCCGGTTATCAGGTGCAGCCCAACATAGTGGTACCACCAGATGCGCAAAGCATTACCGTGTCGCAAGATGGGCAGGTATCGGTACAGCTACCCGGCGAAGGCGAACCGGCAGTATTAGGCCAGTTGACGGTAACTAACTTTATTAATCCGGCTGGTTTAGAACCCATAGGGCAAAACTTGTTTCGGGAAACCGGTGCCAGTGGCGACCCGGTGCAGGGCATACCCGGCCTGGAAGGCTTGGGGATTATTGTGCAGGGCGCACTGGAAACGTCCAATGTTAACGTTACCGAAGAGCTGGTCAGCTTAATAGAAAGCCAGCGCGTGTATGAGATGAACTCCAAAGTGATCTCATCGGTAGATCAGATGTTGGGCTTTGCCATTCAACAGCTGTAACGGGAGGCCTTATGTTACGCTTTATTACCGGACTATGTTGCGCTTTGCTGCTTGGGGGCTGCGCCTCATTGGAAGAGCCCAAAGCCGACGACCCGTACTTTGCGCCGCTGCAGCCTGAGCCGCCATCACGGCCGTTGACACACAGCGGCTCGCTGTTTGCGCAGAATTACTCTAATAGCTTGTATTCGGATAACAAAGCACGGCATGAAGGTGACATTATTACGGTAGTGCTTAAAGAACGTACCCAGGCCAGTAAAAATGCCAAGTCTGAAATGAAAAAGGACAGCTCTACTTCATTTGAGCCGATGATTGGCTTAGGTGGCAGAAATGTGTCGGTAGCCGGCAACGTACTGCAATTTGGTGCTGATTCTTCATCCGATTACAAAGGCGACGCTAAAGCGGATCAAAGTAACAGCCTGGTAGGGAATATTTCGGTTAATGTACTGCAGGTACTGAACAACGGCAATTTAGTGATCCGTGGCGAAAAGTGGCTGACGCTGAACACAGGTAAAGAATATATCCGTTTAACCGGCGTAATCCGCTCGCAGGATGTTGATGTCAATAACACCGTAGAGTCGACCAAAATTGCCAATGCCCGTATTGAATACAGTGGCACCGGGGCACACCACAATGGCCAGTCACCAGGCTGGTTAAGCCGGTTCTTTAATGGTCCGCTGTGGCCTTTCTAGGAGATTGCTGATGAAACGCTTCGTTGCTGTATTACTGTTGTTGCTGTTGGCACCATCAGGCAATGCTGCCCGGATTAAAGATGTGGCCGATGTTGAAGGCGTGCGCGCTAACCAGCTGGTTGGCTATGGTTTAGTGGTGGGTTTGCCGGGCACCGGCGAGCAAAGCCCGTTTACCGAGCAAAGCTTTCGTACCATGCTAAGCAACTTTGGCATTACGTTGCCGGGCAATATGAAAGCGCAAATTAAAAATGTGGCGGCGGTTGCTGTGCATGCTGAGCTACCGGCTTTTGCTAAGCCTGGGCAAACACTGGATATTACTGTGTCATCCGTCGGCAGTGCCAAAAGCCTGCGTGGCGGTACCTTAATGCAAACTTTTTTAACCGGTTTAGATGGCAATGTGTATGCGGTAGCGCAAGGCAGCCTGATTGTCAGTGGCCTGGGCGCTGAAGGCCTGGACGGCTCACGCATTCTGGTGAATACGCCCACGGTAGGCCGTATTCCAAACGGTGCCATGGTCGAGCGCGAGGTGATTACGCCGTTTTCGCAAAACGACTTTATTACCTTTAACCTGAAACGCTCTGACTTTACTACCTCGAAGCGGTTGGCTGAGGCGATTAACAACTTTATTGGCCCTGATACCGCCTATTCACTGGATGCTACTTCAGTAAAGGTTAGGGCGCCGCGCGACATCAGCCAGCGGGTGTCATATTTATCTACACTGGAAAATTTAAGTTTTGAGCCGGGCGATCATTCGGCGAAAATTATTATCAATTCCCGCACCGGTACTATCGTTATTGGCAAAGAAGTGCGGTTATTCCCGGCAGCGGTAACCCACGGCGGTTTAACGGTAACCATCGCGGAAAACCCACGGGTAGTGCAGCCTAATGTGTTGGCAGAAGGCCAGACCGCGATTGAAGAGAACACCATTATCGATGTGCGCCCCGAGCAATCACGCATGTTTAAGTTTGATCCCGGCGTAACCCTGGATGACTTAGTGCGCACGGTTAATGCCGTGGGGGCGGCACCGGGGGATTTAATGGCGATACTTGAAGCATTAAAAGAAGCGGGCGCTATCCATGGCGAGCTGGTGGTGATCTGATATGAGCCTGACGCCAAACAATGTGTCTTATCATGACTTAACCAGCCTGCAGCAAATTCGCAGCAGTGCTGGCAAAGATGAAAAAGCCGCCTTGCGTCAGGCCGCTGAGCAGTTTGAATCGATCTTTTTCAGCATGCTGCTTAGCAGTATGCGCAAAGCCAATGCCGGCTTTGAAGTAGACGGTATGATGAACAGCCAAACCACCAAATTCTACCGCGATATGCATGACAGCCAGATGGCAACTGATTTAGCCCAAAAAGGTGCGCTGGGGCTGGCCGATTTATTAGTACAGCAATTAAGCCCGGCGCTGGGCAGCAGCAATAGCACCGCAACTGGCCATAGCTTACCGGGGCATAGCTTGCCTGGGCAGCATGACAAAGCGCTGGCTATGCCAAAAGTGATCTTACCGGCACTGAAAACCGCGCGTGCTGCCACAGCAGATAACGTTAAGCCTGCTGTCTCTGCGCCGTTAAGCGCTGTACCGGCAACTGCAGCAGAACCCACAACTGAAACCGTACCAACACAGTGGCAGGTGCAAAGCCCGGCGGATTTTGTTCAACATTTACTGCCGGCCGCGCGGCAAACCGCCAAAGCACTGGGGCTGGACCCGCTGGCACTGGTGGCGCAAGCCGCACTGGAAACCGGCTGGGGCCAGCGTATGATTAAAACGGCTAAAGGCGCTAACAGCTTTAACCTGTTTGGGATTAAGGCTAACCACGGCTGGCAGGGCGATACGGCGGTGGTTGATACGCTGGAATACCGCGGCGGTATCGCTAAGAAAGAGCAGGCGAAGTTTCGCGCTTATCAAAGCCCGCAGCAAAGCTTGCAAGATTATGTCGCCTTTATTCAGCAAAACCCGCGCTACCAGGATGCGGTAAAAGCCAGTGGCGATACCAAAGCCTATTTTGAACAGCTGCAGGCCGCCGGTTATGCGACTGATCCGGCTTATGCACAAAAAATTATGGCAGTGTATCAAAGCCCGGCGCTGCAGAATGCCGCTGTGGATGACAGCACGATTAAAGAATTACCCGAAGCGGCCGACTAATAACCTAATTGACGCAGCTAAGCGACAGATGCGGAGAGAGCAATGTCAGACAATTTACTAAAAATAGGGACTTCAGCAGTATTGGCTAACTCCATGTTGCTGAATACCACCAGTAATAACATTGCCAACGTTAACACGCAGGGCTATTCGCGCCAACGCACTGAATTTGAGGCGCAAACACTGGGCTTGGGAGTAGGCAGAGGCACCACCGAGCGTTTAGTCAGCGAGTTTACCTCAGCACAGCTGCGCCGGGATACGTCAAAGCTGGCTTTTGCCAATCAATATACCGCTGAAGCAAACCGCATCGATGGCTTATTCTCTAATCCGGCGAACAGCATCTCATCGGCAATGAACGATTTATTTCAGAAGCTGCAAACGGCAAACAATGATCCCAGCGCCATTTCAACCCGGCAATTAATTATCAGCAGCAGCGAATCACTGACCGATCGCTTCGCCACCTTGTCCAATTTAGTGTTAGACCAGGCCAGCTATGTTAACCAGCAACTGGATTTGGACTTAACCCAAACGAACTCGTTAATCCGTAATATCTCTGAATTAAACCGCAGCATTGCCGGTTTTGGCCGCGGCGATAATGCCCAGCCGCCATTAGACTTGCTGGACCGGCGTGATGAAGCGCTGCGTCAGTTATCAGAAAAGCTGGATATTAAGGTGCTCGACTCTGATAACGGTGAAAAGCTGGTGTTTATGGCCACGGGTCAGTCGCTGGTGGTTGAAAACGGCGAGTTTAGTATTTTAAGCCTAAATGGTAACCCGGATCCGAATGTGCGAAATGTGCAGCTGAGCCTGAACTCAAAACCGTCGGTTATTCGTAATCTAGGCATTGAAGAGCTGGGAGGGCAATTGGGGGGCTTACTTAAGTTTCGCGACGATTTGCTTATTCCGACCCAAATGCAGTTGGGCCAGCTGGCACTGGCGATGTCTGATGCACTGAACACACAAAATAAACTCGGTATGAATGCCAACGGTGAGCTTGGTGGCGACTTATTTGTGTTACCACAAACCAGTGGTTTGGCATTCCAGGGCAATACCGGTACTGGCACTGTTACTGTCGATATTGAGCCGGGCAAAGCGGCCCAGCTGCCACCGAATGACTTTTTGCTGACATTTACCGCGCCAGACACCATTACGCTGGAGGCTACAGATACCTCAGGTAATGTCGTGCCGGGCTCTGCCGTTACCGTTACGGGTGTTACGTTTCCGACCACGATTGACAGCCAGACCACAGGTGTTACCGACTTTTATGGTTTATCACTGCAGCTGGAAGGGCCAATGAACGACGGCGACCGTTTTGCGCTGAAGCCATTGTCCAGCGCTGCCCGTAATATTAATCTGGCAACGACCCGGCCCGAGGATATAGCGCTGGCATCGCCGGTGCGCAGCGAGGTGGCGGAAGATAACCTGGGCAATGCTCAGGTTGATAAGCTCATTGTTAGCAATACGGATCCGGCGTCATCGGCTTTTGTGCCGCCAGACACTATCAACGGCGCGCCTTTTACTGTCATTCATATTGGTAATAATCAGTTTGAAGTTCGGGATAACACTAATGCGTTGTTGGGCACTACGCCAGCACTACCGAATGGCCAGCTGAATGATATTATGGCCGAGGCTGGCCTTGCCACTTACGGTTTCGATTTTAATATTACCGGTATTCCACAAACCGGCGATAACTTTACCATTGAGTACAATACCGGCGGTTTTAACGATAACCGTAACGGTTTGGAAATAGCCAAACTGCAAACTGCTGAAACCATGCGCCGTTATGCAGTAGCGACACCAAACGCCGATAACAGCGTCAGCTTTAACGAAGCCTACGGCACTATGGTCAGCTTTGTCGGTGATAAAACGGCGCAGGCGCGTAACAGCCAGGCAGCAGCAGAAGCGCTGTACGCTCAGACGCAGCAGTTAAAAGAGTCATTGTCTGGCGTTAGTCTGGATGAAGAAGCGGCGAATCTGGTCAGGTTTCAGCAATCTTACGCGGCAGCGTCTAAAATAATTTCTACGTCGCAAACGATATTTGACACCCTGCTACAGGCAGTGAGGTAACTTATGCGCGTTACATTTAACAGCAAATTTAATCAGGGCCTGGACGGTATTTTAAATACGCAAAAGCGCTTACTGCGCGCCCAGGATCAGATGATTAAACAAACCAAGATCCTGACACCAGCCGATGATCCTTCCGGCAGTGCTAAGGTGTTGGGCGTGGGGCAAAACCTGTCACAGTTATCGCAGTTTGAGCAAAATGGCATAGCGGTAAAAAACAATCTTGGGGTAGAAGAAACCGTGCTGGCATCTATTCGCACAGCAATGGACAGAGCCCGGGTGCTGGCGCTGGCATCGGGTAATGGCTCTTATGCTGAATCTGAACGCGAAGCGGTAGCATCCGAAATTGAAGGTATTCAGCAACAACTATTTGATTTAATGAACAGCCGTAACGTTGAAGGCGGCTATCTGTTTTCTGGCTTTCAGGATGGGGTGCAGGCCTTTAGTTTAGATGCGTCAACCGGCAAGTACGTATTTAACGGCGATGATGGCCAAAAAGCCCTGCAGGTGTCACCCGGAGTGACTTTGCCGGTAAACGATAGTGGCAAAAAGGTGTTCGACAGTATACAGGTTCGGCCACAGCCAACGGCTGCTGTTATTGCTGTGCCGGGGCCAACCGCTGCGACGGTAAACATAACGAATCAGGAAGTATTTAACAACTTTTATATCAGTAACTACGACAAAGCAGTACCAGCCAATAATACCTTTAGCGTTGAGCTAACCGCGCCAAGTGACTATCAAATCCTGCGCGGTGGCGCGCCTTTAGTACCGCCGGTAACCGGGGCATACACCTCGGGACAACCAATAAGCTTTAACGGGTTGGAAATTGTCATTGATGGCCCGGCAGGTGCCGGACGGGTAGATTTTGACTTACCTGCGCCAGAAAAAACCAATATCTTAAACAGCCTCAGTGAGCTGATGGCCGCGCTGCGCACCCCTGGCCCGGTAGATGATGTGTTTCAGGCCAGTGTTGCCAAAGCGGTAGCAGAAATTGATGACGCCTCTACCAGTGTCGCATCGGCGCGTTCCGCTATCGGTGGCCGCATTAACGTACTGGATAGTATTAACGGCTCCAATGCCGATCTGGAAATTCTGGCTACCCAGTACCAGGCTGATATTGCTGAAGTCGATTTTTCCAAAGTTATTGCTGACTTGACCAAAGAAGAGACCGCGTTGCAGGCGGTGCAGGCAACCTTTAGCACTATTACCAATACCTCACTGTTTGATTATATTCGTTAATCTCTATTAGACCGGCAAAAATTTGCCGGTCTGCCTTTATTGCCTAATAAAGTAGAAAAATAGATAAAATTCATTCTGTTAGAAAAAGAATTTTAAAAAATTAGCAAATTTCCTAAAGTAAAATTTCTGCCGTCCGATAACTAAGTATCAGGCAAATCACAGGGCACACAGTAAGCCGCCGTGATTGGTAAACAGATAGGGTTATCAGGAGAAACACCATGGCTTTATACGTCAACAGCAACATCAGCGCATTAAATGCTCAGCGTCAGTTAATGAACAGCGGTAATGCCCTGGACACCTCGTTTAAACGTTTATCATCCGGTTTACGCATCAACAGCGCAGCAGATGATGCGGCAGGCTTACAGATTTCAGACCGTTTGGAGTCACAAATCCAGGGTTTAAACCAGGGTAACCGTAACGCCAACGACGGTATTTCATTAGCGCAGACCGCAGAAGGCGCGATGGAAGAAGTGACTGCGATGTTTCAACGGGTCCGTACCCTGGCACAACAAGCGGCGAACGGTTCAAATACTGATGAAGACCGCTTAGCGATCCAGGAAGAAATCCGCTCATTAATGAGTGAGGTTAACCGGGTTGCGAAAGATACGACTTTCGGTGGTCAGAACTTGTTAGATGGTACTTACTCTGCCAGCTTTCAGGTAGGTGCTGATGCGGTACAAACTATCGGCTTTAGTATGAAAAACGTAGGTGGAACAGCGAATTCGTTGTCCGCTGCGGGTGGTTTTACCTTATCCGGGATAGCCAGTGTTGCGTCAGGCGTGACCGGTAAAACGTTGTCTGCTCTTGCCAGTGGTTTGTCAGATGCGTTAGGTACTACGGCAGATGATACGACTTTTGCGACGGTATTTTTAGCGACTGCAGTGAGCGTTTCCACCCAAGCTAATGCGCAAATGGTTATGGCCGGTATGGACTCACTGATTGCGGTGGTGGATAAGAAACGTGCTGAGCTGGGTGCGGTGCAAAACCGGTTCCAGGCAACCATTCGTAACCAAACCAATATTGCTGAAAACCTGTCAGGCGCAAAATCGCGAATTAAAGATGCTGACTTTGCGGCAGAAACGGCGATGTTAACGCGCAACCAGATTTTACAGCAGGCTACTACGACGATACTGTCGCAGGCGAATCAGCGGCCGCAGGCAGCACTGAGCTTACTGCAGGGCTAATAAATCCGGCGTAATGGGCGGAGCCCTCGAGTTTAACTGGGAAATTAAGGTGCCGGCAGCATGGGGTAATGCTGCCGGCTTTTTTAATTCAATAATATAATTAGTTAACTGTATGATTTACTTGGTTTAATTGTCATCTTTCGTTTTTTTCAAAAAAATCAAAAAAAAATCCTAAAGCTTTATAAAGTCATGCCGATACAGATTACAGGGGAACTGTATTAGTGACCTTGTTTTAACCGGGCGGTGGGGACCAACCGGCTAAATCATCGAACTTATGCTGTTTAACTGTAGGGGTGGGGTAACCACTGCAGTCAAAGCAGTTCTGTTAAATTTGGAGGCTACATATGGCTTTATATGTCAATACTAACGTTAGCTCGTTAAACGGCCAGCGCCAGCTGATGAACAGTGGCAATGCACTGGATACGTCGTTTAAACGTTTGTCATCGGGTTTACGTATCAACAGTGCTGCAGATGACTCTGCAGGTTTACAGATCACTAACCGTTTGTCAGGCCAGATCAATGGTCTGAACCAGGGTATTCGTAACGCCAACGATGGTATTTCATTAGCGCAAACAGCAGAAGGCGCGATGGAAGAAGTCACCTCGATGTTTCAACGGGTACGTACGTTGGCGCAGCAGGCATCAAACGGTTCAAACACCGACGAAGACCGTCTGGCAATTCAGGAAGAAATCCGCTCATTAATGAGTGAGGTTAACCGTGTTGCCAAAGATACGACTTTCGGTGGTCAGAACTTGTTAGATGGTTCTTACTCAGCCAGCTTCCAGGTGGGTGCTGATGCAGTACAAACTATCGGTTTCAGTATGAAAAATGTTGCCGGTACAGCCAACTCATTGTCAGCGAATGGTGGTTTTACTTTATCGGGTATTGCCGGTATCGCATCGGGTGTGACCGGTAAAACGTTGTCTGCCCTTGCCAGTGGTTTATCAGATGCTGTAGGTACAGCTGCAGATGATACGACTTTTGCGACGGTATTTTTAGCGACTGCAGTGAGCGTTTCCACCCAAGCTAATGCGCAGATGGTTATGGCGGGCATGGACTCGTTAATTGCTGTAGTAGATAAAAAGCGTGCTGAATTAGGTGCGGTGCAAAACCGGTTTCAGTCAACCATTCGTAACCAGTCGAATATTGCTGAAAACCTGTCAGGCGCCCGTAGCCGGATCCAGGATGCAGATTTTGCTGCTGAAACGGCTGCATTGACGCGTAACCAGATCCTGCAACAGGCTAGTACTACTATTTTGGCGCAGGCTAACCAACGCCCGCAAGTAGCTTTGTCATTGTTAGGCTAAGCTATAGTATAGTGGGTTGGCCAGTGTCTTGCTGGCCAACTGCTTTATTCCGGAGGTTTTTATGTCTGTGGACACCCTGTTTAATAAAGATAACCGCATTGCAGACATGGCATTGGACCGAGCCGTTACCGTAAAATCAGCAAAAGCTGAACCAGCGCCACGGCAAGTACAAACTGACAGTGCTGAGACGTTGAGTATTGCAGAACAGATTAATAAAGCAGCTGCAGAAGAAGCTCAAAATGGTGTAACTGCGGTATCATTTGATAATAATCAAATCCGGCAAACACTGGAGCAGATTAACAAAGTGATCCCAATTACTAATACCCGACTGGTATTTGAGTTTGACGAGCTTGGCGATCCGCCGGTGATTAAGGTAATTGACAAAACCAGTAATGAGTTAATTCGCGAAATACCTTCACAGGATTTGGTAAAAGTGGCTAAAGCTTTTAGCGAAATGGCCGATAACTTAACTAAGGCAGGCGCATTGGTTAATTTCCAGGCCTGATAACACAGGAGCATGCTGTTATGGCAACTATCACTTCAGCTGGCGTAGGTTCAGGTTTAGATCTGGAAAGTATTATCCAGGCCACGGTTAATGCTGAAGATTTGCCGCGCATGAAACGGTTTGAAGAAACGCAAACCCGGCTATCAGTGGAGCTGTCTGGTCTTGGTGCGGTAAAGTCATCTTTATCCGCTTTTCAGGACATTATCAAAAAGCTGGCGGACCCGGAAAACTTTACCAAGCGCAGTAATACCATTACGCAGCCGGCATCGGGCGATATTATTTCTGTTGCATCAAACAGTAGCGCTACGCCTGGTAACTTTAATATTAAAGTCAATCAGTTGGCTCAGGGCAGCCGGGCGACGACTAATGCTGCTTTTTCATCTCCCTCTGATGTGGTCAGTGCCTCTGGCGGCAAACTTACCATAGCGGCGGGTACTAAAAGCTTTGAAGTGGACGTAGCGGCCGGCGCAACCTTAGAAGAGGTGCGTGCAGCAATTAATAATTCCGCTGATAACTTTGGTGTGTCGGTAAATATTATTAATACCGGTGGTGCAACACCCGAAGCAAAGTTGGTTATCAGTTCTAATGTGAGCGGTACCGGTAATGATCTAACCATTACTAATGATAATGCTGAGCTAGACAGTATATCTACCACCGCTTTTGCTGGCGGTGCCGGCGGCTTAACCATAGCGGCGGCCGATCAGGCAAGAGATGCCATTATTGAAGTGGATGGTATTGCCGTTAGCAGCTCAACCAATATTTTTAAAGATGCCGTGCAGGATTTAACGATAACTGCGAAAAAAGTCAGCGAGGGCACGGAAACAGCACAATTAACAGTCGATTATGATAAAACCGGTGTTGAAAAGCTGATTGATGAATTTATTAAGGCGTACAATAACGCTGTTGGTACTATTGAGTATCACACTCAGGTGGGGTCTGCTTTATATGGTGACTCTGCGATGCGTGGCTTAAAAAATCAGCTGACTAATACCTTATCGACAGTAATAAATGGTGCCGGTGACTTTGAAACCTTATTTGATGTTGGTATTGGTCTTACTAAAGAAGGTAAATTAGAAAAATCATCCTTGGTGCGCAGTGTTAATGACGCATTAAACGAGAATTATGCCGATGTGGGTAAGTTGTTTTCTGGTGATACTGGGTTAGCTAAGAGTTTTGAAACCTTGCTGGAAACCCATCTTGAGGCAAAAGGCAGCTTTAAATTCCGAGAGGATTCGCTGAACAAATCTTTGCGTCAACTTGAAGATGATAAAGCATCGCACGATTACAGAATGACGCAGCTGGAGGCTGGCTTAAGAGCTAAGTATGCCGGTTTAGATGTGCTGATAGCGCAGATGCAAAGTGCAGGCAGCTATATTACGCAGCAGCTGGCTAGCTTACCTGGCTTTACCAGCAACAAAAAGTAACCGATGGGAGAAACGCAAATGAGTAGCGCCAAATTAAAGTTTTATCAAAAAGAAGCCACTAAGACACAGTTGGCGGAGGCCTCTCCTTATCAGGTTATTCAAATGTTAATGGCTGGAGTAATGGATAATCTTGCGCTGGCCAAAGGCGCTTTACAGCGGAAAGACTTTGAAACCAAAGCAAAAGTATTATCTAAAGCCTCGGCGATTCTGGAATCGTTACGCTCATGTCTGGATGAGACTGCATCACCGGAGCTGTCAGGTAATTTATATGCGTTATATAGTTATATGATTGAGCGTTTGATTGACGCCAGTGTCGAAAAAGAGAGTACTGACGCAATCGATGAAGTGGCAGACTTATTTCGGCAAATTAAATCAGCCTGGGATGAAATTCCATTCAGTGCACAGCAACAGGCTGAAGCACAGCGCACTGTAGCACATGCCAATGTTGGCTGATCATTTACAGCAAGCGAAGCTGCTGTTAGAGCAAATTAAGCAGCTTATCGCTTCAGAAGACTACCATCAGGCCACATCAGTGGTAAGCGACTGGCAGAAGCTATTACAGCATGTATTCTCGCAGTTAGAGCCCTCTGATAAGTACAGCTTGCAGCAAGTTCAGCGGTTGTCTGATGATTTTGCTGTGTTGCTGCCAGCATTGCAGCAAGAACATACAAAAATAAAGCATAGCATCAGCCAGATAGCTGCGGTAAAGTCAGATAATAAGATCAGTAAAACCTACCAGATAGATTAACTTATGACTGAGCTAGAACGGTTGCTGCAACAAGCTGAAAGTGCTTTGTCAGCACTAATGCAAAAAAACGAGAGAGAGAAAAAGTTTGCTACCGAATCTCGTTTACGTTTTGAAAAAAACATTAATGCTTTTGGTAAATACTACCCCAAAATTGCTTCAATATTGAAAGAGTATAAGCCTCGGGAAGACTTCGAGATTCTTGTCACTTCAACGGGTGTTGGAAACTTTGTACCTAAAGACGTTGGAGTCCCAATCTATTCTGATGATCCGTTAGCACAATGCAGAGAACAGCTAAAGAAAAACACGTCTAGAGGATATTATAGTCTGACTCAATATGGCTTTGCTGTATCTGATAATGACAATCGGCTCCACAGCCGATACATGGCTGAATTAAGCAATACCATTCAAGGATTTCAGCAAAAAAATCCAACGCAACTTAGCACTTTGCCTAAACACTTTCCGACAGCAATTATATTTGGTGTGGGCTTGGGATATGTTGTGACTGATTTGCTGGAGTCTCATAGTTTTGATTATATCTATGTCAGTGAGCCTGATCTTGAAATTTTTTATGCTAGCCTCTTTTGTACCGATTGGGCGAAAATAATTGAAGACGTAGACGAGGCAGGAGGTACGCTTTTCCTGCAAATTGGGCTAGATGTCAAAGAGTTCTTTAATTCCCTTTATAGTTTTGCTCATGATATTGGGCCATATTCAATTATTCGCGCGTTTTGTTATCAGCATTATCCGTCAGTAGAAGTCAATAAGCAGATTGCAGCCTTTTTTAATCGCTATTATGAATTGCAGGCAGGGTTTGGATTTTATAATGATGCAATAACAGGGCTAGCACATTGCATTAAAAATTATGAAAGCAAAGCGCAGTTTTTACGGCTACCTAGTAAACGATGTTACTTGTCGATGCCCGCAATTATAGTCGGAAATGGTCCATCACTAGATGCTGCAAGTGAAGTGTTAAAAGAGATACAAGATAAAGTCATTATTTTTGCTTGTGGAACAGCTCTTGGCTCTTTAGCCCGGCAAGGAATTAAAGCGGATTTTCATGTTTTGGTTGAGCGTCCAAAAACAACTTATGATGCGTTAATGGACAGTTTTGATCCAAGCTACTATTCCGATCTTAATTTACTGGCTGTGGATGTGATATACCCAGATGTCGTTGATCTTTACGACTGGGTAGGGCTGGGTCTAAAAGGCCCTGAAGCGGCAACGGTTTTTTCGCAGTTCTTAATGCTAGAAGATTACAAGCAAATAATGCCATCTTTGACCTTTCCTGGACCTTTAGTCGCCAACACTGCACTGTCGTTTGCTTTCACTTTTGGATTTGAAGAAGTTTACCTTTTTGGTGTAGACAATGGTTATCTGAATGGCAAAACTCATTCTGAAAACAGTATATACGCGCACAATGAGAATTATAAAAAAATCGTTGATAAAGGTGCTGTGCATAAGTTAAAAGGTAATATTTCTCAAGATGTTATGTCTACTAACTTGCTAATGCTAGCTCACAAACATATAGAAAGCCTCATTGCGCTTGATAAGAAAGTGTCTGTATATAATGTGGGAGAAGGTGCTTTTATTGAAGGGGCATTCCCTATTGTTGAGGACGATGTCTTTGTCAGAGCTGGAAAGCTAGAAAAGTCTCAGGTAATAAATGATATTAAGCAGAGGTTTTTTTATAAACCGGTTTTTAATGTTAATGACGAGCGGTTGGCTTTCAAATTGTTCGACGACATTTGTGAACACCTCAATGACATAGCTAGCGAGCCATACTCTACCAGGAAAGAGGCATCGGATATATTAAAGCGTCAGGCACGATATGTGTATTCGTTTAGAAAAACCCGTTTTGCTCATTTATTCCATCTTATTAAAGGCTCGTTGTTATATTATCATTGCCCTATGCTGACACTGTTATACCAGTATGAGGATGAGCAGGTGTCGTTAGACTGCTTTACTGCACTGTTGGCGCTGTGGAAAGATTATGTCAGGGCGATGAAAGCGGATTACCGGCAAAGCTGGAATAAAAAATGTGACTGGGGTATGGATATCGTATTTGCGAATAAAAACAAGGTCAGTCAGGTTTAATAAACCATGTACGCTGTGCTTAACCGCACAGCGTAAAACCATCATCTACTACGATATTTTGCCCGTTAGTGTAACGGGCATGGTCAGACAGTAAAAAAACAATAGCGCCGGCAACATCGGATGCGTCCAGCATGCCTTTTCCCAACGTCTTTTTCTTATACGCTTGCAAAAACGGCTCGGGCTGACTATCCAGGATGCCACCCGGACTGACTAGGTTTACCCGAAAGCGGCTGTCGGCAACATAGGCCGCTGCATATTTACTTAAGTGAATTAACGCCGATTTAATTGCCGCGTATTCTACCGGCATTGTCATTGCCGTATTGGCATAGATATCAAAGCGTGGCGCGACGACGCCATACACCGACGCCAGATTAACCAGAGAAAACTCACACTGCTGTTGTTTAAAGTAGGCTGCGCATTGCTGCATAAACAAAAAGGCACTGCCCAGGTTTAGCGATAAGTTGTCGTTAAAACTGTGCAGGCTGACATCAAAAAAATGCTTACCATAGTCTTTATTGCGCGGATAACTGCAATTGACTGCGCCAGTTGGCTGGTATTGCAACAGCAGCGCCTGGATAGCATCGGCTTGCTGTAAGTCAAGCGTCGCCAGCTGCAATGTGTTGCCTGCTGGCGCTATACCTTCAGCCTGCAGCCTTTGCCGCAGGTTGTCTTTATCTAAATCTGTGGCGATCACATTGGCACCTTGCGCCAGGCAGGCTTTTACCACTGCTCGGCCAATTAAACCGCCAGCGCCAGCAATTAAAATGGTTTTTTTATTCAGCATTTTGTTCAACCTTTAAGATGGCCTCTGCCAGCATAAAATCGTAAATATCATCAATGTCTACCGCGCGCTGTTTTGGTACTTCAATGCTGGTAATAACACCATCAAACAACTGGCTTTGCTGCAAAATAAACTCCGGCCGGGCGGCATAGACCACTGTTGTAATATCAAATACGGCCGGCGCATCCTGACGCCGGTGGATGCCATCAGGCAAGCTGCTTACCAGCTGCACCTGGTCGTTGGCGCTGCGCGTGACCATATTAAAGTAGGGGTTGCGGTTAGCTGGCGTAACGGCCAGGCATAAATCGGCGTTGCTTTGGTGTAATTGTTTAATCGCTGCCTGCACATCGTCGGCAATACGCAATGGGCTGGTTGCCGGCAGGCTAACAAAGGTATTAAAGTTGCCGTAATGTTGTTGCACATAGCGGATAGCATGTTGCCAGGCTGCCCATTCCGGCGCAGTGTCGCTGGCCAGTTCCGCCGGGCGGGCTATCACGCTGGCACCGCCTGCTAATGCACAGTGGGCAATATCATCACTATCTGTCGAGACAAAAGTTTGCTGTATGGCAGGCACTTGCTTTGCAACATCAATAGCATAGTGCAGCAGGGGTTTGCCGCAAAGTGGTTTGATATTTTTTCCGGGTAAGCCTTTAGAGCCGCCTCGGGCGAAGATAAACGCCACGCTTGTCATAGAATATCCTGTTGCTTAAAGCCTTTGGCCTGTTCAATAAGTTTCACTATGGCTGCAGCTGATAACAACGAACCTTGGTTGTGGTCTGGCTGCTGAATTTTGTGCCAGAAGGCTTGTAGCATGGCCAGATACATGTTGTTTTTATCGTAGTTCTTGTCCTGGTACAGTTGTTGTGTCCGGTTGTGCTGGTGCAGTGTGACGGTGTTGGCAATAAGATCCCACTCCAGTCTGCCGTTAGCGGCGATGATGGCGCAGTGCCTTTTGGCAGCTTGCTGAATAAAGTCCAGGTGTACCATACAGCAGATATTGTCGACGCTTTCCAGTATGAGTTCACTGATATCTTCTACATCCAGTTGCAGCAGGCCGCTTTGCCGGTTGCGGGCATAGCACAGTTGCAACGGCCCGAACAGCCATTGCAGATAATCCAGCTCGTGGCTAAGCTCCAGCAGGGCGCCGCCGCCAAGCGCTGCCTGAGCAGATACCGTCTGACGATAATCTGTGTCTGGCCGCCAGTGCGGCAGATACTGGCCTACCTCAGATATAACGGTAAAAATTCTGCCCAATTGCTCAGACTTAATGATCTGCTGTATCAACTGAGCGGCCGGCAAAAAACGTAAGCAATAACCCACTTCGACGATAGCTTGTGGGTACAGCGTCAACAGTTGCATAAACTGGCTGGATTGTTCTGCACTGACCGCAATGGGTTTTTCCACCAGAGTGGGTATCCCGGCAGCGAGCAAAGCTTGTGTATGCTGTAAATGCAGGTTCGCCGGCGAGGCGACAATAACAAAATCAGGCTTTTGTGCAATTAACTCTGGCAGGGTTAAGGCGATGGCCTGCTCAGGTGGGCTGCTATGGCGGTTACCGCTGGCACTGACAGACAATAAGCGCGCCTGAGGAAACAACTGGCGCAAGTTGCGCAAATGCCGCTTGCCAATACTGCCCTGGCCGATAACGCCAAACTGTGGCATTAAAACAGCCCCAGATTAACGACGTCTATCTGCGCTCTTTGGTAATCATCAATGCGGCCGATATCCAGCCAGTATTCATGGATAGGAAACATGAGTACGGCGTTATTCTTTTCGATGTTTTGCTCCAGCAAGGTAGGCATATCGATACGCTGGTTGGCTTTGACCTGCTTGCGTACTTTCGGTGATACCACATAGATGCCGGCATTAACAAACAGCCGTTGGATCGGTTTTTCAATCATGCCGGTGACTTTATTGCCATCGCCATTGATCACGCCAAAAGGGATCTGGTATTCGTAGTCCCGCACACACATAGTGGCATCAGCCTGCTGTTTATTATGAAACTGCAGCAGTTGCTCAAAATCTATCGTGGTCAGCAAATCACCGTTCATCAGGATCAGCGGTAAGTCCGGCAGATTATCCGGCAGTAAGCCCAAAGCGCCGCCGGTGCCTAAAGGTTCTTGCTCGTAGATATAGCTAATACTGACGTTCCAGCGCGAACCATCACCAAAATACGCCTGAATTTGCTCCGGCATATAGTGCAGCGAAATATAAAAGTTATGAAAGCCAGCGCGGATAAAGCTGTTGAGTACGATTTCCAGTATTGGCTTGTCACCGACCTTTAGCATCGGCTTGGGGCAGGCATCGGTAAGCGGTTTTAACCGGCTGCCAAAACCGCCGGCCATTAAAAAAACCGGGTTGTCGTACTGCGCGCCATCATCAGCCGTTTGCAGAGTTTCCAGCCCAACGACTTTGCCGTCTTTTAGCAGCGGAATAGACAGCAATTTCTTGCGCGTCATTAACTTCACCAGATCGCGTCTTGGCGTGCCGGCTTCTGCCGTCAGCGGTTTGGTATTCATCACATCAGAAACCGGGCTTTGCAAGGTGCAGTTACGCAATAAGCCACGGCGGATATCACCGTCGGTCAGCACGCCCAGCAACTGGTCATTGCCATCTACCACCAGCGCAATGCGCAGAGCTTCTTTATCCAGTAATAACAGCGCATCGCGGATGCTACTGTCCGGGGCTATAGCGGTGTTTTTCCAACTGGTACTCATCATGCAGCCTCATTTCACTTTAATGACAGACTTGGCGCCGTAAATGCTCTGATTATCTAGCAAGTTACGTACCACGGTAGTGCCTGCGGCAACGATGCTATTGCTGCCCAGTGTCAGCCCCTGTATGACAGTAGCGCCTGCGCCAATGTAACTGTTTTCTCCACAGTTTACGCCGCCACACAGGATAGCGCCCGGGCTAACAATAGTATGGCGCTGTAACACACAGTCATGTTCAATAATGGCAGCTGTGTTGATAATAACGTTATCGGCAATCTGGCTGTCAGCATTAACGATAGCGCCAGGCATAATTTGTACGCCTTCTCCCAGCGTACAATGCGGGTCGATCAGGGCCTCTTTGGCAATAACCGAAGCAAAGCGGTAGCCCAGTGCGCTGAAGCGTTCAAATAGCTGCTGCCGCGCCTTGCTACCCGGTAAAGCGCCAACACCATTTATCAGTAAGGTTGTTTCGGCTGGATACTGCAATAGGGCACTGTCATCCCCCAAAAAGGGAATAGCGCTAAACATGGCCGATTGCGGCGCTTGCATGGCACATACAGCGCTTGGAACATTGTGCTGTTTCATAAGCATAGACAGCAGCACTTTGGCATGGCCACCGCCGCCGAGCAGGATCAGGTGCTTAGTCTGCAAGCAAGTCTCCTTCAGCAAAATCGTATTTGGCCACTGTCCCTAAAAGTTCCCAGTAACGCTGCGGACTGATACCGTTGCCGGGCCTTTTACAGGCAATATGCGCTGCGGTTAAAGTGTCGCCGGCGCGGATTGCGCAAGCGGCGACCAGGCTTTTTCTGGCGACAGCTTTGTTGGCGATCTCTGATGGCGCCGGCCGTTTAATACCATCACCCATTGCCAGATTAACATCACGTATGGCGCTGACCATATTCTGTAATTCTGCCGGTTCAAGTGAGGCCTTATGATCCGGTCCAGGCAGGGATCTATCCAGGGTAAAGTGCTTTTCTATTACTGTAGCGCCCCGGGCGACGGCGGCTATGGCAATATGGATGCCTGCACTATGATCAGAGTAGCCCACCGGCAGAGAAAAAGTCGCCGCCATGGTGTCCATCGCGGTTAAATTAATATCCTCAGGCGGTGCCGGGTACTCTGTGGTGCAATGCAGCAGGGTGACTTTCTGGCGCAAAGCGAGTTGGCCTTGCTCGCTGGCAAAAGCCTGATTAAATGCTTGTTGTGACGGTTGGGCATCGGTTGTGGCGATGTAGCCAAAAGCAATAACCCCAAGAGCGGCTTTAATTTCTGCCAGATCCGCCATGCCGGTGGATACTATCAGGTCGTGCCCGCTTCTGGCGTGTTGCAGCACAAAAGGGGCATTGGTTATTTCACCGGAAGGGATTTTCAGCCGTGTCAGCTTCAGTGGCCCGAGTAAAAACTGCAGGCTTTGTTCATCAAAGGCGGTGGATAAAAAACCGATACCTTGTTGCTGACAATACGCCTGCAGCCGCAGGTGAGCGTCATAACTTAATTCAAGCCGACGTAACATGGCCAGCTGCGACTCAATCTGGCCGGTATTAGTGCGCTGATAATCAGCTTGCTGTGCCGCTGCTGTCGCTAGCGCTTTAGCATTAAAGGTTTGAAATTTAACAATGTCGGCACCGGCGGCCACAGCGGCATCGACCAGAGCAAATGCCATTTCTTCATCACCGTTATGGTTTACGCCGGCTTCAGCAATTATCAGTGTCATGTTGATGTTCCTGGTAAATCATAAAAGGTTTTTACCGGGTCAAAGTGAAGCTGCTTCAGCATCGAAATAATACGCTGGCTGCAGTTACCGGTATCGTAGGGGTTGTCATTCGCACCCGGGCGTGCGGCCAGTGCCTGGCTAATGGCAGCTGCAATGGCGGCCTGTGTCGCGTCGCAGTGAATAACAGAGCCGGCACACAGCCGGCCTTGCTGACGGCGGCCAATATTGACCGTAGGTACGCCCAGTGACGGCACTTCAATAATGCCGCTGGAGGAATTACCAATAACTGCCGTGGCATGTTTAACGGCACTGAGGTAGCGCAGATGGCCCAGTGACGCCACCGCCAGTACCCGCTTCGGCCGGGCCACAGCATAGTTTTGCAGCAGGGTCATAATGCTGCGCCCGCCGGCATCAGCGTTAGGGTAGGTGAGGATTATGTGGTGCTCAGGAAATTGTTCCAACGCGTTCAGCAGGGCGGCAAAGCTTTGCTGCGCCGGTTCATCAGCCAGCGTTACCGGGTGATAGGTGACCACAAAATAGGGTTTACTTAAATCAAAATTGAGTTCGTCCGTCAGCTGCTGTTTCGTTAACAAGCTGGCGCGATGCAGCTGTTCCAACCCCAGCGCGCCAACATTGACTACCCGCTGTGGGCTTTCGCCAAGTTGGATCACGCGCTGACGATAAGCCTCGGTTGCAGTGCCATGCAGGTAGCTCAGTTTCGTGATCGCATGGCGGATAGCATCATCCGTAGCACCTTCAGTGATTTCACCACCGTGTAAATGCAGTACCGGCACCTTCATTAACATCGCGGCCTGCGCAGCGGCCAGTGCTTCGTAGCGATCACCCAGTAGCACTAGCACGTCAGGTTGCAAACGCTGCAGTGCATCAGCCAGACCAAGCAGCGCTATACCCATGCTTTTAACCGTAGCGGCAGCGGTGTCGGAGGACAGCAACATATCTATTTTTTCATTTATAACAAAGCCATCCTGCTCTATCTGGCGGTAAGTCAGGCCAAATTCCGGCGACAAGTGGCTGCCGGAAACAATCAGTTGTAACTGTAAATCGGCATCGGCTTTAATGTCATGCAATAGCCAGTACAGTAAACCGTATTCAGCGCGGGTACCGGTAAAGACCGCCACTTTTTTCTGCATTTCAGCGTTTGACATTACAGCGCCTCCGTTACACTGCTGGGCAGGTTAACCAGCCGGCTGGCGATATCTTCAGCGCAGCGTAAATCGCCACGCAGCGCTTGTTTAAACGCCGGCAAATGATGCATTAGCTGCCATACCGGGCGGGTCATTACGCCGGCGTCATTCGTGCTTTGCAATAAGGCGTCGCGCCGCTGCTGATCCGGACACAGCACAGCGTTTAACCAAAAATTAGCGCTGCACTGTGCCGGTTCATCTATAAACTGATAGTCAGTCGCGGCAAAAAAGGCTTTGTAGTGCATCGCGACTTTGCGTTTTTGCTGCAAGAAATAAGGCAGAGACTCCATCTGAGCACAGCCGAGTGCGGCATTTAAATTGGGCAAGCGATAGTTAAAGCCGGGCTCGTCGTGATAAAACTCCCAGCGGTGCGCTACCTTGGCCGTGGTCGTCAGGTGTTTGGCATGTGCGCCATCTGCTGCATTGGCGCACAGCAGCATACCGCCACCGCCAGTGGTGATAATTTTATTGCCGTTAAAGCTTAGGGCAGCAAATTGGCCGATGGTTCCTGTGTGCCGGCCTTTGTAAAACGAGCCCAGGCTCTCAGCGGCATCTTCTACCAATATTAATTGCCATTGCTGACATATCTGCAGCAGCTCATCCAGCGCGGCCGGGTGGCCAAAGGTATGCATCGGCATCACCGCTTTAATCCGCTGGCCAGTGCTTTTCAGGAAACAGCCTGCGGCATCGGTAGCGGCCTGTTGCTGCAAAAATTGCAGCAATGCTTGCGGACACAGTGACAGCGTATCCAGGCTGACATCGACAAAAACCGGTTCAGCCCCCATGTGGTACAAGGCATTACAGGTGGCAACAAAGGTCAGTGGTTGGGTAATCACCAGATCGCCGGCTTTAACGCCGGCCATATACAGCGCACTGTGTAGGGCTGCGGTGCCATTGACCGTGGCGACAGCTTTGGTGCAGCCGGTAAAGGTCTGAATTTGCTGTTCAAACTGATCAACGTATTTACCAACGCTGGAGACAAAGGTACTGTCTAGGGTATCGCTCAGATATTGCCGTTCTTTACCGCTAAAGTAGGGTGCGTGCAGTGGGATGCTGGCATTGGTCTGATACAGCTGACGGATAAAAGCAATAATTTTTTCGTTCATGAGATGCCCATAGCCAGAAGTTACATTTTACTGTCCAGATAGCGGCCGGTTTCTTTATGGCCAAACTGCGGCAGCATTTGCTGAAATAAGCGCACCAAAGCGGCCTTGTCCCACTGTCTGGCTTGCTTGAAAGCGTTGATGCTATCGACAAAATACTGCAGCTGGTCACTGTGCTGTTGCGGCGCATTTTTGATAATGCCCAGCTTGGCAAAGCGCTGCATATCTAAGGTTTCATCCTCAGTAAAAAACTCTTCAAAGTCTTTCTCGCCGGTGGTGTCGCTGGTGCTGAACACGCAGGGCCACTTATTTTCGCTACTCAAGGTGCGTACCTGTTCACGCGCCTGTTGTTCGTTATCACACAGCACAGCGCTGTAACCTCGCTGCTGCAGATATTTAACCGCAATGTCGGCAAAAGTAATTAAATGCAACTCTTCACTGAGTTTTGGGAAGAAAATGTCGCCATTGTCGCCGAAAATGCACGACATCAGGCACAGTTCGCCAGACTCTTTAGGTGTAACAAAGTAGCGCTTTATATCGTTTGGTGCTGCTATTGGCTGCAGTTTTTCCAGCCGCTGATTAAAACCATGTAACAAAGAGCCATCGGAAAAGGCCACATTGGCAAAGCGGGCGGTAGAAATACTGATTTGCTGGCTGTGGTGCTGTAAAAACAGCTCCATAATGCGTTTAGAGGCGCCCATCATATTGACCGGATTCGCCGCTTTGTCGGTTGAGACGCAGAAATACTTGCGACAGCCTTTTGCGATTGCCAGACGGATGGTTTTGTCAGTGTTGAGAATATTCACGTCGATCATCCGCATCAGCGTATAGGGGTCTTTCTCGCTGCGCACATGTTTAAGTGCCGACAGATTCAACACATAATCATACTGACCGTCATTGGCAAAAAAGGCATCAAATTCTATAGAGCCAATATCCAGGGCGAAGGTTTGAAAATCACCGTTGATATAGCCCAGGCCAGAGCGGATATCCCGTACCAGCTCTACCAGGTTATTTTCACTGATATCCACGACATGCAGCTTTTTCGGCTGGCGGCGGAAGATCTCTTTACATACCGCCTGCCCGATAGAGCCGGCGCCACCTAATACCAGAAAGCGGCTTTGTGACACTATATCGCTCAGTCTGGCTTCGTGGCTGGTAATATCGTCGGTAAATAAAGGCTGGCTGCGGCCTATCAGCGTTAAAATGTCCGTCACCTGTTTGTCTCCGCATGGCGATAAAACGGTTGTACTGCGTATTATGTATCGGCAGCAGGGGTAAAAACTTAACCCGGTTATTCTCTGCTGCCAAATGCTATCTCAACTATATCAGGCATTTAAATAACATTCTGCTTTAAATCCGTGTCTGGCACAGAAAGCCCGTCGCGATAGCGCTATACTTAAGTAGTTAATATTAAGCGAAGCGGGCCGCAGTGGTGGCGGCTGTGTTGAGAGTAGTGTTACGGTAGCGGAGCGGATGATGAAAATTGGCAATCAACCTCAGGGGCAGGAAAGATTAAACACTTTGCTGCAAACCCAGCAAAAACAAGCAGAAAAACTGGCCAGTGCCAAGCGTATTAACAGCGCAGCTGATGACGCGGCGGGGCTACAGATCGCCAACCGCTTAACCAGCGCGGTAAATGAAGCCTCGCAAGGCCAGCGCAATTTATACGATGGCATAGGCCTGGCACAGGTGTATGAGCAAAGCCTGCAAAACATTAATACCGATTTGTCGCAGGTAAATACCCTGGCGGTGGCCGCCGGCAACGGTATCTATACCGATGCCGATCGGCAGGCATTGCAACAGCAGGCGCAGGGTTATCTGGATAACGTGCAAAATACGCTGCAAACGGCCAGTTTTGGTGGCGTGGCACTGTTTAATGACCAGGATATTGCCTTTAACAGCGGCCAGAGCAATCTTAACCTTAAGGTTGAGGATGTTGGCGCGGCACTCAGTGCACAAAATGTGTTTAACATTGATTTAACCAGCCAGGCTGGCGCGGCTGCAGCGAATAGCACATTGACGCAGGCTACTGAATTTGTCAGCGGCTTGCAGGCGGATGCCGGTGCCAGTATCAACAGTTTTGCAGAGCAGGCGCGTAACCTGAATAACCAGCAAATTAATCAGGCACAGGCCAGAAGCCGGATTGAAGATGCTGACTTTGCCCAGGCGACAGCGCAAAAGGCTTCTGCCGATATTTTAACTCAGGCGTCGTTAAGCGTGCGCGCCCAAGCGGGGATTAGTCAGCAACAGGCGTTGCAGTTATTGGCTTAATGTTATGCTGACGCTATTTTTTTGACACAGTGTCAAAAAAATAGCGTTTTGCCTTGCAAGCTGCCTGATGCACAGTACAATGCAGTAAAAAGCCTAATAAAAGCAGCGGCATGTCACACACTCCTTCACTGTATATTGTTGATGAACAAAGCGGCCGTAGTAGCAGACTGAGCACAGTGCTGAGCTTTATTCATGAGCCGCACCAACAGCTTAGTCTGGCTGAGTTAACACAGCGCTTAAGCGCTGATGCACCGGCTGTCGTGCTACTGGGGGCGTTAGCTGAGCCGGTACAGGCGGAATTATTACAACGCTACCCGGCAACGGCATTTTTGTTACTGGGTGAGTCGCTGCAGCCGTTACTGCAACATGCCAATGCCGTTGGCCTGCTCAGTGAGCCTTTTGCTTATGCCACGCTAACGCAACTGCTGCGGGATTGTCAGCAATATCACCGTTTATTGCCATTGCAACGCGAGCAAGGCGTCAACCTGAAATTTGATGGCATGGTGGGGAATTCGCCGCCGATGCAGCAGGTACGGTTTTTAATCTCGCAAGTGGCCAAAACCGACGCCAATGTGTTGGTGCTGGGGCCATCCGGTACCGGTAAAGAAGTTGTCGCCCGTAATATTCATTTATTATCTAACCGCGCTGATGGCCCCTTTGTACCAATTAATTGCGGCGCTATACCGGCAGAACTGCTGGAAAGCGAGTTGTTCGGCCATGAAAAAGGTGCCTTTACCGGCGCGATATCAACCCGCAAAGGCCGTTTTGAACTGGCGCAGGGGGGGACGCTGTTTTTAGACGAAATTGGCGATATGCCGCTGAATATGCAGGTTAAACTGCTGCGGGTGTTGCAAGAACGTACCTATGAGCGGGTCGGCGGTACCCAGGCGATAAAAGCCGATGTGCGTATTGTGGCTGCCACGCACCGCGATTTAGAGCAGATGATTAGCGAAAACAGCTTTCGTGAAGATTTATACTACCGGCTCAATGTGTTTCCGATAGAAACGCCAGCGCTGAGCGAGCGAACTGACGATTTACCGCTGCTCATTGCTGAGCTGTTAAAGCGTCAGGCCAAACACAGCCAGGCCACGGTTAAATTTACCGAACACGCGATGCAAAGCCTGCAATTGCACAGCTGGCCGGGTAATGTGCGCGAGCTGGCCAATTTGCTGGAGCGGATGGTTATTATGTACCCCGATCAGGTGGTAGATGTGGCCGAACTGCCGCAGAAATATCGTCATCTGGATGTCGAGAGCTATGTGCCGCAGTACCCGGAAAGCCTGCAGGAGCGTGACTTATTAAATGAGTTGTTCCAAAGCGCAGATGACGATGAGCTGACAGAGCAGGACACGCCAGATATGAGTGGTACAGAGGGTGCATTGCAGCAATTGCCGGAGCAGGGCCTGGATTTAAAAGAATATCTTGCTGAACTTGAAATTCGTTTTATCTCACAAGCACTGGAACGGCATGAGTTTGTTGTCGCCCGCGCCGCTGAAGTATTGGGGCTGCGCCGGACTACCCTGGTTGAAAAAATGCGTAAATATAACCTGGCCAAAGACGAATAAGCGCCGTTGTCAGGGATTTGACGCGGCTAAGTATATAAATAACATCAATTTTTTGCTGGCATAATGTCTGCATAGTCACTGCTGATACGTAATTTGCAGGGGGAACTATGTCAGCACAGCGTGCCGCAGCCTATCACAGCGAGCTAAGCCAATCTGATGCCATACACCGTACAGCACCGTTAGCGCTGACCGCGTTGACGCGCGCGCCGTTGCAGGTGCTACCTGATGTCGCGCCCGATCCGTTACTGCATGCGTTACCGGCGGCGGTGATCCTGCTTGATCAGCGTGGCATGGTGTATCAGGCTAACCCGGCAGCGCTAAGGCTGTTAGGTGACCCCTTGCTCGGCCAGGCCTGGTTTGATGTGATAGGCCGCTGTTTTCGGCCACGCAGTGATGATGGCCTGGAAGTGTCATTAAAGGATGGCCGCCGGGTAAGGCTTGAAATCAGTGCGCTGCAGCAGCACAGTCAGCAGCCATACCGTCAGCCGGGCCAATTGATTATGTTAACTGATCTGACCGAAACCCGGCAGTTACAAAGCCGGTTATCGCATTTACAGCGTTTATCCACGCTCGGCAAAATGATGGCTACCCTGGCGCATCAAATTCGTACGCCGTTATCGGCGGCGCTGCTGTACGCGCAAAACCTGGCCAACCCGCGCGCGACCCTGCAGGTGCAACAGCAGTTTCAGCAAAAGTTATTGTCCCGCCTGACCGATTTGGCCGGGCAGGTAGATGACATGCTGTTGTTTGCCCGCAGCGGCACAGCACAGCAGGTTGCGCGGTTTTCAGTAAGCGAATTACTGGCGCAGCTAAACTGCAGCATCGACGCCCTGCTACAGCAACATCAGGTGCGTTTTAGTGTTAGCTGCAGCTCTTTTAACGCAGGTAATGAGCCGCTGTATCTGCTGGGTAATCAGAATGCCCTGTGCGGTGCCCTGCAAAATCTTATTCAAAACAGCATTCAGGCCGCGGGCAGCGGCGCCGAGATTAAACTGCAGGTTATGCCTGCTGTGGCACCCTCGGGCATGCTGTCATTGCGGGTAACTGATAACGGCCCGGGGGTGGCGCCGGCGCTACAAGCCAGTATGTTTGAGCCCTTTGTTACCGGCCGTGCCAGTGGTACCGGCCTGGGGCTGGCCGTGGTACAGGCGGTGGCCCACTCGCATCATGGCTCAGTGCGTTATGTGGCAACTGAGCGCGGTGCCTGCTTTGAGATGTTATTACCGTTGCAACAGCAACACAGTGAGGAGTAGCCGATGAGCCAACGCATATTACTGGTAGAAGACGACAGTGGCCTGTGTGAAGCGCTGCAGGATACACTGCAACTGGCCGATTATCAGGTGATAACTGCCGACAGTGCCGAGCAGGCACTGTTACTGCTAAAGCAGCACCGCGTGCAATTGCTCATCAGTGACGTGCAAATGCAGGGCGTGTCGGGCTTAAGCCTGCTTAAAACCCTGCGCGAGCAGTATCCGCAGTTGCCGGTGCTGATGATGACAGCTTACGCCACTGTACAGGCGGCGGTAGAGGCGATACGGCTGGGCGCCGTTGATTATCTGGCTAAACCCTTCTCACCACAGGTATTGTTAAATACTGTTAGCCGTTATGTCAGCACTGAGCCAGCACAACGCATAGAGCCGGTGGTAGCTGCTGAGAGCTCCCGGCAGTTGCTGGCTCTGTGCGGCAAAGTGGCGCGCACTGATGCCAGCGTAATGATCACCGGCCCCAGTGGTTCGGGCAAAGAAGTACTGGCGCGTTATGTTCATCAGCTGTCTGCGCGCAGCAACGGGCCTTTTATCGCCATTAACTGCGCCGCTATTCCGGAGAATATGCTGGAGTCGACCCTGTTTGGTTATGAAAAAGGCGCCTTTACCGGCGCCATTAGCGCTTGCCCCGGTAAATTTGAGCAGGCGCAGCAAGGCACTATTTTACTGGATGAAATCACCGAGATGGATCTGAACCTGCAGGCTAAGCTGCTGCGGGTATTGCAGGAGCGTGAAGTGGAGCGTTTAGGTGGCCGTAAAACCATTAAACTGGATGTGCGGGTACTGGCAACCAGTAACCGGGATCTGAAGCAGGCAGTAGCAGCAGGGCATTTTCGTGAAGATTTATATTATCGCTTAAATGTGTTTCCGCTGAACTGGCCGGCGCTGGCTGAACGGCCGGACGATATAGTGCCGCTGGCAGAGCATTTGCTGCAGCGCCACTGTCAGGCAGCAGGGCGCACCCTTGTCAGATTAACCGCCGCCGCCGCCCGGTATTTAACCGCATACAGCTGGCCCGGTAATGTGCGCGAGTTGGATAACGTGATACAGCGCGCGTTAATTATTAACTCGGGCGATGTGATTGAACGCGATGATATTTTACTGGAACAAGCGGCTATGCACTTAAACCAGGCGACTGTGGGCGGGGGTACGCTAGCTGAGACGACAGTCATGCCAGCTGAGCACTTAACTGAGCTCTCAACTGTTCAGCCGGTTGAGCATTGCCCGGACAGCCGCAGCTCCCTGCCTGACGATAGCAGTGACTTTAAAGCCAGTGTGCACGAGCAGGAACACCGCATTATTCTGGCAACGATGAAAGCCTGTGCCAACCGTCGTAAAGACGTGGCACAGCGCCTGGGCATCAGTGATCGCACTTTGCGCTATAAACTGGCGCGGATGAAGCAGCAGGGCATCGCCGTCCCCGCCTGAGCCTGAAATGCTTTTTTAAACCCTCGAAAGAGGGTTTTTTTGTATAAATTCAGCATGTTAAAAAGTGGCATAACTCCTGCTTTGAATTGACTAATCGTCCAAGTAGCAATTTTTTGACAGGTGATGCAATGAATATCAAAGGTCAGGCCCTTTATGCCGAAATGCAGTCGCTGGCCAGTCAGGCCAGAGGCGTTGGCACTGAGCTGAAACTGCAACACACTGAACAGGTTAACCCCAGCCAGAGCGACTTTGGCAGCATGTTGACTAACGCACTTGGCCATGTGAACAACCTGGCACAAGAAACCAGCAAAATGCGCACCGCAGTAGAAATGGGCGACCCGGGCGTATCGCTGGCGCAGGTGATGATTGCCAGCCAGAAATCATCACTGGCGTTTGAAGCGACAGTGCAGGTACGCAATAAACTGGTAGAAGCCTACAAAGACATTATGTCGATGCCGGTGTAACGGAGGAATAAGTTGTGGCTGAAAATCAATCCACCGAGCTGGCACTGTCTGGTAACGATTACAACAGCGGCGAGCAGCAAGAGCAAAAACCCGGCTTTGTCGGCTCATTAGGCGGTATGGATCTGGTTCGCCAGATCACGCTGATCGTTGCGCTGACTATCTGTCTGGCAATTGCCATTTTAATTATTATGTGGGCCCGCCAGCCGGAAATGCGCCCGCTGGGTACCTTTGCCACTGAAGAGCTGATCCAGACCCTGGATCATTTGGATGCGCAAAAGGTCGATTACAGCTTAGAAGGCAATGTGATCTACGTGCCGGAAGATCAATTTCAAAGCATTAAACTGTCATTATCACGTGCCGGCCTGGCAAAAGAGCCCTCCAGCGGCACCGAGTTTTTGCTGCAGGACAGTGGCTTTGGTGTGAGCCAGCGTCTGGAAATGGAGCGGTTAAAACACAGCCGTGAGCAGCAGTTGGCACGCACCATTGAAGAGCTGCAAAGCGTGTCCCGTGCCCGGGTACTGCTGGCTATTCCTAAAGAAAATGTGTTTGCCCGGGTAGAAAAACTGCCATCAGCAACGGTGCTGGTAACGGCCCGTGGTGGCACAGTGATCCGTGACAGCGAAGTGGATGCCATTGTTGATATCGTCGCGTCAGCAGTGCAGGGCTTGGCACCGTCACGGGTGACGGTTACCGATCAGAACGGCCGCTTGTTAAACAGCGGTTCACAGGATGCCAGCTCAGCACGTAGCCGCAAAGAGTATGAGCTGCAACGTACCCGCGAAGAAGAATACCGTCAGAAAGTCGACTCTATTTTAATGCCGGTGCTGGGCTATGGTAACTACACCGCCCAGGTTGACTTACTGATGGACTTCACCGCGACGGAGCAAACACAAAAGCGTTTTAATCCGGATTTACCGGCTATTCGCAGTGAAATGACCATTGAAGAAAACAGTGTCGGCGGTGTCAGTGGTGGCATTCCGGGCGCCTTATCAAACCAACCGCCACTGAATTCAAATATTCCGGAGCAGGCCACCGGGGGCAATGCCAAGCCGGTAGTACCGGGGCGCAACCATAAAGAAGCCACCCGTAACTACGAGCTGGACACCACTATCAGCCATATTTCACAGCAAAGCGGTGTGATCCGCCGTTTAAGCGTGTCGGTGGCGATAGACTACACAGCAGGTGCCAATGGCGAAGCTGAACCTCGTACTCAGGCCGAGCTGGCGAATATCCGTCGTTTATTGCAGGGTGGTATTGGTTTTGATGCCCAGCGCGGCGATATGATAGAAGTGATTTCCGTGCCCTTTATCAAAGATGAAGTGGTTGAGCAGCCGGCACCAAACTTTTATGAAGAAGAATGGTTCCTGCGCGTATTGCGTCTGGTTATCGGTGGTCTGATCATCATCGTACTGATTGTGGCCATAGTGCGGCCGATGCTGAAAAAGCTGATCTACCCTGAAGACACCAAAGAAGCCTACGACGATAATGCATTGTCCAGCGGTCTGGATTTGGGAGATGATACTATCGACATGCTAAGCTCTACCTTTGATGAGAACGCGGTAGGCTTTGCCCCGGATGGCACCCTGATGCTGCCGGATTTACACGGTGATGATGATTTATTACGCGCAGTTCGGGCCTTAGTTGCAAACGAGCCGGAACTATCCTCTTTAGTAGTGAAAAACTGGTTGGCTGAAGATGAGTAGCATAGAAGCAACAAAACCTGCGTTTGACGTAGGTAAACTGGACGGTGTCGAAAAAGCCGCCATCTTACTGCTGAGCTTGTCAGAAGAAGATGCTGCGCAAATTTTAAAACACTTAGAGCCAAAGCAGGTGCAGAAAGTCGGTTTGGCGATGGCGCAGATGACAGATCTGAACCAGGCCAAGATCTCGGCGGTGCACCGCTTGTTTATTGAACAGATCCAGAATTTCAGTACCATCGGCTTCCAGAGTGAAGAGTTTATCAAGCGCGCCTTAACGGCGGCGCTGGGTGAAGAAAAAGCCGCTAATCTGATCGATCAGATTGTGCTGGGTGGCGGAGCCAAGGGCCTGGACTCATTAAAATGGATGGACTCGAAACAGGTTGCCAATATTATTCGCAACGAGCACCCGCAAATTCAGACCATTGTATTGTCTTACTTAGAACCGGAGCAATCGGCAGAGATTTTATCGCAGTTCCCGGAAAAGGTGCGATTGGATTTAACCATGCGTATAGCCAACTTAGAAGAAGTGCAACCGGCGGCATTGCAGGAGTTAAACGAGATCATGGAGAAACAGTTTGCCGGTCAGGCCGGTACCCAAACGGCGAAAATGGGTGGCCTCAAAGCCGCAGCCGATATCCTCAACTATATGGATACCAATATTGAAGGCCAGCTGATGGATTCTATCCGTGAGCATGACGAAGAGATGGCGCAGCAAATTCAGGATCTGATGTTTGTGTTTGAAAACCTGATAGATGTTGATGACCGTGGTATTCAGACTCTGCTGCGAGAAGTGCAGCAGGATGTGCTGATGAAGGCGTTAAAAGGCACAGATGAAAACTTAAAAGAGAAAATCTTTAAGAATATGTCTAAACGCGCTGCCGAGCTGCTACAGGATGATTTAGAAGCGATGGGGCCGGTGCGCGTTAGCGATGTTGAAGCGGCACAAAAAGAAATTTTATCTACGGCAAGGCGCTTATCGGATGCCGGTGAAATTATGCTGGGCAGTGGCGGTGGCGATGACTTCCTGTAAGCCAGCAGCGCTGTATTTTAGCGGGGCAGTAGTATGAACACCGATGCCTTTAAATATAAAAGGCCGTTTTCACCGGATGAAGAAACCGATGAGCTGATTAAGCATTGGCAAACGCCCGATTTAACCGCAGAGCGGTTACAGGGTGACAGCCGCACCAATGCGTTAAATAAAACCCAGCCGGTGGCAAAAGCGCACCCGGCAACGGCTGACGAAGAGCTGGTTGTCAAACCTTTGACGGCCGATGATATCGAGCAAATTCGCCAGGCAGCCTATGACGAAGGCTTTGCCGAAGGTAAAGAGGAAGGCTTTAGCAAAGGCTATACAGAAGGGCGCGAGCAGGGCCAGCAAGATGGCCTGGCACAAGGCCTGGCTGAGGGCAAAAAACAAGGCCTGGCACAGGGCGAAACTGAACTGACCGAACGCTTAGCCCAGCTTAGCGCGCTGCTGAACCAGTTGCAGCAGCCGCTGGCCGATATTAACGAGCAGGTAAAACAGCAGCTGTTGCAGCTTAGTCTGGCCATGGCGCAAGCGGTGATTGGTGTTGAAGTGAATACTAACCCGCAAGTGATACTGCAGGCGCTAAGTGACGCTATCGCCGCCTTGCCGCTTGATGCCGGCCAGATCCAGATAAAGCTAAACCCGGCCGATTTAGCGATTGTTGAACAGCATTACCCTGCTGAACAGCTGGCGCAGCAGCAATGGCAGCTCAGAGCCGATCCGGCCATCGCCCGCGGTGGTTGCCTGCTGGAAACGGCGCGCAGCAGCGTTGACCGCTCCCTGGCGCAGCGTTTGCAAAGTAGCCTGGAACATTTTCTGCAGCTACAGGCGCAGTATGATGCCAGCGCAGCCGCTATGGCAGAGCATAAGCCGGGCTCTGATCGCCATACGGCAACAGATCACGACGTGATGGCAGATAGCCAGGACATGCCGGACGACGATGCCACAGATAACAGTGATGCGCCAGCAAGTGGAGACTAAGCATGGCCAGCAGTGACAGCCTAAGCCAGTTTTTACAGCAACAACACAGCTATATCCATCGCTCCAGGCCTGCTGTGGCTGGGCATTTGGTGCGGGTGGTTGGCCTGACACTGGAAGCCACCGGCTGCAGCGCGGCTATTGGTCAGCCGTGCAGTGTTCAGGCCGAGCGCGGCGATATCATGGCTGAGGTGGTAGGCTTTGCCAATGACCGTATTTTTCTGATGCCAAAAGATGACGTATCCGGTGTGGTGCCCGGCGCCAAAGTGACACCGCTGCTGAACTTTAAAGGCGTGCCTCTGAGTATGAATTTACTCGGCCGGGTTATCGACGGTGTCGGCACTCCGCTGGACGGTAAAGGCCCGATAGCGGCCCAACAGCATGGCGGCGCTAAAGGTAAACCCATTAACCCGTTACACCGCCGGCCGATTAAGCAGCCGCTGGATGTTGGGGTACGGGCCATTAATAGCATTCTTACCGTGGGTAAAGGCCAGCGAATGGGCTTATTTGCCGGCTCGGGCGTGGGTAAAAGCGTGCTGCTGGGTATGATGACCCGCGGTACCTCAGCTGATGTCGTGGTCGTGGGATTGGTAGGAGAGCGTGGTCGCGAAGTAAAAGAGTTTATTGACGAAATTTTAGGCGAAGAGGGCAAAGCGCGCTCTGTGGTGATTGCGGCACCGGCCGATGTGTCACCGCTGATGCGGTTAAAAGGCTGTGAAACAGCAGTGCAGGTGGCGGAGTATTTTCGCGATCAGGGGTTGGATGTGCTGCTGCTGATAGATTCGATAACCCGCTATGCCCAGGCTCAGCGGGAAATTGCGCTGGCGGTGGGGGAGCCGCCAGCGACCAAGGGCTATCCGCCGTCGGTGTTTGCCAAATTACCGGCGCTGGTTGAACGGGCAGGCAATGGCAGTGGCAGTCAGGGCTCGATAACGGCGTTTTACACTGTACTGTCTGAAGGGGATGACTTGCAGGATCCGATAGCGGATGCGTCACGGGCGATACTCGATGGCCATATTGTCTTGTCGCGTGCGCTGGCCGATGCTGGCCATTTTCCGGCCGTAGATATTGAAAAATCCATTAGTCGGGTCATGCCGGCCATTACCAGCAATGAGCACCAGTTGATGGCGCGCTCACTTAAGCAGTTGTACGCCAGCTATCAGCAAAGTAAGGACCTTATTGCCATAGGCGCTTACGTGCGCGGCAGTGATCCCCAGCTGGATAAAGCCATTGGCATGATGCCAAACATTAACCGCTTTTTACAGCAGGGGATGCATGATGTGATTACCTATGATGACAGCTTGCAGGCATTAAGCGCTATAGCGCCGCAAAACCGGAGTAACGGCCTATGATGTCGCATCGCTTTGCCATGCTGATTAAAATTCAGCAGGAACGTGAAGAAAAATTGCAGGCGTTATTTGTCAAAGCCCAGCAGTTTTATGCTCAGGCCGAGCAAAAATACCAAGGCCTGGCTAACTATCGCACCGACTATATTCAGCAAAGCCAGCAGCAGGGCAGTGCCGGTTTGCAAAGCCGGCAGTACAACCAGTTTGTTAATTTTATCGCCAAGCTGGATCAGGCTATTGCGCAGCAAGGCCGCGCCGTGCAGCAAGCTAAGGCGGCTGCTGAGCAGCGTAAGCAGAGCTGGCTGGCGATGCAGCAAAAACGCAAAGCGCTGGAGTTGTTAGTGCAGCGCAACGATGCCGCCGAACTGCAGAAACAGCTACGTTTAGAGCAAAAAAATGCCGACGAATATGCCAGCCAACAGTTTATGCGGCAAAGGGCTTTAGTTGATGTGTAACAAATTGGCCTGAAAGTTGAATGTTAAATGCAGTTGCCAGAATAACGTTGAATAGCACTTAGGCTATAACCGCCGCACAGGAGATAACGATGACGCAGGGCTTACACTTTAGCATGCTGATGACAGGCGCAGACACTGCGCTGTTGTCTGATACCGTGTCGGCAGATAGCGGAGCGTCAGATGCCGCCAGCACCGACAGCGGTATGCTATTTGGTAGTATGCTGGGCGAGCTGGTACAGCCGGAAAAAAATAGCCTTAGTGCTAAAACTGCACGGCAATTGCCTGCCGGTATCAGCCTGTTATCCGGTGTTAGCCAGGCTATAGCGGCTGCCACCGATGGCGACCTGTCAGAGGCGATGCTTAGCGGGGCCGGCCAGGACAGTGACCTTACCAGCAGCATCTTAGCGCAACTGGCACTGAATGGTACTGCTGCGCACAGCGGCGGCGCGCAACAACATGCTGCTGAGGCTACTGCAGACATGGCGAACGCCAGCGGCGAGGCTGAGGCAGAACTCGGTGACATTATCGCGGCTAAAGCCAATACTACCTCAGCAGGCGCGGATACAGAGCTTGCTGCCGGCGATAACAGCTTGCTGGCTGCAGCGGCTAAGCAGCTGACAAGTGCCGAAGATACTGAGCAGTCTCAAGCTGTCGATACTGAAGCCACAGTGAAGGCCGGCCTGAATGTCGCAGACGGCACCAGCGTAGCGGCTAAAAGCGGCGATAATACAGATGCTATCGCAGGCGAGCTGGCTAAAAATGTCATCACAGTGGATGATAAGGCTAAAACTGATACAGCGAAGCAGCCTGATGCTACCCGTTCAACACTAACACCTGCTGATACTGCAATGTCGGCTACTGTTGCAGATGACGAGCACGTTGCAGCTGTGCTGCAACAGCAACAGAGTACAGACAGCAACAAAGCGGCTGTGCAGGCGGACGCCAGCGCACCGGCCGTTAAGCCGACGCCACAGAGCGCTGTGCAAAACCCCGGGTTACAAACGACTGAAACAACAGAGCTTCCTTCTGACGGCGCTGCGCTTGCCGGGATGATGCCGGCAGAAGCAGTAAACCAGGCCAACGCTGACAACAAAGCAGATGCTAAACCTTCAAGCCTGGCTGGTCGTGTTGCAGCCAATATGCCTGACAAAGCAGATGGTGCCAACAACAGCAAAGAAAGTAGTAGTGATAGTAGTGCACAGCAGCACGGCCAGCGCCAGCAAAGTTCAGCGGCATTGTCTGAGCTGGCGCTGCAGGCCGGTGCTGCACTAAATAACAAACAAAATGATCCCAGCACGGCGTTGCACCGCGCAGAAAGCCCCTTTGGTCAGGCGCTGCAACAGGTAGAGCAGCGCCAGCTCAGTAACGCGGCTAAGGCGGTCAGGCCTGCTGTGGCAGAGCAGCTAAAACAAAGCCTGAATTTACTGCAGCAGGATAGCCCGGCACAGCTACAACAGCGGGTTAACCTGATGCTGCGGCAAAATATTCAGGTGGCGGAAATCCGGCTCGATCCGGCCGGTCTTGGCCAGATGCAAATTAAAATAGATATGCAGCAAGAGCAGGCCTCGGTACAGTTTGTTGTGCAGCAACCTCAGGCTAAAGAGCTGCTGGAGCAACAATTGCCGCGTTTGCGTGAGTTACTGCAGCAGCAAGGCATAGTATTAAGCGAAGGCAGTGTGCAGCAGCAGTCGCAGCAACAGGAGCGGCAACTTGCTCAGCATGGCCGCTCCGGCAATCAGCAAGGTGGCAACATAGATGACAACGCTGACGATCTGCCAGCCGCGGCCGTGCAGGTAACCGCAGCAGTCAGTGAGCGACTGGTGGATTATTACGCATAAAACCGGCGCAAGCGTTAATTTAGCCGGCAATGATTTACATTGGCGCAGGCAGATGAGCATAATAACGTCAGACGATTATATTGGGTGACAGTTAGATGGCAGCAGAAAAAGATTTGGTGATAGCAGAAGGTGGCGGCAAAAAAAAGTGGTTGCTGCTGGGCGGCGGTGCGGCGCTGGTGATTGTACTGGCAGTAGTGGCTTTTTTGATGTTCTCCGGTGACGACAGTACGGTACAAAGCCCAACGAGCAGTGCAGCCGCGGGGGCCGACAGCGGTCAGGCGGCTAACGAGCCGAAGGGAACCGCGCTGTATGTGGCCTTACCCAGACCTTTTGTGTTTAATGTGCCCGGTGCGTCACGCGATCGCATGGTACAAATTAAAGTGCAGTTGCTGGTGCGTGGCAGTAATAATGAAACCCTGGCGATGCGGCATATTCCGTTGATTGAAGGCAGTTTATTAGAAACCTTCAGTTCATCCAATGCTGATGAACTGGTTACTGTAGCAGGGCGTGATGCGCTGAAAAACAAAGCGCTGAGTGACTTGCAACAGGCAATGATTGAAGTAGTGGGTTCGGTGGTGGTCGATGAAGTCCTTTTCACCGGTTTTGTGATGCAATAAGAGTGAGCAGCCGTGACCGATTTACTGTCACAAGACGAAATTGACGCGCTATTACATGGCGTTGATGACGTTGAAGAAGAGGAAATAGACGAGTCCGGCGAAGGCCGTGGCCGCTCTGCCATGGAATACGATTTTTCGTCACAGGATCGTATTGTCCGTGGCCGTATGCCCACGCTGGAAATGGTTAACGAGCGTTTTGCCCGCCATATGCGTATCAGTTTATTTAATATGATGCGCCGCACAGCTGAAGTGTCTATTAACGGCGTGCAAATGATTAAATTTGGCGAATATGTGCATACGCTGTTTGTGCCGACCAGTTTGAATATGGTGCGGTTTAGGCCGTTAAAAGGCACCGGCCTGATTACGATGGAAGCGCGGCTGGTATTTATTCTGGTAGATAACTTTTTTGGTGGTGATGGCCGCTATCATGCCAAAATTGAAGGCCGCGAATTTACCCCGACTGAGCGGCGCATTATTCAGATGCTGCTGAAGCTGATTTTCGAAGATTACAAAGAAGCCTGGGCACCGGTAATGGACGTGTCGTTTGAATATCTCGACTCTGAAGTTAACCCGGCAATGGCCAACATCGTCAGCCCAACCGAAGTGGTGGTGATCAGCTCGTTTCATATTGAGCTGGACGGCGGCGGCGGCGATTTTCACGTCGCCTTGCCGTATTCCATGCTGGAGCCCATCCGCGAGTTGCTTGATGCCGGTGTGCAAAGCGATAAAGAAGACACCGATTTGCGCTGGAGTAAGGCGCTGCGCGACGAAATTATGGATGTGAAGGTCGACTTAACCACTAAAATGATGGACGTCGATTTAACCTTACGTGAAGTGATGGAGCTAAAAGCCGGCGACATTATTCCGGTAGAAATTCCGGAGCACATTACGGTGTTAGTTGAAGATTTACCCACTTACCGGGCGAAACTTGGCCGGTCACGCGAAAATGTCGCGCTGAAAATTACCGAAAAAATTAAACGGCCGGAGTCGGTGAAGTCGGAGATGCATGTCTTTACCAAAGGTGGGCGTCGGTTGGATAGCGATGCGGATATTTCTGAATTAGAGGCCGATCTGAACTTATCAGATCGCGATAGAAGGTAATAATAATGGCTGATGATAAAGACACCATGGACGAATGGGCTGCCGCCATGGCAGAGGCTGAAGGCTCAGGTGACGGTGCCGAGCCGGTAGAGCTGGAAGAGCTGCGCGATGAAAAAGCCGATATTACGGTAGATGAAAAACGTAAGCTCGACACTATTTTAGATATTCCGGTCACCATTTCGATGGAAGTGGGCCGGGCCAAGATCAGTATCCGCAACCTGTTGCAGCTAAACCAGGGCTCCGTGGTTGAATTAGAGCGGGTTGCCGGCGAGCCACTGGATGTCTTGGTAAATGGTACCCTGATCGCCCACGGCGAAGTAGTGGTGGTAAACGATAAGTTTGGTATCCGTTTAACTGACGTAATAAGCCAGATTGAACGGATTAAGAAACTGCGCTAATGCCGTTACTCAACCTAATTTTGCTGGCGTTGCTGTGCTGCCCGTTATCGGCGCTGGCACAGCAGCAAGCGGTATCGCAGCCTGAGCAGACAACGCAAACAGAAGAGACAGCGCAAACAACAGAAGCTGCTCAGACAACAGAGGCTGGGCAGACAACAGAGACTGCTCAGACAGAAGCCCTGCAGCTACAGGCTGAGGCCGGGCCGGCAACGGCTGAGCCTGCAGTACAGGCCAGGGGAGCAGACAAAGCCAATCCGATGGCAGCCAGAGCGGAGCCCGGTAGCGGACGCCCCAGCGGCGGCCTGGGGCTGGGCAAGATGGCACTGTCGCTGGCCATCGTCGTGGCCATTGTGATAGCACTGGGCTGGGCATTCAAAAAATTGACGCTGCGCCTGCCTGGCAGTCGGCATATTAAAATAATTTCCACTATGCCACTTGGGCCAAAAGAGCGCTTGTTAGTTATTGAAATGCAAGGTAAACAACGGGTTTTAGGGGTTACGGCGCACAGCATAAATTTACTGTTTGAACTGGAAAATTCGCTGCCGGAAGAAAAGTTGGCATCAGACTTTCATACACAGTTGCAATCGTTCCTGAAAAAATAGCGTGAACTATGCTGCGACTGTTGTGCGTGCTGCTGGCAATACTGCTAAGCCCTGAGGTATTGGCCGATAATGGCGCCTTATCTGCTATAACCGTAACTACCGCTGCTGATGGCAGCCAGCAATACAGCGTGACGCTGCAAGTGCTGGCGCTGATGACAGCGCTGAGTTTTATTCCTGCCATGGTCATTATGATGACCAGCTTTACCCGTATTATTGTGGTGCTGGCCATTTTACGCCAGGCCATAGGCCTGCAACAGTCACCGTCGAATCAGGTGCTTATTGGCATTACATTATTTTTAACCTTTTTTATTATGGCGCCGGTGTTTAAAAACATAAACGACACCGCGATCCAGCCTTATCTGGCGGAAGACATTTCGCCGGTGCAGGCCTTGGATGCCGCCATAGTGCCGATTAAAGCGTTTATGTTGCACCAGACCCGCACCAAAGATCTGGATACTTTTGCCCAGATAGCAGGCTTGGAAGTGGCCGCCCAGCCACAGGATTACCCGATCACTGTGGTTATTCCGGCTTTTATCACCAGTGAACTAAAAACGGCATTTCAAATTGGTTTTATGCTGTTTATTCCGTTTTTGATTATCGACTTAGTCGTCGCCAGCGTGCTGATGGCGATGGGTATGATGATGTTGTCGCCGATGATTATCTCTTTGCCATTTAAGCTGATGATGTTTGTGTTGGTTGACGGCTGGATTTTAGTGATGGGCACCTTAGCCACCAGTTATGGAGTCGGTACATGAGCCCGGAAATTTTTGTTGATGTACTACGCGATGCGCTGTTTCTGGTGATCCTGCTGGTTAGCGCTATGATTTTGCCATCGCTGTTTGTCGGCCTTATTGTGGCGGTATTTCAGGCCGCTACCTCGATAAACGAACAAACCTTAAGCTTTCTGCCGCGGCTTATTGTGACGCTGCTGGCGCTGATGTTTGGCGGCCACTGGTTTACCCGGGTGATTATGGAATACACCAATGAGCTGTTTTTAAGCATTCCGACGGTGGTAGGTTAAGCGCTGATGGAATTTCCGCTGAGTGTACTAATGCAAACGCTGGCCGACTACCTGTTACCGCTGTGCCGGGTAACCGGTATGTTTTTAATTATGGCTGGCATTGGTGTACGCAATATTCCGATGCGGATTAAAACCGGCCTGGTGGTATTTATTTCCCTGATTATTATGCCGACGCTGCCACCGGTGGCCAACCCGGATCTGATGTCCGGCCAGATGTTTCTCGAAGTTTTACTGCAGCTGTTAATCGGTTTTGCGCTTGGTTTTATTTCGTTGATGTTTATTACCACCTTTGTGCTGGCCGGGCAGTTATTAGCCACCCAGACCGGTCTGGGCTTTGCCTCGATGGTGGACCCGGCCAGTGGCGTCAACGTGGCAGCCATAGGTCAGTTTTATTTGATCCTGGCGACCTTACTATTTTGGATTTTTGATGGGCATCTAATCATGATCCAGATGCTGGTGTTTAGTTTTGACACCCTGCCAATTAATGGCCAGTGGTGGGAAGTCACCAGTTACTGGACCGTGATTGAATTTGGTGGCTGGATGTTTGCCACCGCGCTGGCAATAGCGCTGGCGCCGATAGTGTCGATGCTGGTGGTGAATTTATCCTTTGGCATTATGACGCGCGCCGCGCCGCAGCTGAACATTTTTTCTATCGGTTTTCCTATTACCATGCTGGCTGGTTTAATCATTTTATGGTTAACGCTGGATACGTTTTTATTTCACTATGACAAACAGTGGCAGCACGCTATCGACTACAGCTGCCGGCTGGTTGGTTGTTAACCGGAGGGCTCTGCGATGGCAGATGAAAGCGCCGAAAAAACCGAACAACCCACGCCCAAGAAGCTGCAAGACGCAGCGGAAAAGGGCCAGATAGCACGTTCTAAAGATATGGGCACCGCCTTTGTACTGATTGGCAGTGCCGCCGCCATTTTGGTGTTTGGCAAAATGCTGGCCAAAGCCATGCTGGAAATTTGTCAGCGTATGTTGCAGCTAAACCACAAAGACATTTTTGAAACCAATTCGATGTTCACGGTTTGGGGCGCTGCCGGTGAAAAGCTGGCAGCGCCGATGGCGGGCATTTTTTTACTGATTTTAATTGCCGCTTTTGTTGGCAATATCTTACTGGGTGGTTTTAATTTTAGCTGGCAGGCTGCCGGGCCCAAAGCCAGTAAAATGAACCCCTTAACTGGTCTGAAACGCATGTTTGGCCTGCAGGCGCTGGTGGAACTGTTAAAAAGCGTACTTAAAGTTATTGTGGTTGTCGGCATTGCCTATTTGTTACTTAAGCTGTTTTTCTTCGATATTATGGCGCTGTCGCTGATGAGCGAACCCAATAATATTGAATCGGCGCTGTATTTTCTGGCCTGGTTGTTTTTAGGCCTGTGTGCCAGCGTGTCCGTGATTGCGATAGTCGATGCACCATATCAAAAATGGAACCACATTAAACAGCTGAAAATGTCACTGCAGGAAATCAAAGACGAATATAAAAACTCCGAAGGTGACCCGCAAATTAAAGCGCGCATCCGCCGCACTCAAATGCAAATGTCAATGAAACGCATGATGCAGGAAGTGCCGAAGGCTGACGTTATAGTAACTAACCCAACGCACTATGCCATAGCGCTGAAATACGACCAGGGCAAGTTTCGCGCTCCGGTGGTGGTGGCCAAAGGTGTCGACGAAGTGGCAATGCATATCCGCAAAATTGCCAACGAGCACAAGGTGCCAATAATTGAATCACCAGCACTGGCGCGATCTATTTATCATACTACGGAACTGGATCATCCGATCCCTGAGCAACTGTTTGCTGCTGTCGCTCAGGTACTGGCATACGTGTATCAGCTGAAAATGTACAAAAAAGGCAAAGGCAGCCGGCCGAAAACTCTGGCCAAAGACCTGCCAATCCCGGAAGGCTATCGCCATTAAGTCCATTTCAAGTGTTCTGACCCGTTGAAAATGGGTTGGAACACTTCTTGCTGACACCAGACATAGCGCCAATTTACTGTCAGGGTTGTCATGCAGTTAACCAGTTACTTCACCAAATTCGACCGCTCGCGTTTTGCCTTTGCCAAGGGCCTGGGCACGCCGCTGTTTATTCTTGCTGCGCTGGCCATGGTAGTGTTGCCACTGCCACCTATGCTGCTGGATGTGCTGTTTTCTTTTAATATCGCGCTGGCGCTGGTGGTGCTGCTGGTCACCATTTACTCGTTACGGCCACTTGACTTTGGCGTGTTTCCCGCAATTTTGCTGGTGGCAACCATTATGCGCTTAGCGCTGAACGTGGCCAGTACCCGGGTGGTGCTGCTGGAAGGCCATAACGGCGGTGATGCGGCTGGTAAGGTGATTGAGGCTTTTGGCTCAGTGGTTATTGGCGGCAACTATGCCGTTGGTATAGTGGTATTTTTAATTCTGATTATTATCAACTTTGTCGTTGTCACCAAAGGTGCCGGCCGTATTGCCGAGGTGTCTGCCCGTTTTACCTTAGATGCGATGCCCGGTAAGCAAATGGCGATAGATGCCGACTTAAACTCTGGCCTGATTACGCAGGAAGAAGCGCGTAAAAGACGTGAAGAAGTGACCAGCGAAGCGGATTTCTATGGCTCGATGGACGGTGCCAGTAAATTTGTTAAAGGTGATGCCATTGCCGGTATTGTTATTTTGGTGATTAACCTGGTCGGCGGCTTGTTTATCGGCATGATGCAGCACGACTTGTCTTTTGGCGATGCGATGGAAATATACACCTTGCTGACCATTGGTGATGGTCTGGTGGCACAAATTCCGGCGCTGTTGCTGTCTATCGGTACTGCGATTATCGTAACCCGGCAGAACAAATCAGAAAATATGGGCGAGCAGATGACAGCGCAGCTGGGTAATACTCAGGTGCTGTTTGTTGCGACCGGCGTGCTGACATTGATGGGCATAGTGCCGGGTATGCCGCATTTTGCGTTTTTGTCGTTGGCCGCAGTGGTTGGCGGTGCCGCTTATATGCTGCATAAGCGTGGCAAGGCCGCCAGCGCACAGCTGGTTAATCAGAATGCGGCAGATTTAGCGCCGGTAGAGTCGAACGTGGTAAAAGAAATTGGCTGGGATGATGTGCAGGGAGTCGACACCATCGGCCTGGAAGTCGGCTACCGCTTAATTCCGCTGGTGGATAAATCGCAAGGCGGCGAGTTATTAAGCCGCATTAAAGGCGTACGCAAAAAACTGTCGCAGGAGCTTGGTTTTCTTATACCGGCCGTACATATTCGCGACAATCTGGATTTAGAGCCTAACAGCTACCGCATGACGTTAATGGGCGTCACCAGCGGCGAGGGCGAGCTGCGCCATGACAACGAGCTGGCGATTAACCCCGGCCAGGTATTTGGCACGGTAAAAGGTATCGCCACCAAGGATCCCGCCTTTGGTCTGGACGCGGTATGGATAGCCAAAGATCAGCGCGAACATGCGCAAACCCTGGGCTATACCGTGGTCGATGCCGCTACCGTTGTGGCTACCCATTTAAGCCAGATCTTAACCAACCATGCCGCCAGTCTGCTGGGTCACGAAGAAGTGCAAAACCTGCTGGATATGCTGGCCAAACATTCGCCGAAGCTGGTTGAAGGCCTGGTGCCGGATACCTTACCGCTGACCGCCGTGGTTAAGGTGCTGCAAAATCTGCTCAATGAAGGCGTGCCAATCCGTGATATGCGCACCATAGTGCAAACCCTGGTGGAGTATGGCGCTAAGAGCCAGGATGTTGATGTACTGACCGCAGCATGCCGCATTGCGCTGCGCCGTCTGATCGTGCAGGAAGTGGGGGGCAGCCGCCAAGAAATTCCGGTGATTACCTTTGCGCCAGAGTTAGAGCAGATGTTGCATCAGTCGATGCAGGCTGCCGGCAACGACGGTGCCGGTATCGAGCCGGGCCTGGCTGATCGGATTCAACAGTCATTGCAGCAGGCCCATCAGGAGCAGGAGCTTAATGGTGACAGTGCCGTATTGTTAACGTCAGGAATTTTACGCTCAGTCATGGCACGATTTGTGAAATACACCATTCCAGGGCTTCGGGTATTGTCTTATCAGGAAATACCGGACGATAAACAAATTCGTATTGTCAGCGTTATTGGCCAGGCAAGTTAGGAGTTAGCTTATGAAAATCAAACGCTTTGTTGCTAAAGATATGCGCACTGCCTTACAGGAAGTGAAAGAGTTTTTAGGCGCTGACGCCATTATTCTGTCCAATAAGAAAGTCGCTGAGGGGGTTGAGATCGTCGCGGCCATTGACCAGGAAGCTGCACCGGTAAAGGCGGCTGTAGCACCGGCTAAACGCGCTGAACCGCGCTTTGTGGCTACCGTGGATGACGCCGACGAAGCCTCGTCTGAAGCGCCGGCTGATTCACTAAAAGCCTTACTGGCGCGGCAGATGATTAAGCAGCAAGTGTCGCAGGGCGCGGCTGGCAGCAAACCGGCAGCTGAGCCGGTGCGGGCAGCGCAATTCGAGCGTCAAACTTCTGGCGCTGTGCCCGGTGTCAACACAGTGCAATTTACTGAAATCAGCAAACAGCAGGAGCAGCAGGCAAAATTACTGCAGCAACAAATGGACGCCATGCGTAACGAAATGCTGTCAATGCGCCAGTTGCTGCAGCATCAGGTATCTGGCCTGATGTGGCAGGATTTAGCCCGGCGTGAACCGGTGCGGGCACTGGTAATTGAAAACCTGCAACAGCTGGGTTTATCCGAGCAGGTTGCCGATCAACTGGCGTGCTTTATGCCTGAGGAGCTTAACACCAGTGAGGCCTGGAACGCGGCACTGGAGCTGCTGAGCGGCCAGCTCAGCACGACGAATGATGATATTTTACGCCGTGGTGGCGTTGTCGCGCTGGTCGGCCCGACCGGTGTCGGCAAAACGACTACCGTGGCTAAGCTGGCAGCAGAGTTTGCCAAGCGCCATGGTGCAGAGCAGGTGGCACTTATTACCACAGACAGTTACCGCATCGGCGCCTTTGAACAACTGGCGACCTTCGGCCGTATTATTGGTTGTCCGGTAAAACAGGCGAAAGACAGTGATGAACTGGCACTGTTAATAAACCAGTTACAACAGCGCAAACTGATATTGATAGATACCGCCGGTATGAGCCAGCGTGATGTGCGCCTGGCAGAAAAACTTGCCAGTCTGGTGCATAATAGTCGTGTCAAAATAAAAAGTTATCTGGTATTGTCTGCCACAGCACAATCAAGGGTAATGCAGGAAAGCGTGACGCATTTTAAACGCATTCCCTTGTCTGGTTGTATTTTCACTAAACTTGATGAATGCTTAAGTTTAGGTGAAGTCATTAATGTGGCTATTGCCAACGCACTGCCGGTCAGTTACTTGACGAACGGCCAGCGGGTGCCGGAAGATATAGCTGTGGCCGATGCACACAAACTGGTGCAACAGGCCGAAAAATTACGAATCGCACAAAGCAGTACGGCTCATCAGTGGTATAACGACGAGATGAACCGCGCGGACGGAACCTATGCATAGTCATGACAATATTGATGATCAAGCCCATGGCCTGAGACGAATGAATAAGCAGATGGTAAAAGTAATATCGGTTACCGGTGGCAAAGGCGGCGTGGGTAAAACCAACGTTACGCTAAACCTTGCCATGTCGCTGGCCCAGCTGGGTAAGCGGGTACTGGTATTAGACGCCGATCTTGGCCTGGCTAACTGTGATGTTATGCTGGGCCTTAGAGTAGAAAAAAACTTGTCGCACGTGTTATCCGGCGAGGTTGAGCTGGATGACATCATCATTGATGGCCCTTTTGGCATTAAAATTATCCCAGCAACCTCCGGCTCGCAAAATATGACTGAGCTGGCACCGGCTGAGCATGCTGGTCTTATTCGCGCTTTTAGCGAGCTAAAAACGCCGGTAGATGTATTACTGGTCGATACCGCTGCCGGCATATCAGATATGGTGCTGAGCTTTTCCCGTGCGTCGCAGGATGTGATGGTAGTGGTGTGCGATGAGCCATCTTCGATTACCGATGCTTATGCGCTGATGAAAATTTTGAGCCGGGATCACGGTGTAGAGAAGTTTAAAATTGTCGCTAATATGGTGCGTAGTCTGAAAGAAGGCCAGGAACTGTTTGCTAAACTGACCCGGGTGACAGACCGCTTTTTAGACGTGAGCCTGGAGCTGGTGGCGACGATTCCATACGATGAAAATGTGCGCAAAGCAGCACGTAAACAAAAAGCGTTCGTTGAAGCTTTCCCGAAAACGGCCGCCAGCATGGCAGTAAAAAGCCTGGCATTAAAAGCAGCAAAATGGCCGCTGCCGGCCAGTGCGTCTGGCCATCTGGAGTTTTTCCTGGAGCAACTGGTGCAACCGCAGATAAACCGGGGGCTGGCGTGAACAGCAAAATTGCAGCTTATGGCGGTGTTGACCATATGCAGCAGTTGGTCGAACGCCATGCGCCTTTAGTTAAGCGTATTGCTTATCATCTGATGGCCCGTCTGCCCGCCAGTGTACTGGTAGATGATTTAATTCAGTCTGGCATGATTGGTCTTATCGAGGCGGCAAAGAACTTTGATGGCAGCAAAGGCGCCAGTTTTGAAACCTTTGCCGGCATCCGCATTCGTGGTGCTATGCTTGACGAGATGCGCCGTGGCGACTGGACGCCGCGTTCAGTGCATCGTAATGCCAGGTTAATTGCAGAGACGATTGCCGAATTAGAGGGCTTGTATGGCCGCGATATAAAAGATATTGAAGTTGCTGAAAAACTTGATATATCTCTTGATGAATACCATCATATGCTAAGTGATATCAGCAGTGGTCGTATTATTGGCATTGAAGATCTTGGTGTGTCAGAAGATGTGCTGGTAACCTCTGGCGACAGCGATAGCGATCATCTGTTTGAGAATCAGGCAAGTGAAGCGTTTCATCAGGATTTAGCAAAAACAATCAGTAGTTTACCTGAGCGTGAAGCATTAGTACTTTCACTGTATTATAATGACGAGCTAAACTTAAAAGAGATTGGGGCCGTACTTAATGTTAGCGAGTCCCGGATCAGTCAAATACATAGTCAGGCATTGGTCAGATTAAAAGCCAGAATGCAGGATTGGTTGTAACCTATTCTGAGATAACAGTAATATCTCGCCGGAGGGGATTTTGGATAAAAACATGAAAATTCTGGTGGTGGATGATTTTTCTACCATGAGACGCATAATAAAAAATCTGTTACGTGACCTTGGCTTTACCAATGTTTCCGAAGCTGATGATGGCAGCACGGCGTTGCCTATGTTGCAAAATGGGGACTTCGATTTTGTCGTGACCGACTGGAATATGCCGGGCATGCAAGGGATTGACCTGCTGCGGGCTATTCGTGCCGATGCTAAATTAAAACATATTCCGGTGCTGATGGTGACAGCTGAAGCCAAGAAAGAGCAAATCATTGCCGCCGCTCAGGCTGGCGTGAATGGCTATATTGTGAAACCTTTTACTGCAGCCACTCTGCAAGAGAAGTTAGCTAAAGTATTTGAACGGATCGGCTAACCGTAACTGACAAAGGAGCGTTGCCATGTCCGCAATTACGGCGCCTTTAATTTCACTGGAGCAGGCCCGGGAGCTGGTGCAGCTACTGGAAATGGGAGAGCACGACAGCGCCAATCAGCTGGTACAGCAACTTGCTGTGCCAGGTTCGTCAGAACTGTTTGCCGAAGTAGGTAAACTGACCCGGCAGCTTCATGATTCACTGAAAAACTTTCAGATAGACCCATCGTTAAACAACCTGCTTGAAGAAGATATTCCGGATGCGAAAAAGCGGCTTAATCACGTTATTGATATGACAGAGCAAGCTGCTAACCGCACCATGGATGCGGTAGAATCCTGTCTGCCTATCGCTGATCAGCTCAGCCAGCAACTGGGCAAAATTGAGCCACAGTGGCAAAAGCTGATGCAGCGTCAACTGCAACTTGGTGAGTTTAAAGCGTTGTGTCATCAGCTTGACGGTTTCTTTTTGCAAGCCAGCGGCGATTCTAATACGTTAAATGCGCTGCTTACCGACGTACTGATGGCGCAGGATTATCAGGATTTAACCGGGCAAATTTTACGCCGGGTAATAGAGCTGGTACGCGAAGTTGAGGAAAGCCTGATTGGCCTGTTAACAGCATTTGGCCAATCCAGCATGATGGTGCCAACCGAAGCCAAACCGGCGAAGAGCAAACCCAAAGCACATGAGGCCGAAGGCCCGATTATTGACGCTGCCGAGCGCGACGATGTGGTCAGTGGTCAGGATGACGTCGATGATTTGCTGTCCAGTTTAGGTTTTTAACAGAGGTGTCTTTGCATGAGCTTTGATATGGATGAAGATATACTGCAGGACTTCCTGGTTGAAGCCGGCGAAATCCTCGAATTGTTGCAGGAGCAGCTGGTTGAGCTGGAGAATAATCCGGACGATGCCAACTTGCTTAATGCTATCTTCCGCGGCTTTCACACGGTAAAAGGCGGTGCCGGTTTTCTGTCGTTAACTGAACTGGTTGATGCCTGCCACGGTGCCGAAAACGTGTTTGATATTCTGCGTACCGGTAAACGCCGGGTTACGCCTGAGCTGATGGACGTGATCCTGCAATCGTTGGACAGCATCAATGCGATGTTTGTCGAGGTACAAAACCGTCAGCCGTTAACACCAGCTTCGCCGGCTATTCTCGATGCGCTGCATCACTACAGTGAACCAGAATCAGCCGATAACCCGGCACCGGCCGTTGCCAAAGCGCCAGAAGCGCCGGTTGTAGCAGCGCCGGTTAATGCTGAACCCGCCGCCGGTGCAGGGGTTGACGACATCACCGAAGAAGAATTCGAACGGATGATGGATGAGCTGCATGGTAAAAAGGGCTCACCTACTGCCGCTGCACCCGCCGTTAGTGCACCGGTTGCTGATACGGCGTCAGGCGATGACATTACCGACGACGAGTTTGAAGCCATTCTTGATCAGTTACATGGGAAAGGCTCTTTTATCCCGGATTCAGCTGCCAAAGCCGCGCCTGCTGCACCTGAACCAGCGCAAAATAGCAGCAAAGCTGATGATGAAATTGATGATGCCGAATTTGAAGCCTTATTAGATCAATTACATGGCAAAGGCAAAGCGCCGGCCGCTGTGCCCGCAGCAACAGCGGCTGCTGATGCAGTAGTGGCAAAACCGCAGCCTGTCGCAGCGCCAGTCGCTAAGAGTGCAGCTCCGGCACCGGCAGCTGCTGCACCAGCAGACAAAGCCGCGGCCGCACAGCAGGCGGCACAGGCTGAAACGACAGTAAGGGTGGACACTAAACGGCTGGACCAGATCATGAACATGGTAGGTGAGCTGGTATTAGTGCGTAACCGTTTGGTCAGTTTATCCGGCACGGTACAAAATGAGGAAATGAGCAAAGCCATTTCTAATTTAGATGTGGTGACGGCGGATATTCAGGGTGCTGTGATGAAAACCCGCATGCAGCCGATTAAAAAAGTTTTTGGCCGCTTCCCGCGCGTGGTTCGCGACCTGGCGCGTTCACTGCAAAAAGACATTGAACTGGTGCTGGAAGGTGAAGAAACCGATTTAGATAAAAATCTGGTGGAGGCGCTGGCCGATCCGTTAGTGCACTTGGTGCGCAACTCGGTGGACCATGGTATTGAAATGCCGGATGTGCGGCAAAAGGCTGGCAAAAAACGCACCGGTACGGTGAAGCTGGCAGCGGCCCAGGCGGGGGACCATATACTGCTGACCATCCATGATGATGGCGCCGGTATGGACCCGGAAAAACTCAAAGGTATTGCCATTAAGCGCGGTATTCTCGATACCGATGCGGCCGCTCGTATGTCTGACACTGAGGCGTTTAACCTGATTTTTGCACCGGGGTTTTCTACCAAGGAGCAGATCTCGGATATTTCCGGCCGTGGTGTTGGCATGGACGTGGTAAAAACCAAAATTAACCAGCTTAACGGTACTGTGCATATTCACTCAAAAATGGGTGAGGGTACCTTGCTGGAAATTAAGGTGCCGCTAACCTTAGCAATACTGCCGACATTGATGGTGATGGTAGGCAAACAAACCTTTGCCTTGCCGCTGGCCGGTGTCAGCGAAATTTTCCATCTGGATTTAAACAAAACCAATGTCGTCGACGGCCAACTTACCGTTGTCGTGCGCAATAAAGCGATACCGCTGTTTTTCCTCGAACACTGGCTGGTGAAAGGTTCAGACAAAAAACGCCGGCGTGAGCAGGGACATGTGGTTATCGTGCAGATAGGCACTCAGCAGGTTGGCTTTGTTGTTGATTCGTTGATTGGCCAGGAAGAGGTAGTGATTAAACCGCTGGACGCCTTGTTGCAAGGCACGCCGGGAATGGCCGGGGCAACGATTACCTCGGACGGTGGCATAGCACTTATTCTGGATGTGCCTAATTTGCTGAAACATTATGCGAAGAAATCAAAAATTAAGTTTGATCGCTTCAATAAAATGCACGCCTAAAGAGAGAACCCTATGGCGATTAAGGTGTTAGTAGTTGATGATTCAAGTTTTTTTCGCCGCCGTTTGACGGAGATCCTTGCAAAAGACGGCGACATTGACATTATTGACACTGCCGTAAACGGTAAAGAAGGCGTTGACAAGGCGCTGGCGCTTAAGCCAGACGTGATTACCATGGATGTTGAGATGCCAGTGCTCGATGGTATCTCAGCGGTGCGGCAGATCATGGCACAGCAGCGCATTCCCATTCTGATGTTTTCGTCACTGACGCATGAAGGTGCCAAAGCTACCTTAGATGCACTGGACGCCGGTGCGGTGGATTTTCTACCGAAAAAGTTTGAAGACATCGCCCGCGATAAAGACGAAGCCGGCCAGCTGTTACGCGACCGTGTCAGGGCTGTAGCCCGTAAACGCCAACTTGGCCGCAGCACCTTTAGTAGCACTGTTACCGAACGCAACACCAGCCCGGCTTCGCCTGGCGTGGCACAGCGGCCAGCCTTAACCCGCAGCAGTTTTGAACGGCCCAAATTAAGTGAACGGCTGGCCCCGGCCAGCAGTGCGCGTTTTAGCGCCAGCGGTAAAAGCTACAAACTGGTGGCCATTGGCACCTCTACCGGTGGCCCTGTTGCACTGCAGCGCATTATTACTGCCTTACCGGCAGACTTTCCGCTACCTATAGTGCTTATTCAGCATATGCCTGCTGCCTTTACCGGCGCCTTTGCCCAGCGCCTGAATACCCTGGCAAAAATTGAAGTGCGTGAAGCCAAAGATAACGATGTGCTGCGCCCCGGCGTAGCCTATCTGGCACCGGGTGGCAAACAAATGCTGATCGAGGGCAGTGAGCGCGACGCCCGGTTACGCATTAAAGAAGATGACTCACCGCGTATCACCTTTAAACCCAGTGTTGATATTACCTTTGCCACAGCGGCGAAAAGTTATGGCGACAAAGTCCTTGCCATTGTCTTAACCGGCATGGGAGCCGATGGCCGTGAAGGTGCCCGGCTATTAAAACAGGCCGGTGCGCGGATCTGGGCGCAGGATGAAGCCAGTTGTGTGGTGTACGGCATGCCGCAAGCCATAGCCGCCGCCGGGTTGATGGATATGGAAGTTAGCCTGAATGACGTTGCATCACGTTTGATAACGGAAGTGGGCCATGGATAAACTGGCGATCAGTGGTTTTATACTGGCGGTACTGGCCGTAGCAGGCGGCTTTGTTATTGAAGGTGGCAGCCTGGCCACCTTAATACATTTTCCGGCATTTTTGATTGTTTTTGGCGGTACCTTAGGTGCAGTAATGCTACAAACACCGTTAAATCAGTTTATGTTGGGGCTGAAAATGCTGCCCTGGGTCTTTCGACCGGCTGCTTTACCATTGCAACATACCGCAGAGCGCATAGTGCACTGGGGCAGTGCGGCGCGAGGCAGTGGTTTTCTGGCACTGGAAAATGATGCCCTGGCCGAGCAGGATCCCTTTTTACACCGCGGCCTGAATTTGCTGGTAGACGGGGTAGAGCCCAAAGCATTGCAAGATACCCTGGATGCGGAGCTGACGCTGGAGCGTGAGCGCTTATTGCGCGGTGCGCGTATTTTTGATGCCATGGGCGGTTATAGCCCGACCATAGGTATAGTCGGCGCTGTGCTGGGGCTGATTCAGGCGATGGCAAATATCTCTGAACCCCAATTGCTCGGACTGGGTATCGCCACCGCTTTTGTGGCGACTATTTATGGTGTCGGTTTTGCCAATTTGTTGTTTATTCCGGTCGGCAACAAGCTGAAAAGCCTGGTACATCAGCGTACGTTATACCATGAGCTGATTGTTGAAGGGCTGGTGTCGATAGCGCACGGTGAAAACCCGCGCAATATAGAGCGTAAGCTGGCCGCTTACCATCCGGGATAGTCTATGTACCGGCATAAACAGCAGCACAAACATATAGAGCAAGAGCAATTAGATCGCTGGCTGGTCTCTTATGCTGACTATATGACGCTGATGTTTGCCCTGTTTGTAGTGCTGTATGCGATGTCGATCGTTAAAGAAGAAGAGTACAGCGTGCTGGCTGACAGCCTGACGAAAATGTTTGAAAAGCCATCGCACTCCGGCACAGGTGTAGCCGGCAGTTCAGTGCTAACGGTACCGGCACCGCAAAGCGAACTCGATTTACACGGCAGCTCGTTGCAACAAGCCAAAGGGCCGACGCTGCTGGCTGATGCAACGCAGTTGTCTGCTGCGAACGAACGGCAATTGGGTAGCCCATTGCAATCGGTTGAACAACAACTGACTAAAGCCCTGGCGAATTTGCTGGAACAAGGCCTGGCCAAGCTGCAGCAAGATGACAACTGGCTCAGTATTGAGCTTAGCAGCGGTTTGCTGTTTGCCAGCGGCAGTGCTACCACCACCCAATCGGCGCAAACCTTGTTGAATGAAATTACCGCTGTGATTAACCCGATTAACAACTATATTCGCATTCGGGGCTATACCGATAATCAGCCGATTAATAACGAACTTTTTGCCTCAAACTGGGAGTTGTCGGTAAGCCGCGCCACCTCAGTATTACGGCTGTTGGAGCGCTTGGGCACAGCGCCACAACGTATGGCGATAGAAGGCTATGGCCAGTATTATCCGTTTGTTCCTAATGACAGCGCTGAGGGCAGAGCGGCAAACCGTAAAGTAGTGATAGCCATCTCGCGCTATGGCTATGTGGCCTCTGACGCCAGCCAGGCACCGTCGGCAGATGATGCTGCGGCAAGGCAAGCTTTACAACAACAGCTGGAGCAGATCACACAGCAAGACGGCAGTATTCGCGTCATCGCTTTACCCGGTGGTGGTATTCGTATTACGACTCGTGACGATAATCCGGATGCTGAGCCGGCAAAACAACAGGAACCCTGAAGTGGTTATTTGGACCGTTGCTAATCAAAAAGGCGGAGTGGGTAAAACCACCACCACCGTCACGCTTGGAGGCCTGCTGGCACAGCGTGGCTATAAGGTCTTGCTGGTCGATACCGATCCGCATGCGTCTCTTACCTATTACTTTGGTATTGATGCTGAAGAACTTGAAGTCAGTGTTTATGACATTTTTATCCGCGGCAAAGATATCAGCAGTGAAGAAATTCTACAGTCGCTGTGCCCAAGTGGAATGAATAATCTGGATATTCTGCCCTCATCTATGGCGCTGGCCACGCTGGATCGCGCCTTAGGCAACAAAGGCGGCATGGGCCTGATGCTAAAAAAAGCGCTGCAGAAAATCAGCAAAGAATACGACTATGTACTGATCGACTGTCCGCCGGTAATGGGCGTGTTAATGGTAAATGCCATCGCCGCCTGTGACCGTATTTTGATCCCGGTACAGACCGAGTTTCTGGCCTTAAAGGGCCTGGAGCGGATGATTGCGACCATGGCGCTTATGCGCACCTCACAGCAAAAAGAGTACGCCTATACCATCATTGCCACCATGTATGATAAACGCACTAAGGCATCGCTTGAAGCGTATAAAGAGCTTAAAGCCAAGTATCAGGACAAAGTCTGGTCGGCAGTGATACCGGTAGATACCAAGTTTCGCGATGCCAGCCTGGCGCAAACACCGCCAAGCCAGTTTGCCTCTGCCTCGCGTGGGGTGTTTGCTTACAACACCCTGCTCACTTATTTACTACAGCTGGCACCGGAGTAAGGCATGAGTAACTTAATTGCCAGTCAAAAGGTGATGCAGCACTATCTGTCGGCATTATTGACAGAAGAGGAGCCGCTTGACGCTACCTTACTGGCTGAACAAAAAAAGCAGCAATTAAATCAGTTACTGGCGCAGGCGGTTGTCACTGAAACCGCCACGGTTACTGCGCCACGGCATGACACTGCGGTGCAAACTGCCACCGCGACAGATACGGCACTGGCAGCACTAAAGGCGAAGTTTGCGGTAGCCGAGCAGGCGCAGCAGCTACAGCAGCGTGACATCCCCGTGGCAGAGCGCGTTGCCTCCGTCCAGTCTCAAACACCAGTTGCGCCGGTGCAGGCGGCAACAAAAGACTATCGGCAAGGCCGGTTTCAGGCGCTGTTTTTTGACGTTGCCGGCTTAAAAGTGGCCGTGCCGCTAAAAGAGCTTGGCGGTATTCATCAGCTTGGTAGTGTCAGTAGTCTGATTGGTAAGCCAGAATGGTTTAAAGGCATTATGCTGTACCGTGAGCAGAAAATCAGTATTGTTGATACCGCACGCTGGGTGATGCCAGAAAAATATGACCAAAGCATGCAGCAAAAGCTAAACTATCAATATGTTATTATGCTGGGCAACAGTAATTGGGGCCTGAGCTGCGAAACGCTGATAAACACTTATGTATTAGAGCAAGACGATGTAAAGTGGCGTGAAGCAGAAGGCAAGCGGCCCTGGATGGCAGGCCTGATTAAAAAACATATGTGTGTTTTGATTGATGTAGACGCGATGATTGACTTATTAAACCGGGGCCAGGATATCAGTGCCTAACGGTTTGGCTATTTAGACAGGAGCTGTGCATGAGTAATTTAACCAAGCAGTCAGTGAAAAAAACTGACGCTGCTGATGTAGTGTTACAGTGGGTAACGTTTAAACTGCAGGAAGAAACCTACGGTATTAACGTGATGCAAGTGCAGGAAGTGCTGCGATACACCGAAATTGCACCGGTACCTGGTTCACCAGAGTATGTACTGGGTATTATTAACCTGCGTGGTAACGTCGTCACCGTTATCGACACCCGATCGCGTTTTGGTCTGGAGCCGGCGGAAGTGACGGATAATAGCCGTATTGTGATTATCGAGGCGGAAAAGCAGGTCATTGGTATCCTGGTAGACAGCGTCGCTGAGGTGGTCTACCTGAAGTCGTCCGAAATCGACACAGCACCGAATGTGGGAACAGAAGAAAGTGCCCGCTTTATTCAGGGCGTGTCTAACCGCGAAGGTGAGCTGCTGATCCTGGTTGATCTGAATAAACTGCTCAGTGACGAAGAGTGGGACGAGATCAGCTCGATCTAGGAAACCTTATGTGGCTTACGATCACAATTCAAGCTGCCATAGTGCTACTGTGCGCTGTGGCGGGGTATATTTGGCTTAACCGCACTTTGCAACAGCATGCACAGCAGCGGACTGAATTGGAGAAACGGCTTGAATTCAGTGCACAACAGCTGCAGCAAAGTCAGCATGAAGTTGAGGAGCTGCGGGCCGGTATTATTGGTGTAGGCCAACGTGTGTTGCAACTTGATTCAGCTTTAAACCAGTTAAGTAGCCAGGTTAGCAGTGCGCTGCAGGAATTGTCTGATAAACAGCAAGCACTGGCGCTGTCTGATCCGGAGTCAAAAATTTATAGCCGGGCGATGAAAATGGTGCAGCTGGGTGCTGATTTAGAAGAAATCATGCGCGAGTGCGAGTTACCACGGGCTGAGGCTGAACTGCTGTATAATTTACATCAGGCGAAAAAGTAACCCGTCATCTTCTTTTCAAGTGACCCCTTGAACGGCATTAGCTTTTAAAGTCGACCCTCTGGTGAATATTATGCCAGTTCTGCGGAAACTTGCCCTGCAATACATAGGAAAACGCAATTAACTCTGCTATCACAATATACAGCTGGGGAGGAATTTGTTCGCCCAGCTCTAACTGACTTAGCAGTCTGCTTAGCTCATCATCCTGATGCACCAACACGCCATGTTGCTGCGCCAGGGCAATAATGTCATCAGCCAGCTGGCCATGGCCCCGGGCGGTAACCGTAGGGGCCTGTTTGCCATCATACTGCAGCGCCGTGGCGGTTTTATACTTATCGCTATCTGTCATTGTTAATGTCCTTATACCTTAACGGCCAGCAGGCTGTTAGCCCGCGGCAGCAATGAGTCTGGAATTTTGCCCAGCACACAGTCAGCCTGGCTGACGTTTAGCCCCTGCATTTTACAGCGGTCTTTTAGCAGTGGCAGAAATTGCAGTGCCAGTGCTTTGGCCTGCGGTTGCTCGGTATAAAATTGCAGCTGCAGTTGTTGCTGCTGTAATTTGGCCACCACCAGCAAAGACCCCAACTGCTGTAAGTCGAATTTCATCGTTAGTTGCCACCAGTGCTGCTTTTCGCCTTTTTGCTTACCATCGGCTTCACGTTGTTCCAGTTGCAATTGGCTGAATACCGTCCTGTCGCCTTGCTGTAGCGGCAGTTGCAGCAGAATTTGCTGTTGTGCCTGGCTGCTGCTGTCCAGCGTGGCCAGCTGGCTTTGTTGTAAGGTGCTGCTGTGGCTGGCCAGCTGGCGCAGTAAAGTGCTGGCCTGGGCCGGCTCCAGGTTACTGACCAACTGCGCCAGTTTCTGGTTGGCTAAGGTTTGCGCAGCGGGTGGTGGTTTCTGCGCCAAATGTCCGAGTAACAGTTGAATGGCGACCGCCAAAGCACCACCACTGGTTTGCACATTGGCATTGCTTTGCAGTGGCTGAAACTGCAGCAAGCTCAGTAGCTGCGGCATCAGTTGAGCAGGGGAGAGCACTTTGTTGCCGTCAGGCTGGCTTTGCCGTAGCTGCTGCAAAACCTGTTGTACGGCGACGGGCAGCTCAGGCAGATCTTGCAGCGGCGCTGGCTGTGCCGGCAGCAGTGGTAACAGATGCCGCCAGGCCTGCTGCACCGCAGTGCTGGTGACAACCGGCGTTGCCAGCGTGGCTGTCTGACCGGGCCTGGATTGCAGTGACTGGCTGACAAGCTGCAGTGGCCGGTTAAAGTCGTCCGGCGCTGCTATAAATTGCACACTGGCTTTGTCCGGCACTAATTGCAGCTGCCACTGCTGATTCGCCAGAGGTTGTAGCTGCAAGTGATAGTTGGCCGCAGTCGCGGGCAGTTTAAGCGATGCCACAGCGCCAAGGCGGTTGTCAGAGGGGGTAAGCTGTTGCTGATTAAATAACTTAACCAGTTGCTGTAATAGCTGGGCCTGCTGTGGCTTTTCCAGAATAGCCTGATGATTACCGGCAGCGGCTGTGCCTGGCAGCAACAGGTTGGCGCTGAGTTTGTCGGCACTGCTGCTAAGTTGCAACAGCACGGTAAGTTGGCTGGAATGGCTGCTGCTGAGTAACTGGCTCAGATGCTTTTGTACCGCTGGCGGAATGGGCAGTGCTGGCAGTGCCGGTAACTGGATGCTTGCCGGACCGCTTTGGTTAAGTAAGCGTGCGCTGACTAAGGCGCTGTTGCTGCTATCCTGCAGGGCCTGGCTGGCAGTAGCTTGGCTAAGGCTGACAAATAGCTGTATTAACAGCTGACGCACCTGCGCTGCCGGCAGCGGATAACTGAGCACTTTTGCCGGGCTGTGCAAGGTAACCAACACCTGGCTGTTGCTCCCTGGTGCAAATTGCACTTGCACCGCTTGTTTTAGTAGCTCACCCGTTGTGACATTGGCTTTGTTCGCCGTGGCGCTATGTTCAGGTAAGGCGATGCTGTGCAACCAGTGCTGCACTGTAGCACTGGCGCTGCCGGGCAGGCTTAGCTGCAGCGGCGCCTGTGGTGTTGGCAGGCGCAGCACCACGCCGCCTTCGCTTAGCTGGGTAATGCGGGCCTGATACAGCTGCGCAATCACCAGCTTTAGTGTCGCGGCGTCAGCTTTGCCGGCCGGCGCTAACTGGAGCAGTTTATCCAGATTGATCTGGTTCATATTTTACCTGTTTTGCCTTGGTCTGATGTTGCGGCGCATTCGTATTATGTCGTCAATATGGTAATATGCGCCCAATTTTTACTGTCGTCGATAGCCAGAGCTTAGTGATTAAACCAACAGCATTTCCTGTTTTGCCCGGTCAACCGTTATTGACCGCCTGCGGCCTGGCTTGTATCCGTCAGGATCGGGTATTGTTTGAACAATTGGCTGTCAGCGTCAATGCCGGTGAGCTATTACAGGTCGCCGGTAAAAACGGCGCCGGTAAAAGCTCCTTGTTACGGCTGCTGGCCGGCCTGGCCCAACCGGACGAGGGCAGGGTGCAATACTGCAGGCAAGATGTCACCGCCGTTGCTGCCGACTATGCCGCCAATCTATGTTATATCGGCCATCAGAGCGGGATTCATGAGCAATTAACGGCGCTGGAGAATCTCAGCTTCTGGCGTGCCGCGGCGCAGCAGGCGCCAGCAGATGATTTAGCTTTGCTGGCCCGTTTAGGCCTGGCCGGACTGGAGGATATTCCTTGTCGCATGTTATCGGCCGGCCAACAGCGGCGGGTGTCGCTGGCGCGGCTGTGGTTTGCCAGCCGGCAACTGTGGATCCTCGATGAGCCCTTTACGGCGTTGGATCAGGGCGCTATCGCCATGCTGCAACAACATTTTTTGCAGCATTTGCAGCAAGGCGGCGCCATAGTGCTGACCACCCACCAGAGCCTGAGCCTTAAGTATGACAAGTTGAACACACTGGAGCTGGCTTACCGATGGTAACTTTAGGGGTTTTTATTCGCCGCGAGCTGCGATTACTGGCGCGGCAAAAAGCTGACTGGCTTAACCCGGTGCTGTTTTTCATTATTGTTTTGTGCTTGTTCCCGCTCGGTGTCGGGCCTGAACCGAATATGCTGCAACTGATGGCCCCCGGCATTGTCTGGATAGCGGCCCTGCTTAGCGTGTTGCTGGCGGCAGAGCGCTTATTTAAAGACGACTTTCGCAACGGCGTGATTGAGCAGTTGGTCGCGGCGCGCCAGCCTTTGCTCAGTTTTGTGCTGGCCAAACTGGTCACCAACTGGTTAAGTACCGGCTTGCCGCTGGTATTGTTATCGCCACTGGTGGCGTTGCTGCTGAATCTGCAGACGCCAGCCTTTATTGCTATGTTACTGACGCTGTTATTGGGTACGCCTCTGCTGAGCTTGCTTAGCGTAATGGGCGCTGCCCTTACGGTATCTGCCGATAAAGGTGGCATTTTACTGGCACTGCTGATTCTGCCGCTGTATATTCCGCTGCTGATTTTTGCCAGTGCGGCAATGGAGGCCGCCAGCATGGCGCTGCCGTATCATGGTCAGCTGGCAATTATGCTGGCGATGTTGTTATTTGCTCTGGCACTGGTTCCGCTGGCGGTGCTCAGTGCCTTAAAACTGAATGTGAGCTGATATGTTTAAATGGTTGCATCCTTACGCTAAGCCTGAAACCGTTTATCACCTGTGTGGTCGCTGGTATCCGTGGTTGATGGCCCTGGCCTTATTGCTGTTGCTGTTGGGTAATATTTGGGGGCTAGCCTTTACGCCACCGGATTATCAGCAGGGCGACAGCTACCGTATTATTCATATTCATGTGCCCTCGGCCATTATGTCGATGGGCAGTTATTCCGCCATGGCCATTGCCGCTTTTATTGCGCTGGTGTGGCAGGTAAAAGTGGCGCAGTGGTCTGTATTGGCTATAGCTCCTATCGGCGCCGTATACACAGCCATAGCGTTAATTACCGGTATGGCCTGGGGTAAGCCAATGTGGGGCACCTGGTGGGTATGGGATGCCAGGCTTACCTCCGAGCTGATTTTATTGTTTTTGTATCTGGGTGTTATCGCGCTGAGCGGCGCTTTTTCTGACCGGCAAACCGGTGCCAAGGCGGCCTCGTTATTGGCGGTTGTTGGCGTGATCAATCTGCCGATTATTCATTTTTCGGTGGAATGGTGGAACACTTTGCATCAGGGCGCGTCTATAACCAAGTTTGCCAAGCCGTCGATAGATCCGAGTATGTTGTGGCCTCTGTTGATCAGCATACTGGCATTTAAAGTGCTGATGCTGGCATTGTTGTGCCTGCGCCTGCGCACGGCCATTTTACTGAACGAGCAGCACCGGCCCTGGGTTAAAGCAATGGCGGGAGAAGAATAAATGCATTTTCAGTCGTGGAGTGATTTTTGGGCCATGGGCGGTTACGGCCTCTTTGTCTGGTTGTCCTTTGGCATTACCTACGCCTTGTTAGTGGCCCTTATCGGTTACAGCCATTACCAGCAACGCCAGTTTAAACGGCAATTGGCGCAAAAGCTGGCGCGTGAGCAACGTATTAAGCAGTATCAGGAGCAAACAGAGTAATGCAACCCAGACGTCAGAAACGGTTAGTCGCAGTGTTACTGGTCATTGGCCTGCTAACGGCGGCTGTAGGCAGCATGTTATATGCGTTGCAGCAGAATATTGACTTATTTTACACGCCAAGCCAGCTGGTCGAGGGGCTGGGTAAAGATAAAATCAAGCCGGTTGTCGGTCAGCGTCTGCGTATTGGCGGTATGGTGGTTGAGGGCTCAGTAAAGCGTGACCCGGACTCATTGAAAGTCAGCTTCGATCTGGTGGATACCGGCCCGCTGGTAACAGTGACATACGAGGGCATCTTGCCGGACCTGTTCCGTGAAGGCCAGGGCATAGTGGCGCAGGGCACTCTGATTGATGCCACTACCATTGCCGCCACCGAAGTACTGGCTAAACACGACGAGGAATATATGCCGCCTGAAGTGGCAGAAGCGTTAAAAGGCATCCGCCATGTACCGCCGTCGCAACAAGGCGATGTCAGTCGTCAGAACAGTTCTGATAACAGCACAGAAGGACGTTACTAATGATCGCTGAAGCCGGTCAGCTGGCGCTTACCTTTGCTTTTGCGCTGGCGCTGTTATTAGCCCTGGTGCCGTTATATGGCAGCTTTGTCGCCAACCAGCGTATGCTGCTGCTGGCCAAGCCACTGGCGTTGGGGCAATTTATCTTTTGTTTGCTGGCCATGCTGGCGCTGATTTACGCCTTTCGCACTAACGACTTTACCGTAATAAACGTAGCGCAAAATTCCAGCTCCAGCTTACCCTGGTATTATCAGATCACGGCCAGCTTTGGCTCGCACGAAGGCTCTATGTTGTTATGGGTACTGATGCTGGCCGGCTGGACAGCACTGGTGGCGCAGTATTCCAAAGCACTGCCGCTGCTGTTGCAAGGCCGTATTCTTGGCATTCTGGGGCTAATTTGCGTTGGCTTTATCGCCTTTTCGCTGTTCATGTCTAATCCGTTTGCGCGTAGCCTGCCGTTTTTCCCGGTAGAAGGGCGCGACCTTAATCCGCTGTTGCAGGATTTTGGGATGATTTTACACCCGCCATTGTTATACATGGGCTATGTCGGTTTTGCGGTGGCCTTCGCTTTTGCGCTGGCAGCCCTGATGGGCGGCCGCTTTGACAGCGTTTGGGCGCGTTGGGTACGGCCCTGGGCCTTAGCCGCCTGGTTGTTCTTAACCCTGGGCATTATGCTGGGCAGCTGGTGGGCTTACAACGAGCTGGGTTGGGGCGGTTGGTGGTTCTGGGACCCGGTTGAAAATGCCTCTTTTATGCCCTGGCTGGCCGGTACGGCATTAATTCACAGCCTGGCCGTAACTGAAAAACGCGGCACCTTTAAAAGCTGGACGGTGCTGCTGGCACTGGCGGCGTTTGCGTTAAGTTTGGTTGGCGCCTTTTTGGTCCGCTCCGGTGTACTGGTGTCAGTGCATTCTTTTGCCACTGACCCTGGCCGCGGTATGTATTTGCTGGTGTTTTTGCTGCTGGTCGTCGGCGGTTCGTTATTACTCTACGGCAGCCGGATGAACTCGGTGCGCTCTCAGGCCCGCTATCAGTTGTTCTCTCGTGAGATGTTGCTGTGGGGCAATAATATCTTTTTACTCACCGCCTGTTTAATTGTGTTTCTCGGCACCCTGTTTCCGTTGTTTCATAAAGAACTGGGGCTGGGCTCTATCTCTATCGGTGAGCCGTTTTTTAACCAGATGTTTTACTATCTTACTATTCCGTTTGCCTTAATGCTGGGCTTGGGCCCCTGGGTGCGCTGGAAACAGCAGCAACTGATGCCACTGATTAAGCCAATGGCGATGGTGTTGATAGCTGCGTTAATGCTGGCACTGGGCACACTGGCGCTAATGCAAAGTGTGCAGGCTAATCTGGCATTGCTGGGCTTGCTGCTGGGTGCTTGGGTGGGTGTTTCGGCGCTGGCCGAGGTGATGTTGCGGCTGAAGCAATTTGGCTCGGTGACAAACGGTATCAGCAAACTTAACGCCAGCCATTACGGCATGACGCTGGCACATATCGGTTTTGCGGTACTAGTAATTGGCGTGGCAATGACCAAAACCTATACGGTCGAGCGCGATGTGCGGATGCAGGAAGGTGATACGGCGGTGGTAGCGGGCTATGAATTTACCCTGCAAGACGTATACGAGCTGAATGGCCCGAACTATGGTGGTCAGGCGGCTGAGCTGGATGTGTCAAAGGCGGGCAACTATGTGACGCATCTGCACGCGGAAAAGCGTTTTTACCGTATCCAAAAAACCATTATGACCGAATCGGCAGTGCATGCACGATTAAGCCGCGACTTATATGTATCATTAGGTGAAGAGCTGCCGGGTAATGCCTGGGCCATGCGGATACAGGTAAAACCCTTTGTGCGCTGGATTTGGCTCGGCGGCTTGTTAATGGCGTTAGGCGCCTTACTGGCACTGTGTGATAAACGCTACCGGCGTAAACTAACGGGGTATAATCAAGCCAATGCGTAAGATAATTTTTTATGCGCCGCTGGCGCTGTTTTTAGCGCTGGCGTTGTTTTTACTCAGTGGCTTATTCTCAGATCCACGTGAGCGCGCCTCGGCCATTATCGATAAGCCCTTACCAAACTTTGCGCTGGCTGACTTAATGCAGCCAGACAAAATCTGGACGCCAGAGGCATTAACCGGCGAAACCTTTTTATTAAATGTCTGGGGTGTCTGGTGTCCTACCTGTAACGCTGAGCTGGGTTATTTAACCGAGCTGCGTCAGCAGGGGGTTAACATTGTCGGTCTGTACTACGAACTGCCACGTGATCCGGCCTTTGACGCTCCCTTTGACCTGGCTGTGCTGCAACAGGACGTAGCATTAAAACTGCAGCAGCAAGGCAACCCTTATCAGTTTAATATGCTTGACCTTGAGCGCAGCCTGTCGCTGGATCTGGGCGTTAGCGGTGCGCCGGAAACCTTTATTGTTGATGCCAACGGCATAGTGCGGGCGCACCATATTGGCGACATTAACCCTCAGGTATGGCGCACTAAGCTGGCGCCCTTGTATCAGCAATGGAGCCAGCCATGAGAGCACTACTGTTATGCGGCTTGCTGTGCGCCAGCATTAGTCTGATGGCACAGGATATATTGCCGTTTGACAACGAGCAGCAGCGGCAGTTGTTTAATCAATTAACCGAAGAGCTGCGCTGCCCGCAGTGTCAAAACCAGAATATTGCTGACTCTAACGCCATTGTTGCGGTAGATATGCGGCAAAAAACCTATCAGTTGATCCGTGAAGGTAAAGACCGGCAACAAGTGCTGGACTATATGGTGCAGCGTTATGGTGACTTTGTGCATTATCAGCCGCCGCTAAACCGCTACACCCTGTGGTTATGGCTGGCGCCAGTGTTATTACTGCTGGGCCTGGCGGCGACCGGTATCTACCGGCGCACACGGCACAGCGCAGAGCGCGACAATACTAACCCGGCCAATCTTAATACCGAGCTGGACCAGTTGATTGAACGTTACCGGAGTAAAAAACCATGATCTGGCCGCTGTTGTATGCTGCTATCGCTATGCTGTTTTTCACCGCCTTATGTCTGTTCTGGCCTCGCCGCGCACCGGCGCAGGCGAAACAAACGCCGGCACAGTTATTTGAAGAGCGCTTACAGTTGCTGGCGCTGGCACGAGATAGCGGCGAGCTGGCGGAGCAGGACTTTACCAGTGCAGCGCAAGAGCTAAAAGCGCAGTTTCTGGCGCAACAGCAAACGGCCGATACCACAAGCGCTGGCAGCAGTTGGCGCTTACCGGTAGCCCTGTTGCTGCTGGTGGTGTTGTGTGTTGCAGCCATTTATGCCAGTACCGGCCATTACCGGCAATTGGCCGACTGGCAACTGGCACAGCAGCAATTGCAGCAGTATGGCGAGCGCGCGCTGCTGGGGCAGGGCGAGCCGTTGTCAGATCATGAAACAGAACTTTTTGCGCTGGGGCTACGTAGCCGGCTGGCGAACGAAGGTGACGACGCTGTAGCCTGGATGCTGCTTGGCCGCATCCGTTTGTCACAAGGTGCGGCAGAGCAAGCCGTAGACGCTTTTGAACGTGCACTAAAGCTTTCACCAGAGCGGGTGCCGCTGCTGTTAAGTTATGCCCAGGCGTTAATTCTGTTAGCGGACGATAACAGCCTGGCCCGTGCCGGACGGGCGGTTGCGCAGGTATTAAGCCGTGATAGTAACAACAGTGATGCATTATCATTGATGGCGCTGATTGCCTATGAAAAGGGCGATATGGCCGAGGCGACCAGTGCCTGGCAACTGCTGTTACTGCAATTGCCGCAGGACGATCCGCGTTATGGCGCTGTACAGCAACGCTTAGCCGAGATGGGCGCAGAAATTAAAAGCCCGGGCCGGCAAATTAGTGTCACTTTATATGTCGACCCCAGGCTAAAACAGGCTAATCCGGATGCCAGCTTATTTTTATTCGCCCGCGCCAGTGAAGGTACTGGCCTACCATTAGCGGTGCAGCGTATTCCGCTGCCAGAAGGGAAGGTACACTTGTTGCTTACCGAGCAAATGGCAATGCAACCTAACTGGACGCTGGCCAGCACTGATCAGGTGCAGGTGGTAGCGCGTATGTCGTTATCGGGCACGGTAGAGCAGCGCCCGGGTGATATCCAGACCGAATCTGGCCTGCTGGATTTAACCGCAACCTCAATTTCGATTTCTTTAACGTTGGAACCCTGATATGGCTTTTACTCTTATGCTCAGGCTAGCCGCGCTGAGTAGTGTTTTACTGCTGGGCGCGTGCGCGTCTAAACCTGCCACTGAACAGGCGGCAGTGCAGCAGCAGGCTGACTATAGCGACAGCCGCGATCCGCTGGAAACCATTAACCGGCCATTATGGGACTTTAACTACGACATTCTGGATAAATACCTGTTGCGTCCGGCGACAGTGGGCTATATGGCTGTTGTGCCCAAACCGGCGCGCAAAGGCCTGGTGAATGTAGCCAACAACCTGAATGAGCCGGCCAGTTTTGTTAACGGAGCCCTACAGGCCAAGCCAGACCGAGCGGCTATTAGTGCCGGTCGCTTTTTAGTTAACAGTACGCTGGGCCTGTTTGGTTTATTTGACGTGGCCAGTGCCATAGGTTTACAGGAACAAAACGAAGACTTTAGCCAGACCATGGCGGTGTGGGGCGTAGGCGACGGTGCCTTTTTAATGCTGCCGGCGCTGGGGCCCACCACAGTGCGCGGTACTGCCGGCGGGGTGGTGGATAACCTGTATTTTCCACTTGGCTTGCTAAACACCCCGCTATCAATAACCCGGGCGTTAGTTGGGGCGCTGGATAGCCGTGAACAGTTGATGTCGATGGAGAATTTACTGGAAGAATCGCTTGACCCTTACGCCTTTATTAAAGAGTCTTACTTTCAGCGCCAACAGTTTAAAATCTACGATGGTAATCCACCACAGCCAGAAGAGCCGGAAATTGACGAAGACGTGTTTGATGACTTACTCGACGATTTAGAGTAACACTCAGTTAAGCCCGTTTAAAGCCAATGCGAAAGCCTCCCCAGTGCCGGCCGTTAACATAGATCGGCACTGATAAATCATGCAAAATCTCTCCGGTATCCCGCTTATAGGTTTGCAGCAGCATGCTTTGGGTATGGCTGCCGCAGCGGCTGCCGGTGCGATCACTAAAGATGCGTTTACTGCGGTTTTGTACTAAGTCTTTGTCGTAATTGCCGCTTAGCGGCTGGTTAAACTTAGTGTTGTGCGTTGGTGCATAGCCTTTACGGTCAACGGTAATGGCATATTGCACCTGCTTATGTCTGGCTAAAATGGGCTCCTGAATAGCTGGCAGCTGTTGATCGGTAAAGCTGTCAAAGCCGGTATGGTATTTAGTTGGTTTAGTGCCGGCAATCGGCTGATATTTGTCGCTGAATAACGCCTCCTGACTGAGTTTGCCCTGTGCCAGCGCCTGGCTGAACAGGTTGCCAATATCTGCCGCGGCCTGCTGTGCGTCGCGCAGGATATCACTGTAAAAACTGTGGTTGCTCAGGCTATTGAGCTCACGGTAAATGCTCTCGGTTTCCTCTGACAAGCCAATCGCCTGTTCGGCAACCGAGCCACCTTTAGCGCTGATATTGGCCAGTGTCTGGCTAATACTGTCAACCGATTGCGCCAGCGCTATGCTGGTGTGGTTTAGCTCACTGCTGGCCTGCTCAATCTGCTCCAGGCTGCCAGACGTATCGGCAATTTGCCGATTAATGCCGGCAAAGCCATCGGCCACCTGGGTTAACTCATGCTGTACCGCGCTGCCGCTGCCTTGCAGTTGCTGCATTTGCGCTGCTGTGTGTTGGCTTTGCTGGCGGATGTCGCTGAGCATGGCGGCAATATCCTGAGTGGCGGCTGCCGTTTTTCCGGCCAGTGAGCGCACTTCGTCAGCAACAACGGCAAAGCCGCGCCCTTGCTCCCCGGCCCGGGCCGCTTCTATTGCGGCATTTAATGCCAGCAGATTCGTCTGCTCGGCCACCGTGTTGATCACCTCAGTAATGCGCTGAATATTATCGCTGCTGCTGCGCAGTTGTTGTAAATCATCGGCGGCCTGGCTGACAGCCTGCACCAGGGTGTTAATACTCTGCACAGCGCTGTGTAACTGGCTATCAGCGTTAACCGAGGCGCTGGCTGTCTGTTGCAAGGTGGTGGCGATAGCTTGTATCGACGCTGTCAGCTGGCTGCTGGTGCTGGCCAGCGAGTTGCTAACATCGGCAATGTTTTCACTGTCGTCTCTGCTGTGCTGAATATCGTTAATCAGGCTATCAATATAAAACGACACTTCGGCCGCGCCGATGGCCATTTTTGACGTCGCCTGGGTAATGTTATCGGCCGTATTGGCCAGTTGTTCAGCTTGTTCAGCGCTGTCATCAGCCTGCTGTGGTGTGGGCCAGTACAGGTAGCCAAGCAGCAATACCGGTGCCGCCAGCAGCGGCCATATTGCCGCGCCGGTTAACATAAACAATGCCGTTTGCGTCAGGGTAAACAGCAAGACAAATAACGCAGGTTTGGTGTTGTGGTTAAACATAAAAGCCCCGCAAAACAGCAAAACACAACAATTGATAAGTATGCAGTGTTAGTAGTTTGTTGTGCGCTGTCAATTGTTTATCGGTGGTAGCCGACTAAAGTCTACTTTGCACAACAGGCAAAAAATTTAACCCCGTTTGCACCGCTGGTTCGTCTAATCACTAAATAACGCCCCCATGTGATTAAGGAGCCTTTATGTCAACACTGAGCAGTGCCAATGTTATTCGGTCAGAACCGGTAAAAATAACCAGCGCTATGCTATCCGCTGCTGTGATCACCATTTTATTATTTGCCGCCATGCAGCAACTGATAAAAAGCAACACAGCAGCGCGGCCTGAACCGGTTCAGGCTGAGCCGGTTCAGCTATACGAGGTAGCAGAAGACTCTGAAATTATAGTACGCCAGACGCCGCCACCAATGCCACCGGCACAACAGCAGCCGTTACCCAAGCCGTTGCCACCGGTTGATAGCACGCCGAATATCAGCCCGGGGCCGGTCAGTATAGCCCCGGTGCAGCTACCACAGCATGGTGGACCGGACAACGGCTGGACCGCGGCTGATCGTGGTGCCACACCGCTGGTCAGGGTAGAACCGCGGTATCCGACCGACGCGGCCCGTGATGGCATCAGTGGCTGGGTAAAGCTGGCGTTTACTATCGCTGCCAATGGCGCCGTTACCGACGTCAGCGTAATCGCGGCTGAACCGGCCAGAGTGTTTGATCGTGAGGCAATACGGGCATTACGCCGCTGGAAGTATCAGGCAAAAATTGTTGACGGCGTCGCGGTCAGTCAGCCCAATATGCAGGTTCAGCTCGATTTTAGTTTACAAACAGACTAGGCTGAGATCACAGGGTAAGCGCAAGGAGTCGTAATATGGCATTATCCTTTTTTATCAGTGGCTTTGGCAGCAAAGACTACAGTAGTGAGCAGTTGTATGCCTTGTATCGTGATAGCGCAGACACCGCGTTTTTGCAGCAGCTGATTACCTTACACGGCGATGCGTTGTATTACTACCTGCTACGTCAGTCTGATCGTCAGCTGGCTGAAGATATCAGCCAGCAATGCTGGCTAAAATTACTCGAGCAGCCAGACGGTTTTGGCGGTAACAGCAGTTTTAAAACCTGGTTGTTTACCGTGGCCCGTCATTGTCTGATTGATGAATTACGCCGGCGTAGCCGCTGGCTGGCCGAAGACATCACCGCGCCGCTGGTTGATACAACAACCTGCCCGCTGCAACAGCTTAACGTACAGCAACAACAGCAGCGCTGGGCAGCACAGTTAAATGCCTTACCCTTTTTGCAGCGTGAAGCGCTTATGCTGCAACTGGAGGGTTTTACGCTGGCGCAAATCAGCCAGATAACGGCGCAGGGAGAGGAAACCGTTAAAAGCCGGCTACGATATGCAAAGCAGATGTTGCAACAGTTGAACGGAGCATCCAATGAACAGGCCTGATCAATTTGAACAACAACTACAACAGCAATATCAACACGATAAGGCCAGGCATGTGCTGCCGGCGCAGGTAAAAAATGCGCTGCTCAAACAGGCCCGGCAAAATCAGGCCAGGCAAAGGCATAAGGCCGGTTGGTTGTGCCGCAATGGTTGGCAAGGGCTGTGGCGTAACACCCAGCTGGCGTTATGCTGTGCTTTACTGCTATTGCTGGGCTATCTGTTGCAGCCGGTGCAGCCGCACAGCCCTTTGTATTATCAGATAAGCTATAGCCAGGATGAAGCGTATCGTCAGGTGCAACATCATGTGGCCAGCAATATCCGGCCACAGCGGCAAAGCAACGCCCTGGCACAGGCGCAGCAGCAATACCGGCTATCCGGTGAGCAGAGTAGGGCCTTTTATGCGCAAACTGGTCTGTTGCAGCAACAGCAGGATCATTGGCAAATAAAGGTATGTGACGAGCTACTGCTGACAATTGATAAACAGTTGCTTCGTCAAATTGACTTATCGGCGGATATTACACCGCAGTTTGCGCAGTGGGTAGAATTTACCAGTGACGCCGCTGGCTTACTTATCGCAATCAAACCCGCAGCGGCGCCGCTACACTGCAGCCAGGGGTAAATTGGTGTCAGGCTAGCGCGCGGCGGGCTAAAAAAGCGTTGCACCTTTTTACGGTTCGTGTCGTAGTATTAACTCTACTCAGTGCGATGTCAGGAGCCGTACCATGCTAAAACAGACCATGCTAAGACAGATCATGTTAGCCCTGGTCGCTGCGGCCAGTTGCTCCGTGTCCGCAGCCAGCGCTCCGGTGCGGCTTATTATTACGTTAGAGCAAGGTGCCAGTGCTGACAGCCTGAGCGCAGTGCGTGCGGCCGACGCTTCACATGGCCAGGCCCGTGAGCTGCGTACTTTTGCTCATCTGCCACAACTGGCCGTGGCAAGCGTGCCCTCAGACACACCAGTGCCGCAAGCACTGGCGCAGTACCGGCAAATGCCGGGCGTTAAAGCGGTAGAGCTTGACCATAAAGTACGTAAAACCCAAACCAGCAATGATCCCTTGTTTAATCAGCAATGGCACTTAAACGCCGATAACGGCATTAATGCTGTGGCCGCCTGGGACAGCACCACCGGCGATGAGCAGGTGGTGATAGCCGTAATTGATACTGGTATAGATTATCTGCATCAGGATCTGGCGGCCAATATCTGGCAAAATCCGGCCGAGATTACCGGTGATGGTATCGACAACGACAACAACGGCTATATTGACGATATTTACGGTATTAACCCGGCCGATGACAACGTCGACCCTATGGACGAAGATGGTCACGGCACCCTTGTCGCCGGTATTATCGGTGCCCGTGGTAACAACAACCTCGGCGTAGCCGGCATCAACTGGCAGGTCAAATTGTTACCCTGCCGCTTTATGGACGTCAATGGTGATGGCTTTATCAGTGATGCCATCGCCTGTCTGGATTATCTGCTGGATTTAAAACAAAACCACGGCGTAAACATCGTTGCCAGTAACAACTCCTGGGGCAGTCCGTCGTATTCACAGGCACTGTATAACGCTATCGCGGCGCACCATCAGGCAGGCATACTGTTTATCGCCAGCGCCGGTAATGATAATACCCAGGCCGCATTTTATCCGGCGGCCTTTGATTTACCCAATATTATTAGCGTCAGCGCACATCAGCAAAGCGGCGCTAAGGCCGGTTTTGCCAATTATGGCCGCCACTGGGTCGACTTATCCGCCCCCGGCGTGGCCATTTATGCCACCGATTTAGCCGATGCCTATAGCCAGGCCTCCGGCACCTCTATGTCGGCGCCGATGGTAAGCGCGGTAGCGGGCTTGTTAAAAGCAGCCGAACCCTCACTTAACGCGGCGCAATTGCGGGCCAGGCTGCTGGTGTCCGGCGTGCAGGCCAGTGACGATACGCTGGCGCAGCAAACCAGCACCGGCCGGCTGCTGCTGGCCAGTGGTGATAACCAAAGTGGCGCGCTTAACTGCGTTAATGCGCAGCTGCAACGGCGTGTCAAACCGTTAAGCAACCAGGTATTTCTGGCGGCTAATACCGCGCTGGAACTCCAGGTGCTGAGCCTGGATTGCGACGGCAACAGCATCGCCACCAGCGTCACCCAGGGCGATGACGCCCAGCCACTGGCGCTGAATGATGCCGGCCAGCAATTTGACCGTTTTGCTGATGATGGTCTGCACAGCGGCAGCTGGACCTTTGACGGCAACAATACCGTGCTTAATTTTCCTGATGGCCAGGTACAGGTGCAGCTGCGCAACGATGATTTTTGCATGCTGAATAATGTGAGCGAAATTCCCCAGGCAGAATGTGCGGCCCTGGTGCAACTGTACTATGACACTCAGGGGCAGGACTGGCTAAATCAGCAAAACTGGCTGCAAACGGCCACGCCCTGTAACTGGCACGGCGTCAGTTGCAGTGCTGGCCGGGTAACCTCGCTGGTATTGGATGACAATGGCCTGGTCGGGCAGTTACCGGACAGCCTGAATCAGTTAAGTGAGCTGACCGAGCTGGATCTTAGCTTTAATGCGCTGCAGGGCAGTTTTCCGCCTGCGCTGCTGCAACTGACTAAACTGCAACGTTTGCAGTTATGGAACAATGCCTTTGATGGCGCCATTCCGCCAGCATTAGCCAATTTAACCGAGCTTGTCGCGCTGGATTTATCCTTTAACCGTTTTAGCGGCGCGCTGCCATCCGGATTGGGCAATTTACCCCAGTTGCGTGAGCTGTTTGTCGAGAATAACTTTCTCAGTGGCGCTGTGCCCTCGACACTGGGCCAGCTTAGCCAGTTGCAAATATTATGGCTGGAGAATAACGATTTTTCCGGCACCTTGCCGCAAAGTTTAATTGAGCTAAGCCAGCTGCAGTCGTTTAGTTTTGCCGGCACCGATGTATGCGCCCCGGCTAACGCCGGCTTTGGCAGCTGGCTGGCCCAGCTTGAGGTGCTGGAAATAAACACCGATTGCGCCAATACCGCGCCTCAGGTGTCGGCGGGCAGTGCGCAAACCGTTAGCAGCGGCACCACTGTGCAGCTAAGCGCCAGTGCAACCGATGCAGAATTTAATGTGTTGTCTTACCAATGGCAGCAACTGTCTGGCCCGGCGGTCAGCTTAAGTGAGCCAGAGGCTTTAACCAGCCGTTTTACCGCCCCCGTTGTCAGTAATGATACCCAGCTGCGGTTTCGCTTTACTGCTGACGACGGCATTAGCCAAAGTAGCGCCGAGGTCAGCATTACGGTGCGCGCTACAGCTGGCAGCGGCAGCAGTAGCGGCGGGACTTCGGGCGGCAGTATGGCCGTTTTAGCGTTGGTATTGCTGGTGGTGTTATTCGCCTTAAGGCTTGGCAACGGCGCGCTGACTGCCTACAATGCCGGCCGGCTTTGCCGTTGTGGTACAGCATAACAAAGGATAAACAGGCAGGGTGAAAGCGTTTTTTTCTGCAGTTGCAGGCTGTTTTCTGGCAGTTTCGCCATGGGCCACTGCTGATAGCAGCCCCTTACCGACAGAGGTATTGGCACCGCTGGTGGCTGATTTTGATCAGTACTATGCAGCTAAACTGGCCGAACACGATATTCCGGGCGCGACTTACGCCATAGTGCAGGGCAATAAAATTATTGCTACTGCTGGCTTTGGTGTGCGCCAGCGTGGCAGCAACACCGCCGTCGATCCCTATACCGTGTTTCGCATTGCGTCAGTGTCAAAAACCTTTGCCGCTGGTCTGGCGGGGTTGCTCGAAGCCGAAGGCCACTTTAGCTGGGACGATAAGCTGGTGGACTATCTGCCCGGGTTCTCATTTAAAAGCAAAAAATATAACCAGCAACTGAAGCTAAAACATCTGTTGTCGCAAAGTACCGGTGTTATGCCTAACGCCTATGATAATTTAATTGAAGCCAATGTGCCGCTGCAGCGGATTTTGCCGCAGTTTGGCAAAATTGACCCGCTTTGCCCACCCGGCCAGTGCTATGGCTATCAGAATGTGCTGTTTAGTTTAATTGAGCCGGTCATGCAGCAGGCCACCGGTAAAAACTATGCCCAGTTGCTGCAGGAACGTATTTTTACCCCCTTACAGTTACCTACCGCTTCTGTGGGGCTGGATGGGTTTTTTAGCACAGAAAACCGCGCTATGCCGCATGTGCGAGCGCGCGGAAAATGGCACAGCACCAAAGTGGCAGAAAGCTATTACCGGTTTGCTCCGGCAGCAGGGGTTAATGCCAGTGCCATCGATTTAGGCTATTGGCTGATCGCCCAACTGGGCCACAACCCGCAGGTGTTTTCTGACACTTTACTGCAAAGTCTCACCGACAAGCGCATTAAAACCCGGCGCGATTTACGCCGTAAAGAGTGGCGGCGTTATTTAACGGATGCCCACTATGCACTGGGCTGGCGCGTATACCAGTTTGGCCAGGACACCCTGATGTACCATGGTGGCTGGGTCAAGGGCTACCGCGCTGAGATTGCTTACTCGCGTGAGCATCAGCTGGGGCTGGTGATGCTGATGAACGCCGAGTCTAATCTGATTAACGAACTGGGCACCTATTTCTGGTCGGGCATGCTGTCAGCTATCCATCAGCAGCGTTTAGACAACACAACCACTGCCGACTGAATACGTATTCAACTTGAGTCTTTTCTGTACAGGGCGTATTAATCTTAAACGATAAAGATTATAACTGCTTTGACAAGACGGGGGACAACAAGATGTATTATCAAGCCGGTTTTACTGATCTCTGGCACCGCCTGGCCTGGCTGCTGGCCAGCCTGAGCATGCTGACGGCATGCAGCCAGCCACTTAGCACGACAGCTGCGCACAGTGACCCATACCAGGCCACGCCTTACGTGCAGGTGGCGCACCCGCAGTGGAGCAAAAACGCGGTTATTTATCAGATTAACACCAGGCAGTTTACGCCCGAAGGCACCTTTGCCAGCGCACAACAGCAGTTACCGCGGCTAAAGGCGTTGGGGGTGGACATTCTCTGGCTGATGCCAATTCAGCCAATAGGAGAGTTAAACCGTAAAGGCCGCCTCGGCAGCCCCTATTCAATAAAAGACTACTATGGTGTTAACCCCGAGTTTGGCAGCCTGGACGACATTAAAGCCTTTATCCGTGCCGCCCATGAGCAGGGCATGTACGTGATCCTTGACTGGGTCGCCAACCACAGTGCCTGGGACAATAAACTGGTGAGTGAACATCCCGAATGGTATATCCGCGATTGGAAAGGGGATTTTCGCCCCACGCCCTGGTGGGATTGGAGCGATATTATCGAGCTGGACTACAACCAACCGGGCCTGCGCAAGTATATGACAGAGGCGATGAAGTATTGGGTAAAAGAGGTTGGTTTCGATGGTTTTCGTGCCGATGTTGCCGGCTTTGTACCACTGGATTTTTGGAACAACGCCCGTAAGGAGCTGGATGCTATTAAGCCCGTCTTTATGCTGGCCGAATTTGAAGGCCGCGATTTTCACGCCCGGGCCTTTGATATGACCTACGGCTGGACCTGGCATCAGGCCGTGCATGCCATAGCGCAGGGCCATGCTGACGTTAACAAGCTGTACGTCTATTACTCCTGGAATGAAAAATACTACCCGCAGAATATTATGCGCATGCTGGGGGTGAGCAACCACGACCAAAACGCCTGGGAAGGCACTGAGTTTGAGATGTTTGGCGATGCGCTACCAGCGGTGATAGCGTTATCGGTCGTCGGTGAGGGCATGCCGATGATCTATAACGGTCAGGAAGTGGGTAACAACCGGCGACTGGCGTTTTTTGAACGCGACCCTATTATCTGGCATGACGACAAGGGTAACTTTATCCAGCATGAAAACGGCGCCTTGTACCAAAAGCTGTTTGCGCTGAAAAAAGCCAACACCGCGCTGTGGAATGCTGATTGGGGCGCAAGGATGATCCCGGTGCATAACAGCCAGGCTGCGCAGGTGCTGAGTTTTGTCCGGCAAAACGACAAGGATAAAGTTTTTGCGGTGTTTAACTTTAGCGACAGCGAGCAGAGCGTTAACTTTAAAGCGCATTTACATCATGGCCAGTATCGTGAATATTTAACTGGCGATAACGCTGAGTTTAGCGCTGACACTAAGCTGATGCTGGCGCCCTGGTCTTACCGTATTTACATTAAAAATTAAACGCTCAACACTCGGCATCCGGGGCGCATTAGTGCGCCCCTACCTCAGCTTCAGTTGCGCTGATATATATCCAGTAAAAAATCGACGCTGATGGCCGGCAGGCCTTCGGCAAACTGCTGCTTTTGCTCAGCGCTGAATTTCCATGCCAGCGGCACCATCTGCACCAGTGCCAGCACATCTTCGCTGCGGTTAAAGTGCAGTGTAAATTGCAACCGCTGCCGCTTGCTATGCGCAAAGCCGTCGATCTGTGCAACCGCATCATCATGCAAGCGTACGCTGTCGTATACCGCTTGCTTAATTTGCACTAAGTGCTGTGGGCCTGGGGTGACGGTCAACAAATAACCGCCGGTTTTCACCAGCCGCTGCAGTTCGCTGGCTTTCGACGGGGCATAAATACGCACTATGGCGTCCAAGCTGTTATCGGCAAACGGCAGCTGATACGCGCTGGCAACACTAAACTGAATATCGCGGTTGGCTTTGGCAGCAAATTTAATGGCGCTTTTCGAAATATCCACGCCATACAGTTGCGACTGTGGCCGTGCTTGTTTGATAAAGGCTGTGTAGTAACCTTCGCCGCAGCCCAAATCCAGTATGCTGTGCGCTGGCAGTGGTGCCAGCATAGTGGTTACCGCCTTGGCCAGTGGCGCATACCAGCCGGCCTGTAAAAAGCTGCGCCTGGCTTGCATCATATCTTTATTATCGCCGGGGTCTTTCGAGTTCTTTTGCTGCACCGGTAATAAGTTAACATAGCCCTCGCGGGCAAGATCAAAGCTGTGGCGGTTAGCACACTGGTAGTAGTTGTCGGTCAGCAGCAGCGGCTGCTGGCAAAGCGGGCACAGGTACATAGCAACGTCTGGCTGGAAAAAAGGCGGTTAGTGTAGCAGCACAGCAGTGTTTTAGCCAAAGCCTTGCTATACTGGCGGGCGACAAACCGACGGTGCAGCTCAGGTAGCAGGCCGGTTAGAACCTGCTGCGCACAGGCGAAGAGTGTCTGAGCGAGCCTTGTGCGAGCGAGTTGCTTCGGCGAGCACAGCAGCGTTGTAACGCAAGGCCTGCGGTTTAGATGTACGTTAACCGGCCAGTACAGAAGAGTTAGAGGCCAAATTCTGGGCAACATTTTTAAGTATTAAACCGGAGCAGCAATGCAAGATTTAGAATTATGGACACTGGACGAACTGTGCGACCACGCCTTTGATATATTTGAAGAACTGGCCAGCGAAAACCTGTCCGCTGAAGATTATGCGTTATATCAGCAACATTATGAAAGCCGCGGCTATGTCGACTTAACACCGCCGGGCGAAGACTGGGTAGAGATCATGATGCAGGAGCTTGAACCCGAGCTGCACTTTGAAGCACAAATAGGCTTAAGCGGTGAAAACGGTGAAGCTGACAGGGTGCTGGCCCGCATCTTACTTAGCCGCGAAAAACACGAATCACTGTGCCATGCCCAGTGGCGAAGCCACTAAATAAACTAACAATGGCGAAGCTAAGCTGTAGGGGCGCATTATTGCGCCCTGAGCACCAACCCTGTAGGGGCGCATTATTGCGCCCGACAATAAACCAACAGTAGGGGCGCATCATTGCGCCCTGAGCACCAACCCTGTAGGGGCGCATTATTGCGCCCGATATTGCGCCCGATATTATTCCCAATACTGCGCCCGCTGGTTTATAAACCATCCGCCATAAAAAAGGGGCGTAACAATACGCCCCTACAGTAACATTTTGCGCTTAATGCACGCCGTGCATCCGCTTTCTCAGCCAGGGGCTAATCAGCAACATAAACACGCCCACACCCACACCAAAGTACATCAAAAAGCTGAATAACTCAGTGTAAGCATTTAACGCCTGGCTTACGTCAGCCACTTCACCGGCGTGGGTATCAATGGCCGCCAGCTTGGCCAACTGGGTGGCCAGCAGTTCGGAGTAAGCGGTAGCCAAAAACCAGGCACCCATCATTACGCCAACCACTTTATGCACTGCCAGCTTAGTTACCGCTGATAAACCCACCGGCGACAAACAAAGTTCACCCATCGTATGCAGCATATACGCCAGAATTAACCACCAGGCCGCCACTAAACCGGCGTCATTCGGGTGCTGTGCGCCATATACCAGCGCGCCAAAGCCCAAACCTGCCTGAATAATGCCCAAAGCAAATTTCACCGGTGTACTGGGCTCTAAGCCCTTTTTCGCCAGAAAAATCCACAGCATGGCGAAAAACGGTGCCAGCGTAATAATAAAGAAAGCGTTAAGCGAGCCAAACTGGCCGGCGGTAGCGTCATAACCAAACACGTTGCGGTCTAACACCCGGTCAGCATATAAGGTCATCGACGAGGCGCTTTGTTCAAACAACGCCCAAAACACTACGGTAGAGAAGGTTAATACGATAAGCACTAACATGCGGTCGCGCTCTACCTTGTTGCACTGGGTTACCATAAACCAGATCACGCCAATTAATACAACAACCGACATACCCAACAGGGTGTTGTGTACCACAGGGTTGTATTGTACCAGCTGCCACACCACAAACAGCGCAGGCAGGGTGGCCAGGTAAATTAACCACTCTTTATTAATGCCGGCGAACACTTTTTCTTTTAGCAGCGCCGGGTTGGCCGGCTCTGCATAGCCAAACAAGTATTTTTGGCCGGCTAAAAACACGATTAAGCCCAGCACCATACCAATACCGGCTAGACCGAAGCCATAACCCCAGCCGTAGGTTTCACCCAGATAAGTTACCGTAATAGTGGCAATAAAAGAGCCCAGGTTAATGCCCATATAAAAGATGGTAAAGCCTGAGTCGCGCCGCGCATCTTCTTTACCGTACAGCTGGCCCACTATGGTAGAGATATTCGGCTTTAAAAAACCGACGCCCATAATGATCAGCGCCAGTGAAAAGTAAAACACCTGTATAGCGCCACTGTCCTGCACCACCACGCCGTTTTCTATGTAGGCCTGAAAGCCTTCATAGGCCAAGCCTAAATGGCCCAGACACAACAAAATGGCACCAAAGGTGACAGCTTTACGCATCCCCAGATAACGGTCGGCCAGCATGCCGCCAATCACCGGCATCGCATACACCAAACCGGCATAGCTACCCAGCACATCCAGGCCGCCGGCATCGCTGAATAAGTGATACTTTGTTAAATACAGCAACAACAGGTATTTCATGCCGTAAAACGAAAAGCGTTCCCACATCTCGGTGAGAAAGCACACATAAAGCCCGACCGGGTGGCCGAGAAATTGCGGCTGACTGGCCGGTGCCAGCGTCGCAGTGCTTGAATCAGTCATGGAGTCCCCAGTTTTATTAGAATTATCTGCTTCTTTTTATGCCGAAGCTGCGCCGATTATGCAGATGTTAAGTGCCGTTGTCATCACCGGCACGGTTTGGATCGGATAAAAAGACTGATATTAGCGGCGTTAGCGCCGGTTTTGCTTAAGACTCAGGGTAAAGCTGAGCGCGCAGACGGGCAAAGTCTTTGCGGCACAGCGCAAAGGTAACAGGGCGGGTAATAAGCGGATACACGACCACCAGCAACAAGGCATAGCCGGCTATGGCCCAGCCATCGGCACGGGCAATCAATAAAAATAGCGGCACCAGCACCAGTAATTTAATAATATTCAACGTAATTTTGGTTGGCACCGGTAAATTATCGGCAGCTTTGCGGATCACCGCCATGCGCTGGGCAAAGGTTAACCCGGCAAGCTCGGGAATGTTCTGGCTGTTTAGATATAACATACTTGAGTCCTCGTCGTCGGCGCGCTAGTTTAGCGGTTGTGCCTATCGCTTTAAAAGGGCTTTTGGTAAGCTTTACGTCATTAACCACATAAGGATCTGTGATGATTAAAGTTCTCAGTGTGTTCGGTACCCGCCCTGAAGCCATAAAAATGGCACCGCTGGTCAATTTATTAACACAGCAAACTGATATCGACAGCCGCGTCTGTGTTACCGGTCAGCATAGGGAAATGTTAGATCAGGTGCTGCAACTGTTTGATATTAAGCCTGAATATGACCTGGCTATCATGAAAGCCGGCCAGGACTTGTATGATGTGACCACCAGCATACTGCTGAATATTAAACCGGTACTACGCGACTTTAAACCCGACGTGGTGTTGGTGCATGGTGATACCAGCACCACCTTTGCAACGGCGCTGGCCTGTTACTATGAAAAAATTGCCGTCGGCCATGTTGAAGCCGGCTTACGCACCGGCAATATTTACAGCCCCTGGCCAGAAGAGGCTAACCGCAAATTAACCGGTGCCATTACCCGTTTTCACTTTGCGCCAACGGCTACCTCAGAGCAAAATTTGTTAAATGAACAGGTTAACCCTGAGCACATCGTGGTAACCGGTAATACGGTCATTGATGCTTTACTGCAGGTGGTGGCAAAAATAGACCAGGATAGCGCCCTACAGGCCAGTTTTGCGGCACAGTTTCCTTATGGCCAGCAAGACAGACAGCTTATATTGGTTACCGGCCACCGCCGCGAAAGTTTCGGTGCAGGCTTTGACAATATCTGTGCCGCGTTAAAACAGTTGGCCAACGACTTCCCCCATTGCGATATTGTTTATCCGGTGCATTTAAACCCGAATGTACGCGAGCCCGTTTATCGACTGTTATCAGATGCGCCGAATGTCCATTTAATCGCACCGCTGGATTATCTGCCTTTTGTCTATCTGATGAGCCGCGCCACCCTGGTGCTGACCGACTCTGGCGGTATTCAGGAAGAAGCCCCGTCGCTGGGCAAACCCGTGCTGGTAATGCGCGATACCACAGAGCGCCCGGAAGCCGTTGCTGCCGGTACTGTTAAGCTGGTGGGCACTGATAAGGCGAAAATAGTCAGTGAGGCCAGCCGCTTACTTACCGATAGCGCCTATTATGACAGCATGAGTTTTGCCCATAACCCCTATGGTGATGGCAAGGCTTGTCAGCGTATAATCGACGCCATTAAAAATGGGGTCAGAGCACTCTGACACCATACCAAGACCCCACACGGAGATAAAAATATGGATATTACCAAGCAGTTAGCGACGGGGACCTATACCTGGCTGGTAACCGGTTGTGCCGGTTTTATTGGCTCTAACCTGATAGAGGCCTTGCTAAAAGCCAATCAGAAGGTGGTGGGGCTGGACAACTTTGCCACTGGTCATCAGCGTAATCTGGACGAAGTACAACAGCTGGTCAGCCCGGCGCAGTGGGCTAATTTTAAATTTATTAACGGCGATATCCGCAGCCTTAGTGTTTGCCAGCAAGCCTGCGCCGGCGTTGACTATGTATTGCATCAGGCGGCGCTGGGCTCGGTGCCGCGCTCAATAAACGACCCTATCACCACTAACGACACCAATATCAGTGGCTTTTTAAATATGCTGCTGGCGGCGCGTGATGCCGGCGTTAAACGCTTTGTTTATGCCGCGTCCAGCTCTACCTATGGCGATCATCCGGCGCTGCCTAAGGTAGAAGCGGTGATAGGCAAGCCATTATCGCCTTATGCTATTACCAAATACGTTAACGAGCTGTATGCCGACGTCTTCTCGCGCAGCTATGGTTTTCACTCTGTTGGCCTGCGCTACTTTAATGTGTTCGGCCCACGGCAAGACCCCAATGGCGCCTATGCCGCAGTGATCCCGAAATGGACCGCCGCGATGATCGCTAACCAGGACGTTACTATCAATGGCGACGGCGAAACCAGCCGCGATTTTTGCTTCGTCGCCAATGCGGTACAGGCCAATATTCGTGCGGCGCTGGCTGGTATCAGCCAAAGCGAAGTGTTTAACGTCGCCGTGGGCGATCGCACCACGTTAAATGACCTTTTTGCGGCGATTCGTCAAAGCCTGGCCGACAATGGCGTTCAGTATACAAAAACGGCGCAGTACGCTGATTTTCGCGCCGGCGACGTGCGCCACTCCCAGGCCGATATCAGTAAAGCCAGCGCTATGCTCGGTTATACGCCGGAGTATCGCATCCGCGATGGCCTGAAACTGGCGATGCCGTGGTATATTCAGCAGCAATAGCCATCCGGCAAAACGCATTAACTTAAAGCACGTAAACGGATTTACACAGGATTGATAGCATGAAAAATATCACAGACAGCCATATCGCCATTATCGGGCTGGGCTATGTCGGTCTGCCGCTGGCGGTCGAGTTTGGCAAGCATTACCCGACGTTGGGGTTTGACATCAACCAAGCGCGGATAAAAGAGCTAAA
>NZ_SIRR01000015.1 GCF_011634895.1 Rheinheimera pleomorphica | reverse complement strand
ACTCAGAAGTGAAACGCAGCTGCGACGATGGTAGTGTAGCATTCGCTATGCGAGAGTAGTTCACCGCCAGGCTCCTCATTAAGTAAACAAGCCCGCCTCGAAAGAGGCGGGCTTTTTGCTTTGCGCTTCACCAACCACATCATTACAATAGCGCTATCTGTGTTAACTGGCTTGATCATGCGCACTTTAACTAATATATCGGCAGTCCCTTATTCTACTTTTCGTTTTGATGCCATCTTAAGCTCTGTTCACGAATTGAACTCTGTCAGTGAGTTAGACAGCTTTGATGTTGACACGGCACCCATATTGCTGGGTGAGGGTAGTAATACTATTTTTTTGCAAGATCTGACAGTTCCTGTCTGTCGGTTTGTGGCTGATAGCAAAACGGTTACCGAGCTGAGTGCAGATCATGTTTTAGTGCACGTAGAAGCGGGCCATAACTGGCATCAGTTGGTAACTTGGACAGTTGAACAGCAGCTATGGGGCATAGAAAATCTTGCGCTTATTCCTGGCTCAGTAGGCGCTGCACCGGTACAAAACATAGGTGCGTATGGAGTAGAACTGGCAGATAGCTGTTTATACGTTGATTTTTACCACTGGCAACAGCGTAAAGTACTGCGTATTGCTGCCGGACGCTGTCAGTTCGGCTATCGGGATAGTGTATTTAAGCATTCTCTGGCTGGTAAAGGTATCATAGTCGCTGTCGGTTTGTGCCTCAGTAAGCGTCCTTCAGCTGTGCTAGCGTATAAAGGTTTGGATCATCTGCCGGCTGATGCGACTATCAATACTATCTTCGAACAGGTTATTGCTGTGCGTAGCAGCAAGTTACCAGACCCTGCGGTATTGGCTAATTGCGGTAGTTTCTTTAAAAACCCGGTTATAACGAGGCAGCAATACACAGCGTTAAGAGAAAAATATGCCGATATACCCGGCTTTAATCAGGCAGATGATAGCGTTAAGGTGCCCGCTGCCTGGTTGATTGAGCAGCAAGGCTTTAAAGGCAAAAGTTATGGCGATGTTGGTTGCTATAATTTGCAGCCGTTAGTGGTGGTTAATCACGGCTCAGGTACGCCACAACAACTACTGACTTTAATAGCTGATGTGCAGCAGAAGATAGAACAGGCCTACGGTATTCAGTTGGAACCCGAGGTGCGGATGTTGAACAACAGCGGACAGTTGCATGACTAAAGCGAGTTTAGTTAGCCAGCGGCAATTATTGAACGCTTTAGCTGCCGGTGAGTTTCAGTCCGGTCAAATATTGGCTGATATGCTGGGTTTAAGTCGCACTGCAGTAGCAAATCATATAAAGCAATTACAGCAACTTGGCTTGGATATTTACAAAGTTAAAGGCCGTGGCTACTGTCTGTCAGAACCTTTAACTTTACTTGATGCTGCGAAGATCAATCAGCTACGTCCAGTGGGCTGTGCCGATATTCTGGTGCAGCACATCACTGATTCTACTAATAGTCAGTTGATGCAAAAAGTTCAGGATGGTTTAGTCACGCAGCCCGGTTATACCATAGTGGCCGAAGCGCAAACGGCAGGCAGAGGCCGGCGTGGCCGAACCTGGTATTCACCTTTTGCCGCCAGTTTATATTTTTCTATGTACTGGCGGTTAGAGCAGGGGATTCAGGCTGCGATGGGTTTGAGCCTGGTGGTAGCCATTGCGATCGCTAGAATGCTGAAACAGCAGTATCAGGTTGAGGCAAAAGTTAAATGGCCAAATGACGTTTACGTTGATGGCAAAAAGCTGTGCGGTATCCTGGTAGAGCTTGCAGGGCAGGCACACGCAGGCTGTGACGTGATCATTGGCATTGGTATGAATATACGTTTGCCACAACAGGCGCTGGACAATATTGATCAGCAGTACGTTGATTTAGCCGGGGCCTGTGAAGCTGCAATAGACCGTAATTTATTGGTAGCCATGTTACAACAGCAACTGAGCGGTTTACTTACAGAGTTTAGTAGTAAAGGTTTTTCTGGCTTTGTTGAAGAGTTTGATCAATATAATCAGTATCATAATCGAGAGGTCAAACTTATTGGTAGCAATGAGATCAAAGGTATTTGTCTTGGCGTTGACCAGCAAGGTGCGTTATTGATTAAAACTACCGAGGGTGTACAAGCTTATTTTGGCGGTGAACTGAGTCTACGGTCAGGAGATTAGTATGTATTTGCTGCTGGATATTGGCAATACGAGGGAAAAGGCCGCCCTGGTGAAGCAGGGTAAAGTTAGCGCCTTGCCACAGCTGGCGGCAGATAATTTGGCAAAATTGCCGATAAAAGCAGTTTACTTTGCCAGTGTAGCATCACAGGAAAAGGTTGCTGTAATTAAGCAACTGTTGGGGCTGGATCATTTGCCCTGGCGTCAGGTGCATTCTGATGTGCAGGCATATGGTGTCCGTAGCAGTTATCAGCAACCGCAGACACTGGGTGTAGATCGCTGGTTGGCAATGTTGGGTGCGCAGCTGTTGTTTCCGGCAAAGAATGTGCTAATCGTTGATGCCGGCACAGCAGTAACGGTCGATTGGCTGGATAAAGATGGCCTGCACGGTGGCGGTTGGATTATACCGGGACTGAAAATGCAGCAGCAGGCCGTGGTTAAAAACACTGCAAAAGTGTTTAACTCAGAGCTGTTCAACGGCAGACTGGAGCCGGGTACCGCTACTGTAACGGGATTGCAAAACGGTTGTTTAGCCGCGGTTTTAGGTGCAATTCGGTTAGCCTGGCAGCAAACCCCTTGTGACAGGCTGTTGCTAACCGGTGGAGACAGCAAATTTCTCAAGCCATATCTGGCTGATTTACCTTTGGTGGTAGAACCTTTACTGATCTTCCAGGGATTGGCGCGTTATATTGATATGTAACTGCTAATTTGTGCACTTTATGAACGCTTAGGCAGGAAATTAGTGCTTTTTTGGTTTTTTCTGTTGCACGGCATCAGGCATTCCACTAGAATTCGCACCCACTGACGTTGTGCCGCTTTAGCTCAGTTGGTAGAGCAACTGACTTGTAATCAGTAGGTCATCCGTTCGACTCGGATAAGCGGCACCATTAGTGGAGGGGTTCCCGAGTGGCCAAAGGGATCAGACTGTAAATCTGCCGGCACTGCCTTCGAAGGTTCGAATCCTTCCCCCTCCACCATCTTCGTCAGGAAGAATAGCTACGAGTAGGCCGCGGGCATCGTATAATGGCTATTACCTCAGCCTTCCAAGCTGAAGATGCGGGTTCGATTCCCGCTGCCCGCTCCAATCAAAACGTTGCTGATATAGCTCAGGCGGTAGAGCGCATCCTTGGTAAGGATGAGGTCCCCAGTTCGATTCTGGGTATCAGCACCATCTTGACACCTCTCTTGCTATCAAAACACTTAACTAATTAAACAACCGCCGTTTTGTTAAAAGGGTCTATTCATGGCTAAGGCTAAATTTGAACGAGTAAAACCGCACGTAAACGTAGGCACCATCGGTCACGTTGACCA
>NZ_SIRR01000014.1 GCF_011634895.1 Rheinheimera pleomorphica | reverse complement strand
CGTACTGTAGGTGCTGGCGTAGTATCAAAAATCCTGGCTTAATAAGCTGAGATTGAAAAAGGCCCTGCGGGGCCTTTTTTGTCACTTAGTATCGTAAAAATGCTGCAATCAGATACGGTAAGCTTGTTTTAGCACATTAAGACAGTATAATGAGCGGCTATTTGCAAACCCGGCGGGACGTCAGGTTTACAACCTTGTAGGGGCATAGTTCCAATTGGTAGAACAGCGGTCTCCAAAACCGATGGTTGGGGGTTCGAATCCCTCTGCCCCTGCCAATATTTTTCGGTAAAGCACAGCTTTGCCGGTAGTGTGTTGCTATAAGCAAGTCAAGGTGAAGTGAGTCAAAGCATGAACGCAGCAAGTGAAACCCCGAAAAGCGGATTTGATCTAGTCAAGTGGTTGCTGGTCTTTGTTATTTTGTCACTGGCAGTAGTAGGTAACTACATTTATGAGCTCGGAGCTTTAGAGCGCGCTATTGCTATCGTGGTGCTGGTGATTATTGCCGGTGTGGTCGCGGGACAAACACAGAAAGGCAAAACCTTTATTAACTTCGCCAAAGAGTCGCGCACTGAAGTGCGTAAAGTGGTGTGGCCAACCCGGCAGGAAACTATGCAAACCACTTTAGTGGTGCTGGTTGCAACTGTCATCATGGGGTTAATCCTGTGGGGGCTGGATGCTATCTTATTGCGCGTAGTGTCATTTTTAACAGGATTGGGGATCTAAACCATGGCAGGAAAGATGCGTTGGTATGTGGTGCAGGCATTCTCAGGTTTCGAGCAACGTGTTGCGACCTCACTGCGTGAACATATCAAAATTCATCAAATGGAAGACAAGTTTGGTGAAGTGCTGGTACCTACCGAAGAAGTGATAGAAATGCGCGCCGGTCAAAAGCGTAAATCTGAGCGCAAGTTCTTCCCTGGTTATGTATTAGTACAAATGGAAATGTGTGAGGAAGCCTGGCACTTAGTGAAAAGTGTGCCGCGCGTTCTTGGTTTTATTGGTGGCACCTCAGACCGCCCGGCGCCGATTTCTGAGAAAGAGGCGATGACCATCCTGAACCGTTTACAGGATAACGTTGACAAGCCGAAGCCGAAGACGCTGTTTGAAGCCGGTGAAGTGGTACGCGTTACTGAAGGCCCATTCGCTGACTTTAACGGTGTGGTAGAAGAAGTTGACTACGAAAAGAGCCGCGTAAAAGTATCAGTGCTTATTTTCGGTCGCTCTACGCCGGTTGATCTGGAATTTGCTCAGGTCGAGAAAGCCTAAAGATAAAGATTGTAACCGGGCGCTGATTAAAATATAATCTGCGCCCTTTTTAGCATTGGGAAGCCGTTTGAGTAAGTGTCCTCGCACTTACGAGGCTAAGACCCAGAAACAGAGGTGAAACATGGCAAAGAAAGTCACTGCACTTATTAAATTGCAGGTTAAAGCCGGTATGGCTAACCCGTCGCCACCAGTAGGTCCGGCGCTGGGTCAACACGGTGTGAATATCATGGAATTCTGTAAAGGCTTTAACGCCCGTACAGAGAGTCTTGAGAAAGGCATGCCAATCCCAGTAGTAATTACTGTATATAGCGATCGCTCTTTCACGTTCGAAACCCGCACGCCTCCTGCTTCTTTCTTATTACTGAAAGCGGCTGGCTTAAAAGGTGGTTCAGGTCGTCCTAACACCCAGAAAGTGGGCAAAATCACAGCAGCTCAGGTTGACGAGATCGTTAAGATCAAACAGCCAGACTTAACTGCTGCTGATCATGCTGCTGCGGTGCGTACCATCGAAGGTACTGCCCGTTCAATGGGTTTAGTGGTGGAGGGCTAACAGATGGCTAAATTAACTAAGCGCGCAAAGTTAATCCGTTCTAAAGTGGATTCAACTCGTGAATACGACATCAACGAAGCTGTTGCTCTGTTAAAAGAATTAACTGCTGGCAAGTTCGTTGAGAGCGTTGACGTAGCGGTAAACCTGGGTATCGATGCCCGTAAATCTGACCAGAACGTACGTGGTGCAACTGTACTGCCGCACGGTACTGGCCGTACTGTTCGTGTTGCTGTGTTCACTCAGGGTGCAAACGCTGACGCTGCTAAAGCTGCCGGTGCCGACATCGTTGGTATGGAAGACTTAGCTGAACAGGTTAAGAAAGGCGTAATGGATTTTGACGTTGTTATCGCTTCGCCAGACGCTATGCGTGTGGTAGGTATGTTAGGTCAAATCTTAGGTCCACGTGGTTTAATGCCTAACCCGAAGACCGGTACTGTTACCCCTAACGTAGCAGAAGCCGTTAAGAACGCGAAAGCGGGTCAGGTGCGCTACCGCAACGACAAGAACGGTATCGTTCATTCAACTATCGGCAAAATCGATTTCGACGCTGATAAGCTGAAAGAAAACTTAGAAGCGCTGCTGGTTGCACTGAAACGTGCTAAGCCATCAGTAGCTAAAGGCGTTTACATCAAGAAAGTGACTATCTCTTCAACGCACGGTGCAGGTTTAGCCCTGAGCCAGGCGTCGCTGAGCGCAGTGGTTTAAGACGTAACGCTTTACAGAGTGCGCTGATTATTTTATAATCTCGCGCTCATTTTTTAGGGTAGAAGCCGTGCTTTTTATAAGCAACGGCTTCCGTCCAAGACCGTAGGTGTCGCAATTTTCTTTTGAAAAGCGTGACTTAAAACAACCAACCTACGCAGACGGTGCAGGCCCCAGAGAGAATTCTATTCATTCTGGTCTCACCGTAAATCGCGCGCTTTATGGCAACATAAGGCGATGTGTAGGCAAACGGGCAATCACGCCCGGATGAACCAGGAGTTAAGAGCCCATGGCTATTAAGCTTGAAGACAAAAAAGCACTTGTTGCTGAAGTCCAGGAAGCTGCCAAAGGTGCTTTATCTGCGGTAGTCGCAGACGCTCGTGGTGTCACTGTAGGCAAAATCACTGCGCTGCGTAAGCAAGCGCGTGAAGCCGGTGTATGGATGAAAGTGGTCCGTAATACCCTGGCTCGCCGTGCAGTTGAAGGCACCGAGTTTGAGTGTCTGAACGATGTATTCGTAGGCCCGACGTTAATTGCGTTCTCTAAAGAGCACCCAGGTGCTGCAGCGCGTATCTTCAAAGATTTCGCGAAAGAGAACAAAGACTTCGAGTTGAAAGGTGCAGCGTTTAATGGCGCCGCGGTAAACATTGAACTGTTAGCCTCGTTACCAACTTACGACGAAGCTATCGCACGTTTAATGAGCACCATGAAAGAGGCAGCAGCCGGCAAACTTGTACGTACAATTGCCGCGGTTCGCGACCAAAAACAAGAGCAAGCCGCGTAATAATACGTTTGGTTTGAAGCAGAGTTTAATCGGGACAAGTCCCCTAATTTAGGAATCTGAGCAATGTCAGTGACTAAAGATCAAATCTTAGATGCTATCGCAGCAATGTCTGTAATGGACGTAGTTGAGTTAGTAACTGCAATGGAAGAAAAGTTCGGTGTGTCTGCAGCTGCCGCTGTAGCAGTTGCTGCAGGTCCTGCTGCTGCTGTTGAAGAGCAAACTGAATTCAACGTAATCTTAGCTGGTGTTGGCGCGAACAAAGTTGCTGTTATCAAAGCAGTACGTGGCGCTACCGGTTTAGGCCTGAAAGAAGCGAAAGACCTGGTTGAATCAGCTCCGGCTGCAATCAAAGAAGGCGTTTCTAAAGCTGAAGCTGACGCTCTGAAGAAAGAACTTGAAGAAGCTGGTGCTTCTGTTGAAGTTAAATAATCCGGCTTATACCGGATTATTCGCCTGAAATTCAGGCTGGGCTGGTGATGAATTAATCACCGGCCTTTTTGCGCTGTGGGACAATGATTTCCCCACCCCTGTTGATACTATGGCTGGTATCAAACACAACCTGTGATGGGTTGTTGGGAAAAAAATCAGCAAGCTGAGGAACCCCATGACTTACTCTTATTCTGAGAAGAAACGTATCCGTAAGGACTTCGGCAAACGTCCGGAAGTATTGGATGTGCCATACCTGCTGTCGATCCAAATTGAATCGTTCAGCAAATTTATCGAGCCTGATCCGGAAGGAGATTACGGTTTAGAAGCCGCATTCCGCTCTGTATTCCCTATAAAAAGCTATTCAGGCAGTGCGGAATTGCAGTACGTCAGCTACCGCATCGGGGAACCCGTGTTTGACGTAAAAGAATGTCAAATCCGCGGCGTTACTTACTCAGCACCATTACGTGTGAAACTGCGCATGGTGTTATTCGATAAAGAAGCACCAGGCACCATCAAAGATATCCGTGAGCAGGAAGTTTATATGGGCGAAATCCCATTAATGACCGAAAACGGCACCTTCGTGATCAACGGTACTGAGCGCGTTATCGTCTCCCAGTTACACCGTAGTCCGGGCGTATTCTTTGATCACGACCGTGGTAAAACCCACTCTTCTGGCAAGGTGCTGTATAACGCCCGCGTTATTCCTTACCGTGGTTCATGGTTAGATTTCGAGTTCGATGCCAAAGATAACCTGTTTGTGCGTATTGACCGTCGCCGTAAATTACCGGCCACGATCCTGTTACGTGCGCTGGAATTCAGCACTGAAGACATTTTAAGCACTTTCTTTGAAAACACTAAGTTTGAAATCAAAGAAGGCAAGCTGTTAATGGAAGTGGTTGCTAACCGTTTACGCGGTGAGACAGCAGCTTTTGATATTAAAGACAACGATGGCGAAGTCATAGTAGAACAAGGCCGTCGTATTACTGCACGCCACGTGCGTCAGCTGGAAAAAACCGGCATGACCATGATGGAAGTACCACACGAATATGTGGTAGGCCGTGTGCTGGCGAAAAATTACGCTGACCGTTCAACCGGAGAGATTATTGCCGAGGCGAACGCAGAGCTCACATTGGAGCTGTTGGCAAAACTGGCTAAAGCCGGTTATGAAAGTTTTGAAACACTGTATATCAACGACTTGGATCAGGGCTCTTATGTTTCTGAAACCATTCGTATTGACCCAAGCAGCAACCGGATGGAAGCGCTGGTAGAAATTTATCGCATGATGCGCCCTGGTGAGCCACCAACGCGTGATGCGGCTGAAACCCTATTTGATAACCTGTTCTTCTCGGAAGACCGTTACGACTTGTCAACGGTTGGCCGGATGAAGTTTAACCGTCGTGTTGGCTTTGAAGAAGGCGTCGGTACCGGCGTACTGAGCAAAGAAGACATTCTGGCGGTAATGAAAGTCTTAATCGACATTCGTAACGGTAAAGGCGAAGTGGACGATATCGACCACTTAGGTAACCGCCGTATCCGTTCGGTTGGCGAAATGGCAGAGAATCAGTTCCGTGTTGGCTTAGTGCGTGTTGAACGTGCGGTAAAAGAGCGTCTGTCATTAGGTGACTTAGATGCGGTTATGCCACAGGATCTGATCAACGCCAAGCCAATTTCAGCGGCAGTAAAAGAGTTCTTCGGTTCAAGCCAACTGTCTCAGTTTATGGACCAGAACAACCCGTTGTCAGAAGTGACGCACAAGCGTCGTATTTCTGCTTTAGGCCCAGGCGGTTTAACCCGTGAGCGCGCCGGCTTTGAAGTACGTGACGTACACCCGACCCACTATGGTCGCGTTTGTCCAATCGAAACGCCTGAAGGTCCAAACATCGGTCTGATCAACTCGCTGTCGATGTTTGCTCAGACTAACGAGTACGGTTTCCTGGAAACGCCTTATCGTCGTATCGAAGATGGCGTGGTCACCGACGAAGTTGATTTCCTGTCAGCCATCGAGGAAGGCAACTTTGTTATCGCTCAGGCCAACGCTGAACTGAACGCCGAAAACCGTTTATCAGAAGAATTAGTGCCTTGTCGTTACAAGAATGAATTCACCCTGATGCCGGCCGACAAAGTACAGTATATGGACGTTGCACCACAGCAAATCGTATCGGTTGCTGCGGCGTTAATTCCGTTCCTGGAACACGATGATGCTAACCGGGCACTGATGGGCTCGAACATGCAACGTCAGGCCGTACCAACACTGCGCGCTGACAAGCCGCTAGTCGGTACCGGTATTGAGCGCGTAGTGGCGAAAGACTCAGGTGTAACTGTGGTTGCTAAACGTGGTGGTGTAATCGATTACGTTGACGCCAGCCGTATTGTGATCAAGGTAAATGAAGATGAAATGGTAGCCGGTGAAGCCGGTATCGACATCTACAACCTGACAAAATACACCCGTTCTAACCAGAACACCTGTATTAACCAGCGTCCCTGCGTTAACCATGGCGAGCCAATTGAACGTGGCGATGTACTGGCTGACGGCCCGTCTACCGACTTAGGTGAACTGGCTCTGGGTCAGAACTTACGCGTAGCGTTCATGCCGTGGAATGGTTACAACTTCGAAGACTCGATTTTGTTATCTGAGCGTCTGGTACAGGAAGATCGTTTAACCACTATTCACATTCAGGAATTAAGCTGTATCGCCCGCGATACCAAACTTGGCCCTGAAGAGATCACCGGCGACATTCCTAACGTTGGTGAGTCTGCGCTGTCCAAACTGGACGAAGCCGGTATCGTTTATATTGGCGCTGAAGTGAAAGGCGGCGACATTCTGGTTGGTAAGGTTACGCCTAAAGGCGAAAGCCAACTGACACCAGAAGAAAAACTGTTACGCGCTATCTTCGGTGAAAAAGCGTCTGATGTTAAAGATACCTCGCTGCGGGTACCAAACTCAGTAACAGGTACTGTTATTGACGTGCAGGTATTTACCCGTGACGGCGTTGAAAAAGACAAACGCGCGCGTGAAATCGAGGAAATGGAAGTCAAACAGGCGAAGAAAGACCTGAATGAAGAATTCCGTATCCTGGAAGCCGGCATTTTTGACCGTGCCCGTAACCTGCTGGAACAAAGCGGTGTTGACCGTGCCAAGCTGGATACGATGAAAGGCGATGCGCTGTTTAATCAAAGCTTAAGCGATGAAGACAAGCAGAATGATCTGGAGCAACTGGCGACTCAGTACGAAGAAATCCGTGTTGAGTACGACAAGAAGTTCGAAGCTAAGCGCCGTAAGATCATCCAGGGCGACGATTTAGCTCCGGGCGTACTGAAAATTGTTAAGGTGTATCTGGCAGTGAAACGCCGCATCCAGCCAGGTGACAAGATGGCGGGTCGTCACGGTAACAAGGGTGTTATCTCTACCATCGTTCCGGTAGAAGATATGCCATACGACGAGCACGGCAAGCCGGTTGATATCGTGCTGAACCCGCTGGGCGTACCGTCACGGATGAACATCGGTCAGATCTTAGAAACTCACTTAGGCTTAGCGGCCCGTGGTATCGGTGACAAGATCGATGCGATGATCAAAGACCAGAAAGAGACTGCGGAAATCCGTGAGTTCCTGACCAAGGTGTATGCGCTGGGTGAGTCGCGCCAGAACGTAGACGTTGAGAGCTTTACTGATGACGAAGTGCGCCGTTTAGCAGAAAACCTGCGTAAAGGTCTGCCGGTTGCAACGCCGGTATTCGACGGTGCTAAAGAAAGCGAAATCAAGCAATTGCTTGAGCTGGGTGACTTACCGTCAAGCGGTCAGATCACATTATATGATGGCCGTACCGGTAATACCTTCGAGCGTAAGGTTACCGTAGGTTACATGTACATGCTGAAACTGAACCACTTAGTCGACGATAAGATGCACGCGCGTTCTACCGGTTCTTACAGCTTAGTAACGCAACAACCGCTGGGTGGTAAAGCACAGTTCGGTGGTCAGCGTTTCGGTGAGATGGAAGTGTGGGCACTGGAAGCATACGGTGCAGCTTATACGCTGCAGGAAATGCTTACCGTTAAGTCGGATGACGTTAACGGCCGTACCAAGATGTATAAGAACATCGTGGATGGTGACCACAGAATGGAACCTGGCATGCCAGAATCTTTCAACGTATTGATGAAAGAGATCCGTTCGCTCGGTATTAACATCGAATTGGAAGAGGAATAAACCGACCTTGAGTTGGGGGGCAGGTAACTGCCCCATTCCGGTTTACCTCTTACAGGAGAGCTAAGGTGAAAGACTTATTAAAGTTTCTGAAACAACAAACTAAAACCGAAGAGTTTGATGTTATCCGTATCGGTTTATCTTCGCCGGACATGATCCGTTCATGGTCCTTTGGTGAAGTGAAAAAGCCAGAAACGATCAATTACCGTACCTTTAAACCAGAGCGCGACGGCCTGTTCTGTGCCCGTATCTTTGGCCCGGTAAAAGATTACGAGTGTTTGTGCGGTAAGTACAAACGCTTAAAGCACCGTGGTGTGATTTGTGAAAAATGTGGTGTTGAAGTCACATTAACTAAAGTACGCCGTGAGCGTATGGGCCACATCGAGCTTGCTAGCCCGACTGCCCACATCTGGTTCTTAAAGTCACTGCCAAGCCGTATCGGTTTGCTGTTGGATATGACACTGCGCGATATCGAGCGCGTGCTGTATTTCGAAAGCTATGTTGTGACAGAGCCTGGCATGACGTCGTTAGAACGTCGTCAGATGCTGACTGAAGAAGAATACTTAGACGTGCTGGAAGAGCATGGCGATGAGTTTGAAGCCAAAATGGGTGCCGAAGCAATTCTGGACATCTTAAAAGGCATTGATCTGGCAACTGAAATCAAGCAAATGCGTGAAGAGCTGCCAACCATCAACTCAGAGACCAAGCGTAAGAAAATCAGCAAGCGTCTGAAACTGATGGAAGCCTTCCACACTTCTGGCAATAAGCCAGAGTGGATGATTATGACAGTGCTGCCAGTACTGCCGCCGGATTTACGTCCGTTGGTACCACTGGACGGCGGTCGTTTCGCGACCTCAGATCTGAACGACTTATACCGTCGCGTCATTAACCGTAATAACCGTCTGAAGCGTCTGCTAGACCTGTCAGCACCGGATATTATCGTGCGCAACGAAAAGCGTATGTTACAGGAAGCAGTTGACGCCCTGTTAGATAACGGTCGTCGTGGCCGTGCTATTACCGGTTCTAACAAACGCCCGCTGAAATCTTTGGCCGATATGATCAAAGGTAAGCAGGGTCGCTTCCGTCAGAACCTGTTGGGTAAGCGCGTTGACTACTCAGGCCGTTCGGTTATTACCGTAGGTCCTACACTGCGTTTACACCAGTGTGGTCTGCCGAAGAAAATGGCACTGGAACTGTTTAAGCCGTTTATCTATGGCAAGCTGGAAACCCGTGGTTTAGCCACTACCATTAAAGCTGCTAAGAAAATGGTAGAGCGCGAAGAAGGGGCGGTATGGGACGTACTGGACGAAGTGATCCGTGAACATCCGGTATTACTGAACCGTGCACCAACACTGCACCGTCTGGGTATCCAGGCGTTTGAACCGGTACTGATTGAAGGTAAGGCGATACAACTGCACCCGTTGGTGTGTGCGGCTTATAACGCCGACTTCGACGGTGACCAAATGGCGGTACACGTACCGTTAACGTTGGAAGCCCAGTTAGAAGCCCGTGCGTTGATGATGTCAACTAACAACGTACTGTCACCTGCTAACGGCGAACCTATCATCGTTCCATCTCAGGACGTTGTATTAGGTTTGTACTATATGACGCGTGAAGCGGTAAACGCTAAAGGCGAAGGCATGTTGTTGAAAAGCGCCAAGGAAGCTGAAAAAGCCTTCCGCGCCGGTGTTGCCAGCCTGCATGCCAAAGTTAAGGTGCGTATTACTGAAGCAGAATTTGCCGAAGATGGCACACGTACTGAAACCACGGCCGTGCGTGATACTACAGTTGGCCGCGCTATTCTGTATTCTATCCTGCCAGAAGGTTTAGCCTTTGATTCAGTGAATCAGGCGATGGGTAAGAAGCAGATTTCTCGCTTACTGAATGGCGCTTACCGCCGTATCGGTCTGAAGAAGACCGTTATTCTGGCTGACCAGATCATGTACACCGGTTTCCACTACGCGATGTTATCAGGTGTGTCTGTAGGTATTAACGATATGGTTATCCCTGCAGCGAAAACTGACATCATCAACGCAGCAGAAGCTGAAGTTGCCGAGATCCAGGATCAGTTCCAACAGGGCTTGGTGACCGCCGGTGAGAAGTACAACAAAGTAATCGATATCTGGTCAACAGCTAACGAAGCCTTATCAAAAGCTATGATGGACAACCTGTCAAAAGAAGACGTGGTTGACCGTGACGGCAACACTGTACAACAGCAGTCTTTCAACTCTGTTTACATGATGGCCGACTCAGGTGCGCGGGGCTCACCAGCTCAGATCCGTCAGTTGGCAGCAATGCGTGGTCTGATGGCAAAACCAGATGGTTCTATCATCGAGACGCCAATCACGGCTAACTTCCGTGAAGGCTTAAGCGTATTACAGTACTTCATCTCAACCCACGGTGCGCGTAAAGGTCTTGCCGATACTGCACTTAAGACAGCAAACTCTGGTTACCTGACGCGTCGTCTGGTAGACGTTGCACAAGATTTAGTGGTCACTGAGCAGGACTGTGGTTCTGATCAGGGCATTATCATGAAGCCACTTATTGAAGGTGGTGACGTGGTTGAAGGTCTGCGTGAGCGCGTACTGGGCCGGGTAGTTATTGGTGATGTAGTGTCACCGACCACCGGCGAAGTATTAGTGGCTGATGGCACCATGTTGGACGAGCAGCTGTGTGACGCGTTAGAGCAAAACTCTATCGACGAAGTACACGTACGTTCAGTAATTACCTGTCAGACCGACTTTGGTGTTTGTGCCAAGTGTTACGGCCGTGACTTAGCGCGTGGTCACCTGATCAACGCCGGTGAAGCTGTTGGTGTTATTGCCGCACAGTCAATCGGTGAACCAGGTACCCAGCTGACGATGCGTACCTTCCACATCGGTGGTGCGGCATCACGGGCTTCTGCAGAAAACAGCGTACAGGTTAAAACAGCCGGTACCTTAAAACTGCAAAATGCTAAGTTCGTGCGTAACGCGGATAACAAGATTGTTATCACCTCACGTTCTGCTGAAGTTACCGTGTTTGACGAATTAGGTCGTGAGAAAGAGCGTTATAAGCTGCCGTACGGTTCAATCCTGACGACAGACGACAACGCGAAAATCACGGCTGGTCAAATCGTAGCGAACTGGGATCCGCATTCACACCCAATTATCGTTGAGCGCGGCGCCAAGGTTAATCACAGCGATGTTGACGATACCAACACTGAAGTACAGACCGACGAGTTAACCGGTTTAACCCGTACTGTAGTGAAAGATTTGGCTAAGGCGAATGCCAAAGAGCCAAAACTTATTCTGACGATGGACGACGGTGCGCTGCAGGAAATTCGTCTGCCAAGCTTCACCACTATCGAAGTGACTGATGGTGCAACGGTGAAAGCCGGTGAAGTATTAGCGCGTATTCCACAGGAAAGCTCGAAAACACGCGATATTACCGGTGGTCTGCCGCGCGTTGCGGACTTGTTCGAAGCGCGTAAGCCAAAAGATCCAGCCATTCTGGCGGAAATTTCTGGTGTGATCAGCTTCGGTAAAGAGACCAAAGGTAAACGTCGTCTGTTAATCACGCCAGATCAGGGTGATGTGCATGAAGAGATGATCCCGAAATGGCGTCAGGTTAATGTGTTCGAAGGCGAACGCATTGAGAAAGGCGAAGTTATCTCTGAAGGCCCTGAGTCAGCGCACGATATCCTGCGTTTACGTGGTATCCACCATGTGGCCAGTTACATTGTGAACGAAGTACAGGACGTTTACCGTCTGCAAGGCGTTAAGATTAACGATAAGCACATTGAAACGATTATCCGTCAGATGCTGCGTAAGTGCTTAATCACTAACCCTGGCGACAGTGAGTTCTTAGAAGGTGAGCAGGCTGAAGTGGCACGCGTTAATATCGCCAACCGTGAACTGGAAGCTGCGGGCAAAATGCCGGCGCAGTATGAGCGTTCATTGTTAGGTATTACCAAGGCATCACTGTCGACTGACTCGTTCATTTCGGCTGCCTCGTTCCAGGAAACGACCCGCGTTCTGACTGAAGCCGCTGTTGGCGGTAAGATTGACGAACTGCGCGGTCTGAAAGAAAACGTTATTGTTGGCCGTTTGATCCCGGCAGGTACCGGTTTTGCGTATCACCAAAACCGTATCCGTCAGCGTCAACGTGGTGGCAATGCGGAAGTTGTTGAACCGGCAATGAGTTCAGAAATGGCGGAGCAGGCACTGTCTGACGCGCTGAATATGGATTTATCTGGCAACGACGAGTAAACAAGGTAACACAGCCGTTTACTGCTTAAATTAGCAGCAAACGGCATTGTTCCTTGACAGGTCAAAGCTTGACCATTAGAATTCCGCGACCCCAATTTTGGGGTGCGGAATTTTCACGTTTATTGGGTATATATTAACCAGGAGTATTTAATGGCAACAATCAACCAGCTAGTGCGTAAGCCGCGCAGCCAGAAGGTAGCCAAGAGCACCGTTCCGGCGCTTGAAGCTTGCCCGCAGAAGCGTGGTGTTTGTACCCGTGTATACACCACTACACCTAAGAAGCCTAACTCAGCATTACGTAAGGTATGCCGTGTTCGTTTAACTAACGGATTCGAAGTTTCTTCTTATATCGGTGGTGAAGGCCATAACCTGCAGGAACACAGTGTTGTTCTGATTCGCGGTGGCCGGGTAAAAGACCTGCCAGGTGTGCGTTACCACACCGTACGCGGCACTTTAGACTGTGCCGGCGTTAAAGATCGTAAACAAGCCCGTTCTAAGTACGGCGCAAAACGGCCTAAGAAATAACGGTACTCCGTTAGTAAGGCCAAACTAAACAACTTTTTTTCTTTAATGTATTAAAAGTTTTGGAATCACCTGAAGCAATCGGAGTTACGAATGCCAAGAAGACGCGTCATAGGTCAACGTAAAATTCTTCCAGATCCTAAGTTCGGAAGTGAATTACTTGCCAAGTTTGTAAACGTCGTTATGGTCGACGGTAAAAAATCTACAGCCGAATCAATTGTATACGGCGCATTAGAGTTAGCTGCTACTAAGTCTAAGAAAGAACATTTAGACATTTTTGAAGTGGCTCTGGACAACATTCGTCCTACAGTTGAAGTTAAATCACGCCGTGTTGGTGGTTCTACCTACCAGGTACCGTGTGAAGTACGTCCTGTTCGTCGTAATGCTCTGGCTATGCGTTGGTTAGTTGAGGCTGCCCGTAAACGTGGTGAAAAATCAATGGCTCAGCGTTTGGCTGGTGAAATGCTGGATGCCGTTGACAACAAAGGCTCTGCGGTTAAGAAGCGTGAAGACGTGCACCGTATGGCTGAAGCTAACAAAGCGTTCGCTCATTTCCGTTGGTAAGCAAGTCTTAACAAGAGGATTTTATTGTGGCACGTACAACCCCAATAGAACGCTACCGCAACATAGGTATCTGTGCGCACGTTGACGCCGGTAAAACGACGACTTCAGAGCGCATCTTGTTTTATACCGGCCGTTCTCACAAGATCGGTGAAGTGCATGACGGCGCTGCAACGATGGACTGGATGGAGCAGGAGCAGGAGCGTGGTATCACTATCACGTCTGCTGCGACGACTACCTTCTGGTCTGGTATGCAGCAGCAGTTTGAGCTGCACCGCATCAACCTGATCGATACCCCGGGCCACGTTGACTTCACGATTGAAGTTGAACGTTCGCTTAGGGTATTAGACGGCGCCGTGGTCGTTCTGTGTGGTTCATCTGGTGTACAACCGCAGACTGAAACTGTTTGGCGTCAGGCCAATAAGTATGAAGTGCCGCGGATGATCTTCGTCAATAAAATGGACCGCACCGGTGCCAACTTTTTGCGTGTGGTAAAGCAGGCGCAAACCCGTCTGAACAGCACCATAGTGCCTATTCAGTTACCTATCGGTGCTGAAGATGACTTCCGTGGGGTCGTTGACCTTATCAAGATGAAGTCTATCAATTGGAATATGGAAGATCAGGGTATGACGTTCACTTATGAAGACATTCCGGCAGAAATGCTTGATGAATGTAACGAGTGGCGGCAGAACATGATCGAAGCTGCAGCGGAAGCCAGTGAAGAATTAATGGAGCGCTACCTGGAAGGGGATGAGTTTACCGAAGAGGAAATTCGTCAGGCGCTGCGTGATTTAACACTGCGCAACGAAGTAGTGCTGGTGATGTGCGGTTCTGCCTTTAAGAATAAAGGCGTACAGGCGATGCTGGATAATGTGATTTATTTCCTGCCATCGCCAACAGAAGTTAAAGCGATTACCGGTATCAATGAAGACGAAACTGAAGGCGAGCGTCACTCCAGTGATGATGAGCCGTTTTCTGCACTGGCGTTTAAAATTGCTACCGATCCTTTCGTGGGAACCTTAACTTTCTTCCGGGTGTACTCTGGTGTGATCAACTCAGGTGACACCGTGTATAACCCGGTAAAAATGAAGAAAGAACGTATTGGCCGTATCGTACAGATGCACGCCAATACCCGCGAAGAGATTAAGGAAGTTCGCGCTGGTGATATCGCCGCGGGTATCGGTTTTAAAGACGTAACAACAGGTGACACTCTGTGTGATCCTAACCATATTATCACTCTGGAACGTATGGAGTTCCCAGAGCCGGTAATCTCTGTTGCGGTTGAACCGAAAACCAAGGCTGATCAGGAAAAGATGGGTATCGCGCTGGGTAAACTGGCTGCTGAAGACCCGTCTTTCCGTGTACACACTGACGAAGAAACCGGCCAGACCATTATTTCTGGTATGGGCGAGTTACACCTCGACATTATCGTTGACCGTATGCGGCGCGAATTCAAGGTAGAGGCCAATGTGGGTAAACCACAGGTGTCTTACCGCGAAACACTGCGTGCGGCGACCGAAGTTGAAGGTAAGTTTGTACGTCAGTCTGGTGGGCGCGGTCAGTTTGGTCACTGTTGGCTGAAAATTGAGCCACAGGAAGAAGGCGCCGGTTATGAGTTTGTGAATGCTGTTGTCGGCGGTGTTATTCCAAAAGAATATATACCTGCCATTGATAAAGGTGTTCAGGAACAAATGAAAAACGGCGTCCTTGCTGGCTACCCGGTAATTGACGTAAAAGTTACAGTGTTTGACGGTTCGTACCACGACGTTGACTCAAACGAAATGGCGTTTAAAATCGCTGCTTCTATGGGCTTCAAGAAAGGTGCACTGCAAGCCAAGCCGGTTATTCTTGAGCCAATCATGAAAGTTGAGGTGGTAACACCAGAAGACTTCATGGGTGATATTGTTGGTGACTTAAACCGTCGCCGCGGTATTATTAACGGCATGGAAGATGCGCCTGGTGGTATCAAAATCGTTGATGCGCACGTTCCGCTGTCTGAGATGTTTGGATATGCAACCAACATGCGTTCGTTAAGTCAGGGTCGCGCTTCATATTCAATGGAACCATTGAACTATGCAGAAGCTCCCAGCAACGTGACAGAAGCGATAATTGCTGCGCGTAAAGCATATTAATAACTTAGTTTGGCCTGTTTCGGCAGGCCGCAATTAAATAAAGAAGGGTCTATTCATGGCTAAGGCTAAATTTGAACGAGTAAAACCGCACGTAAACGTAGGCACCATCGGTCACGTTGACCA
>NZ_SIRR01000013.1 GCF_011634895.1 Rheinheimera pleomorphica | reverse complement strand
ACTGTTCTTACCCATAAAAAGTAGACACTCGGTTATGCGCATTTGCGCTCATACTCAGCCGGGCTGACATAGCCAATCGCTGAGTGCCTACGGACACGGTTATAAAATATCTCAATGTACTCGAAGATACCTGACTTCGCCCGTTCAATCGAGTCGTAGTTTTCTGCATAAATCAGTTCTACTTTTAGCCGGCTGAAGAAGGCTTCCATGGCGGCATTATCCCAGCAATTGCCTTTACGGCTCATGCTAGGCACACAGCCGGCATTCATCAACACATCCTGATATGCTGTCGAACGATACTGCACGCCCCGGTCTGAATGCACTATCAAGCCTTGCTTGGGCTGCCGTCGCGCCAGTGCCATCTTCAGGGCCTGCGTAATCAATTGCTCCGTCATGCTGGTATCCAGCGACCAACCCACTATCGCTCTGGAGTATAAATCCATCACCGTTGCCAGGTATAACCATTTATCTTTCAGCCAGATATAGGTGATATCCGTTGTCCAGCGCTCGTTGGGTTTCTCAGCGTCAAACCGCCTTTTCAACAGGTTATCGGCCACATTGGTCATCGCTTCGGTGCGTGGGCTGTAGCGAAACGACTTGCCGTTACGCGCCCGTATTCCTCTGGCTTTGAGGATACTGGCCACGGTGTTCAGGCAACAGCTTACGCCCAGCGCATTTAGCTCTTTTACCAGCCTGGGCGCGCCGTAGCGCGCTTTGTAATGGGCATAGCTGTCGAGTACCTGCTGCTCCAACTTCTCGTGCTTTACGCTGCTCAGGCTTGGTTTACGACCCCGCCAGCGGTAAAAGCCGGAGGCTGATACTTCCAATACCCGGCACATCAACCTGACCGTATACTGCCCCACATATTCACTTATCAGGGCGTACTTTACTCCTGCAACTTGGCAAAGTACGCAGCTGCCTTCTTTAGAAATTCATTTTCCTTTTTCAGCGTGTCCAGCTCACGCTTTAACTGCCGGACTTTCTCGCTTTCATCCTTGGAATAATCTACGCCATTGATGCTATTAAACTGCTTATCAGACAAGCGGTTAAACTGGGCACGCCAGTTGTAAATCTGATTCGGGTGAATGCCCAATTCCTGAGCAACTGACGTCGCTGTTTTATCGGGTAAATCAGACAATCTTACGGCTTCACGGCGGAACTCTTCTGAGTACGCCTGGGTTTTATGTCTGGCCATTTTGCACCTCAGTGTCAGGTACGATACCTAACTATAGAAGGTGTCTACTGATCATGGGTAACTCGGA
>NZ_SIRR01000012.1 GCF_011634895.1 Rheinheimera pleomorphica | reverse complement strand
GCGATTGGCTATGTCAGCCCGGCTGAGTATGAGCGCAAATGCGCATAACCGAGTGTCTACTTTTTATGGGTAAGAACAGTTTATATGGACGAAAATTTCTCCGTTAAAGATGTGTTGCTTTTTCTGTCACTTTTTTTGGCGGCATATTTGTTATTCGAATATTTTTACTTTGGCGGTGTAAGAGGTTCTGAGATCGAAGGACGAATAAAATCTGTAAATCAGCATAACTTTGTGAAGTCGAATTACCTTTTAATCGCGAACGTTGAACTTGATAATGGCATTGTTATAAAGGCCTCTCTGAAGAATTGCTCACATTCTATACGAGGTAGCACGATGAAAGTTGTAGAGTTCAATCCTTGGCCTTTAATGTATAAAAATTACAAAATAATTTGCGATGAAAAAACTTAACAAGTGCAGCCACAATCGGCCTCTGCGTGGCCTGGACCTCAACCGCTGCGCGGGTTTCGGCCTGTGCTGCAAGCGTTATACACCAGGAGACTTATGAGCAAGCTTCTAGTTATTTTGTTTTTCTGTATTTTTCTAATAAGCGTTAATGCCCAAGAGACTTATGTAAACCCTGTTGATGGTAAAAGTTATACTGCTGACTCATGGATGATTCATAAGCCTCAAACGCAGGAGCCACAACAAACTGGTCCAATACAGATGTCTGGTATGGTACTTCTAACTGAAGAGCATGTTATTGAGAATAATCTTAATATTCATGATTTAGTTGCATTTATTGATAGAGTAAAACTTGCTGTCGAACAAATATCATCTACGAATGAAGAAGGTGAGTTATTACTTCAGTTTGAACTAAACAGTTCTGAAAACTTCAATCTAAGAATGTCTTACGCTGGTGACTTATCAGACACTTTTCTGAAGTCTATTTTTGACGGCGCAAAGAAAGTTGAAAGTATTAATACGAAGACGGAACTTGTTAGGTTTCAAATCAAGTTTAGTGTGAGAGGCAGTGGTGTATAACAAACGCCATCAAAAAGCCGCTTCGCGGCTCGACTCGCAACAAGTTGCTCGCGTTTGTGGCGTGCGTTAGCTTTCCGAACGAGGTCAGAAAATGCGCGCAGTATTTTCAGATGAAAACCAAATCATGGAATTGGTTCAATTTATCCCCCTTCTTTACCGAGATGGTTTTGATCCCATTAAAAAATGGTGTGGTGGAGAAGAGAGAGAGGGTGTTTTCACTATGCCATGGCCAGAGTATGAAGAAAACGTAAAAAAGTTTTTTCGGGTAGCATCGCAAGAGCAGTGGTGCGACTACGGATATAGTCCAAAAGAAGCAAAAAAGATGATCGAAGATAAAAAGTTAATCGAATCTTCTGGCCTTGACCAAATCAGGACTATGCTGACCTACTGCGTTCGTGGTGAACGGTTTTGTGATGGCCACATGGGGGCTATGATTCGTGAGGGTAAGATTGGATTAATTCTCAAGCGGCTAAATGAATTATCAAGTAAAAATGCCTAACAAAGCGCTGCTGCAGGACAATTTTTTCGCTGCGCTTCAAATTTTCCGCAGAGCGCGGCTTAGCCTTATATTTTTTTGAGTAGTCATGAACACGATAATTAGAACTGTAATAACATCACTACTGTTATTTATGCTGCCGATAGCGGCTTATCAGGCGTATAAAATATTGATTATGGGGAACTGTGATCCAAAATTTGGCTGTTGGGGCACCTTTAAACTCAGTTTATTAATTGGCATAACGTATTGGTTTGTATCGTTATGTGCATTGCTAACCGTTCAGCTGCTGTCAAAAGTAAACAGGGTTAATCTGCCTTGGGCGATGGCCACCATACTGCTTGGTACAGCACATTGGTTTGTGTTTTCAATGGCGTTTTTAGATTCATTAATAAAGCAGGTTCTGTTTTGGCTTTTGCTGTCAGGTGTGTTTTATTCACTTGCAGCATTGATTTCAAAAAAATATCACAGGCTAAGCTAGCTGGCGTGCCACTACTTTTTATAGATAACAACATTCAAGGATGAGAAATGCCCTCTGTTAACAATAAGTCTCTTCTTGCGGCGGCGCTATGTTGCTTTGCCGCTGCGCTTGCTCATCTTGGCTGTATTGTTTTCGGCGGTGATTGGTATCGCTTCTTTGGTGCAGGTGAGCAGATGGCCCGTATGGCGGAGCAGGGGCTTTGGTATCCGACCATCGTTACTGCTGTAATTGTTGTGGTGCTGTTCGTTTGGGCCTTGTTTGCTTTGTCGGGTGCCGGAGTAATAAAGCGTTTACCACTAACAAAATTAGCGCTACTGCTGATTAGCAGCATATTTTTACTGCGTGGCGTTGCCTTTGTTGGCTTAATGCCGATGTTCCCGGAAAACAGTCTGATATTTTGGCTGGTGAGCTCGGGTATCTGTTTATTGATTGGCAGTTTGTTTGCAGTGGGGTGTTGGCAGCAGTGGTCAGTGTTAAGTAATAAAAACGCGTAGTTGCTTTATTGGGTGCTTATTTAAAAACAGAAGATTGCAAAAATGCCAACTTCTGTTTAGATTGAATAGCAACGCTAACCGACAAACAGGACGTAATAATGAAAACACGGCTAAGTGCAATGATTGCTGCGGCAATACTCACTTCAGGCACGGTATGTGCGGCAGCACAGGCGAACACGCAAGACTATAAACTGGTGACGGTGGCTGGCTACCTGAATTTTTACTTGTTGAACTTAAATGCCTGTCAGGATTTTCATCCGTCGGTGCGTGCTGCGGCTTATGATGCTGAAAAATTGCTGTATCCGTACTTGGATAAACTGTACAGCAAAATGGGCGGTGAAAAGGGTGCTAACCAGCAGATGGTGTCAGATATTGTGATGAAACGGCGCAATATGCTCAATACCCAAATTGCTGAGGGGGATTTTACCGTAGAGCATTGCCAGGCCGTGGTCAAAATATTAGCTGAAGACGGTTTGGATAAAACCTTGTTAAGCGCTATTGAGTAAGTTTCACGCTAAAACGTATTATCCGTAGTGATTGACGCCAGCAGTTTTGCTGGCGTTTTCATTTTGCTGCTGTGTGCTGTTGTCTGCTACACTGGCGGACGCTCAGGTGCGGGGTAACACCCGCTGAAAAGGGAAGCAGGTGAAAGGCCTGCACTGTTCCCGCAACTGTAATAAGTGCTGCATGCTAGTACCACTGGCCATTATGGCTGGGAAGGGGCCTGTGGGTTATCGCTTAAAGTCAGGAGACCTGCCCGGGCAGATGTTACGCCTCTGTGCGGGAGTTCACAGCAGTGGCAATGCCTTCATCTGTATGCAGGCCGCTACTGCTTTTGTCAGGAGTGGGTTTTGCTTAACGTATCAGCCGTGTCTTTGCAGTTGGGTGATCAGACGATACTGCAGGATATTCAGTTTTCGTTGGCTAAGGGCGAGTTTATTGGCGTTGTCGGCCCCAATGGTGCCGGCAAAAGTAGCCTGTTGCGGCTTATTCAGCGTGCTGTACCAGCGGACAGTGGGCAGATTTTGCTAAAGCAGCGCCCGTTGGCACATTACACTAGCCAAGAGCTGGCCAGGACGTTGGCGGTGGTCAGCCAGCATCCGCCACCGCTGTTTGCCTTAACCGTGCAGCAGGTTGCAGAGATGGGTTTGCTACCGCATAAAAGCTGGTTTGAACGCACTACCGGCAGTGACGAACAAGCCATCGCAAGGGCGCTGCAAAAAGTAGGCCTGCTCAATAAAGCCAGCCAACTTATCGATACCCTGTCGGGTGGAGAGCTGCAACGTTTGTATATCGCCCGCGCGTTACTGCAGCAACCGGCGTTATTGTTGCTGGACGAACCGACTAACCATCTTGATGTGCATTACCAACACCAAATTTTGCAGCTGGTACGGTGTTTGGGTATTGCGGTGCTGGCCTGTTTGCATGATTTGAATCTGGCGGCTTTGTATTGCGACAAGCTGCTGCTGTTACACCAGGGCCGGCAATGCGCCTTTGGCACCCCGGCACAGGTGTTGCAGCAAGAGCGGTTACAACAGGTGTTTCGTCTGCCATGTCAGGTTGCTGTGCAGCCCCAGCTGCAAAGGTTACAGGTTACCTTTTTACCGCCGGAGCTTACCGATTTATGTTAAAGCGTCATTATGCAAAGGCCATGATGTTGTCAACGCTTCTGCTGCTGGCCAGTATGTTGCTTAGCCTGACGCTGGGCAGCGCCGATGTGTCGCTGGCCGATACCATCAGCGTGCTAGTGGGCCTGGCTCCGGGCTCACCTTTGGCTGAAACTATTGTCTGGCAGATTCGTTTGCCACGGCTATTGTGCGCGGTGTTGGTCGGTGCCGGCCTGGCCGTGTCGGGCGCTATTTTGCAAAATGCCAGCCGTAACCCCCTGGCAGACCCTTATCTTTTCGGCTTGATGGCCGGTGCTGGTCTTGGTGCAACGCTGGTCAGTGTGGTGCTGCCGGCACAGCTGGTGGGTATTGCTGCCGGTGCTTTTGCCGGCGCTTTATTTGCTGTGGCGCTGGTGTTTGTGGTCTGTGCCGGCCAGCACTGGCGTAAAGTAGAGATAACCTTACTGGCCGGGGTGGCGGTGTCTTTTATGTTAAGTGCGATCAGTAGCTTTATTTTGTACTTTGCTGAGCCTTTTGCGGCTAACCGGGTGATATTCTGGTTAATGGGCAGTTTAAGCCGCACGGATTGGTATAGCGTCGCCTTGCTGGCACCGGTCGTGGTATTGGTGCTGGTACTGGCGCTGGCACTGCGGCGGCAGTTGGATGCTCTGCTGCTGTCTGACGACAGCGCCCGCACCCTAGGGGTCAATACAACGCGTTTGCGGCTGGTGCTATTGTTGGCGACGGCGCTGCTTACGGCCTGTATCGTATCGCAATGCGGTGGCATCGCCTTTGTTGGCCTGATGATCCCACATTTGGTGCGGTACTTTTTTGGTGTGACCTCAGTAAGGCTATTACTCGGTTGCGCGGTGGTTGGGGCGGTATTTTTGATCTGGGTCGATAATCTGGCCCGTACTGTGCTGCCGCAGCAGGAGATCCCGTTGGGGGTAATCACCTCGCTGGTGGGTAGTGTGTTTTTTTTATTTATTATGCGCGCACAGCGGCTATAGCGAATGACAATGACAACAGATGATATCAAGCAACAACGGCATCAGGCGCGCCAGCAACGCTTAAAAGCCCAGGTCGATGCGGCGGTGGCCGCCGCCAGTGCCGAAAAAGGCCTGCTGCTGGTTATTACCGGCAATGGTAAGGGTAAATCGACGTCGGGCTTTGGCACGGTAGCCCGGGCCGTTGGCCATGGTTTGCGCGCGGCGGTAGTACAGTTTATCAAAGGCAGCTGGGATTGCGGCGAGCGTAATTTGCTGGCGCAACATGGTGTGCAGTTTGCGGTGATGGCCACCGGTTTTACCTGGGATACCCAGGATAAAGCAGCAGACATTGCCGCTGCGGAACAGGTGTGGTTGCAGGCAGAGCAATTTCTGGCCGATCCGACGCTGGATATGGTATTGCTGGATGAGCTGACCTATATGCTCAGTTATCATTATTTGCCGCTGGAACGCATTGAAAGTGCTTTGTTAAACCGGCCGCCGGGCCAGCATGTGTTGATCACCGGCCGCGCTTGTCACCGGCGTTTGATTGAATTGGCCGACACCGTCAGCGAAGTGCAAAACATAAAACATGCTTTTGACAGTGGCGTTAAAGCGCAACGGGGGATTGACTGGTGAGGCCGCTGTTACTGTTATTATGCGGGCTTAGCAGTCTGCTAAGCCTGGCAACGGCTGCAGCGCCGCAGCGTATTATTGCCCTGGCGCCGCATATTACCGAAATGTTATTTGCCATAGGCGCCGGTGATAACGTGGTCGCGGTAAGCGACTACAGTGATTATCCGCCTGAGGCAACAACGCTACCCAGTGTAGCAAGTTACGCCGCGGTGAATATCGAAGCCGTATTGGCGCTGCGCCCGGATCTGGTGATTGCCTGGCGTAGCGGTAATCCGCCGGCTGATATTCAGCGTTTGCAGCAGTTTGGTGTCAAGGTAGTATTTTCAGATCCGCAAACACTTGATGATATTGCCACCGAACTTGTGATGCTGGGCCGGCACAGCGGCAGAACAGCCCAGGCACAACGGCTGGCGCAGCAATTTAACGCCGAGCTTGCTGCTTTGCGGGCACAGTATCAGCAGAAAAAGCCGGTAGCGGTATTTTTTGCTATGGGCACAGCGCCGCTGAGTACAGTGGCGAATAACGCCTGGCCGGCGCAAATGCTGGCGCTGTGTGGCGCGGATAATGTTTTTAGTCAGGCTAAAGGCGATTATCCGCAAGTAGGATTGGAGCAGCTGATCCAGGCGCAGCCTGAGGTGATTATTGCCGCTTACAGCGGCAACACCACACCGGATTTTAGTTACTGGCAGCGTTTTACTGCGTTACCCGCGGTAAAAAAACAGCAATTTTTAGCACTGAATGCCGATTATCTGTACCGCACCACGCCCCGCACGGTATTGGGTTTGCGTCAATTGTGCCAGGGCGTAGAGGCGTATCGCTGATTAACTGCTCAGGCTGTTCATCAGCTCATTAGCTCGGCGCATTAAACGCTCGGCGGTACGTACCTGGTTAGACTGCAGTAACTCGCCGGATAAATTCAGGTATTTGTCAGCCAGTTTACGCCGCAGCGCGACATGTAAGGAAAAGTCGGCAGGGACCTGGCTGTTAAACTGCTGCAATTTATCATAAACCGCATCAATGTCAGCAACCTTGGCGCTTTGTGTCAGCTCCAGCTCCAGCTGCTGGAAACTGTGGCGGTAAAACACCTCAGCAGCCTGGTACGGAAAATCAGCAGCTGCGCCATCCGCGACCGTATTGTTGTACAATGCCATAGCATCGACGGCTGCTGCCAGTTGCTGGCCTTGTGCCACCAACGGCGCCGCTTCGCTATGGTTAGCAAAAATTAACTGGCCAACCTTAATAAGCTGTTGCAGCGCTGCGGCGTCGTTGGCCGCGACTGCCTGATTAAAGGCGTCAATGTAGACACTGGTTTCGTTAGCATCGGGCTGCAGCTGATATTGACTGTCGACACGGCGCAGTGTCTGCAACACGCTATACGGGTCTGGCCCATCCTGCCGCGGCTGGTATTGCTGGTTAAGCAGCAATTGGTTCATTTGGCCGCGCAGTACCTCAATAGCCGTTTGCTTACTGCGCAATAAGCTGCTGCTCAGTTCAGCCAGATAATGTGAATCAGGAAACAGCGCAGCGGCTTGTGAGAGAATGTGTTCAATTTCCGGATAATTCGGGTAGCTGAAACGACGGTCACTCAGTAGCGTATCAATTTGTTGCTCAAAATGATTTAACAAACGCTGTTGTTGGCTACGCAGCAGGGCGTCACGTTGCCAAACCTTGTCACTTTGCGCCAATGCAGCGAGTAGCTCGGCCGGTTGCGCATCGGCCAGTTGCAGGTACTGTTGTTGTTGCTGTGTTACCTCGGCGGTTTGGCGCGCCAAGCTTTGCAGCTGTGCTTGTTGTTGCTGGTAATACTGCCAGCTGACAACTGCTAATGCACCCAGTGCGGCTGCGGTTGCCAGGCCGCGCCAGAGCTGGCGGTTAAAATGTTGCATCAACTGCTCAATACTGATATTGCGAGCCTTGCTGTCAAACTGCAACGCCCGCTTCAGTGCTTGCCATTGCAGTAGATTCAGGTGAGCCGGTTTGTTGGCCTGTTTTTTCCCGCTTGCCGCTTTGTCTGCAGGCATACGGTCAAACGGGTGCTTGCTGGTTAACAGCTCATAGCTTAAACAGGCAAATGAAAACACATCATCTGCTACCGCCGGCGTGTTGCCGGCCAGTAATTGCGGGCTGGCATAAGCGGGCGTATAACCGCTTAGCGGTGCGGTCTGACTTTGTTGCTCTGCGGCATAAATATCATGATTTAACTGCAGTTTTTGCGCGACACCAAAGTCGAGTACTTTGACCTCGCCAGCGCGGTTCACCATAATATTGGCCGGTTTCAGATCGGCATGCACTATGCCGTTGCGATGGGCAAAGTTCAGTGCCGCGGCAATTTGTTGTAACAGGTTAAGGGCAGATTTTAGTGGCAACCCTTTGGGTTTGTAACGTTTAATCACCTGATCCAAACTTTCGCCGTCAAGAAATTCCATCACGATAAAATAAAGCTGCTGATCGCAGTCAACATCATATACCCGCACGATATTCGGGTGCGACAGTTGTTGTGTTTTATGCGCTTCTTGCAATAACAATTGCAAGGCTTCTGGCTGATCGACAAATTGTTGCTGCAGCACTTTAATCGCGACACTGCAGTTAAGTACGCCAGCTTGTTGCAAAAAGGTGTCAGTGGCGCGATAAATATCGCTCATGCCACCTGATCCAATTTTGCTCTCCAACAAATAGCGCTGTTTTATCAGCATCCCCGCGGCCAACGTCGTTTTGCCTGCTGTTTTAGCGTTGGCAGAAGGTTTAACCGCATAACGGGTTTTATCGGCGTCCTGTGCCGCATTGGTATTCAGGCTGTCAACACTGGTGGTTTCCTGTGCCGTCATTATCTACTCCTTGTGTTACCTGTTCTGGCTTAAACCAGCAAGTCAGGCTGGCCTAATGCAAAATAAGAGCAATTATTTCACAAAAAAGCCAGTCAGTCACGATTGTGGTTAACCTTATTTGTAACATGTCGACTGTTGACGTAACAATAAATTTAACTTAATCTTTGCGGCCGATTTATGGTTAATAAATTGTGTTTTGCTGGCAGGAGTGTAATGTGGAGCAAAGGGATATGTTACTTGAATTGTCAGTGCTGAGTTATCACCGTTTGTCTCCCAGACAGGTTGCGGTAAAACGGTTCGATGCCAGCGGTGGCACGCTTGGACGCAGCGAACAATCAGACTGGTATCTGCCGGATCCAGAGCGGGTAGTGTCTGGTGTGCACGCCAGGATCAGCTATCAGCAGGGGCAGTTTACTATCAGTGATCAGTCTACTAATGGCTTGTTTATAAACCGATCTGTCACGCCTTTAGGTCAGGGAAACAGCCATATATTGCGCGACGGCGACACGCTCTGTTTAGGCGACTACGAAATTCAGGTAGCGCTGGTTGATGCCATGCCGGCAAATACACCGGCGCAAGCAGCAATGCCGATGGCCGCTGAGCCTGCGACTGCCGCAGACAACCATATTGGCTTACGCATTGCCGATATTGCACCGCTAAATAGCGCTAGCGCTGATCCGGCGGCGCACGGCACTGCTATGTCTAACCGTGTCAGCCACTCTGCGGCCAGTCCAGAGCCGGAGTTGGTATTGGACGATCATTTTCATGCACCGGCGGCCCTTATTCCTGACGATTGGCAAGCTGCCTGGCAACCAGAGAATCAATTCCCGCTGCAGGACGCTGCTGCGCCTGTTGTGGCTAAACCACAGAAAAACAGCACAAGGCTCAAGGGTAATGCTGCAGAACCATTACCGGCACAAGCGTGTCTTGATGCCTTTTTACAGGGGCTTGGTGTGTCTGACGCCAGTTTGCCGGCGGCTGGTACGGCGCAGTGGTGGGAACAGTTAGGTCAGGCGTTGCAGCAATCGTTGCAAGGTGTGATGGCGGTAATGCGCGAGCGTTCTGCTGTTAAAAACAGCTTTCGCGTCAATCAAACCACGTTTCAGCAGCGCGAAAACAACCCTCTTAAGTTTTCTGCCACCATTGATGATGCCTTTCATAACCTGTTTAACCGCCCTGGCAGCAGCTTTATGCCTGCGCGTCAGGCGATTGCTGAAGCCTTTGCCGATATCAGCCGGCATGAAGCGGCGATCATTGCCGGTGCCAGTGGGGCTATGGCGGGTTTGTTGGCAGAGCTGGCACCGCAAAAACTGGAAGCATCTGATTTTTCAGCCAGTTTTCTCGATAAAGTGAACCCGGCTCAGCGCCAGGCCAGATTGTGGGCGCGTTACAAAGCCTTGCACGACGAATTGTCGGCCAATGTTAATAACAAAGACAAACAGGGCGTTAACGATGACTTTATCAGCGCCTATGAAGCTTACTTACGTAATAGCTAATTTTTTGTAAACGATACCGTCAGGAGTGGTAGAAATGAAAATAATTAAAGCCCTGGTGCTGATGTGGTTGAGTCTGACGCTGTTGGCCGGCTGTCAGGCGGTATATGCCACCTTTCCGCCGTCGACTAAATTGCATTTTCGTGTAGCGACAGATATTAATCCGGATTTTGATGGCCGTCCTTCGCCGGTCATTATTAAGGTGTATGAGCTGGCGTCAAAAACCGTATTTGAAAATCAGGATTTCTTTGCGCTGTATGATAATCCGGAAGCTATTTTGCGCACCGATTTACTGAAAAAAGATGAACTGGTGTTTGAGCCAGGTCAGCGCAATGAATATCGTATGGCCTTGCAACCGGCCACGAAAGCGGTGGCGGTAGTGGCGGCATACCGTGATATTGAAGGCGCCAGATGGCGGGCGGTGGTAGATGTTAAACCGACCGGCTATGACGATTTTTATGTCTATGTAGATAAGCTGGCGGTGTATATCCGTGAGCACGACTTAGAACGTAAACGTTAATTTTCGCCCGCGCATGGAAGGTTCAATATGAGTGACTACAGCCGCATTGCCTGGTCGGAAGGCTTGTTTTTACGCCCGCAGCATTTTCAGCAACAAGAGCGTTATTTTGATTATTGCCGTCAGCAGCAGTTGGCGATGCAATTGCCTTATAGCTTTGGTGTGCGCCGGCTCAGTGTCGATCACCAAAGTTTAAAGTTCGGTCAGTTTGCGCTGGCCGAACTTGAAGCCATTTTGCCCGATGGCACTGTTTTACAATTACCTCAGGTAGAGAGCTTGCCAGGTGCCATACAGATAGCGAAGTCGTGCCGCGACCAGCTGGTGTACCTGTGTCTGGCGCTGGATAAACCGCATGGGCAGAATATTAGCAGCGCAGAGGCCGGCCACATCAGCCGTTATGGCTATGCCGAACACAGCGTGGCGGATAACAGCCTGGCGGAAGAGGCGACAGAGCTGTTGCAACTGGCCAAGCTAAGGTTACTGTTTAAGCTTGAGTCAGAAGACCGCGGCGGCTTTATTTGTCTGCCGGTGGCCCGCATTCGCGAAGTGTCGGAGCAAGGTGAGGTTAAACTGATGAAAAAGTTTATCCCACCCCTGGTGGATATTCAGCAAGACAGTGAACTCTGTGCCTTTATCAATGAAGCGCTGGGTATGTTATGTCAACGCGCCGATGCGCTGGCAGACCGCCTGGGCAAGGGGCAGGGCACGGCAAACTCTATCGCCGATTTTTTGATGTTACAGGTGCTTAATCGCTATGAGCCGGTGCTGCGACATCTAAAAAACGGGGTGCTGGAACACCCGCTTAATCTGTACCGCTTGATGGTTTCTATGCTGGGGGAACTGGCCACTTTTACCTCGCGACAAAAACGCCCGCCACAGTTTCCGCCTTATCAACATGATGATTTAACCGCCGTGTTTGGCAACCTTAGCGTCATTATGAATCAGACGTTAAGCGTAGTGCTGGAGCAGACCGCCCAGGCACTGCCACTGGAGCAGGCTAAGTTTGGCATTCTGGTATCGCCGCTAACCGACAAAACCTTGTTGGAGTATGCCCAGTTTGTGCTGGCGGTTTCAGCTGATTTACCCGCGGATGATATTCGTAAACACCTGCCGGCCAGGTTAAAAATTGGCCCGGTGGAGCATATCCGTGAGCTGGTAAATAACCAGTTACCCGGCATCGCTGTCACTGGCTTGCCGGTTGCGCCCCGCCAGGTGCCTTATCACGCCGGTTATCATTACTTTCAGCTGGATAAAGGCAGTATCTACTGGGAGCGTCTGGCCAACAGTGGCGGCCTGGCGCTGCATCTGTCGGGTAATTATCCCGGCTTAAAAATAGAACTGTGGGCGATAAAGTCTTAACCGCTAGACCGTCACTGATGATTAACATGGATGGCAACTGATGTCAGATAAAACTGTGATGAAACCACGCCCCGGCGGGCGGCCGGCGCTAAAAGCCGCGCCAGCGCCTTTGCCGGCGGAGCAAACCGGTGATAACGACAAAACACGGATGTCGGCGAATGTACGACCGGCCGATACACCGCAGAAACTGCAAGCGCTGTCTATCAGCGATAATGTGCTGATAGATGAGGCCGGAGCCCTGTTTTCTCTGGTGTCGCCTATTCGCAGTACAACACAACATGCTGACGTGGCAGGGCTGAAAACGCAGTGCATCGCACTGATTAACCAGTATGAGCAGCAGCTCAGGTATAAAGGCGTTAGCAGCGAGTTAATTGAAAAAGCCCGTTATTGCCTGTGCGCTTTTATCGACGAGCTGGTGCTGAACACCACCTGGGGTGGCAACAGCGATTGGGCTGCAGAGAGCCTGCTATCGACTTTTCACAACGAAACCTTTGGTGGCGAGTACTTTTTTACCTTGCTTGACGCGGCGATCGCTGCAGCAAAAGAGCATCTGTTGCTGCTGGAGCTGCAGTATCTGTGTTTGTCATTTGGTTTTGCCGGCAAGATGCGCCTGGAAGAGCGCGGCTTTGAGAAACTCGAAGGCTACCGTGAACGCGCTTTTAAGGCAATCCGCAGCCAGCGCGGCGAACCGGCACGGGAGCTGTCTCCCGGCTGGCGTAGCCAGGTGGTGGCAGCCAGCCAGTTAGAAGGCGAGTTTCCGTTGTGGGTAGCCTGTTCGGTGGTGGGCGCTGTTTTATTAGGTTGCTATATGTATCTGGCCTATCAGATCAATGGCTACTCAGATCAGGTGCACCGGCAGTTGAATAATCTGGTGGTGTGGCAGCAGGATAGCCCGCAACCGGCATCAGCCAAAGCGCATCAGGATGCTATCCGGCTGACGCAACTGTTGCAGACAGAGATCCGCCGCGATCTGCTACAGGTGATTGAGTTACCGGATCGGGTGCGGATCCGCGTTGGTCTGGATCAGTTATTCAGCCCTGGTAGCACCGGTATCAATGAAGGCTTTGAGCCGGTGGCGGCGAAAATGGCGCGTGCACTGGAAGCCACCGAAGGGCGGATACTGGTTAGTGGCTACACCGATGATCTGCCTATTTTTACCAGCAAATATCCGTCTAACTGGCACTTATCGCTGGCCCGCGCCAATGCTATGGCGGATGCACTGGCATCGGGTGCTGATTTACGTGGCCGCTTGTGGCCGGAAGGCCATGGTGATGCCAACCCGATAGCACCAAACGACAGCGCCGCCAACCGGGCACTGAACCGTCGTGTTGAAATAGATTTACTCCAGTAACACCTTAGACAAGGGACGTGTTATGAAAGCGAAAGCCGTACTGCAAGCAGTGCTAACGGTACTGAAATCCGGCATTTTTATTACGGTGCTGGGGCTTTTAGCCCTGGCGTTATTAATTTGGTTTGGCGGCCCGTTACTGGCTATTGCCGGACATGAGCCATTGGCCAGTGCCAGCGCCCGTTTACTGACATTATTGGTTATTGCGCTGGTGTGGGGTGGTAGCCATTACATTAAAGGCTTACGCGAAACCCGCTCGCATAAACAAGCCGTAGACACCTTGTTAAATGGAGAAGAACATCAGCAACACGACGAGCTGGCGCGGCGCGATATTGAAGTACTGCGCCAACGTATGCAAAAAGCGCTGGACATCTTAAAGCATGCTCGTTTTGGTAAAGCGCGCGATATCTATCAATTACCCTGGTATATGTTAATAGGCCCGCCGGGCTCAGGCAAAACCACGGCACTGCATAACTCTGGCCTGGAGTTTCCGTTAAAAGAGCATATGGGCACTGATGCCATTGAAGGCATCGGCGGTACCCGCCAATGTGATTGGTGGTTTACCAACAAGGCGGTGCTTATAGACACCGCAGGGCGTTACACCACGCAAGATAGTCACGCCGCTCAGGATTCTACTGCCTGGCAGGGCTTTTTAGGCTTGCTGCGTAAACACCGGCCACGCCGGCCGATTAACGGTGTTATCGTGTTTGTTAGTCTGGCTGACTTGCTAAACCAAACCCGTACCGAGCGTAACTTACACGCCAGAGCCATTAAGCAACGGGTGCAGGAGCTGCAAAACCAACTGGGGATGACCTTCCCGGTGTATGTGATGTTTACCAAGGCCGATCTGATAGCGGGCTTCACCGAGTTTTTTGACAACCTCAGTGAAGAAGAGCGCGAACAGGTATGGGGTATGACCTTCGATGCGGCAACACAAGACAGTGAAAAAGGCGTGGTAGCGCAATTTAACCGCGAGTTTCATGCCATTATAAATCGCTTGACGCAGCGCCTGTTCAGCCGGTTGCAGTATGAGCATGATCAGGAAAACCGGGCGGCTATTTACGAGTTTCCGCGCCAGTTACGCTTGTTACAAAGTGCGGCTGATGATTTTCTGAAGGAAATTTTTGCGCCGAATCCTTTTGAGAAAGCCACCATGTTGCGCGGCGTTTATATTGCCAGTGCGACGCAGGAAGGTGTGCCGATTGACCGCATTATGTCGCAGCTGGGCTCAAACTTTGGCCTGGCGGAACCGCCTCTGCGCCGTCAGACTGCCGAAGGCAAAAGCTATTTTATTAAACGCTTTTTTGAAGAAATCGTTATTCCCGAGCGTGAGTTAGCGTCGGTTAATCTGCAGCATAAGAACCGTCATCGCTGGATACGCCGCAGTGTACTGGGAGCAACGGCTGCATGCTCTGCCTGGCTGGTGTTTGCCTGGGCCGGCAGTTACAGCTGGAACACGGCTTTAGTCGATCAGGTGGCCACTGAAGTGGCTGATTATCAGTCACTGACGGCATCGGCCCGGGCTGATATCGATGTTATTGCACTGAATGAGCAGCTGAATGTCTTACGCGACCTGCCCGCCGGTTATGCCGGGGTATTGCCGGTAGATGGCCCGAAAAACCTGGGCCTGTATCAGGGAGATAAATTAGGTCAGGCGGCGAAAAGTGCCTATCAGAATGCGCTTTATCAGCGCTTCGTACCGTTTTTGCTCAGCAGCTTAACGCAGGAGATGGAGCGCAATGCCCAGCATCGTGATTATTTGTACGAGACGTTGAAAACTTATCTGATGATCTTCCGGCCAGAGCATTTTAGCGCCGAGCAGATAAGTTCGTGGTTTGCCCTGTATGTGGAGCGCCAGTTTCCGGCAGAACATAGCCAGGACTTACGGCTGTCGTTGCAAAATCATTTACAGGCCTTACTCGAGCTTGGCATCAAAGGCGCAACAGAGCAGGAAGACGCCATAGTGGCAGCACGACAGTTGCTGTTAACCGTGCCTTTGGCAGAGCGGGCGTATCAGCGTATCCGCACTGAACTGGTTAAAAGCCATATCCCGGACTTCAGGCTGGTGGACGTGCTGGGCAGCGATGGCGTGAAAGTGGTACAACGTAAGAGCGGCTTGCCGCTGCAACAGGGCATTCCGGGCTTGTACACTTATAAAGGCTTTCATGGTTTGTTTAATGTGGAGAAACGCCGCATCATTCGCAGCCTGATGCAGGACAGCTGGGTATATGGCGACCTGGCGCAGGCCGATGGCGAATCTGCTGATGGTTCTTTGTCTGAGCAGGTAACAGATAAATACCTGCGTGACTATGCCTATCTGTGGCAGGAGTTGTTAGATGATATCAGTATTCGCCCGGTCAGTGATGTTGAGCAAGGCGTCTTTGTTACCAGGGTACTGGCAGGCCCTGAGCAGCCCATTCAGAGTATTATCCGCGCAGTACAGCAAAATGTCCGCCTGACCAGCCTGCCGGATTCGGCCGAAGCGAAAATGGCGGCAGAGGTAGCTGGTAACGTTGCGCAAACGCAATTTTCCAGCCAGAAATCGCGGCTGGACCGCCTGTTGCCGGAAGATATGTCGGCGCTAAACCAAAAATTGCCGGGGCAGGAAGTCGAGTTTGCCTTTTATGAATTGCTTAAGATTGGTGATGCTCAGTTGGAGCAAATTGCTCAAACCAGCCGCATGTATTATCAATATCTGGAACGCTTGTATGTGCCTGGCGGTATGGCGCGCCAGGCGTACGTTAATCAGCTCAATGGTGAAGGCGGAAATGAGCTCAGTGTCGCGCTGCGGCGGCTGAAAAGTGATATTCCATCTCCCTTTGCTGATTGGTTATCTGACTTATCAGCCGATACCAGCGAGTTATTTGCCAAGGGCAGCCGGCAACATATCAATGAAGCCTGGCAGGGCACGGTGCTGGCAGAGTATCGACGGGCTATTGCCGGACGCTATCCGTTGAACCGTCGTAGTAAAGACGACATTAAACTGCGCGATTTTGAACGTTTCTTCGGTTATGGCGGCACCGTTGACAGTTTTTTCAAAGATTATCTGCAGCCCTTTGTTAACACCAGCCGCACGGTCTGGACCTTTAAGAAAGATATTGGCCTTGATCAGAGTGTGTTAGATACCTTTCAGAATGCAGTGAAAATTCGTTCGGCGTTTTTTGAAGATGGCAGCCAAAAGCTAAAAGTGGGCTTTAGTTTACGGCCCGTCTATCTGGATCGGCATATTACGCATTTGTTGCTTGAACTTGATGGCCAGGAATTATCTTACCGGCATGGACCAACGCGCTCGCGGCAGTTCTTCTGGCCCGGAGATCGTAACCGGTTGCAAACCCGTCTGGTGTTTACACCGGCCAACTCCGGCTTACCGGCGAATTTCTCTCAGGAGGGGGAATGGTCATGGTTCCGCTTCCTCGATGAATTGGCACAGCAGCGGCCACAAACCCGCACAGATCAGATGTTACATCTGGCGGTGCAAGGCAATAAAGCCCGCGTAGAGCTGGTGCCTGATACAGTGAATAACCCATTTTGGAATAATGCTTTGGAGGGCTTCAGTTGTCCGGCAAGTCTGTAAATTTACTGGGAATGTGTGGCAAGATCCCCAGCAGGGGCGATTTTGTCGCGCAGCAGCTGACAGCAGGCTTTGTTGATAGCTGGAATGAATGGCTGCAAGCGGTAATGGCTGTTAGCCGAGAGCAGCTTGGTCAGGCCTGGCTGGAAACTTACCTGACCAGCCCGGTGTGGCATTTTGCCCTGTCGGCCGGTGTTTGCGGCGCTGACGCGGTACTGGGCACCCTGATGCCAAGTGTTGACCAGGTAGGCCGGCATTTTCCGTTTACGCTGGTCCGAACAATGCCCAGTACACCAGTGCATGCCAGGCTGCAAGCTGACTGGGCCACAGCGCTGCAGCAACAGATCTTGCTAACACTGGAAGACGATTTTGTGTTTGAGCGCTGGCACGATGCGTTACAACAAGCCGAGATCAGCTGGCCTGAGGCGCTCAGTGTCAATACCTCTCAGGTGCAACAGTCTGCTGTCAGACCCGCCTGGGTTATCCGTCAGCAGGGACAGCAGCAAGACGATGCTGTGGATGCGGCCGTGTTATTACACCATAGTTACCGTCAGCAGTTTGGTCGTTATTGCCTGTGGTGGACACAAGGCTCTGAGTTGGTGCCTGCCTGTACGCTGGTTAGCAGCGGTCTGCCGCAGGTTAGCCAGTATGCGGCCATGCTTGATGGCAACTGGCAACGTGGGCAATGGCAAATGGCCGATATTATTTGCAACGGAAGTGATGCGTGATGAGACAGGTGGTATCGCACGCCCAGACGCATAAAGGGCTGGTGCGTAAAATTAATGAAGATGCTTGCCTTGACCTCGCCGACAGTGGTGTCTGGCTGGTGGCTGACGGTATGGGTGGCCATGCTGCCGGTGATATTGCCAGTCAGTTGGTGGTGGATACGGTAAAGGTCGCGGTAAAACGCGCCAGCCAAGTGTCGGTGCAGCTGTTAACAGAATCTTTGCAGCGGGCTAATCAAGAGCTTTGTCAGTACAGTGAGCAGCATTTGCAGGGCCATACCGCCGGTTCAACGGTGGTTGTGCTGTTGTTGGATAAATTGCATTATCACTTTCTGTGGGCGGGTGATAGCCGGGGGTATTTGTTGCGTAACAATGTATTGCGCCAGATCACCCGCGATCATTCCCAGGTTAATGAAATGGTGGAGCAGGGCCTGCTCAGTAGCAGCGAGGCTGAGCAACATGAGCTGGCAAATGTGATCACCCGGGCGGTAGGTGTTGATCCCAGTCTGAGCATAGATGTTATCAGTGGTGTGTGGCAGCCCGGCGATTTGTTTCTGCTATGCAGTGATGGTTTAAATAAAGAGCTGAGCGACGATGAGATTTATCAGTATCTGGCGCACAGCAATATTGCTGAAGCCAACCGGGCTTTATTGCATTCAACATTGGTAGCCGGAGCGCGTGACAATGTTACCTGTATTTTGGTTAAAGTAGATAGTAGCCCGGAAATTGTTAATGAAAAAGATAAAACAATACCGGTTTACCTTAAGGTTTAGAAAAAATAACTTAATTGTTGTCATCAATAAAACAATAAAGTAACATTATTCGCTGATTAACGGTCCCTATTTGGTTGTTGTGATGGATTACAGTGAATTAATTGATTTTGAAATGTTAATTAATGCGATCGATGCAGCGGCACCCGCAGGCATCGATCCGCGCACTGATATTTCACCTACGTCACAATACTATCAGTTAAAAGATATCCGCGGTCAGGCGCGGGCTAACGAGCGCGCCTTATTGTCTGAAGATGAAGATTTTCAGGCTCTGGCATCAGACTGGCGGCCGTTGAGTGAGACAATTCCAACCGTTTTATGCCAGCAGGTTAAAGATTTAGAGTATTGCGCCTGGCTGATAGAAGCCTGGTGTCGTACGCACGGTTTTGCGGGGCTTAGCGCCGGTTTTAAAACGACCCGTCTGCTGATTGAGCACTTTTGGCCCAGCCTCTATCCATTGCCGGATGAAGATGGCATGGAGGTGCGTATAGCGCCGCTGATCGGCCTGAATGGTTATGAAGGTGACGGCGCCCTGATTACCCCCATTCTGAGCATCCCGCTAACTGACGTTACTGTGCACGGCCAGTTTGCCTGTTGGCAGTATGAGCGGGCGGCGGATATCTCACGCAAAGATGAAAAGCGCCAGAAGCAAAAGGCAGATGCCGGCATAGCCAGTCTGGAGCAAATTAAAGATGCCGTAGCTGAAACCTCAGTCGGTTTCTACCAAAACTTAAAACAGCAAATTGAAACCGCTATCGCTGAATTTGCTTTGCTGTCGCAAGCCATGGATGCCGCGATGAATGGCGAGCCGCAGCCCACCAGTGCGATTAGCAAAACACTGCAAAAATGCCTGGATGCAGTGAACTACCTGGCAGCCGATAAGCTGGCGCAGCAGCTTGTCAGCGAGCAATTGACAGACGTTGCCGCAGAGGGGTTAACCGCTGCAACCGACCCGGTCGCGCACCAGGTGCAAACGCGTGAACAGGTGCTACACAGCCTGAAGCAGGCCGCTGAGTTTTTTCGAAAAACCGAACCACATTCACCCATTTCTTATGCGCTTGAACAGGTCGTGCATTGGAGCGGCCTGAGTTTACCAGAGCTGCTGCAGGAATTAATCGATGATAACAACAGCCGCAACCATTACTTCCGGCTGGCGGGGATCCCGCAACAAAAGTAGTACCTGGGGTACTAACTGACACAACTAACAGCTGAGTAACAGGAGAAAGTCAATGGAAAGTATTCATAGCAAGTTATCCCGGGTGCGCAAGCCCCGTGTGCATATTACTTATGACGTCGAAACAGAGGGAGCTGCGGTAAAAAAAGAACTGCCTTTTGTTGTCGGGGTAATGGGGGATTTCGCTGGTCAGAATACCGAAGCGCTAAAGCCGCTGAAAGACCGCCGTTTTGTACAGATTGACCGGGACAATTTTGACGAAGTGTTGAAGCGGATGAATCCAAAGCTGAGCTTCAAGGTTGAGAACAAACTGGCCGCTGATGGCAGTGAATTCAGTGTCGACTTGCAGTTTAAGTCAATGCAGGACTTTGAACCGGCCGCTATCGTCAAGCAGGTAGAACCGTTGGACAAGCTGATGGCGACCCGCAATAAGCTGCGTGATCTGATGACCAAAATTGACCGCTCTGAAGAGCTGGAAAATATTCTGGAACGGGTGCTGAACAATAATGAAGACCTGCAGCAGCTGGCGCAGGACTTAAGCGTAGAGGACAAATAATATGAGTACGGAAGCGTTGCTGGAGCAGCACGATAATGCTCAGGGCTCTGCCAGCTCATTGTTGGAGCAGGCAATAGGTGCCACTAAACAAACTGACGCGTCACGGGCAGAAGAATTACTGCGTACCCTGACCGAAGAAGCGTTAAGCGGGACTGTCAGCTGGAATAAAAACCTGACAGTGACCTTTAACGAGGCGATTAACCGCTTGGATAAGCTGATTTCCGATCAGTTAGCGGCCATTATGCACACCGCTGAATTTCAGAAATTGGAAGGCAGCTGGCGTGGTTTAAATCATCTGGTGATGAACTCAGAAACCAGCGCTTCGCTTAAGATCCGCATGATTAGCATGAGCAAGAAAGAGCTGTACAAAGATTTAAGTAAAGCCGTGGAGTTTGACCAGAGCCAGACCTTTAAAAAGGTGTATGAATCTGAGTTTGGTACCCCGGGTGGTGAGCCTTATGGTGCCATTATTGGTGACTATGAGTTTACTAATCACCCGGAAGATATCGAAACCCTGACTTACATGTCGAATGTGGCTGCGGCAGGTTTTTGCCCGTTTATCTCGGCGTCTGCGCCGGCGTTATTTGGTTTTGATGACTGGACTGAATTGTCTAAGCCGCGCGATCTGGAAAAAATCTTTGAATCGCTGGAATACACCAAGTGGCGTTCGTTCCGTGACAGCGATGATTCACGTTTTGTCACCCTGACCATGCCACGGGTACTGGCTCGCTTGCCTTATGGCGCCGCGACAGCACCTATTGAAGAGTTTGGTTTTGAAGAGTTTGAACTGGACGCACAAAAAGGCGTGGCGAAAACCACTAACCATGCTGACTATTGCTGGATGAATGCGGCTTATGTGATGGGTACTAAGCTGACCAATGCATTTGCACAATATGGTTTCTGTACGGCGATCCGCGGTGCGGAAGGCGGCGGTAAGGTGGAAGGTTTACCCAGTCATATCTTTATGAGTGACGATGGTGACCCGGATCTGAAATGCCCGACTGAAATTGGCATTACTGACCGGCGTGAAGCTGAGCTGGGTAAAATGGGCTTTTTGCCGCTTTGTCACTATAAAAATACTGACTATGCGGTGTTCTTCGGCGCGCAAACGGCGCAGAAGCCGAAAAAGTATGACACTCCGGAAGCCACTGCGAATGCGGCCATTTCGGCCCGCTTGCCATACTTAATGGCGACGTCGCGTTTTGCCCATTATTTAAAGGTGTTAGCAAGGGACAAGATTGGCAGCTTTATGGAAGCCGAAGATGTCGAAGTCTGGTTAAACCGCTGGATCCTAAACTATGTGAACGCCTCTGAGGGCAGTGGTCAGGAAGTTCGCGCCCGTTATCCGTTGGCAGATGCCAAGGTGCAGGTACGCGAAATTCCTGGTCGTCCAGGCTCTTACAATGCCGTTGCCTGGTTACGTCCCTGGTTACAACTGGAAGAGCTGTCTACCTCATTACGTTTGGTAGCGAAAATTCCTGAAATGGGCGGTTAATACCGTAACAGTGCAGCCGTGCTTATCCCCGCGCGGCTGTGCTGTTGCCGGTGTTATTCATAACAGGTATGCAAACGAGGATGTCATGGCCGACGCGGTAAAGTTTGTGTCACAGGATGTGTTTACACAGCCATCCTTTACCGATGCAACACAGACAGAATTTAGCCAGCCGGTCTATACCAGGCTGGAGCGTAGCGGTGTGCTGGCGCGGTTTTTGCGCGAAAGTGATCCGCTGGCGGCTATTTTGTATTGGCTGGAGCATGTTGCGCTGGTCAATGTTAAAAGCCCTAAGCTGGTCAGTGCCATGCTGTGCCGGGCCATTGCCGATATTGACCGGTTAATAAATCTGCAGCTGAATGACATTATTCATTACCCGCAGTTACAACAGCTGGAAGCCAGCTGGCGCGGTTTATTGTATTTAACCGAGCAAACTGAGCGGCATGATCGTGAGCAAAAAATTAAAGTCAAGCTGCTGCCGTTGTCCTGGGGTGAGCTGAGTAAAGACATTAATCGCGCTATTGATTTTGATCAGAGTGAATTTTTTAAGCTGATCTACGACAACGAGTTTGATATGCCCGGCGGCGAGCCGTTTGGTGTGTTGATTGGCGATTATCAGATTAGTCATAAAATCCGCCCTGGTCAGTTAAGCAATGATCTGGACACGTTAAAAGAAGTTGCCCGTACAGCGGCAGCCGCTTTTGCGCCCTTTATTTGTGCGGCACATCCATCGCTGTTTGGCGTAGATCATTTCTCAGAGCTTGGCCTGGTGGCCGATATCAGCAGCCAGTTTAAGCAACCGGAATATGTAAAATGGCGTGCGCTGCGGGCGATGGAAGATGCGCGTTTTCTGGGTGTAGTGCTGCCACAGGTATTAATGCGCAGCCCCTACAAAGACGATGGGTCGCGCAGTGAAAGCTTTGTGTTTAAAGAGGTGCTGGCACAGCCGGAACGTGATTATTTGTGGGGTAATGCGGCGTTCGCTTTTGCCGCTGTGCTGGTAAGGGCGTACAGCGAGTCCGGCTGGTTTGCGCAAATTCGTGGCATGAAGGCCGGTCAGCATAATTTTGGCCTGGTCAGCGATTTGCCGGTAAGCCGCTATGAAACCGATAAGTATCAGCACAGTAACAAGCCGTCAGTAAATTTACTGGTTGGCCATCGTTTTGAGGCCGAATTGTCGGACAATGGTTTTGTACCCTTGTCGGTTGTGCCATACAGCGACTACTTTGCATTTTATAACAATGCGTCGGTTCAGCAGGCTAAGGTGTACGACGATAAGTTGTCGACGGTCAATGCCCGGTTGTCGGCGATGCTGCAATACATTTTATGTGTGGCACGCTTTGCCCACTACATCAAAGTAATAGGCCGCGATAAGGTTGGCGGTTATCACTCAGCACAGCAATGTGAGCAGGAATTACAGCGCTGGCTGCATAACTATACTACCGCCTCCACCGATGCATCGAACGACGTCCGGGCCCGCCACCCACTGCGGGAAGCCCGCATCCAGGTGCGGGAAAAACGCGGCGAGCCCGGACGCTATTACTCCATTATTCACCTGCAACCGCATTTTCAGTTAGATCAGATGATTACAACAGTGAAACTGGTTGCAGAGTTATCACCTAAACAAGCTGCGACAGCGTGAGGTTAACAGTGAAACAATTACAGGCGTTAATTAAACAGGGCGAACTGATCAGCGCGACAGAACGTGCTATTGCCATTTTACGTGACGATCCGGCCAATGCTGACGTACGGGCGGCTTATATCGAATTACTGTGTATTCAGGGGGCGCTGGAAAAAGCCGATCAGCAGCTGGATATGATGGTGCGCCAGCATCCGGATTTTTTAGTCGGTGCTGTCAATCTGCGCCAGCTTATTCGCGCTGCGTCAGCCCGGCAAGACTTTTATCAGGGCGGGCTGACGGCCACCTTGTTCAGCGAGCCTGACGCCATGTTTGAAGCCTTGCTGGCGCTGCGTCTGGCGTTAAAGGAGCAGGATATGAATGCCGCAGTGACAGCGGCAGGGCGGTTGGAAACGCTGCGGCAAAAAGCGCAGTTTGAGCTAAATGGCGAAACGGTGGCAGAGCTGCGCGATCTGGATGATAGCCTCGGCGGTTATCTGGAGCTGTTTGGCACGGACGGTAAGTTTTATCTGGCCAAATTTACTGAGTTAGACAGCTTACAGCTGAAAAAACCGGAGTCATTACTGGACCTGGTGTGGCGCCGCGCTGAAATCGTGATTAAAGACGGTCCGCAAGGTGAGGTATTTGTACCGATAACCTATGTGGATAGCGTAAAGGTGTCTGAACGTTTGGGCAAAGATACCACCTGGCAGCAATTGCACGAGCAGCTGGTCACCGGCATTGGCCAGAAGATGCTGCTGGTCGGTGAGCAGGCTGTGGCACTGTCAGACATTCAGCACCTGTCGCTGGCTGATATCGCAGAAACAGCCTGAGCTGCACCGGAGTCGTTGGGGTGAAACTGCAGAACAAGCAAGCTTTGCAGCAATCGCTGCTGGACCGGCTGATTGATGATGCGCCGGGACAAAAAGACAGCGGCCGTAGCCGGCGTGGTTTTGATTTAAAAGCCTTGCGACAAAGTGTACGGCGTGATCTGGAAAACCTGCTTAACAGCCGGGTGCAATGGCACACCTGGCCTGACAGTTACGCCGAGCTTGAACAAAGCTTACTGAACTACGGCTTGCCGGATTTTTCTGTGATGGTTGTCGACTCAGACGAAGGTCGGTTGCAGTTATGCCGGGCAGTAGAGCAAAGCATCCGCCGCTTTGAACCGCGTTTTGTCGATGTCGAAGTGACAGTGCCGGAGCAGGAACATGGCATGGAGCGGGTATTGAAACTGCGTATTCAGGCGTTGTTGTATGCCGACCCGGAGCCAGAGCACATTATGTTTGATTCAGAAGTAGAACCGGTACATCTGGGGTTAACCATCAGGGATTATCAGGCATGAATGACGAGTTATTAAAGTATTACAATCGTGAGCTGACGTATATCCGCCGTATGGGGGCTGAGTTTGCAGAGCAATACCCGAAAATTGCCGGTCGCTTGCGTATTAGCGAAGAAAATGTTGAAGACCCGCACGTATCCCGGCTGATTGAAGGCTTTGCCCTGTTAACCGCCCAGATCCGACAAAAGCTGGACGATAGCTTTCCGGAGCTGACCGATGCATTGCTCGGCCAGCTGTATCCGGATTATCAGGCGCCTATACCGTCAACGTCAGTACTGCAGCTGACCAGTCAGAACCTGTCTAACTCTGGCATAGTGATAAAGCGCGGTACTGAGTTTGAAACCCGCACTGAGGGTTTGAAACCCTGTACCTTTCAAGCCTGCTACGACACTGATTTGTATCCATTGGCGGTAAGCCGGGCGGAATTTAAAAATGCGCCTTTTCATGCCCCTAAACCGCCGGTGCAGCAAAGTGCCAAAGCCTTGCTGAAGCTTTGCTTAAGCTGCGAGTTTGAAAAAACCGCGCTGCATGAGCTTGAGATCAGCAAGCTGCGGTTTTATCTCAATGGTCAGCGCCATCATGTTTACCGCTTGTACGAGCTGGTATTAAGCAAGTTATTGCTGATAGGCATAGCACCGCCAGGCCAGCCGGAGGCCATCCGCTTCATTGCACCGTCGCAGTTACAGGCGGTGGGTTTTGCTGATGAACATCAGGTGGTGCCTTACAGCCAGCGCAGTTTTGCCGGCTACCGTTTGTTGATAGAGCAGTTCTTGTGTCCGGAGAAATTCTTATTTGTCGAGCTTAACGGGCTCGACCCGGCCTGGCACGGGATTAAGGATCAGGTGGAGCTGTATTTTTATCTGTCAGAGGGCGCTGACGAGCTGGAGCGGCATATTACCGCCGACAGCTTATTGCTCGGCTGCACGCCGGTGATCAATTTATTTAGCCAGAAGCTGGAGCCGGTCAATCTGGATGCCTCTCAGTACGAATACCGGCTGGTGCCGCGTTATATGGACGCTGACGTGTGCGAAGTGATACAGATTGAGCAGGTGCAGGCGTTTGACCCCTTTGGCAATGAGGTAACGTTAAATCCGTATTACAGCCAGGGGCATCCGGACTATCTGCAACAGCAGGATATGTTCTGGCACAGCCGGCGCGAGTTTGCTGACTGGGCCGGTGGTTATTCCGAAACCGGTACCGAGATGTACTTGTCGGTGGTCGATCGTAAGTTTCAGGGTGTTAATGCCGTGCAAACGCCAAAAGACTGGGTAGTACAGGTACAGGCGCTGTGCAGTAACCGCAATTTGCCGGCTTATCTGCCTTTTGGTGGTGGTGAGCCGCAGTTTTTGATCCAAAAACACGCCGATGTAATTAAACAGATACGCTGCTTGTCTGCCCCCAGTGCCAGCGTGCGCCCGGCGTTGCAGGAAGCCAGCCGCTGGCAGTTAGTTAACCATTTAACGCTGAACCACTTCACCGGAGATGACGCGCTAAAACGGCTGAAAGAAACATTACAGCTGTATGATTTTCGCTGTACGCCGGAATCAAAAGCCTTAATCGATGGGATCTGCGCGCTGCGTATCAGCTCTGGCAGTGCCCGCGTTAGCCAACAGGGTCGCACGGCAGTCTGCAGCGGTAGCGAAATTTTGCTGGAATTTACCCAGTCATCTTACGCCGGCAGTGGCATCTACTTTTTTGCCAATATCCTGGACGTGTTTTTCTCGCAATATGCCACAGTAAACAGCTATACCCGCCTTAGCGTTAAGCTAAAAGAGCATGAACAGCTGTATCACCGCTGGCCGGCCCGCTGCGGTACTAAGGTGCTGCTATGACACTAAAACAGTTAGTGCAGGACCCCAGCAGCTTTGATTTCTATCAGGCGGTATATTCGCTGGAGCGCCAGTTTAGCCGGCAACAAAAACGCTGGCAGGGTGTGGGACGGGATGGCTTTCCACAGCAGGAATTGCTGCGCTTTAAAAGTGTGCAGCATCTTGGCTTTCCTGGTCAGCCGATCAGCAAAATTGAACCGCGCCCACAAGCTCAGAGCGCGCTGGAGCAATCTGAACAGCAAGATGCCGCTGCTGATGCGGTGACCATGCATGTTAGCTTTTTGGGTCTGACCGGCCCCAGTGGCGTATTGCCACAACACTACACCGAGATGGTACTGCAACGTCTGAAGCAGCGTGATAAAACCATGCGTGATTTCTTTGATCTGTTTAATCACCGGTTAATTTCGTTGTATTACCGCGCCTGGGAGAAATACCGTTTTGCCTGTCAGTATGAAATGGCAGACACCGATGCCGACAGCTTTAGTGCGGTGCTAAAAAACTTGTCTGGCGCCCAAAGTTCCCTCGGCCTTTACTACGCCGGGGCCTTTGCCCAGCACAATCGCAGTGCGCAGCAGTTAACGCAGATCTTGTCTGAGTTGTTAGGCACTAAGGTTGAGCTTAATCCGCTACAGGGCCGATGGCTGATGCTGGATACAGCAGAGCAAAGCCGCTTGGTGATGCAATTTATGCCACAGGGCCAGCACGCTGCTTTAGGCCGCTCAGCCATGCTCGGCAGCCGGGTGTGGGATGTCAGTTCAGCCATCGAGTTAGCCGTGACAGTAACCGCTGGCAAAGCTGATGCTCTGTTACCAGGCAGTTATCAACATCAACTGATAAGCCAGGTGCTGGCCGATTTTTTACCGGCAGAGCACCAGGTACGGGTGACACTGCTGGGGCGGTTTTGTGATTTTCCTACCGCTCAGCTGGCGAAAAACCGGCTGTGTCTTGGCCAGCGCGGCAGCCTAGCTGTCCGTTCCGATATTGAATATCAAGGTACCCGGCTTAGTTATCAGCTAAACCGGGCTTAGTTAATGCACAGGAAGCAAATATGTCTACTACCACATTAAAAAGTCTGGTTGAAAAACTGAATCCGGCCAGTCGTCAGTCGCTGGAAGCGGCAACAGGGCGCTGCCAGTCCCGATCTCACTACAGCGTTGAAATTGAGCACTGGCTTGACGCTATGTTGCAACAAGGCGACGGGGATTTGCCATTATTACTGCGCAGCTTTGATATCAATATGGATACCGTAACGCAACAGCTGCAGCAGGCGCTGGAGCAAATGAAAACCGGCAATAATGCGTTACCGACCATTTCGGTGCAGCTGATCAATTTGTTGCGTGCCAGTTGGCTCAATACCACCATTGAGTTTGCGGATCAACAGATCCGCTCAGCCTACATTGTCTACACCTTGTTAAAAGATGACAGCCTGGCCGCATTGCTGCTGCGCCGTGTGCCGGCGCTCGATAAGCTTGACGCCGGCGAATTGCTGCGGGTTTGGCCGCAGTTGGCTAAGCAAAGCGGCGAACAACAAGGTAGCAAGGTGGGAGGCACTGGATCAGCAGGTGGCAAGACGCCGGCACTTGACCAGTTTACAACCGATCTGACCGCGCAGGCGCGTGCCGGAAAAATTGACCCTATCGTTGGCCGTGATTATGAAATTCGGCAGATGATTGACATCCTGACCCGCCGCCGGCAAAACAACCCGATACTTACCGGTGAGGCCGGGGTGGGGAAAACCGCCGTTGTTGAAGGCTTAGCACTGAAAATAGCGGCCGGCGAAGTGCCGGATAAACTCAAGCAGATTAGTTTGCGGGTGCTGGATTTAGCATTGCTGCAAGCCGGTGCCGGTATGAAGGGCGAGTTTGAAAACCGGCTGAAAAATGTCATTAACGAAGTAAACCGCTCAGCAACCCCGGTGATCCTGTTTATAGATGAAGCCCACACCATGATTGGTAGCGGTGGTCAGGCCGGTCAAAACGACGCGGCAAACCTGTTAAAGCCGGCATTGGCACGCGGCGAGCTGCGTACTATAGCGGCGACGACCTGGGCAGAGTATAAAAAGTATTTTGAAAAAGATGCCGCCCTGGCCAGGCGGTTTCAAGTGGTGAAAGTGGAAGAGCCGACACCTGAGTTAGCGGCGATTATGATGCGTGGCTTGCTGCCGGTGATGGAGCAACATCATCGGGTGTCAATTACCGATGAGGCACTGCAGGCCGCAGTGAAGCTGTCGCACCGTTATATTAACGGCCGTCAGTTACCCGATAAAGCGGTTGGCTTATTGGATACCGCTTGTGCCCGGGTAGCGATGAGCCAGGATGCTATCCCTGGTCCGGTTGAAGATATGCAGCGTAAGGTGGCGCAGTTGCAACAGCAAATAGAGGTGCTGCAGCGTGAGCAATGTTTAGGCGTGAACCATAGCGAAGCCTTGCAGGCGCTGACGCAACAGACAGAGCAGGCAACGCTTAGCCTGACCCATTTACAACAAGACTGGCAGCAGCAAAAAGCACTGGTATTAGAAGCGCGTGAACTGGCACAGCAGTTAACCGCCGAGCCACAAGGTGAAGATTCGCCACTGTTGCAGCGCTTGCTTGCAATCAAAGCACAATTTGCCGCTATAGCTGAGCCGATGGTGCACTGGCAAGTGACGGAGGAACTGGTCGCTGAAGTGGTGTCTGACTGGACAGGTATTCCGCTGGGTAAAATGCAGGCCGACGAGATTAACACTGTATTGGCGCTCAATACGTTTTTGCAGCAGCGGGTGGTAGGGCAAGACCATGCTTTGGCACTGATCGCGCGCACAGTACAAACGTCGCGCGCCCAGCTGGCGGATGAAAATAAACCTAATGGTATCTTTTTGTTAACCGGACCCAGTGGTGTGGGTAAAACAGAAACGGCATTAGCGCTGGCCGAGCAAGTGTATGGCAGTGAAGAGCAACTTACTGTGATCAATATGTCTGAGTTTAAAGAGGAGCATAAGGTTTCGCTGTTATTAGGCTCGCCGCCGGGCTATGTCGGCTACGGCGAGGGCGGTGTACTGACCGAGGCTGTGCGGCGCAAACCCTACAGTGTGATCCTGCTTGATGAAATGGAAAAGGCGCATCCGGGCGTGCAGGATATTTTTTATCAGGTGTTTGATAAAGGCACCATAAAAGACGGTGAAGGCCGCGATATTGATTTTAAAAATACCATTATCATTATGACGTCTAATGTTGGCACCGACACAACAATGCGCTTATTTGAAGACCCGGATACCGCACCTTCGATTGACGGTCTGGCTAAGGCATTAAAGGATGACTTGCTGAAGGTGTTTAAACCGGCCTTTCTTGGCAGGCTAAACCTGATCCCCTATCTGCCGCTTGACGATGACAAGCTGGCGCTGATTACCAGGCTGCAGTTGGCCCGCATCCAGCAGCGGCTACAGCAACATTACCGCGCTGAATTCACATACAGTGATGAGGTGATCGGCTTAATCGTCAGCCAGTGTCAGGATGCCGGTTCGGGTGCCCGTACCATTCATAATATTCTGCAAAACCAATTATTGCCTGAACTGTCGGTACGCATATTACAACGCGTCGCGCAGCAACAGAGTGTGCAGTCGATACAGCTGCGGGTTGAGGCAGAACAGTTCAGTTACAGTGTGAACTAACACGCAGCCGGCCAGCAACGCGTAGATAAGTTGCTGGCAACAAACAAAAGTTAAAAATAGGCTAATTAAATAGTTAATTTAGTGTTGTCAATGATGGTTTTAACGATATAATTTGTGAAGTTTAAAAACTGGAAATCGGCATATGTAATTTAAGTGATATCACTTATTTAATATTAAGTGTTTATTGTGAGAGTTCGCTGGTGGTTTTTAACGTTTTGTCCGGGTTGATAAGTTACCCAGGCTAACCTTGATGTCCAATATCGGGCACCTGTTTAAATATGCAAAAGGAGCATAGCATGCAAGCAAATACCTACCTGAAATACGGCGCGATCAAAGGCGAAACGACCGCTGAAGAGTTCAAAGATATGATCACTGTATTATCTATGGACTGGGGCACTCAGCGCGAACTGAGCTCTTACACTGGTACCGCAATGGACCGTGAAGCCAGCGCTACCCGTTTAAACGATATCGTTATCACTAAACTGCAGGACAAGGCATCACCAGACCTGTTTAAAGAAGCAACTATCGGCAAAGGCCAAAAAGCGGTATTCCACATCACCAAACAAGGCGACAAAGTGGAAGAGATCATGAAGATAGAACTGACTGATGCCATGATCAGCAGCTACCAGATGTCAGTATCTGGCGACCGTCCAATTGAAACTATCGTGATCAGCTACACCGAGTTGATGATGACGGTTACACCGACAGACGACAAAAACAACGTTACTGCGCCGTTGGTATACGGCTACAGCGGCGTTAAAGGTTCTAAGCTGTAAGCTTAGCCGGCTGGTGTGGTGCGCCACACCAGCTCCCTTTCTGTTTTTTTACCGATCATCTTATAAGTAACCAATTGAGGCGAATGGATGCAACAGGCAACCCAGGACGAGAACAGCATCAAAATTGATACGCCGCTTGGCAAAGATGCATTGATTTTAACCCGGTTTGTATTTCGCGAAGCGCTGTCACAGTTATTCAGCGTTGACGCTGACGTGTATGGCAATGGCCGGGAAATTAAGCCCGATGAGCTGATCGGTAAAGAAGTCACTATTACGCTGGAGTTGGGCGGCAACAAACAGCGTTATATCCATGCGGTTGTCGCGGATATTAAGGCGCTGGGCGCGCGGGTTAATAAAGATGCCGCTGAAGCGGAGTACCGGGATTACAGTTTGCATCTGGTCGCCAGCGCCTGGTATATGCAGCACAGAGTCAACAGCCGTATTTTTCGTGCTAAAAATGTGTTGAAAATCGTCGAGCAGATAGCGGCAGAGCACAGTGTGAAAGTGGATGTGGCTGCGAAAATTCAGGGCAGTTATCCGGATTACGACTTTAAAGTACAGTATGAAGAGAGCGATCTGGCTTTTGTGCAGCGTTTATTGCAGCAAGAAGGCATTTTTTATTATTTCGAACACACCCAAAGTAGCCACAAACTGATCCTGGCTGATAAGGCTGCAGCCTATGAGCCTTGTGCTGAGGCCAAAGTAAAATACTTTGCCGGCAGTTTATCCGAGCCACATATTCATCATTGGCAAAAGGCGCTGGTGATGGCGCCGGGTAAGTATGTGCAGCGTGGCTTTGATTTGAAAAAACCGACAGCCTTGCCCACCGGCGAAGTGAACAAAGGTAGCCTGGTCAGCGGGCACGCTGATTACGAAGTGTTTAGTTATGATGCGGAGTCGGAGTTTCACCCGCGGGCTAAAGCGATTGCCGCTATCCGGCTGGAGGCGCTACAGCGTGATATTGCCCGGCGCAAAGGTGGCAGTAATTGCCGCAGCTTCAGTATAGGTAAAACCTTTACTCTGACCGAGCATGAAGATAAAGCAGAAGCGGGTAAGCAGTACGTGTTAACTGAAGTGGTACTGACCGCAGCTATTGCCAGCCAGACGGGCGCGAATAAAACCAGCAAGCAGGAGATCAGCAATACTTTTTACTGTGTGCCGAAAGAGGTGTGTTACCGGCCGCAGCTGACAAGCGCCAAACCGGTGATCAGCGGGGTGCAAACGGCCACAGTAACCTGTAAAGGCGGCGAAGAAATTTCGGTAGACGAACTGGGACGGGTAACAGTGAAGTTTCACTGGGACCGCTCTGAGGTAAAAGACCATGAAAGCTCCTGTCCGATCCGGGTTAGCCAGAATTGGGCAGGCAAAAACTGGGGCGCGTTTTTCTTTCCACGGCGCGATCAGGAGGTGTTAGTTGAGTTTTTAAATGGCGATCCTGATCAACCCGTGGTGATTGGCGCCGTCTACAACTCAGATCATATGCCACCTTACACCTTGCCTGATGATAAAACGCAAAGTGGTATTAAAACCCGCTCCAGCAAAGGCGGCGGTGCGGCCAATTTCAATGAATTGCGCTTTGAAGATAAAAAAGGTGAAGAACTGTTATACCTGCATGCTGAGAAGGATTTTGAGCTGCAGGTAGAAAACAACCAGACTGACATGGTCGGCAACGATCGCACCACCACAGTAAAAGGCAATGATACCGAAACGGTTAATAAAGACCGGAAAAACACCATTGACGGCAGTGACAGCTTAAAAGTGGGTAAAAAACTGCTGATTGATGCCGGCGATAGCATAACGATTAAAACCGGCGCGGCGTCTATTTCGATGAAAAGTGACGGCTCTATTGATATCAAAGGTGTCAACATTACGATTAAAGGCAGCAAAGTCAGCATTAACTGATTGGCAAAAAATACAGGACACAGCTAAATGGCCAAACCCGCGGCGGTAATAGGTTGTATGCACGTTTGCCCCAAGGTTACGGCGAAGGTTCCGCATGTTGGTGGCCCGGTGGCACAGGGCTCGCCCAATGTGAGTATTTGCGGTATTCCGGCGGCACGTAAGGGCGACAAACTGGTTTGTATCGGGCCACCAGACAGCATAAGTGGTGGCTCGGCGACAGTGTTTATTAATGGTAAAAATGCAGCCCGGCTGGGCGATGACACCGCACACGGCGGTAAGATCGTGCTGGGCATGCCCACAGTACTTATTGGTGGCTAGCTAATGGTTGCAACGGGCCAGATTGCCGGGCAGCTTGAGTTATTGCTACGGCAGCGTTTGCAGTTAAGCGGTGACCGATATACCGCTGTGGTGCAGCTGAGACAACATGATTATCGTTTGCTCGATGCCTTACAGCTGCTGCAACACACGCTACAGTCTGATGCAATGGCTGAGAGCCGGCTGGCGCCCTGGTTGGCCTGGTTAGTCACTGCAAGCGCAGATAACTTACTCGCCGCTGAGCAATTGCCACCGTTGGCTAATCCGCAACAGGTATGGCTATTGCTGCATCAGTTAAAGTTTCGGCAACAGCCACAGCGACTGTCTGCGTCATTGTTACAAAGCCTGGCTGCGAAACAAGCTGACACTGCTTTGGCGTGGCAATTTGCCGCCAGGCAACCGCTGCCCTGTATAAAGGTATTACAGACGCAGTTACAAGCGGGAGACGCAGGTGTCGATGCGTTGTTTTATCTTGGGTTAAGCGGGCAGCGCCAGCTGTTACCTGTGCTGCAGAAGTATATCAAAGAGCTTGATACAACAACGGCGCAGTATGCTGTGGCGCAATGGGCGGCATATTTGCTGGGGCAGCACGTCGATGAGGTCGAGCTGGTTATTGTGTTGCAGCAATCCGGGCAATTAACGGCGGTTGCGTTGATGCTGCTGACGATAGCGGCAGACAGTCGACAGGCGCAGCTGATTAATTATTTAGCCGCAGCGCATATTAAACAGGCTATTGCCGCTATGGCATACAGCGGGCAGCTAAAGTTTGTGCCCTTGTTGCATGAATTGGCACAACAGGGCGACACGGCACAAGCGGCGGCAGATGCGTTAACAATGATGCTCGGTGTGCTTGACGCTGATGATGTTATGGCAACCAAAGAGATGGCGGTATTGGCTAACAGTAAAGGCCGCAGAACGCTAGCCGGCTTTGATATTGCCCCTGAGCAACTGGCGATTGTCTGGCGCCAGGGCAATCAGCAGCAGCGCCAACTGGCGGCGTGCTACCAATTTTACCAGGCTCCCGGTACTGCGCTGAAATTTAGTGATGTGTTAACTGCTGGGGCCGCGCTATGAGTGACAGCATGGCCATAGCGTTGACACAGTATGCTATGCACCTGGGCGCCATGCCAGAGGCAACGATGACTGAGGCGCTGCAACTGCAAACCACCGAGGCTCAGCACATGCACTGGCAGGGCACTGTGCTGCAATGTGCTTTTATAACCCCTTACTGCGCGGCTGAAAGCTTTAATCAGCGTTTGCTGGCGTTGCTCGATGGTTTACTGGCAAAAATGCCGGCCAGCCCGCAAGAACAAATAGTGTACCTGGTATTGCCGGAATTCAGCGGCCCTGACAACCCGCAATTAAATGCCTTATTACAGCAGCTTATGCGGCGTTATCCACGTTTGTTGCAGTCTGAACTGTGTCGCATTTTTCCCTATGGTGCAGCAGGCTGCCTGATGGCACTCAACGCAGCTGCGGGGTTACTGGCGCAGAAGCGTCAGGCGCAGGTCTGGCTTATTTCCGTAGACTCACAGTGTCATGCTGATGTTTTTGCAGCATATCAGGCGCAGCAAGCGGCCTATTTGTTGTCTGAGGGCGCACTGGCATTGTGTTTAACGGCTGCTGATTCTGGTTTAGCACTGACGTTTTCAGCTACAGATGTGCTAAGTCGTACTGCTGAAAACAACCAGGACCTGGCAACAGCCGGTCTGTTTTGTCAGGTGACACAGCGGTTAGCGGGCTCAGCCGAGCAGCTTAAACACATCTGTTTGCCTGACTGCGGTAACGACAATAGCAGTGCGCACTGGCTGGAACACATGCAGCGGTTGCACGGTACCATCAACGCTGAAACAGCCTATAGCCTGCCGTCATACCAAACCGGCGAGCTGGGCGCCTGTGGTGGCTTATATCGCTTGCTGTGTCTGCTGCAAGGTGCACAAAAAGGCCGCTTGCACGGCCTGACATTGCAATATGAGCAATCAGCAAAGGGCTATCGCAGTGTGGCACTGTATAACCCGGTAGTAACAACTCATGATTAACAGGGACAGTTAGCAGCATGGCGATGCATAAAATAGACCTTAAAAGCCGCTATGGCAGTGTAATGCAGTTTAGTACTAGTGCGGCAGCAGCCGGTGCTGCTGCGCTGCAGTTTTCATCAGCGGATGAAGCCGCGGCTTTTTTGACGAAGCACTTTACGGACTATAGCTATGCCAGAGGGTTGTTAGCGGTAGCAAGCTGGATGGATATCGCTGACGTTAATTTGCAGGTGCATGAAGCCAAAAAACAGCTGTTTTTACAGTTGGGGCAGGCCATACAGCAGGCTAAGTTATTTGTTCGTGAACTGCCGGCAGCCGAGCGGCAGCAGGACAGCGCTGCGGCAGTGCCAGCCAGTAAAGCTGCCACACCTAAGGCGAATAAACCCGGCGGCGCAGCACAGAGCAGCAATACAGGTGCTGGCCCGGCAGTTAATGATGAAACCGGCACCAATGGCAGCGGTACTAAAACGCCTAAGCGCAGCGAGGTTGAGTGTGCAGGTGATCCGGTATCAATGTGTACCGGTGAAGAAATTCTCGAGCTGATCGATTTTGACCTGTCAGGGCCTTTACCCTTGCAGTTTAAGCGCACTTACCGCTCCAGTCAGTGTCATGAACAGCTGGGGTTGGGCTATGGCTGGCGCAGTAACTTTCATCTGCATATCGAGGCAACAAAAAATGCTGCCGATGAGCCAAGGCTGGTGCTGCATGACGATGAAGGCCGGCGTTTATTCTTCACCCCGGTAGCGCCCGGGCAAACCAGTCATCAGTTAGCAGAAGGCCTGGCACTGCGCCATGAAGACAATGGCAGCCAGGTGTTACTGCGACCGGATAATACCCATTGGGTATTTGTGCCGGCAAATACTGACATAAAACAGCCTAAACGTTGGGTTTTACACCAGATTTTTGACAGTCTGGGTAATGTTTTACAGCTGTATTATGACCGTTATCAGCGCTTAAGCCGGATTGACTACACCCGTAAGCGCGGTATTGAACTGCATTATGATAAACAGGGCTTAATTAGCCGGATTGAGGCAGTTGAAAACACCCCTGAAGGTTTAAAAGCGTTGGATGTGGTGCTGGCGCAGTATCATTTTGATGCTGAGCGCGATCTTATTGCTGCGACCAATCAGGCTGGCCAGACCGAGCATTATGGTTACCAGGGCCATTTACTGGCCGTACGCCAACGAGCCAGCGGGTTTAAACACTATTTCAGCTGGCTGGGTGAAGGGCCGGCAGCCCGTTGCAGCCGCAACTGGGGCGATGATGGTTATTACGACTATCAGTTTCAGTATGACGATAACCAGCGCTTAGCCATCAGCACGGATAGCCGCGGCCAGCGCTGGCAATACTTTCATAACGAACGTAATCAACTGATAAAAAAGGTGGCGCCTGATGGCGCGATCTGGCGTTACACCTGGAATAATCTGGGCAAGAAAATTGCCGAGACAGCACCTAATGGTGCCGCCACGCGCTACTACTATAACGACGTAGGCCAGTTGGTTACCGTTGAGCAAGCCGATGGTGCTATTAGCCATTTTCAATACAATGAGCTGGGCCAACGTACAGGCTTTACTGACGCTGAAGGCCAGCACTGGCGGCGCGAGTACAGCGCCGGTGGTTTGTTAAAAGCGCAGTATCAGCCGGACGGAAGTTGCAGCCGTTATCAGTACAACACCGAAGGCCAGTTAACGCAGTTGCACCACGCCGATGGCCGGATTGAACAATATTTATGGAATGAAGAAGGCCAGCTGTTGGCGCGCAAACAGGGTGACGCCGTTAGCCGTTACAGCTATGACAAACTGGGACGGCTGAATGGCATCGCCGATGCGGCGGGTCTGGTTACCGAATATCAGCGCAATATTGCCGGTAATGTTACTGAAATCAGGCAGTACCCGGCTGACGCACCTGAGCAAGTCAGTGTTGAGCAGTTAAGTTATGATGCAGCGGGGCGGCTGATCAGCAAAACAAATGCCCAGGGTGAGCAAAGCCAGTGGCAGTACGAGGGCCTGGCACAGCCAACAGCACTGATCCAGGCCGATGGCAGTCGCTTTAGCTATGAATATGATAAAGAGCGTAACCTTACGGCGATTATGCGCAGCGACGGCGCCCGTTATCAGCTTGATTACGACGGCCTGGAGCGGCCGGTAAAGTTACAGGGCTTCGACGGCCGGGTACAGCATTATCAATATGATATCGCCGGCCATGTTAGCAATGTTGCCGACGGCAGCAAGCGACAGGTTAAGCTAAAACGTGACAGCCTGGGGCGCATCACTGAGCAAACCGCGTTATTTGGCCAGCAACTGGCCAGCAATCATTTTCACTACGATAAGTTGGGCCGCCCGCTACGCGCCAGTAATGCCCAGCGCAAACTGCGGTTTAGTTATCATGCCAACGGCCAGTTAAGTGAACATTGGCAGGATGACTGGCGTACGGTGCACCAGTACGACAACGCTGGCCGCCGTTTAAGCACAATACTGCCCGATGGTACTGCACTGGATTATCGTTACAACGAGCAAGGCTTGTTATCGCAGCTGGCGGTAAACCAGCAACCGGTAATGTGGCGCAGCTTTGATAACGCCGGCCGGGAAACCGCGCGTGAATACCAAAGCGGCCTGCAGCTAAACCAGCAGTTTGATGCCTTTAACCGTCTAACGGCGCAGCTGTGGCAATTAGGTGAGAAAAGCCGGCAGCGGCAGTATCGCTATAGCACTTTGCACCAGTTACTGGCGGTTACGGATAACCAGTCTGGTGATATTGAGTATCAATATAACACGCTGGATCAGTTAGTTAGTAAACAGCACAGCAAAGATGCGAGCCAGAACGAGCAACACCAGTGGGACAGCTTTGGCAACCCCACAGGTGAGGGCATAGAGGTACAGCAAGATCGCTTACTGCGCTATCACGATAACCAGTACCAATATGACGATAACGGCAATCAGTTAACCGCGCTCGCTGCCGGTAAACGTCAACAGCGCCAGTTCAATGGTTTTAACCAGTTAACCGGCTTACAGGATGCCAGTGGCGTAACGCGTTACGAATATGACGCCTTTGGCCGGCGCAGCGCTAAAATTACTGCCAGTGGCCGCACCGATTATCTGTGGGAAGGCAATACGCTGATTGGTGAATACAGCCAGGGCGAGTATCGCTGGTACATTTATGAGCCGGGTAGCAACAAACCACTGGCGCTACTGAGCGGCGGTCAGCTGTATTTTTACCAGTTAGACCAGTTAGGCACACCGCTTAGTTTAACCGACAGCGAAAACAATATCGTTTGGCAAGCACACTACACTGTGTTTGGTAAAGCCACGCTGACGGTGAACAAAATCGACAACCCAATCCGCTTTCAGGGCCAGTACTATGACAGCGAGAGTGGCTTACACTACAACCACTTTAGGTACTACGACCCACAAACCGGTCGATTTATCAGCCAGGACCCAATAGGCCTGTTAGGTGGTATTAACCACTACCAATACGCACCAAATCATATCAACTGGATAGATCCGCTGGGGTTGTGTGCGAAGGAGAATACAGGTGGTAGTAATGAGTTAAATCAACTTATACCTGATGACTATGACATCATGGGGGATATTCTAGGCTTAGGATTTGTTGGTACGACATATCGAGGGGATTGGCGACCACCTGAGTTAATATTTTCAGAAGGCTTTCAACCTCTAGGCGACAGTCGAGATTTACTATTACATGCAAAAGATAACAAAATGCCACCTAGTGCCTTTATTTCTACATCTAAGTCACCTGCTGTTGCTGAAAAATTCTGCCCTAAACATGTATATATATTGGATGTGACGGATGGAATTGATGTGAACAAGAATTTAGGGGGAACTAGTCCTTACCCTGACGAGCTGGAGGTAGTAGTTGAGAATGGTATACCTGTAAGCAAAATCAAAGGTGTAACCTTGCCTGAAGAGGGTTATACAGTCCTTAATCCTAATTATAAAAAGGGTTGATATGCGCATTAAAAATTTATCAATAATTTCAGTGGGCGGGAATAAGGAAGCTTGCACAGTTGAAATTTCTGAGAGTCCTCCATGGGTTTTGGTTTTTAACAGTGAGGCTTTCGGGACTATACAATGTGGTGGAGTTGACTTATTTGAATGTTTAATATCATTGAGAAGGATATTGGAGAAAAGGGGGTTCAATATATTATGTCAAGGTGCCAGGTCAAACGTCATATCATCTAGAATGACTAAACAAATGTCCGGAGGCAGGCTTGCCTATTTAACTCAAATGGGTGAGCCGGCAAAAGAAGCAAACTTAGTTGACATTTTTGAACCCGCTCTTGAGACGGATATAGGGTCAATTGAGGAGCAGAAAACTTATCAGCAAAGCTGGCTTGATATGTTTTCTAAATGAAAAAATAAAGGGTTAACTTGGTAAAACTTACTCCTGCGTATTTTGAGATTAATATTCTTTGTCAGAAGACTACAAAGTTTTTATGTGACTTAGAGCTTTAATATTCTGCGTAGGTCAAGCCTGTAGGGGATAGGTTGTGGAGGGTGTCGAGGCTGAAATGCTCTTTAGAACTAGTTTTGAATTTGATGTAGTTAGTAAAAGTAAAACTATCACTGAAGTTGATGTATCAATTCTGCAAGTTGTATTAAAGGAGATATCGTGAAAAGTTTAACTCAGGATGAGCGAGGTCAATTAAGGGCACAGAATTCTGAATTGATCCGTGAACTACGGTTGTTTCGTGATGATCTCACTTTTCCTTCATTACATGGCAGAATGGATGAAGGCTCGCGTCGAATTATGTACTGGTTAACAGGGTATATAACACTTCGTATTAGCGGTGCTGACCAAAACAAGTGTAAGGCTTATCTCGACACTGTTGGCCAAAATTCGTCGTTACTGGCTTCTAAATTTCGCGGAGCTTTGCTCGGTTTAGCACTTGGCGATGCATTAGGTACAACGTTGGAGTTCAGTGCCAGAGACAGCAAACCTAAAGTTACTAAACTGACCGGTGGTGGGCCTTTTAACCTTAAATCAGGTCAGTGGACAGATGATACTAGTATGGCGCTATGCTTGGCACACAGCCTTATCCGTTGTGAGGAGTCGGTATTAGCGGATCAGATCAAGCTTTATTGGTATTGGTGGCGGGAAGGGGCTTTTAGTGTAAACGGCGAATGCTTTGATATTGGCAATACCGTGATGTCGGCGTTGTATAAGTACGAAACTGAAAAAACCGTGTATGCCGGTTCCACGTCGCCCGATACAGCAGGCAACGGCTCATTAATGCGCGTTGCGCCTGCAGCGCTATTTGCTTTTAGTTCACCTAAAGAAGTTGCGCGCATTTGCGGTGAATCATCACGCACTACCCATGGTGCTGTTGAAGCGGTGGATGCATGCCGTTATTTTGGTGTGTTAATTCATGGCGCAATAAGAGGCGTACCGAAGCACAAGCTGACAACAGAGCTTTATACACCAACTAAAGGCATGTGGGACGGCAGAGCAGCGCTGGCACCTAAGGTTGTTGAGGCCGCATTAAATGCGCACAAAAAGACACGTGATCAAATAAAATCAAGTGGTTACGTGATTGATACGCTGGAAGCGGCAATATGGGCATTTCATCATACGGATACCTTTGAAGATGGCGCTGTTTTGGCGGTGAACCTGGCAGGAGACGCCGATACTGTTGGCGCAGTGTACGGTCAGCTAGCGGGTGCCTACTACGGTGAAATGCAAATTAATCCGGAATGGATAAGAGAGTTGGCTAAGTTTCACATTTTTTATCTATATGCCGACAAGCTGTTACGGTTTGGCGTATGTGACATCTTGGGCGAGCGCAAATTTGAGTGGGATAACGACTGACAGGCATTTTCTGGTGGCGTAACAGTGCTAGCGTTTACTGTTAATAGTACTGAATACCCATTCACCTCCAGCTCCTCACTTAACGTATTTGTGGAGCTAAATTCCATGGTTGGCGAATACAGCGAGGGCGAGTATCTCTGGTATGGTAATACACCCTAAAAATCCTTAGCCTAAACGGTCACGACAATAATATTATCTGACAAGCGTATTACTGTGCGTTTGGTAATGCGACGATAATGAGTGACAAAGAAAACACCAAATGTATAAATATAAATAGTCTTGATCAAGCATTAGCAAAACATAAAAAGGCACATAAAGGTGGGCGATAATAAGAACAGCAAAAAAGAAATAAGAATTCCTGAAATGTACTTAAATAAAATTGAGCAAGTAATTGGTTCAACGCTAGATCCAAATGATGAAGGGAAGTTTGCAAGTTTTCGAGATATCGATGAGATAACTACCTCTAGAGTAAGAAATATTTGTTCTCAAATTGATGAGTTGAGAGCAAAAGCTTACCTTAATTATGTCCTACATAAGAGCGTTGAACGTGGGTATATTTTTTCTTATTTATTTGATGTGATTATTGATGGTATGGGCATAGATGATTGGGGAAGAGACAAAGAAAGACTAAGTTCTTCTGAACGTGATTGATCTGCTTGGATAATAAGGAAAAACGTAGTAATGATTCTATGAATGAGCATGACGGGAAACTGCAAGAAATTAGAGCAAAAAACGAAGCTGAAAGTAAGAAAATGTTAAACAAAGCAATGGATGAAGCTCGTCTAATCGGAAAAGAATCATTCAATTTAAAAGCGTTACAAAGGTATTGGAGTTTTCGTTATCAAAACACCCTTACTTCTACTCAAGTAGACAGGGCCATGCAAGACATTGAAAGAGATTACTACTTATCTGGTACGCGTTTTATGACCATGGAGCAGTATGCTAAGTATCTGATGGAAATGGAGTTGTATCGCTAGTTTGGGTAGTTCATACAATGAAATATGTCATTTTTGCGGCTTTCAACGGCTAAGGTAAGGCCTGAACAAGTACAAATTAAGGCTGACCAGTGCGGACCATTTGCTAATGGCTTTTTACAATCCAATTTTTACTAGAAATACCACGATAGTAAGGCTTTCAATACAAGTTCAGCTTTTAGTGGCTAACGTTGCAAGGGGCATATTGCATGACATTAAATGATTCTGGCGCAGAGGACGTTGTCATAATTGGTGGCGTTCCCCGAAAAGTTTTTGCGTTTTTGTATTTAATGTGGGGAGGCGTATGGTGCAAATATGTCACGTTTATTACTCCTAAGAGCTTAGCAGCATCGAAGCAGGATGTTGGAACATTAACGCGTGATTGTGAAGCTATTATTTGGGTGCTTAAAAACGCAGATGCAGACTATAGTGATGCGGTTGCTAAAGGGTATAGTAATGAAAATGTTTTGAATTTCGCGATGAGCTCGGCCGTAATTTATTTGCATGAAGGCATATTTGAACTATGTGGTGTGGAGTTTGATACCGGTCTGTTATCTGAGGATATCAGAAAGGAAGAGGTATTAAGATTTTATGTTGATTATCCCCCTGATATGTCGATTGTCAGGTACTTATATAGCTGCTACGCAAAAAATATAACAACAAAATTTTCATTAGCTCAGGTGGAGCCACCGTTTGCAGATCGTGTTAAAGATAGAGCTGTTGAGATTGCGGCTTCTCTGGAATCGATTGGCCATTTTGACGCGCTGGATTATGCAATCGCCCTGAAGGATTATGAGCATCCTGAACGTGCAGAGGCCTTTATTAAATCGCTTAAAAGTTGTCTTAATTCCGAAATCAGCAAACAGCTGAAAAATGTTTGAAAATAAGATCTAGTTGGCAAATACATCAGCGAGTGATCTTCAATATCAGGAATCTAAATTGCCAATTTCAACTGGTAGTACCTATTTTATTAGTAATGATGAAGAGTCAAAGTTTGTTCAGGCAGCAAACAATGAGGATGTTAGTTCAGTAATAGCACTATATAGATTTTACCGATTTTCTAAATTAAGTATGGAGCAAGCTTTGCCTTGGCTGCAAAAAGCAGCAGAGCTTGGTGATGGTATAAGTCAGTACAACCTTGCCTATTACCATTATCAAAATAAAGAAATCGATATGGCTAGAAAGTGGGCATTGATAGCGCTTAATAATGGTATTTCTGGCGCTGTTGAATTACTTAATTAGGATTAGTCATATCGGCTGCACTTGGTGTTTTTTCCGGATAGTCGGGTTTATGCTGCTCTACCCATTGTTCATCCTGCCGAGGGTCCATTTGCGCCAGTGACGCACCTGAGGCTGCGGGCACCGCGACAAACACACTTAATTGTTCATTGGCTATCCGCTCTGCGGTTAAGGCATAGCCACCTAATAGCAAAGCGGCAACAGCTAATACCGTGAAAAACAAGCCGTGAGATATGCCTAACACCGCACCTAACAGCAATGGTGCCAGAAAAGCGCCAATGCCGTAGGTAAACAGCAAGCTGCGGCTAACTTCCACCAGATCTTTACCATGGTCTAGCCTGTCATTGGCCCGGGCGACACTTAGCGGGTAAATGCAGAACAAACTGGTGCCAAGCAAAAAGCCGAGTAAATAAAATAGCCAAACGTTAGTGGTAAACAACGCGAGTAACAGACACACTGCAGCACTGAATAAACCGGCCCAGGCCAGCAATTTACGCCGGCCGTAGCGATCAGACAAGGTGCCAACCGGCCATTGTGCCAACAAGCCTCCGAGTATCGAAATGGCCATAAATGCGGCTACAACCGATTGTTGCTGGTACATCTTCAGTACCAATACCGGCATCATGGTGTAAAAACCGCCGACAAAAAAGCCGCCAACCAGGCTGCCTATTAGTGCAAGCGGGGCGATATGTAACACTTTGGGTAGACTATAGCGTTCAAAGGGTTGCAGCACCGGTTGGCTGATACGGGTAATAGCAACTAAAAACAATGATGCCAGCACCAGCACTGAACCCAGCACAAACACCAGGTGTGGGGCGATATTGATGGTTAATAGCAGTTGCCCGATAGCGGTCGCCATAAAAAATATCACTGTATACACCGCTAGAATTCGGCCTCGGTCATCCGAGCTGCTTTTTTCATTCAGCCAGCTTTCCAGTACGATTAACAAGGCGTAAAAAGCAAAACCAGAAGCCAGGCGCAACAGGGCCCAAAGCCAGGGCGCATAATGTAAGGTGTGGCCCAAAAAGGCCATTACCATCAGTGCTGAAAACGCAGAGAAACTGCGGGCATGCCCGACATTCACTATCAACTTTTGACTAAAAACCGCGGCCAGCAAGGCACCGAGAAAAAACGCGGCGTTAATCATACCAATAGCCATTTCCGACAGGCCTGCCTGGGTTAAGTACAGCCCGATATAGGTCATCAGCATGCCATAGCCGGTGGCCAGAAAGGCAATTGAAATAAATAAAGATGAAATGGGTAACAGCGCCTGCCTGAAAAACACAGTTGTGCTCACATTAGATAAATCAATAGTTTAAGCTTAGTTCTTCATCGCATGTCAGGCAAATTGCTGCAGTACAGGCGAGGTGGGCACTGGTGTCTACTGCAATAAAATCAAACAACCAATAACGTTAATGATGTTGCCAATATGTTTACAATGATGAGGGGCTGAGTTAGGATGCTACGCCGCTTTTGGCATGGAACCCGTTTTATTAATTACTGCTCAGGAATTTACCATGAAATACTTATTGTCTTTTACCCTGTTTGTTGCCCCTGTATTGGTAAATGCAGAGCAAGATGCGTGCAAAGTGATGGATATTACCACGCTGTCTTATGTTGAGAACGTACAGGATGTCGCCACAGCTGATGTCGGCGCTATTTATCAGGCAAAAACTGAAAGCCTTAGTGCTTTTGCTAAACAGCACAATTTAGAAGACTTTAAAATACTTAGCCAGGATGCGTCGGTAAGTGCAAATTGCTGCGGTAATTTTGGTTTGCAAGTACATATGAGTTACCAGATAGCCTATAAGCCGAGTTACAAAGCGCTTACGGCATTACAGAAGCATAGCGGTTCAGGTATGTTGTCAACGCACCGTACCGGCATGGAATCATGTGCTGAGGATAAATAACGCTAACTTAGCTGCCGCGGGCTGCTTTATAAGCCCGCTTACTTGTTATTTATGTCAGGGATGATTATGCACTTTTTAGCCGCCGCTACCGCTTGGGTAGAACAACAGCAAACTGTTATTTCAGCACAGGGAAGGCGCTTGAGCCATGCAGAGCAGGCTTTAGCTGAAGCCGTTGGCGTAGCACAGCCACAGAACGTCTATGTGCTTGAAGTTCCGGTTATTACGCGGCCGGATAACGCAGAATTAGCGGCAATATGTGATCAATTTGGTTTTTTAACTGAAGACACTATTGGCCTAACACTGGGTTACGGTATTTATATTAAGCAGGGTTATCTGACGTCCCGGCTATTATCACATGAGCTGCGTCACGTGCATCAGTACGAACAAGCAGGTTCAGCGCAAGCATTTTTAAGCCGGTATATCACCGAGGTTATGCAGTTTGGTTATTTGGACGCACCCTACGAAATAGATGCGCGCAGCCAGGAGAGAGAAAGCCTGTTATGACTGCGCTTTAAGCACCCATATTGCGATTAAAGTGAGTAATGTTCACCCCGGGTTTTAGCTGATACAACTGAGCCTGTCTGCCGCCAGAGTGCTGTTTTTGCTCGGTCAGGGTAAACATGTTACTGGCTTCTATTCTGCGCATCAGGCTTTTACGCTGTATTTCTTTACCCAAAATAGTTTCAATAACCGTTTTTAGCTGGCCCACGGTAAAAGTGCTGGGCAGGCAGAATACCGGCAACATACTGTAAAGTGCTTTTTGCTGTAAGCGCTGGTGTGCGTGATGGATAATATGCTGATGGTCAAACGCCAGGGTTAACTGATGTAGCTGGTCAAGCGGCCACCAGCTGACATGTGACACGCTGTTAATGTTACTGCTAACGGGTGTGTAGGGCAGCAGCGCAAAAAAGGCCAGGCTGATACTGTAACCGCGCGGATCGCGATCCGGGCCGGAGAATACCTCTAACTGTTCAAGATAAGCCGGTGTTAGTCCGGTTTTCTGCTGTAACTTGCGCATAGCGCAGGCTTCTACGTCTTTATCTAATGTCACGTCGACAACACCGCCGGGTAAGCTCCAATAATTGTTGTAGGGTTCAGCGGCACGCTTTACCAGTAACACATTAAGCTTGGCGTTATCTATAGCAAACATCACATTGTCGACAGTAAACAGCGGTAGAGTAAAGTGTTGTTCAGTCATGCAAATCCAGCCCAAATAATGTCGTTAGGACACTATATGCCCGATGACGTTATTTATCCAGCTTGTTATAAAAAAAATGTCTAAGTAAATGTCTGGCTATATGTGTCCTAAGGACATACTATAAGTGTCGTTGGGACACTAAATCTTTATTGTGTTTAGTGTTACTTAAATGTGTATTTAGGTGTTAATATTCGCCGTTTTTGGGAGCAGCTATGGAAAACTGTCGTAACAAGGATTTTTACGCGTTACCAGCGTCAGGTAACTGTGGTTATATGCAATTCTGTTTTGGTGCTGGTGAAAACCATATCCGGTTAACCGGTACGCCAGCACGTGACGTCAAACTCTTGTTCCGTTACCAGGGCGATGCTTCTGTTGTTCAGTTACTGCTACTGACCGATGCCTTAAAGCGCGCGGGTGCGGTCAATATCGATCTGTTAATGCCTTACTTCCCGGGGGCACGGCAAGACAGGGTATGTAACCCTGGAGAGCCATTGTCAGTGAAAGTCTATGCCAGCCTGATTAATGCCCAGCAATTTAGTCGTGTAACGCTATTTGATCCGCATAGCGATGTCAGCCCGGCGTTGCTCGATAACGTTAACGTGATTAAAAACCACGCTTTTGTCAAAGATGTGGTTAGCAACCTCGGCAGTGATATTACCCTTATCTCACCTGATGCCGGGGCCAATAAAAAAATCTTTGAATTATCGGCATTTTTAGGCGGGGTGCCGGTGGTGAGGGCCGATAAGATCCGCGATGTCCGCGATGGAAAAATTATCGCGACAGAAGTATTTGCAGACAATTTGCACGGTGCGACCTGTGTCATTGTTGATGATATCTGTGCCGGTGGGCGTACCTTTATAGAGCTGGCAAAAAAGTTAAAGCAAAAAGGTGCTGAAAAAATTGTGCTGCTGGTATCGCATTATGAAGGCAGTGCGAATGAAGATGCATTGCGCCAAAGCGGTATAGATAAGGTGTATTGCACCGATAGCTTGCATGTTACTGGTTCAGATTTTATTAGCGTAGCTGCCGTTACGCCGTTTCTGGTTTCACAAGGAGAGGTAAAATGAAATTAAATCCTGTTATTGCGATTGACGGTTATAAAGTTGATCACCGCCGGCAATACCCTGACGGTACCCAGCTGATCTTCAGTAATCTAACAGCCCGGGGCACCCGGCGTACTTATACCGACAAAATGGTGTTTTTTGGCCTACAGTATTTTATAAAAGATTTTCTGATAGACAGCTGGAACCGGGACTTTTTTCAACAACCGAAAGAGCAGGTTATTGCCGCTTTTGCACGACGCATTAACAATTATCTCGGGCCAAATAATGTTGGCACAGCACATATTGCCGATTTACATGATCTGGGTTACTTACCGATAAAAATCATGGCACTACCAGAGGGGAGTGTTTACCCGTTAAAAGTACCTTGTCTGGTCATTCATAATACCGATGAGCGCTTTTTCTGGTTAACCAACTATCTGGAAACCATTTTATCTGCCAATGTCTGGGGTATGTGCACCAGCGCAACAACGGCGCATCAGTACAAGAAAATTTTGACGCATTTTGCCAGTGAAACAGACGGCAGCACAGAGTTTGTAAACTGGCAGGGGCATGATTTTAGCTTTCGCGGCATGTTTGGCGTGCAGGCCGCGACGATGAGTGGTGCTGCGCATTTACTCAGCTTTACCGGCACCGATACGATTCCGGCCATTGATTTTCTTGAGCAATACTACAACGCTGACAGCGATAAAGAACTGGTTGGTGGTAGTGTGGCGGCAACCGAACATTCTGTTATGTGTGCCGGTGGCATGGAAAACGAGTTGGAAACCTTCCGCCGTTTAATTGAAGATGTCTATCCGCAAGGTATCGTCAGCATAGTGTCAGACTCATGGGATTTCTGGCAGGTGATGACCGACTTTACCGTTAAACTTAAAGACAAAATTTTGGCCAGAGACGGTAAAGTTGTGTTTCGCCCTGATACCGGCTGTCCGGTGAAAGTAATTTGTGGCGATCCGCAAGCAGAACCCGGTAGCCCGGAATATAAGGGCGCTATAGAGTGCCTGTGGCAGGTATTTGGCGGCACCACCACCAGCAAAGGCTACAAAATACTGGACCCGCATGTTGGTCTTATTTACGGCGACTCCATTACCATAGAGCGTGCTGAAGCCATATGCGCTGGTTTAAAAGCCAAAGGTTTTGCGTCAACCAATGTGGTGTTTGGTATTGGCAGTTATACCTATCAATATGTAACGCGCGATACCGACGGTTTTGCCGTTAAAGCGACCTTTGCCAAAGTGGCTGGGGTAGACAGAGAAATATTTAAAGCGCCCAAAACAGATGATGGCACTAAACGTTCAGCCAAAGGTTTGGTTGCGGTATTCAAAGACAGTAATGGCGAGTACTGCTTAAAAGATCAGGCCAGTTGGCAGGATGTTGAAAACTGTGAATTTAACACGGTGTTTGAAAACGGCGAATTGCTGATAAGTCAGAGCCTGACTGAAATACGTCAGCGCCTGGCAAGTTATATCGGCTAAGCGTAAACCCGGAAACCCGGAAACCGGCAGTTTGCCTGTTTCCGGGCCTGATAAAACAGAGATATTGTCGGACAACTAATGAGTTTTGAGCACCTTACTGATTTTGACAAACTGACAAGCTTAAGAGTTGAAAACACGGTTCCAGGTGTGTACCTAAAGGCCTGGCTTGCACTTAGCCAACATTTACCGATAGTTAATAAGGAAAACTGGCTTGAACACCGGCTGGTTACTTTTACTGAAACAGACGATGAGTTTGTCATTTTCATCACACAACCACGCACTCAAAGAATTTTGGGCGGCGGAGATGTGGAGTGTAGACTAAGCAAAGTTGACTACTCAGTGATCAAATACGTTTTTTCCAGGTAGCCCCAGTCTGCTTTAGCAATTACATCAACACTGCCCTTGCCATTATGGCAAAAGCCGCCACCATACCTATAAGCCATACCGCAGAGCGGGCGCTGGCGTAATCCAGCCAATAACACAGTAAGTAGGCTATTCGGCTGGCGATAAATAGCCAAGCTAAGGTTATCGCTGTTTCGTCTACTGCATTTAACCCTACAGCGCTAAATACAGCACAGGCATAAATTAATAATGCTTCAAAACTATTGTAGTGCGCGGCATTAGCGCGCTGGCCAAAGCCAGTGAGGGCAGCTTGTTGCGCGCGTGGGTTGTTGTTGTCATAGCCACCGGCTTTTTGCATCGCCGCGGCCAGTGGGGCCTTAGCTAAAAACGGCAGCAGCATGGCAATAAACAGGGTAATTAATAAGCTGGAAACCATAAACGCTCCGGTCAAAGTAGGGTGATAGTGGGTAGCCTGGCGTGCTGACTTTGGCTGGCAAAATCTGCTAACCTGCAGCCGCGGGACTAATAATAACAAGAGCCCGTGTAGTTATCACAAAAATGGAGCAAAAAAATTGAAGCACTATGTTATTCCGTTTATCGCCGTTGCTACTATGGCAGCGTGCTCAGAAAGTCCGCCTGAGTCATCAAACCTTGCCAGTGCCAGCGGTGCGCTGGTTATGGTAGGGGGCGCGCTTAGTAGTTCAAATACCGCAGTCTATCAGCGTTTTATCAGCCTGGCCGGCGGTAAAAAACAGGCTAAAATTGCCGTTATTCCCGCCGCCAGTAGTCAGCCGGTAAAGTACTTTAGCCAGTTTGTTGCGGACATGCAGCGTTATGGCGTTGCGGCCTCACAAGTCACGCTTATTCCACTGGCGGTGAAAGATGATAAATCGACAGCGGATAAGGACGAAAGCCAATGGCAATACAATGCCAGTGACGCCGAGCTGGCGGCCAGTTTGCACGACTACACCGCAGTGTGGTTTTTAGGTGGCGATCAGCTCAACATCACTGGTACTTTACGTAAAGACAATAGCATAACGCCGTTATTAGACGCCGTGTATAAGCTGTATCAGCGTGGCGGTGTGATTGGTGGTACCAGTGCCGGGGCAGCGATAATGAGCCAGGTGATGATAGCGGCGGGTGATTCCTGGGGCGCACTTACCAGGGGGCTAACCGACAGCTATAACGGTATTCAGGATCAGGAAAATGGCCCGTTAATGCTAAGCCAGGGGCTGGGCTTTTTCCGGCATGGCATTATTGATCAGCATTTTGACCGCAAAGCCCGCTTTGGCCGTTTAGTGGTGGCTGCTGAGCTGAACAAGCAGCAATTTCCGCGTGGCTTTGGCATCGATGAAGATGCCGCCTTAGTGTATGAGGCGAAAACCGGTCTGGTGCAGGCGATTGGTAATGGTGCGGTAACCCTGATTGATGTCAGTGACGCCAGGCGTATCGAAAACCCCAATGGCTACCATATTGAAAATGTGCGTATCAGCGTTTTGCAGGGTGAAGATCAGTATGATCTGGCACAGCAACGTTTCATACCTAATCCGCTTAAACACGCCACAGTGGGGAACGAATACCTGAATATCAGCGCGCCGGTGGTGTCCGGCGTGTTTAGCAGAAACACCCGGCTAAAAGATATGCTGACCTTTGATTTGGTAGATAATAAGGCCGCCTCAGAAGTAGTCAGTTACCTGATGCAAGGCGATGGCGCGGGCTTTACGCTGCGTTTTTCTCAGGATGAGCAAACACAGGGTTACTGGCAATATCTGGATGGGTTAAAAGATAACGGCAGTGCCTATAACGTAAAGCTGGATATTATTCCCAGCCGTTTTAATGTTACTCAGTTAGTGCCATAAATCGATAAAAAAGGCCCGGCTGATAAGCTTCGGGCCTTTTTTCTAAACAGATTACAGCGGCTCAATGGCAAAATTCCCCTGCTTCAAGGCCTCGGCCAATTGCTCCGAGCGTGCAATCACTTCCTGCCAATAGGCAATACGTCGCTTGTCCGGCAGCTTAAAATCATTGCGATCGGGTATTTTGCCAAAGGGCAGTGATCTAACCCACTGGTCGCTGGGACAAAGCAGCACGACATTGTGCAAGTGCGCCTGTTTTGCGCGCCGCCACGGCAAGGATTTATCAAACCAGCCGGGCGTCAGCCTCGGATAAAAATGCGGATACAACACCAGACCCTCACTGCTAAAGGGCAGGTCAAAGTGGTAATCGGTAATGCCGCCATCGTAATACAAACCAGCGCCGGCACCGGCGATGTTTTCTACCGGGTTCAAAACCATAGGGATAGAACCACTGGCTAACACAGCCTGGCGCAGGTTAGCACTTGTCAGCACAACATGCTGCGTCGGTAAAATGCCGGCATGATGAAAGGGTGACGGCGCACCGGGCAGATGAAACAATACGCGCTGAAAAAAGTACTGCAGATGTTTACGGTGGAGCAAATTTGCGCTGGCGGCAAGGCTTAAGGCCGCGGCTTGTAACACTTTATGCCGGGCTGCAGAAATACGCCGTGCTTTGGCGACCACCAGGTTTAGCTTAATTACCGGGTTGTCCAATACTTGTTGAAGCGTGGCATCGTCTGGAAACACATCGTTAATAATGCTGGCCGAAATATCACTGATAAGTGCTGCATCAGCCCCTTTCGGGTAGCATATATGGCTATACGCCTGACAAAAACGCCGCGAGGCGGCAACCGGATCGGCCTGAGCAAAACAGGCAAAACGCCAGGCACCGGCAGAGCTGCCAAGAAGATGCAAAGGTGTGCTGCGCCCGGCAAAAAAGTTACCGAATAAATATTGATCCAGACCATACAGGCAAAACCACTTCGGCCCACCGCTGGCGCCTACCATCACACTAATATCAGCCTGGCGCAGGCCGTATTGTTTAATATGTTTTAGTGCCGTCGGACCGGCCAATACCCGCAGTGCGGAACTACTCACAACCGTCATTCCCTGTTATTTCAGCTGCCGCTGGCATATAGCCGGCGGTACATATGTTCGGCGTAATCATCGGTCATGCCGGAGATGTAATCACAAATAACCCGGGTTTTCAGCTCCGGCTCTGCTTGTTGCCAGCGCAACTGAGTGTTGGCCGGCAGCAGACGTGATGGATCGGAGCAAAAGGCATCAAACAGCGCCATCAACATGTTTTGGCAACGAAAACGGGATTGCTGAATGTCTGGCCTTGAGATCACACAGCGATACACCAATTGCTTTAAACAATGCAAAATGCGTTGTGGCGCATCATCCAGCACAGCATTATAGCGAATAAGCGGCTCCTGAGCCTGCGGTAGTACTTGCGCCAGGGTCACTGAGCTTATCAGTAAGTTTACCAAAGAGCCTATGGCATCTTTACGCAGATGGTGCTGATGGCTAAACAGCGCCTTACCAATGTGCTGCATTTGCTGCGCAAAGGCATCGGGCAGATTATTCCATTCACTATTGGCCAGCCACTGCGCTTCAGTGATATTACCCAGCACTATGGCATCTTCTAAATCATGCACGCCGTAAGCAATGTCATCAGCCAGCTCCATAATAGAGGCATCAAGTGACTTATAGCGTGATTTTATAAAGGGGGAGTGCGGTAGTTGCTCAACTTGCTGAAACAAGGCGCGGTCTGTAGCTGACAGCGGCGCCAAAATCCAGTTTAGGATGTCTTCATCGGCGGCAAAAATGGCTTTGGCCGGCTTCCACGGCGTTAAGTTAAGCGGGTTGTGCGCGCCAGGCGCCGTTGTATCAAACTCAGGCTGCAATACCGGATACTTTAATAAACCCAGCAAAGTGCGGCGCGATAAATCCATACCATGCTGCTGCGTGTAGGGCTCAAGTTTGGCGACGATACGCAGCGTCTGGCCATTGCCCTCAAAGCCGCCGTGGTTAAGCATCTTGTAATTAAGCGCCGTTTCGCCACCATGGCCAAAAGGCGGGTGGCCAATATCGTGCGCCAGGCAAAGCGCTTCCATTAGCGCATCAGCTGGCAAAATAGCGGCAAGCGATGGTGTGGTTTTGCTGCGCAGCTGGTTAACTAAACCGGTGCCAATTTGCGCCGCTTCTAATGAATGCGTTAACCGGGTACGGTAAAAATCATTCTGGCCAATACCCAGAATTTGCGTTTTCGCCTGCAAGCGGCGAAAGGCCGCTGAGTGCAGCACTCGCGCCCGGTCGCGTTGCCAGGGGCTACGCTGATCACCGGGGCGGATATTCTCTGCACCGGAGCGACGTTCCGACCAAACTGAAAATGACATAGCATTCCTTGTTAATTCAAACCACTACAGACAGTAATGCGCTTGTATGTTAGCTGCTTATACTACGTGAAATCCTGACAAACTTCGAGTAGACAAAGGTGGCAAGAAAAGGTTAGACAGTACTGCATTTATACTGTATAAAATAACAGTAATTTAAATCAGGGGAAAACATCATGGCTGTGATCATCAAATATGTGGTTGAACGTAACGGAGCTGAAAAAATGACTTTTACTTCTAAAGCGCAAGCCGATGCTTATGACAAAATGCTCGACACGGCTGATGCACTGACAACGGTACTCAGTCAAACTAAGCTGCTAAGCGACGATAACCAGACTGAAGCACTGGCGCTGTATTTAGCGCAGCACAAAGACGAGTTGCTCGTGGCGCTGGGCGCCAAAAAGCCAGCAGCGAAAGAGAAAACCCCGGCTGAAAAAACCACTAAGGCCAAAATAGCCGCGGTAGAGCAGGCCGCTTAACGTAGCTGCTGCTGTTTTTTCCAGTAGGCGCTAAGATCGGCTTTTACCTCAGGTAACAGCAGATACAGCGCCAATATATTGGGTACCGCCATCAAGAAAATCATTGAGTCGATAAAATCAAATACCGCCATCACATTAGGCACGGCGCCAATAGACACAATAAAGCAAAATAGCACCTTGTACAGCTGAGTAAGTTTAGGGTTATGGCCCACCAAATAGCGCCAGCCGGTTAAACCGTAGTATGACCAGCTGATTACGGTAGAAAAGCCAAACAATAGCAACGCCACCATTAACACCCAGGGAAACCAGCTAAATACCGACGCGAAAGCACCAGAGGTAATTTGCACACCATCCAGCCCCGGTGTTTGATAGGCACCGGTTAAAATAATCACCAGCGCGGTAATAGTGCAAATAACGACGGTGTCAATAAAGGGTTCCAATAACCCAACAAACCCCTGGCTTACCGGATCTTTCACCTGCGCTGCGGCGTGGGCAATAGGCGAGGAGCCAATACCGGCTTCGTTAGAATAGGCGGCGCGGCGAAAGCCCTGGATCAGCACACCAATAAAGCCGCCATAGCTGGCTTCCGGTGTAAAAGCACTTTGTACAATAAGCCACAAGGCTGCAGGAATAGCGCTGTAATGGCTAAACATCACCAGCAGTGAAGCAGCAAGATAAATACCACACATCAGCGGCACTAAAGCACTGGTCACCCGGGCAATACTTTTTAAACCGCCAATAATCACTGCCCCTACCAGCAATGCATACAGGGCGCCAAACAGCCAGGCATTGTCAAAACCGGTCACGCTTTTCATCTGCACAAAGCCCTGATTCACATGAACAAAGCCGGCTGAGCCAAAAATGACAAACACTGAGAACGCCATGGCCAGTGTGCTGCCTAACAGCGGTAAGTTAAATTTGTCCAGTGCCGCTTTAATGTAGTACATCGGGCCGCCGGATACCGTACCGTCGCTATTGAGCTGGCGGTATTTTACCGCCAGCGTACATTCAACAAACTTGGTCGACATGCCCAGCAAACCGGCGACGATCATCCAAAAGGTTGCTCCCGGGCCGCCTAAACTGATGGCGATGGCGACACCAGCAATATTGCCGGTGCCAACAGTGCCGGATAAGGCGGTACTGAGTGCCTGAAAGGGCGTGATTTCGCCTTTAGCGCCGCTGCGTTTGTTGCTGCGTAACAAACTTATCGCATGACCAAAGCCGCGTACATTGATAAAGCCGAGATAAGCGGTAAATACTAAAGCGCCACTGATTAACCAGATAAGCACCAGAGGTATAGCTACACCATTAATATCAAAGGCATAAAACACCACAGCAGATAGCTGTGACGTAAGGTTTGCAAAGGCTTCACCAAAAGAAAACGCAGTAGTCATTTATTATTAGCAGTATGGACGGCTGTAGAATGTTGCAAGACTACTGTGTTCTACCCGCAGATACAAGGGTGAGCACAGTTAACCGGCTGTCGTTGTATCTGATGGCATTTACTTTTAAGCTGCTAACAAAACGAACCGGCTGGTAAACTGCGAATGACAACACAGCATGAACACCCAGGCCTGAATACCGGGCAGCATCATCACCATGGCCACCACCACAGTAGCGAGAGCAGCAATATTGCGCTGGCGTTCTGGCTTAATTTTAGCTTCGCGTTAGTTGAAATCGTCGGAGGCATATTCACCAATAGTGTGGCGATTATTGCCGATGCCATCCACGATTTAGGTGACAGCATGGCGATAGGCTTTGCCTGGATTGCCAGTAAGGTTGCGGCCAAAGCACCCGATGCCCGTTATAGTTACGGTTACCGGCGCTGGTCTTTACTTAGCGCTTTGCTAAGCGGATTGATCCTGATTGCCGGTTCAGTGTGGGTATTAGCTGAAGCAATACCGCGTTTATGGCAACCGCAGCTGCCGCACACCAGTGGTATGTTTGTGCTGGCGCTGGTAGGGATAGCCGTAAATGGCGTAGCGGTACTGCGTTTACGCCGCGGAAAAACTCAAAATGAAAAAGTGCTGAGCTGGCATTTACTCGAAGATGTGCTGGGCTGGATTGCGGTACTCGTTGGTGCCGTGCTGATGTATTTTACCGGTTGGGCCTGGTTGGACCCGCTGCTTTGTATTGGATTTACGCTGTTTATTTTGCTCAACGTAACCAGAAGCCTGCGCCAAACCCTGGCCTTGTTTTTACAGGTGTCGCCAAGCCCGGCGCTGCAACAGGAAATTGAAACGGCACTTAAGCAGCTGGAGTTTGTTAAAGCGGTGCATCACCTACATCTGTGGTCGCTCGATGGTGAGCAACATGTACTTACGCTACATCTTGAGGTCGTCACGCCGGCAAGTCTGGCGGAGCAACTTAACTATAAACAGCAAATTGCTGCACTGCTGGCACCGTATAAGCTCAGCCATACCACGGTTGAGTTTGAAATGGACGATGAGCCATGCCGCGATCAGCCCGCGCCGGTTAAGTAAGGCTTCAGTAAAGCAGATTACACTTTTTAGTCTACCTTATTATTGCCATGTTTGGCCGATAATAAACCCTCTACAGGAGATTGTTATGTTAAAGCGCCCATACAAGCTAACTTACCTGCTCTTACTGTCTTTTGCGCTGCTATCAGGCTGTGCCGGTGGCTTAAATGCCACTGTGGATGAACAGCGCAGCGCGATAACACAGATGCGTACGGCGGTGTTAACCGAGTTGTATCAGCAAAAATCCAGCGCCCGGGCTGAAGTGCAAAAAGCGCCGGGATACGCAGTATTCAGCAATGCTAACGTTAATCTGATCCTGGCCAGCTTTGGTGGCGGTTATGGTGTGGTGCGGGATAACCGCAGTGGTCTTGACACCTATATGAAAATGGGCGAAGTGGGGGTTGGTCTGGGGGCTGGCGTAAAAGATTTTCGTCTGGTAATGGTATTTCACAGCGCCGATGCAATGCAGCGTTTTATCGAGCAGGGCTGGGCTTTTGGTGCTCAGGCAGATGCAGCCGCTAAAGCAGGTGACAAAGGCGGTGCTGTCGGCGCTGAAGCCAGCGTGGATGATGTCACTATTTATCAATTTACTGAAACGGGTCTGGCACTGCAAGCGACCATTAAAGGCACTAAGTTTTGGCGTGACGCTAAGTTAAATTAATAAAAACAGGCCGCGCTCAGGCCGCGCTGCGGCCTGTTTCAGCTGACGATTGCCGGCTTATTGACTGTAACCTGGTAAAAACTGTGCCAGTTTACCCAGTGCTGCAGATAGCTGCTCTTTGTGTGGCAAGAACACTATGCGAAAGTGATCCGGCTCCGGCCAGTTAAAGGCGCGGCCATGCACCAATAACACCTTATGCTGGCGTAAAAAGTCCAGTACAAACAATTCATCATCTTTTATGCGAATTTTTTTACGATCAATTTTCGGGAACAAATACATAGCGCCTTTCGGTCGCATACAGCTGATACCATCAATTTGGGTTACCAGTTTATGCGCCAGATCCATTTGTTCATACAAACGGCCGCCGGGTATTACCAGCTCGTTGATGCTCTGATATCCCCCCAGAGCGGTTTGCACGGCATGCTGACAAGGTACATTGGCGCACAGGCGCATTGACGCTAGTATGTTCAGGCCTTCGATATACTGTCTTGCTAGTTGTTTGGCTCCGGAGATAAATAACCAGCCAACGCGAAAACCGGCAATTCGGTAGTTTTTCGACAAGCCTCCGAAGGTCAGCATAATTAAATCATCAGCCAGCGATGCGGTGCTAACGTGCTCGGTGCCGTCATACAACACTTTGTCGTAAATTTCGTCGCTTAACACCACTAAACGGTGTTCTCGGGCAATTTTTAACAGTTCCAGTAAAAAGGCTTTGTCGTAGACGGCACCGGTTGGGTTGTTTGGGTTAATCAGCACTATCGCTTTGGTTTTCTTGCTGATTTTTTGTTTAATATCCTCTAAATCCGGATACCAATCCTGTTGCTCATCACAGCGGTAATGCACGGCCTTACCGCCGGCAAGGTTTACCGCGGCCGTCCAAAGCGGATAGTCAGGCGAGGGCACTAATACCTCATCGCCATTGTTTATCAGTGCCTGTAGTGACATTAAAATCAGCTCAGACACGCCATTACCAATGTAGACATCATCAGCATCCGCACCCAGAATACCGCGCTGCTGATAATATTGTGCCACTGCAACCCGGGCCGGATAAATGCCTTGCGAGTCGGAGTACCCCTGCGCGGTAGGCAGGTTATGAATAACATGTTTGAGAATTTCATCCGGTGCTTCAAAACCAAAGGGCGCTGGGTTGCCAATATTCAATTTCAGAATACGATGGCCTTCTTCTTCCATACGTTTGGCTTCCTGGGCAACAGGGCCACGAATGTCGTAACAGACTCCGTCTAATTTTGTTGAGCGCTCTATGGGTTTCATAACAACAACCTTCATTACTCCGTTTTAACCGTCCAGACAGCTATATTGCTGTAAAGCTCTGTTTTCACATAACTGCTGCTGCTTTGCAATGGCTAAGCTGGGGTTTTATGCAAAAAAACTCAGCCAATGCAGTTTTTCGTCGTATAAAGTGGCCTGTGCGGGTAAAATGTCTGCGTCTTGTTGTAACAAACAGGTTGCTGCTACAGCGATGGCGCTGTACAGGAAGAGCAACCGATAGGTGATAGATGTTATTGAAAAAAATTGTTATTTTTGCTTTTTGGCTGTTGGTTTGTATTGCGGCGCTAAGCCCTTTTACGGAACTGGAACCGGTAAAACAGCTGGATTCCCTCGAAGAGTGGCAAAAACCCAGCCGTATTACGGCATTAAATGAAGCCGATAAAAAAAAGGTATTGCAGCGCCTGGCGTATACCCAGAGCGCGCCCGTTTTTACCCATTTACCTGACTTTAACCGCTATACGGATACCACTGAAAAGAAGCGGGCTTTTTTCAGTTACCTGCGCCCTTATGTAAAACGGGAAAATGCCAGGTTGCGCTCACTGCGCCAGCAGCTGCTTGATATACAACAAAAGAAGCAAAAGCGGTTGAAAATATCGCTGGAGGAGTATGCCTTTTTATACAGCTTGTATGATGAGTTTCGGATGGACGTGGCCGAAACAGATGAAAGCATGCTGGACGAACTGTTAAAACGGGTAGACGTCATACCTGAAACCCTGGTACTGATGCAGGCGGCAAATGAATCTGCCTGGGGCACCAGCCGCTTTGCGGTTGAAGGTTATAACTTTTTCGGCCAGTGGTGTTTTCGTGAAGGCTGCGGCCTGATCCCCAACTCACGGCTGGAAGGGCAAAGTCATGAAGTGGCGAAATTTGCTACTCCGGCGGCCAGTATTAAAAGTTATTTTTATAATTTGAATACTTTTCATACCTACGCGTCGCTGCGGGATATCAGAGCGCGGTTACGCCGCGAAGGCAAGCCGGTACGCGGCGAGGCGCTGGCGGCGGGGTTGGGTGCCTATTCAGAGCGTGGTGATGACTATATTGCAGAGATCAGCGGCATGATCCGCTTTAACCGCAAGTTACTGGAAGAATAAAATGCGTTGTATATTGCCTTTGTTATTGTTGGTGGTAACGCCGGTATCTGCTGATTTATTGCTGAATTACAATGGCTTTTACGGCCGGATGAAAAAACTGCAACAGCCAGAGTACAGCGATATAACACTGGCATTTGCTTTAACCGGCGAAAAAACCGGCGCACCTTGCCGCTTTTACAGTATCAAGCTGATCAGTGATATTCACGATATAACACTGGATATGGCAGGCAATGGTGAGATAAGCCTGCCTTATGATCAGGCGCTAAAAGACAGCAACGCCGTGCTGCAAGTATTGCAAGCTGACAATACCGAAGCCTGCCAGGTACAGTTCAGGCTGCGCTCACGCATGCGATTGCCAACAGAGCTTAGCGTAACGCAGTTAGCGCATTATCGCAGCCAGTTCGACTTACTGCTGGACGATATGGCCGGGCTGGGTAAATATTGGCTACCCGAGGTCAGTGGTGTGATAGTTGAGTTTGCCGAAACGGTGCAGCCACCCGCAGTGCAGCCTGACAATGCTGCACACACGCAGTGTGTGGATAAGCGTTGTTATATCAGGCTGAACCAGCCATTGCCGGACAACAGCCGCTGGTTGTTTCAGCAGCGCCCGGCGTACTTACTGCCACTGATTGACGCCAGTGCTGATTAACTCAGCACTGAAAGCCCTGTTAGCTAAGCGCCACTATCGGGATTGCCTGCAAGGCATCAGGCGCTGAGCTGTCTTCGTCATTAACCAAGCCCACTGGTATTGCCGGTACTGCGTCCTTGTCAAAGGCGGTGTCGCGTTCATTTAGCGGGGTGTCTTTAGTCAGGCTGGCAAAATCAAACAGGCTGTTGTCGGCCATATGTGATGGCACTATGTTCTGCATGGCCTGAAACATAGTTTCAATCCGGCCCGGAAAGCGTTTATCCCAATCTTGCAGCATTTCTTTGACGACCTGACGTTGTAAGCCGTCCTGTGAACCGCAAAGATTACACGGAATAATCGGAAACTGCCGCGCATTTGAGTATTTTTCGATATCTTTTTCTTTGCAATACGCCAGCGGCCGGATCACGATGTGTTCACCATTGTCGCTGACCAGCTTAGGCGGCATTGACTTCATCTTGCCGCCATAAAACATGTTTAAAAACAGCGTTTCAAGCATATCATCGCGATGATGGCCTAAGGCTATTTTGGTGGCACCCAGCTCCTTTGCTGTGCGATATAAAATACCGCGGCGCAGCCGCGAGCACAGCGAACAGGTAGTTTTACCTTCAGGTATTTTTTCTTTGACAATTGAATAGGTATCTTCGGTCACTATCTTATAATCAACGCCAATGCTATCCAGATAGCCGGGTAATACCTCGGCCGGAAAGCCGGGTTGCTTCTGATCCAGATTTACCGCGACGATGGAAAAACTAATGGGGGCCGATTGCTGCAGGTTAAGCAGTATGTCCAGCAGGGTGTAGGAGTCTTTACCGCCGGACAGACACACCATAATCTTGTCGCCTTCTTCAATCATATTGAAATCGGCAATGGCCTGACCTACGCCACGGCGCAAACGTTTGTGCAATTTATTCAGATTATATTGTGCTTTAGCGTGCGCTGCGTGTGTCATAACCACTACTACCAGAATGAAAAAGGCGCACATTATAGCCAACAGTGCGCCAATACCAAAGTGGAGGCGGTGCAAATCTCAGTCTTTTTGCAACGGACAAACAAAATTAGCCGGTTTCACGGCCAATACATCGCAATCCAGCCGGTCTATCACATGTTCAGCGGTGTTACCTATGATGGCAGCAGATAAGCCGGTGCGGCCAATAGTGCCAATGACCACCATTTCAGCATCCAGTTGCTTGGCGATAGCAGGCAACACATCTTCAGGCATACCTTCCTGTACATGGTAATGCGTTGGCGCTATGTCAAACTGCCTTGCCAGCTTGGCTACCGCATCAAGATGGTGATGCTTCATGGTGCTGTTGTATTCCTGCGGGTTAAACTCCGGTATTTCGATGGCGATATTAACCGGTGTACCCGGATAGGCATTCACCAGATGGGTTTCGGCGCTAAGCATCGCCGCCATTTGCCTGGCTTTGGTAATAACGCGCTGATTCAGCGATAAATGATGCTCTTGTTCGCTGCCCGCATTAACGGCAGCAATAATATTGCCAGCCTTGGGCCAGTCGTGGTCTTTGACCAGTAATACCGGGCAAGGGCATTTACGCAGGATGTGCCAGTCGGTTGGGGTGAAGATCATTGACTTGAGCACATCATGGTCGTGCGTGCCTTTAATAACCAAATCGTAGTTATCTTCAAGCACGGCAAGCACTATGGCTTCAAAGGGCCGGTTGTGCCACACCACTTTAATATCGATATTAATACCACCGGCGCGGGGGGCGGCCAGGTAATCGCTGATCCACAACTCCCGATCTTTAATTACCGCCTGGCGCATCGACTCGCGCTCTTCGCCTGAGAGCATAGTGGTCATTTCATAGGAAAAGTCGTACACCGATAGGAAAGCAGTAAGTTTGCCACCTTGCAAGCGCACTAACTCAATGGCACGGTTCAGGGCTTTTTGCTGCTCAGTGGTAGGGTCGAGCACCACCAGGATATTATTGTAGGTTGACATAACTGACTCCACATTAAGAACATAAGCTAAGTGTAGTCAAAATAGCGCGGAATGCTGGCAGCGGCTTTGCGCCAGCGCAAGGTTGATCCCGTTATATTTGCGCGCGGTACTTAACAGTGCGCTGTCAGGGCGGCTAAGCGTGTCAGCGCCTGCGTATCTTTGATGCTAATAAGTTTGCCATCTACCTGAATTAACTGTTCTTTATCAAGCTTACTTAATAAACGGCTGATGGTTTCTACGGTCAGGCCTAAGTAATTGCCAATGTCACTTCGGGTCATCGTCAGGCGAAACTCACTGCCAGAGAAGCCTCTGCTGGCATAACGTTGACCCAGTTGTGATAAGAAGGTGGCCAGTTTTTGCTCTGCTGTTTTGCGATTAAGCAATAACATCATTTGCTGATCTGCCTGAATATCCTGGCTCATCAGCCGCATCATTTGTTGGCGCAAGCGTGGTAGCTGATCTAGCAGCTGCTCCAGATTAGGTAACGGGATTTCGCATACCATCGCGGTTTCCAGTGCTTCGGCATAACTTGGGTGCAGCTGGTTACTTAAGCCATCAAAACCGACGATATCACCAGGCAAATGAAAACCGGTGATTTGTTGCTCACCCTGATCCGTTAACGTAAAGGTTTTAAACGAGCCGGTACGAATAGCGTACAGGGATTTTTGCGAACTGCCAGATTCAAACAGCATATCCCCTTTGTGCATAGGCTTTTTACGCTGAATGATATCGTCCAGTTTATTCATTTCTGCATCATTGAGTGAAAACGGCAGACACAACTGGCTGAAGCCACAATCCTGACAGTTTATTGCAGAGCGTTGCATAATCGCGTCCTTTACCTTTCTCTAAAATGCCAACACCGCCTAGCTTAAAAAACCAGTCGCCGGATAGCAAGCCAAATCGTATAACAGGCATAAATTGCCAGTAAAGCCGCGGCGCTATAACGAAACAGCAACATGTTTTTCAACTTTGTCAGTGTATTAGCAGCGCTACCGGTCGCCACAATAGCGGGCGTGGTACCAAAGCCGAATGCCAGCATCAGCACAGCACCATGCACAGCACTCCCGCTGGCCAGGCTCCAGCCTAAGGTGCTGTATACCAAACCACAGGGCAGGGTGCCCCAACACAGGCCATAAGCATAAGCTTTAACCGAGGAGTCCAGCGGTAACAGCCTGCGGGCAATGGGTTGAACCTTGCGCCACAGCAGTTGCCCGATCCGTTCCAGCTTAACTAAACCAAACCAAAGCCTGCTGATATATAGCGCCATCATCAGCAGCAGCACGCCAGCGAGTAAACGCAGCCATAATAACGAGCTGCCAGCCAGCTGCATGGCGCTGGCACCAAAGTAACCCACCACAGCACCAAACAGCGCATAGCTACTCAGCCTGCCGAGGCTTAACAACACTTGCAGCTGTAACTTGCGGCCAATACCTTGCGCCGGCATGGCTAACTGTAGTGCGCTGGCAATGCCGCCACACATCACCAGACAATGGCTGCTGCCAATCAGGCCAATGACAAAAGCGGCAATGACATCAGCGGCGAGGCTATTCATTGCCCGGGTTTATCCTCAGGTTTTTCGGCAGTTTTGCTACTTGCTTTACGTTCTTCATCGAACAAAATGCTAAAACCTTCTTTATCCAGATCATCAAACTGGCGCGCTCTGACGGCCCAGAAAAATACGCTCAGGCCAATAATGACAAACAAAATAGCGATGGGGATCAGTACGTAGATAATACTCATTTTTTCAGCAGCCTTAACGAATTTGATACCACCAGCAATGAACTGAACGACATACCCAGCACCGCGATATAAGGCGAGACAAAACCGGCGACGGCCAGCGGTATAATCAGTAAATTATAACCCACTGCCCAGCGCAGGTTTTGTTTAATTATGCCCTGCGCCTTATTACTGCCTTCAAGCAGCGCGCTTAACAATTGGATGCTGGGTTGTAACAATACCACGTCGGCTTGATTTTTTGACAGGTCGCTGCCGGTTTCCAGCGTGACAGAGACATGGGCAGCATGAAAACCAGGGCTGTCGTTAATACCATCGCCCAGCATCATCACTTTATGGCCGGCACGCACCAGCTGGTTGATTTCGTCAACTTTTTGTTCCGGGCTACAACCTTTTACCATGGTATCAAACTGTAATTGTTGCTGTAGCTGGTCAGCCTGGGATGAGCTGTCACCCGTTAGCATCATTAATTTATAGCCGCCTTGCCTAAGCTGTTGCAGTAATTCCGGAACCTCCCTGCGCAGTGCATCCTGCAGTTCAACGGCTGCAACTGCTTGCTTGTCGATGCTCAGATACACCATCGCGCCGGTATCATTGACATGGCAAAAAGCCGCGCTGCCAACGCTAATCTGCTGGGCGTTATACTGTGCTCTGATACCGGCACCGACTTGGATATCGACGTCAGTTAACGGTAATTTTTGAGTCAGGTAAGGGGCAAAGGCTTTGCTGATTGGATGCTCTGAGTATACTTCCAGGTTAGCAATCAGGTTAAGCGCATCGGCTTGGCTAAGTTCCGGGCTAAACAGCTGCACCGCTTTAACCGAAAAACGCCCCTCGGTGAGGGTGCCGGTTTTATCAAACACGATATAACTCAGCTGTGGTAATACATCTAATACACCTGCGTTTTTAATTAAAATACCGCGCCGGTTTAAATTGGCCAGCGCACAGGTTACCGCCGTTGGCGCCGCTAAACTTAAGGCACAAGGACAGGTCGCAACCAGCACCGATAAGGTCACCCAGAATGCGCGGTCAGTATCAAGCCAGACATACCAAAGCACAAAGGTTGCAGCGGCAATAAGCAGTAAGCGCTCGACAAAATAACGTGCTAAGCGGTCAGTTTTTTCCAGCACAGCGGGTTTTTGACTTAAAGTGCGTTGCTGCAACTGAATGATCTGGCCTAAGCGCGACGCCGCTAAAGGCTGAGTTACCTTTACCTGCAACAAACCATCATGATTGACACTGCCGGCCAAAACGGTGTCGCCAATACGTTTAGCTACCGGCGCGTACTCACCGGTCAGCATAGACTCATCCGCAGAGCTGGAACCGAGCGTGACCTCACCGTCAGCAGCAATGGTTTCACCGGGTTTAATCAGAATAACATCACCGCCGTTAAGCCGGCGAGCCGATACAATCTGTTGCTCAGTGTCGTTAAGCAACGTGGCGCTAACCGGCATGATTTTCAGCAGATTACTGGTGGCATCGCGTGCTCGTGCCCTGGCGCGATATTCAAAGAATTTGCCCAGCTGCAGTAAAAACGTAAACATACACACTGATTCAAAATACACTTCGCCGGTATTAAAAACAGTGGCATACGCTGAGGCAAAAAAGGTGTAGTAAATTGCCAGACTAACCGGTACATCCATGTTCATCTGACGGGCTTTAATGCCACGCCAGGCGCTTTTGACAAAGGGCAGGGCGGCGTAAAGGACAACGGGTAAGGTTAATATTAAACTTATCCAGCGCAGGTAACCCTGATGTGATGCCTCGATACCGGTATAGTCACCGAAGTACAATGCCACTGCCAGCATCATCACTTGCATCGTCATAATGCCGGCGACGGCCAACCGCTTTAAGAAACGGTTCAACTCTGTTTTAAACTGTTGTTCTTCCTGATCGGCAACAAAAGGGCTGGCCTGGTAACCAATTTTGGCCAGGCTTTGTAAAATTGTGCTCAGCGGCGTTTGCTCTGCATTCCAGCTCAGATGACAGCGTGCCGTCGCAGAATTGACGTTTACCTGCTGCACGGCCGTTAACTGGCGCAGTTGTTTTTCGATTAACCAGGCGCAGGCTGCACAGCTGATGCCGCTAACGGATAGCTCGATTTCAGTCAGCTCTCCCTGTTGTTGGCTGACATCGGCTAAAACCTCTGCAGCATCAAAGCTACTGAGTTCGCTAAGTAAGTGCTCTGGCAGGGCATCAGCTTTGCTGGCCGGTTCAGTTCGAAAACGGTAATAGTCAGCCAGAGCGCTGCTGATAATGGTATCTGCCACCGCCTGACAGCCGACACAGCAAAAAGCTCTGCTTTGGCCATCAAAAGACAGGGTGAAATTAAGGCCGGCAGGAACCGGTTCATTGCAATGAAAACAGCGTTCAGTGCTCACGGTTAACCTTATCAGTAACCCAGCTTAATTTCATTGCTGGCCGGCAGCTCCAACGTGGCCCGCAGCTTCCAGTCTTTGGAGGCATCCGATACCACCAGTTGCCATTTGCCGCTTGGGGTTACAGGTAAGGTAGCGACATAGAGCAATTCGCCGCTGCGCTCGGCATCCAGCGCAAAGTCACGTTCTGCCAGCGTGGGATGATAAAAATCCAGATGTACAGTGCCGTCTAATACGGTATTTTCGGCAAAGCGCACGACGGCGCGATTGCCTGCAACCAGCACATGGGCGTCTAAATTACGCAGCGCCGCTTCACGATATTTAGCTAACTGCATATTAATGGCCCGGCCGGCTTTGTAGTAGTCATCGACCACCAGATCGGGTGAGTGCTGCTGCATAACCACTATGGTATGCACCGCTTTAATTGCTGTGACCACCGGAATAGCAATTAAGATCCATGGCCAAAGCTGTTTATACCAGGGTTTTGTATCTTGCTGCATCACTACCTCAAACACGAAAACGCATTAACCGCTATTGTATATAAATAAGCCCCGAAACGGGGCTTATTCTTTCGCTTAAACATCAGCTTATTGTGCTGCCGGCTCCGGATGCGCTAAGCGGTAAACATAGGCAGTCAGGATATGCACCTTATCTTCGCCCAGTGTTTGTTTAAACGCTGGCATCTGGCCATAACGGCCTTTAGTCAGGGTTTCTTCCACTGCAGCGGCAGAGCCGCCGTATAACCAGATGTTATCGGTCAGGTTGGGTGCGCCAAATGGCAGGTTATGCGCCAGGCTGCCTTTACCGTCTGCGCCGTGGCATGCGGCACACAAGGCAAATTTTGCTTTACCGGCTTCGGCTTCGCGGTCATTTACCGTGCGACCAGATAAACTCAGCACATAGGCCGTCATTTCTTTAATGCCTTGCTCGCCCAACGCGTCAAACCAACCTGGCATAGCGGCTTTACGGCCATATAGCAGGGTTTCTTTGATTTTATCCGGCGTACCGCCGTACAACCAGTCGTTGTCAGTCAGGTTAGGGAAGCCTTGCTGGCCGCGGGCGTCAGAGCCATGGCACAACGCGCAGTTTTGTAAAAATAAGCGCTGACCAATTTTAATGGCGTCATCATCATAAGCCAGATCTAACACGTCGCGCTTGGCAAACTGCTGAAACACGGGGCCGTACACTTCATCGGCTTTAAATACCTCCCGGTCCAGCTGCACGTTCAGCCCCTCTGCCTTGGCTTTTTCGACAGCCAGACGTGATTCTTCCAGTGACTTAACGCCCTGGTTAGAACTGGTCCAGCCTAAAAAGCCCTGCCAGTTCCCTAAACCAGGGTAGGCTGCCAGATAATATACTGACCATACCAGCGTCAGTACGAACATATAGGTCCACCAGCGCGGAAGTGGGTTGTTAATTTCTTCAATACCGTCCACTTCGTGGCCAGTGGTTGAGTCTTCCGGAACACCAACATGGTTAGTCAGGTTCCATTTCAGCAGTACAGCACAGCCGATAAGTACCGGCAGGGTTAACACTATGATCCAAGCACTCCAAAAGCTACTCATGATCGGACTCCTGTTTGGTTTTTTGTTGTGCTTTTTGTTCGTCGTCAAACACCAGGTTTGCTGCGTTGTCAAAGTCGGCTTTACGTTTCTTGCTATAAGCCCAGATAACAAAAGCGACAAAGGCGACAAACAAAATCACGGTAAAAATACTGTGTATCGTTGCGTATTCCATCGGCATTACTTCAGATGAGTGCCAAGTGATTGCAAGTAAGCAATCAAGGCCTGCATTTCAGTTTTGCCCTGTACAGCTTCCGCTGCACCGGCGATATCGTCTTCGGTATAAGGCACACCATAGCCTTGCAATACCGTCATTTTCTTCGCCGTGTGTTTACCGTCCAGCACATTTTTGTCCAACCACGGATAGGCTGGCATATTAGACTGCGGCACCACTGAGCGAGGGTCCATCAGGTGCGCATAATGCCAGTCATCGCTGTAGCGCTCGCCAACCCGGGCTAAATCTGGTCCGGTGCGTTTAGAGCCCCACAGGAAAGGGTGATCCCATACGCTTTCACCGGCTACTGAGTAGTGGCCATAGCGTTCTACTTCAGCGCGGAACGGACGCACCATCTGGCTGTGACAGCCAACGCAGCCTTCGCGAATATAGATATCACGGCCTTCCAGCTGCAGTGCAGTGTAAGGTTTCATGCCATCTACCGGTTGCGTGGTTTCATCCATAAACATCAATGGTGTAATTTGCACCAGGGTACCAAAGCTAATGGCAACAATCGTTAAAATACCCAGCAGGCCAACGCTTCTTTCAATTTTGTCATGATGATTCTTGTTCGACATAACTTACCTCTTACGCAGCTGCTGGCACGGGTTGTAATGATTCATCTTTTGCACGTACCGTTTTGTACACGTTGTACGCCATCAGCAACATACCGGCTACGACGAACACACCACCGATAAAGCGCATCAGATAGAACGGCATTGACGCCTCTAAGCTTTGCACAAAGCTATAGGTCAGCGTGCCGTCGGTGTTAACCGCGCGCCACATCATACCCTGAGTAATACCCGAGATCCACATCGCAACGATATACAGCACCACACCGATAGTGTGCAGCCAGAAGTGGGTGTTAATCAGCGAAATGCTGTACATCCGGCCCTGGTTGTATAACACCGGGATCAGGTGGTAAATGGCACCGATAGAAATCATCGCTACCCAGCCTAAAGCGCCAGAGTGAACGTGACCGATGGTCCAGTCAGTGTAGTGCGACAGCGCATTCACTGATTTGATTGCCATCATCGGGCCTTCAAAGGTCGACATACCGTAGAACGACAGCGATACAATCAGGAAGCGCAAGATAGGGTCGGTTTTAAGTTTATGCCAGGCACCAGACAGCGTCATAATACCGTTGATCATGCCGCCCCAGCTTGGCACAAACAGCACCACTGACATCACCATACCTAAAGACTGAGTCCAGTCAGGCAGGGCAGTGTAGTGTAAATGGTGTGGGCCAGCCCAGATATACAGCGCAATCAGCGCCCAAAAATGTACGATAGATAAGCGGTATGAATACACCGGACGACCCGCTTGTTTAGGTACAAAGTAGTACATCATACCCAGGAAGCCAGCCGTTAACAGAAAGCCTACCGCATTATGGCCGTACCACCATTGCACCATGGCATCTACGGCACCGGCGTAAATCGAGTAAGATTTAAACGCACTTACCGGTACAGCCATGCTGTTAACAATGTGCAACGCGGCCACGGTCAGGATAAAGCCACCTAAAAACCAGTTGGCAACATAAATATGGCTGGTTTTACGTTTGACTAAAGTACCAAAGAAGACAATGGCATAAGAAACCCAGACCAGGGTAATTAAAATATCAATTGGCCATTCCAGCTCGGCATATTCTTTACTGCTGGTTAAACCCATTGGCAGCGTAATTACCGCAGCAACGATAACGGCTTGCCAACCCCAGAAGGTAAACATTGCCAGTTTTTCAGCGAACAAACGCACCTGACAGGTACGCTGGACGATGTAGTAGCTGGTGGCAAATAAGGCACTGGTACCAAAAGCGAAAATTACCGCATTGGTATGTAAAGGACGAAGGCGACTATAGGTCAACCATGGCGTTTCAAAGTTTAACGCTGGCCAGTATAACTGGGCCGCAATTAACACGCCCACCGCCATGCCTATAATCCCCCAGAAAACGGTGGTTAAGGCAAAGAGGCGGACAACGCTATAGTTGTAGTCAACATTTAACGAATTGGTCTGGCTCATGTTGAGTTCCGCTGCAGTTTTTGCTGGTTACTGACACTGGCTGTTTGCGCAGCCATTCTTGTTATAGGTAGATAAAACACCCGATGTAAGCAATATTTTGTCTACCAATTTGGGGCTGCATCTTAAGGGTTTTACCCCTGAAAAGATAGGTAAAACAGCCCGTTTTATGATTTAGAACAAAGTCATTGCTCACTAAATAACCAAGTGTAGCCGTTGTTTGAAGCTTTTCATAAAAACCAAGTACAATAAGGCTCTTTTCTGTTTTAAGCCGCTACGTATGCCACTTTTTTATCTGTTGTTCGTTGTGTTATTCAGCCTTGGAGGGTGTCAGCCAGCAGCGGTCGCACCGCCTGCCAGCCTTACGCTGCTGAAGGATAACAACATTATGTTACAACTGAGCCCGGCGTCGGCCCCGGTTGAAACCCCGCTGCAGTTACAGCTAAGCGCAATTGGCTTAGCGAAAGTCAGCGCCGAGCTGACAGGCGTATCAATGTATATGGGCCGGGTGCCGCTACGGTTCACACAGCAGGGTGAAGTATGGCAGGCTGAGTTTTTGCTCGGTGCGTGTAGCGATCCGAAAATGCAATGGCAACTGCAGCTTGAACTGGAGTTTGTTGACGGAGAAAAACGCACGGTAAAACAACAGTTTTATTCGAGCTGGCGTTAAAGCTTATTTTTTGCTTGAGGTTTGCTTAAAAAGTAGCCACTATCGGGCGGTGAAATTAAGGTGGAGCAAAGCAGATGACCAGTGAGTTTGTACGTAATATTCATCTGGCGACAGCGCAACGCATGAAAGAGCAGGGTGTTGATCTCTATGGCATAGTTGAACACTTTGAGAATGTGTTCATGCCAATGGATGAAGTGCCACAACTGCTGGGGCAGCTCGGCTACCCGCAGCAGGATTTAAAGCAGTTTTTAAAAGGTAACGAGTTTTAAACTGCCTTAAGCTGTTGTTGCAACGATAACGTAGCACTGTCGGTATGCAGTCTGGCGCTTTCAACACAGACAAAACGCTGGTAGCCGTCTGGCGTCAGATCTGCCGTGCGGCTGCTTTTTTCTTGCCAGGGGTTCCATACTATTGTTGCATCATGCCCGGCCTGGTGTATCGCTACAGCACCGGTTTGCGCATCCAGTCGTAACTGGGCGGCACTATTAGAGTAGATGCGATCTACCTCAGTGCAAACGCCTGTACTTAGCTGTGGTTCAACCGCCGTTTTAGCTGACACTTTATCCTGATATTGCGCCGGCAGCGGGCGGATCAATACCGAGCCTATGTCACCAATGTTAAAATAGCTGTGTAATGCGCCCTGCTGAGGCATCGGGCTGTTGCAACTTAGCTGTACACTCAGGCTATCGCTTAAATTAACCGCCAGTTTTACCAGCACAGTGCCACGGTAGTGCGGCACATCATTAAGTTCCAACTGCAGGCAGACACTGACGCCGTTCGGGCTGCTATGTTGCTGGGCCAGTTGCCATAAACGATTTCGCACCAGTCCGTGATTAGGTAAAGCCTTATTATCCGGGTTAAACGGCGTAGATGCAGGGCCAAACCAGGGCCAGCAAATTGGTATGCCGCCCCGAATAGCCTGGCCATTATGCCAGCCGGCTTTGGGGGATAACCACAGCACCTCACGCTCAGCGCTGGGCTTATAAGATAACAGCTGAGCGCCGTACAATGAGATAACTGCAGTGGCCGCACCATATTGCAGGCTAATACAGGGCAGGTCGGTTAAATGGGCAAAGCCGGTGAGTTGATTAATTGCCGTTTTCAATGTGTTGTGCTCCGGGCGATAACTCTGATCTCGATAACTGTGGAGCAGGTGTTCTTTCGTAACAGCGGCATGGATGCCGCGCAGGCTGAGACAGCACAGGGATGTGCTGTTGAAGGCGGTGAAGAAAGAATTTCCTGCTCTGCAGTGTTACAGCCAAAGTATGCTAAAACAAAACAGCCAGCATAAAGCTGGCTGTTTCAGGTTGCAATGGCTTAAACGTGCTTCATAAGCTCGACAGTGTTGTCCAGCATGCGGTTACTAAAGCCCCATTCGTTGTCGTACCAGCTCATCACTTTTACCAAACGCCCATTAACGCGGGTCTCGGTGGCATCAAAAATAGACGATTTCGGGTTGTGGTTAAAGTCGACGGATACCAGTGGCAAATCGTTTACTGCCAACACATCTGCCATGACATCCGAGCCGGCGGCTTTGCGGATAATGTCGTTTATTTCATCAATAGAAGTGTTACGGCCAGCAATAAAGGTTAAATCGACCAGAGATACGTTCAGCGTAGGTACGCGTACTGCCAGGCCATCAAATTTACCCATCAGCTCAGGTACCACTAGACCAACCGCGGCAGCTGCGCCGGTTTTGGTCGGGATCATCGACATTGCAGCGGCACGGGCGCGGCGCACGTCGGTGTGATATACATCACTTAAACGCTGGTCATTGGTATAAGCATGAATAGTGGTCATCAGGCCAGACTCAATACCCAACACATCATTAAGCGGTTTGGCAATTGGTGCCAGGCAGTTAGTGGTGCAAGACGCGTTAGAAATAATGTTCATCTGTCCGGTTAAGATCTGATGGTTTACGCCGTAAACAATAGTCGCATCAACATCTTTAGCCGGTGCCGAAATAATCACTTTTTTCGCGCCGGCGTCCAAATGCGCGCCAGCCGATTTGCGGTCGGTAAACAGGCCGGTACATTCCAATACCACATCAATTTTCAGCTGCTGCCAGGGCAAGTTTGCCGGATTACGCTCGCTCAGGGTGATAATTTCATCCTGGTTAACAAAAATGGCTTTGTCACTGTGTTCAACATTCGCCGCAAAGATACCATGCGCCGTATCGTACTTTAACAGGTGGGCGTTAATGGCAGCATCGCCCAAATCGTTAATAGCAACGACCTGAATATCGTAGTTTTTACTGCTTTCATATAAAGCCCGCAACACATTACGGCCGATACGGCCAAAACCGTTAATTGCAACGCGAATTGTCATAGTTACCCCGTTAAAATTGTTGTATTGAAGCTGCACCAAGATATATGTAGTAAAATTACATTATTCGCCGGCTTTTTCAAGTCAAAAACGGCATAAAACCACTTTTAATGTAATTAAATGACATAAATGAACAATGACATTAGCGCCAATGCCGCCTAGAATGGGCGTTAGCCAACTGACAAGACTAAGGATTTCCGATGGACGCCAGCTTAAGGGCCGAATTGATCGCATTTTGTGGCATAGAAACTGAATTTAATGATGCCTGGGGCAAGCCCGGCCATGTCAGTGAACAACATCAATTGCAGTTGCTGGCAGCACAGGGGTTCGATATTAACGATGATGAAAGCGCCAGGCGGCAGTTACTGCAACGGCAACTGGAGTACTGGCAACAGCTGTTGCCGACGGTGTCGGTACAAGATGCGGCCCAACCGCAACATTTGCTGTTACAGGTGCCTCTGGCGCAGGCGAATACTACGCTGGCACTGACACTTATCAGCGAAGATGGCACAGCGCAGCAGTTTAATCTGACCCCGGTAGACGGCGAGCTGGTGCAGGTGGTACAGCTTGATGAGGTTGAATATCATCAGTATCAGCATCCGCTGCCGGTGCATTTAGCCGCCGGTTATCATCAGCTGCAACTGGCCGATGGCAGTTGTAGTCAGCGGCTTATTATTACACCGGGTCGCTGTTATCAGCCTGACGCTTTTAGTCAAAAAAAGCAGTGGGGGGTAGCGCTACAGCTTTATGCTCTGCGTTCAGCACGCAATTGGGGCATTGGCGATTTTACTGATCTTAGCCATACACTGCGTTATTTAGCGGCAGTGGGCGCCGATTTTGTCGGCTTAAACCCTATTCATGCGCTTTATCCGGCGATGCCAGACAGTGCCAGCCCCTACAGTCCGTCCTCCAGACGCTGGCTGAATATCAGTTATATTGATGTAACCGCCATGCCAGGGTTTAACGATTGCAGCCGCACACAAAGTTTGGTGAACGCGCCGGCTTTTATGCAGCAACTGGCAGCGCAGCGCTCGAAAGACTATGTTGATTACAGCGGTGTGATGCAGTTAAAGCTGCCGGTAATGAGAAGCCTGTACCAATGGTTTACTGAACAACGCAGCGGTGGGGCGCTAAATAAAGCGTTTAAGGAATTTAAGCAGCAAGGTGGTGACAGTCTGCAACAGCTGGCGCTGTATGACGCCTTGCATATGCATTTGTCTCAGCAGGACCAAAGGCATTGGGGCTGGCCGGTGTGGCCAGACGAGTACCGTGATCCGGCATCGACAGCAGTAAAGCAGTTTGCGAAGCAGCATAAAGCAGAGCTGGATTTTTACTGTTATCTGCAGTTTATTGCCCAGCAACAGTTAGCCAGTGCACAGCAGGTGGCAAAGGATGAGGGAATGTTACTTGGCTTGTATCGCGATCTGGCGGTTGGCGTAAGTGAAGCGTCAACGGAAATTTGGGCTAACCCCGACTTATACTGCCGCGATGCCAGCATAGGTGCGCCGCCGGACCCACTGGGCCCGGCCGGTCAGAATTGGGGCTTGCCACCTATGTATCCGTATCAACTGTACAAACAAGCTTATCAGCCGTTTATTGAGCTGTTGCGCGCCAATATGCAAGATGCCGGCGCGCTGCGGATTGACCATGTAATGGCGTTATTGCGGCTGTGGTGGGTGCCGAAAACGGCTGAAAATGCTGCGGGTGGCGGCTATGTGTATTACCCGATTTTGGATTTACTCGGTATTTTAGCACTAGAAAGCCAACGCCAGCAGGCGGTGATTATCGGTGAAGATTTAGGCACCGTGCCCGATGGCATTCGCGAGCTGTTAAGCGACTACGGAGTGTATTCGTACCGGGTGTTCTTTTTTGAAACCGCGGCTGATGGTGGTTATATCTCACCTGCACATTACCCAATGCAGGCAATGGCAACGCTGACAACACACGATTTGCCTACGTTAATCGGTTTTTGGCATTGCGAAGATTTACGTCTGGGCCAAACGCTTGGTTTATATAAAGACGATGCCCAGTTGCAGCAGCTGTATCAGCAGCGTCATCGCAACAAACAACGTATTCTGGATTCGTTGCACGGCCACCAGGTGCTGCCGGGCGAGTATAGCCGAAGTGCAGAGCATCTTGGCATGGACCGCACACTGAATTTTGCCATGCAACGTCATCTGGCTGCTGGGCAGAGCCAGTTACTGTGTTTACAACTGGAAGATGCGTTGGAAATGAGTCAGCCGGTGAATATTCCCGGCACCAGCGACGAGTACCCTAACTGGCGGCGCAAGCTTAGCCAGCCGCTGGAGCAGTGGAGTCAGGATCCGGTGATAAAGCAGCTATTTACTGATATTAGTCAGCAGCGCAGCAAGGCGGCCGGATGATTGGCGCAATACGCCATCGCCAAACAGGCTGATGCTGATACAGACTGACGCCAAGGCTTGACGTCTGAGATAACGTACAACGATGACACAGTAGTACATAACCTAAAGGGACACATAATGAGTTTAGCGCTATTGCAACAGGTACAGTGTGCCGAACCATTTTCAGTATTAGGCTGGCAACCATTAAAGCCAGACAGCACAGTGGGGTTAGTGCTGCGGGTGTATTTGCCCCATGCCACTGCAGTAAGCGCGGTAGCCGCGAAAACCGGCAAAACGCTCGGCGAGCTTAACGCCAATACGGATTTCCCCGGCGTATTTGAGCTGGTATTACCGAAAAAACGCAAAGCAGAAGCCTATATCCTTAACGTCACGGCGGGCAGTTATCAGTACCCGTTGCTGGACCCTTATCAGTTTACGGATGAAGCCTATTATGCGGTGCACTATGTGGCCAATCAGCCAGAAAACCTGTATCGGCAGCTGGGGGCGCAGTTAATCGCCGTTGAGCATGGCGGCAACACGATAAATGCTACCCGGTTTGCGGTTTATGCACCCAATGCCAGCAGCGTCAGTGTCATCGGTGATATGAACAGCTGGGATGGACGGGTACACCCAATGCAGCGCACCCACTGTGGTCACTGGGTGTTGGTGATACCCCAAGTGGCTGCAGGCGTGCGCTATAAATATGAAATTAAAGATAAAAATGGTCATTTATTGCCGCATAAAGCCGATCCGATGGCGTTTTATGCTGAACAGTATCCGTCGCATGCCTCTTTAGTATATGACCACAACCACTACCAGTGGCAGGATAGCGCCTGGCGTAATCGCCCGGTAGCCGATCCGCTTAGCAGCCCGATGAGCATTTATGAGCTACAAGCTGGCAGCTGGCGGCGCAGCGCGGATAATCAGCCACTCAGTTACCGTGCTCTGGCAGATGAGCTTATTCCTTATGTGCTGGACATGGGCTATACCCATATTGAATTACTGCCGGTAATGGAACACCCGTTTGATGGCTCCTGGGGCTATCAACCACTGGGGTTGTTTGCACCAACCTCGCGCTTTGGCAACCCGGACGACTTTAAATACTTTGTTGATGCCTGCCACCAGGCCGGTATTGGCGTTATTCTGGATTGGGTACCGGCGCACTTTCCGGAAGACGGTCACGGCTTAGCCCGCTTTGATGGCTCGCATTTATACGAGTACGAAGATCCGCGCCGTGGCTGGCACCCGGACTGGAATTCCTGCATTTATGACTATGGTAAAGACTATGTACGCCAGTTTCTGGTGGCCAGTGCGCTGTATTGGCTGGAGCATTTTCATATTGACGGCTTGCGTGTAGATGCGGTGGCGTCAATGTTGTACTGGGATTATTCACGTAACGAAGGCGAGTGGATCCCCAATGTTGATGGTGGCAACCATAACTATGAAGCCATCAGCTTTTTCCGCTGGTTTAATACCGAGGTGTACGCTAAGTTTCCAAATGCTATGACCATCGCCGAAGAGTCGACGTCTTTTCCGATGGTGTCACGGCCGGTAGATATGGGCGGCCTGGGTTTTGGCTTCAAATGGAATATGGGCTGGATGAACGACAGCTTGCGTTATATCAGCAAAGACCCGGCTTACCGGCGTTATCATCATAACGATCTGACGTTTTCGATGGTGTATGCTTACAACGAAAACTTTATTTTGCCGCTGTCACACGATGAAGTGGTGCATGGCAAAGGCAGCTTGCTGAATAAAATGCCCGGCGATGAATGGCAGCAAGCGGCCAATTTGCGTGCTTATTATGCGTTTATGTTTGCCCATCCGGGTAAAAAACTGAATTTTATGGGCAATGAGTTTGCTCAGGGCCGTGAGTGGAGCCATATGCAAAGCCTGGACTGGCATTTGCTTGATTATGACAAACACCGTGGCATGCAACAGTTATTACGTGATTTAAACCATACCTACCGGCGCTGTGCACCGTTATATCAGCTGGATTACGCCCAGGACGGCTTTCGCTGGCTTGACCATCAGGATGCGGATAACAGCACCCTGAGCTTTTTGCGCCGCGACGCCAACGGGGATGCCATTTATGTGGTGTGTAACTTTACGCCGTTACCGCGCAATAATTTTTTACTCGGCGTAGAGCACAGTGGAGAGTATGAGGTTATTCTGAACACTGACAGTGAATACTACTGGGGCAGTAATTATGCCGTTGGCGGGCCACTTCACAGCATTAGCGGCCAGTATCACGGGTTGGCGCAGCACCTTTGTTTGCAGCTGCCACCGTTGGCGACCTTGTATTTACGTAAAAAACGCCAGGCAGCTTAATGCCTGCCACCTGATATAACAGAGAAGTGTCAGACGATGAGCTACCATATCCCCCTATTAACGATGTCGGTGGGTAGCGCTGCACCACTGGGCGCAACGTGTTTGCGCTCTGAGCCGGTGGCAGACAGCGTGGAGCAGGTATGGAACTTTGCCGTATTTGCACCCGACGCCAGCGCGCTAACCTTATGTCTGTATCAGCCGGATACCGAAGAACTGCTCGGTGAGCTGGCGTTTTCAGGCCGTACCGGTGATATCTGGCACTTGCAGGTATCAGGTATTGCTGAGGGAAGTTTGTATGCGTTAAAAGCGAGTGGGCCAGATAAGCCGGAGCACGGCCTGATGTTTGACGCTGAGCGCATTCTGCTTGACCCCTACGTAAAGCAATTAAACCGCAGCTTAGGCTTTAATGCGCGGCTTTATGCCGCTAAAAGCCATTATATGCTGGCCAAAGGTGTACTCAGGCAAAGCGAATTTGACTGGCAGGGTGTAACCAAACCGCAAGTGCCGCGGGAAAAAACCGTGATCTACGAAGCCCATGTTAAAGGCATGACGATGCTGCACCCGGATGTGCCGGAAGCATTACGCGGCACCTATCTGGGCTTGTGCCATCCGGCTGTGATTAAGCACTTGCAGCAACTTGGCATTACCAGTCTACAATTGCTGCCGGTGGCGGCGTTTATGGCGGAGCCCAGGTTAACTAAACTGCAGTTGACCAATTACTGGGGCTATAACCCGGTGAGTTTTTTTGCCCCTGAGCCACGTTATCAGCTGCAGGATGCCGTTACCGAGTTTAAAACCCTGGTTCGCACTTATCATCAGGCTGGCATCGAGGTAATTTTAGATGTGGTATTTAACCACACCGCCGAAGCTGGCGAGGACGGGCCCTTGCTTAGCTTTCGCGGCCTGGCCAATAAACACTATTATCTGTTTGAAAGCCACGCTGACATTACCGATTTTAGCCAGGCCAGTAATTATACCGGTTGCGGTAATACGCTGAATCTGGCAAATCCTATGGTGCAAAAACTGGTGATGGATGCGCTGCGTTACTGGCTAACCGAGATGCAGGTAGACGGTTTTCGCTTCGATTTAGCCACCACGCTGGCACGCGAGCACAAGCGCTTTAACCCTTATGCCGCGTTTTTTCAAATCATCGCCCAGGATCCGGTGTTGTCTCAAGCCAAATTAATCGCCGAACCCTGGGATGTTGGCCCTATGGGCTATCAGCTGGGCCAATTTCCTGCACACTGGTCAGAGCTAAATGATAAATGCCGTGATACTTTTCGCGCGTTCTGGCGTGGCGATAAAGGCGTGCTGCCGGAATTTACCACCCGGTTGCTCGGCTCGCGCGACATTTTTCAGAAACACCATAAACCGGCATGCTGCAGTGTTAACTATTTAACTTATCATGATGGCTTTACCTTGCACGACCTGGTCAGCTACCAGGACAAACATAACTGGCTTAACGGCGAGGAAAACCGCGACGGCCATGGCCATAATTTAAGCTGCAATCATGGTGTGGAAGGGCCAACAAAAGACGCTATCGTGCTGGCAAACCGCTATTTGCACAAACGTAATCTGGTCGCAACACTGCTGCTTAGTCAGGGCATGATCCATTGGCTTGGCGGTGATGAACTAAGCCACAGCCAGCGTGGTAATAACAATGCCTACTGCCAGGACAACGACATTAGCTGGCTGGACTGGCATCTGGACAGCGATGAAGAGGATTTTCTTAACTTTGTCCGCCAGATGCTGATGCTGCGGCGTAAATACAGCTGTCTGCAGCAATTGTCTTTGTTAGATGACAACTATCAGCTACACGGTGATAAACATCAGATAAGCTGGTTTTTGCCCGATGGCAGTGAAAAGCAACAGCATGACTGGCACGACCCTGAACGTGCGGCTTGTATTTTTCAGATCCGTAATAAAGCCAGCAAAGCCAGCTTACTGTTTGTGTTTAATGCCGGCGCGCATGCCCTGGACCTTTCCTTGCCGCAACGCGCCTGGCAGCCGTTATTCGATACCAGTGTGGCCAAAGGTATGTTGAAACACCAGACAAAGCCACTGGCGCAATATCTGCAAAATCCGCACAGTATCTCGGTCTGGTTGTAGGTTTATCGGTTTCGTTTCAGTATAATGCGCGCCGTTCAGACGCGTCACCGTACAGGCGGCGCGTATCAGTGAAAAATAATGAAGGAATGTCAGATGACAGACACAGCTGCACTTTGCGATATCGGTTTTGTTGGCGCCGGTGTAATGGGCAAAAACCTTATTCTGAACCTGGCTGATAATGGCTATCGCGTTGCCGCCTTTGACCTGGACCACCAAAAGCTGGAAGCTGTGCTGGCGCAGGATAAAGCCGAGCGTGGCGACAAACCCGCCCGCGTTATCGCCTGCAGCTCTTACACAGAATTACTGTCGCGTTTATCTGCACCGCATTTAATCGTATTGTCGGTACCAGCCGGTAAACCGGTCGATGATGTCTGTCATAAACTTATTGATGCCGGTATTCAGGCTGATGACATTATTGTCGACACCGGCAACAGCCTGTGGACAGATACCGTTGCAAGGGAAAAAGACTACGAAGGTAAGTTTATCTTCTTTTCTACCGCCGTGTCAGGTGGCGAAGTAGGGGCCCGTTTTGGCCCGTCATTGATGCCAAGCGGCGACCCTTATGCCTGGACCCGGATTAAACCGCTATGGCAGGCTATTGCCGCTAAAGTGGATCCGGTCAGTGGCAAGCCCATTGAGCGTTTTGAGCCCGGTAACCCGGTAACAGAAGGCGAACCCTGCGCTACCTACATTGGCCCGAGCGGCTCTGGCCACTACGTAAAAATGGTGCACAACGGCATCGAGTACGCTGATATGCAGCTGATATGTGAAGCCTATCAGGTGATGCGTGATATTTTGGGCATGCCGGCAGCAGAAATTGCCGAGGTGTTCAAAGGCTGGAATGAAGGCAAACTGCACAGTTATTTAATTGGCATCAGTGCCGATGTCCTCGCCACTAAAGACTCTGAAACTGGCTTGCCACTGGTGGATGTGATTATGGACAAAGCCGGTCAGAAGGGCACCGGTTTATGGACCGCAGTCAGCAGCCTGCAACTGGGCAGCCCGTCGCCGACTATTGCAGAGGCGGTGTACGCCCGTTCGTTGTCGGCGTTAAAGCATGAGCGGGTTAAAGCCGCCACGGTATTGGCGGGTCCGGCGCAAAATTTAATTTCTGCCGAGCAAAAACAAGACATTATTCAGGCACTGCATGACGCCTTGTACTGCGCCAAGATCTGCGTGTATGCGCAGGGCTTCCACCTAATGAAAACCGCTGCGGACGAGCATGGCTGGCAGCTGAACTTTGCTGAAATTGCTAAGATCTGGCGGGCAGGTTGTATTATCCGCGCGGTGTTTTTGCAGTCTATCACCGAGGCTTACGAGCGTAATGACGAGCTGGAAAACCTGCTGCTGGACCCTTTTTTTGCGAAACAAATTTCGGTATATCAACAAAACTGGCGCAAAGCCGTGGCCAACGCCACTTTAGCCGGTATTCCGGTAGCCGCGCTAAGCAGTGCGCTTAGCTATTACGACTCTTACCGCACCGCCGTGTTGCCGGCTAACCTGCTGCAAGGCCAGCGCGATTATTTCGGCGCCCACACCTTTGAGCGCACTGATAAAGCCAAAGGCAAGATGTTCCACGTCGACTGGAGTAACCCGCAGCGGCCAATGGTGAAAATAAAATGAGCTCACAGAATAATATCCAACACATAGGTACCCCAGGCACCGCCAGTAGTACTAAGGTGCTGTTATTAGGCGCCGGCGAGCTGGGCAAAGAGCTGTGCATTGAACTTAAACGCTACGGCTGTGAAGTTATCGCCGTAGACCGTTACCCGAATGCGCCGGCGATGCAGGTGGCAGACAAAGCGGTCGTGATGTCGATGCTGGATAACGCTGCACTGCGCCAGTTGGTAATAAGTGAAAAACCGGCGTTAATCGTACCTGAGCTTGAAGCCATAGCCACTTCAGTGCTGATTGAGCTGGAAGACTGCGGTTTTAATGTGGTACCCAGCGCTAAGGCGGTAAACCTGACGATGAACCGCGAAGGTATTCGGCGCCTGGCGGCAGAACAGCTAAAACTAGCCACCTCGCCATTTCAGTTTGCCAGCGATAAAGACAGTTTTATTGCTGCAGTAAACGCTATTGGTTACCCTTGCGTAGTAAAACCGATAATGTCGTCCAGCGGCAAAGGCCAAAGCGTGCTGCGTTCAGACGCTGATTTGGATGCCGCCTGGTTATATGCGCAGGAAGGTGGCCGTGCCGGTAAGGGCAGGGTAATCGTGGAAGGTTTTATTGACTTTGATTACGAAATTACGCTATTGACGGTAAATTCGCTGTCTGGCATTCAATATTGTGCACCAATAGGCCACCGCCAGGAGAAAGGCGATTACCGTGAAAGCTGGCAGCCGCAGGCGATGAGCGATAAAGCCTTTGAAACCGCAAAACACTACGCCAAAGCCGTTGTTGAAGCCTTAGGCGGCCGCGGTTTATTCGGCGTAGAGCTGTTTATTAAAGGTGACGAGGTGTATTTCTCTGAGGTATCACCACGGCCACACGATACCGGCATGGTCACGCTGATATCGCAGCAGCTAAGCGAATTTGCCTTACATGCCCGCGCTATTTTAGGCCTGCCAATACCACAGATTAAGCAATACGGCCCGGCCGCCTCGGCGGTGTTGTTAGTGCCCGGCCACAGTGCGGATATTCAGTACCAGGGTTTGGCAGCAGCGTTAACTGAGCCGGATACCGAGCTGCGTATTTTTGGCAAACCCGAGGTTCAGGGCGAGCGGCGTATGGGTGTTGCTCTGGCACTGAGCGACAGCGTTGAGGCGGCCACACAGAAGGCGCTAAACGTCATTAGTAAGTTAACAGTGACGCTTAATTAGCGGTATTGAAGAAAAGCCACCTGCGGGTGGTTTTTTAATGTCTGGCATTGTAAATAAGTTGTTCACTTTGCTAATAAAGTCCTCTAGCATTATCGACTGCTAGCTCATTACGAACCTAAGATAAGGAATGTTGAACATGGTGCACCAGGTCGCTTCGTCGTCAAATACTAAATAAAGGAGCTATTTTGAAATTTATCCTCTTCGCCTGCGTGGCAATCTGTTTTAACCTGTCTGCGGCCCACAGCCAGTTTATTAAGGTTAATGAATTTGAACTGGAATATGAAATTGCCGGTAACGGCGAGCATACCGTATTGCTGGAAGCGGGCGGCGGCTCGCCGATGACGGATTGGGATCCAGTGTTTAGCCGGATCACACAGCAGGCGACAGTTATTCGTTACTCCCGTGTTGGCAACGGCAAATCAACGCAAATAAAACGCCATTTTACTTCACGCGATTATGCCGACTACGCCAGCGCGCTGCTGGAAAAACTTAATATCACCACGCCGGTGATTTATGTTGCGCACTCGTACGGCGGCAGTGTAGCGCGGGATTTCGCCGCCGCTTATCCGGATAAAGTTAAAGCGTTATTGCTGCTGGACCCATCAAGCGAGCATGACGTTGACATACTTCGCGCCATTGACCTTGAGCAAGCTAATAAAGAAATTGCAGCGATAAAGCTTGATGATATGAAAAACGGCATGTCGAACCAATACTTGGACTTTTGGAGTAAGAGGCCGTTGCCGGACTATCCGCAAATTAAGGACATGCCGGTAACGGTCATTGCCTCGGTTAAAACCATGGATAACCCGCCAAACTTATTTTTTACCGATAAAGGCCGTGAACTCTGGGGCGTACACTGGCAAAGCTGGGCGGGAGCTTTTCCACAAGGGCGCACGGTACTAACCGATAAAAGCGGCCATTTTGTCCAGTTTGACCAGCCGGATCTCGTACTGGCTGAACTGACACGGCTGCTAGCGATACTGCGAACTAACTGAGCTAAAACGTTACCGCCGGGAGAACGCTATGCCTAATACATTGGCTGACAGTATTAAACAAAAATTGCCGCTGCTGTTTCTGCTGCTGATATCCGTTAGTTGGGGCTTTTATTATCAGGGCGAACATTGGCTGAATGACTATGGCGTGGCTAACGTTGAGTGGTTGTATTTAATTGATGCCCTGCTGGTACTGCCGCTGCTGTGTTTTATTTGTATAAAAGATAAAAAGCAGGCGGCAATAAAAGCGGCTGTGTTGTGCAGTTTAGCGGTGCTGGTGGGTAGCTATATTATTCCGGCGCAAAGTAAACTGGTATGGCATTATCTGGAGTCTGGCCGCTATCTGCTCGTCGCGCTGTTTTTGCTGTTTGAGCTTGCCGCTGTGCTAACGGTGTATCTGGCCATCCGAAGTGCGCTGAAGCAACAAGCAGAACCAGATTTAGCCATTAGCCAACCCATTGAGCGGCTACTGGGAAAAGGGATAACCGCTGATATTCTTGCCTTTGAAACCCGGCTTTGGACCTACTTATTGTTTGCCAGCAAAATTAAGCCAGCGCAATTTCAGGGCGATAAGCATTTTAGTTATCACGTAAAAGATGGCGCACAAACTAATGCGCAGGGTTTTATCTTGCTGATTGCGCTGGAGCTGCCTCTGGTACATTTGTTTTTACATTTTGCCTGGTCGCCTTTGGCTGCCAATATCGTCAGCGGCCTAACCCTGTTTAGCCTGATGTTTTTTATTGCTGAGTATCGTGCCATGGCAATAAGGCCGGTATCCATTGGTGCTGAGCATATTTATATCCGCTACGGTATTTTTAACCGCCGGATAATACCACTGGCGAATATCTTCGTTATTCGCCGGCACAAAGGCTATGTCACACGCTCGAGCGATAGCAAAAGATACAACTTTGCCGGCGAGCCGAATATTGCTATCGAGCTGCGGCAGGCCGACGACAAAATTACCTATCTGTATCTAGGGCTGGATCAACCGCAGGCATTTATAGACTGCGTGCAGTTTAATATGCAATGCAACCAAAATAAGGATTAACGTGAAAAATATAACGGATATAGCGCCATTATTGGCGGTTTTATTGTTGTCTGGCTGTGTCACACACTATGAAGCACCACAGCAGAAGGGGCAGCCCGCCATGCAACCTGAGGTGCCGCAGAGCGCGCAGCAGGAAACGGTGAAGCCAAAGGTCGTCAGCAGCACCGTGTACACCGGTGTTCCTTATACACCGAAGCTATGGTCTGGTCATAAGATATTGACGTTGTCTGCAGAACAATGCGCCACCAAAGGTAAGGCGGTGCTAGAGACGTTGCAATTTGGCGCTGTGGTGCAAAATGGTCATTATGTGTACGGCAACTACCTGCAAAACCGCGCAGTAATAAAATGTGTAGCGCTTGAGTCCGGCAGTTTTGTGTATGTGGCCGTCGCCGGCAAACAAAAAGCAGCGGTAGAAACATTGCGTAATGAAATTGTCTGGCAATTTTAATAGACGGGGAAATTATGTATCAGGGTTCATGTTTATGTGGCGAAGTAGTGGTCGAAATCAGCGGGCCAATCAGCAGTATTATTCATTGCCATTGTTCATTGTGCCGTAAATCCAGTGGTACAGCGTTTGCCACTAACGGCTTTGTGCAGACCGTTGATTTCAAAATTGTAAAGGGGGCAAGCTGTTTAAGTCAGTTTACCTTTAAACCCGGGCGTTTACGGCACTTTTGCAGTAATTGCGGCTCACCGGTGTACAGCAGTAACGCGCAGGACCCCGCACGTCTTCGCATCCGGCTGGGTATTTTAACCAGCGACATTACTGAGCGGCCGCTGTCACATAATTTCTATAGCAGTAAAGCTAACTGGGAAGATTTAGATGCCGGCTTACCGCGTTATGACAGCTTTGAACCTGGCAGAACATAGACAGCAAATATGATGTTGTTCGACGGCAAATATGATTGTGTTGGCGTAACTCATACGGTGATAACGCAATGTCCGGTTCTGCGGCAAAGTTGTATTTGTTCTGTAGCTACATTCAGCTTGTGTTAACAAATTAAAGCTGCTAGGTTTACTGAACGTGGCCATATTGCAGCACTGTCATAAAAATGCCTTATAGTCATCATTTCCTCATCAGGATCAATTGCATAGGTTCAAAGTTAACGCTATAACAGAAGGGTACACATTGAGTATTGATGTTGTAACGGTAGTCATACTGCAGTCATGGAGGATGTACCAATGCGTGGAGTAAACGGCATTTTAGCAGCAATAACGCTTACGATAGTGGCGATAGTTAGCACGACAGTGCTGGCATCAGCACAGACCGTGCAATTTAACGCCAAGCAAAATGAATTATGCTGGCGTATGATTGAACAAAAAGCCAGCGGGCATTGTAAGTTACACTTCAGTTTTGCCGGCGGCAAGCCAGTTACCAACTTCCCTAAACGCGACATCATTGGTTATGCCGTAAGCGGCTTTAATGATGCCCGTAATAGTTATCCAACGTCTTTTCAGCAGCTTGAATATGCCTTGCAGTTTTTCTACTACAGCCTGGAACGTTTTCCGGTACGTGATAGCTTAAACTACATCCGCAGCGACGACGGACGTATTCAGTTATCGATGTCAATTCGCACTTCAACATCCAGCGGTTACAGTTTTATTCTGGCAGACAACGAAGCGCAGCTGCGACAGTTGGTGGCTAATCTGCAAAATGAGCATGCAGTCCGTGCCACCAACTATGTGCGCAGTATTGAAAAACTGTTTGCTGAATAGCGCAAACTGCTGCACTACAGGCTGTGTTTAGCCTGCCAGCGTTAACCTCGGCGCTGCCTGCTCCTGCCATATTACCGCCGCGCTTTGTTGGCGCTCCGGCAGTAAACTGGCGTTAGCCGTTAGAATATTGTCGATATATATCCAGTCGCACTGCACCGCATCACGGTTGATATTCAGTAGCATAAAACCACGGTCATACAGGTTGCAGTATTGCAAACCGTTAACCAATTGAACTAACCCGGCCTCAGTTGCTATTGCGCTGGCCCGATCAGGCAGGCCAATATATTGCTCCAACCCCGGCGACGTAACAGAAGCGGTTGCCAGCTCTACAGCCACTGGTGTGCCATCGGCAAGATCAAGGTGATTCGCCCAGGCGTTGTGAGTGTCACCGGCCAGTACAATCAGCTTTTTGCCCGCTGCATGAACCTGAGCCAGTATCTGTTCACGCTCGGCGGGGTAACCATCCCAGGCATCAAGATTATAGGGAATGGCTGGCAATTGCAGTAAGGCCAGCACCTGCGGCGTTAGCCTTGCCTGATTCGCGTTTAAATAGTGCAGTTGCTCTGCTGTCAGCGCAGGGTCGCCAGCCTGAGCTTGGGCGGCCAGTTGCGCCAACCCCGCCAGTTCAGCATAGTCACTGATACTTAGCTGCTGGCTGGCGATAGCGCCGGGCAGCAACATGGTGCCCATTAAGACCTGCTGGCCCAGCAATTGCCAGCGCGCATCTGATTGTGTCAGTTTATCCACTAACCATTGTAATTGCGTATTGCCCAATAAGGTCCGGTTTGGTTGCTGCACATCAGCCCTAAAGCGGGCGCTATCGAGCTGGCCACTGACCGGATCGGTATAGTTGGCATAGCTAAGTTGCTGATCACGGCCAATAACACGGGTATCGAGCATCAACAAGTTAACCAGATCGCCAAATTCAAACTGGCGGTAAATGGTCAGCTCATCATCGGTTGTCAGCGGCCGGATCGGCATCCATTCAAAGTAGGCTTTTAGTGCCGCCAGTTTACGCTGGTTAAAATCACCTTCCTGCGGTTGGTGGTTTTCAGCACCATCACGCCAGGTATCATTGGTAATTTCATGGTCATCCCAAACCGCAATAAAAGGCGCGGCGGCATGCAGTTGTTGCAATGCCTGATCCGCACGGTACTGCGCATAGCGGCTGCGATAATCATTCAGGCTGACAATCTCAACCGCTGGCTGTGGCTGCCGGCCCAGCGCGGCTGCATTTTCCGTTGCATAGCCATCAGAGCCGTATTCGTAGATATAATCACCCAAATGAATAACGGCGTCCAAATCGGCTATTTCAGCAGCTTTGCCATACACATGAAAATATCCGGTTGGATAGTTAGAGCAGGAAAACACAGCCAGCTTCACTGCCGTCACTCCGGCAGTGGCTAACGTCTTTGCCCGGCCAACAGGTGATGTAACGGTACCGGCCTGGAATCGGTAATAGTATTCCGTTGCGGCGTCCAGATCGCGAACGTCAATTTTAACGGTATAGTCACTCTGCGCGGACGTCGTGGTATCACCACTGCGGATAATACGGCTAAAGTTAGCATCTTCAGCCAGTTGCCACTGTACTGGCACAGTGGCCGCATCAGCACTAACCCGGGTCCAGAGTATTATCGCATCAGCAGCAGGGTCGCCACTGGCAACGCCATGTAAAAATTGTACCCGATAGGGTAATGCCACCGGTTCGCGGGTGTCACTGCTGCAACCAATCAACTGAGTTGAGAGCACTACAGAACCAAAGCCTGCGGCAGAGGCTTTCAAAAAATCACGACGAGTCAGTCTGGTCATTGTTATTCTCCTGGTTAGACCAGCGCAGTGAAGCAGAAAACCATGACAGTAATGTGATAGCTGTTATTAAACTGTTGTTTAACGTCAGCAAACGATATCGTCATTAGCCGGTTTTCGTGCTCTGGGGCATACTGCTATAGTCAATAGCAGCGCACAAACATGGGGTAACAACATGCAACTTACAGCACAACAATGGCGTGAACGTTTAACGGACGAGCAATACCGGGTTACCCGGCTTAAAGGCACTGAATATCCGTTTAGCGGTGAACTGCTACACAACGACAAAGCTGGCAGTTATCACTGTATTTGCTGCGGCACCGAGCTATTTAGCTCAGACAGCAAATTTGATGCCGGTTGCGGCTGGCCCAGCTTTTACAAGGCGCTGGCGGGCAAGGTAAAGTATCAGCCTGATAACAGTCATGGCATGCAGCGCACTGAAATTTTATGTGCTAACTGTGATGCACACCTGGGACATGTGTTTGATGATGGCCCTAAACCCACCGGTCAGCGTTACTGTGTTAACTCTATCTCATTGAGTTTTAGCGCTGAGGATGAATAAAAAAGCTGTAACTGTTGTCGTAGGCTTTCAACTTCTATTACAATACGCGCCGGCAGAGCAGCAGCGGCGCAGACCGTGCTTTGGCAACCCTATTAATTCATCTTACTGAAGTAAAAGGCCGACACATGACCCTATCGCACGCAGAACAGTATCAAAAGAGCTGGCAGGAACGCCAGGAATATGCCGAAAACATGCAGCCAATTATTGGCCGTCTGTACCGTAACAAGGGCATTGAAGTGGTGGTGTATGGCCGTCCGCTGGTTAATGCAACGACTATCGACATTATCAAAGCACATAAAAGTGTAGAACGTTTTGAAGGCCAAAAGCTGCGTCTGCGTGAAAGCTATCCGGTACTGGAAGCCATCAGCAAGATGAACCTGGCCCCGGGCCGGGTAGACATTGGTAAGCTGGCGTATGGCTATATTTATAAAAACGCGGCCAACGGCACTGAGTTAGAGCAATATTTAGCCCGCGAACTGGCTGAGCTGTTAGATCACGAAGATCAGGTAAAACCGGTTGATGTTGTGCTGTACGGTTTTGGCCGTATCGGCCGCTTATTAGCGCGGTTAATGTTAGAGCGCTCTGGTCCCAGCAGCAAATTACGCTTGCGTGCCATTGTGGTACGCGGCGGCAAAAAAGGTGATTTGGAAAAACGCGCCAGCCTGCTGCGCCGCGATTCTATTCACGGCCCGTTTAATGGCAGCATTACCGTGGATGAAGAAAACCAGGGCATAAAAGCCAATGGTACCTTTATCAAAGTCATTTATGCCAACTCACCAGAGCTGGTGGATTATACCCAGTATGGTATCAGCGATGCCTTAGTCGTAGATAACACCGGTATCTGGAAAGATGACAAAGAGCTGAGCATTCACTTCAAGAGTAAAGGCGCAGCCAAGGTACTGTTAACGGCACCGGCCAAAGGCGAAGTGCCAAATATCGTGTATGGCGTGAATCAGCATATGATTTTACCTGAGCATAAAATTGTCTCAGCCGCCAGCTGCACCACCAATGCCATTACGCCGGTGTTAAAAGCGCTGGAAGACGAGTTCGGTATCCGTAACGGCCATGTTGAAACCGTGCATTCGTACACTAACGATCAAAACCTGATTGATAACTTCCACAGCGCTGAGCGCCGTGGCCGTGCTGCGCCGCTAAACATGGTATTGACCTCTACCGGTGCTGCCAGTGCCGTGGCTAAAGCCTTACCACAGCTAAAAGGCAAGTTAACCGGTAATGCGATTCGTGTGCCGACGCCTAATGTGTCTATGGCAATTTTATCGCTGAATTTAAACCGCGAAACCAGCCGTGATGACATGAACGACTTCTTGCAGCGCACCTCGTTGTTTTCTGAGTTGCAGGATCAGATCGACTTCACCGCATCAACGGAGATCGTGTCGTCTGATTTGGTCGGTTCACGTTATGCCGGTGTCGTCGACTCGCAAGCAACCATCGTTGATGGCGATCGCTGCGTGTTGTATGTATGGTACGACAACGAGTTTGGTTACAGCACTCAGGTAATCCGCGTGATGAACGATATGGCTGGTATTAAGTATCCAACCCTGCCGGTAGCGCGTTAATCTGTGTCTTTATCGAAAAGCCGCTTTTAAGCGGCTTTTTCTTTGTGCTTAACCTGTTAGAATCTTTATCATATCTTCTGTGCATGGTGCTTTAGCGCTGTGACAGTTTTAGTTTTTTACAGCAACGGATTTAGTTATGAAAATTACCAGCAATTTTGACAGCGGCAATATCGAAGTTTTATCAGCCGACAGCCCGGATAATATTCAACTGGCTATTCGCAAAGACAATCAGTCAGACTTTTACCAGTGGTTTCATTTTCGTTTAAGCACCGAGCATGCGCAGGAGCATACCCTGGTGATCACTAATGCGGGTGATTCGGCGTATCCGGATGGTTGGAAAGACTATCAGGCTGTGGCGTCGTACGACAGACAAACCTGGTTTCGGGTAGACACCGAGTACGATGGTAAGGCACTAACCATTAAGCATTTTCCGGAAGCCGAGTCAGTGTATTTTGCCTATTTTGCGCCGTACAGCTACGAGCGCCACATGGACTTGCTGCACCAGGCGCAGTGTGATTATAACTGCCAGCTGGTGGAGCTTGGCGAGACGCTTGACGGCCGTGATATGAGCCTGCTGATTGTTGGTGAACCGGAAGAGGGCAAAAAGAAAATTTGGATCACAGCGCGTCAGCATCCGGGTGAAACCATGGCCGAGTGGCTGGTTGAAGGCCTGCTAGACCGTTTATTAGATGAAGACGACGGCGTAGCACGCTTATTGCTGGATAAAGCGGTATTTTACATCGTACCAAACATGAACCCGGATGGCTCAGTGCGCGGCCATTTACGCACTAACGCCGCCGGAATGAACTTAAACCGCGAATGGTTAAACCCGTCGATGGAGAAAAGCCCGGAAGTGTACCTGGTACGGCAAAAAATGTTGGAAACCGGCGTTGACCTGTTCCTTGATATGCACGGTGATGAAAACCTGCCATACAACTTTGTTGCCGGCACTGAAGGTGTACCGTCATACAATACGCGGATTAAAGAGCTAGAAGACCTGTTTAAGCAAACCCTTTTGACGGTTACACCAGAGTTTCAAACCGAGTTTGGTTATGACTTAGACGAACCGGGTAAAGCCAATATGACTGTAGCAACGGCCTGGGTTGGCGAGCAGTTTAACTGCCTGGCTTACACAGTGGAAATGCCCTTTAAAGACAATGCTAACTTGCCCGATGCGGCTTATGGCTGGTCTGATGTACGCTCAATGAAACTGGGCCAGGACATGCTACCGGCCATTTTGGCGGTGGTTGATAAACTGCGTTAATCGCGTGATGTTAAGCGCCCGATCACGCTCTGTACTGCTGGCGTCCGTTATGCTGACGCTCAGCAGCTGTGCAACCTTGCAGCAATGGCTTGCTGTGTCGCCACTGCCGGTCAGCAGCCAGACGTCGTCGCAGCGCTTTGCCCTTAGCTCGGCTAACAAGGTAGGTCAGCTTGATCTGCGCTGGCCTGATCACAGCAGTAACAGGGCGCTGGTTAACAATCGTGCAGGTTTTAACGCCTACAAAGGGCAGGGCCAGTTACTGCTGCAGCTGGGAACAGCGACAGCGCTGACGCTGCGCATTAATGACAAAACGTTGCCACTGCAGCCAGAACCCAGCCTGGGTCAGCATCTGTTACTGGATATCAGCACTGTTACACGTAATGGGTTAAATCAGCTGGAATTGGTTGATATTAAACCGTTAGGGGCGCAAGTGCGGCTGGTAGTGCCATATCCGCAGCTGATAACAGGCAGCGCAGAGTCGGCAGGTTTTGCGCTGGCACAACTTGAACAGCTGGATGCGCTTATCGAGCGCGAAGTAACGCAGGGTTTTCCTGGCGCAGTATTGCTGATTGCTAAAGATGGCAAAATCGTTAAACACACGGCTTATGGTTATGCCAGCCGATATGCCAGCGATGGCAGCAGCCTGGCGCAGCCCGAGCCGATGCAAACCAATACGCTGTTTGATTTGGCCTCTAACACCAAAATGTACGCCACTAACTATGCGTTAATGCAGTTAGTCAGCCAGGGCAAGCTCGATCTTAAAGCACCAATAGCGCAATATCTGCATGAATACGTAGGCGAGGGCCGGGACAGTCGGCTGGTCAGTGACTTGCTATACCACAATGCCGGTTATCCCCCAGAGGTGCATTTTCACCGGCCGGATAATCGGCACGGGCCGGCGTTTTACTCAACCGATCGCCAGCTTAGTATGCAGCTGATTGCCACTAAGGTGCCGTTTGAACGTGAGCGTGGCGGCAAGGCGGTGTACAGCGACATAGATTATATGTTGCTGGGGCTTATTATTGAGCGCCTTACCGGCATGGCGCAGGACGAGTATCTGGAACAGCATTTATATCAGCCAATGGGCTTGCAACACAGCCTGTTTAATCCGTTACGAAAAGGCATTAGCCCGGCACAAATCGCCGCGACTGAACTGGACGGCAACAGCCGTGGTGGCAGAGTGCTGTTTCCGGCCGATAAACGCGGGGTAGTGCGGGGGGACGTGCATGACGAAAAAGCCCGCTACGCCTTTGACGGTGTAGCCGGCCATGCCGGCTTGTTTTCTACCGCAGAAGACACCGCCAGGCTGGCACTGCTGGCGCTGCACGGTGGTTATGGTTTAACGCCGGTATTTAGCCAAGCGGTGTTGCAACAGTTTGTCCGGCCTTCGGTTAGCGACCACACTGTTGGCCTGGGGTGGCGTACAGCGACCGGAGGGGATCTAAACTGGCATTTTGGCCCTTATGCCAGTGCTTATGCCTTCGGCCATACCGGCTGGACCGGTACAGCAACGTTGATTGACCCTTACTACAACCTGGTCGTGGTGTTGTTAACCAATAAAAAGCACAGCCCGGTATTAACGCAGGGCGATAATGGCTATTATTTTGCCGGAGATAAATTTGAAACTGGTATGTATGGTAGCATCATGAGTAAAATATATCAGGCGCTGCAATAGCAGTTGGCGCATCACTTCAATTTCAATCAGAGCAATACAAGGTACCGGCAGTATGGCGATTGTATCCTGTCCGTTTTGCGGGCATAAAGTGTCAGATAAAGCCGCCGAATGCAGCAAATGCAGCAGCGACTTAAGCAATTTAACCCCGGAAAAAATGGCATCGCTGGCCCGGAATAAGGCGTTAGATAAAAGCCAGAGCCTGGTGAATCACTCGATGTTAGCCCTGCTGTTGTTTTTATCTGGTTTTGGCTTAATGTACTGGTGGAACCCCGAGCCTGGTGGCGTGCAGCAGATACTTGCCGGCGCTGCCATTGGTATTGGATTTTGTTGGTACATTATTACCCGCATTCGCATTATGTTGTTAAAGAGAAAAAAATAGCATGGACTTTACCGCACTGGTGCAGGCAATGACGCCTGACACCTATGAAAAACTGGCAGAAGCCGTGGCGACGGGCCGCTGGGCTGATGGCAATCGGCTAAGCGACGCTCAGCGCGAACATAGCCTGCAATTGGTGATGGCCTATCAGGCACAGGTGTTAAAGTCTGAACAGTTGTTTACCATCGGTGCTGATGGCCAGATGATCCAAAAATCCAAAGCCGAATTGAAAAAACAATTCGACACTCCGTCGTCTATTGCAAGGTTTTCGCACGATGATCTTTAAACGTTTTTTTAAACCGAAATGGCAACATGCCGATGCTGCAGTACGTCAACAGGCCATTGCCGAGCTAAACCGTGACGATCAGAACCATAAAACCGTATTGCACGAACTGGCATTTAACGATGGCGCCGAAGCCGTGCGCAAAGCCGCATTGCTAAAATTAAACGACTTTGCTCTGTGGTGGCAGGCCAGTAAGCACGACAATGCCGAACGTTTACAGCAGTTAGCAGAGCAAACCCTGATCCAGCAATTACTGGATAATCAGGTAGAGCCAAAACTGAAACAGCAGTTTATTACCCAGTGCAACCGCAGCAGCATCTTAGAGCAATTGGCACAAACTGAAACCGACACCAGTATTAAATTCAGTCTGTTACAACGCTTAAACAAAACTGAGCTCAATATTAAAGCGCTGCAGGATAACCAGTTATCACTGGCGCAAAAGCAGCAGTTATTGTTTCCCATAAATGATGAGAAAACGCTGGAAAAACTGACCAAACAGCTGGACGGTGAGCTATTAGCCGATGTTCAGCATAAATTGCAGCAATTACAGCAAGACAAACAAAAGCCGCTACAGCTGCGTAAACAATTGACATTATTGCTGGCAAAACTGAATGCACTGCGTGAACGCGTGAGCCTGGCCGAGATACCGGCGCAACTGGCGGAGTATCAGCAGCAATGGCAAGCGCTTACGCCTGAGCTACCTTGTCTGGGCACTGAAGCAGACGAATTTCGCAATAAGTATGACAAAATTTGTCAGCACACTGAGCAGTGGCTGGCGCCGCGGCTGGCACAGCTGCAACAGCAGCAAGCTGAACAGGTTGCCACAGCGGCCCGAAGCGCCCAGCAACAGCAATTTGCTGCGCAGCTCAGCGCGCTGGAGCAGGCGTTACAGCAGGCGCTGTTGGCCACAGATATCAGTAGTGCACAACAACTGGAGCAACAGCTGAATACGCTAGAGCAACAATTGCAGCACGCTGATGTTGAGGATAACACCGCCTTACAAAAACGTCTGGCAACCCTGAAACAGCAGCTGGCACAGTTGCCACAGCTGGCGGAACAACTGACTCAGTTAACGCGTCTGCTGGCCGACTGGGCGGCGCTGGCGGTGCCGGCCACCGGCGAGGCCTATCAGCAACAATTGCCACAAGTTCAGCAATATCAACAAGACTGGCGTCATATCAGTAAGCAGCTGCCAATAGCCGTGCCCGACAGTTTGCTGCAGGCAAAAGCGGCCTTGGCAGCGCAATGGCAACAGCTGTCGGCACAGTTTAACGCCGAAGCCGATAAACTGCAGCGGCAATGCCGCAGTAAGCTGGCGCAGTTTCGCCGGCTATACAGTGCTGGCAAATATAAAGTGCTGTTCGGTTTGTTTAAGGGCATTACCGACGATTACCAGCAATTGAGTGCGCAGCAGCAAGCTCTGCTGAGCAAAGATTACGAATTTGCCCGTGAAAAACAGGCTGAGCTGGCAGACTGGCAAGAGTATATCGCTACACCGCGCAAGCAAGAGCTGGTTGCGCAGATGCAGCAGCTAACCGACGATCTGGCAGATAAGCATATTCATCAGCGGGTAGAGCAAGTTAAGCAGGCCAGAGCTACCTGGAACAGTTTGGGTAAAGCTGATCCTGCATTGGACGAGCAACTTAATGCCGCCTTTGATCAGGCGTGTGAGCAGGCATTTGCTCCTTGCCGGCGTTATTTTGCTGCGCAAGATGCACAACGTAGCGCCCATGTTGTTCAGCGGCAACATCTAATCGCTCAGGCGCAGCAATTGCAGACACAGCAGCTGGATACAAAAGCGCTGGACAGCGCTTTGCAGCAACTGAAGCAAGCCTGGCAGCAAGCCGGTGCGGTCGATAAACAACAATTTACTGTGTTAAACGACCAGTTTAATCAGGCATTACAACCACTGCGGCAGCAATTAAACGCCAGCCAGCAGCAGGCTGCTGATGCTAAACAACAGCTTATTACCCAAGCTGAAGCGGCATTACAACTGAGTGACGCCAACCAGACAGCAAAGGTACTGAAAGCGTGTCAGCAACAATGGAAAACACTGGGCAGCGCTGCGCGTAAACAGGATCAGGCATTGTGGTTACAGTTCCGTGCGCTGTGTGATGGCTTTTTTAATGCCCGCTCTGCGCAGTTTGAACAACAAAAGCACGCTGAGCAGGCGGAACTGGCCGAGTTGAATAACACTCTTCAGGTGTTGTCCGCGCAGTTAACGCAGGCACAACAGCCGGCAGATTTTACTCTGTTGCAGCAACAACTGCAGGCGCTTAACGGTCAAAGCCCGGCGGCGCAACAAGCTGTGCGGCAACTGAACGAGCAATTGCAAGTTAAACAACAGCATTGGCAACAGCAGCAGCAACACGCTGAGTTTAGCCAGATGTTTGAATTACTAACTGACAGCCAGTTAAGCGCAGAGCAATTACCGGCCGCTTATCGTGATGACTTTGGTAAACAACAGGAACAGCAGTTTACCCGCGAACAGTTAACACTGGCGCTGGAACTGCTTGCGAATGTGCCGTCACCGGCCGCTGCTCAGACAGCACGACAACAGGTACAGTTGATGCTGTTATCAGACAAGCATAATCAGGGGATCGCACTGGACAAGCACAGCTTGCTTAAACGCTGGTTACAGTTTGGCCCGCTAAGCGCGGCGGAGTTACCCTTACTGGCAAGAATTAAACCGCTATTTGTCTGATGCTCTGACTGACCACGGATTAATCCGTGGTCAGTTCTCCGCGTAAGTTTTGCTGCATGTGTTGCCTGATCTGTTCTGGTGTTAAATCCTTACTTAACAGGTAGTGCAACTTGGTCAGGGCGGCTTCCAGCGTCATATCATAACCACTTATTACACCAGATTGCGCCAGGGCATTACCGGTGGCATAACCCTGCATATTCACCTTACCTTTAAAGCACTGAGTACAGTTAACAATGATCACGCCATTGTCGCTGGCATCGCGTAAAATCTGTAACAACTCTGGCCGCTGCGGCGCATTGCCGACACCAAAAGACTTAATGATCAGCGCCCGTACCGGGGCGGTGATCATGTTCTTGATGACGTCGGTGCTGATCCCCGGGTATAGCGTAACAACGCTGATCGGTTGTGGTATCACTTTAGCTAGTGTCAGGGGGGCCGCAACATCTACCTGACTTAACTTACCCGCAATAAGATTTATATGAATACCGGCTTCAAGCAGTGCCGGAAAATTAGGTGAGGCAAAGGCATTAAAGCCACTGGCATCGGCTTTGGTTGCGCGGTTGCCACGAAATAACTGATTGTTGAAAAACAACGCCACTTCAGCAATAGGGTAGTTGGCGGCCAAATACAGCGCATTGAGCAAGTTTACCTGGCCATCAGAGCGCATTTGCGCCAGCGGAATTTGCGAGCCGGTAATAATGACGGGTTTTTGCAGATTTTCCAGCATAAAAGACAGTGCCGAGGCGGTGTAAGCCATAGTGTCGGTGCCATGCAGTACCACAAAGCCATCGTACTTATCATATTGCTGCTGAATATCTTCGGCGATATGACGCCAGTGCTCAGGTGTCATGTCAGAGGAGTCAATCACCGGGTGATACTCATGAATATCAAATAATGGCATCTCTGGCCGGTAAAATTCCGGCATGCGTTTTACCGTGTCGGTTAAAAAACCCGGCACAGGCACATAGCCTTGCGCTGAATGTTGCATGCCGATGGTGCCGCCGGTGTAGGCGACATAAATACGTTTTCTGCTCATTTTGCGGTGATACCGTTAAAAAAATGCCCGGTCAGTGCCGGGCATTGTAATAGAACTTATTCGCGCTGTCAGTTAATGCTGCAGCTGACGCAATAAGAGTAAACACCGTTTGGATCGTTAAACTGGTTTAACAATACAAAATCCTGTTTTAATTGCTGCGTCAGTTTACCCAGCAGTTTTTGCTCGGCGCTAACGGCCGTTTCAGGCAGCCAGCCCTGCGCTTTGGCTTCACCCAGTAAGTCTTTAATCATTTGCTCGCTGGGCGACAGCTTCTGCTGTACTACTTTAACGTCGTACATGGTTAGACCGGCTTTATCAGCGGCCGCTTTTACGGCATCATCCAGCGTGCCCAGCTTATCGACCAAGCCCAGTTCCAGGGCTTTACGGCCAGTCCAAACCCGGCCTTGGGCTACTTTATCTACCTCGGCATTACTCATGTTGCGGTTTTCACCAACCAGGGTTAAAAACTCGGTATAGCCGCGCTCTATCAGTAACTGGAATAAGTCTTGCGCCTTGCTGTTCAGGCCCTGAAACAACGGCAGGCCACCTGATAAACCGGCTAATTCCGTGGTACCCACGCCATCAACATTTAAACCCAGCACCGGCATGGCATCTTCAGCGGTATGAATTAACCCAAAGATACCGATAGAGCCGGTAATAGTGGTTGGAGCGGCCCAAATCTCATTGGCCGGTGCGGCTATCCAGTAACCGCCAGACGCTGCAACGGCGCCCATCGAGGCAATCACAGGTTTACCGGCTTCGCGCAATAAACGGATCTCCTGACCAATTACCTCAGAGGCATAAGCGCTGCCGCCGGGGCTGTCAATTCGCAGTACAACCGCCTTAATTTTATCGTCATGGCGCGCCTGGCGCAGCAACGCTGCCGTAGAGTCACCGCCAACGCTGCCAGCTTTAGCAGTACCATCAACAATAACGCCACGGGCGACTACCACACCGACCTTATCGGTGAGCGGGTTATCAAACTGCTGTGCGGGTATGACTAAATCAGCGTAATCGCTAAAGGTGACATGATTATAAGTATGTTCATCGTTTTCTCCGACCAGAGCGATTAAATCACGGCGGAAGGCTTCGCGGCTTTTTATCGTATCTACCAGGCCAGCGTTAACGGCATACTGGCTTAAGTCACCGTCAGCGGCTTGCAGTTTTTCCAGCAGGGCATCGAACGTTTCGTCAAAGTTATCGGCGCTAAAACCACGACGCTGTGCCACCTGGGTTTTATAATCAGACCACAGCTCGTTTAACCAGGCACTGTTTGCTTCTTTGGCTTCGGCCGACATATCATTGCGTAAAAACGGCTCTACCGCTGACTTATAAGTACCAACGCGAAACACATGGGTATTAATTTTCAGTTTTTCCAGCGCATTTTTGTAATACATCGGGTAGCTGCCATAGCCTTCCAGTAACACGGCGCCCATAGGGCTTAAATTAATTTCATCGGCGTAACTGGCCAGGTAGTACTGGGTTTGGCCATAAAAGCCGCCATACGCGAATACTTTTTTACCGGCCGCTTTAAAGGCGGTAATGGCCTCACCAATGCGCTGCATTTTATCCAGTGAACCACGGCCAAGCATTGATAAATCCAGCACCATAGCCTGAATACGGTTATCGTTAGCCGCTTTATTAATCACCGTTACCACATCACTGACCAATACCTCTGGTGCTTCTTCCTGGCCGCCCAGGCTTTCGTTGATCGCGGTAGCGATGGGATCTGTCCAGCGTTTTTCTTCCACCAGATCGCCAGTCAAATTCAGTACCAATGCTGCAGTAGGGGGCACGTCTACCTTGTCATCACCGCTGAAAATTGACACCGCAATCAGGCAGACAACCAGAATAAACAGCAGGTTCAGGATTACAGAGCGAAAGCCGCGGTATACCCGGCCAATGGCGCTGAACAACCGGCGAATAAGGCCAGATTTTTTTTCAGTCATGAAGGTTTCCTGTTATTAACATTACAATTTTTGCATATTGGTATGCTAAACAATTTGGCCGCAAAGGCTAAGTGGAATTTGTAAGTAAATGTGTAACACTACACAGCAGTACAGCCATAGCTTGCTATCGGCTGACAAAGCGGCTAAAGTCTGCCTCAAACAACAGGTACGACCAGAGAGGGTGATGTGGCATACCAAAAATTATTACAACCACTGGATCTGGGGTTCACCCAGTTAAAAAACCGCGTCATTATGGGCTCGATGCACACGGGCCTGGAAGAGGAGAAGCAAGGCTTTGCCAAGCTGGCCGCCTTTTATGCCGAGCGGGCCAAAGGTGGTGTAGGCCTGATTATTACCGGAGGCATCAGCCCGAACTTTCGCGGCAATTTAGTGCCTTTTGGCAGCCAGTTAAGCTTTTGGTGGCAAACTGGTAAACATAAGCAGGTGACCCAGGCAGTGCACCAGTATGGCGCGAAGATTTGCTTACAGTTGTTGCATGCCGGACGCTACGGTTATCACCCGTTTAGTGTGGCACCGAGCAACATTAAGTCACCGATAACGCCATTTAAGCCGTCACAGATGTCAGGCCGGCAGGTACGTGGCACGATTAAAGATTTTGCCCATGCAGCAAAACTGGCAAAAAAGGCCGGTTATGATGGCGTTGAAGTGATGGGCTCGGAAGGCTACTTAATTAATCAGTTTATTTGCTCGCGCACCAACCAGCGCAGCGATGAATGGGGGGGGAGCTTTACTAATCGTTGCCGCTTTGCCATTGAAACGGTAAAAGCAGTGCGCCAGGCTTGTGGTGACGATTTTATTATTATTTACCGTTTGTCGATGCTGGATTTAGTCGAGGATGGCAACAGCTATGATGAAGTAGTGGCGCTGGCCAGGGCGATACAGGATGCCGGCGCAAGCCTGATTAACACCGGTATTGGCTGGCACGAAGCCCGGGTGCCGACCATTGGCACCATGGTACCGCGTGCGGCCTTTAGCTGGGTCACTGAGAAAGTTAAGGCAGAAATAACGATTCCCGTTATCGCCACAAACCGGATAAACGACCCGCAGGTGGCAGAAGACATTCTTGCCAACGGCCAGGCCGATATGGTGTGCATGGCACGGCCGTTTTTAGCCGATGCCGACTTTGTCAATAAAGCGGCGGCTGATCAGGCTGAGCTAATCAATACCTGCATTGCCTGTAATCAGGCTTGTCTTGACCATGTGTTTCAAAATAAACGTGCCAGCTGCCTGGTTAACCCACGCGCGTGCTATGAAACCGAGCTTAATTTTACCCCGGCGTCACAGCGTAAAAAAATTGCGGTCGTGGGCGCAGGCCCGGCGGGCCTGGCATTTAGTGTTTATGCCGCACAACGTGGCCATGAGGTGCATTTGTTTGATAAATCGCACCAGATTGGTGGCCAGTTTAACTACGCTAAGCAAATTCCCGGCAAAGAAGAATTTCATGAAACACTGCGCTATTTTGGCCGGATGCTGGAGCTGCACGCAGTAAAACTGCATTTAAATGCTGTGCAAACGGCAGACACGCTGGCTGCAGCAGGGTTTGATGAAGTGGTGCTGGCCACTGGTATAGTGCCGCGTGATATTGGTTTGGCTGGCAGCGAACATGCTAAGGTGCTGAGCTACCTGGATGTGCTGCGCGATCATAAAGCAGTTGGCAAACATGTAGCCATTATCGGCGCCGGTGGTATTGGTTTTGATGTCGCGGAATACTTAACTGAACCGCATTCATTAACCTTGCAACCCGAGGCCTGGCTTAAAGACTGGGGTATTGATAAAGGCTATCAGGCCCGGGGGGCTTTACTGCCGGATCAGCCAACGCAGCCGTCAGAGCGCAAAGTTTACCTGCTGCAGCGTAAAACATCGAAAGTGGGTGCGGGGCTTGGCAAAACCACCGGTTGGATCCACCGTGCGTCGCTGAAGAAAAAAGGCGTCGAGATGATAGCCGGCGTTAACTACGTGAAGGTGGATGACAATGGCCTGTGGGTAGAAATAGCCGGTGAGGAGCGTTGTCTGAATGTGGATAATGTGATTATCTGCGCCGGTCAGGAGCCATTGCGCGACCTGGTCAGCGGTCTGCAGCAGCACGGTATTACACCACACCTGATTGGCGGTGCCGATGTGGCCGCTGAGCTTGATGCCAAACGTGCCATCCGTCAGGGCGCTGAGCTGGCGGCAGCCATTTAGGCTGTGCAATTAATGCACCCGGCCCGCACTATTTTGGTGCGGGCCGGCAAGCGTAGCACCAAAGCGGTGCTTATGTCATATCCGGGTCATAATTCACTCCTATCTTGAGCTGACGCAAAGCGTTATTCTGTCTAAGCGCTAGGCTTTTGTTTCGCATGGCTGCTATTCTGGTATCAGCTTTGCACCTTAGATAAAAATCACACAGCAAGCAGCACAGGGAGTTTCTATGTCCGGGGTATTAACCATGATACTGGCAGGTGGTGAGGGCACGCGTTTAGCGCCTTTAACCGGTGTCAGAGCAAAACCTGCAGTACCGTTTGGCGGTAACTACCGCATTATCGATTTTGTGATGAACAACTTTGTTAACTCTGACTTGTTACAAATCTTTGTTATTACCCAGTTTAAATCGCACTCGCTAATGAAACACCTGAGCAGGGCCTGGCGCGTAACCGGTTTAACCAACCGTTTTATCGACCCGATACCGGCACAGATGCAAACCGGCAAACACTGGTATCTGGGCACGGCTGACGCTATTTATCAAAACCTGCACTTAATACATGGCCTGGATCCTGAGCATGTTTGTGTGTTTGGCGGTGATCATATCTATAAGATGGATGTACGCCAGATGCTGGATTATCACCGACAACATAATGCCCGCCTGACCGTTGCAGCCATACCGGTACCGGTAGAGCAGGCGCATGAGTTTGGTGTTATCGAAGTGGATGCCAGCGGTAAAATGATCGGCTTTGAAGAAAAGCCGAAAACCAACCCGAAAACCATTCCCGGCCGGCCGGGCTTTGTACTGGCTTCTATGGGTAACTACATTTTTGAAGCGAAAACCCTGGTCAATGTATTGGAAGAGGATGCCAAACAAGCTGACTCTAAGCACGACTTTGGCCACAATATTATCCCCGGTTTGTATCCGTCAGGTGATGTTTATGTGTATGATTTTTCTTCTAATACCATTCGCGGTGAAAATGAGCGTAGCTCAGGGTACTGGCGCGATGTCGGCACCATTGACTCCTACTATGAAGCCAACATGGATCTGATTTCTGTCGAGCCGCCGTTTGATTTGTACAACAAATACTGGCCACTAAGGGGTTATACGCCACCGGTGCCGCCGGCAAAGTTTGTGCATGATGAAGCCAACCGTACCGGCCAGGCAATAAGTTCTATGGTGGCCTCCGGCTGCATTGTCAGCGGCTCTATTGTTTATCAGTCGATCCTGGGCTTTAACGTGCATGTACATAGCCACAGCTACATTGAAAAATGCGTGCTGATGGGCAACAACGACATTGGCCGGGGCTGTCGTATTCGCCGCGCTATTATTGATAAAGATGTGCGGATTGCGCCCGGCACTATTATTGGCGAAGATCCGGTACTGGATAAACAGCGGTTTCATGTTTCGGCCAGTGGCGTGATAGTGATCCCCAAAGGTGCCATGGTGGGTTTTGACTAAGCACAGCGTTAAAGTAAGGAAGCCGCGTGCGGATATTGTTTATATGTAGTGAGTATGAAGGCCTGATAAAAACCGGCGGCCTGGCAGATGCCTGTCGCGGTCTGGCGCAAGCTTTAGTGGCTGCGGGGCATCAGGTTTGCGTTGTGCTGCCACGCTACGCCAGCTTGTATCACCTTTCAGGCACGGACTGGCAATCGGTATACATTGATTTAGCCGGCCGTGATTTTGGCTGCGCCGTGCATCAATTGCAGCTCGACGGCGTTGAGATTGCGTTGGTGGAGCACCATGATTTTTTCCGGCGCCAGCGGCCCTATGATGATGGTGAGCATGGCTACAGTGACAACCCGCTGCGTTTTGCTTTTTTTTGTAAAGCGGCGCTGCAATGGGCGCTGCAAACTGATCAGCAGTTTGATGTCATTCATGGCCATGACTGGCAAAGCGCAGCCGCGGCATACTATTTAAAACAGCATTTTGCCGGCACAGCACTGGCCGCGGTACCTTTTGTGTTTAGTATTCACAATGGCGCTTATCAGGAAAAATGCGCCCAACACTGGCGCACTGAGCTGGATATAGCACCAGAGCAGCATAGCGAGCTGAATTTTCTGGCCACAGCGCTGCAATACGCCGACAAGCTCAACACCGTAAGCCAGGGTTATCGTGATGAGCTGATGCACGAGCCGATGGCCGCCGGTTTAGCGGTATGGTATCAACAGCGTGCCGCTGACTTTACCGGTATTTTAAACGGCTGTGACTATGACATCTGGCACCCGGGCCGCGACGCACATTTGGCTGCGCATTATGATTTAGATGCCATGCAGGGCAAAGCGCTGTGTAAGCAGGCTATTGTGCGCCATTTACATCTGGCAGCAACATCACAGCCGCTGTTTGTCGCCGTTAGCCGCTTAACCGGGCAAAAAGGCTACGACTATTTAATACCGGCATTACGGCAATGGCTGCCAACAGCCGCGGCGCAGGTAGTGGTGATGGGCACCGGCGAGGCTAAATACTGCTTAGCGCTGGAGCAATTGCAGTGGGATTTTCCGGATAAATTCCGTTTTATTCTTGGTTTTAGCGACGCACTGGCACATCAGTTGGAAGCGGCCGGCGACTTTTTTCTAATGCCATCGTTGTTTGAACCTTGCGGTTTAAACCAGATTTACAGTTTACGCTATGGCACAGTGCCACTGGTACGGCTCACCGGCGGTTTAAAAGACACGGTAAAACCCTGGCCTGGCCGTGGCGCTACCGGTATTGGTTTTACCGCAGCGGAAGTTAGCGCCACTGTTGAGGCGTTATCCCAGGCTGAGTTATTGTTTAGTAAAGCTGCCAGTTACCGGCGGGTGCAACAAAATGGCATGCGGCAAAACTTTAGCTGGGCCAGTGCTGCTACGGCCTATCTGGCGCTGTACCAGCAGGCCTTACTGGCGAAAACGCATTAAATTTCAGCAAACTGGTTGAAAGCCCGTCAGCCGGGCGTTACCTTGCGATAATCTGATGTAAAGGTTACTGTTAATTTGCTAGGCTGCGCGCAGCTAACACCATCGGGGTTTATTATGGATGCATTAACTTTACTTACCAGCCGTTTTTCTTCTGCCCGTTTAACCGAGCCTGCGCCACAAGGCGAGACGCTGGAGAACATTAAACGCGCCGCACTGCAGGTGCCGGATCATGGCAACTTACGCCCCTGGCGTTTTGTTATCGCTGAGGGGCGCCAGGCGCTGTGCCGGTTAGGCGATATTTTTGCTGAAGCAGCGGTAGAAGACGATCCGGCGATCAGTAACGAACTGCTCGAGCGCGCCCGGCTACTGCCACTGCGCGCACCTATGGTGATTGTGTGTATTGCGAAAGCGGTAGAACACGCCAAAGTGCCGCTAATTGAACAACAACACTCCGCTGCCTGTGCAGTCATGGCCATGCAGCAAGCCGCCTTTGCCCAGGGCTTCGGTGGCATCTGGCGCACCGGCGCTTATTCACAGCTGGATTTTGTTAAACAAGCACTGGAGTTAGGTGAGGACGACGAAATCGTCGGCTTTTTATACCTCGGCACACCAAGCGGCGAGCCGGCTAAACGGCACACACCCGAGCCAGCCGAATATTTTTCTTACCTGTAAAGTCTTCTAAGCACATCCAAAGAGCGTTAACGCTCTTTGGAGTATTGTTGCTTCCGTGGTAAACCAGTAAACGAAACACGTCAGAGCCATACGACTATTTTTCTTACCTGTAAAATCTCACAGTTATATTAAAAATATTAACAATCGATAATTAAGTTGCGCGCTGAGGCTAAATAGTATTATCTAAATAAAATAGAAGGATACTTTCAGCATGAAGACTTTATCATCAAGCGAGTTAAATAATATTTCTGGTGGAAACCCATTGTTTTGGGGGGGTGGCTGGGGCTTATGCTTACGATGCTATGGGTGGATACGACGGCATTAATAATTATCTGAATAACTCTTGGTCATCTATGAAGGCGTCATGGCATTATAATATTGGGCGCCACCTTCCTTAATTTTTTAATCGGGAAAAGCACATTGGGTATGCCTATGTGCTTTTTTATTTAAAATGAAAAAAGCATATTTATGTCGGTCTCTTGGCCTGATTTTTCTGGTAATCGCTTTACTTCTGGACACTCTGGTTAAGGCTCAAAGGGGCAATGAACATTTGGGGCTTATGTCTATAGTACTAGGTTCTGCCCCAAACTTTATCGCCGCTGCATTCGTTTCCTTGGCGATATCATTGTTTTATAAGTTAGATAGAGTCGGGGAGTCAATATTTTTATTTTGCACTGGCTTGATAATTTATGAGTTTGCTCAGGTCTCAATGAATGATTTTTACTTTGACATATACGATATTATCGCAACAATTTTAGGTTTTTTCGTAGCCATATCTTTATCAAGATTTATTATTAAAGCTCCATGATTTCTGCAAAAGATTCCTTTCTCATTTATTTTCAGGAGCAGACTGGCTGCTCCTGTTTTTCTATCTAAAAAGATTAAAACTCAGCGTTACCCGGGGTGCGTGGGAAGGCGATAACATCGCGGATATTACCAATACCGGTAACGTACGACACCAAACGCTCGAAACCTAAACCAAAGCCGGCGTGGGGTACTGTGCCGTAGCGGCGCAGGTCGCGGTACCAGCCGTAGTCTTCTTTGTTTAAGCCCATTTCATCCAGACGTTTGTCGAAGGCATCTAAACGCTCTTCACGCTGACTGCCGCCGATAATTTCACCGATACCCGGCGCTAACACGTCCATCGCGGCAACGGTTTTACCGTCGTCGTTTAAGCGCATGTAAAACGCTTTAATGTCTTTCGGGTAGTTTTGCATGATGATAGGCGCGCCCACATGCTCTTCGGCTAAATAGCGCTCGTGCTCAGACTGTAAATCGACACCCCATTCAACCGGGTATTCAAATTTCTTACCGCAGCTTTTTAAGATCTCAATTGCGTCGGTGTAATCCATCCGCACAAAGCTTGAGTCAACTAACTGTTGTAAGCGGGTTACGGCGGTCGGGTCGATACGCTCGGCGAAAAACGCCATATCGTCAGCACGCTCGGTCAGTACCGCTTTGCAGACGTATTTCAGCATATCTTCGGCTAACTGGGCGATATCTTTAAGCTCAGCAAAGGCCACTTCCGGCTCTATCATCCAAAACTCGGCTAAATGGCGGCTGGTGTTAGAGTTTTCTGCACGGAACGTCGGGCCAAAGGTGTAAATTTTTGACATAGCACAGGCATAGGTTTCGCCGTTTAACTGGCCTGACACGGTTAAGAAGGTTTCTTTACCGAAGAAATCCTGGCTGTAATCAATTTTGCCTTTGTCGTTGCGTGGCAGGTTTTCCATGTCCAGCGTGCTAACGCGGAACATCTCACCGGCGCCTTCAGCGTCTGAGCCGGTGATAATGGGCGTGCTGATCCAGTAATAGCCTTGCTCATGGAAGAAACGGTGCACCGCCTGGGCTAAACAATGCCGCACCCGGGTGACTGCGCCCATAATGTTGGTGCGAGGGCGTAGATGTGCGTGTTCCCGCAGGTATTCCATGCTGTGGCGTTTGGGCGCCATAGGGTAGGTGTCCGGGTTTTCAACCCAACCTAATACTTCAACCTGCGTGGCTTGTAATTCAAATGCCTGGCCCTGGCCTTCAGAGCGGGCAACAGTGCCACTAACGGCCACCGAGCATGAGGTGGTTAAACGCTTTACTTCTGACTCGTAATTATCAAGCTCTGCCGGCGCTACTGCCTGCACAGCGTCAAAGCAGCTGCCATCATGAATAGCTAAAAAGGAAATGCCGGCTTTTGAATCGCGGCGGGTGCGGATCCAGCCTTTCACGGTGACAACGTCACCTACGGCATAGCGACCAGCTAAAACATCTTTAATAACGGCGTGCGTCATGCAACAAACTCCAGAGGGTGTAAACTTAGACAACTGCGTAAAGTTTGTAATGATACTGAGCCAAGCGCACAACACAAGTAAAAGTTAGCAGGACGATAAAATTGACGATTGAAGCGGCAAAACCAGAAAAGTATGAACGTCGACAAGGGCCGGATCTGATCTGCCGTGCCTTTAGCTGGCTGGCAATTATTGGCTGGCTGTTGTTTGTGCTGGCGATGGTATTGGCGCATTATGCCAGGCCGGAAATGGATACCGGCCTGGTACGCTACTGGGGCATTGACATTCGCGATGAGTGGCACCCAACACTCACTGCCTGCCTGCAGTACTTTTTAATTGCGGCGGCCTGCGCCAGTGGCCTGAGTATAGTGTTAAACCGCTTGCGCTTGCGCCGGCGTTCTGATCACTTGCATCTGAACATAGTGTTACTGCTGGTAAGCTGCATTAGTTTGCTGTTGTATTTGCTGTGGTACGCTTAAACGTTCACCAGCTGACACATTGCCGAGCTAAGTTTGCTCAGTTGCTGCGGGCTGATAATAAATGGCGGCATAATATAAATCAGGTTATTAAAGGGCCGGATCCATACTCCCAGCTCGACAAAGCGTTGCTGTAATTCAGCGACATTCACCTTCGAGTGCATTTCCAGCACGCCAATGGCGCCAAGCACCCGCACATCTTTTACTAACGGCGATTGTTGGCAAGGCGCCAGCTCATGCTTTAGCTGGGCTTCAATTGCCGCGACTTGCTGCTGCCAGTCGCCCTTGGCAATTAAATCCAAACTGGCACTGGCCACGGCGCAGGCCAGCGGGTTGGCCATAAAGGTAGGGCCATGCATTAAGCCGCCGGCGGCACTTAAGCTGATACCGCGGGCAACCTCATCGGTGCACAGGGTTGCGGCCAGTGTAATGTAACCGCCACTTAATGCTTTACCTACACACATAATATCGGGCTGTATATCAGCATGTTCGCAGGCAAACAACTTACCGGTGCGGCCAAAGCCGGTGGCAATTTCATCGGCTATCAGCAGCACCTGATATTTGTCGCACAGCGCGCGGGCGCGGCGTAAATACTCTGGATGATAAAAGCGCATACCGCCATAGCCTTGCACTATCGGCTCTAAAATCAGCGCGGCAATTTCATGGTGTTTTTCTGCCAGCAGCTGCTCAAGCTGAGCAATATCCTCTGGCAGAAACTTGCCAGCAAAGCGGCTTTGCGGCGCCGGTAAAAAGTAATGTTGCGGCAACAGGTTAGCAAACATATCGTGCATACCATCAACCGGGTCGCATACCGCCATCGCTGCAAAGGTATCGCCATGGTAGCCTTTGCGTAAACTTACCAGCTTTTGTTTTTGCGGTGTGCTGCTGGCCAGCCAGTATTGCAGCGCCATTTTTATCGCCACTTCTACCGAAATAGAGCCGCTGTCGGCCAAAAATACTTTGGTTAAGTTAGCCGGCACCATAGCAAGCAACTGCTGGCAAAGCTGCACTGCCGGCTGATGGGTAATGCCGCCGAACATGACATGCGCCATCTTGCTAAGCTGCGCTGTTACTGCCTGATTTAACACCGGGTGATTGTAGCCATGCACCGCCGACCACCAGGATGCGGTGCCGTCTACCAGACGCTGGCCATTTTCCAGTATTAGCTCACAGCCCTCAGCGGCAACCACCGGATACACCGGCAGCGGGTTTAGCATAGAAGTATAAGGATGCCAGATATGCTGGCGATCAAAAGCAAGATCAATGCTCATTATTTAACCTGTAGTAAAGTTTTGCTGCTGGTCAGCGTTGACAAGATAGGGGCGGCGGTTAGACTAGCGGAAAATAATGTTAACCTCAATTTAATCAGGGATATTTATGCAGGCTGTTGTCCGCCATGATTGGACCTTAGCGCAGGTTAATGCGCTGTATGCACTGCCATTTAATGATTTACTGTTTCAGGCACAAACGGTGCATCGTCAGCATTTTAAGCCGAACGAAGTACAGGTAAGCACCTTATTGTCGATTAAAACCGGTGCCTGCGCTGAAGACTGCAAATATTGTCCGCAAAGCGGCCACTACAATACCGGGCTGGAGCGCGAACGCTTGCTTGAAGTAGAAAAAGTGCTGACACAGGCCAAAGCCGCTAAAGATAAAGGCGCCAGCCGCTTTTGTATGGGCGCTGCCTGGACTAACCCGAAGCAGCGTGACATGCCGTACATTATTGAAATGGTTCGCGGCGTAAAAGCCATGGGGCTGGAAACCTGCATGACACTGGGCATGCTTGATGGCGACCAGGCACAAACCCTGGCTGAGGCCGGACTGGATTATTACAATCATAACCTGGATACCTCGCCGGAGTTTTACGGTGAAATTATTACCACCCGTACCTATCAGGACCGGTTAGATACGTTAACTCATGTGCGTGATGCCGGTATGAAGGTGTGCTGTGGCGGTATTTTAGGCATGGGCGAAAGCGCCAATGACCGCTCAGCACTGCTAATGCAGCTGGCTAACTTGCCCGAGCACCCCGAGAGCGTGCCAATTAACATGCTGGTAAAAGTTGCCGGTACGCCGCTGGAGAACGTTGAAGACTTAGACGCCTTTGAATTTATCCGTACTATCGCCGTGGCGCGTATTATGCTGCCACAAAGCCATGTGCGCTTATCGGCCGGCCGTTCACGCATGAACGAGCAGATGCAGGCGCTGTGCTTCTTCGCCGGTGCCAATTCGATTTTTTACGGCGATAAGCTGTTAACCACCGATAATCCGGAGGCCGATGCCGATATGCAGCTGTTTGCCAAGCTGGGTATTAAGCCTGAGCAGCGCCACGATGTGTCTGACGAAGCGCACCAACTGGCATTGGCCGATGCGATAAAAGAGCAGGCGAATCCGCCGTTGTTTCACGCAGCACAATAGTATGGCTGCCAATCGACTGGTGCAGCTGCAACAGGCGTTGGACCAACGTGCAACACAACACTTGTTGCGCACGCCGGTAACGCTGCAGCGCTACTGTGGCCGCTTGTTGGTCGTTGCCGGACAGTCCTTCTTGAATTTCTCCGGCAATGATTATCTTGGTTTAGCCACGGCGCCTGAGGTTTTACAAGCCGTTGCTGAAGGCGCCCATCAGTTTGGTGCCGGTAGCACGGGCTCTCCTTTGGTTACCGGCCAGCATCAGGTGCATCAAACGCTGTGTGACACCTTATGCGACTGGCTGGGATTTGAGCAGGTGATGCTGTTTTCATCCGGCTTTGCCGCTAATCAAACCATGTTGCAAACCCTGGCGCAAAAGGGCGATACGCTGCTGCTGGATAAGTTAAGCCATGCCTCGCTGATCGACGGTGCCCTGCATAGTAAAGCCGGATTTAAACGCTTTGCCCATAACAATATACCAGCACTGCAAGCTTTGCTGAGCCAGACTGAGCAGGCGCTGGTGGTGACTGAAGGCGTGTTTAGCATGGACGGCGACAGCCCGGATCTTGGCGAAATGCTCCGTCAGTGTCAGCAACATCAGGCGGCGCTGCTGTTAGATGATGCGCATGGATTAGGGGTATTGGGGCCAGAAGGCAAGGGCACAGCGGCCAAGCAGGGCATCGAACCGGCCGATATCTTTTGTTCTATGGCCAATTTTGGCAAAGCACTGGGCGTTGGTGGTGCCTTTATTGGTGGCAGTAAAACAGTGATTGAGTATTTAACCCAGTTTGGCCGGCATTATATCTACAGCACGGCGCTATCGCCGGCACTGTGCGCCGGCGTGATAAAAAGTATTGCGCTTTGCCGCCGCCAAAGCTGGCGGCGTGACAAACTGCACAGCAATATTGCGCTGTTTCGCCGGCTGGCCGCTGATTTACCACTATTAAACTCCGAAAGCGCGATTCAGGGCCTGGTATTGGGTAGCAGTGAGCGGGCATTAGCGGTTAGCCAGCAATTAAAGCAAGATGGCATTTGGCTTAGCGCCATCCGGCCGCCAACAGTGCCACAAGGCAGCGCCCGTTTGCGTATTACGTTAAGTGCACAGCACAGCGCTGAGGATATTCACCAATTAGTACAGCAGTTAAGGCAGTTAGTATGAGTGCTGTAATTGAGCCCACGTCAGACAGTGGCAGTGCGTTTAAGCAACAGGTTGCCAAAAGCTTTAGCGCAGCCTCACTAAGCTATATGCAGGGCGCCCGTTTACAACAGCAGGTGGCACTGGATGCACTGGCCCTGCTGCCCAAAACAGCAAGCGGGCATTTGCTCGACCTGGGCTGTGGCCCGGGCTGGCTGCATCCGCGTTTTGTCGATTACTGTAGCGCCTTTACCGCGGTTGATTTAAGCGCCGGTATGCTAGAAGTGGCTGCCCGCTCGGCACTGGCGAAAAGCTATCTGCAAGCTGATGCCCAGCAGTTACCCTTGTGTGATAACAGCGTAGATAGGGTATTTTCCAGCCTGATGTTGCAGTGGTGCAGTGAGCCCGAAGCGGTGTTTCGCGAAATAGACCGGCTTTTGACACCGGGCGGTAAAGTGGCAATCAGCACACTGGTAGAGGGCACCTTAACTGAGTTGTCGCAAGCCTTTGCCAGTCTGGATAATTATCCGCACGTCAGTCGGTTTTTAGCCGTTGACAGCATCAGACAAGCGGCTGTTGCTGCAGCAAATATTAACTGGCAGTTTGAACTGCGCCGTTATCCGCTGTATTACCCCGATGTACAGACATTAGCGCGCGAGTTAAAACAGCTGGGGGCGAATCAGGTCGCCGGGCGGCGCAATGGCTTAACCGGTAAGGGTTACTGGCAGCAACTGGCGCAAGCTTATGAAGTTCATCGTACTGTGCTGGGGTTGCCGGCCAGTTATCAGGTATTGCTGATCAGTGGAGTAAAACATGGCGGCTAATGCAGTTTTTATCACGGCTACTGATACCGACGCCGGTAAAACCTTTATCAGCGGCCTGCTATTGCAGGGCTTTAAGGCGCTTAATGTGCCGGCCATTGGTGTAAAGCCAATAGCGGCGGGGGCTAACGCGCAGGGTCAGAATGGTGACGCGTTACTGCTGCAGCAACATTCTGGTATCGCGTTACCTTATGCGCAGGTGAACCCTATTTGTTATCAGGCGCCGGTGGCACCGCATCTGGCCGCCATCAGTGAGCAAAAGCCGATTGACGAAGCGCTATTAAATAACACGCTGGCGAACTGGCAAAGCCTGAACGTGGAACAACTGTTGATTGAAGGTGCCGGCGGTTGGTTATTACCAATAACGGATAAACGTTATCTGGCTGACTGGGTGGCAGAACATGGTTTACCTGTCGTACTGATCGTTGGTGTGAAGCTCGGCTGTTTGAACCATGCCATGTTAACGGTGCGCGAAATTGAACGTAGTGGCTGTCAGTTGCTTGGCTGGGTGGCTAATTGTATTGACCCTGATATGGCACTGCTGGCGCAAAATATTGCCGATTTAACCGGCCGTATTAGCGCGCCTTGTTTAGGTGTAGTGCCTTTTTCGCCCGATCCGGTGCAATATCAGCAGTTAGCGCGAGAGTTGGCAGGCAAGGTGTTAAAAACTCAAGGTTGCAACACACGCTAAGCTCGCCACAGCAACTCGCTACCGTTAGCGCGTTCGCTCAGACACTCTGTGGCGACTGATCGTGTTTTCCAACCTTCGTAAACAAGCTCTGACCTCTGCAGATGATTTGTTTACAGCAGAAACTCAGCTAAATCGCAGTTCTCTGCCAATGGCGTTTTATTGCCACCGAGAAACAGATAACCCCCCTCGTTACCGAGCAGGGTTAAGCTATTGCCACTGCGTTTAAGCGCTGTTCCCTCGGGCAGCGCAATAATGGGCGTGGCCGGATGTAATTGCATAAATTCCGCTAAACGCATATCACGGGTCTCACCATGAAAACCTGCTGCTTTATAGTCGGTGTAATGCGGGTTTAACTGCAGCGGCAGTAGGTTGAGGGCATTAAACGACGCCGGTTCAATAATCGGCATATCGTTGGTGGTGCGAATAGTGGCGCCAGCGATATTTGAACCGGCACTCCAGCCGATATAAGGCACCCCTTCGGTTACGCGTTTTTTGATTAGTTGCACAATATCCTGCTGATATAACTGGTAAAGCAGGTGAAACGTATTACCACCGCCAACGGCAATGGCTTTGGCGTTAAGCACCGCCTGACGCGCATCCGCGTGCTGATGAATACTGCTGACTTTAATACCTTTTGGCGCCAGAGCCTGGCTTACCATCTGCAAGTAGTCGTCATAGCTGATGCTGACACCGGCATAGGGAATAAACAGCAACTCGTCGACGCCTGCCAGATGGTCGCTGAGCCAGTTCATATAGGGCGCCAGATAGTCGCTATTATTGGCGCGTGAGCTGCTAAGTAGTAATAACTGCATAATACACTCCGATGTACTGTGATGCCCTGGCGACAGACATCATTCGTTACAAATTATGCCGCTGTTATGGTGGCACCGCTGATTGAAAACAAGCTCTAAGGCCATATATTAGCGGGTAGTGAGTCATTTGAGGTAGCTGTTATGAAAAGAGTGTTGTTGTTTTTAGCCACTAACCTGGCGGTGATACTGGTATTAAGCATAGTGCTTAATATTGTCTTTAGTTTTCTGGGTGTTGACCGTAGCAGCATTGGCGGCTTGCTGGTATTTGCTGCCATTTTTGGCTTTGGCGGCGCTTTTATATCGCTGGCGATATCAAAATGGATGGCAAAACGTTCTACCGGTGCCGTTGTGATTGAACAGCCACGCAATGCGACTGAGCAATGGTTAATGGCCACTGTAGCGCGCCAGGCCAAAGCCGCTGGTATTGGCATGCCGGAAGTGGCCGTGTATGACTCGCCAGAGATGAATGCCTTTGCCACCGGTATGAACCGTAATGACGCCCTTGTAGCAGTAAGCACCGGCTTGCTGCGCAATATGCGTGAAGATGAGGTAGAAGCGGTACTGGCACACGAAGTGTCACACATTGCTAACGGAGATATGGTGACGCTGACGCTTATTCAGGGCGTGGTAAACACTTTCGTTATTTTCCTGGCACGTCTGGTAGCCGGTATGCTGAACAACAACGGCAATAACAACCAGGGTGGCGGTTTGGCCTATTTTGCCACCGTAATAGTGCTGGAGATGGTATTTGGTGTACTGGCCAGTATTATCGTAATGTGGTTTTCACGGCAGCGTGAATACCGCGCCGATGCCGGTGCAGCCAAGCTTGAAGGGAACCCGAATAAAATGATCGCAGCATTAGAGCGGTTAAAGCATAACCACGAAAGCCGGCTGGAAGGCAGTATGATGGCATTTGGCATTGCCGGTGGTGCAGCAAAATCTGAGCTGTTTTTAAGCCACCCGCCGCTGGAAAAACGCATTGCTGCATTGCGCAGCCGCCAGTTCTAAATAAGCAAACTGAAATGGGGGCAGAACACTGTGCCCCCATTTTTAGGCTAGTCCTGCACCTTGCGGACAAATTCTGATTTTAAACTCATGGCACCAAAGCCGTCTATTTTACAATCGATGTCATGATCGCCCTCTACCAGGCGGATATTTTTCACCTTAGTGCCAATTTTTACCACGGCCGATGAGCCTTTTACTTTTAAGTCTTTGATTACCGTCACCGTGTCACCGTCCTGCAGCACGTTGCCAGCACTATCGTGTATTTGCTTTTCATCGCTGGCCTCCATCGCATTGGCAGACCATTCATGGCCGCATTCTGGACACATTAACAGGGCGCCATCTTCATAGGTATACACAGATTGACACTTCGGGCAGGCAGGTAAAGTTGACATCACAGACTCCGGCAGGGCACTTAGGCGCAAAACGCGTATTATACCCCAGAGACTGGCGTCAGCGGCACTATTAATCTTTTGAATAACGGCAATAGCCGAACAGCGCTGGCATCCGCAGCTAATTTTGCTATGGTAAGGCAAAATCTGACAGTTGGAGTTGTTATGTTAGCCGCCCCCCAAATAGACGCCTTTTTGCCGCCCCGACGCATTTTAATGGGGCCTGGTCCGTCCGATGTGCATCCTCAGGTACTGGCCGCACAAGCCAGGCCAACAGTTGGCCACTTAGATCCACTATTTATTGGCATGATGGATGAGTTAAAACAGCTGCTGCAGTATGCGTTTCAGACTAAAAACGAGATGACACTGGCGGTGTCGGCCCCCGGCAGCGCTGGCATGGAAACCTGCTTTGTTAATCTGCTGGAACCCGGCGATACGGTTATTGTTTGCCGCAATGGCGTATTTGGTGAGCGGATGCGGCAAAACGTTGAGCGCTGCGGTGCCAGGGCGATTACTGTGGATAATGCCTGGGGCGAGCCGGTTGATCCGGCAGCTGTTGAAGCGGCGTTAAAAGCAAACCCTGAGGCGCGCTATTTGGCCTTTGTACACGCGGAAACCTCAACCGGCGCCTTGTCAGATGCTAAAACGCTGTGCGCACTGGCGCAGCAGTATGACTGTTTATCCATTGTTGATGCGGTAACGTCGCTGGGCGGCGTTGAGCTTAGGGTTGACGACTGGGGCCTAGATGCCATTTACTCTGGCAGCCAGAAGTGTTTGTCCTGTGTACCGGGGTTATCGCCGGTGTCGTTTTCGCCCAAAGCGGTTGAACGTATTAAAGCACGGACACGGCCGGTACAAAGCTGGTTTTTAGATCAAAGCCTGGTGATGAGTTACTGGAGTGGTGGTGCCAAACGTAGCTACCACCATACCGCACCGGTAAATGCGTTGTATGCGTTGCATGAGTCACTGCGTCTGTTGGCGGCCGAAGGGCTGGAGCAAAGCTGGCAGCGCCACCGCGACATGCATCAGCTGTTAAAGCAGGGGCTGGAAAGTCTTGGCCTGACGTTTGTTGTCGCCGATGCTTATCGTTTGCCACAACTTAACAGCCTATATATTCCACAAGGTGTTGATGATGCGGCTGTACGCACACAGTTGCTTGAGCAATATAACCTGGAAATTGGCGCTGGTCTGGGCGATTTAGCCGGTAAAGCCTGGCGTATTGGTTTAATGGGGTATGCGGCGCGGCGCGAAAATGTGGCGTTGTGTATCAAAGCCCTGACCGATGTATTAGCGGCTCAGCGCTAGGGGCACAATGCTTGACCCGCAGCCCGGCGATGCAGGCGGGGCCGCCTGCTGCAGTTTTTCGCTGCAATGCTTTGCTTTTAGCGTCAGGAGCGCTATGTTGAGTAAAACAACAGAGCAGGAGCTTACCTATGCCGATATCGCCGCAACTTAATGCTGAAATCAGGGTGTTAACTTTGTTCAACTTAGACAGTGCCATGGAAGGGATAAAGGTACACCAATCTGCCGATGCAGATACCCTTGCCGCCATTAAACGTTTACATGCTAAAGGGCTGGTAACACAGGAAGATGGTGGTTACCTGACTGATTTAGGCATTCACTGTGCCGAGCACTTGCAAACGGCGCTACGTATTTTAAACGCGCCTTTGCAAGCGTCTTAAATCTGCCCGGTGGCGCTTTAGTTGCTGTTTTAGCAAGCGAAGCGCCGCTGCATCGTTATTAAAAACAGCCTGCTCATAGCTGTCGGTCAACTGCTGCAACCAGTTGCGGTCTGTTGGGTGCTGGCTGGCGTAGTGTCGCAAACATGCTGACAGTGATTGCTGTGCCGGCTTTTGTTTTACCATGCCAGCTAATGCCTGTTGTAGCAGGCGGCTTGCTTCAGGCTGAGCCGTGACAGCGCCAGGGCGTAACAGATACCAGGCGGCGGCGCACAGCAGCAAGCTGATCACCGCCAACAGCGGGTAAGCATAACGGGTTAACTGTTGTTTCAGCTGATGCCACAACTGACGCTGGTTGTTATCGTCAAACCCCAATACCCAAACAGACCAGTAGTAATCCAGGTGCATAAGTTGCAAACTTAACGTCTGTAGCAATGCAAATTTACGCCAGCCGGGGTTTAGAAGTTGCCGCTGCTCAGCAGAGAGCACTGCATCAAGACTGGATAAGATCCGTTCAGGCGCTACCGCCGCCGTTGGATCAAACAGTTGCCACTTACCGTTATCCAGATATTCTACCCAGGCATGGGCTTCGCGTTGACGCACTGCCAGATAGCCTTGCTGCTGGTGCCAGTCTCCGCCCTGATAGCCTCCCACTACGCGCGCCGGCACGCCAGCGGCACGTAATATTACTGCCGCTGCAGAGGCATAATGGCTGCAAAAGCCGGTACGGGTATTAAACAAGAACTGGTCTACGCTGTTTGCCCCCAGCGGCGGTGGTGTCAGGCTGTAAAAATAAGGTTGTTGCTGAAAATGCGCCGTTATTGCCGCTACCAAAGCAGACGTTTGCTGAAACTGTTGGCCTAACTGGCGGCCAAAAGCCCGGGTTTGTTCATTACCCTCCGGCAGCGTTAAATTAATTGTTAGCTCTTCATCAGACTGCTGCTTAACCGGCTGCAACACACTACTAATTTGGTAGCTGGTGCGCTGCGTTACGGGTTTAACTGCTTTAACCAGGCCGCTTGCGGCGATAGCGACATTGTTGCTGCTGCTTACCGGCGTTGCCAGCGCAAACAGATGACGCTGCTGGCTGGCTTCTGCAATAACACGATATTGCGCTGTCGCACTGCCAGGCGAACGCTCTGTAACAGAGCCATCTTTGCCTGAGCGGCTGCGCAGCGGATTAACCTGCCAGCGGCGGCCATCAAAGTCTTCATACAGTCTTGCGCGCCAGTACCACTGCGACCGCGCTGGAATGTCAGCGCTAAACTCAACCCGAAATGCCAGGCTATTATCCTGCACCAGTTGCTCTATACTGCCCGGATCCAACGTATCGCTAAGACCGGTACTGGCAACATTGGCGGTGGGGATTTGCCAGAATGGTGCTAAACGCGGAAACAACATAAACATTGCCAGCCACAACGGTAAGATTATCAGCGCGGCGCGGCTGACACGCTGCCATTTAAGGTGAATACCCGCGGGCGAAAACAGCAAAAAATGGCTGTACAGGTTGCCCATCAGCACCAACATAATAAATGCGGCAAGCAGCATGTCCTGGTGCAAAATAAAGCAGCTGGCCAACAAAAAATAATGCACCCAGACTAACTGCCTGGCCTCGTACAATTGCTGCAGTGCCAGTAAACGTAATATGGCCGCCAGCAGCAAAATTTGTAACATAAAATGCAGTACACCGGCTTGCTTCAGGTTTAGCAGCAGAGCCAGGGTGAGCACGGCCGCCAGTACATTAACCCATTTGAGGCTTAAGGTTTCTTTTGCCCGCCATGTTGTTAGTAATCGCAGCAGCAGTAAAGCGGCAAAGGTTGCACTTATCCACGAGGTAAAAGCTTGTTGTAACAATATCAACAGCGACAGCTGAATGGCTAACCACAGCATTAGTAAAGGCTTTTGTTTCAACATAAGGCTAATGCCTGCAGGCAGCGCTGTAATTGCTGTGGCCCTGATGACTGCGCTATTGTCAGATGCGGCAGTTTGACACCGTACTGCTGCCCGGATTGTTCCAGATCTAACAGTTGGCGACAGCCTTGCCTGAGCGCCCGCTCTAAGGCTTCACCGGATGCCGGCGGTATAATCACCCAGCTGGGCTCTGCTTCAGGGGCGCTTAATTGCTCGCGTACCACGGGGTTAGCCGGATCGCGTGCCAGCCGTTTCCAGATCAGGTGACGAACACTGTCGCCGTGACGGTAAGGTGCTAATATATCGCCATGTTGCTGCACTGCATGTTGTTCCTTCGTACCAGCGCTGGCGTTAAGATCGCGCTTGACCTGGCCATCGGGCGAGGGATACAACCAGTAGTCTTGCGCTAACGCAACATAACTCCAGCCGCGCCATAAACCAAAGGGATACTGGCTGCTGATTTTAAGCCGCGGCAAACGATACTTTCCGCGCTGCGTATTACTAATGGCCAGATTAACTGTGCTGCATAAAGTTGCAAGTGGCGGCTGTGGTGCCTGTCCGACAAAATGTAAACTCAGCATAACATGGGCGTCAGCGCTGCTGTTGTCTGACGACAGGCCTATGCTGATATAAATTGGCTGACCGGCAAAGCCTTCAGCGGCAACCGGGCAATGTAATGTCAGACCGCTAAGATTCTGATAACAAAGCACAATACAGAGTAAAAACACACTCAGAAGCAGATAACAGGTTAACAAGATAAGGTTATTTTGATAGTTGGTGCCGAGCAAATACAGTAAGACAATCAGCAATAAAAACCACCAGCCATAACGGGTAGGTAAAATAAAAATCAGTCTTTGTACCAGTTTAACTTTGCTGCTGGCCGGCTGGCGTTTATCCAGATAAACACTGATTAGTTGCCAGTAGCGCTGGTGTAGCCGTTGTTTTAGCGTTGCTAGAGCAGGCATGGTGTTTGTTGCAGTAACAGTTGGCTTAAACGACTGTCCTGCGCCGAGGATGATGGGTCCAGCCGGTGCTCGGCAACATGAGGAAACACACGTTGCACATCGTCTGCAGTGACATAGTTACGTTGATTTATTAACGCATGTGCTTTAGCGGCGCGCAATATCGCTTTGGACGCCCGGGGCGACAATGGCAGCATATCACTGCGCTGACGGCTGTTGTTAACCAGTGCTAACAGGTAATCCAGTAAAGCGTCCGATACGGTTATCTGAGGTACCTGCAGTTGCAGCGCCCTTAATTGTTCGGTATCTAATTGTTCTGTTAATAATGTCAGGCGCGAGTTGCCGCTGTCATGGCGCAGTAACTGGTGCTCCGCCTGACGATCAGGAAAGCCCAGCGATAACCGGAACATAAAGCGATCTAACTGTGACTCGGGCAGGGCGGAGGTTCCGGCATGAAACAACGGATTTTGCGTTGCAATGACAAAAAACGGTGTTGGTAAGCTACGGGTTTCACCGTCAATTGACACTTGCTTCTCTTCCATTGCTTCGAGCAAGGCACTTTGAGTTTTCGGGCTGGCCCGGTTAATTTCATCCGCCAGCAATACCTGACTGAATACCGGGCCGGCCTGAAAATGAAATTGCTGTGACCGGGCATCATAAATATTCATCCCCACCAAATCACCGGGCAGCAAATCACTGGTAAACTGCACGCGGCGGTAGCTTAGCCCCAGGCTGTTGGCCAACGCATGAGCCAGAGTCGTTTTACCCATGCCGGGTAAGTCTTCCAGTAACAAATGTCCCTCTGCCAGCAGGCAGCAAAGTGCCAAACGGATCTGACTGCTTTTACCTAAGATCACCTGATTCAGGCTTTGTTCGACACTGTGCAATTGGGTAAACACGGTTTCTCCTTACTGCCGGGCCAGCATTACCTGCCACGGCGGCAAAGCGTTAGCTGAGGATGCGATGTTATTGGGTAATAGTACCCGTGTGCAGCAGAACTGCAACCATAAAAAAAGGCGGCCGAAGCCGCCTTGAATCATTATGCTGCTATCGGCTTAAAAGTTTACCGTTAAATCAGCTGAACACGCATCAGTACCGGCTAAACAGATCTTATAGGTTACTGATACGGCCTGTGAGTTAAACCGATCACGATAACGGCCGCTACCATCGAGCGTATTTATCAGCGCGCCATCACGGTATAAATCAACATTGTCGCTGCTGCCGGTCCAGCGCAGGTCAACGATTGTTGAGCCGGTACGGGTGCGAATAGAGCGATGCAGACTTAGCTGCAAATCAACATCGGCATCGGCAACGGTTACCATTTTGCTGCTGGTATGGCTAAGACCGGTGGCATCGGTTGCTGTCAGGCTAACATTATAGCTGCCACTGCTGGCGTAGCTGTGGCTAGGATTCGCCTCAGTTGAGCTGCTGCCATCGCCAAAGTCCCAGCTTAAACTGCTGATATCGTTATCAGCATCGCTGGACAGATCAGTGAAACTGACGCTAAGGCCGTTGCTGGTAAAACTAAAATCAGCCACTGGCGCAACCGGGCCCGGCGGCGTGTCATCATCAGATAATGCCGTCAGGGTCAGATCCCAGCTATTCAGGTTACCGGTATCTAAGCCGGCATTGTCTGACACCAGTAAAGTCCAGTCACCTTGCATCGTTTCGCCGTTAAAGGCGTCGGTTTGCCAGTTTTGCACTAGGTCATCTTCACTGCCACCGGCACGGTTATGCAAAGTATGCTCAGTGCCTTGTGGTGAGCGCAATTTAACGATTAAGTCGCCACGCCAGGTGTGGGTAATGTTCACGCCGACATCAGCACCAAACACAGTGCCAACTTGTGGTACGTTAATCACACTGCTGATACCATCGGCATTATTATCCGGGATAGCCACTGGCGTACTGTTACTGTAGTCGTAATCCTGCAGGCCTTGTGGTAACACGCTTAAGCTGGCATTAACTGATTTAACCAGTTCACCGGTTGCACTATCAGTACCGGTAATGGTGAACTGATAGCTACCCCAGGCAGTATCAGCAGTTGTTGCGACATCCAGCGTTAATGACTGACCCGGCTGCGCTGTAGCGGCTGACAGGCTAACACCATCCAGTTGCGGTTCAACCGCAACACTCAGAGCCACTTCACCGGTCCAGTCGGCAACATTACCGATATCCAGCGTATATTGCGCTGCGTCACCGGCGGTGATCTGCTGATTGCGTGGTGTCAGAGACAGTTTAAAGGAGGGGGTCGGATCTGCTTCAACTAAGGCATTTACCAGGTTTAGTCGTTTACCGGATACCGTTTTACCTTCCAGTGCCGGTAAACTGTCACCCGAGTCCATTAAAATGGCTTTCATCTCAAGCGCCGTTAAATCGGGGTTTACAGACCACAATAATGCGGCTGCGCCTGCGACATGCGGTGACGCCATTGAGGTTCCGGAGTAGGTCGCATAGCTGTTGCCCGGCACTGTCGACAAAATTGCTGAGCCCGGTGCGCCCAGGTCAACCGACGTTAAACCATAGTTAGAAAAACCTGACATGGCATCATTTCTATCGGTAGATGCCACGGATACGATGACATCCAGATCGTACGCGGCAGGATACATCGGCGCAGAATCGGCGTTACCACCGTCATTACCTGATGCTGCAATAAATAAAATGCCGGCGTCGCCGCCTGACTCAATGGCCGCTTTGAGGGTTTCAGAAAAAGCCCCACCGCCCCAAGAGTTGTTGGTGGCTTTGATATCAACACCGTGATTCAGTTTTAAATCGGTAAAGTAGTTAATACATTCGATAGCGCCTGCAGTGCTGCCGCCTGATGGGCCAAGAAACTGACAAGGTAGTATCGTAACGTTCCAGTTAACGCCGACGACACCAACGCCGTTATCACCAGAGGCACCAATAGTACCCGCTACATGGGTACCGTGGCTATCACTGTCCATTGGGTCTTGTTCGGCATTCAATGTCGAATAACCGTAAGTGCTGCCGGGCAGATCACCAGGATTTTCCCAGCGGTTGGCAATTAAATCGGGGTGGTTGTAATCCATACCGGTATCTATCACGCCAATGATCACATCATGGCTGCCAGTGGTGACATCCCAGGCATCGACGGCTTTAATATCAGCGCCGGCAGTACCACCGGCCTGGCCGGTATTATGTAAGCCCCACAGGTCGCCAAAGCTTGGGTCGTTAGGTGTTGCCAATGCTTTGAGTGGAAAATCCGGCTCTGCCACCTCAACCGCCGGGTTGGCAGCAAGCTTTTTAATCAAGCGGTCACGATCTATGCCTTTGGGTACTTGTACTTTCACAATGCGGCCGTCGGCGACGTAACGCATCTTCATATCGCGACCTTGAGCATCCAGTTGCCGTAAACTGGCACCATTTTGCTTTATTAAGGTTTCCCGTTCCTGCTTGGAGACGCCAGGTTTAAACATCACCAGAATGGCACCTTTATCATCTGTAGCGGCGGCAGACGTTAGCGCTGGTGTGGATAACAGTGCCGCAGCTATTGCGACGGTCAGCATTTTCTTTTTATTCATAACTGTCCCCATTTAATAAAATGTTAAATATATGCTTATTTTTTAGCACAATTATGGATAGCACGTTTGGTAACACTGTTTAAACTATTTTGCAAAAATAGTCCGAAAGGATTAGGTGGTTTGGCAGGGTTAATGTTAATTGAATTTCTTAACCTACTAATTTAAATGGCATATATTATTTACATATAATTAATTATAAATATATAAATTAGTTATTTCGTCCTATTGCTTCAATTTGTCGGTGCTTTAGCCTAGCTTTTCGTCACCACAGTACTAGGGAATCATAGTGATAAAAATGACGAAATGGCGACTGTTTGCAACAGCACTGCTGTTCAGCGGCGCATGTACCGCTGATGTTTCTGTGCAGTTCACGTCTTTACTGGAGCGACATGCACTGGCAAATGGAGTTGATATCACACAGTTGGGCAATTTAAATGTTGCCGATGTGATGCAATCCGGCCAGGGGCATTATGCGGTGTTGCTACAACAAGGTGTGTTGAATCATTTAGTACTGCAGCAAACCGGTTTCGCTAATCAAGCTGAGATAGCTCAGTTTGGCAATAACAACTCTGCTCAGATCATTCAAAATGGCAGTAACAACCTGATCCAGCTAGAGCAATGGGGTAGCCGGCACTTTACCATTGAGCAGTCCGGTAACGGTGCTGAAATTTCGATTATTCAATACTAATAATAAATTAGGGAGAATTTCATGAATCTTACTTTTCCACGCAAGCATATGTTGGGGTTGGCAATAGCGCTAATTGTTAGCGGACCGGCGTTGGCTGCTGACAACCAGACCATTATCAATCAAAGTGCTGTTGCCGCAGCTGAAGGCAACCTGGCAGAAGTGTCGCAAAGCGGTGATATTAATCTGGCGGTAGTTGAGCAAAGCGGCAGCTTAAATAACACTGCTATCAGTCAGGACGGTGTTTGGCTTGAAGCCTATAATTATGTCAGCGGCAATGACAACCAGGTCCGTATTGAGCAACAGGCTGATTGGCATATTGCCTACACGGATATTGCCGGCAACGAAAACACCGCAACCGTGACTCAGGATGGTTTTTATAATACCGCTGAAATAGTAGTAGGTGGTGATATCAACGATGCTGTTGTTGTGCAAACAGGCGAAACTAACGAAGCCATTATTAACCTGAGCGGTAATGGTAATGTTGCTGAAATGGAGCAACAAGGTATTGCTAACTGGTCTAACGCCGGTTTTTCCGGCAACGACAACACCTTGTACAGCGTACAACAAGGTGACAACAACGAAGCCGGTATGTTTAACCTTACCGGTAACCGAAATAGCTTTGAATCAGAACAATTTGGCAACGCTAACGTAGGTGGTGTAGTTGGTTTGACGGGCGACAACAACAGCTTTTTTGTGTTGCAGCAAGGCGACGGTAACGCCTTTATCGCCTTTGATGTTGCCGGTAATGACAATCTGGTTGATATCTGGCAGCAGGGTAATGGTAATGAGTTTTTACTGGACCCGCTGGTAGGGGAGCAAAACCTGGTACTGATCCAACAAGATGGTGACGGCAATATAATCTCTGCTCCGCTGGGACTGGTTGGAAACGACAACCAAATTGATGTTTGGCAGCGTGGCGATTTAAACAACGCCGTATTTGCTACAGACGGCGATGGTCATAACGTTGAGATCCGGCAAAATGGCGCGGCTAATAGCAGTGAAGTGGTGTTAGCAGGTACAGACAATAGAGCAAGTATTTATAGTCGCGGTGATAACAATATTGCAGCAGCAGGCTTGTTTGACAGTGGCAATATGGCCGAGCTGCAGCAGTTTGGCGACGATAACTTTGCGCTGGTTGATGTGCTAGGTGACGACAACGACATTTATGTCGATCAGTCTGGCGATGCCAATGAAGTACTGGTGACCAGTGATGTTGCTGTTAGCAGCAACGCAATGACGCTGGAGCAAAATGGTGATATTAACCTGGTCGACATCTTACTTGCCGGTAACAGCAACACTATCGAAATCCTGCAAAACGGCGCAGGCAACTGGGTTGCTGGTGATGATGGCTACTTTGCGGTGGCGGGTAACAACGGGGTACTGGCGGTATCGCAGCAGGGTAATGACAACCTGGTATTAGGGAGTCAGGCGGGTGACGGCAATATCATGTCGGTTACTCAGGTTGGCGATTTTAATACCGCCATTGTTGTACAGAACTAAGCCGTTGCCAGAGGCGGTGCCTGCCGCCTCTGGCGTATTATGAAGTATGATAAAGTCTCTGCTTAACCTCTTGCTGTGTGTCTTACTGTGCACGGTGTCCCGCCCGGCCTTCGCTGATGATATCGAATTGGGTGGTTTGGTGTTAGATCGCACCATTTCCCGCTTTGGTAAAGATTTCGCGTTCTACTACGCTGGTTACTGGCGTGATATGCCTGCAACCGATGGTGTTACCGTGGTAATTTATGAACAGGTTTACCCGCAGGCAGGCACGTTTTTATGGGTCGAAATGAACCAGAACCGTATCTATCAAACATATTTTGGCCGCCGTTATAACGATGTAAAACAAATGGCAGAGCAAGCAGTATTACTCAGTGTTAACGAGCTGGCTAATATTCAGGCAGCCAAGATGGTGGGTGAAGAGCTGTCTGAGCAGCGCAATAAGGAATAATAATGAAGCTGATATTAATGGTGTTATTGCTTTGCAGTAGTGCTGTCAGTGCTACCGAACTGGTGTACACACCGGTTAACCCCAGTTTTGGTGGTAATCCGTTAAACGGTAACTTTTTACTGCAAAAGGCCCAAAGCCAGAATAAACATACTGCAGAGTCGGTAGGGCTGTCCTTTGTTGATAAGTTTAGAGATGCGCTAGAGCGTAATATTATCAATTCGCTGACCCGGCGGATCGCCGATGGTGAGCTGGTTGAAGGGGTGTACAACACCGGCGAGTTTTTGGTTGAAGTTAGTGCTGAAACCGATGGTGGCGTTATCGTTAACATTACGGATCTGCAAACCGGTGAAGTCACCGTTATTACCATACCGGCGATAGGGGGCTGAACATGAGAATATTGTTTGTCACTGTGGCCGTTTTACTTAGTAGCTGTTCATTATTACCCAAGCCGGATATGAATATTTCTCCGGCCAGTATTGATAGCACCAGTACCGTTATGCAGCAATTGCAGCAAGCAGGAAAACCCCGTAGCCCGATCCCGGTATCAGTTTATGCATTTCGCGATCAAACCGGACAGTATAAACCTCAGGCCAATGTATCCAGCTTTTCCACTGCCGTTACCCAAGGGGCAACCTCGATGTTGACTCAGATTTTACTGGACAGCGGCTGGTTTTCGCCACTTGAGCGTGAAGGTCTGCAAAACCTGCTCACCGAGCGAAAAATTCATGGTTCAAATAAAAAGTCTGCTGAGTTACCGCCGTTAAAAGAAGCCAGATTATTGTTTGAAGGTGGCATTATTGGCTACGAAACTAACCTCAGTACCGGCGGCATTGGTGCTGAGTACTTTGGGATCGGCGCTTCAGAGTTATATCGCGAAGATCAGGTTACGGTTTATCTGCGGGTTATAGATGTTTACACCGGCCAGGTCTTGATGTCAGTCTCCAGTAACAAAAAAGTGTTCTCGCAAGAGTTGCGGGCCGGTTTGTTTCGCTATGTATCCCTTAATCGCCTGGCGGAGGCAGAAGGGGGGTACTCAACCAACGAACCGGTGCAGTATTGTGTGAAGCAAGCGATAGAAACTGCTGTCGCTGCGCTGATAGCGCAGGGGCAGGATCGCGGCTTCTGGCGCGCTGAGGATCAGTTAAGCCTGAACGCCACAGCAGGCTCGTGACGTTGCGGCTGCTGCAACCAACGCAGCAGCTCAACCCGGTTTCTGGCCTGGGTTTTACGAAATATTGATGACAAATGTGCTTTAACCGTGTGCGCACTAATGTTGAGTTTGTCTGCTATTTCTTTATTCCGGGCACCGTCGGCTACCAGTTGAATAATGCGTTTTTCCTGTTTGGTCAGCAAGGTGTTGTCGTTTAGTAGTAGCGAGCCTTGACCGCTGCTGGCTTTTTGTTGCAACAACTGATCAACCAGCTCTGACATCACCGGACGGGCATAATATAGCTGGCCGTCCATCATAGTTTTTAACGCGGTAAGTACTCTATCGAGTTGCTCGTCACGGTATATAACACCCCGTATACCTGCTTGCAGCGCTTGAATCGGTTCAATTAATGCGCGTTCGGCCTGAAAGAAAAATAATGACGATTTTTGCAGCAAGTAATGCAGTTCTGCTGACGAGCCTTTCTTATTAAAATCACTATTAGCATAAGGACAGGCTAACAGCGAACCGGCTTTGTGGCTGGCGCTGTATAACATCTCGGCTTTACTTCTTTGTTCTGTTTTAATGCCGACAGACTGGGCTAATAATGTCAGATTGTGCAAAGTGTCCTGCTCGGTGAGTACGATAAGCCGATTGAACTTATCCATCAGACATACTCCTGTGTACTGCGTATCTCTATTGTCCTTGAACACTATATACTGTACCTGACGCCATATTAATGCAACTGTTTAACCTATTGTTTAAAGCATGCTAGCATTAACCACTTTGATAACCCCGGGGGAGTTATGTCGTCAAAAATACTCTTTGTCTGTTTAGGAAATATTTGCCGCTCGCCGACAGCCCATGCGGTAATGCGGCACAAAGCGACTCAACTGGCAACGCCAATAGTGGTGGAGTCTGCCGGTACCAGTGCGTCACATCGCGGCCAGGCACCAGATCCACGCAGCGTAAGCCAGGGTAAAGCGGCCGGATACTCTTTTGCCGGTATTGTATCGCGACCGGTAAAAGACAGTGATTTTGCCGAGTATGACCTGATCCTGGCGATGGATAATGATAATTTGCAGCACTTACAACGTCGCTGCCCACCGTCGCACCAGCATAAACTAAAATTGTTTTTAAGCTTTCACCCCCACTTTCCGGATATCTCCGAAGTGCCTGACCCTTATTACGGCGGCAGTCGCGGATTCGCACTGGTGTTGCAGTTAATTGAACAAGGCTGCGAAGCTTTATTACAGCAGTTAGTCGCGGATAATCAGCGCGAATTAGCGCAATAAATATACAATTTGCAGCGATTTTGCCAGTTGTGGCAAAAATGTCATAAATTATGCTAAAGCCAGCATTGAATTTACGTCCAGAAGTCTATAACTTGCTAGTCAAGTAAACAGAGATAGGAAAATCATTGTGACGACCTGGACGCCCCAAAGCTGGCGCAGCCTGCCGATCCAACAGCAACCAAGCTACAAGGATCAGCAATTACTTCATCGTGTCGAACAGCAACTGCACAAATACCCACCGTTAGTGTTTGCCCAGGAAACACGTGATCTGTTTAGCCAGTTAGGCCAGGTCGCCCAGGGGCAGGGTTTTTTGCTGCAAGGTGGTGATTGCGCAGAGAGCTTTAACGATTTTAACGCGCCGAAAATTCGCGATACCTTTAAAGTGTTACTGCAAATGGCAGTGGTATTGACCTTTGCCGGTGGTTTACCGGTGGTAAAAGTGGCCCGGATGGCTGGGCAATATGCCAAACCGCGTTCCAGTGATTTAGAAACTATCGATGGTGTGTCATTACCCAGTTATCGTGGCGATATCGTCAACAGTTTTGAATTTACTGATGCGGCACGTCAACCTGACCCTAACCGTTTAACGACAGCCTATCATCACTCAGCCGCTACCCTGAATTTACTGCGTGCTTTCGCTCAGGGCGGTCTGGCAGACTTACATCAGGTCAGTAAATGGAACCTGGGATTTGTTGAGTCGAACCCGCTGAAAGACCGTTATCAGGATGTGGCGCAGCGTATTCAGGAAGCGCTGCGTTTTATGGAAATTTGCGGTATTACCGGACAAAACTCGCCATCAATTCGCGAAACCCAGCTTTATACCTCACATGAAGCCTTGCTGCTGAACTATGAAGAGGCCTTAACCCGGCGTGATTCTCTTACCGGTGATTGGTATGACTGCTCGGCGCACATGGTATGGATTGGCGAGCGCACGCGCCAGCTGGATCATGCCCATATCGAGTTTTTCCGTGGCATTCATAACCCGGTTGGTGTAAAGATTGGCCCGGGTATGCAACCTGATGAGTTGATACAACTGATTGATGCGTTAAACCCGGACAATATTCCGGGCCGTTTAACGCTGATCACCCGTATGGGCGCAGATAAGCTGGCCGACAAGCTGCCGCAGCTGGTACGGCGGGTACAACAGGAAGGCCGCACTGTGGTATGGAGTTCCGACCCGATGCATGGCAACACCGTTAAAGCCAGTAATGACTACAAAACCCGTGATTTTGAGGCAATATTGCGTGAGATCCGAAATTTCTTCGCGGTACATAAAGCTGAAGGCAGCCACGCCGGAGGTATTCATCTGGAGATGACTGGCGAGCATGTAACGGAGTGTACCGGTGGCGCTTACGGCTTAAGCGAGAACGACCTGGGCAAACGCTATTTTACGCAGTGCGATCCGCGTTTAAATGCCGATCAGGTACTGGAATTAGCCTTCCTTATTGCCGATACTCTACGCACTGCGCGTAAATAATCACGCGCTCACAGGAGCGTAAGTGCAATCAGGGGTTCAGGTGACAGATAACGCCGGCCAGCAGAGCACTGCTGGCCGGCGTTATTGTATCGGTATTGTTGGCGCCGGTAAGCTAGGCTGCTACCTGGGCGCGCATCTGTGTCAGGACAGCGCATTAGAGGTTAAATTCTTCGGCCGCGAAACCACCGCTTTAGAACTGGCAGCTCATGGTTTAAGCGTAACCTCCTGTACGCATCATACCTATTTTGCTCAGCCGATAGCATTTTATAGCTCGCTAAACAGTTTGATTGAGTGTGATCTGGTATTACTGACCGTAAAAGCCACAGCCCTGGTACCCATGTTAGCGCAGCTAAAGCATTTTTTACGCCCTGATGTGCCGCTGGTAGCGCTGCAAGACGGTGTAGGTGTTGGCGAAATGCTGTCTCACGACTTAAGTAATCCTGTGATACGCGCTTTGGCGACCTTTAGTGTGTTAAAAATACGACCTGGGCAGTTTCATCGCGCTACAGCAGGGGCGCTGTTTTGGCAGCGTAATGATTTTGCTGTTGTTAACTATGTCAGCAGTACTTTTTCACGTCTGCAGTTGGCGGTGCAACTGTGTGATGACATGGCCAGCGCAGAGTTCGGCAAGCTGTTACTTGATTTAAATCAGGCGCTGAATGCCATTAGCGGCTTGCCGTTGCCGCAACAATTGGCAGATAGGGATTACCGGGCTGTGCTGGCGTTAGCCATGCGAGAATGGTTGGCTGTGTGTCACCGCGCGGGGGTTAAGCCGCAGTCTTATAGCCGCGTTAATAACAGCTTACTGCCATGGATATTACGCTTACCAACGCTCATTTTTTGCCGCCTGTGCCAACAGATGCTACCAACAGACGCCTCGGCGCACTCACCGATGTGGCATGACTTAAAAGCTAACAAGCGCACCGAAATTATGTTTTTAAATGATGTCGTTGTCAGAATGGGCCAACAATACCAGGTTCCGACACCGGTAAACGGCTTGTTGGTTGAGCAAATAAAATGGCTGGAAAGCGGCCAGGCCACCAGTATGACGGGTGCAGACATACTGCGGCGGCTAGCGCACTAAGGTGTGTTGTCAGGTCAATATTTATGCCGTTTTAAACCGGTTTTGGCGATGATCTTTGCTGATATTTCTTCTATCGATAAATGTGTAGAGTTTAAAAACGGGATCTGCTCGCGCTGATACAAACTTTCCACCTCGGCCAGCTCCAACTGGCATTGACGTATAGAAGCATACCGGCTGTTGGCGCGGCGTTGTTCACGAATTTGGCTTAAACGCTCAGGTGTAATGGTTAAGCCAAATAGTTTCGTTTTATTGCGTTTTAGCACCTCAGGCAGGCGCAATTGTTCCATATCCTCTTCAACAAAAGGATAGTTTGCCGCCTTAATACCGTATTGCAGGGCTAAATACAGGCTGGTCGGCGTTTTACCGGAGCGGCTGACGCCAACCAGAATAATATCGGCCTGATCAAAGTTCTTTAAATTGGATCCATCATCATTAGCCAGCGCAAAGTTTACGGCGTCGATACGAAAATCATAGGTTTTTTCATGAATGCTGTGCGTGCGGTGGGTTTTGGGCACCGGTGCAACGCCTAATTCACGTTGAATAGGTTCAACAAAGGTGTTGAGAAAGTCATAGCAGACACCATTGCTGCTGTTAATGATTTGCCGCAGCGTATCATCAACAAAGGTTTGAAAGATTAACGGCCGTTGTCCCGTTGTTTTATAACGATCGTTAATCCTTTGCTTTACCTGTTCGGCCATGTCACTGGTTTCAACAAAAGGTATGGTAACGTGTTCAAATTGTGCAGGAAAAAGCGTAAGTAAGGCATGACCAAATACTTCAGCTGTAATGGCTGTACCGTCTGATATATAAAAGGCTGTACGCACAATGTCTCCATTTGTCGTTATAAAATTACATTGAAAATTAGGGTTTTAATTCATTCCGGCCGCGGTGTAAAATCACCTTGCCTTGTAATGCTTGCTGTAAGCTTACACGCCATACGACAAAAATTGGAGACGAACTGTGCAAGAATTTGTGATTTGGTATGAAAACCTGGGGATGCACGATGTAAACCGGGTTGGCGGCAAAAACGCTTCCCTCGGTGAGATGATCAGTAACCTGGCCAATGCCGGTGTGCAGGTACCCGGTGGTTTTGCTACCACGGCCTATGCCTTTAACCAATTTCTTGAACAAAGCGGCGTTAACGAGCGCATTTATCAACTGCTCGATGGCCTAGACGTTGATGATGTCACTGCTTTGGCAAAGGCCGGTGCGCAAATCCGTCAGTGGGTTATTGATACGCCATTTCAACCGGAATTAGAGCAAGCCATCCGTGAAGCGTATCAGCAGCTACACCCGGATGCCGCCCAGGACGTATCTTTTGCCGTGCGCTCATCCGCTACCGCTGAAGATATGCCGGATGCGTCTTTTGCCGGCCAGCAGGAAACCTTCTTAAACGTGCGCGGCTATGATGCAGTGATTGTGGCGATTAAACACGTGTTTGCCTCGCTGTTTAACGACCGCGCTATTTCTTACCGGGTGCATCAGGGCTACGACCACCGCGGAGTGGCCTTATCGGCCGGAGTACAAAAGATGGTGCGTTCTGATTTAGCCTCATCTGGCGTGATGTTTAGTATTGATACCGAGTCGGGATTTGAAGAGGTGGTGTTTATCACCTCATCGTATGGCCTGGGCGAAATGGTGGTGCAAGGCGCGGTTAACCCGGACGAATTCTATGTACATAAACCCACGCTGGCCGCTGGCCGCCCGGCGGTGGTGAAACGTAATCTTGGCAGTAAAAAAGTCGAGATGGTGTATTCCGGCGAGCAGGGCCACGGCAAACAGGTAAAGGTGGTGGATATTGCGGCCGAGCGCAGCCGGCAGTTTTCACTGACTGATAGCGAGGTAGAAGAGCTGGCGAAACAAGCGGTGATCATTGCCAACCACTATGGCCGGCCGATGGACATCGAATGGGCCAAAGACGGTAACGACGGCAAGCTGTATATCGTACAGGCGCGTCCTGAAACAGTAAAAAGCCGAGAAGACAGCAACAGCATGGAGCGTTTTCAATTGCTGGCTAAAGCGCCGGTATTGGTTGAAGGCCGTGCCATCGGGCAACGGATCGGCAGCGGTATCGCTAAGGTGCTAAAAGGCATTGAGCAGATGGACCAAATTCAGCCCGGTGATGTGTTAGTTACCGATATGACCGATCCTGACTGGGAGCCGATTATGAAGCGCGCCTCAGCCATCGTTACCAATCGCGGCGGCCGAACCTGCCATGCCGCCATTATTGCCCGTGAGCTGGGAATACCGGCAGTGGTTGGCTGTGGTGATGCCACCAGCAGCATTAAAACCGGTCAGCAGGTTACCGTGTCTTGTGCTGAGGGCGACACCGGCTTTATTTATGATGGCAAGCTTGAATACAAAGTGGTCAGCAGCCGCGTTGATCAAATGCCCAAGCTGGATTTAAAAATTATGATGAACGTCGGCAACCCGGAGCGGGCGTTCTCGTTTGCCAAGCTACCGCATGCCGGTATTGGTCTGGCGCGGCTCGAGTTTATTATTAACCGCATGATTGGCGTGCACCCAAAAGCGCTGCTTAACTTTGATGCGCAAACTGATGAGCTAAAAGCCACGATCAGTGAAATGATTGCCGGTTACGAAAGCCCGGTAGAGTTTTATATTGCCAAGCTAACGGAAGGTATTGCCACATTGGCCTGTGCCTTTGCGCCGCAAAAAGTCATAGTGCGGATGTCTGATTTTAAATCAAACGAGTATGCAAACTTAGTTGGCGGCCGTCAGTACGAGCCACATGAAGAAAACCCGATGATAGGTTTTCGTGGCGCCTCGCGTTATATCTCTGAAGACTTCCGCGATTGCTTTGCGTTAGAGGTTGAAGCGTTAAAGCGGGTACGCAATTTGATGGGCTTTACCAATGTTGAGGTGATGATCCCGTTCGTGCGTACGCTGGGTGAAGCCAGCAGCGTCATTGATTTGCTGGCCGAGCATGGTTTAAAGCGTGGCGAGAACGGCCTGCGGGTCATTATGATGTGCGAGCTACCGTCTAACGCGCTGTTGGCGGAAGAGTTTCTGGAATATTTTGATGGCTTCTCCATTGGCTCTAACGATCTCACCCAGCTGACATTGGGTTTAGACAGAGACAGCGGGCTGATTGCGCATTTATTTGATGAGCGTAATCCGGCGATTTATAAATTGCTGGAAATGGCCATTAAAACCTGTAAAGCCAAAGGTAAGTACATCGGTATTTGCGGGCAGGGCCCGTCAGATCACGAAGATTTTGCCGCCTGGTTAATGCAGCAGGGCATCGACAGTGTATCGTTAAACCCGGATACCGTGCTGGAAACCTGGCTCTATCTGGCCGAGAAATACGGTAAAAATTAAGGCGATAAAAACACCCCGCTTAAGCGGGGTGTTTTTTTGGGTAAATTACCGCTGTGTCAGTGCCCGGTCTAAAGCTTCACGCGTTGGTGGATTACAGCCTTTAGTCGAAATATTTAAACTGGCAGCCAGCATGGCGCGTTGCAGGCAATACTGCAGTGTCTGTGATGAGATCTTCGCTGCCTCAGGTAAACCGAGTTTTAGCAGCGCAGCCAGTAAATTGGCCCAGAAAGTATCACCGGCGCCGACGGTATCCACAAAAGGTGTCGGCGTTATTACCGGCAAGCTAAGCTGATGTTGCTGCCAATACAGAGTGGCACCTTTATTACCTTCGGTCAGGGCCAGCAGTGCCAATGGCGCGCTTTGCCTGATAAACGCCAGCGCGTCTGTTAAAGCGTGGTCAGCAAACAACAGGGTTAAATCTTCATCGCTGGCTTTAATAAAGTCACTTTGCTTAACCATTTCCAGCACAAAAGCGCGGTAAGCTGCAGCGTTGGTCACGGCATTCAGGCGCACATTGATATCCAGCGCTATCTGGATACCACGTGCTTTTGCTGCAGTAACCACCTGACGGATCCTGGGGGCATCTTCGCTTTCCAGTGCCAGCGAGCCCAAATGCAGCAACTGACAAGTTGGCGGCAGGGCGGCAATTTGGGCTTCGGCGCTGATATCGCGATCGGCAATAGCACTGCGGTACAGGCTGTACTGCGGTTGTTGCTGCTGATCCATTGATACCACAGCCATAGCGCTTGGGCAGCGGCTGAAGTAATCCAGGCCATAACCGGCGCCATTTTGCTGCAAATAAGCAGCAAACTGTTGGCCAAAGGCATCGGCTGACAAGGGTGAGATATAGCTTACCTGTATTTGCTGGCGCGCCGCACCGATGGCAAGGTTAAACGGCGAGCCACCTAAACAAGGCCGGTATAAGCCGTTTTCGTCCGGCAGCATATCAACAACGTTTTCTCCAATAACGGCAAGCATAGTAGTATCCTGTGGCAATAAGCTGTGTAAATATAGCGTTTGGCAATCAAGTAAAAATCATATAACTTAATCAATTAAGAAGATAGCCCGAAGTGACTGGAACGATGAGTAAATTAACGCTGAAAAGTGTCGCGAAAACCTTAGGCGTGTCTACGGCCACCATCTCTAACGCCTTTAACCGGCCGGATCAATTGTCGGTGGCGCTACGGCAAAAAATACTCAGCGCCTGTGCTGAACTGGGCTATTTTGGCCCGAATAAAGCCGCGCAGTCGCTGCGAACTGGCAGCTCGGGTATTGTCGCCGTGATCTTATCCGACTCGCTGGAGTATATGGTCAGCGATCCGGTCGCCAGTCAGTTTTTACAAGGTGTGGCGCGTGAGCTGGAGTTGCATAAGCTGCATTTATTACTGTTTTCCGGTAGCAGCGCCAATTTAGATGCGATCAGCGATTTTGTCGATGGTTTTATCTGTTATGGCGCGCCGCGTAATCTGGGCCTGATTGCGCAGTTACAGCGCTGCCCCAAACGGGTACTCACGGTCGATTTTGATTTACCCGGCCGGCCTTCTGTCAATATCGACAACGAACAGGCGGCTTATCAAAGCGCCAAAGCGGTACTTAGCCGCACCGATACCGTGGCTATTCTTGGCTTAAGGCTGATTGATGCGCCCGACAGCCGGCCAGTGCTGGACGCGCCACTGTGGGATAACCAAAGCTCTATTGCTCACCGCCGGCTGGATGGTTATCTGCGTGCGATGCAAGAATGCAAGCTGAGCCTGCAGCCAGACTATTTGTGGCATCTGCCTGAGAGTAACCAGCTCTATGCGCAACAAGCGGCGCAGGCGGTGTTGTCACTGACGCCAAGGCCAACCGTTTTGCTGTGTATGAGCGATTTAATTGCGCTAAGTGCGATGCGCGAAGCGCTGCAGTTAGGTATTGCCATTCCACAGCAGCTTAAGGTAGTCGGTTTTGATGGTATTGAAGAAACCCTGCGTTATCATCCGACCCTCAGCAGCGTCTGGCAGTTTAGTGATGCCAAAGGTGAGGCTGCAGTGCGGGCATTTTTATCATTAGATGATACCCCCCAGCTTCTGCCTTACGAAATCAGGCTGGGGGAGAGCAGTTAACCTTTTTGCTTGTCCTTAAGATAATAAGCTAGCCAGCGCCAGCTGCTGAAGAGTCTCGCCCTGATGTTGCCAGCTTAACATCGCACTCAAGTTACTAAGTGTTATGGTTAAGCTGGCCTGATGTCCCTCATGCTGCCAATGCAGTTGATAGCTGTCAGCGTTGAGTTGCTGGTTAAAGCTGCCGTTAAAGGCCTGCATAGTGCGGCGCAGCTTAATAAGCTTAAACAGGGCCTGCACCACAGGTTTCTGCACTGCTTGCTGCACTGTGCAGGTGTTAAAATAGGGCCGGTTAATATCGCGCCCTACACCAGTACGTTGCAGCAATGCCACATCGTTTTCTGCGGCCAAAAGGCCACCGTAGTAAATCTGGCTGATGCCGGGGCAAAACAGCTGTATCGCTCTGGCTAACAAATAATGGTTGTCGTTACGGCCTAAGGCATCGTAAAAACTGCAGTTTACCTGATATAAATCGACATTGTTGGCAGCATTACCGGTAGCGAGTTTTGAACTGCCGCCGCTATTTTGGTGAATTTGTTCAACTAAGGCATCTAATTGTGGATCGGTTAATAATCCGGGCTGGCCCTGATAGTCGGCCGCATCGACGATGCCGATACCATCGTGCGTATCCAGCACCGTAATGCAATTGCGTGGCGCCATCTGCAGCCAGTTTTTCAGCGCAGTGGCATCTTTGCTAAACAGGGTATGCAGCACCAATGGCGGCAAGGCAAAGTCGTACACCAGATCGCAGCGTTTGGCGATGTCAATCTGGGTTTTATGATAACCGTGAATTTCTACCAGACAGGTCATGCCGCGCGCTTTAGCCTGCTCAGACAGCTGAGCAATAAAATCAAAGGTTTCTGGCAGCATAAAGCAGCTGCTACCGGCTTTTTTTATCGCATAACCTGCCGCATCCAGGCGGATATATTTAACACCATGATCAGTAAAACGCTGCAAAATGGCCTGTAAATAGGCTGCACCGGGGGCGGATGTCACATCAATATCAATCTGATTGGCGGTAAAGGTGGTCCAAAATGGCACTGTCTGACCATTACGCAGGGTAATATCGCTAAAGCAGGGCGTCGGGCGGGGCCGGTAAATAGCGGCCAGCTCTGCTGCTGCCGGTGTGTCACCAAACACCTTATCCCGGGTTAAAAACAGTGGCCAAAATGGCGAAGCATCGCCTTTGTCCAGCACATCAAGAAACTGCGGCGACTGTGCTGACATATGATTAACGATCATATCCGCCATCAGCGGATAATCCGCTGCCAGACGCTCTATATCAGTCCAGTTACCCAAGCGGCTGTCTACCGCTGTATGGTCGGTTGGGTCAAAGCCGGCATCTTCGCCATCTATCGGCGGATAAAATGGCAGCAAATGCACGCCATCAAACAACCCTGCCAGAGGCCCATCAAGTAAAGCCTGTAAATCTGTTATTTTTCCGCCGCTTAACCTGTCTATGTAAGTGATTAACTGGATTTGATTGTGCTGTACTGCTGTTTTCATTGCCGGTTTCCTGAAAAAAAATTTGCATCTTAAACGATTAAGATATAGCTTTAAGCCAATGCACAACTTTGTCAAGCCCCCGCGTAAGAATAACAGGGCTTATTTACAAAGCCGTGCGAACAGGCCGGTGCGCTTACACCGGCCAGGCAGCAGTAACAACGGGGAACAAGATGCTTACTACCAAAAATACCGGTCAGGCTGTCGGGGCAGCTATGACAGCCGATCCTGCTGTGCGTCTGCAGCGTCAGGTGCGCTGGATGACCTACCTGATGTTTTTTGTTTTTGCCATGACCACGGATGCCGTTGGTGTCATCATCCCGGAAGCAATGGCGCAATATCAGCTAACAATGTTTCAGGCCAGTGCCTTTCACTATGTGCCTATGGTCGCCATTGGCGTTGCCGGTTTACTGCTGGGCCGTCTGGCCGATAAATTAGGCCGCAAAACGCTGATCATTGCCGGTCTGGCGCTGTATGCAGCGGCGTGTTATGCCTTTATAGTCGGTGACAGCGCGCTATTTTTTATTCTGCTAATGGGCCTGTGTGGCCTGGCGATTGGTATGTTTAAAACCGCTGCGCTGGCGCTGATTGGTGATATCAGCGCCGACAGCTTAAGCCACACCCGCACCATGAACAAAGTTGAAGGCTTTTTTGCCCTCGGCGCTATTGCCGGACCAGCTTTGGTCACGCTGATGATTGCCGCTTCGATACACTGGAAGCAGCTGTATTTGGTGGCCGGGCTGCTGTGTACCGTGCTGGTCATCATGGCGGCCAGGTTGCCGTACCCACCGTATCAGGCATCCAGTACTCAGGTGTCGTTTTGCCAGTCACTGGCGCTACTAAAAGATCGTTACGCACTGGGTTTTTCGCTGTCGATAGCACTTTATGTTGGCTGCGAAGTGGCCATTTTTGTCTGGTTACCGACACTGCTGGCCGGTTATGACGGCCGCTTTGGTTATCTGGCACTGCATGCTATTACGGTATTTTTTATACTGCGTGCAGCCGGGCGCTTTTTGGCCGGTATTATTTTACAGCGTTTTTGCTGGAGTAGTGTGATGGCGTTATTTACGTTAGCTATTTTTGCCTGTTTTGCCCTGAGTATGTTGGGTGGCAAAGCCGTGGCATTATGGTTAATGCCGCTATCAGGCCTGTTTATGTCGATGATTTACCCCACGCTTAACTCCAAAGGCATCAGCTGCTTTGCCCGCCAGCAGCATGGCGCCGTCGCCGGGCTTATTCTGGCTTTTACAGCACTGTCAGCAGCCCTGGCACCGGCATTAATGGCGATTATTGGTGATATAGCAGGTGATGTAAGTGCCGGTTTTTATCTGGCGACAGCCTTTGCTGCCTTATTAGCCGGCGCAATGCTCTATAACTGGCTGGCGCAACCGGCCAAACAGCGCTTAGCCCGCAATCAGCAGTAGCGGGTATTTTTTGCTTAACAAACTTAAACGTTTAAGTTGGCAATTTAATTAGCTATCCAACTAAAGAGATAGCACTATCAACACGGGAGCTAGACGATGAAACAACAGCATATCAAACCAGCTTATCTGGCACTGGCAGTGAGCCTGGCACTTGGCAGCCTTGCGGCGCAGGCGCAGCAAGCTGAGCAAGACAATACAACAGCAACTGAAAACAGCACTGACACTGGTCTGGGGTTTGAGCGCATAGTGGTTACCGGTGCCGTATCGCGCAATCAAACGGTGATGCAGTCCAGTGTCTCGGTAAGCAGCCTGACACCTGCGGATATTGAAGTGAGTACGCCGCGCAGCACAGCTGAGATCTTCCGCATGTTACCGGGTGTGCGCAGTGAATCGACTGGCGGTGAGGGCAATGCCAATATCGCCGTCCGCGGCTTGCCGGTTGCCTCCGGCGGCGCTAAGTTTTTAGCCTTGCAGGAAGATGGCTTGCCGGTTTTGCAGTTTGGCGATATCGCCTTTGGTAACGCCGATATTTTTCTGCGCGCTGACGCCACTTTAGCGCGGTTAGATGTGATCCGTGGTGGTTCAGCCAGCACAGCTGCCAGTAACTCGCCAGGCGGTATTATTAATTTTGTCAGTAAAACCGGTGACACTGAGGGCGGCAGCATTGCCTTTAGCACCGGCCTTAACTATGACAGCTTTCGCACCGATTTTGACTACGGCGGCGATATAAACAGCGATACCCGTTTTCATATTGGCGGTTTTGTCCGCCAGGGCGAGGGTGTGCGCGACCCGGGCTATCAGGGCGAAACTGGCTATCAGTTAAAGGCCAACCTGACCCGTGAATTTAATAGTGGCTATGTGCGTTTATATGTAAAACACCTAAACGACAAGGCGGCCAGTTATATGCCGATGCCAATGCTCTCAGATGGCCGTTCTGTTGCCGGTTTTGATGCGCAGCGCGATACGCTGCAGTCGGTGTATTTAACCCAGACGGTGCGCTTAAACGGCGATAATCAGATCTCACGCGGCGATGTGCGCGACGGCATGAACCCACAGGTAAATAGCATTGGCGCTGAAGCAGTATTCGACTTACCTGAAGGCTGGACGCTGGAAAACCGCTTTCGGCTAAGCGATGTCAGCGGCAACTTTATTACCCTGTTTCCCGCCGAAGTGGGCAACGCGCAGCAAATCGCTGATAGCATTGCCGGTAGCGGCGCGTCTGTAAGCTATGCTGTTGGCGCTGAAGCAGGTAGTGCATATAACGGTGAAAATGCCATGCGTATTCACACCTTTGACGTCGAAATTGCAGACTTTGGCTCCATCGTTAATGATCTTAAGTTGTCGCGACGTTTTGGTGATGTTGATGTCAACCTGGGTTATTACGTGGCGGATCAAGACATCAGTATGTCCTGGTTGTGGAACAGCTACTTTATGGCATTAAAAGGCGATAACGCCGAGCTGCTAAACGTCAATGCCGCTGACGGTACTGCCTACTCAGAACAAGGCCTGATTGCCTATGGCGTGCCATTCTGGGGTGGATTACAGCGTAACTATGACACCCGCTACAGTATTAAAGCCCCTTACGCCGGGCTAAGTTGGGCCTTGGATAAATTGTCGCTGGATGCCAGCGTGCGGCGCGATATCGGTAAAGCAAATGGCAATTATGCCGGGCCGGTGCAAAGTGCCCGTGATATGAATGGCGATGGAGTGTTAAGCCAGGTAGAGCAGAGCGTGTCAGCGATAGACTTAGCAAACCCGAACCTGGTGAATTACAGCTGGGGTTATAACTCTTATTCTGTTGGCGCAAACTATCAACTTGATAGTGATTGGGCAGTATTTGCCCGCATCAGTAAAGGCGGCCGGGCTAATGCCGACCGCTTATTATTCGGTAAAGTGAATGCAGATGGCAGTGTCGCCAAACAAGATGCAGTGGATGAAGTGACTCAGTACGAGTTCGGTAGCAAAAGCCGCCATGGCAAGCTGAATTTGTTTGCCACCGCCTTTTATGCCGAAACGGAAGAGCAAAACTTTGAAGCCACCAGCCAGCGCTTTTTTGACCGGGTATACAAAGCGCAAGGTATAGAGCTGGAAAGCAGTTACAGAATGGGCGATCTGGAACTGCGTGGCTCGGTAACCTTAACTGATGCCGAAATCAGTAAAGATGCGCTAAGCCCAGCGCTGGAAGGCAATACGCCACGGCGCCAGGCCGATATGCTGTACAGCCTGTTAGTACGTTATTATCTGGACCAAGCGCAGCTGGGGGTTACTGTTATAGGTTCCAGCGACGCCTATGCCCAGGACAATAACGATCTGAAGTTTAGCGGCTATGCCCAGCTTAATGCGTTTGTCAGCTATGACTTAGCCGAAAACCTGCAGCTGTCGTTGAATATTAACAACCTGTTTGACGAAGTAGGGCTAACCGAAGCTGAAGAAGGCTCGATACCTGCCAATGGCATTATCCGCGCCCGCGCCATCAATGGCCGTACCGCGTCTTTGGGCTTACGCTATCAGTTTTAACACTTAACCTAAGTCTTGCAGAGCACCCCGCATAAGCGGGGTGTGTTTTTTGCTGAGCCAAAAAGCTCAGGTGCCGCAAAAGGTGTTTTCAATACACTGCTCTGCGGTTGGCGGCAGGGCTAAATCTGCGTTGGCGTCATCGAGTTCAAAGGGCGTTTGCAGTGCGTTATGCAAACGGTTAAACAGCGACAAATCAGCTTCAGTGCTGGCCAGTTCAATCGCTTTGGCGATCTGGTGATTACGGGGGATTAACGCCGGGTTACAGGCGTCCATCTGTTGTTTCACGTCTTTCGTGGCAATACCTTGCTCAGCCAGCCGGGCCTGCCAGCGGCTGCACCAGGCCTGCCAACTGTTGTTATCAGCAAACAGCATAGCTGCGCCGGTGCTGGCATCGCTAACCGATTGACTAAGCAGGCGAAATGTCTGGCTAAAATCGGCGTTATTGGCGCTCATCAGATTAAGTAAATCACGAATTAATGACTCATCGTGTTTCGTTGCCGCCTTAAGGCCAATTTTTTCGCCCATTAGCTGTAAAAACGCCGCTTCATTTTCGCTGTTAAAGCCTTGCAGTGCGCCCGTTGCCAGTTCAACTGCCTGCGCCGCGTGTTCGGCGATTAACGGTAGCAGAGTTTCGGCAAAACGTGCCAGGTTCCAGCTGGCGATACGCGGCTGATTCCCCCAGGCATAGCGGCCTTGTTTATCAATAAAGCTGTATACCTGTGCCGGGTTAAACGCATCCATAAAGGCGCAGGGGCCATAATCGATGGTTTCGCCGCTAATGCTCATATTGTCGGTATTCATTACGCCATGAATAAAGCCCAGGCTCATCCATTTGGCAATCAGCTGTGCCTGCGCGCTTATTACCGCTTCAAGTAACGCCAGGTAGGGGTTATCAGCGTGCAGGCATGCCGGATAGTGGCGCTGTATTACATAATCGGCAAAGGTTTTAAGCTGGCTGCTGTCGCTATGTGCCGCCAGATACTGAAAACTGCCAATGCGAATATGGCTTTTGGCTACCCGGCAAATAATGGCGCCGGGTTCGGCCGTGTCGCGTTGTAGCCAGTCACCGCTTAGCACCGCAGCTAACGCCCGGGTTGTCGGCACGCCAAGCGCCTGCATAGCTTCGCTGACTAAATACTCGCGCAGCACCGGGCCCAGTGGCGCACGACCGTCACCACCACGTGAAAATGGCGTGCGGCCGGCACCTTTAAGCTGAATATCGAATAGTTGGCCATGAGCATCTTCCAGCTCTGCCAGTAACAGCGCGCGGCCATCACCTAATTGCGGTACAAAATGGCCAAACTGATGGCCGGCATAAGCATGAGCCAGCGGCTTGGTCCAATCCGGCAGCGCATTACCACTAAACAGCGCTAAACCGGCATCTGTTAGCCAGTATTGCTCTGGCAAGCGCAATTGCGTGGCGAGCGCTGAGTTAAACGCCAGCCACTGCGGCGCCGATACCGGCGTTGGCTGACAAGGCTGGGAAAAAGGTGCGGCTAAAGCAGCCAGGCTGTGTTTCACCTTAAATTTCGTCATAATGTACTCCGGCAGAACTGGCTGCTTAGTGTAACGGTGTTGTGTAACAACAACCAGCGCGACCTTATCAGCTTTCATCGTTTGATGACGTAATTTGTTGATTGCACTATAGTGTAGCCAAAACACTCTCAAAAAATGGTCAGGCGGAGGTCGCTTTGCGCAGTGTTCTGCTAAGTTGTGCACTCTTTATGTCGTTGTGGGTACAGGGCGCCACCCAGCTTAATGTCTGGCATATGTTAAAGGAGCTCGATAGCGACTTTTCAGCGCTGGCGCAGCGTTTTTCCAGCGTTCATCCCGATATCAGTGTCTCAGTGCAGTTGCTACCCAATGAAGAGCTAAAAGCCGCGGTGATCCGCGCAGCGGATCAGCCAACAGCACCTGATATTATTATCATTTCATCGGATAACCTCGGCTATGCACCGCTGATGCAGCTATCTGAATTACCAACGGAACTTGTCGACCATAAGTTACCGGCCGATGTGATGCAGGCATTGCAGTTCAGACAAAAAAATTACGGCGTGCCGCTGTTTTCCGGTAATCATTTATTACTGATGTATAACAAACGCTGGGTAAAGCAGCCGGTAACAGACTGGCAACAGTTATTTGATCAGCAAAGCCTCTTTGCCCGCCAAGGTGTTAATACACTGGCGCTAAATTATCAGGAACCCTATTGGTTTGCCTTATTCGCTGATCTGTTCGGTGCTCAACTGGCAAACCATGACAGTGCAACATTGGACACTGCAGCGATGCAACAGGCGTTAGCGTTTTACCAACGGTTAGCCGATACCGGTGTGGCACAAAGCGAATGCGGTTATCACTGTGTGTCAGAAGCGTTTTACCAGGGACAATATGCTTATGCGATAAATGGTAGCTGGGCGCTGGCGGATGCCAGACGGCGGCTGGGAGAGGATCTGGGCATAACACTGTTTCCAAGCTGGCAGGGCAGAACCATAAAGCCACATGCCTCTTATATAGTGATGATTTTTCCGCATTACGCCTTGGGTGGCAGTAAAGCCGCGCAAATTAAAAAACTGGTACAGTATTTTCGCCAGCCAGCACACCTGCAGGCGCTGGCCGCCAAACATTACCTGACGCCTACTATTCAGTCGCCTGTTTCTGCAGAAGCATCCACAGATCCGCTGTATTTACAGGTACAGGCACAACAGCGCTTAAGCCAGCTAATGCCGGCGACTGAGGCCATGGTATCGGTTTGGAATGGTATGCAAAAAGGCATGTTGTTGCATCAGGCACGCGCCTTAAATGCAGCTGATGCCGCAGCTTTTATGCAGAAAACGGCGCAACGGGATCAGCAGTTATTGGCGGCGGGCTTATGAAAATCGGTAGTGTATCGTTTAAACATCTGTTAGTGGTGCAGTTTGTACTGGGGGCGATGATCCCAACCTTACTGCTCAGCGGTTTACTCATTGCAGAGTTTCGCGATATTCAAACTGATGAGCAAATCAAAAAGCAAAGCGCACAAACTGAAAAGGCAGTGTTTCAGTTGGCATTTGAGCTGGAAAAGCTATCACTGCAGCTGGAACAATTGTCACTTGATTCCAATGCGGCACTGGCTGCCAGTTCCGGCGTGTTCGCCCCCAGCGCCCGCAATAATCTGTTAAACATTGCTGAGCAACAACCTTTGGCCAGCGCTTTGCTGCTATTGGACAATAAGTACTGGTTGGCCGAAGCCGTTCCGGTAAATGCCATGGTGTTACCTTTGACAGCATTAGAGCCCGCCCTGGCAACGCTATATGCGGCAGATTACACGGCAACAAAGCAGACGCTGCTGCTGGATGCCGCTGATTTTAACCAACTACTTTTAGCAGAAGCTACCGCGCCGTTATCATCACAATGGCTGGTAATGCTAATGCCACTAAAGCTGGCCGATACGGCTGTTATAGATCCGCGCAGCAAATTGACCGGCGCGCTGGTCGCGCTGCTGTCTGTACAGCAAATTCGCCTGCAGTTAGAGCATTACACCCCCGATGCACACCTGCTGAATATCTACTGGCAGGATAAACCCCTGCTGCCGGCGACGTCAGAGGCTCAGGCCGACAGTGTCATCACTCAGGCACAACTGCAGGTGCCCGGGCTGGACAGCGCTTTTACGGTGACATTCGCAACCAGCCGCGCCGTGGCGCTGCAGCCGATAACGGATCTGACGTATCGCTTTGCACTGCTCACCGCATTATTTTTACTGCTGTTGTTAGTCGCAGGCTGGCTGTTTGTGCGACTGGAAATTAAACCCATAGCGGCCTTAAGCCACGTGGTTGAACGCTATGCCGAGGGCGATTTTAGCCAACCACAACAACACTTCCCGTTTACCGAGTTTGAAAATATCGCAAAGGTGCTACATACCATGGCACTGAAGCTGAACGAACATCAACAGTTATTAGAGGGCAGGGTGCAGCAGCGCACGGCCGAGTTGCAGCGCGCGGTAGAAGATCTTAATCAGATGAATACCGAGCTGGTTAAAACCCAGCAACAATTAATCGAGTCGGAAAAGTCATCGCAGATTGGCATTCTGGTCGCCGGTGTCGCCCGTGAAATCACCGCCCCGGTGTCTAGCAGTGTGCAGGCGCTTAACGCTCTTGAACTGCACAATATGCAAATTGCCAGCGCCGTAAAACAAAATGCGTTAAAACGCTCGGTGTTTGATAACTACTTACGTGATTCAAAAGCCGCCATTGAGCAACTTGGTCATCAGCTAAAGCGGGCAGAGGAGCTGATCCAGAGCTTTAAAGCCATAGCAGTGGATCAGTCTTTTGAGCAACGGCGCAATTTTAATTTGTACGACTACCTGCAAAGCGTAGTGTTAAACCTGCGCTATGAGCTGGGACAATATCAGGTGAAAACCGATATTCAGGGCGACAAAATCATGGTTATTCAAAGCTTCCCCGGCAGTTTCAGCCGTATTCTGACCAATTTAATGCTGAACTCGTTGCAACATGGCTTTGAACGTCAGCAAATGCATAACATTTGGCTCAGTTACAAATTGCTCGCCGACGGCCGGTTAGAAATAACCTACCAGGATGATGGCGCGGGTATGGCGCAGCAAGTGCAGGCACGTATATTTGAACCCTTTTTCACCACCGCCCAGCAAGACGGTGCCAGCGGTTTGGGTTTAAGTATTGTCTACAACCTTGTTACCCAGCAGTTAAAAGGCAGTATTGTCTGCCATAGTGCGCCCGGCAAAGGCACGAGTTTTGTGTTAACGCTGCCGGTCAGAGTTGTCATAAAACCCAGATAGTCAGTGCCGGTTACGGCAGCCCAGATCTTTGTAAAAAGCGAACCGACGACCTTCGGGTTGCTGAATTTCAGGCACAAAAAAACCGACTTTATTCGTCGGCTTTTAAGTTGGTTGCAGGAGCCCTGATCTTTGTAAGGAACGAACCGACGACCTTCGGGTTGCTGAATTTCAGACACAAAAGAACCGACTTTATTCGTCGGCTTTTAAGTTGGTTGCGGGAGCCCTGATCTTTGTAAGGAGCGAACCGACGACCTTCGGGTTGCCCGAAATTCAGATACAAAAAAACCAGCTTAATGCTGGCTTAAATGTTGGTTGCGGGAGCCGGATTTGAACCGACGACCTTCGGGTTATGAGCCCGACGAGCTACCAGGCTGCTCCATCCCGCGTCCGTCATTGCGGGGCGCATCTTAGTGTTTTTGCCGGTGGCTTGCAAGCGCTTAACGGCTTTTATTTTTAATAACCGGCTCAACTGCCGCTTTCTTATACAAGCCGCCGATTTATACAGCAAATATCGCCACCGTATCACCAAACGAAAAAGCCAACCGGTTAAAGCGGTGTTTCTGCTATACTGTGCGCCATTTTTGTTTCAGGTGAAAAGCAATGCTGCAATTCTGGGCGTTAACGTCTAAAGGGGTAGAAGAACTGCTGGCGGATGAGATTCGTCAGCATGGTGGTGACGTATTAAAAGTGACCATGGGCGTGGTACGGTTTACTGCGGATTTACGCACTGCCTATCAGTTGTGTTTATGGTCGCGTCTGGCGACGCGTATTCTGCGCCTTATTCAGTCTGAGCCGGTAACGGCCGACAGCGATTTATATCAGGTAGCCGGTAAAATTGACTGGCTGCAGCATATGGCGCTTAGAAACACCTTAGCGGTGGAATGCGTCGGCAAGCACCCGAAGATAGACAATACCCAATTTGGTGCCATCCGCTTAAAAGACGCGATAGTGGATCAGTTTCGCGAAGAAACCGGCAACCGGCCAGATGTGGATCGGCTGACCCCGGATGTGCGCTTTCAGGTACGCTTAGAGAAAGCCCATTTTCACTTTTTACAGGACTTCTCCGGTCCGTCACTGCATCAGCGCGGTTACCGTGCCGGCCAGGGCGATGCACCATTAAAAGAGCATTTAGCTGCAGCCCTAATAAAACGTTCGGGGTGGACAGCACAGCAGCCATTTTTTGATCCGTTTTGTGGCAGCGGCACCTTAGTGATAGAAGCGGCATTAATTGCGCTTAACAGAGCGCCTGGCTTAACGCGGGAAAAGTTTGCCTTTGAAAGCTGGCCCGGCCATCGCGAAGCGGTGTGGCAGCAACTGCGTAGCGACGCTAAAGCCGCCGCATTGCCGGTTGCCAAAGAGGTTAAATTCTGGGGCTCTGATGTTGACGAGCGCAGTTTAACCAAGGCGCGGCATAATGCGCAGCAGGCTGGCATTAGCGCCATGGTGCAGTTTAGCCAGGCTGATGCGACAACGTTAAACGCACCAGTTGCGGCCACGGCGGGTGTCATCGTTACCAACCCGCCATATGGTGAACGTTTAGGCGATTTACCGTCGTTAATACCGCTGTATAGCAAGTTTTCGCTGGCTTTAAAGCAGCATTATCAGGGCTGGCGTTTGGCGATTATTACCTCAAATACTGATTTGCTGCGCGCGCTGAGGTTATCAAAAAGCAAAAGCTATAAATTCACCAATGGCCCGCTCGATTGCGATTTCACGCTGTTTGATTTAACTGAAAAGCAGGTCGCGGTAAGCTCTGATGCGCCCGCGCTGTTTTTTAGCGAGAGCAGCTCTTTTGGCAATCGTTTGGCGAAAAACCTGAAACAACTGCAAAAATGGGCGAAAAAAGAAGGCTTAAGCTGCTACCGGTTATATGATGCCGATATCCCAGAGTATAACGTGGCGGTAGACTGGTACGACGGCGAAGTGGTGGTGCACGAATACGCCGCACCGGGTACAGTAGATGAGCAGGTATCACAGAAGCGCTTATTTGATGTGGTAAATCAGGTGCCGCAGGTGCTGGGCATCAGCTCAGATAAGATGATTTTAAAGGTACGGGAAAAACAAAAGGGCAGCTCACAATATCAGGCACTGAATAAGGCCGGTCAGTATAAAGAAGTGAGCGAATACGGTGCTAAGTTTCTGGTCAACCTGCGCGATTATCTCGATACCGGGTTATTTTTAGACCATCGCCTTACCCGGCGCATGATCCAGCAGCAGGCAAAAGGCAAAAGTGTACTAAACCTGTTTGCTTATACCGGCAGTGCCTCGGTGCATGCCGCTATTGGCGGCGCCAGTAGTGTTACCACGGTAGATATGTCCAATACCTATCTGGACTGGGCGAAACGCAACTTTGCCGTAAACGGTTTAACCGGTAAGCAATACCAGTTTGAGCAGGCTGATTGCCTGCAGTGGTTGAGCCGCTGCCGTAACCAGTTTGATTTAATCTTTGTTGACCCGCCAACCTTTTCTAACTCAAAGCGGATGCAGGATAGCTGGGATGTACAGCGCGATCATGTGAAATTACTCAATATGCTGACGCCGCGCCTGGCACCGGGTGGTAAGGTGATTTTCTCAAACAACAAGCGCCGCTTTAAAATTGATACCCAGGCACTTAACGATGCTGGCTGGCAGGTAAAAGATATTTCGGCGGCCACCTTGCCGGAAGATTTTAAGCGTAACGTGCATATTCACGTCTGTTTTGAGTTAACCCGTTAACATGCAAACACTGGTTTTATACAGCACCTGGGGCTGCCATTTGTGTGAGCAGGCAGAGCAGTTATTACGCGATGCCAGCCAGCCGTTTCAACTGGTGGATATAGTGGATGATGAACAAGCCTTTGCCCGCTACCGGTTCGCAATACCGGTGCTGAAAAGAGGCGACAACGAATTATACTGGCCGTTTGATGCGGCGCAGCTGGTAACATGGCTTAAGGATGTACAGTAGTGGAGTTATTACGTTTTCAACAGGCGTGTTTAGCCTTTGGTACCCACCCGATTTTAGATCACGTCGATTTTAGCTTATTCAGCGGCGAGCGGGTGTGTCTGGTTGGCCGCAATGGCGCTGGCAAATCATCATTTTTAAAACTGCTGACCGGTCAGCAAAATTTGGATGACGGCCAGATTGTTGTCAATACCGGGGTCGTAATCAGCCGCTTAGAGCAAGACCCACCAGCAAAAATGGATGTGAAAATTGCCGATTTTATCCGTGAAGGCGCCGGTGATTTGGCGGCTAAGCTGCAGCAATTTTATACCTTGTCTGAAAACTTAGACGGTGCCTCTGACGCCGATTACCGGTTGTTTGAACAGCTGCAGGCTGAAATGGATACCCGTGATGGTTGGGGTTTAGAGTCACGCGTTACCGATTTATGCCAGCAATTTGAGATGAACCCGGATGCCAGTTTGGCCACCTTATCAGGCGGTTGGCTGCGTAAAGCCGCATTGGCACGGGCGTTAATTGCCAAACCGGATATTTTGCTGCTGGATGAGCCGACGAACCATTTAGACGTAGCGGCTATTCAGTGGCTAGAGCAGTTTTTACTGAATTTCTCCGGCGCCATTATTTTTATCTCGCACGACCGCGCCTTTATCCGCGCGCTGGCCAGCCGCATTATCGATTTAGACCGCGGCCAGTTAACGTCGCACCCGGGTAATTATCAGGAATATCTCGATCGCAAACAAAAGATGCTGGAAGACGAGCAGCAGCACAATGCGTTGTTTGATAAAAAACTGGCCGAGGAAGAAGTGTGGATCCGCCAGGGCATTAAAGCCCGCCGCACCCGCAATGAAGGCCGGGTAAGGGCACTTAAAGCACTGCGCCGTGAACGCGCCGAACGGGTAGAAACCTTAGGCAAGGTTGATTTTAATATTGAGCAGGCCGACCGCTCCGGCAAGCTGGTGTTTGAAACCAAAGCCATCAGCTGCGCTTTTAACGGTAACACCATTATCGACAAACTGGATTTACTGGTGATGCGTGGCGACCGTATTGCGCTGGTGGGGCCAAATGGTGTTGGTAAATCTACGCTGATAAAGTTACTGCTGGGCGATTACAAGCAAGATAGTGGCGAGATTAAACGCGGCACCAACATTGAGGTGGCCTATTTTGATCAGCATCGCATGGCGCTGGATCTGGAAGCGACGGTGCAGGATAACGTGGCCGAAGGCAAACAGGAGATTACGCAAAATGGCAAAACCCGCCATGTGCTGAGCTACCTGCAGGACTTTTTGTTCCCGCCGGCGCGGGCCCGTACACCGGTAAAAGCCTTGTCGGGTGGTGAAAAAAACCGGCTGTTACTGGCTAAATTATTCGCCAGGCCCAGCAACCTGCTTATTCTCGATGAGCCAACCAACGATTTAGACGTTGAAACCCTGGAGCTGTTGGAAGATATATTACAACAATATCAGGGCACGGTATTACTGGTTAGTCACGACCGGGAGTTTGTCAATAACACCGTGACCAGCTCACTGCTATTTGCCGGCGAGGGCCGTATTATCGAGATCGCCGGTGGTTATGATGATGTTATTGCTTACCAGCAACGGCAGCAATCGGCGGTGGCGGTACAAAAAGTGACAAAAAACACCGCTGAAGTAGCAGAACAAACGCCGCTGCAGGCTTCTGTTAACAGCACTAAGAAGTTATCATACAAAGAAAAACGCGAACTGGAACAGCTGCCAGCGTTAATAGAGCAGTTAGAAGCTGAGCTGGAAACCTTGCAAGCCAAGGTAAATGACGCCGAGTTTTTTAAACAAAGCAGTGAACAAACTCAGAGCACGTTGAACCTATTGCAACAGACCGAGTCGAAGCTGGCGCAAGCGTACGCGCGCTGGGAACAACTAGACGCATAAAAAGAAGTAAATTTAGGGGCTTAGAATGAAGTTATCTCGCATCAGTCTGGCGATACTGCCGCTGTTAAGTGTGTGTTCGGTACAGGCGGCCGTTTATAACGTCGTAGAGATTGGTGAAGTAGCGCAAGTGAAGGCCACTTATGCCTCAGCACTGAATGACGCTGGCGCCGCAGTGTTTAACGGCGCTATTCGCGGCAGCGTGCGCGATGCAATCACTGGAAATGAGTCTGGCGTATTTCAATATTACAATTTCCCCATTCGGCTGGATGCTATTGATTTTGAGAACGAAACGGTACAAGGCTTTTTTAGTGATGAGCAGCTGGCTGATGTAAGCAACGGTATTATTACCAATGACATTTTAGCCATTTTGTTGCAGCGTAACCCGTCAGGCCAACCTATAGGTAATGCGATTAGTTATCTGTTAAATGGCACCGGCGGTGCGCAGAATATTTTGCTGCGTGACACCGCAGCAGAACGCGGTAATAGCGAATATCTGTACGATATTAACAATAGCGGGGTAGCCGTTGGCGTAGCAACTACCACTTTTGAGCTGCAAAGCTTTACGCCTGCACCAACAGAAACGGTGCCCGAGCCTGTGGCTAAAAACGTTTGGCTGCCGCAACAGGGCTACCGGCTTGGCGTAGTGGTGCAGGACGGTGTGACGACAGCGCTGCTGCCGCCTTATCAGGAATTCGGTGGTGGCTTTTCCGGTGCCAACGGCGTCAGTGACGATGGTCGTATTGCCGGCTATGGTAGTACAGGCATGTCAGAAGCGTTGCAGGAAACACTGACGACAGCTTGTGATGGTGAAGCGGAACCTGTGGCACTGTGTTTATACAAAAATACGGTGAGCAGTAGCGATGCCAGCCGTTATCAGCAACGTGCAATGTTGTGGCAATTACAAGCGGATGGCAGTGTCACAGATCCGCTGGTGCTGGGCTATCTGGGTGATAAGAATAGCGGTGAAGCCTACACCGATGAAGCGATTGCCGTGAACTATGATAGCTACAATCAGGCCAATGCAGTAAATACTAAAGGTATTGCCGTGGGCCATTCGATGTACAGTGACTCTGAGCGCAAGGTGCGCTATCAGTCGAATGTTGACCAGGCGGCATATCGTCAGGCGCATGCGACATTGTTTGTCGATGGACAAGCCTTACCTATGGTTGATCCAAACGAATGGTTTGTTTTTAGCACTAATGCCGCTTTGCAGGTGGGCAGTAGCGCTGTAGATATTAATGAAAATGATATTGCCGTCGGTTACGCCAGTAAGGTGATAAGCGGTAGCGTAAAACGGAAAATGTTTTACTACGACTATGGCTTGGGCGAAACAACCTTTGTCGATGGTTTCTTTAACAGCTCAAACACCATGCCAAGCGCAATTAATGATAATAATCAGATAGTTGGCAACGCAGAGGTTGTTGTGGCCGGAACAACGAGCCGGCGCCAGCATGGCTTTGTTTATGATATTACGACAGACAGCTTTCGCGATCTGAATAGCTTAATCAGCTGTGACGCGCCCTATACGCTGGTAGATGCAAAAGACATCAACAATAATGGTGAAATCCTGGCAACGGCTATTGTGGAAAAAGAGCGTAAAGATTTATTGGGCGAGGTGATTGTCGATGAACAAGGCAATCCGGAAATGGAAGAGGTGGCCATTACCGTAAAATTGCAGCCGGTAGCTAATGGCGAGCCTGATAGCTGTGGCAGCGATCAGACGCAATATGAGCGGCAGGGCGGCAGTGCCGGTTTTGTCACTTTGTTGCTAGGCGCAGGCCTGTTGTGGTGGCGACGCAGAAAAGCCTGATACTAAAAAGTAACAAAGCTGCTGCGGCAGCTTTTTTTATCTGTATCAATTTATTACTGCTAAACGCTATTAAAAAAATTCAAATTAGCACGATTAGTTCTAAATAAATTTGTCATCAAATTCTAAACAACATCAGCTTGTTAGCCGATGTCAAGTAGTAAATCTGTCACTGTCAGATTGAACCTTTGTCAGCACTGGACTATCAATTAAAGGTAACCGTAACCTCTGTTACAGTTATTTTTATCATCCAAAGTTGAGGAAGACTGCCGTATGAAAAGACAAAAACGTGATCGTCTGGAACGTGCTCATGCTCAAGGTTATCGTGCCGGTGTAACCGGACGGTCTAAAGAAATATGCCCATATCAAGGTTTAGATACGCGCTCACAATGGTTAGGAGGCTGGCGCGAAGCCATCGAAGATCGCAACATTGGATTATTTAATAAAGGCCAGTAGTTTTTTCGTTATTGCCCACAGTTTAAAAAGCCCCGCTCAAATTACCTGGCGGGGCTTTTACCTTGTAAGACGCAGCCTAAACGCTTAGAAGCTGGATGTATCCTGGAATAAACCTACTTTAAGATCAGTCGCAGCATAGATATCACGGCCGTCGACACTGACTACGCCATCGCCAATTCCCATAAACAGTTTGCGCTTAATGACCCGCTTCATATTAATGGTGTAGGTGACTTTCTTTGCCGTGGGTAAAATCTGGCCGGTAAATTTAACTTCGCCAACACCCAGAGCCCGGCCTTTGCCCGGACCGCCAGACCAGCCCAAAAAGAAACCGACTAACTGCCACATCGCATCCAGACCTAAACAGCCAGGCATCACCGGATCGCCTTTAAAGTGGCAAGCAAAAAACCACAAGTCTGGTGTGATATCCAGCTCAGCAATGATTTGGCCCTTGCCGTACAAGCCGCCTTCTTCGGAAATGTGCACTATGCGATCCATCATCAACATGTTATTTGACGGTAACTGGCTGTTGCCTTCGCCAAATAATTCACCATTGCCACAGGCAATTAAATCTTCTTTTGTAAAGCTATTCTTAGTCATGTATGTTTAATCCAGTGAAAATGCCGGGCCACTTTAGCGAACACTTGTACGCTAAACAAGTCCGATTTGTAAGAAGTATCATTTTAGCTATTCGCCAGCCTCTGGCTGAGTGTATGACAGTGTTATGACCTAAGAGTGACAACATGAGCAATTCGAGTGGAAAAGCGCTGACTAATGCCGAAAAACAGCAACGATACCGGCAGCGGCAGAAACAGTCTGGTAAAAAAGAGCTGCGCGGTTATCTGACACCGGAAGCGTTAAGCTGCTATGCCGAAATACAACAAAAAACGGATTGGAGTGACAGTACCTTGTTAAGTAATGCTATCCGGCTGATGTATGCGGCGCATAAATGTGGCCAGGTGGGTATTTTAAATAGCTGGCTGACCGAGCATAAGCGTTGAATAGTGCTGTTGCTGGTGTTGCCCGGGCCTAATCGGCGGTATAATGCGGCCAGTTTATCAAGCTATGAGTATCGTTAATGATTTTGTTTGTCCGGGATCTAACCGTAATTGATTTTTCTTACCTGTGCCAGACGCGTGGCATGCTGGGTGAAAGTTTTATTGTCGATGTTGAACTGCATGGTGGCCTGGATAACGCGTCGATGGTGCTGGATTTTAGCCTGGTAAAAAAAGTGATTAAGCAGGCCATCGATCAGCTACTTGACCATAAACTGGCGGTACCTGGTCAGGCGCAGGCATTACAGTTAAACGGCGACGCTGATTATAGCGTGCTGAGTTTTCAAAGCGCACGGGGCCGCATTCAAATGGCGGCGCCGGCTCAGGCGGTAGCCGTTGTGCCAAGCCCGCAAATAGATGTGCACAGTCTGACAGCATTTTTGCATGACAAGTTAATGCCGCTGTTACCGGCACATGTTAAACAGCTGGTATTAAACCTGCGGCCAGAAGCCAGCAACGGTTTTTATTACCACTATAGTCATGGTTTAAAAAAGCATGACGGTAATTGCCAGCGCATTGCGCATGGCCATCGCTCTACCATTCAAATTTATACCGATGGCATGTTGGCACCACGGCTGAATAAATACTGGAGTGAACGTTGGCAGGATATCTATTTGGCTACGGCCGAAGATATCGTTGATGCCAAAACCTTGCAGCATTTACAAGCTGAGCCACAGGATTACTGTTTTGCCTATCGGGCCGGGCAGGGCTGGTTTGAACTGTCAATGCCACGGGCACATTGTGAAATTGTACCCTGCGATACCACGGTTGAGTGCCTGGCGGATTATATCGCGGCCCAGTTGAAACAACAGGAGCCGGATAAACAGTATAAGGTTGTTGCATATGAAGGTGTGGCTAAAGGCGCTATCGCTGTTAGTTAGTCTGGGGTTACCAGCGCAGGCGTTTGACGATTTACAACTTGAGGGTGAACTAACTCAGGGCAGCCTGATCCGCGGCCAGCTGGCGGGGGTTAGCCGGGTGTTATTTAATAATACAGAACTGATGCTGACCGACGATGGTCGCTTTGTGTTTGGTGTGGGCCGCGATGCGCCTGCTGAGCACCAGTTGGTGCTGCAACGAGATGGTAAAACACACCAACGTACCTTAGTATTTAAACCACGTCAGTATGCTATCCAGCATGTCAATGGGGTGGCGCAAAAGTATGTTACACCGCCGGCCGAGGTGACTGAGCGTATAAAACGCGATAACCAGAAAGTACGGCAGGTTCGTGCGACGCTAAGCCGATTGCCGTATATTTTTGCCCAGCCGCTGATGCCGGCACAAGGCCGTATTTCAGGTGTCTATGGCAGCCAAAGGGTGTTTAACGGTGAGCCGCGTAATCCACATTACGGGCTGGATGTAGCCGCCCCGGTTGGCGCCAGCGTGATAGCACCACTTAGCGGCACCGTGCTGCTGGCAGAAGATTTATACTACTCCGGCCTGACACTGATTATCGACCATGGTTTTGGTGTCAGTTCAACCTTTATGCACCTGAGTCGTTTTACCGTTCAAACCGGTGATAAGGTGCAGCAAGGCGATAAAATTGCCGAAGTGGGGGCTACGGGCCGGGTAACAGGACCGCATCTTGACTGGCGGATAAACTGGCAACAGGAGCGGTTGGACCCGGCATTGCTGCCGGGTTTAGTGCTTGACGACCTGACACCTTAAAGCAGGTTTAATGCTTCTTCTCTGATGCCAGCCAACGCTGGCACTTGTCTTCATTAACAACACTAAGCACCGCAACCTGCTGCGGGGCCACATCCAGAAGCAGTGTGGTGTCGAGCAAACGGTCTTTGCGATAAAAGTGCAGCTGAGCTTTGCTACCTGGCGCATAACGGCTGAGCAACGGTGCCATACTGGCGGCGCTGATTTTGCGGCCGTCGATAGCCAGCAGCTGATCGCCAACCATTAACCCGGCCTGATGTGCGCTGCCGCCATGATACACCTGACTTAGCTGAAGCAAGTTATTAACCACCTTGGTTTGGGCACCGATATAGATAGCCTGCGCATTAGCCGGCTTGCCGCCAACATCCTCGCCATGCTGCATAGGACGCAGCGCTAACTGCAGGCCCAACTCCGCTAACACTTGCTGAAGCGGCAGCGGCTCAGGCTGAGTTAACCAGCGGGTAGTTAAACAGGCCAGCTCATCCAGCCCCAGCTGTTGCAATACTTCAGACAGCGCGTCGTCCGGTGTACCCGTTGGCAGATAAGTTTGCCATAGCTGGCGCACAAGCTGTTGCAGACTATAGCCGGCAGTACGTAGCTTGGCGTCCAGACACAGTGCTAACAAGGCACCTTTGGCGTAATAACTGACCACTGCGTTAGCGGCATTTTCATCCTGCTTATAAAACTTAGTCCAGGCGTTAAAGCTGCTGTCTGTCAGGCTTTGCGCGCTATCACTTGGGTTACGTGTAACGCGACTAATGGTTTTCTCCAGTGTTTTTATATAGCGGGGTAGATCAATAAGACCGGCTTTGACTAAGGCTAAATCATCAAAGTAAGACGTAAAGCCTTCATACAGCCACAGCTGGGGCGTGTACTGCTCTGCACTTAACTGATACGGATGAAAGCAGGCAGGTTTTAACCTTTTTACCCACCAGGTATGAAAATATTCATGGCTACACAGTGCCAGCAGGTTTTGATAATTGTCATCTGGCGGTGTATTGCCAGGCGGCGGTAAGTCAAAGCGGCTGCACAGTAACAGGGTTGAGTGCATATGCTCCAGGCCACCATAACCGTCATCGGTTACCCAGAGTAAAAACCAATAGTGTTTCAAATCGTCCGGTAAGGCACCAAACACGCCGATTTGTTGCTGGCAAATGCGCTGTAAATCGCTGGTAAAACGGGCCAAATCAGTAAGATTATCACCGCTAACGACCAGATAATGTGGCACCTTGTTAAGGGTAAAAGACGCAACGGAAAAACGGCCGGCCAAAATAGGGCTATCAATCAGGTTGTCGTAGTTGTCAGCCAGATATTGACCAAAGCCGAGCTCAGCGGTATTTGCCGCCCGGGTTAACGCTGTGGCCAGGCGCCAGTTTTTACAGCTGGCCATTGCAGGCTTAATGATCTTCAGCCGGTGTGGTAGTGCCTGCAAGCCTTCGACCGCCAGACACAGGCATGCCGGATTAAGCACCGCCAGCTCATCGTCAATATATGCTGCCCGCACTGACATGTCATAGGCATAAACGCTATATTGGATGCTAACCGGGCTGTCGTTGCAGTTCAGCTGCCAGCGCTGTTTATCCAGTTGTGTCAGTAACAACGGGCCCGATTTATCATGGGCATGAATGGCCGTAATATTGCGGGCAAAATCACGGATCATATAACTGCCGGGGATCCACGCCGGTAAGCTCAGCTGATGCACTGTCTGTACCGGGCTAAAGGTTAAGCTGACTTGGATCAGATGGGCGCCAATGTCCGTGATATCGAACTGATAGTTTACAGATTTCATTGTATTACTCTTTGCCTGCCACCGCCGGGCGTATTAAGCTGGCTATTATGCCGTTAAAACAGGGGAAGGAAAACGTTATGGCAACAGAAACGGTGTTCAGTAAAATTATCCGCCGCGAAGCCAGCGCTGATATTTTATATCAGGATGATTTGGTGACGGCTTTTCGCGACATTCGGCCACGGGCTCCGGTGCACATTTTATTAGTACCAAACCAGCTTATTCCAACAGTGAACGATGTCGAAGCCCGGCACGAAGCAGCATTAGGGCGTTTATTTACCGTTGCGCGCAAGCTGGCGGCAGAGCATGGTATCGCTGATAAAGGTTACCGGCTGATCATGAACTGCAACGCGCATGGCGGGCAGGAGGTGTATCATATTCATTTGCATCTGGTGGGTGGCCGGGCGCTTGGGCCTATGTTAAGCCGCTAAGCAGCTATTTCTGTGCATTACGGTTGCAATCGCGTCTAACTCTTATAAAATTCGCCGCCTTAACGCAAAACGACATCACAGCCTGAGTAACCACTATGAATAACGAAGCACTGATCGCAAAACGGATGGAACATGCCATTACCCGTGTCACCAAAACGGTATTTCCCGGGCGCACTAACCATCACAATACGTTGTTTGGTGGCGAAGCCCTGGCCTGGATGGATGAAGCCGCCTTTATTGCTGCAACGCGTTTTTGCCGCAAGCCTCTGGTGACAGTCAGCTCTGACCGGGTTGATTTTAAGGAGTCTATTCCGGCCGGCACCATTATAGAGCTGGTGGCCAAAGTAGAGCATGTCGGGCGCACCAGTATCCGTGTTCATGTCGACATTTTTGTTGAGCATATGTACAACGATGATCAACACAAAGCCATTTCCGGCAGCTTTACCTTTGTTGCGCTGGGGCCGGACAGAAAACCGACGCCGGTGCTCGGCTAAAATAGTACAGGCGAATGCGATTAACGCTTAGACAAACACGGTCAGTGGTTAAGGTATTTGGCCGCGCTTTGGTTATAATCGGCCGATTAACAGCTCGGCCTGCAGGTTGATATTTTGTATAAAGCATTTGAAGATCGCAACCGTCAGTTCTGGATCCTCCATACCTTAGGCTGGCTTGGTTTTGCTATCGTCAATTATCTGAACTCGCTGGTACTGGAAACCCGCGATGCATATCTTATTGTTGTGGCGCTGGATTCTTACTTAGGCTGGTTAATTACTATACCGCTGCGCTATGCCTATCAACGGATTTGGCATTGGGTGCCGTGGAAACTGGCATTAACCGTACTGTTGCTGGCTTTCTTAACGGCAGCAATTTGGACAGCGGTGCGCAACTTTAATTACTGGGAAATCTATCGCCATGGCGCGCGCCCGGACGACTGGCTAAAATACATCCGCGATACGCCGTTTGCGTTTTACGTAATGCTAAGTTGGAGCGGCTTATATTTTGGCATTAAGTACTATCAAACCCTGCAGCTGGAAAAGCAAAAACTGCTAACTGCCACCAACAAGGCGCACGAAGCGCAGCTTAAAATGCTGCGCTATCAGCTAAACCCGCATTTTTTATTTAATACATTAAATGCCATTTCCACCCTGGTATTAATTAACGAAACCGACACGGCCAATAAAATGGTGACAAGGCTTAGTGACTTTTTACGCTATTCGTTGTACAAAGATCCCATTAACAAGGTGCCGCTGGAACAAGAGGTTTACGCGGCGCGGTTGTATTTAGAAATTGAAAAAGTGCGATTTTCTGAGCGCTTAGCAGTGGTGTTTGATTTGGAAGACGGCACAGAAAAGGCGTTGGTACCCAGTTTAATCTTGCAGCCGCTGATCGAAAACGCGATAAAGTATGCTGTCGCCAGCCAGATTAATGGTGGCGAAATTGCTATAACGGCAAAAAAGTTTGGCCACGATTTATTGTTGGAAGTGGCGGACAATGGCCCGGGCATGAATATTACCAATGGGTTACCGAAAAGCAGCGATAGCGGTGTCGGCCTGGTCAATACCAAAGAGCGGTTGTCGGCACTGTATGATAATAATTTTGCCCTGGTGTTAACCCATAACCAGCCGCGCGGTTTAAAAGTAAATATCAGAATTCCATTACAATTAGAAAAAACGGAACAGGAACATGCTTAAGGTAATAGTAGTCGATGATGAACCTTTAGCCCGCAAGGGAATGATGGTGCGCCTGGCAGAGTTTGCCGAACTGGATGTGATTGCCCAGTGTAGCAATGGCCAGCAGGCAATAGAGCAGATCGCAGAGTTAAAACCGGATTTAGTCTTTTTAGACGTCGAAATGCCCGGTATGGACGGCTTTGCTGTGCTAAAGCAGTTGCAGGCAGAGCAGGTGAGCTTGCCCTACATTATCTTCGTCACGGCGTATGACCACTATGCGTATAATGCCTTTGAAGTGAATGCACTGGACTATGTGTTAAAACCGGTTGAACCTGAGCGGTTAAAGCAGGCGGTAGAAAAAGTACTGAAGATTTATCAGGCACAGGATACGCAAAAGCATAAGGGGCAACTGGCTGAAGCCGTTGCAAAATTAACCGGTGATGATGCCGACAATATCTTACAACGTTTAGATAATGCTGAGCCTGTCGTTAACGACCGTTTTCCCGATGCCATCAGCATAAAAGATAGCGGTGAAATCACCCGGGTACCGGTAGCGGCAATAGAGTGGGTGGATGCTGCCGGCGATTATATGTGTATTCATACCCGTGATGGTCAAACGCATATTTTAAGGCGCACCATGAAAGAGTTGGAGCAAGAGCTGGACCCTAAACTGTTTGTCCGTGTGCATCGCTCTGCCATCGTCAATGTGCACACTATAGCTAAGCTGCAAATGCTGGCGAATGGTGAGCATCAGTTGATGCTCACCAATGGCCAGGCAGTAAAAGTAAGCCGCAGTTACAAAGACCGCGTAAAACAGGTGTTTAACCAGTAAGCGGTGATCAGTCGCTGGCAATATATTGTTGCCAGCGTACCAAATAGGGGTCTATCTGCTTTTTCTTATCGCCGGTTTGTGCCAACGGATATAACACGGCCCGCTGGCTGACTTCGCCAGCCATTACCAAATGGGCTCCCTGCACTAATTGCTCTACCGCAAAAGCCCCCAGCTTGGTTGCCAGAATTCTGTCAGCGCCGACCGGTGAGCCTCCGCGTTGAATATGGCCCAGTATACAGGCGCGGCATTCAATGCCCAGCTCAGCGCATAGCGCTTCGGCCAGTGCTGTCGTTCCCCCCGGGTAGCTGTTCTCTGCAACAACGATAATGTAACTGCTTTTACCGCGCAAAAGCTGTGCATGTTGTATTGGCGTCAGCAGGCTGTTGAGATCGTCTAAACGGCCAAATTCAGGACAGATAATCTGCTCTGCACCGGCAGCAATACCCGCCGATAGCGTGATATAACCGGAATGTCGTCCCATCAGCTCCACCAGAAAAATGCGCTCAAAGGCATCTGCGGTGTCGCGGATTTTATCAATTGCATCCAGCGCCGTATCAATGGCGGTCGCAAAGCCAATAGTGTAGTCGGTACCGTCGACATCGTTATCAATAGTGCCCGGTACGCCGATGATTTGCCCCCGATAATGCGCTGCTATTGCCAAAGCGCCGCGAAAGCTGCCATCACCGCCGATAATGATTAGCGCATCTAACGCTAAGTTGTGCAGTGCGTCGGCCGCTTGCTGTGCCCCGGCGTCGCTATGCAGGGCTTTGCAGCGGGCACTTTTTAACACAGTACCACCATGCTGGATAATATGTTGTACATGCTGCGGCAGCAGTGTCTGGTAATCTTGTTCCAGCAAGCCGTTAAAACCATGCCGAAAGCCAATGACATCGATATTGTGCGCGGCACCAGTGAGCACTATGGCGCGGATGGCTGCGTTCATACCCGGCGCATCACCGCCGGACGTTAGTACACCAATACGTTTGATCATTGTCCTGCTCACTCAGAGTTGCTTAATACAACAGTATAACGGCCATTCACACCAGGCTAACTTGATATGCCGCAACAGTTAGTACATTAGTCGAGTCTGCCGCGCAATACTACAGACAAACAGGGGGGAATAAGCGAAAATATAATAACGTCCACCATACAGCGACTTGAGCCTGAACAGGCCGCACCGGAACCACACTAATGCACCAGACCACAGGTAAAAGCATGTTAGGGCTGCTATTGGCGCTGACGACTGCCATTTTATGGGGCATCTTGCCGATAGCATTGAAAATGCTGCTGGATATTATGACGGCGAACACCATCACAGCGATCCGCTTTGTCTCTGCCGCACTGATTGTGGGGCTTTGGCTGGCGGCCCGCGGCAAACTCCCCAGGCTGGCCTTACTGCGCAGCCGCAAAATTGCCTGGCTGCTGCTTATTGCCGTCATGGGGCTGTTATCTAACTATATTATGTACCTGAGCGGGCTAAACTTTTTAACGGCTGAAACCGGCCAGGTGGTGATTCAGTTAGCGCCCTTTTTGATGATGCTAGGCGGCGTGATCATTTTTAAAGAGCGTTTGCTGTTGTGGCAAAAAGCAGGGGCCTTATTGCTGGTTGCCGGTTTACTGTTGTTTTTTAACGAGCGACTGGTCGCGCTGATACTGCAGGCAGGTACTGAGACGCTGGGCGTTTTGTTAATTATAGCGGCGGCGGTTACCTGGGCTGGCTATGCACTGGCGCAAAAGCAACTGCTAGTGCATTTGGGCTCAAAACAAATTATGTATCTGTTGTATGTTGCCGGCAGTGTCGCCTTTTTACCGCTGGCCGATTACCGGCCTTTTATTGATATGAGTTTGCTGCACTGGGGCTTACTGATTTTTTGCTGTCTGAATACAGTCGTCGCTTACGGCGCCTTTGCCGAAGCACTGCACCATTGGGAAGCGTCTAAAGTCAGCGCCGTACTGGCGGTCACGCCGTTGTTTACCATACTGTTTGCCGCTTTAGTGGCCTGGTGGTTTCCGGCTTATTTAACGGCACAGCCGCTTAATCTGTGGTCCTGGCTGGGAGCGGTGTTCGTTGTCGCTGGCTCGGCACTTACGGCGTTGGCACCGCAGTTTGTGCAGTACCGTGAAGCGCGACGGGTCAGAAAGCTGCAACGGGATGTGTTTTAAACCAGAAATAGAAAAGGGCTCAATGAGCCCTTTGCATCAATGTAACAGAGACAGTGCTATTTAACCTGCACAATTTTGCAGGTGTTAGAAGCACCGACGGTTTCCATCACATCGCCATGCGTCATAATCACCAGATCGCCACTTTTCAGGCCGGCTTTGTCACGTACGGCATCGATAGCCGCATCGGCCAGCAGCTGACCATTCAATGCCGTGCTGTCAAAAAATGCCGGGTAAACACCGCGGTACAATGCCATTTTATTCAATGTCTTGGTATGGCGAGACAGCGCATAAATTGGCTGTGGCGAGGTAATGCGCGACATCAGTTTAGCGGTGTAACCAGACTCTGTCAGGGTAATAATGGCTTTAATGCCTTCCAGATGATTCGCTGCGTACATGGCTGATAAAGCGATAGTTTCGCTGATCTCAGTAAAGGTGACATCCATGCGGTGCTTAGAAATTTGCACACTGGGGTGCTTCTCGGCACCATCACATACGCGGGCCATCGCTTTTACTGTTTCAGTCGGGTATTTACCGGCTGCCGTTTCGGCTGACAACATGACCGCGTCCGTGCCATCAAGTACGGCATTGGCCACATCCATTACTTCAGCGCGGGTCGGCATTGGGCTTTCAATCATCGACTCCATCATCTGGGTGGCGGTGATCACCACACGATTGAGCTGACGCGAGCGGGCGATAATGCGTTTTTGCTGACCGACTAACTCAGCATCGCCAATCTCAACACCTAAATCGCCACGGGCAACCATTACCGCATCAGAGGCGCGGATAATATCATCCAGGGTGTCGTTATCGGCAACGGCTTCGGCGCGTTCAATTTTCGCCATAATACGGGCCTCAGAGCCGGCTGCCTGTGCCAGCTCACGTGCCAGACGTAAATCATCGCCACAACGCGGGAAAGATACAGCCAGAAAATCGACATCAATTTGAGCGGCAGTAACAATATCGCGTTTGTCTTTTTCGGTCAGGGCAGGGGCTGTTAATCCGCCGCCCTGGCGGTTAATGCCTTTATTATTGCTCAGCTTACCGCCAACGGTAACAGTGGTATGTACCCGGCTACCTTCCACCCGGTCAACAGTTAGCTGAATACGGCCATCATCCAGCAACAATAAGTCACCGGCGTTAACGTCCTGGGGTAACTCTTTGTAATCAATGCCTACTTGCTGCTCGTCGCCTTCACCTTTTGCCAGCTGGGCATCCAACACATAAGGCTGGCCTTCTGCTAACAGCACGGCGCCGTTTTTAAAGGTAGACACACGAATTTTCGGACCCTGTAAATCGCCTAAAATAGCGACATGTGCACCAAGCTTGTCTGCTGCAGCGCGCACCATAGCGGCCCGTTCGCGATGGTCATCAGCACTGCCATGCGAGAAATTTAACCTGAAAACCGACGCTCCGGCTTGAATCAGTTTTTCAATCGACTGTTGCGTGCTGGTAGCCGGACCAAGGGTGGCGACAATTTTAGTTCTTCTGTGCATGGTGTTTTCCTGCTTGTTGCAAAGAGGGTGTATGACCTGACGTTAGTGTAATGTAATTTTATTACAGAATACAGCAACAGGATGAAGAAAAGCGACAGGTTGGCGCAGTTGGCAAACAACTGCGCCCGCCATCAGTTATTGAAGTCTTTTTTATCAAAGCGTGAGCCGCGCAGGCTGTCTTTTACCTTTTTCAGGTTTTCACGGAACTTGCTACCCCGGCGTAGCGTAAAGCCAGTGGCCAGAATATCAATCAGTACCAACTGCGCCACCCGTGATGCCATTGGCATATACATGTCGGTATCTTCCGGCACATCCAGCGACAATACCAGGGTGCATTCTTTGGCGAGTGGGCTGTCATAGGCGGTAATGCCTATCACGGTGGCATCATTTTCGCGGGCGATAGCGGCAATGTCACACAAGTTTTTCGTCCGTCCGGTATGACTAATACACACAACAACATCCCCCTCAGCGCTATTTATCGCGCTCATACGCTGCATAACGATGTCATCAAAACACACCACAGGTACGTTAAAACGGAAAAACTTATTTTGTGCATCATGTGCCACAGACGCTGAGGCACCCAGGCCAAAAAATGAAATCTTTTTCGCCTGAGTTAACACATCAACAGCCCGATTAACTGTATTGATATCAACATGTTGCCGTGCTGTGTCGAGTGCAGCCATGGTGGATTCAAAAATTTTAGCGGTGTAGGCTTCAGGCCCGTCTTCTTCTTCAACATGGCGGTTAACGTAAGGCGTGCCATTGGCCAGGCTTTGCGCCAAGTGCAATTTAAAGTCGGGAAAGCCCTTGGTATCGAGACGGCGACAAAAACGATTAACCGTTGGTTCACTGACATCTGCCATTTTAGCCAAAGCCGCTATACTGCTGTGAATAGTAGTTTGCGGGTTAGCCAGAATGACGTCTGCTACCTTGCGTTCTGACTTACTAAAATTGTTGACGCTATTAACGATTTTTTCCAGCACGTTCATCCGGCGATTCCTGACTTATAATTAGGCTGATACAGGGTGTAACACAGCATGTCGCTCTTCAGATCGGTTATCAGAATGGTATTAAATTTACCACAAAACCACAGATCGATTGCTAAGGCTGCCTTATTATATAAGAATAGTCAAAACATTACGCAATCTGTAATTTAATTACAAGATATCCGGTTTACAACCCCGTTATGCTGCGCTAGTATGGCTTAAGTGTTGTAAAATTACATCTAAATCAAGGGTCAGTTATGACGACAACAGCACAGAATTCGGCATGTGATTTAATTTTGTTTGGTACTAAGGGCGATTTAGCCCGGCGCAAGCTATTACCGGCAATGTATCAGCTGGAAAAAGCCGCTTTACTCTGCCCTGAGTCACGCATCATCGGTGTAGCACGTGACGATATGTCTACAGAAGCTTATGCCGAGCTGGTGCTAACCAACTTGAATAAGTTTTTAAAAGAGCCGCTGGACCAAGATGTCTGGCAGCGCTTACAACAAAAACTGGTCTATGTTCAGCTGGACCTGACAAACGAGCAGGATTACAACAAGCTGTCTGCAGTAACCGATAGCAGTAAACGGGTACCGGTAAGTTATTTTGCTACGCCGCCGTCATTATTTGGTGCTATTTGTAAAGGCCTGGCGGTAGCCGGATTGGCCGCAGAGCCGGCACGGGTAGTACTTGAAAAACCGATTGGTCACGATCTGGCTTCATCGAAAGTAATTAACGATCAGGTGGCCGAGTTTTTTAAAGAAAGTCAGATTTATCGTATCGACCATTACCTGGGCAAAGAAACAGTGCTGAATCTGTTAGCCCTGCGTTTTGCTAACGCCATTTTTGCTGGTAACTGGGATCATAATTCTATCGACCATGTGCAGATCACCGTAGCAGAGGAAGTGGGCGTTGAAGGCCGCTGGAGCTATTATGATGATGCCGGCCAAATGCGCGATATGGTACAAAACCATTTACTGCAGGTATTAACACTTATCGCCATGGAGCCGCCGGCACGGCTGGATGCGGACAGTATCCGCGATGAAAAGTTAAAGGTGCTCAAAGCGCTGCGCCGTATTGATATCAGCAATATTCAGGAAAAAACCGTGCGCGGCCAGTACGCCAGTGGCTTTGTTGCCGGCAAAGCGGCGCCCGGTTACCTGGAAGAAGAGGGCGCGCGGGCGAACAGTAAAACCGAGACCTTTGTCGCCATTAAAGTGGATATCGACAACTGGCGCTGGGCAGGCGTGCCGTTTTACCTGCGTACCGGTAAACGCATGGCGTCGAAACTCAGTGAGGTGGTGATTTGCTTTAAGCCGCAACCGCACAATATTTTTCATGCTACGTACAGCCAGTTACCGGCGAATAAACTGATTATTCGTTTACAGCCTGATGAAGGCGTGGAAATTCAGGTATTAAATAAAATTCCTGGCCTGGGCGAGCATATGCGCTTGCAGGAAAGCAAACTGGATTTAAGTTTCGACGAAACCTTTAAATCGCAGCGTATTGCTGATGCCTATGAGCGCTTGCTACTTGAAGCCATGTTAGGCAACCAGTATCTGTTTGTCCGCCGCGACGAAGTAGAACATGCCTGGAAGTGGGTAGATAGCATTCTGGATGCCTGGAAAACCAGCAATGAACCGCCAAAAACCTATCAGGCCGGCAGCTGGGGCCCGGTAGCGGCCATTTCGATGCTGGCACGCGATGATCGTAACTGGGAGGAATAAGCCATGATGCAGCTAAACCAGTTCAACGATACCGCAGCGCTAAATCAAGACTTTGCTAAGCGCTTAGCCGATATTCTGCGCCAGGCTATCGCCGAGCGTGATGCGGCCTATTTAGTGGTATCGGGCGGTAAAACGCCGCAAGCATTGTTTCAAACCTTGAGCCAAACTGATCTGCCATGGCACAAAGTAACAGTGTTATTGGCCGATGACCGTTGGCTGGATGCCAGTCACAACGATTCGAACGAGCGCCTGGTCAAAGCCAGCTTGCTACAGCATAAGGCCAAAGCAGCCCGTTTTATTAGCTTGTACGCCAATACCAGCTCGGCATTTGACGGCGTAGCGCAGGTATTACCGCGTGTTGCTGCACTACCGACCTTCGATGCTGTGATCCTGGGCATGGGTGAGGATGGCCATACCGCATCCTTGTTTCCCTGCAGTGAACAAATTCAGCAAGGTCTAATGATGGATGCACCGGCAGTGCTTGCCGTGCAGCCTGCTAGCGCGCCGTACCAGCGGTTGTCACTCAGTTTGCCGCGGCTGTTAAACAGCCGGCACATTTTCCTGCATCTGGTCGGCGCCAATAAACTTTCAGTACTGGATAAAGCGATGGCGGATAACGACATTTACGCTATGCCTATCCGGGCCTTTTTACAACATCCTGTTGCTGATGTAACAGTGATGTATACAGCGAAGTAGGGGATAGTCATGGATCCTGTGATTCAGAAAGTAACGGACAGAATTATTGCCCGTAGCCAGAAAAGTCGGCAGATTTATCTGCAACGGTTGGAGCAGGCCCGGTTAAAGGGCCCGCATCGCGGCGTGCTTAGCTGCGGAAATCTGGCGCATGGTTTTGCCGCCTGTAATTCACAGGACAAAAGTGATTTGCGCAGCCTGACCAAAGCCAATATCGGCATAGTATCGTCGTACAATGATATGCTGTCGGCGCATCAACCGTATGAACATTACCCGGCGCTGATTAAACAAGCGGTGCAAGAGGTGGGTAGCGTGGCGCAGTTTGCCGGCGGTGTACCGGCGATGTGTGACGGTGTAACGCAAGGCCAGCCTGGTATGGAACTAAGCTTACTAAGCCGCGACATTATCGCCATGTCTGCAGCCGTTGGCTTGTCGCACAATATGTTCGATGGCGGCTTAATGCTGGGTATTTGCGATAAAATTGTGCCGGGTTTATTTATGGCGGCCATGAGCTTTGGCCATCTGCCGTTTGTGTTTGTGCCGGCCGGTCCTATGCCATCAGGTATTCCGAACAAAGAAAAAGCCCGGGTACGCCAGTTGTACGCCGAGGGTAAAGTAGGTAAAGAAGAGCTACTGGCCGCTGAATCGGCATCTTATCACTCGGCCGGTACATGTACCTTTTACGGCACGGCCAACTCAAATCAGTTAGTGGTTGAAATTATGGGCTTGCATTTGCCAGGCGCCTCTTTCGTTAACCCGGGCACGCCACTGCGTGATGAGCTGACCAAAGCAGCTGCGCGTCAGGTAACACGGTTAACCGATCTGGGTGTTGATTATTTACCTGCCGGTAAGATGATCGATGCCAAAGCCATCGTTAACGGTATCGTTGGGTTGCTGGCCACAGGCGGCTCTACTAACCACACTATGCATTTAATCGCGATGGCGCGTTCAGCCGGTTACATCGTTAACTGGGATGACTTTGCTGAGCTGTCGGCGGCCACGCCGCTATTGACCCGAATTTATCCTAACGGCCAGGCCGATATTAACCACTTCCAGCATGCTGGCGGTATGGCACTGCTGATACGTGAGTTACTCGACGCCGGTTTATTGCATGAAGACGTACAAACGGTCGCCGGCCCCGGCTTGCGCCGTTACACCCAGCAACCTGTGCTGCAGGATGGCAAGCTGGTGTGGGTTGATGCGCCAGAGCAATCACTGGATCCGGATGTGCTGACGAGTGTGAAAAAACCTTTTAAAGATCACGGTGGCCTGGAAGTGTTATCCGGCAATGTTGGCCGTGGCGTAATTAAAACCTCTGCGCTGCGTGAAGGTACCGAAGTGGTAAAAGCGCCAGCGGTGGTGTTTTCCAGCCAGCATGAACTGGATGCGGCCTTTAAAGCCGGAGAACTGAATAAAGACTGTATCGTCGTTGTGCGCTTTCAGGGACCTAAGGCCTGTGGTATGCCAGAGCTGCATAAACTCACACCGCCTCTGGGCGTACTGCAGGACAGAGGTTTTAAAGTGGCGCTGGTCACTGACGGCCGGATGTCCGGTGCGTCAGGCAAGGTACCGGCGGCGATACATGTCACGCCAGAGGCCATTGACGGCGGTAACATTGCCCGTATCCAAAGCGGCGATATGATGCTGGTAGATGGTTTAACCGGCCGTCTGGAAGTGTTAGTGCCTGAGCAGGAGTTTAATGCACGTCAACCGGCAACCATGGACATGGCCGCCAGTTACTACGGCATGGGCCGCGAAATGTTTGGCGCCCTGCGCAGCCAACTGACCGGTGCCGAGCAGGGCGCCTGTAGTTTGTTTAGCACGGAGGAGCATTTGCATGGCTAAGCTGCCATCACACGCTATTGTCGCCGATATCGGCGGCACTAACGCCCGCTTTAGCCGCGTTGCATTGGACAGCCTGACGCTGGATAAGGTCGCGGTGTATCCGTGCGCCCAGTTTGCCACCTTAGCGGATGCATTAACGCATTATATGCGCCAGCAAGCGCTGACAGCGGTTAAACACGTTGCTATCGCTATTGCCTGTCCGGTCACCGGCGATCAGGTTAGCATGACAAACTTTCACTGGCAGTTCTCCATCAGCGCCATGCAGCAACAGCTTGGCCTGGCCGCACTTAAGGTGATGAACGATTTTACGGCTGTAGCCATGTGTTTACCGGCACTTAAAGAAGATGAAAAAGTGCAGTTTGGTGCCGGCAGCAGCCTAAGCGGCAAACCTATGGCCGTACTGGGTGCCGGAACCGGCCTTGGCGTTGCACATTTACTGCCACACAACGGCCAGTATATTCCGTTGCCGGGTGAGGGCGGCCATATCGACTGGGCGGCGCAAAATGAGCAGGAATGGTTTATTCAGCAAATGCTGGCAAAAGAGTATGGCCATGTCTCGCCAGAGCGTTTGCTATCGGGCCCCGGCCTTGAAGCTATCTACAAAGCACTGGCGCTGTATCGTCAGCAAGTGGTGACGCCGCTATCGGCGGCACAGATTGCCTCTAAGGCGTTACAGGGCGAGTGCGATTTAGCCCTGGCCACCGTGCAGCAGTTTTTCGCCAGCCTCGGCAGTGTCGCCGGCGATCTGGCATTAACCTTAAGCACCTTTGGCGGTGTTTATATTGCCGGTGGCATAGTACCCAAATTATTACCTCTGCTTGCAAACAGCGAGTTCAGAGCGCGTTTTGAAGCAAAAGGCCGGTTTAGCGCTTTTAATCGCCAGATCGCCAGCTATGTCGTGACGGCAGAGCAACCCGGATTAATCGGGGCTGCCGTTTACCTGAAACAATTTTTGGCGAGTAATGAATATGGCATTTGAAAACTGGCAGTTACAACCGGGTACCTTATTTGAACAAGGGCCAGTGGTACCGGTTATCGTGATAAAAGATTTAGCCGACGCTGTGCCAATGGCAAAAGCCCTGTTGGCCGGCGGTATAAAAGTATTGGAAGTGACGCTGCGTACGCCAGTGGCACTGGAAGCGATCCGTCTGCTGGCACAGGAAGTGCCTGATGCTATCGTCGGTGCCGGCACGGTTACCACTGCGGCGCAATTACAGCAGGTGGTAGAGGCTGGGGCCAAATTTGCCATCAGCCCGGGCCTGACCCGTGAACTGCTGCAAGCGGGTAAAGACTGCAGCATACCGCTTATTCCGGGTATCGCCAGTATTTCAGAATTAATGGAAGGCACCGGCCTTGGTTACAGCCACTTTAAGTTTTTCCCGGCAGAAGCCGCCGGTGGTGTTAAAACATTAAAATCGATCCACGGTCCTTTTGCCGATATCCGCTTTTGTCCTACCGGCGGTATCAACGAGAAAAACTTTATGGAATATCTGGCACTGCCCAATGTGAAATGTGTTGGCGGCTCCTGGATAGTACCTGATGACGCAGTAGCCAGCAAAGATTGGGATAGAATAACCCAACTATGCCAGGCCGCTGTGGCACAAGCCCGCCGTTAACGCGGTAGGCTATAGCGTCACCGACAACAACACCCGGTTTTTACCGGGTGTTTGTTTTGAGTTTAGTGCTGAAAAGGCGTATAGTAGCGCACTTTTTACGCTGGCCTGTGTAGTTTCAGGCCGCGGCTCGTTTTAACCTGCTCTGGAACACACTGTGATATCAACTGCTAACATTACCATGCAATTTGGCGCTAAGCCGCTGTTTGAAAATATCTCCATTAAATTTGGCGAAGGCAATCGCTATGGTTTAATTGGTGCCAATGGCTGCGGCAAATCCACTTTTATGAAGATTTTAAGCCGTGAGCTGGAGCCATCTGCCGGTAATGTGTTTGTTGAGCCGAATCACCGCGTGGCAAAGCTAAACCAGGATCAATTTGCATTTGAGCAGTACTCGGTTATCGATACGGTGATCATGGGCCATGCCGAGCTGTGGGCGGTAAAAGAAGAACGTGATCGCATCTATGCCAGCAGCGAAATGAGCGAAGAAGACGGTATGAAAGTCGCCGATCTGGAAGTCGCCTTTGGTGAAATGGACGGTTACACCGCAGAATCACGCGCCGGGGAGCTGTTAATTGGTGTGGGTATACCGGTAGAGCAGCATTTTGGCCCGATGTCGGCAATAGCGCCGGGTTTTAAACTGCGGGTGTTGCTGGCACAGGTACTGTTTGCCGATCCGGAAATTATGCTGCTGGACGAACCGACCAACAACCTGGATATTAACACCATCCGCTGGCTGGAAAACGTGCTGGCCGAGCGTAACAGCACTATGGTGATCATTTCGCACGACCGTCACTTTTTAAACAGCGTTTGTACCCATATGGCTGATTTGGATTACGGCGAATTGCGCTTATATCCGGGCAACTACGATGAGTACATGTTTGCAGCGACCCAGGCCCGCGAGCGTTTGTTAGCCGATAACGCCAAGAAAAAAGCCCAGATTGCCGAGCTGCAAACCTTCGTCAGCCGCTTTTCTGCTAACGCCTCTAAGGCGAAGCAAGCGACATCACGCGCCAAACAGATAGATAAAATCCAGTTAGAAGAGGTTAAAGCCTCAAGCCGGGTTAACCCTTTTATCCGTTTTGAGCAGCAAAAGCAGTTATACCGCCTGGCGCTGGAAGTCGAAGGCCTGCATAAAGGTTTTGGCGAACTTAAGCTGCTAAAAAACCTTGGTATGACAATAGAAGTCGGCGAAAAGGTGGCCATACTGGGTGCCAACGGTATCGGTAAGTCGACCTTGTTAAAATGTCTGGTGGGCGATCTAACGCCGGAGTCGGGTAGCGTGAAATGGTCGGAAAATGCCAAAATTGGTTACTACGCTCAGGATCATGCACATGAGTTCAGCGAGGATATCAGCCTGTTTGACTGGATGAGCCAGTGGAAGCAGCCATCAGATGATGAGCAGGCGATCCGTGGTATTTTAGGCCGCTTGCTGTTTTCACAGGATGAGATTAAAAAGTCGGTTAAGGTACTGTCCGGGGGAGAGAAAGGCCGGATGCTGTTTGGCAAGCTAATGCTGCAGCGGCCAAATATTCTGGTGATGGATGAGCCAACTAACCACTTGGATATGGAGTCAATAGAGTCATTAAACCTGGCGCTGGAACACTATAAAGGCACCTTGCTGTTTGTCAGCCATGACCGTGAATTCGTCTCCAGCCTGGCCAGCCGTATTATTGAGATTACTGACAAAGATATCCGTAACTTTGTTGGCAGTTACGAAGAATATCTGGCAGCCCAATCCGCCTGAGTCAACGCTGATTAGCTGTTGTTAAGAAACCGGTTTTTGTAAGCCGGTTTTTTTACGCCTTGATTTTACGTTAATTTATCCCCATGTCTTTACATAAGCTTTAACTGCACACGCAAAAACAACGTATTCTCAGCATTATCGAATGAACAAAAGATGTTTTGTGCTATGGTATTTTTGTCGCTGTGCTCAACCCAAGGAGTTGCTATGAAAATTAATATCGGCATTGAAGAAGATCAACGTAAGGCTATTGCGCACGGTTTGTCGGTACTGCTAGCCGACACCTATACGCTGTATTTAAAAACTCATAACTATCACTGGAATGTCACCGGACCGATGTTTCAAACCTTACATACCTTATTTGAAACCCAGTACAACGAGCTGGCGCTGGCGGTCGATGAAATTGCTGAGCGTATCAGGGCGCTGGGCGAGTTTGCTCCAGGCTCCTATAAAGAATACGCTAAACTGACCAGCCTGAAAGAAGCCGACGGTATACCCACGGCAGAAGAAATGATTAAAGATCTGGTGAAAGGCCAGGAGGCCATTGCCAAAACGGCGCGCTCAATAGTACCGGTGGCTGATAAAGCTGCTGATGAAGTCAGCCTGGATTTACTGACTCAACGCATGACAGTGCATGAAAAAAATGCCTGGATGCTGCGCAGTCTGGTGGCATAATACTGGCGCCTGACAGGGCAGAACCGGTCTGACCTGTCAGGCGTTTTATCGCTGCAAACGTGTAAAAATGTCATTCTGACAAAAAACACTAAGTTTTTCCTGTCAAAGCTTGTAAAATCAACGCCAGCAGTAACACTTATAGCTGGTGCAACGCAGAGCGCACCCGCTACTGGAGATCATACCCGATGAAAGCCTTGCAATATGCGCAGAATGTTGCAGAACTATTTGCTTTACCGGAAGGGTATTTGCGCGTAAAGCAGTTAATGGATTCTGACACCGCCAGTCTGGATGAAGTTGCAGAAGTGATCCTGCTCGATCCGGTACTCACATCTAAGCTACTAAAGCTGGCCAATAGTGCCATTTATAATTTGCCGTACCAGGTAGAAAGTGTCAGCAAAGCGTTATTGGTGCTTGGCAAAACCCAGGTTTATAACCTGGTAATTAGCATTGGCATCGCCTCGGCCTGTAGCAAAATTGATACCTCAGCCATTGATTTAGAACGGTTTTGGGAACAAAGCATTAATGCCGCCCTTATCGCTAAGTTTCTGGCACAAAACTGTAAGTTAAAACCGACTGATCGTTACTATGTTGCCGGTCTGTTGCACAATATCGGTGAGATGGTGGTATTGCACAACAGCGCAGAGCAAGCACATCAGTGTCAGAACTACAACGCCGACGAAAAACCCTGGCAACTGCAGCAGCGTGTGCTGGGTTTTACTTATGCAGAATGTGGTGCAGAGTTATTGCACCTGTGGCAGTTGCCCGACAGTATTGTTGAACCGGTAGCACTGCAACACAGCCATAAGTTTGAGCAAAAGAATAAAGCCCAACTGGTATTGCACCTGGCCGTACGTCTGGCGTTGGCGAACCAACATCCGGAGATATACTCCACCCGGCAGTTGGTTGACCCCTTTGTACTGGAACTGCTTGATCTGACGCAGCAGGACATTATCCGTGCGATAGATTTCTGCAACACCGAAGGTTTGTTTATCTTATCGGTATTAAACCCCAGAATCAGCACCATTTATTAATTTGATTGCAGCAGTAGGTGCAGTTTTACTGTGCCGTTGTTGCATTTCTGACCTTTATCCAAGAGCAGTGCAATGAAAAAGTTTCCGCTTTACACCGCCTATGCCGGTTCCGCTTTATTAGAAACCCCATTACTTAACAAAGGCAGTGCTTTTACCGCTGAAGAACGTTTGGCGTTTAATCTGGCCGGCTTGCTACCTCCAAGGTTTGAAACCATTGAAGAGCAGGTGAGTCGTGCTTACATGCAATACAAAAGCTTTGATAGCGCCATTAATAAACATATCTACCTGCGCGCCATTCAGGATAACAACGAAACGCTGTTTTACCGCCTGTTGCAGCAACACCTGGAAGAAATGTTACCCATTGTTTATACACCAACAGTAGGTGACGCCTGCGAGCAGTTCTCCGACATTTACCGCAGTGCCCGTGGCTTATTTATCAGCTATCAGGACAGACATCAGCTGGATGATGTGCTGCGTAACGCCACTAAACGCAAAGTGAAGGTGATCGTGGTCACCGATGGCGAGCGCGTGTTGGGCCTGGGCGATCAGGGCATTGGCGGTATGGGAATTTCTATCGGCAAGTTGTCATTGTATACCGCCTGTGGTGGTATCAGCCCGGCATACACCTTACCGGTAATGCTGGATGTGGGCACTAATAATGAAAAATTACTTAACGATCCGATGTACATGGGGCTGCGGCAAAAACGGGTAAATCAAGCCGAGTACGATGAGTTTGTCGATCTGTTTATCCAGGCGGTAAAACGCCGCTGGCCAGAGGCGATTATTCAGTTTGAAGACTTTGCCCAGCCCAATGCCATGCCACTGCTACAGCGGTACCGTGATAACGTCTGTTGCTTTAATGACGATATTCAGGGCACCGCAGCCGTTACCGTCGGCACTTTATTGGCTGCCTGTCGCAGCAAGCAGGTTAAGTTATCACAGCAAAAAGTGGTGTTTGTCGGCGCAGGCTCAGCCGGTTGCGGCATTGCTGAGCAGGTGATCAGCCAGATGGTCGCCGAGGGGATCAGCGAAGCACAGGCCCGTAGTCAGATCTACATGATAGACCGGCTTGGCCTGCTGACCGACAGCACGCCAGGCCTGCGCGATTTCCAGCAGGCTTTGGTGCAACACTCTGAGGCTATTGCCAGCTGGAGCTACAGCAGCGAATACCCCAGCCTGCGCGATGTGATGAACTGCGCCAAGCCCGGAGTGTTAATTGGTGTGTCAGGCCAGGCCGGTTTATTTACCGAAGCTGTCGTGCGGGCGATGAAAAAAGGCTGCAGCACCCCGATTATTTTCCCGCTGTCAAACCCGTCGCGCCAGGTTGAAGCCACACCAGAGCAGGTGATTAACTGGACTGACGGCGATGTTATTATTGCTACCGGCAGCCCCTTTGCGCCTGTGGAGTACCAAGGCAAACGCTACCCAATCGCGCAGTGTAATAATAGCTATATCTTCCCCGGCATTGGCCTGGGTGTGATTGCCTGTAAAGCCCGCATCATTAGCGATGAAATGCTGCGCGCGGCCAGTAAAACCCTGGCTGAAGCCTCTCCCCGCGGCAATACCGGCGAGGGCGGTTTATTACCACCTTTTACCGCGCTGGCCAATTTGAGCAAACAAATTGCTTTTAATGTGGCTAAAGTAGCGATGCAGCAGGGGCTGGCGCTGGAGCTTGACGATGCGCTGCTACAGCAGAAAATTGACGACAACTTCTGGACACCGCAGTACCGCCAGTATAAACGTGTCAGTGCGTAGCGCTGACAAAGCTGGTTACAAATTGTTTTAGACTAACGTTCGCTCAGAGGGTAGTCTTGTTGGGTTAATAACCAAAACAACAAGGACTCTTTGATGCGTAAGTCATTGATAGCGCTGGCTGTGGCCGGTTTCATTACCGGCTGTAGCCCGGCACCACAAGCTCCGTCTCAACAACAAGATGCAGCACCCAATGCAGAAGTTGTAGCACAGCAACCATCAGAAACCGAACGGCTTAATCAGTGGTTTGAAGACAAGTACGAGCAACAACTGCAACAAAGCCCGCTGCAAATGACCTTTCTTGGTCGTAAAGATAAGTATGATCAGGTTGATGACACCTCAGTAGCGGCCGAAGATGAACAACTGGCCTGGCTGGCCGCGACGGTCGCTGAGCTTAAATCCAGTTTTGACTACGCCAAACTCGATCTGGAAGCGCAAACCTCATATGACATCTGGGTTTACCAATATGAGCAAGCGAAGCAGGGCGTACCATTTCGCAAAAATGCGTATATTTTCACACAGATGCAGGGCATTCATGCCATGCTGCCGCAAATTATGATCAACTTTCATAAAGTGGATACGGCAGAAGACATGCAGGCCTATGTAAAACGGATAGAAGGCATCAGCCGCGCCATAAGCCAGTTGTTGCAGCGGGCCCAGGATAATGCCACGCACGATGTGCGCCCGCCCAAATTTGCCTATGATGGCGTGTTAGAACAAATAAATAACCTGATTAACGGCGCGCCTTTTACCGACAAAGAGCAAGACATACCCCTGTGGAGCGATGCTAAAGGCAAAATTGATTCGCTGGTTAAGGCCGATAAACTCAGCGACGAGCAGGCACAGCAGTTAACAGAACAAACCCGTGCCGCACTGCAAAGCCATTTTTTACCGGCCTACACCGCATTAAAGCAATGGTTAGAGCAGGATGTGGCAAAAAGTGATCAGATAGCTACCGGCGTCGGTAAACAAACTGACGGTAAAGCCTTTTATGATTACCGCTTAAAAGTGTCGACCACCACCGATTTAACCGCTGAGCAAATTCATCAGATTGGCCTGGATGAAGTCGCGCGTTTAACCAAAGAGATGATCGCGATAAAAGATAAGGTAGGGTTTACCGGCGATTTAAAAGCCTTCTTTAAATTTATTAAAGACGATGATCAGTTCTACTACCCGGATACCGACGAAGGGCGCGAAGGCTATCTTGAAGACTCCCGCCAGTATCTGGCGTTTATTAATCAGAAGCTGCCTGAGTATTTTGGCATTTTACCCAAGGCCGACTTAATCGTAAAACGGGTAGAGCCATTTCGTGAGCAGCCCGGTGCGGCCCAGCATTATTTTCCCGGCACACCCGATGGCGCAAGGCCTGGCATTTACTATGCGCATTTATCGGATATGCGCTCTATGCCCAAAAATGAAATGGAAGCCATAGCGTACCATGAGGGGAATCCGGGGCATCATATGCAAATTTCTATTGCGCAAGAGCTAACCTCAGTGCCCACTTTCCGCACTCAGGCGGGGTTTACTGCCTATGTTGAAGGCTGGGCGCTGTATTCGGAATTACTGGCCAAAGAAATGGGCGCCTATCAAAACCCGTATTCCGATTTTGGCCGCTTAATCACCGAGATGTGGCGGGCAGTGCGGTTGGTGGTTGACACTGGCCTGCACAGCAAAGGCTGGACCGAACAACAGGCGATAGATTACTTCCTGGAGAAAACGCCGATTGCCGAGGGCGCGGTGATCTCAGAAGTGCGCCGCTACATTGTCTGGCCAGGTCAAGCTACAGCCTACAAAATTGGCATGATTAAAATCCTTGAGCTACGTGCTAAAGCGCAGCAACAACTGGGTGATAAGTTTGATATCCGCGCCTTTCATGACACCATCTTAGGTGGCGGTGCGCTGCCGCTGAATGTGTTGGAGAAGCGGGTAGATAACTGGATAGCCAGTGTAAAGGCCAGCTAAACCGACCCGCTTTGGTAAAACCTAAAACGCAGTAGCGTTTTAGCGGTAATTAAAGGCTGTTCATCGCGTATGAGCAGCCTTTTTTGATCATGTCTTACTGATTTCCGTATAGTAAGCAGCCATTCAACCAGCGTTTGGTAAAGACACCGTAAAGAGCCTTGATGGTGTCTGACCTGAATTCGTATAGTAGACGCTGCTTTGCATCATATTGAATTAAAGGATAAAACATGAAGTTGACACGTCGGCCGTTATGCCAATTCCTCTGTCTATGGGCATTGCTTATGCTGCCTGCAGCACAGGCTCAGATGACAGGAGGTGGCCGCGCCGCGCAGGTGATCACTCAGGCCGTAACCTTTGAACAGCAAAGCAGCCGGGTGGAAGCCGTTGGCAGTGCCGAGGCAATTCGCTCTGTGGTGTTATACCCTGCGGTAGCCGACAAGGTTACAGCGGTTAACTTTGCGCCAGGGCAGCGGGTAGAAAAGGGCCAGGTTCTCGTTGAGCTCGACTCCCGCCGTCAGCGCGTAGCCGTTGAGCGCGCTACCATTCAGCTGCGCGATGCACAGCGAACAGTGGCCCGGCTGCAGGAAAGCCGTGAACGGGGTGCTATTGCACAAAGCGTCCTGGACGATGCCATTACCGCCCGCGATTTACTGCAAGTGCAGTTGACAGAGGCTCAAACTGAGTTGGAAGACAGAGTCGTGCGGGCGCCTTTTAGTGGTGTAGTCGGCTTAACGGATGTTGAGCCGGGCGACCGTATTAACCTGCAAACGGCAATTACCACTATAGATGATCGTTCACAGCTGTTGATTAACTTTAACGCGCCGGAAGATGCTCTACCGATTGTACAAGGCAATGCCAGTGTTCAATTGTCGCCGTGGCAAGCACAGGGCACTAGCATTAGCGCCGAAATTGCCGAAGTGGACTCGCGCATTGACAGCAGCAACCGCAGTATCCGGGTGCGGGCGCTGCTGGATAACCGTAGCGACAGCTTTCGGCCCGGCATGAGCTTTCGTGTCCAATTACAGCTGGCAGGTGAGTCTTATGCGGTAGTACCCGAAGCGGCACTGCTGTGGGGCGCCACCAGCGCTTATGTTTGGCTGGCTGAAGACGGCAAAGCCAAGCGGGTAGATGTGCAAATTAAGCAGCGTTTAAGCGGGCGTTTATTGGTAGCAGGCAAGTTAACCGCAACGGACCAACTGATAGTTGAGGGTGTACAGACGCTACGCGAAGGCCAGCTTGTGCGGGCGGTTAACCAAAGCGCTAGCCAAACAGAGGTTGCTGCACAATGAAGCTTCAAAATCCGTTAAACGACTTACCTTCTTTATCTATTCGCCGCCCGGTGCTGATAGTTGTACTTAACCTGCTGATTATCATCGCCGGTTTTGCCGCGCTAAACGCGATTGAAGTGCGCGAACTGCCTGATGTCGACCGGCCCATCGTTTCAGTTACTGCCGCTTATCCCGGTGGTTCGCCGGAGACGGTCGATACAGAAGTCACCAGTAAACTGGAAGGCGCAGTGGCAAGGGTAAGTGGCGTTAAATCAATTAATGCCTCAAGCGAAGAGGGCAGCTCGCGCGTGCGGGTTGAATTTCGCCCGGGTACCAACCTGGATGATGCCGCTAACGAAACCCGCGAAGCGGTAAGCCGTGTTCAGCGTGAGTTGCCCGACGCGGTTGAACGTTTATCGATTATTAAAGCCGATAACGACGCCGAATCTGTCGTTAGTCTGGCCGTGTCCAGCGCCAGCTTAGATTTAGAAAGCCTGACCGAACGGGTCGAAACTGATTTAGCGCCGTTATTTTTAAGCGTACCGGGCGTGGCCGATGTGCGGCTAAATGGCGATCGTGAACGGGTACTGCGCGTACTGCTGGACCCGCTTAGGCTTACCAGCTTTAACCTGGCCGTGACAGATGTCGCGGCAGCACTGCGTCAGGCGCCTTTTGATGTGCCGGCCGGCAGTATGAAATCAACCGATCAGCAGCTGATAGTGCGGGCCGACGCCACCTCAGTCACCGCCGCTCAGGTGGAAGACATTATTATCAGTGGCAATACCCGCATTGGTGATGTCGCCACCGTGTATTTTGGCCCGGCTGACGCGCAAAGTTTAGTGCGGCTGGATGGTAAGCCGGTAATCGGCTTAGGTGTTATCCGTCAGGCCCGCTCTAACACCATTGAAATATCCGACGAAGTATTAGCCTTGGTTAAGCAGCTGCAAAGCCGCTTTCCCGATCTCGAGATCCAGGTTACCGCCGATGATGCCGAATTTATCAGAAGCTCAGTACAGGAGGTGTTTACCTCGTTACTGCTGACCGTCGTGCTGGTGGTCGCCACCTTGTGGCTGTTTATCGGCTCGGGGCGCGCCACTATCGTACCCGCCTTGTCTATTCCGGTATCACTTATCGGTGCACTGGCCGCCATCTGGTTAATGGGCTTTTCCATCAATATTTTAACCCTGTTAGCACTGGTACTGGCTACCGGCCTGATTGTCGACGATGCCATTGTCGTGACTGAGAATATTCAGCGCCGCCGCGCTATGGGCTTAGGGGCAAGGGCTGCTGCGGTGCTGGGCACGAGGGAAGTATTTTTTGCGGTTATCGCCACTACGGCGGTACTGGTGGCGGTGTTTGTACCGATTGCCTTTTTGCCCTCTACTGCCGGCCGTTTGTTCCGCGAGTTTGGCGGGGTACTGGCGGTGTCCGTGATCATTTCGTCCTTTGTCGCCTTATCATTAGTGCCGGCGCTTACGGCGCGCTTACCGTTAAAGGCCAATAGCACCAATGCACTGTCAGCTTTGGGCGCGCGCTTGGTGAGTGTGTATCAGCGCAGCCTGCATTTTTCACTGGATAAAGCCTGGTGGATTTTTCTTGCCAGTGTCGCCGCCGCCGTTGCTGCCTTGAGTTTGTACAGTCAGCTGGCCAGTGAGCTGATGCCAACTGAAGATCGTGGCAGTGTGCGTATTTTCGCCCGCGGCCCGGATGGCGTAGGCTTAAACTTTATGGACCGCCAGGCCGATAAAATGGAAGATATCTTACTGCCTTATGTCAATGGCGGTGATATCGACTCCATTTATACCGTCGTCGGCCAGTGGGACCCGAATCTGGCCTTTATTACGGTACCGCTAAAGCACTGGGACGAGCGCTCGCGTTCACAGCAGGAAATCATCGACGAAATTCGTGGCCCGCTGGCGGCTATTCCCGGTGCCCCGGCGCGGGCTTTTGGCTCTAACAGTTTAAACCTGCGCGGGCAGGGCGGCGGGCTGGAGCTGGCGTTAACCGGCTCCAGTTATGATGAGATTTTTGCCGCTGCCCAGGCGTTTGCCAAAGTCGTGCAGCAGAAATTGCCTGAGCTAGGCACGCCGCGTATTTCCTATCAGCCAACCCAGCCGCAGTTAAGAGTGAACATTGACCGGCGCCGTGCGCAGGAGCTCGGTGTGCCGCTGTCTGATATCGCCACCACCTTGCGGGTTGCAATTAATGGCGACGATTTGGCCGATCTTAACGTTGGCGATCAGGCAATACCGATTATTCTGCAAGCACAAAGCCAGCGTATCCAGGATCCGGGCGATCTGGCAAATCTCTATGTCGGCTCCAGTTCAGGTGCTTTAGTGCCGTTATCCAGCCTGGCGACCATTTCAGAAGAAGGTGTTGCTGCCGAGTTAGAACGCCAGGCACAGCGCCGCGCAATAGAGCTGGATATGGAACTACCGCCAGGCTTGTCACTGCAGCAGGCGGTCGAGCAGCTGCGCAGCCTGGCTGAGCAACATCTACCCAGCGATATTGGCCTGATTTTCCTCGGTGAAGCGTTAACCTTCGAGGAAACTGCCCGAGAAGTTACCCTGACTTATGTGCTGGCGTTTGTCATTGTACTGTTAGTATTAGCGGCGCAATTTGAAAGTGTTAATAGCGCGGTAGTGGTCATGACCACGGTACCTTTTGGTATTGCTGCGGCAATTTTTGCGCTGTTTTTAACCGGCACATCCATCAATATCTATTCGCAGATAGGCCTGGTGATGCTGATTGGTTTGCTGGCGAAGAATGCTATCTTACTGGTCGAGTTTGCCGATCAGCTGCGCGATCAGGGCTATGAAGTGCGAAAAGCGGTAGAGCAAGCCGCGGCTATCCGCTTACGGCCTATTGCGATGACATTGTTATCTACCTTACTGGGCGCGCTGCCGCTGATTTTATCCAGCGGTGCCGGCGCCGAAGCGCGCAACGCCATAGGCTGGGTGGTATTTGGTGGCCTGGGCATCGCCGTAATTTTTACCCTGTATTTAACACCGGTGCTGTATCTGGCGTTGGCCCGTTTTGCCAAACCCAGAGCGGATGAGAGTAAACGGCTGGAAACAGAGCTGGCACAGGCACAGCAGCTAGACTAACTTAAACGGAGGCGGTTATTAACAGCACCAAGACAGTATCGGCTAACGCTGTCGCAACCAAAGATCCCAGCGCAAAAGACTTATGGTTTTTGCCGCTCGGTGGCTGTGGCGAAATTGGTATGAACCTGAATTTATATGGTCATGCCGGCCGTTGGTTGATGGTGGACTGTGGTGTTACCTTTAATAATCCGCTATCGCCAGACTATCAGCCCGACAGTACTTTAGCCTCAGCTGAGGTACTGGCCGCCGATCCCGCTTTTATCAGTGCCCGTCGTGATTTACTTTGTGGCATCGTGATTACGCATGCGCATGAAGATCATATCGGTGCTTTGCCAGCTTTGTGGCCGCGGTTTCAATGCCCGGTGTACACCACGCCTTTTACTGCTGAAGTACTCAGACGCAAACTGGCAGGCACGGACTTAGCGCAGCAGATACCGATTATTGAAATTGCCTCGGGCGCCACGGCGAATATTGGCCCTTTTGCCGTGCACTTTCAGGCGATTACCCATTCGATCCCGGAACCCCAGGCGCTGGTAATTAAAACGCTGGCCGGTAGTATTTTTCATACTGCTGATTGGAAAATGGATGCCAATCCCATTACCGGCCGCGCTTTTAAAGCGGCGCCGTTTAAACGCTTGGGGCAGCAAAATATTACCGCCATGGTATGTGATTCTACCAATGCGCTGCGCGACGGTTTTTCCATCTCAGAGTCAGATTGCGCCAAGGCACTGCAGCAGGTGATAGCGCAAGCGACAGGGCGGGTCGTGGTCACCAGCTTTAGCTCTAATGTTGGCCGGTTAATATCGCTGGCCCGGATTGCCGCTAAAACCGGCCGTTATCTGGCGTTGATGGGCCGCGCCTTGCACAATATGGTCGGTGCCGCGCGCGCAACCGGTCATTGGCCGGCTGAGCTAACGCTGGTAGACGCCGAACACATAGGCTATTTGCCCAAAGAAGAAGTGCTGGTGCTGGCCACCGGCTGTCAGGGCGAACCCCGCGCAGCGCTAAATAAGCTTGCCGACGACAGACACCCGCAGTTATCACTGCAAAGCGGAGACCTCGTCATTTTCAGCGCCATCATTATTCCTGGCAATGAAATGCTGATTAGCCGCCTGGTGGATAAATTTCGTGCCCGCAACATCGACACGCTGCAAAAACACGACACTGAGCTGCCAATCCATGTGTCTGGCCACCCGTGTCGGGGCGAGCTGGATTTACTCTATCGCTGGGTTAAACCCCAACTGGCTGTGCCGGTGCACGGTGAAGCAGAGCATATGGCCGCCAACGGCGAAGTGGCCAAAGCCGCCGGCGTTAGCCAGCAACTAACCGGCAAAAACGGCGATCTGTTTGTGTTAGCACCTAAGCCACGGCTGTGGCCAAACTTTGCCAAAGCCGGGCGCATTGCCATAGTTCGTGACCAGTAATAGTACCTGAGCCGCCACCATAGTGCGCGACTGAGCCATAACCCTGAAATCAGCGTAATAGCAGAAACAGCTATTTCGGTTTTATGCCTGGCAGTGGAGTCTTATGTCATCATCGCATTCAAAAGTGCCGGTAAACCGGTTGTCACGTTTGGGCAGTTTAGCCTCATTAGCCGGCCGTGTTGCCGGCGGCATGCTCGCCGAGGGGGCCCGCCAGTTAGCCAAAGGTGAGAAACCCAATAAAGCCAGCATGTTGTTAACCACCGACAACCTGCGTCGGGTGGCAGATAAACTGGCGCATTTACGCGGTGCAGCAATGAAAGTGGGCCAGTTGTTGTCGATGGATGCCGGAGATTTACTACCACCTGAGCTCGCTGAGATCCTATCTAAGCTGCGTGCTAATGCTAACCCCATGCCACCAAAGCAATTAACTCAGGTTTTGCGCACAGAACTGGGCGAAAACTGGCTTACCCATTTCAGCGATTTTCAGTTTGTACCGCTGGCCGCAGCCTCTATCGGCCAGGTACACCTGGCTCATCACGATGACGGGCGCAAACTGGCGGTGAAAATTCAGTATCCTGGCGTTAAAAACAGTATCGACGGTGACGTCGATAACGTAGCGACCTTGCTACGCGTCAGTGGTTTGCTACCGGCCTCGGTAGATTATCAAGGCCTGTTACAAGAGGCTAAACAACAGCTAAAGCAAGAAGCCGATTACACCCGTGAAGCAGGCTTTTTGCAGCGTTATCAGCAATTACTGGCCAGCGATAACCGCTATGTATTGCCACAGGCCTTGCCTGAGCTTAGTAGTACTAACTTATTGACGATGACTTATGTTGACGGTGTGCCCATCGAGTCGTTACAACATGAGCCGCAACCGGTACGCGACAGAGTGATGCAGCAGCTCTTTACCTTGTTGTTTCGCGAGCTGTTTGATTTCAAGCTGGTGCAAACCGATCCTAATTTTGCTAACTACCTGTACAACAAAGACACTGCGCAGCTGGTACTGCTGGATTTTGGCGCCTGCCGCGATTATCCGATCAAAATAAGTAACGCATATCGAAACCTGTTTACTGCGGCTATCCAGCAAGACAGCGAGGCACAGGAGCAAGCGCTGACCGATATCGGTTTTTTCAGCCAGCACATTTTACCGGCGCAAAAGCAGGCTGTGTTAGCACTGGTGCAACTGGCATGCGAGCCGTTTCAGCACAGGGGCGAGTTTGACTTTGGCCAAACCGATTTAGCCAGCCGGCTGCGTGATGCCGGCACTAAGCTCAGTATGCAACAAAACTATTGGCACACACCACCGGCCGACGCACTGTTTTTACACCGTAAAATTGCCGGTTTATATTTGCTGGCCGCCCGGCTACAAGCGCGGGTAAATGTGCGCGCGTTGTTAAAGCCCTATTTAACAGCGGCAGCCGTGAATACATAGGGCATCCTTTGGGATATTGTTTAGTGTTTCGTTAATCAGTGACTTTGGCAAAATCGCCACTGCTATGGCGTTCTGGTAATTGCGGGCCATCACCCCAATTACGGTTTACGCTGTAGCCGCGTTGCACCGCCGGGCGTTGGTCAAGCTGTTTTGCCCAGCGCAGTACATGCGTATAATTGGCAACATCAAGAAACTCTGCTGCATCGTACAAGCGGCCCAGCACCAGGCCACCATACCAGGGCCAGATCGCCATATCAGCAATGCTGTATTCATCGCCGGCAACAAAGGCGTTTTTAGCCAGTTGTTTATCTAACACGTCCAGTTGGCGCTTGGTTTCCATTGCATAGCGATTAATAGGGTATTCGTATTTTTCTGGTGCATAGGCATAAAAATGACCAAAGCCGCCGCCAACAAAGGGCGCGCTACCCATTTGCCAGAACAGCCAGTTTAACGTTTCGGTGCGCTTAGCCGGTTCGGTGGGTAAAAAAGCACCGAACTTCTCGGCCAGGTACAGCAAGATAGCGCCCGACTCAAACACCCGGCTGCCGTTGGTCGTATCCAGCAGCGCGGGAATTTTGGAATTGGGGTTAATCTCTACAAAACCACTACCAAATTGGTCGCCATCTTTGATACTGATAAGCCAGGCATCGTACTCGGCATTGGTTTTGCCAAGCTCCAGTAACTCCTCAAGCATAATCGTCACTTTTACACCGTTAGGCGTTGCCAGGGAATAAAGTTGTAACGGTTGTTTGCCTTTGGGCAGGGGCTTTTCGTGCGTAGCGCCCGATATTGGCCTATTAATGCTGGCAAACTGCCCGCCATTGGCAGCATCCCAGGTCCAGACTTTAGGCGGTGTATACGGTGAACTCATGTTTGCTCCTATTAACTTGCTGATAGCCGTTGCAAAAGCCTTACTACTACGCTGATATGGGTAAAACAGCGCAAAAATACAAGCTAAACGGCTGATCCAGACCGTGTTTTTACAACTAAGTCATAACGAATAAGCATAACACGCTCTATGGTGAGTCATTAGCGGCAAACACATTGTTGTTACACGGCAGCAGCGATACTATAGTGCCGCTTAATCAGGCTACACAAAGTGGCATAGCCTTCAAAGTTGTCGATGGTGCCGGCCATTTTGACTGGCTGCCCCCACAAACAGCGGCTTTTGCCACAGTGCCACAACAGTTACAGGAGCCGTTCGCCAAGTGACTTATGATGTTAAATTAACTTGTGCCGCGCTGAAGCAGCGCGATCTGGCCGATCCGCTCTTTGCCAAGAGGGCCGCTTTTCATTTGCCAGACAACACACTGTATCTGGATGGCAATTCGCTGGGTGCTATGCCGAAAATCGCCGCCGAGCGAGCTACAGAGGTGGTTAGCCAGCAATGGGGCGAGCACCTAATTACCAGTTGGAACCGCCATCACTGGATAGATTTGCCTTTTAGCGTGGGCGATAAAATTGGCCGTTTAATAGGGGCCGCACCGGGGCAAGTGGTGTGCTGCGACTCGACATCAGTAAACCTGTTTAAGGTACTGTGTGCAGCGCTGTCGCTGCAGCCAAAGCGCCAGACGGTGCTGTCTGTTAATGGCAATTTTCCTACCGATTTATATATGGTTGAAGGCCTGTCGCAACTGACCGGCACACAGCGCTGCCAACTAAAACGGGTTGATGATGCTGAGCTGGAAGCGGCTATCAACGAAGAGGTAGCGGTGTTAATGCTAACTCAGGTCGATTTTCGTAGCGGCCGGCTGTTTGATATGGCCAAGCTGACCCGGCTGGCACAAGACAAGGGCGCATTGGTTATCTGGGATCTGGCCCACAGTGCCGGCGCAATGCCCATAGCGGTTGATGCGTGCAATGTCGACTTTGCCGTGGGCTGTGGTTACAAATACTTTAACGGTGGCCCGGGCGCACCGGCCTTTATTTATGCCGCCAGGCGCCATCATAGCGCAATTAACCAGCCATTAACCGGCTGGATGGGCCACAAAACCCCGTTTAGCTTTAATACCCACTATGAAAAAGCGCCAGGCATTGCACAATTTCTTACCGGCACGCCAGCGGTGCTGTCGATGAGCGTGCTGGATGCAGCACTTGAGGTGTTTGCTGACGTTGATATGGTGCAGCTACGGCAAAAGTCGCTGGCACTGGGTGATTGTTTTCAGCAGCTAGTTAACCAGCATCATTGTTTACAGGTGCTTGAGCGCATTAGCCCCTATAACGAAGATGAGCGTGGTAGCCAGCTTGCGTATCGGCACCCAGATGCGTATGCGCTGTGTCAGGCGCTGATTAAGCAAGGGGTTATCGCTGATTTTCGGGCACCGGATATACTGCGGCTGGGTTTTACCCCGTTGTACTTACGCTATATCGACATCTGGACCGCGGTTGAAATATTGGCCGATGTGATGCGAAGTGGCGAGTATTTAAAAGCCGAGTATCAGGTAAAACACAAGGTGACCTGATTGCTAAGCGTACGATGGCTATCCAGCTTAACTGAGATCACTGCCGCGCAGTGGGATGCGTTATTTGCCGCAGAAGACGATTATCCCTTTTGCCAGCACCGCTTTTTGCTGGCACTAGAGCAGGGCGGCAGTGTTGATGGTAAAAGTGGTTGGCACTGCCAGCACCTGACACTGTGGCAGGACGATACGCTGCTGGCGGCGGTGCCAGGTTATATGAAACAGCACTCTTACGGTGAGTATCTGTTCGACTGGCAAATTGCCGATGCGTATCGCCAGTTTGCGCTGCCGTATTATCCAAAGTGGATAGCGGCCATACCCTTTACCCCGGCAACCGGGCCAAGGCTGGGACTATTGCCAGCGCTTGCTGAGAATATCGCTTCTTTTGATACGATGTTGACGCTTATCTGCGATGCATTAAAACAAACTCTGCCAACACAACAGTTTTACAGTGTGCAATGGCTTTATGTTGGTCACGCGTTACACGAAAAACTGCTACAGCAGGGCTTTTTAGCCCGCCACGATGTGCAGTTTTTATGGCATAACAAAGCCTACACGTGTTTTGACGATTACTTAGCAAACCTCAATGCCCGTAAGCGTAAGCAGGTAAGGCAAGAGCGCAGCACCGTAAGCAGCATTAAGCTGGTTACGCTTGCCGGCAGCGAGATTAGCGCAAAACACTGGCAGGGAATTGTGCGCTGTTATCAAGCCACCTATTTAAAGCGCTCTGGCCATCATGGCTATATTAGCGCCGAGAGTTTCTATCAGTTAGGGCAAACCATGTCGCAGACGCTGGTGGTATTTGCCGCGTTAAGTAGCGAGGACGAAATACAGGCGATGGCTTTGTGTTTTAAAAGCCAGGACACGCTGTATGGCCGCTACTGGGGCGCCCTTGTCGATGCCGATAAACTGCACTTTGAGCTGTGTTACTATCAGGGCATTGAATACTGTATTGAGCACGGCCTGACATACTTTGACGCCGGCGCTCAGGGCGAGCATAAGCTCAAACGCGGCTTTGAACCAGTAACGCGTTACGGAAATTATCTGTTCGCCGACACCCCGCTAAGCGGCGCCATTGCTGATTATTTCAGGCAGGAGACAAAACATCTTCAGACCTACAGTGCGCAGGCTATGCAAGCCTTGCCTTATAGAAAAATATAGCGAGAGATTGTAGCGGTTGCCTATAATGACAACAATACGGTGGGTGGTACCACGCTAAAGCCAATGTAAATTAAGGTCGTTATGGCATTCCATAGCACTAGTAGGCTGCCGCGCAGCCGCATCGGGGTAGTGGGTGGGCGCAATTACGGCGAATCGCTACAACAAGTCTTTGACCAACTGGCGAGTCGTAACCGCATTTATACCCGCACTGCCAACGATATGAGTGCCGCGGCCATGCTGGACATGCTGGTAAACGGCAGGGTAGAGCTGATAGTGGAATATCCTAACGTGGTACAACACTACAGCGCAGCGCTGAACCACAAGGTAGAGCTGGTTAGCGTAGAGATCAGCGAAGCAACAGAATATACCGGCGGCTACATTATGTGCAGTAAAACTGAGCAAGGTAAGAAACTGGCACAGGCCTATAGCAATGCTATACGGCTTGCCAGCAAGGATAAACGCTACCTGCAGGCGCATTTGCGCTGGTTCGACGTTAGTTCACACCACCAGGTTACCGCGCTGTATAATCAAGTGTATAACACTGCGTTTTAGCACTTCACTGTATGCTGCAGCAGCCTTGTAAGCTTATGCCCGAAACCGTGCTCAGATTTGACTATACTAGGTAAGATTACCGTGTTGACAGAGCGGTTGTGGGGAGATCACATTGTTTATTCGCCTGATATACACCTTAACGGTATTCAATGCATACTATGCATTAGCTGATCAGCGTCAGCCACTTATCTGGTGCCTGGATCACGTACCGCAACGGCAACATTATGAAACAGGTAAAGCACCTTATGGTCCGATGGTTAATTTGATGCAAGACCTCGCTGCACGGCTGAATTTTAAATTGGTGTACACCTTGCCAACACCGACAAACCGCTGTTTGCAACAATTGGAACGGGGTGACGTGGATGTAGTAGCCAGTTTGCTGTATTCCGATGACCGGGCACAACGTTTCTATTTGCTGCCGTATGATGTAGCACACTCAGAAAGTTGGTTTATCCATAAAGACACCCGGCTAAACATTCAGGCGGGCTTAAAAGTCACTTTAGTAGAAGACCGGATCTATTCTGATTCGCTAATGCAAAAGTACCAGGGAGCAGGCTACCAGATTAATAAAGTGGCTGACATAGATGGGGCACTTACCGCCTTGTTCTTTCGCGACACGGACGTTATCGTCGGGCCTCAGCACATCATACTCGCGCAGATCGCCCGCAATGCCCGATACAAAAACATACTGATACTTGCCCCGCAAAACCAACAACCGGCTTCAGAAGCACACATTGCGATTTCCAAAACCGGCCGCTATGCCAACCGGCATGACGCGTTTCACCAGGCCGTGCGACAGATCCGGCAAGAAGGCAAATATCGTCTTTATAATTGACACTTTACAGCCCGTATTAACCGGCTGTGCGTAAAAACTGCAGCAAGCGGTTATTTGCTGGCATACTGTGGTCGTGCCGCAGCGTAAAACCGGCGGCGTCGGCCAAAGCAACAACCGCTGTTATATCGCGAATACCCATCTTCGGATCGCGGCTTTTTAAACTGGCATCAAAAGCCTGGTTGCTATAACTGGTAAACTGGCCATGGTAGTTAAAAGGGCCATAAATACACAGCGTCGCTCCAGGAGCGGTAAACTCATTTAACCGGCTAAACAATAGCTCAACTACCGGCCAGGGCATAATATGCAGAGTATTAGCGGTAAACATGCCGTCATACACTGCACTTGGTGCGGCATCATGACACACATCTAATGCTAAAGGTGGCGGCAGGTTGACTAAAGCGGCACGGCGCAGCCGCTTTGTCAGACTGACTAAATAATGCCGTTGCTCTGACGCCTGCCAGATTAACTGCGTTAAGTGTGTTGCAAAATGTACGGCATGCTGTCCGGTACCACTACCCACTTCCAGTACGTGACGGCAGCTGGCAAACGCCTGCTGTAACACGGCTAAAATTGGTGCCTTATTGTTTTCACAGGCTTGAGAAAAGGGCAGCTCGCCATACATAACGTTGCTTCACTATCAGAAATTTAATACAACACCGGCACCTAGCAGCGAGGCATCGCTGTCAAACTGATAATTCAGGTACAGATCAAACATCTTTGTCATGCTATAGCGCATACCGACGTCACCATAGGTACTGCTATCTGAATCTGAACTGTCGTTGTAACGCAGCGCGGCGGATAACTCCAGTTTGGGCAGAGCGCGGTATCTAAAACCAGCAGCAGCCTGCAAGCCATTCATGCTGTCATTTTCAAATCCGACAACACCCACCTCTGAACGCACATAACCCGCCTGAAAGAATGAATCAATATTATCGCTAACAGCCTGGCGTAAACCTAAACCGAGTTGCCATTCAGTTGCTTCAAGTTCCAGTCCCATAATGTCATCCAATAAAGGTAAATCACCAGATACATCATAATATGTCGCATGCAAATACCAGTTGTCAGACAGCGAATAACTGGCATTAAGCTGATAACCATTTAAATCAACATCATTGCCAGCAACATTGTTAAGACTGACCCTGGCATAGCCTGCACTCAGGTAAGTCCAGCTAATATCAGGCGAAGCGGCCTGTGCGGTAAAAGCGGCACAGCCCATAGCAGCCAGAGCCAGACCAGCGATAATGGATTTCATACAACCTCGATATAAGTTAACGGGAAAATAGGCCCAATATGGTAACAGCTTTACGCTAATAGTGTGACTGTCAGGTTGTAAATCTATGTTAATGCGCAATATTTTTGCTTATAGCCACCAGCAGCTGGTTTGCCCAAAGCGTATAACCTGCTGCAGAGGGATGAAAGCCATCCGCGGCCAGCATAGCCGCTATTAACGTGTCCGGGCTGCTAACAAAAACCGCTTTAGGCCGGGCGAGCATCTGTTTAGCGGCAAGCAGGTTTAACTGCGCAGCTTTTACGCCAAGCCAGCCATTAAGCGGCGTAGGTAGTGCGCTAAAGTGCTGCATCGGCGGTATTGCACTAAACAGCAGCAGCGGGTTGCCATTTTGCTGCTTTAACAAACTAAGACACTGCGTTAATTGCCGGCAAAAGCGGCGGGCTGAGCAAAGCGATGTCACATCGTTAACGCCAATAGACAGCACAACTACATCAAAACACTGGCCGTTAAGTTTCGCCAATAGAGCAGCCAAAGCGGTGCTGTCCAGCCCGGTTTGCGCTTCAAGCTGCCAGTGTACCCGGTAGTGTGGCGCCAACAGGCTAACCAATTGGCCACTGAGTGCATCGTCTTGCGTCGTTACACCCACACCAGCGGCCGCCGAGTCGCCACAAATTAACAACCGCAAAGGCGGCAGCTGTTCATCACCCGACACGCCAGCTCGCCGCCCAGCAGCCTCCGGCAAACGCAGTGCAAGTTTATGCACCCGTTTACCTTGCCACAGCAATAACGGCCAGCAGAGCAGGGTGAGCAACCACCACTGTAAAGACAATAAATACACGGAGACATTAACCCGTTGATCTGGATGACTTATGTGCCATCATAATAACCATCAGTTAATTAGCAACAGTTTTACAGTTAGATATAGCTGTCGCATAATTACACATTTAACATAATGGAAAAAATGAAAGGGGCATAAGCCCCTTTTTTACTCTTTAGTTTCAAGTTTTTCGAGAGCTTCTTTAATAAGACGAATTGCAGCGGCCTTTGTTTCTTTCGCGATAAGTGATTTGGAATCATTATCAGAAACCCATACTAATATCTCTAAAGATTCGTTTCTACCTGTGCTATCAGTTGTGCAGCTAACTTTAACAGGAATTTTCCCATTAACAGGTCGACTAAATATTGATACTTCCAACTAACACCTCTATTGAAAATGACTGAACATAAATACTGTCTGGCAATGTACATAATGAACCCAATTAAAAGGGGCTCACCACTTTTTAATTTAAATCTTACTAGAAATCATTGAGTAAATTCGATTCATTAAATCTTCCCTCATAACAACATTTGAGAGAGTTGGTGAATGTAAAGCATCCTCAATAAGATGCGCATGATAAATAGAATCTAGTTTATATTTTTTTAAGAAGTTGATTATAAATCGGTAAACCTCATAACCTTCATCTTTATCAACACGCATAGCATCTAAGGGACCTCTATACTCACCATCTCCTACATCACGTGTCCAAATATATTTGTACTTATCTGTCTGTAACAAACCTTTAGGTGTCATATTTTTACCCTCTATCTGTTTATAAAATAACCACAAGAGAATTCTACTTGTGTTAAGGCACAGATACAACACATCTGGTACGACCAGATAAAAAAATGTTAGGGCAATTAGCCTAATCAGAAAATTCTTTTACCAATCTATTGAGATAGTCAGCAGTATGTAAAAGCATTTTATACTTAGTTCCACTGGTGATTTCTTTTAACTTTTCCCGTGCTGCTTTGAGCTGTTTTGCAGTCTGTTCGGCTGTCCACTTGTAGCGCCATAGCATGGCGATATCACCGGCTGTGCAGTTGCCGTGCGGAGTATCTAAAACGCCATCTGAGTCAATGCGGAAACTTGACCAACCTTTGCTTAATGGCAGATAGCTAGCGTTGTGTACAACCAGGTATCGATAAGCGGACGGGTGAGGGTACTTAAATCCCTTCACAGCGACAAATTGTTAAGTGCTTGCGAATTTGGTTATCTTCGGGTTACTTTCTATGTAATTTTACGCAGAACTTTAGCAGGTAAAAGGTTTGGAACAGCTACCATCTGAATTTATTAACTTACGTTGGTTTATTGCCGCCATCGCTGCTGGAATTGCTGTGATAGCCGGAGTTATAAAAGTAATAAGATCTGCTGTCGATACACATGACGAATACTACCTAAAACGCAATTTGAAACGACTTACAGAGATTAAAACGCATATTTCGGCCCAGTCTCCGAACGTAAATTTTGTCGATAAACGAATAGAAGAAGAAGCTTTTGCGCTTGCATCTGGTATCAGAGTGTCACATGAAGAAGCAAAGATGCTCAGAGAAATATACTTAGAGGGCTTTGCCACCATTCGTCAGTTAAAACGCGTAGCGCAGTATCTCAGGCCAGTAAATGACAAAATTGCCATCGAGTTTGGCAGATTTGCTAAAAGTGAAGTGCTGTATTCATTTTGGGCATCCATGCTCTTATTAATAGTTGGCATGAGTGGGCTGTTACCGCTACTAGCAAAACCGAGTTTTGTAAACTTTGGCTTTGCTATTACGACATTCGTAGCAGCGGTTTTAGTTATTCGTTTTGTCGGTGCCGACTTTCAGAACTATAAAACACTGTACTTTATCTGGCATAAACTAAATGCTGAAAACAAAATCGCAAACCCAGATGTCAGCATAAGAGTTAAAGGTGTCTACACACCAAAATATCTAGGTGAGTATGAGATGGAGGGGAAAAAGAGGGATAGCGCGTAGCGCCAAGAGCTTACTCCTTTCAGGCAAATAATCAATTTAACATAATATACATTATGGGATATGATAATTACACGCCTAAAGCGTTAGGCTCGCTGTTTTGATTCAAACCGCCAAAAATAACAATTAAAGCCAGTATTGCGGCTGAGACTGACTTATTCAGCTTTTTTGCCAGATTGTGCCAGGCGTTCTTGGCTTCCTCGCTTTTGGCTGTTTCCTCTGCCAGCTGCACTAAAACCCAGTCCACTGATAAATTGCACTCGTGCGCAATATAAATTGCCTGCGTTTCGTTAAGATGTCTGTTCTCTGTTCCCTTACGTATTTTGCTCAAGTTCCCTTTGTTCATCTCTGGCAGCATTTCAGCAACCTCAGAGTCAGTTTTTATACCCTTAGCTTTTTTAAATTCATCAATTAGTTCGTTGCTAAAGTTCATACAAATTCCAGTTGTCGAATTGACAATTTCAAATAAAAGGATCACAATTAAAAAGTTGTCGAAACGACAACAAAAACCAATTAACAAAGTATACTCTAGGCGGGAACCATGAGCGAATTAAACCTAATCAAAACAGTGCTGTTTAACGCAGCAAACCTGAATGAAGCCTTAACCCGATTAACCGAGCTTGGCATTCAATACCGCGCTTGTAGCTTCACTGATAACGGCTTTCACGTTACCGGCCACGATGTGACCTTTTGGCCAACTAAAAGTTTACGTTGCCCCTTGGCGGTCTGTATTAACGGCAACCTTTTCGACTATGATGACCGCCGTTCTTTTTTAGCTGGCCAGTGTGAAACAGTGGAAACTCCGGTTCCCGCCGCTTCTCCTGAAACCACTGGTCAGCGCCCTACTTATTTGGTTGTCGACTTTGATGTAAACGGCAATTTTACGCATAAGATTTACCCCAAACTGTCTCAGGTTCGTCACGCCATACGTATAGAACGCCGCCTTAAGCGCTCACAGGCTAAGGGGCTTTCGTCATGACTAGCCGCAACGCCAAGTATGAAAACGCTATGCGTCTTGCAGGTCGCGTTAAATTAACCGTTTGGGTTCCCGCTGCAGTAGCACCAGATTTTAAGCTTGCTGCATCGTTATGCTGTTTAAACGCTGACCTAACTTTTAGCCAGTTAAGAAACGTCCGTACCGGTCGTTTTATGTCCATTCATACAGCGCCTGTCACTGGTGACAACGGCGGTGCAGCATGAGATTCATTGACCATCTTGACCGTATCGTAACAGCGTTATGCAAATACGTGGCTGTTCCACTTTTCGCCCTTGCTGTTATTTTATTTGTTATTGAATTTACGGCAGGTGCAGCATGAACCTAGCCGACCTAAAAGCCTTTATCAGCCATAACATGCTTCAAATAGTCGAAGCATTTCCGGCTGTTTTTCCTGATTACCGTGCTTACCAGGTTGTTGTATACATCAAAACGCCAGACCCTAAAGTGTTGCTTCCGCTGACATACGCAACAGACCGGCCCTTTGCTGACCAGGCTGAGATAACTTCCTTTTTCAACCGTGTAGGCCTGCCAAAGCACAAGCTTCACTTTGTTTTTCCGAACTCTGTCTATTACCAGTCAGCGGAGACAGCATAAATGCTTACCTCTACCGGCTTTTTTATCGACAAGCTAAACGCCTGGCAAAACTACGATGATGAACTGCCATTCATTGGTAAAACCGGCGCTATTGATTTCGATTTGCAGACCGGTGAAACAGACGACGCCCTGAAGATAAAGGGCAAATTTCCCGTTATGAGCAGCTACAGCACCACTATTAGGGTGCATTGCAATGGCCAGCGCGTTTTCGTAGAGGGTAACCCTTCCCGCTTTGGCCGCATGGATAACCTTATAGGTTTTGATAACTTTGACGACTGTATAGCGGTTTATAACAACGTACTGCGCGAACTGGGTTTACCAGCCTTTACCACTGGCCGCTTTGAATATCTGCAAGGGGGTGCTGATGAAGAAGCCAAGAAAATCTATACCGGCTGTAATTTTGCCCATGTGGATATTACTAAAAACCATACAGTTGGCCAGCACAACGTTTATCAGTATTTGCGTGCGCTTAGTACGCTTAGCTTACCAAACGGTAAGCATCCCTACCTTTACCCAAATGGTGCTACTGTGGATTGGTCTAGCAGTAAGTCTGGCCGTGGTAGCAGCTGGGATTATTCAAAAGTTTACATTAAGCATGTCGATTTATTAGACAAGCTAAAATCCAACACAAAAGGAGCAACAGCCGACGACGAACTTTATTACCAACGCCTGATTGAACACTGTCAACACGCCGGTCTAATACGCGAAGAACACTCTTTTAAATCTAAAAAACTCATTCGATACGATCTTCAATATTACGGTTACGTAACGCTTGACCGCTTAGTCAATCATAAAACCCTAACCACGCTTGAAAAATTAACCAACACCCTGGAGGTGGCCACTATGGATTACACAACCATAGCTGACCAGCTGCTGGCTAAAGGTGTTTGCGGCTCTCGCCAGTCTGCCAACGCCACGCAGTCTATCGCCCTCAGCTGGATCCATAACCCGCACTTTAACGAACAAACTCCGCGCAATAGTCAGTTCTATGTGCATAAAAAACGCTTACTTGCTCTAGGTCTGGATATTTCTATCCCATTCAGAACGGATCGCAATGTACTGCCGATGATACGTAACCAGCGCGAAATTATACGCGCCGACCACGCTTACCAGCCTTCCTGGTATCGCGGCCCTATTACTAACCCTGTTTTAAGACTCACTGCTTAAGGAAACAAAAATGGCTACTGAAACCTATGTTGTTTTATCTGTATCTGCTGGAACCATTGTTGATAAAGACTCTGGCAACCCTATTGTATGGGCTAACGTTGAAGTGGTTAACGCCCACTCTAACAACAATGGCCGTGACGGTAACGTCTCTTATGGCTCGCCCCGTGTAAAGTTTAACCTGGTAAACCGTGAAACCGGCAAGCCGCATATCGAGCTGGCCAAGCGCCTTGAACACGCCAAAGTGTATTTGCAGCCCGTCACCTTTGAAGGTGTTTTCGATGTGGTTAAGCAAAAAGGCGAAGAAAAAATCTCTTTCGTAATTTTTGACGCACAGCTGGAACACAAGCCAGTGGCTAAGGCCAGCTAATGCGTTACGTTCAGGTCTGCCCCGCTACGCCTGTAGATGGCGTTTGCCCTGAACCCCTTATTTGGGTTCAGACTTCGAGCGCGTTACCGCTTACCTACTCGGAGTTTGTCCAAATTCTGCCGCAGCTTATTGCGGTTCTTCTTGCTGCCTGGGGTATCAGACAGCTGTTACGTTTAATCTTCAATAAATAGGTGATTTATGAAACTGACCATCAAACAAAAAATGTTACTTGCTGCGGGTGCCTTGGTATCTGGCTCTGCTATGGCTGACGTTTCCGCTGCAGCAACTGCTTTTTCGACGCAATGGGCCACTGACGTCGCTTTAGTTGGCGGTGCAATGATTACCGGTGCTTTCCTAGCCCTCGGCTATAAGTGGGTTAAAGGCATGATTTTTAGTTAATTATGTTTACGGCTGACGATGTATTCATCATTGTCAGCCTTATGGCTCTGTTCATTCTGTTCGACTCATAAGGCTAACCCACTATGCAAAAAGCCCTAATTCTAGCCCTGCTGATTGGGGCTTTTTTATTACCACGTTACGTAACAGCTCAAACTGCTGATGAGCTTGCTTGCGCTTCTCTTGCGGGAACCTATGTAAACCACTCAGTTCTAGGTCCTATTTGTGGTGCATCAGTTCCGCTCGAGCAAATGCTTGAAGGTAGGTGTTCTGGTGGTCTTGTTTCTTCTGTGCAAGTTACTGGTCGTACGAATGATGAGCTGAAACAAGCTTGTCGCGCACATATTGATGCTGAATTATCATCAATGCGTTGTATCATAAATAAAGAAGAAAGCTCAAGCGGTTATAGATATAGCCGTTCTATCAATTGGGCAAGCACTGATGCATGCTTACAGAATAACTATTATAATTACTCATCTGGTTTATCCAACATTCAAACCATTGAATCATTCTCCTGTCCTCCAGATGGCGCTCCAGAATTAACAGGCCCCTATCGCGATGGTGATGATGCTATGTGTTACACCTCAGTGCCATCACCAGACCCACAGGATTGCCCCACAGAACCTGGTCCTAACCCCATTTTTTATATAGGCCAACAAGGTGGTGGTACCGCCTGCATTGAAGAAGATAATGGCAGCATTTGCCCTTACGTTGAAGACCCCAATTTACCGGGCTATTACACTGCTGATTTTTCTAACCCTCAATCTTGCGCCGGTCAGGAACCTGAAGAACCCGACTTAAAGCCCGACTGCACCGAGGGCGGTAATGGCATGACAGTATGTAAAGCCGACCCTGACGATAAATGCACGGTTAATTCTACTGGCCTGCTAAGTTGCGAAGCCAATTGCGGCTATATCAATGGCCAGTTTTACTGCCCCGAAGAACCTGACGCTCCAGACATTCCTGACCCTGAAATATCCGATGATATTCAGGACCCGAATAAATCTATGGGCGACATGGTTAAGCAAGATTTCAAAGATGTTCTAGTCGGTGCTGAAACTCGCCTTTCATCTATTAAAAAAGAGCTTGAAGATGTTCAGATTAGTAACGATAAAAACACCGACAAGTTAAGTGACAAGCTCACCGGCTTGGGTGCTAAAGTTGACCAGGTAAACCGTAATTTGGTGGGTATTCAGGGTACGCTTGACGATACCCTTTACGGGGAACAGCTTGAAATCGATAGCTCTGGCTTTCAGGATGAAATTAACCAGGGGCTTGGTTTAACCGGTGATGAAACCCTCGAAGATTTAGAGGGCGAACCCATTAGCCTGGACGATTTTAGCGGAAACTTTCAATTCTCCCTGGGTAGCTCAGCCTGCCCTGCTGACCGGCAAATAAACATACTTGGCCAAGCCCATAGCATTAGCTGGCAGCCATTCTGTGACGTTTTCAGCTTCATTGGTGTACTGGTGCAGATAAGCGCCTACGTACTTTCATTATTCATCGTTTTTGGGAGCCGTAAATAATGCCTTTAATTGCCTGGCTTGGTGCCGCTTTAGTTACCCTTTTTACCTCTGTTCGTCTATGGATAATTACATTAATCGCCGCGATGGTTGGCCCTTTAATTATCAAAATACTTTCCTCCCTGGGCATAGGGGTTGTTACCTACACCTTGGGCAGCTATGCCCTTGATGGCCTTTTTAACACCATTAAAACCAACTTTTCAGCCCTACCGCCCGAAGTTATTCCGTTTTTGGCTATGGCTAAGATAGATTTTTTACTGACAACCGTCTTTGCAGCTTTTGCTGCTCGCCTGGTGTGGCAGGGATTCAGTAATACTGGTGCCAGTGGCACTAAAAAGACCATGACCTTTACCGGCGGGGGTAACTGATGTTATTCCTGCGCACCGGTACCCCAGGGGCCAGCAAAACCCTGAACACCCTTAAAGAAATTATTGAAAACCCCAACAACACCGGCAGGGAGCTTTATTACAACAATATCAAGCTGCTGATGCTGGATTTTGAAGTTGTTAGCAGCTTTCAGGGTTGGTTTTATGGCATTTACCTGCCATCTATTACCGGCCCTAAACTGGATGGCCTGAAAAAGATACTTAAGCGCATTCATAACGAGGGGCAACTTGCTGACCGTTCTGACTTCCCGCACCTTACCCAGACTTTTGAAAGCTGGATATTATTCAAAGGCCATATAAAGCTTTGGGTTGATTGGGTTAAAAAACTTTACCCCGAAAAACGTCTTGAAATGTTTAACCTCTACCTTGCTAATACTGAACTTCAGGACATTGAAATTGACCACTTAAAGCAATTCAATTTAGATTGGCGGCACTTTCCGGATCCGTTGCTTTGGTTTGAGCTGCCCAGGCAAAGTATTATTGTTATTGATGAGTGCCAGCAGTGGTTTCCGCCCCGCCCTGTAGGTTCTAAAGTACCCCAGCACTGTCGCGAGTTTGAAACACACCGCCACAAGGGCTGGGACGTTCACCTGGTAACGCAACATCACAATTTTTTAGACAGCCACATTCGCGGTCTTACTAATCGCCACATTCACTATAAAAACCTTTGGGGTATGAATCGTGTAACCCGTATGCAGGCAGAAGAGTGCTTTAACCCTAAGGACTACCACGAGCGCGAACGCACCGTTAAAAGCAATATAACCCGCGACAAGCGTTTTTATGGCCTTTACTGGTCTGCAGATGAACACACCAACAAACTGGCACTACCTAAAAAGCTGCTGCTTTTCCCATTGGGTTTACTGCTTATTCTGTTTCTGGTTTATCAGTTCTTTGGCCGTTTACAGACTGAAGAACCCTCAACGCTTCCGGCCAGTGACACTCGGCAGCAAGTTAACCCCAAACAAACCCAACAAATAGCGCCCCAGGGCACTTACTCAGTGCGCCCCTTTACCGCTGTATCAAAGGAAACCCCTATAAGTGAAATTTGCACTGATTTGCGCTATGCCGGCTTTGAACTAAAGCACCTGGGCAAAGGCCGCTATTCTTCAGTCCATTTCTTTACTTGTGAACTGCCCTATAACGAGCAGGAGCAGAAAAACGCCACCGAAGAAGAACCCTTTAGCAAACCCCAGGTATTGCTTGACGGCTACTTCATGCAAAGCATGGGCTTTGACTTTGATTTTAAAAACAACCTGCCAGTGCTCACTTACAATGGCAGCCGGTACGTTTTCCCCAGGTACTGATACCTTACTTTTTTACCTGTGTTTGGTATATTCCATTTAATGGAACCACCAGACACAGGACGCCCTTTTGAAACACTTTCTATTTCTGCTACTGCTTTTACCCTTAACGGCGATCGCCAATGACCAATACAGTAAACAGCACTGTGATGCCCTTAAAGCCGAAAAGGAGCGCATTCAAGAGCGCTTTACTAAGCGTTATGGCGTTGCCAAGGGCAACAGACTTAACGAGCGCGACAGAGAGTTGTTTATGCTCATATCCAAGTATTGCCGCTCACCTATTGATAACCGGCTATCAAATTCAGATTCCCAGCCCACTTTTGATGAATACCGCTCCAGTTCTTCAGCTTCTTCAATGGCCATTAATGATAACTGGTCAGCACAAAACCGCGTTTACCAGGGTGAGAAGTTAAAAGCCTGGGAAACCTTTTACAAAATGCCTGCCAGATGCCGCCAAAAATCTCCCCAGCACGATGATTTTGTATTTTGCGCCGATGATAAAGCGCAGCAGAAAAAGGCATTTGAGCAGTATTGGCGCAATAGGATTAAATTAAACTGATGGCCGCAGGCCATGCAGCGAGCATCGACCGGAGGGAGACGCGCAGCGGGTACCAAACCCGCTTTTGGTAGCACCTGCCTTTTTTCGCGTCAAACTACCCCAAATTTCAATCCGCCGCCCGGTCGCGCCCTGTCGACCGCTTTAGGCGGCAACGCCGCCATAGATAGCTCTGGCGAAGCCAGGCATTATCTCGCTTTAGCGTTCCGCAGCTTGCTGCGTTCCTCTTGCGCCGTCTCCGGCGCCGCGCATTTTTCTCCCTGGCCGTCTCCGGCCACCGCCGCAGGCGTCCCCTCTTGGCGCGTCTCCGCGCCCGCGATTTTTCCGGCACGCTAAGCCCCAAAAAAACAACTTATCTCGCAGCAGACCGGCAGGCAGACAGACGCAAGGCGGCTGGCTGACGGGCTGCGATTCAGTTCGGAGTTCTATTACATCCGAACTGAGTCCGGACTTCCGGAGTAAACCGCACCGGTACCGGAGAAATGGCCATTTTTCGAGCAAAGCGAGAAAACTTACAAAAAAGGCCAGTTGATTAAACTGGCCTTTGAGCTAATATAACACAATGAATTTAAAGGATATTATTTAACATAAAAATTGCATTATGGGATATAAAGTATTAGGCTGGAAAGGTGCTATTTCTGCCGGCTAACGGCTGGTTCATCAAAATATTCGTAATTACCATCGCTTAGCGCTTGCTGCCTGCGCGCTTTGCTGGCATTGCTGCCTTGGCACTGTTCGACGCTACAGCCAAACACTGCGATATGCGCGCTTTGCATCAGATGTTGCACATCGTCTCTGCTACATAGCTGCATTAACTCACCAGCCTGAATAAAGCCCTGAGTACGGTAACGCTGCGTGCTGTTATCCTTTCCGGTTTTACTAAGCTGAAAAATTTGCGTGAACTGTGCCGACAGTTCACTGATAAAAGCTGCTTTGTCCAACATTAATCCCCGACCGGTTTTATACCTACCTGACTGGCTTCGCCTGCGTCATTAACCTGGCGTACTGTTAATAACAACTGATCTAACTGTACCCGGTCACCAATAACCACCCGACGGTGAAAACGCTGGCCAATGTAGCCAGCCAGCGTTTGTTTGCTGTCTAACCCCTCAAGGTTTATCGTGTAAAACGCATCCAGATCGCTCAGGCTGATATTACCGTTAAGCACAAAGTCACCGAAGAAGTTGCTATTACTCAGTACCGATTTTTCTGCATCATTCGCCAGCACTTCACTAATTTTTTGTACATGCTTTAACTTTGCCAATACCATTAAGGTGTCTTTGGCATTAAACACCGGTTTTTTATCCGGTAATAGCCATTCGCCATCGCGGATAACGCCCAAAAATTGTATTGGCTGTTTAAACTGCAGATCCTGCCAGCTTAATGCCAGCACCGGAGACGTATCGCTAACTTTAAACGCCAGCACTTCCATTACATCATTGCTGGGCACGGCATCCAGAGGCATGGTTTGATCCGGTGCCAGTTCTTTTGGTACTTCCAACTTTAACCAGCGCGCTACCGGCACTATAGTCCAGCCTTGCAGCACCAGAGAAACAATCACCACCACAAAAGCCACGTCAAAATACAGATGCTCGTCGGGCATGCCCGCCAGCCAAGGGAATAATGCCAGAATAATGGGTACCGCGCCGCGCAAACCGACCCAGCTGATAAACAGCTGATCCCGGGAGGGAAAACGAAATGGAATTAAACTAACCAATACCGCTATTGGTCGTGCGACAAATATAAGCACAGCAGCCAGCAGTAATGCCGGCACCAAATGCTCAAGCAAATTAGTTGGCACAACCAGTAATCCCAGCATTAAAAACATACTGATTTGACTGATCCAGGCCAAGCCGTCATGCATGCGTAAGATATGGATAATTTGTGGTAACCGTGCATTGCCAACCAGGTAACCCATTAAATAAACAGCGAGAAAACCACTGCCACCAAACATATTGGTAACGGCATAAATAAAGATGCAACTGGCTACTGCTAACAATGGGAAAAACGCAAAACTCAGCGGTAATTTACGGCACAACAGCACAAACACCCGCCCTGCACCATAGCCCATAACGCCGCCGACAACCGCTTGTTGTAAAAAGGTTTTAGCCACGCCCCAGTTTAACGGTTCGCCCTGTGCCAATACGCCAACCAGCGTTAAGGTTAGTATCACCGCCATAGGGTCGTTACTGCCCGACTCTATTTCCAGTGTCGAGGCTACCCGCTCTTTAATACGTAAACCTTGTGATTGGAAAATGGAGAACACTGCAGCGGCATCAGTAGAGCTTAAAATGGCACCCAGTAATAACCCCTGCAGCAAGGTTAAATTCAATAAGTATGCTGCGGCTACGCCAACAATGCCGCAGGTTAGCACCACGCCCACCGTTGCCAGCATTGAGGCCGGCGCCAATGCCACACGGAAACGCTCCGGATGGGTGCGCATGCCGCCGTCAAATAAGATAATGACCAGCGCGATAGAGCCAATTAAAAAAGCAACTTGAGGATTATCGAACTGAATGCCAACCAGGCCTTCTTCACCGGCCAGCATACCGATAATAAGGAATACCAATAGCATAGGCGCGCCAAGGCGCGCCGAAATAAGCGTGGCTATAATACTGATAACAAAAAGAAAACCGCCAATTAATATCGCGAGGTTGATACCATCCACCCTAACCTCCTGATTAATTAAGCGTTTGCAATCTCCCGCACGATGGCGTTAAGCGCAGCCAGGGGATCAGCCGCTTTGGTAATAGGACGGCCAATCACCATATAATCTACCCCTACAGCAAGCGCCTCGGAGGGCGTCATCACCCGCTTCTGATCGTCCTGGCTACTCGCGGCCGGACGAATACCGGGCGTGACCAGCATAAAATCCTTGCCGAACTGTTGTTTTAACAGTGTAGCTTCCTGTGCCGAACACACCACACCATCTAAGCCGGCTTGCTGCGTTAACGCCGCAAGCTTCAGTACCTGCTGCGCCGGAGTCAGGCTGATACCCAGCTCCGCTAAATCGGACTGCTCCATACTGGTTAATACTGTAACAGCAATAAGGTGCGGCTTTTCAGTACCATAAGTTACCAGAGATTCACGAGCCGCGCTCATCATTTTACTGCCACCACTGGCGTGAACATTCACCATCCATACGCCTAAATCTGCAGCGGCTTTCACCGCTTTGGCGACGGTATTGGGAATATCATGAAATTTTAAATCCAAAAATACATCAAAGCAGCGCTGCTGTAATTCCCTCACCAATTCTGGACCAAAATGGGTGAACATTTCTTTACCCACTTTCAGCCGGCATAATTGCGGGTCAAGCTGGCTAACCAAATTCAGGGCTTGTGTTTTATTTTCAAAATCCAGGGCCACCACCACAGGGGTCTGACAAGACATGCTTTTTCCTTTAACTAACGACCGTCAATACCAGCAACGGGCTCAACGGTTTCCCATTGCTGACAAGACGGACACAACCAATAATGATTTCGGGTTTTAAAGCCGCAGTTGCGGCAGCTGTATAACGACTTTTTATCCAGATAGGCATTAACCAACTCTTCCACTGAAGACAGCACCTCCGCAGCGGGTGCCGACTGCTGCTGACGGATCTGTAACAGTTGTTGAAACACCCGGATACTGGGTTGCTGCGTTAACTTATCCAGTAAAAACTGCTCTGCCGCTGTAGCTGAGCCGTGTTCTGCCAGCCAACGCGCCAATAGCACTACCGCACTAATGTTGTGCTGTTTGTTGGCTAACTTGCTTAACAACTGATACCACTCGTCATCCGCCAGCTGGCATTGGCGTAACAGCGGTAAAATATCGGCCGCCCACTGCGGCTTATGGTCAACGATATATAACAAGGCTGATTTGGCCAGCAACGGTTGCTGCTGGTTTAATGCACACTGTGCCAGTTCAAATTTCGGCCGGATAGCTAGCGGATACTGCTCACACAGCGACATTAAATGATCAACGTTTTGCTCTGGTGCCTGCTTTAACGCTTCGACCAGCATATTAGCCATGGCGACACGCAACGAACGCGATGTGGTGCTCTCTACCGCCTGGCGGTACTGTTCAGCTTTGTGCCATTCGTGGGTAGCAATAAAAATACTGAACAACTGTTTTAATGCCATTTCGGCGAGTTTGGGCGATTTTACCAGGTTAACTAACAGCTTTTCAGCTCTGTCGTACAAGCCGGCGCAGAAATAATCTTTTGCCAGTTCAAATTGTATTTGTTGTGCCTGCGGTTTGGGTAATTTAAGCTGATGTAACTTTTCATGAATGCGAATAGCTTTATCCCAGTCGCCTTTGCGGCGAAATAAATTCGCCAGCGCCAGATAGGTTTCGATGGTTGCCGCTTCAATGTCCAACAGCTCAAGCAATTGCTCGATTGCTTTATCTTCTTGATCAGTAAGTAAGAAATTTAAACCAGAAGACAAATTGCGGGTTATGCTGGCCCGGCCTTTCAGCTCTTTGTGTTTTACGCTGTTGCGGCCCATAAACCAACCATAGGCTGCTGCTACCGGTAATAATAAAAACAGCAGCTCTAACATAGGCTAGTTGCGGTCCGCTGATTTACGCAGCCAACCCTTCGTTTTACGTTGTATGGCATACAACAAAGCAATCAACAGGCCAAGTAGAATACCCAGCAACAGGAAGATCAGGGCAATATCAACAACACGTAACTGCACACTGACGATAAGAAGATGTAAATCAGCAAGTTGCTGATTAATAGAACCAAACAGCACCCCTACTATCACCAGGGCTACCAGTACAACGATAAAAAGTAGTCTGCGCAAGGGAAACTCCGTTTACGCCTGCAAACTCAATACATTGAGGCTCAGGTGTTGTCTTTTACCCGGTCACGTAACTCTTTGCCCGGTTTGAAATGCGGTACATATTTACCATCCAGCTCTACTTTGTCACCAGTTTTTGGATTCCGGCCAACACGTGGAGCACGGTAATGTAATGAGAAACTGCCAAAGCCACGAATTTCAATGCGTTCATTGGCGGCTAAAGATTGTGCCATCTGCTCGAGGATTTCTTTAACTGAAGCTTCAACATCCTTGACCTGAATATGGGGGAAATCAGTAGCTAATTTTTCAATTAATTCAGACTTGGTCATAGACCCTCCGGCAAACCTGCGGTTGGATAAAGCAGGAGGCACAAGCCCCCTGCTTTGTTAGCAATTAATCCTGCTTCTGAGCAGCTTTAAATGCTTCGGCCATAGCGTTACCACCAAAATCAGCTTCTTGTTGCTTGCTGTTGATAGTATCCATAGCTTCTTTTTCTTCAGCTTCGAATTTCGCTTTGATTGACAGGCTGATTACGCGGTTTTTGCGGTCAACACCCATTAAACGAGCTTCAACTTCTTCGCCTACTTTCAGTACGGTAGTGGCATCTTCGATACGCTCACGCGCGATATCAGATACGCGGATGTAACCTTCTACAGCACCTTCTAACATAACAGTAGCGCCTTTAGCGTCAACGGCAGTTACTTCACCTTTAACGATAGCACCTTTTTTGTTGTCAGCAAGGTAACCATTGAACGGATCTTCATCCAGTTGCTTGATACCTAAAGAAATACGCTCGCGCTCTGGGTCAACTTGCAGTACAACAGCGTGTACTTCGTCGCCTTTCTTGAATTCACGTACCGCTTCTTCGCCAGTGGCATTCCAGCTGATGTCTGATAAGTGAACCAGACCATCGATGCCGCCGTCTAAGCCGATGAAGATACCGAAGTCAGTGATTGACTTGATCTTACCGCTTACACGGTCACCCTTGTTGAAGCCCTTCGCGAACTCTTCCCATGGGTTAGCTTTACACTGTTTCAGACCTAATGAAATACGACGACGTTCTTCGTCGATTTCCAGAACCATAACTTCAACAGAATCACCCAGGTTAACCACTTTAGATGGGTGGATGTTTTTGTTAGTCCAGTCCATTTCTGAAACGTGTACTAAGCCTTCAACGCCTTCTTCGATTTCAACGAAGCAGCCGTAGTCCGTCAGGTTAGTTACACGACCAGTGATGCGAGCACCTTCTGGGTAACGTGAAGCGATAGCTGCCCACGGATCTTCGCCCATTTGCTTCAGGCCTAAAGATACGCGCTGCTTCTCGCGGTCGAATTTCAGTACTTTTACTGGAATTTCGTCGCCAACGTTGACGATTTCGCTTGGGTGCTTAACGCGCTTCCATGCCATATCCGTGATATGCAGTAAGCCATCTACGCCACCTAAGTCAACGAATGCACCGTAGTCAGTCAGGTTCTTAACGATACCTTTAACTTCCATGCCTTCTTCCAGTGTTTCTAACAGCTGGTCACGTTCATGGCTGCTTTCTGACTCAATCACCGCACGACGTGATACCACCACGTTGTTACGCTTCTGATCCAGCTTGATAACTTTGAACTCAAGTTCTTTGTTTTCCAGGTGCAGCGTGTCACGCACCGGACGTACGTCTACTAATGAACCAGGCAGGAATGCACGAATACCATCAACTTCAACCGTGAAACCACCTTTAACTTTACCAGTGATAACACCGATAACAGTTTCTTTGTCTTCACAAGCTTTTTCCAGGCGTACCCAGGCTTCGTGACGCTTGGCTTTTTCGCGAGATAACAGGGTTTCACCGAAACCGTCTTCAATCGCGTCTAAGGCTACGTCAATGATGTCGCCGACGCTTACTTCGATTTCGCCGTTCAGAGATTTGAACTGCTCAACCGGAATAGCGGCTTCTGATTTCAGACCGGCGTCAACCATAACGACGTCTTTCAGAACAGCTACAACAGTACCTTTAACAATGGCACCCGGACGGGTTTCGATAGACTTGAGGCTTTCCTCAAATAATTGTGCAAAATTTTCAGTCATATTCACTTTTTCAGTTAAGTGCGCCACAGAACGTCATGTTCGTATGGGGTTGCTAAATTTACCTGTTTAAATCCGTTTAACAGGCTGTCCAAAATGCGGTTTTGGCCTGGTTCATACTACTGCAGGCAGTTTCATGCCAACGTAGTTCAGTACCTCTTCCAACACTTGTTCAATGGTTTTACTGGTCGAATCCAGCATATAGGCGTCGGCTGCCGGTTTTAACGGCGCGGTAGCGCGGTTCATATCACGCTCGTCTCTGGCCTGGATTTCGCTCAAAAGGTCGCCGATATTAACATCAAAGCCCTTTTCTTTCAACTCTAAATAGCGCCGTCTGGCGCGCTCTTCCGCGGTGGCTGTTAAAAAGATTTTAACCTCTGCCTGCGGAAAGACCACAGTCCCCATATCTCTGCCATCGGCGACTAAACCGGGCATTTCGGCAAAGGCACGCTGACGGCGTAACAAGGCTTCGCGCACGCGGGGCAAAGAGGCAACTTTTGATGCCACTTCTGCCACTTCCTGCGTGCGAATGGTATGCGACACATTTTCGCCTTCGAGTGTAATGCGAATGTTACCCTGTTCGTCGCTGCTAAACTGCACATCTAAATGCGCGGCCAGCGGCTGCAATGCATCTTCATCGTCGCAGGCGATCTGATGGTGCATTGCGGCCAAAGCCAGCACCCGGTAGATGGCGCCACTGTCGAGTAATTGCCAACCTAAACGCTGGGCCAGTAAGCGGCAAATGGTGCCTTTACCGGCGCCACCGGGGCCATCTATGGTAATTACTGCTGCAGAGTGTGGCATCCTACCCCCTTTAAAACTGCTGGTTAATCGGATTTCAAAACGGCGCTATTATACAGGTTTTCGTGACAAAATCTGTGTTTAATTCAGTTTAACTACGGTAAAAGACGCACAACAGGACGGTTGTGCGTCTACAGGGAAGAGTCGCTAGTGGGCTAAACGGGCAAAGGTGTCAAAGTAGCCCGGGAAGGTTTTCGCAGTGCAATCTGGATCTTCTATCGTCACCGCGGTGTCACTTAATGCCACTAGCGAAAAACACATCGCCATACGGTGGTCATTGTAAGTTGCGATGCTGGCATGTGTTAACTTTGGCGGCGGCGTTACTTTAAGATAGTCTTCACCTTCTTCCACCTCAGCACCCACTTTACGCAGCTCTGTTGCCATCGCCGCTAAACGGTCGGTTTCTTTTACCCGCCAGTTATATACATTGCGGATCACCGTTGGCCCTTTAGCAAAGAGCGCCGTGGTGGCAATGGTCATAGCGGCATCGGGTATGGCGTTATAATCCCGGTCAATACCGTTGAGCTGGTTTCGCGTAACCATAATGTAGTCGTCGCCCCATTCAACCTCAGCACCCATCACTTCTAAGGCATCAGCAAAGTGAATATCGCCCTGCACCGCATGTTTGCCAATACCGGTCACTTTGACACTTCCGCCTTTAATGGCTGCAGCGGCCAGAAAGTAAGATGCCGATGACGCATCGCCCTCAACCAGCCAGTGGCCAGGCGAGCGATAGCTTTGTTTGCCTTTAATGCTAAAACGTTGATAAGCATGGTTTTGTACCTGAACGCCAAAACGCTGCATTAGCGCCAGAGTGATATCAATATAAGGCTTAGATACCAGCTCGCCGGTAATTTCAATTTCACTGTCGCCGTCAAGTAATGGCGCCACCATCAATACCGCCGTTAAAAACTGACTGGAAATGCTGCCGTCTATTTGCATGCTGCCGCCTTGCAACGGCTTACCTTTGATCTTAAGCGGCGGAAAGTTTTCGTTGCCAAGATAGTGCACATCAGCCTGCCACTGACGCAGCGCATCGACCAGATGGCCAATCGGCCGCTCATACATGCGCGGCTCGCCGGTTAGCGTAACGTCGACATTAGAAGCTGCCAGCGCGGCGGTTAAAGGCCGCATCGCCGTACCGGCGTTACCAAGGAACATCGTCAGCGCATGCGGATGGTTGAACAAGCCGCCAATACCATGCACTTCGCACTTAGTACGGCAGGCAGATAGTTTATAACTGACACCTAACGCCGTTAAGGCATTAAGCATATGTTTAATATCATCACTATCGAGCAAATTAGTAATGTGCGTTGTCCCCTCGGCCAGTGCTGCCAGTAATAGCACACGGTTAGAGATACTTTTCGAGCCGGGTAAATGCACTTCACCGGCGACCTTTGCAATTGGATTAAGGGTTAATGTTTTCATCCGTGTACCCGCTCAAATTCCTGCATAAAACTCACCAGCGTTTGCACGCCTTCAACTGGCATAGCATTATAAATACTGGCGCGCATACCGCCGACCATACGGTGGCCTTTTAACGCCAACAGGCCATGTGTTTCAGCTTGCTCAACAAACATATCGTTTAAGCGCTCGTCGCCCAGGAAAAACGGCACATTCATCCAGGAGCGGTAGGCTTTATCAACATCGTTGCTGTAAAAATCGCTATTATCAATAAAATCATATAGTAAACTTGACTTTTCTTGGTTACGTGTAGCCATTGCAGTAACGCCGCCCTGCTGTTTTAACCATTTAAACACCAGTCCTGCCAGGTACCAGGCAAAAGTTGGCGGGGTGTTAAACATGCTATCGTTGTCGGCCGCCAGACGGTAATCCAGCACTGAAGGAATAGCGGCCTCTTTAGCTGGTAATAGGTCTTCGCGCACTATGGCCAGGGTTAAACCCGACGGGCCGATATTTTTTTGCGCACCGGCATAAATAACGCCATAGCGGCTAACGTCTATTGGCCGCGATAAAATGGTCGAGGATAAATCGGCAACGATGGGGCTGTCTGTTTGCGGTAGGCCGCTAAATTCAACACCGTCTACCGTTTCATTCGGGCAGCAATGCACATAAGCAGCGCCTGGCGTTAATTGCCACTGCGAGGGAGCAATAATAGTGCGAATACCCCCTGCGCTTTTTTGGCGGATGTCCTGCGCCTTAATATTGCCGAACTTTACCGCTTCTTCTACTGCCGATTTTGACCAGGCACCAGAGACAATATAATCGGCACTCTGGCCCGGTTTTAGCAGATTCAGCGGCACGGCTGAGAACTGGCCACGGCCGCCGCCGTGCATAAACAACACCTTGTAATTGGCCGGAATACTAAGTAAATCGCGTAAGTCCTGCTCAGCTTCTGCCGCTACTTTGATAAACGGCTTGCTGCGGTGGCTTATTTCCATTACCGAGCAGCCATGCTGTTGCCAGTTAATAAATTCCTGTTGTGCCTGCTGCATCACCTCAACCGGCAACATGGCCGGGCCGGCACAAAAATTAAACGTAGTCATCTTTACTGCGCGCTCCTGATTTGGCGTTTTATTTCACTGGCCTGGTTGCTACTTATGCCGGCTAGAGCCGATCTTATTGTTTAAATTACCAACGGCTAAAAAGCAAAACGAGCGCAGAAGCGCCCGTTTTGTCTGGGTGTTACTCTTCTTCATCCTGCGCTAACTGCGTATCCGTCAACGCAGTGTTAGCCGCTTTTTCTGCCTCTGCAGCAGCCAGCTCTTCTGCGTCCTGAATTTCGTCAATTTTCTCCACGCCCACCACTTTTTCATTTTCGGCGGTGCGGATCAGGATCACGCCCTGGGTATTACGGCCGACCTCGGATACCTCATTGACGCGGGTACGCACTAAGGTGCCCTTGTTTGAAATCATCATGATTTCATCCAGTTCGTTCACCTGTACAGCACCGACGACCAGGCCATTACGCTCAGACACTTTAATCGATACTACACCCTGAGTTGCTCGGCTCTTGGCTGGATATTCCGTTAGCGCTGTGCGTTTACCATAACCATTTTCCGTTACTGTCAGGATAGGCCCGTCACCGTTTGGAATGATTAATGATACCACTGAGCCGCCCTCACGCAGTTTAATACCGCGCACGCCGGTGGCTGTGCGGCCCATGCCGCGTACCTGATCTTCAGTGAAGCGCACGACTTTCCCGTCATCAGAGAACAGCATAATTTCATTGTTGCCATCGGTGATGCCAACGCCGATTAAGCGGTCACCATCGTTCAGGTTAACAGCAATAATGCCGTTGGAACGTGGCCGCGAGTATTCCGTCAGTGCCGTTTTCTTCACCGTGCCGTTGGCCGTGGCCATAAACACATATTTATCGGCCGCGTACTCGCGCACTGGCAGAATGGCGTTAATACGCTCGCCTTCTTCCAGCGGCAATAAGTTAACAATAGGCTTACCGCGGGCGGTACGGCTGGCCAGTGGCAATTGATACACCTTCATCCAGTACAGACGGCCGCGGTTAGAGAAGCACAAGATAGTATCGTGGGTACTGGCCACCAATAGCTTATCAACAAAGTCTTCATCTTTTACAGTGGTAGCGGCTTTACCCTTACCACCACGGCGCTGCGCTTCGTAATCCGATAGTGGCTGATACTTGGCATAACCTAAGTGCGATAAGGTAACCACTACATCTTCTTCGGTGATCAAGTCTTCCATATTGATATCCAGCATATTGTCCTGGATATCCGTACGGCGGGCATCGCCATATTGGGCTTTAACTGCCTCTAACTCTTCACAGATCACTTCCATTAAGCGCTCTGGGCTGGCCAGAATGTGTAACAATTCTGCAATCAGCTCAAGCAGTTGCTTGTACTCGTCCAGAATTTTTTCGTGTTCAAGGCCGGTCAGCTTATGTAAACGCAAATCTAAGATGGCTTGCGCCTGCTGCTCTGTCAGGAAATATTTACCGTCGCGAATACCAAAGTGCGCTTCCAGCCATTCTGGCCGTGCGGCATCCTGGCCCGCCCGTTCTAACATCGCACTGACATCGCCTAACTGCCAACCGCGATCAACTAAGCGTAGCTTAGCTTCTGACGGGCTGGGTGAGGTTTTAATCAGCTCGATAATTTCATCGATATTGGCCAGCGCTATCGCCAGGCCTTCTAAGATATGGGCCCGGTCGCGTGCTTTGCGTAAATCATATACGGTACGGCGGGTCACCACTTCACGGCGGTGCAGCACAAAGCACTGTAGCATCTCTTTTAGGCTGAGCAGCTTCGGCTGGCCCTGATCCAGCGCCACCATATTAATACCAAACACCGTTTGCATCTGGGTATTGGCATACAGCTGGTTTAGCATCACATCGGTTGACTCACCGCGTTTCAGCTCGATAACAATGCGCATACCGTCTTTATCAGACTCATCGCGCAGTGCCGAGATACCTTCAATACGTTTTTCTTTTACCAGCTCGGCGATTTTTTCAATTAAACGCGCTTTGTTTACCTGATAGGGAATTTCATTAACGATAATAGCTTCACGGCCAGTTTTCTCGTCTGTTTCCACCTCAGTCTTGGCACGGATATACACCTTGCCACGGCCAGTACGATAAGCTTCTTCAATACCTTTACGGCCATTTATAATGGCTGCAGTCGGGAAATCCGGGCCCGGGATGTACTGCATCAGTTCATGCAGCTCGATATCCGGGTTTGCGATTAGCGCCAAGCAGCCATCAATTACTTCTGTCAGATTATGTGGCGGGATATTCGTCGCCATACCTACAGCAATACCGCTGGAGCCATTAACTAATAAGTTAGGCACCTTAGTTGGCATAACCGCCGGAATTTGCTCTGTGCCATCATAGTTAGGCACATAATCAACCGTTTCTTTATCCAAATCGGCCAGCAGCTCATGGGCAATACGTGCCATGCGCACTTCGGTATAACGCATCGCTGCAGCAGAGTCGCCATCAATCGAACCAAAGTTACCCTGACCATCTACCAGCATGTAACGCAGTGAAAACGGCTGCGCCATACGTACGATAGTGTCGTATACGGCACTGTCACCATGCGGGTGATATTTACCAATAACGTCACCCACAACACGGGCAGATTTTTTATAGGCTTTGTTCCAGTCATTGCCCAGTTCCTTCATCGCGAACAATACGCGACGGTGTACCGGCTTTAAACCATCCCTTACGTCCGGTAAGGCGCGGCCAACAATAACGCTCATGGCGTAATCGAGGTACGAATTTTTCAATTCGTCTTCGATATTGATAGGAACTATTTCTCTGGCCAGATCTGTCATAAAACGCTAATTTCCCTTAAAATCAGATAGATAACTCGCTTTTGTCGATGTTATAGAGCGCGAGACAACGCAGGATTCTAACACAGAAAATGACGCTTGCCATGTCCCAAATGCACGGCAAATTTAGCGATGGCATTGCTCAAACGGATCAAGGCTTTATAATGCGCAAAAACGAACGGATACCGCTATGACCGCAGACGTAAAACACACAAGCCCAAATGTAGATGCCGCAGAGATCGCCAAGTTTAATGATATTGCCTCACGTTGGTGGGATCCTGCCGGTGAGTTTAAACCCTTGCATTTACTTAACCCGGTACGTCTGAGTTACATCAGTGATGAGCTGCAAGGATTGTTTGGCAAGCAGGTTATCGATATTGGTTGTGGTGGCGGTATTCTGGCAGAAAGCATGGCGCGCTGCGGTGCTGTCGTAACCGGGCTCGATATGGCCAGTGATTCCCTTAATGTTGCCAGGTTGCATGCGCTAGAAGCCGGCGTAGAAGTGAATTATCAGCAAGCCACCGCTGAGCAACATGCATTAACCCATGCGGCGCAGTTTGATGTCGTAACCTGTATGGAAATGCTGGAGCATGTGCCCGAGCCGATGTCCGTGATCCAGGCGTGTGCTGATTTAGCCAAACCCGGCGCAACCTTGTTTTTTTCTACACTAAATAAAACCGCTAAGGCCTATTTGCTGGCGATTATCGGTGCCGAGCAGGTATTGAAGCTGGTCCCTAAGGGGACACACGAGTTTAGTAAATTTATCCGACCCTCTCAGTTGATGCAGTTTATCGAACACGCCGGACTGGAACTGGTAGATGCGACAGGGTTGCACTTTAACCCACTGAATGAAAGCTTTAAAATTGGCCCCGGCCTGGACGTTAATTATATCGTTGTCGCGCGCAAACCACTGTAGCAGTGCAAGACTGAATAAGCTGGCGGCGCTATTTAAGTGCTGCTTTAATCAGCACTTAAATAGCGATGAGATATAAAAAAAATATTGATAGAACAAATAAATTTATATGGAAAAAAAGCTTGCGTCGCTGGCGGCTATCTTTGCACACTAGCGACGTGGTTAGCAGCTACTAACGCCGTCTTTCAGTGCCATTTTTTCCACCTTGTCAAGCCTTGCAAAAAAACCAGATCCACACTATCTTGTGATCACTTTCTCAAAAGCACCTATATGTTGTGTAATTAAGCAACAATAGCTGCTGGTAATATGGCCGTGCGCTACATGGCTAACTAACCATGCATAACAACCGAAATGGAAATCTGCAGCAATGACACAAGCTCTTTTTGTAACTAAACGGGATGGCCGGCGTGAACCTTTAGATCTGGACAAAATTCACCGTGTTATCACCTGGGCCGCTGAAGGCCTGTCAAATGTGTCGGTATCACAGGTTGAACTGAAATCGCATATTCAGTTTTACGATGGCATTAAAAGTGAAGATATTCACGAAACCATTATCAAAGCGGCTGCGGATTTAATCTCAAAAGACACGCCGGATTATCAATACCTGGCAGCGCGTCTGGCGGTATTCCACCTGCGTAAAAAAGCCTATGGCCAGTTTGAGCCACCGCATCTGTATGATCAGGTTGTCAAAATGGTGGAGGCGAAGCGCTACGACGCACACATTCTGGCCGACTACAGCCGCGAAGAGCTTGATACGTTAAATAGCTATATTGACCACAGCCGTGATCTGAATTTTAGCTATGCCGCCGTAAAACAGCTGGAAGGAAAATACCTGGTACAAAACCGGGTCAGCGGTGAAATTTACGAAAGCGCGCAGTTCCTGTATATGCTGGTCGCGGCGTGTTTGTTTGCCAATTACCCCAAAGCTACCCGGCTTGATTATGTACGCCGTTTTTATGATGCCTGCTCTCTGTTTAAGTTGTCGTTGCCAACACCGATCATGTCTGGTGTGCGTACCCCTACCCGTCAGTTCAGCTCGTGCGTACTGATCGAGTGTGGTGACAGCTTAGACTCCATCAATGCCACCTCCAGCGCTATCGTAAAATACGTTAGCCAACGTGCCGGTATTGGTATTAACGCTGGCCGTATTCGTGCACTGGGCAGCCCCATTCGCAATGGCGAAGCCTTCCACACCGGTTGTATTCCGTTTTATAAGCACTTCCAAACGGCAGTGAAAAGCTGCTCACAAGGTGGCGTGCGCGGTGGAGCAGCCACCTTGTTCTATCCGCTGTGGCATTTGGAAGTTGAATCTCTGCTGGTACTGAAAAACAACCGCGGTGTCGAAGAAAACCGGGTACGTCACTTAGATTACGGCGTGCAGTTTAACCGCCTGATGTATACCCGCTTAATTAAAGACGATTACATCACCCTGTTCAGCCCGTCTGACGTGCCTGGCTTGTATGATGCCTTCTTTGAAGATCAGGAAAAGTTTGAGCAGCTATATGTTAAGTATGAAGCCGATAGCAGTATCCGGAAAAAACGCTTAAAAGCACTGGAGCTGTTTACGTTGTTTATGCAAGAACGTGCCAGTACCGGCCGTATTTATCTGCAAAACGTCGATCACTGCAATACACACAGCCCGTTTAACCCCAAATTTGCTCCGGTACGCCAGAGTAACCTGTGTCTGGAAATTGCGCTGCCCACCAAACCGCTGAATGATGTCAACGATCCTGAAGGCGAAATTGCGCTGTGTACGCTTTCTGCGTTTAATTTAGGCGCTATTGAGAACTTATCTGAGCTGGAAGAGCTGGCCGAATTAGCTGTACGCTCACTTGATAGCCTGCTGGATTATCAGGACTACCCTATTCCTGCAGCGTTTCATGCCTCGATCAACCGCCGTACCTTAGGCGTGGGTGTGATTAACTACGCTTATTACCTGGCGAAGAATGGCGTGAAATATTCAGATGGTTCAGCCAATGGCCTGACCCACCGTACTTTTGAAGCTATACAGTATTATCTGCTAAAAGCCTCAAACAAACTGGCACAGGAATTTGGCGCTTGCCCGAAATTTAACGAAACCACCTATGCCGAAGGTATCTTACCGATTGATACCTACAAAAAAGATCTGGATAAAGTGTGCCAGGAGCCACTGCAACTGGATTGGGAGCAGCTGCGTAAAGACATTACCACGCATGGTCTGCGTAACTCGACGCTGTCAGCCTTAATGCCGTCAGAAACCTCATCGCAAATCTCCAATGCGACCAATGGTATTGAGCCACCACGCGGTCATATCAGTGTTAAAGCCAGTAAAGACGGCATTTTAAAACAGGTAGTGCCCGAGTACGAGCGCTTAAAAGATCAGTACGAGCTGCTGTGGGATATTCCGAACAACACCGGTTATCTCACCTTGGTTGCCATAATGCAGAAATTTGTCGATCAGACTATCTCTGCTAATACCAACTACGATCCGAACAAATTTGACGGTGGTAAGGTGCCGATGAAGCTATTACTGCAAGACTTGCTGTCGGCCTATAAGCTGGGCGTAAAAACGATGTACTACCACAATACCCGCGATGGTGCCGCTGATATACAAGACGACATCAAACCGGAGGCAGCAGACGATGGCTGTGCTGGCGGTGCCTGTAAAATTTAATCAGACAGTAAACGGGCTACAGCAGTAGCCCGTAGTTTGTATAACATTCCTGTTAGGACAAGAAGTGGCCATGGCGTACACAACCTTTAACCGACAAATAAACGATCAATTAAAAGAGCCGATGTTCTTTGGCAACCCGGTAAACATTTCCCGTTATGATCAGCAAAAATACGGTATCTTTGAAAAACTGATTGAAAAACAGTTGAGTTTTTTCTGGCGCCCGGAAGAAGTGGATGTCAGTAAAGACCGCATCGATTACCAGAATTTGCCCGAGCATGAAAAGCATATTTTTATCAGTAATCTGAAATATCAAACCCTGCTCGACTCGGTACAGGGCCGCTCACCGAATGTGGCGTTTTTGCCGATAGTGTCACTGCCGGAACTGGAAACCTGGATTGAAACCTGGGCCTTTAGTGAAACCATTCACAGCCGCAGCTACACCCATATCGTGCGTAATATCAGCGCAGAGCCACACAAAGTGTTCGACGATATTATGCTGAACGAAAAGATCCTGCAGCGCGCCGAAGACGTGACACGTTACTACGATGCGCTGATCGACGGCGTTAATTTGTACCAGCGCTGCGGTGAAGGCAACCACACTATTAATGGCGAAAGCCAGAATATCAGCCTGTACGAGCTAAAACGCCGGCTGTATTTATGTGTGATGTCAGTTAACGTGCTCGAAGCTATCCGCTTCTATGTCAGCTTTGCCTGTAGCTTTGCCTTTGCCGAACGAGAGCTGATGGAGGGTAACGCGAAAATTATCCGTCTGATCGCCCGCGATGAAGCACTGCACCTGACCGGCACCCAGCATATGCTGAATATTATGGCCGCCGGCGATGACGACCCGCAAATGGCTCAAATTGCCAAAGAATGTGAAGAAGAAGCCTATGCTATTTTTCGCAAAGCGGCCGAGCAGGAAAAAGACTGGGCAGAATTCTTATTTAAAGATGGCTCTATGATTGGCCTGAACAAAGACATCTTATGCCAGTATGTGGAATATATTACTAACAGCCGGATGCAGGCGATTGGTTTAAAGCCCATTTTCTCCACCACGCAAAACCCGATCCCGTGGATCAACACCTGGCTGGTATCTGACAACGTGCAGGTAGCACCGCAAGAAGCGGAGATCAGCTCTTATCTGGTTGGTCAGATAGATAATGAAGTTGATGGTGGCGACTTCGGCGACTTCGACCTGTAAGCCCGGCAATGCCCAATGTCAAAATAAGCGGTAACAGTGCCATCGCCTTTGATGGCACTGCGCCCACTTTACTCACCGCATTGGAGCAACATAAGCTGCAGGTTAATTTTCATTGCCGGCAAGGCTATTGCGGTGCCTGCCGTTGTAAGCTGTTACAGGGCGAAGTACAGTACCTGAACGAACCACTGGCGTTTGTGCGCAAAGGGGAGTTTTTACCCTGCTGTAGCATTCCGCTGACAGATATTGAGATAGAAATTCCCTGAGCCGGTGGTAATTTGCCTGCAGTTGCAGCAGACTGGCCTTATGACACCCTGATCTTGAAGGAGATCAATTTTGAAAGCGCTGTTATTACTGTTAGCGGTATCTGCGGCACCGTCTAATCTATCGCACTATGAACAATTGTTGGCGAAATCTCAGTTTTCCGAACTGGAACACCAGTTGGTACAGCAGCAAGACTACAAACAACAAGACGGTTTATTGGTTATTTATGCCAAGGCCCTGATTAGCCAACAGCGTCTGGAAGATGCCAATACCTTACTCAACTATGCCATTGAGCAGTTTCCCAATAACAGCGAGCTGAATTATTTGGCTGGGCTGAGTAAAATTCGCCTGGCCAGCGATGGCAATGTGTTTGCGGCTAAAGAGCGCGCGGCCCGGGGTGTAGCCTTGCTACAACAAGCCGTAACCCTTAAGCCCGACCATTTTGCGGCCCGCCAGGCATTAATTGATTTTTATAGCATAGCACCGGCTGCCGCTGGCGGTGATAAAGCCCTGGCCGCAGAAATGGCACAGCAACTGGCACAGGAAAACCCGGCGCAGGCATTACTGGCGCAAAGCCGGATTTTGCTGAACGAGAAAAAGCCGACCGAAGCGCTGGCCTTGCTGGAAAAGATGATGCCCAACCCGCCAACAGCCCGTTTACTGGCGCGTAAGGCGCAAATCCAGAATGAGCTTCAGGCGTATGAGGCAGCGTTTGTCAGCTATAGCCAGGCCGCTGACTATGCCACCGACTTAACCGATAAATATAATGCGCTGTACCATATTGGCCGCTTAGCGGTGATTGCCGATCAGGACGCAGAGCTGGGTATTAAAGCGCTGCAGCAGTATGTGGCGTTTTATCAGGACAGCGAAAACAAAACCCTGCCCTGGGCTAAGTTACGTTTGGCCCAGTTAATGTATCGTACCGGCGATAACTTTGAAGCGACGCTACTGGTTGGCAGTCTAACCAATGTGCAAGTTGAGGAGGAAGAATTTAACCTGATTTTGCTCAGTTTATTAAGTGCATTAAAGTCCAAAACAGCTACCGCACCTGAACTGCCAGCAACAGAAGCCGCAACCGGCAATACAGAGCAGGAAAGCTGATATTTCCCGCTCTGTATTACGTATATTTACTGGCGAATACCTTCCACCGTTAAATCCAGTTGCACAGTGGCAGAGGCCGGACCTAAGTCAGTGTTAATGGCAAAGTCTTTTAAGGTTAAGGTTGTTGTACCGGCAAAACCCGCCCGGTAGCCGCCCCAGGGATCTTTGCCCTCACCTAACTTCTCTGCGGCAATAATCACTTCTTTGGTTACGCCGTTTAATGTCAGATTACCGTATAGATCAAAGGCCTCACCGGCTTTGGGGACCACCTTGGTGCTGACAAAAGTCGCTTTAGGGTGCTTGCTGACATTTAAAAAGTCAGCGCTGCGCAGGTGTTTATCGCGCTCAGCGTGATTTGAATCCACGCTGGCGGTATCAATAGTCAGTTGAATTTTTGCATCGGTTAATTTGGCTGCGTCATAGCTAAAATCACCGGAAAAGGTGTTAAAACGGCCATATAGCCAGCTATAGCCCAGATGGCTTATTTTAAACTGCACAAAGGCATGGGCGCCCTGTGTATCAATGACATAGTCAGCAGCCTGGGCCGGCGCGGCCATCATCGCCGCCATTGACGCGGCCAGTAAAAGTTTTTTCATTGTTATCTCCGGGTTAAGGTTTACGTCCAAACATACGTTTTAGCGTAGCGTCTTTATCAATAACATGGTGCTTAACCGCTGCCAGGCCATGCAGCACAGCCAGACTGATCAAGGTGTAAGCGGTATATTCATGGATCACACCAGCAATATCTGCCTGATTGTTAAATAATTGCCCCAGTGCCGGCACGTCAAACCAGCCAAATACCTGCACCGGCCGGCCATCTTCGGTTGATATCAGATATCCTGTTATCACTAACAGCGTAATACCAAGATATAAGGCCAACTGAACGACAACGGCAGTTAATCTCTCCCAGCTTTTATGCGATGCTACAGGCGCAGGTGGCGGGCTGATAAAACGCCATAACAGGCGAAACAGCATTACCATTGCCAGCAACATACCGACGCTTTTATGCCAATGCGGTGCAGTGCGGTACCAGCTGCTGTAATAGCTCAGGTCAACCATCCAAAAACCAACCGCAAACAAGCCAAATACGGTGGCAGCGACCAGCCAATGCACAACAATACTGACCATGCCATAACGAGATTGTGAATTTTTTAACATAAGTTCTCCTGCCTGATACCGATGATACGCCTGACTAACTAAACTAAAAGCACATAATTAGCGCGATAATATTCGAATAAATCGAATTAACGGGCGCTAAATCGTATTTTACAGGTAAAAATAAAGCCAGCATGTTGCTGGCTTCAGACGACAAAATTTAGCGCTAACCGCACGGCTTATTCAAACTTGCCGTCACGAATATGTTTTTCACCGCGCTGCTTCGCCAGCTCAACCTGACGCTGCCGTTCGGCAAAAGCGGCTTTTTGCTCAGCGGTGGTTTTATCGTGGCAATGCGGGCAGCTTAAGCCTTTGACATACTGGTCTGAGGCCATTTCATCGGCAGACAACGGCATACGACAGGCATAACACTGATCATAACTGCCCTGCTCCAGCCCATGTTTTACCGCTACGCGCTGGTCAAACACAAAACATTCGCCCTGCCATAAGCTATTTTCTACCGGCATGTCTTCTAAGTATTTTAAAATACCGCCGTCCAGGTGGTATACCTCGTCAAAGCCTTGCTCTTTCAGATAAGCGGTCGATTTTTCGCAGCGGATACCACCGGTGCAAAACATGGCCACTTTTTTATGTTTGGTTTTATCCAGGTTTTGCGCTGCCCACTGTGGAAACTCACGAAAGGTGGTGGTGTTTGGATTAACCGCATTTTTAAAGGTGCCGATAGCGACTTCATAGTCATTGCGGGTATCAATCAGAATGGTATCCGGATCGCTGATTAGCTGATTCCAGTCATCACCTTTAACATAGGTACCAACGATATGCGCCGGGTTAATACCCGCAACGCCCATGGTGACAATTTCTTTTTTCAGCTTTACTTTTGTGCGGTAAAACGCCAGTTCGTCCGACAGCGACTCTTTGTAACTCATACCATCAAAGCGGCCATCGGCATCCAGCCAGGCTTTAACGGCATCCACGCCTTCGCGCAGACCACAGATAGTGCCGTTGATACCTTCTTCGGCCAGCAATAAGGTGCCTTTGACCTTGTTCGCCACCATATGGTCGTATAAGGCATCGCGCAGGCTGACATAGTCGGCTAAGTGAACAAATTTATATAAAGCAGCAACAACGTACATAATTGACCTCTTGCAGTGCCGGATCGTAAATCCGGAGCAATATTAAAAACCGCGCGTATTATAGCGTTCAGCACGTACAAGGCAAGGCCACAGTGTTAGTGTGGATTTTCAATCAGCGCGCTCAGATTCAACTGCAGCAGGTATTCGCCATCAGTAATAGACAGCAGAGGGTCTTCACGCCAGACACTGAGGTGCATATGGCTTTTTAACATCAGACAAAAGGCGTCAAGCTTGCTATGCGTTAAGGTAAAAATACGCTGATTGGCCGGTTGCACACTATGGCGCGCTTTGTCTGTTTCCTGTTCATTTAACACCAGCAGCAGTGCATCAGCCAGATGAGATGCGCGTTGCAATCGTTTTTCCGGTATCAGCTCCAGCTGGCACCAGAGGGCAAAATGCTGCTGACTATCCTGTATATATAAATCTGGCAGCTTGCCATATGACTCGGCTTTAGCAAAGCTGGGATGGTGCTCGTACAAGCTTAAGTAAGCCAGTAAACGTTTGGCGAAATGCTCAGTGCTCTCCCCCTGCCACGGCGAGACATAATGGCGCTGCTGTTGATACGCATGGCTGGCGTCACAACTGTAGTCCAGATCCAATTTGATCACTTTGGCGGCCATCTGCATGTTGTACCCCACTTCGTCAGACTCTGCCCGACTCAGACAGAGTTTAGCTGCTGAAACTCGTTACTACCAAATGCATAGCCAGTGCCAACAATAGCAAACCCATTAAACGGTCAAACCAGTAACCCTTTAACAGTAAAAAACCCCTTACTTTAGTCTGTGTTAGCACCATGGATAGCATACAGAACCAGGCGGCCGTAGCGACAGACATATAAATGCCATAGATAATTTTGTAAGAAAGTGGCGTAATCGGCGAAATAATCACCGCAAATAACGATAAAAAGAATAATGTCGCTTTCGGGTTTAAGCCATTGGTAATAAAGCCGGCAATAAAAGCTTTACCGACCGTAGGCACTGCCTCATCTGCGCTGCCGTGAATGCTTTGCTCCGGGTGTGTTGGTGCTTTGCTGCGCAGCGCCAGTATGCCGATATAGGCCAGATAAGCCGCCGCAGCCAGGCTTAATACCTGAAACAACCAAGGCGTTGTTTGAATAAGCACGGCAATCCCCACTAACGACCAGGTAACATGCAACAGTATTGCCGAGCCGATCCCCACACTGGCTGCCAGTGCTTGTTGCCGGCCAAAACGCACGGCATAGCGTAGCACTATGGCAAAATCCGGCCCTGGGCTGGCCACCGCCATCAGATGCACCAATGCAATTAACATAAACTCCGGCCAAAAACTCATAACGCCAAACCTGCCCTGTAATTTCAATAACTTTCACAAGCTGCATTCTAATAACTTCATGCCGCCTTACGCCAGCAGTTAATCGCGCCGCGATACCGTTTTATCCTGTCACAGCAAAGGTAACTTGCTGCGCCCGGATAATACTGTAAAATGTTATAACATTACGAATGCAAAAAATCTGAAGGAAGCCGAATGCGCAGTTTATCTGCTTTGCCACGTTACAGCCTGCTAGCCACCCTGGTTGGCCTGATGTTTAGTGTGTCAGCACAAGACGTTGGCCAGCGTTATAACGGTGTTATTACCGACAGTCAGGGCCAACCGCTGAAAAACGCCCGGGTGCATATTCATGGCCGCCAGCAGTATGTTTACGCTGACGAGCTGGGCCGCTTCAGTATTCAGGCTCCGGCAAACGCTGAGCTGCATATTTCGGCCGCCGGCTATGGCGACCGCTTTGTTACGCTGACGCCAGTACAGCCTGAACTGACGATCAACCTGACACCAGGCGGTATTGAGCGCATTGTGGTGGCCGCTTCGGGTATTCATAAATACAACCTGGAAATGGCCACGCCGGTATCGGTGCTGACCGGCGAAGAATTAAGCCGACGCACCGAGCCTACCATAGGAGAAACCCTGAAATACGAGCCCGGCGTACACGCCAACTATTATGGCCCGGTAGCGTCAAGCCCGGTGATCCGCGGTCTGGACGGCCCGCGGGTGCGTATTTTAAATAATGGCCTGGATACGGCAGACGTGTCACGTATCGGTCCGGACCATGCCATTAGCGCCGATGCGATTACCGCGCAACAAATTGAAGTATTGCGTGGTCCGGCTACTCTGTTGTACGGCAGCGGCGCTATTGGCGGCGTTATTAACGTGGTAGATAACCGTATTCCCCGCCAGTTACGTGCCGCCAGCGAAACCAAGCTGGAAAGCCGCTATGTTGATGTGTCAGATGAACAAACCCTGGCGCTGAACCACGAAGGCAGTAGTGATAATATCGCCTGGCACTTCGATGGTGTTAAACGTGATGCCTCAAACTATGATGTGCCCCACTTCACTAACGATGAAGGCGAAACCCTTACCAGCTTAGAAAATTCCTGGACACAAAGTACAGCCGTAAACGGCGGTGTCAGCGTTATCGGTAATCACGGGTTATTTGGTATCAGCGTTGGCCGGTTAGAGTCTGATTATGGTATTCCCGGCCATCATGATGAGCATGGCAACGAAGATGAACATGAAGCGGACACCGCTGATGACGAGCATGCTGCAGAAGGTGTATTTGCCAAATTAAAGCAAAACCGCGTTAGCATGGCCGGTGAATGGTATGCACCGTTTTCTGGCATTGAAACTTTGTCATTTAATGCGGCTTATACCGACTATCAGCATCAGGAAATTGACGCGGGCGTGCCGGGCACCACCTTTAAAAATAACGCCCTGGAAAGCCGTTTAACGCTTGAACATGAAGACATTAGCGGTTGGCATGGGGTGCTGGGTTATCATCTGCAGCACGCAGATTATCAAGCCTTTGGCGAAGAAGCCTTTACCCCCGATAGTAAAACGCTGTCACATGCAGTCTTTGTGCTGGAGGAAAGGCAGTTTGGTAATATCTCTGCTCAGTTAGGTGGCCGGATTGAGCGAACAAAACACGAAACCGGCTCTGTAGAACTGGGGCATGAAGCAGGCTCTGTTGTCAGGTTGTCAGACACCTTTGCAGCCGTTAGTGCTTCCGCCGGTCTGGTGTGGGAGTTTGTGCCAGGGTTCTCCTGGGCATTGGCAGTAAGCCGCTCAGAACGCGCGCCCAGTGCGGCTGAGCTTTACTCTAATGGTGCGCATATTGCCACCAGCAGCTATGAGCTGGGCTTGGCCTATCAGTTACACGATGGTGAACTGGAACTATCAGAGCGCGTAGTTGAAAAGGAAACGGCAAGCAATATAGATGTTACCTTTCGCAGCTTCAAAGGCGATCTGACATTTACCTACAACTTTTTCTATAACAAAGTACACGACTATCTGTACCTGGCAAACACCGGCTTAACAATGGAAGATCTGGCAGATCATCATGAAGACCACGCAGAGGACGGCCATACGGAAGAAGAGCATGCCGGGCATAATGACTTTCCGCTGTATCATTACCAGCAGCATGATGCAACCTTGTATGGGCTGGAATTTGAAGCCCGCTATAAACTGAGCAACGCTCAGTCACTACAGGTATTTTTTGATGCTGTACGGGCCAAGCTGGATGGTGCTGATTACCTGCCGCGTATTCCGCCTTTTAAAACCGGTTTAGGCTATCAGTATGCCGGCATTCGCTGGAGTGCTGATGTTGGCGTAACGCGTTACGCCAAACAAAACAAAGTGGCCGCCAATGAAACGCCAACCAAAGCTTATACCCTACTCGATGCCAGCCTGAACTACGATTTTAATTTAGCACGGCTGGATATGACGGCATTTATCCGCGCCACTAACCTGACCAACGAGCTGGGTTTTGTCCACAGCTCTTTTATTAAAGCAGATGCACCGCTGCCGGGGCGGGCAATAACGCTTGGCCTGCGGGCAACCTTCTGATTACATTACGCCCGGTTAAACCGGGCGTATAGTTACAGGTAGCGGTCTTTAAAACGGCCCCACTGGTAATAAGCCTGCTGTCCTAGCCGTCTGAACGCCGGCAACGGAAATGGCGCCAGCTGACTTTGATAAATTGGCAACGCCGGCACAGCAACACCGCTGGCTAATTCTGCCAGCCGCACACCGGCCAGGCTGCTAAACGACACCCCACTGCCACAATAACCCGCAGCGTAAAACAGCCCGGGTTCAGCTTCACACACCCGCGGTAAATCATCATAAGACACCGCGACCCAACCGCTCCAGTGATAGTCGTAGTCTAAACCGGTCAACATCGGAAAACAGGCTTTTAACGCGGCCAATAGACGCGCCGGGTACACCGCTTTTTCGGCATCCTTGCCATACACTGCACTGCGCCCGCCAAATAAGATGCGATTATCCGGTAATTTGCGGTAGTAGTATTTCAACGCCCGGGTATCCATCACCAACTGCGTATGCTGTAAACCGCTTTGCTCAAGTTGCACCGGCGATAGCGGCTGCGTCACAATAATGCTGCTAAGCACCGGCAAACAAGCGCGGTTTAGCGCCGGATACAGCCCCTTAGGGGTATAAGCATTACTGGCCAGTATCAGCTGTTTACAGCGCAGCTGTGCCTTTGGCGTTTGCAGCAAAAAACTACCGTTAGCTTCACGTTGCCAACTCAACAGCGGTGAGCCGGTATACAGCTGTACCCCGCTTTGCTTTGCCATAGCAGTATAACCCTGTGCCAAAGCCAAGGGGTTTAGCCCAAAGCAATCGGGGAATCTAACCGCGCCATAGGCTTGTGTATTGTGCATATAGTCGCGCTTTAGCTGCTGTGGCGATAGATACTCTGCCTGATAACCAAACTGACGTTGTAAAAGCGCCGCCTGCTCTGGCAACTCTGCCGCCATAGCAGCATTATGCGCTACCTTTAAGTAGCCTTCAGGCTGGTTGTCACAGCGAATATTACCCAGCGATATCATCTGTTTAACCTGTGCAATCGCCTCGCCATATTCCTGATGAAATAAGCGCGCGCATTCAATGCCAAAACGCTGTGTCAACTGCGCCAGTCCCAACCGTCCGGTGCCGCGCAGCACAAAGCCGGCATTGCGGCCACTGCAGCCCCAACCGGCCTGGTTGGCCTCCAGCAGCGTGACTTCACGGTTAAAGCGAGTTGCCAGCTGATAGGCGCAGCTGAGGCCAGTGTAACCGCCACCGACAATCACGACATCGGTATGCACATCCTGCTGCAAAGGCGCTGTCGGCGCTGCAATGTCGGTGTGCTGCGCCCAATAAGAATGCGGATAAGCCTGGCCGGCGGCGATACGGCTATCATTTAGCGGATCATACATTTTAGTCGGCCTCTGGAAACAGCAACACCATTTCCGCAGCGCTGCAGTTACACAAGGCGCCGCATACCGGGCAGTGATAACCCACCGTTTCAGATAAATGCCGCCAGCGCTGAGGATGAATTTTCACTAAAACCGCACCGGCATGGGCGAAATAACGCTGCGCCGCGTTGCCCGGACTTTCACGCCAGATATGCGCCAGGCCGGCTTTAGCGCCTTGCTGGCGCAGCGCAGCAAGCGACGTCTGCAGCAAGCTTGATGCTATGCCCTTGCCGCGCTGTGCCGGGCTGACCCCCACTGATTTAAAATAGGCCATCGAATCAGCCGCGACCGGCCACAAGGCTTCGCTACACCAATTATCAGGCTGCCATTGTCCGGCGGCAAAGCTTAAGCGATAGCCAACAACCTGTTGTTCTTCGTCCAGCGCGATAAAACTGGCATTAATGCCTCGTTTTATGCCTTGTTGCTGCATCTGCGTCAGGCTAACGCTGTCCAGGTAGTTATCGCCATGGATCTGATTGGCCAGCGTAACAACCGCAGCAAAGTGATCAGAGGTAAGTTCAAGGATTTGCACATTTTTATCCGGCAGGTTGGCAATACCGCAGTTATAAATCAGGCTGGCGGCTTACAGCAAGGTGTTTTTATTTTTGCAATCGACTGCATTTCCCCACTATAGAGACGAAATAACAGAAATATACGATAGACAACAGCGACGTTATCCAATATGTTTATTAGGACGCAAAAACAAAAACATAAGCGTCCGGTTACTAAAAAAATAATCCAGGAAAAGAGCTATGAAAAATCATAATAAGTACCATCCGGTTGCCCGCGCCGTAAAATTCGGCCTGGCAGCATCGCTATCCTTCGGGATCAGCGCTACCGTGGCAGTAGCACAGGAAACAACACCAGATACCGCCAAGAAAGAACAGTCAGTTGAGAAAATTGCTGTAGTCGGTACCCGCTCTGCCCCACGTTCTATCGGTGACTCGCCGGTACCGGTCGATATTATCGGTGGTGAAGAGTTAAATAAGAACGGTAACTCTGACATGCTAAATCTGATCAGCACCACAGTGCCGTCGCTAAACGTGCATTCGCAACCTATCAGCGATGCCGCTACGCTGATCCGTCCCATCAATTTACGTGGCCTGTCTTCTGACAGCACCTTGGTGCTGCTAAACGGCAAACGCCGGCATCGCGCGTCGGTGATTTCGTTCCTCGGTGGCGGCATTAATGACGGCGCACAAGGCCCGGATTTATCCGTGATCCCTGGCATAGCGTTAAAACAAGTTGAAGTGCTGCGAGATGGCGCTGCAGCCCAGTACGGCTCAGATGCCATTGCCGGCGTGGTTAACTTTGTGCTTAAAGATGCTGCAGAGGGCGGTACTGTTGAGGTAAAACACGGTGAATATTATGAAGGCGATGGCACTTCTACTGAAGTCGCTGCCAATATTGGCCTACCGCTGACCAAAGACGGCTTTGTTAACCTTAGCATGCAGTATAAAAACGTCGACGCCACCAGCCGCAGTGTACAACGTGACGACGCCCAGGGGTTAGCCGATGCCGGCAACACCTTTATTAAAAATCCGGCTCAGATATGGGGTTCACCGGAAGTAAAAGACGACATCACCATATTTGCCAACGCTGGCCTGGATTTGGGCAACGGTGGCGAAGCCTACATGTTTGGTAACTACTCTGAACGTGATGTGCGCGGTGGCTTTTACTACCGCAATCCAACCAACCGGCCGCAGGTATTTTCTAATGACGGTGGCGAGTCGTTGTTAGTGGTTGATCTGACCGATTTAGGCAGCGGTGGCGAAGGCGGCTGTCAGAACATTGCGCTAAGCGGTTTAAATTACCAACAAATTGACGCTGAAGTACAGGCATTACCAGATAACTGTTTTACGTTCTTCTCTATGTTCCCGGGTGGTTTTACGCCAAACTTTGGCGGCAATATTACCGATACCTCACTGGCTATTGGTACTAAAGGCGAGTTTAAAACCGGTTTTATGGAAGGTGTGTTATACGATTTCAGTGGTGTTGTCGGCCGCAGCGAATCGAATTTCCAGTTATTTAACTCGGTTAACGCCTCTTTAGGCCCGGAAACACCAACCGATTTTGATGCCGGTAAATATATCCAGCTGGAAAAAACCTTCAGCGCTGATTTTGTAAAATACGTGCCAGCCGGTTTATATGAAGATTTAACCGTTGCCTTTGGTGCACAATGGACCGAAGAGAGCTTTGAAATTGTCGCCGGTGAAGAAGCGTCATGGGAAATTGGCCCCTACGTATCACAAGGTTTAAGTAATGGTTCTAACGGTTTCCCGGGCTTCCAGCCACAAACCGCCGGCACCTCCACCCGTCGTAACTACGCGGCTTATATTGATGTAGAAGCGGAGTTTACGGAAAACTTGCTAGGTGCGCTGGCAGTGCGCTTTGAAGACTACGACAGCTTTGGCACCACCACTAACTACAAACTGACCGGTCAGTACCGACTGACAGATGACTGGGCACTGCGTGCTTCTACCAGTACTGGCTTTCGCGCCCCTACCGTTGGTCAGGCTAACGTCAGTAACGTACGGACCGAAGCGGACCAGGGCGTATTGGTCGATATCGGCGTATTACCCGCTACCAACCCTGTGGCTATCTTAAAAGGCGCCACTGAGCTGGAGCCGGAAGAATCAACCAGCTACGCCTTTGGTGTGGTGTACACCGGTTATGATTTCTTTATTACCGCTGACTACTACCGGATTGACGTTGATGACCGTATCAGCCAGTCAAGTGCTTTTGAAGTGACCGCAGACGATATCGCCTTGTTAAAAGCAGCCGGTGTCCGTGGTATCGATTCATTGACCAGCATCACCTATCTGACCAACGATTTTGACACCCGTACTCAGGGTATTGATATCGTCGCCAACTACTCAATGGACTTGTTTGATGGCCGCAGCAGCTTTGCCCTGGCTTACAACTGGAACGATACCGAGGTAACGCGTTTTACTGATATTACCGGCGAATTCCGCGTATCACGGCTGGAAGATGACTTACCTAACCATCGTGCTACCTTTACCTGGACCCAAAGCTGGGATGATTGGTCAGCTTTCGTGCGGACCAATTACTATGGTAGCTATCAGGGCGTGCACGCCGATGATCCGGGCTTAGCTGTGAATGCGACCTGGGAAGTCACACTGGATGCTGAAGTCAGTTACTATGTTAACGACAACTTTATCGTCTCCGTAGGCGCGCAGAACCTGTTGGATAACGATCCGGCTGAACTACCAGACGAGTGGAAAGGTATCTTAGGTGGTAAGTTTTTCGAAACTTCACCTATGGGCATCAACGGCGGTTACTGGTACTTAAAAGGCAGTTACAAGTTCTGATAACGCTGATGTACACAATAAAAAAATCCGCTGCGGCGGATTTTTTTATTGTGTAAAGCCAAGAGCGCTTTTAGCGCTGCAATTGCGCCAGCAGCACCTGTAGCGGATGCCGCGGTTTATCGCCCACCAAACGTTTAACCTGGCTACGACAGGAAAACCCTGTCACCAGAATATTCTCAATACCATGTTGTTCTACCGGCTGTCGCCAGCTCATATCAAACAGGGCTTTACTATTGTGCTGATTTTGCGCCTCGTGGCCATAAGTACCCGCCATACCGCAACAGCCTACGCTTATCGGCTTAAGCGATAAACCCACCTGGGCATAAATCTGTTGCCAAGCTTTTTCTGTTGCCGGTAATGCTGTTTTTTCGGTGCAATGCGCCAATAATAAATAGGCGCCCTCGCCGGTTGCTTTTGGCAGCGCTTGCTGCACCAGCCACTCGTGCAGCAATTGCACGTTAAAATCGCCCCGTTTGTCACCCAGCGCTTTAGTGTATTCGTCGCGATAGACCAACACCAAAGACGCATCTAAACCCAATAACGGCATATCCAGCTGTGACAGTTGATTGAGAAACTCAGCCGCGTTGGCCGCCGTTTTAGCAAACTGACGCAAAAAGCCTTTTACATGCTGTGGCTTGCCATTCGGTAAAAACGGCAGTAACACCGGCCTGAATCCCAGTTTTTCCAGTAATTGCAGCGCATCAGCCACCAGCTCCGCTTCATAAAAGCTGGTAAAAGGGTCTTGCACCAGCAGCACTGTACGCTTGCGCTCATCTGCCGTGAGCTGGGTTATTTGCGCCAAATCAAAGCGATAACGCTGCCCCACCTGCTGTGCCAGGGTGGGTACTGACAGCAGCGGGGTATCCACATAACCGACCGTTTTCTCTAATAAGGCTGCCGTGGCCTTTTGTTTTACGACAAAATTTACCAGCCTTGGCGCTTTAGCCAGCCAGGGTGCCGTGCGCTCGATATTGCCTACGATATAGTCTTTGGCCGGACGCAGATAACGGCTGTGGTACAACTGAAGAAAACGGGCGCGAAACGATGGCACATCCACTTTAATCGGACACTGGCCAGCACAGGCTTTGCACGCCAGACAGCCTTCCATCGCCGCCATCACTTCATGCGAAAAATCCGCTTCGCCACGGTGTTTGGCCAGGCTGTTTTTAATCCGCTGCCACAAACCGGTTATGCCGGCTGACTGGCGCAGCAAGTGTTGCTCCTGGGCCAACACATCTACCCCTTGCTGCTGCGCCAAACGTAACCATTCCCGCATTAATCCGGCCCGGCCTTTCGGGCTGTGGCGCCTGTCTTTGGTGACCTTGCTGGACGGACACATCGGCGAGCTTTCTTCATAGTTAAAACACAGGCCATTGCCATTGCAATTTAAGCTGCTGTCAAAGCTATCTTTAACCGCTACCGGAATTTGTCGGTCAAACCAGGCGCGCTTTTGGCCATCTACCGACACTAAGCTGTCCGCGCTGTTAAACGGCGTACAAATTTTGCCGGGGTTAACCCTGTTACGCGGGTCAAAAGCCGCTTTAATTTTACGTAATTCGCTAAACAAGGCATCACCGAAAAATGCCGGGCCGTATTCACTGCGATAGCCCTTGCCATGCTCGCCCCACATCAGGCCGCCATACTTTGCGGTTAAGGCAACCACCTGATCGGAAATGCTACGCAGCAGCTGCTCCTGAGCCGGATCACACAAGTCCAACGCCGGACGTACATGCAGTACACCGGCATCAACATGGCCAAACATGCCGTATTGCAAGCCATGGCTGTCCAGTAATGCGCGAAACTCCATAATAAAGTCAGCCAGATTCTCTGGCGGTACTGCGGTGTCCTCGGCAAAGGCCAGTGGCTTTTGCCTGCCTTTGGTATTACCCAGCAAACCCACCGCTTTTTTACGCATGGCGTAGATATTACTGATCGCCGCGTTATCGTACGTCAGCTGATAGCCGATAATGCCATCGGTTTTACTGGAAACAGCATTGTCTAATCTGGCGGTGAGCGAGGCTATTTTTTGCTCAATTTCAGTTTGATCTTCGCTGTTATACTCCACCATGTTCAGGCCCTGCATATCGCTGCCGGGCACATCGGTGATCAAGTCTTTTACCTGATGCCAGATAATGTCACCGCGGGCCAGATCCAGTACCTTGCTATCAACAGTTTCAACTGATGTTGCCTCTGCAGCCACTAAGAAGGGCGCGTTGCGCAATGCACTTTCAAAGCTGTCATATTTTACATTGACCAGGCATTTGTATTTGGCGATCGGCGTAATATTCAGCTTGGCTTCCACCACAAAGCCCAAGGAGCCTTCAGAGCCGGTAATAATGCGCGATAAATCAAACTCGGTTAAATCGTCATTAAACACATGCTCTAAGTCATAACCGGTTAAAAAGCGGTTTAAACGCGGAAATTTTTCTAAAATTTGTGGTCTGAAGTCACGACAGCTATCAAGCACCTGACGATAAATACGGCCAATGCTATTGGGCTGCTCAGCACGGTGCTCAGCTTCGAAGGTGGCCATCTTATGGCTGTTTAAAATATTGCCATCAATCAGTACAGTTTTAAGCGCCAGCACATGGTCGCTGGTTTTACCGTACACCAGCGAGCCCTGCCCAGAGGCATCGGTATTGATCATACCGCCAATGGTCGCGCGGTTAGAGGTCGACAGATCCGGCGCGAAGAAGAAACCATAGGGTTTTAAAAACGCATTCAGTTGATCTTTAATGACCCCGGCCTGTACTCTCACCCAGCGCTGCTCGACGTTTATTTCCAGGATACCGCGCATATGGCGTGATAAGTCCACCACCACATGTTCAGTCAGTGCTTGACCATTGGTGCCGGTACCACCACCGCGCGGGCTGAATTTAATATGCGAAAAACTGGAGGTTTGCGCCAGCGACGTTAGGATCACCAAATCTTCGGTGCATTTGGGGTGTAGTACCGCCTGTGGCAATGCCTGATAAATGCTGTTGTCAGTGGCCACCGCCAGACGGGCACCATAACTGGTTTCAATATCACCACTAAAGCCGGCAGCAACTAAGGCTTTGCTATAGGCGACTATGCTGGCATCCAGCGCTAATTCGGGATTAAGCTTTGGGATCATAACTGCAGACACTTCACAATAAGTGGCTGCAGTATAACATTAACTGTGCTGTGGGATCAGCTGCTGCCGGGACGGAATTTCAGTTGAATACCGCGTAGAAAATAGCGCAACACCTGGTCCTGACATTCGCGGTAATGCTTATGATCCGGCCGGCGGAAAAATGCACTTAGCTCATGTTTGCTTAAGCGAAAATCTGCGCTTTGCAACAACGCTATAATATCATCGTCTTTTAAGTCGAAGGCTATTTTCAGTTTGCGCAGCATAATATTGTGATTCAGCCGCTTCTCTGGCTCAGGTATAGCGCCATCTTTAGCGCCACGACGTTGAATAATCAGACCATTTAAGAAACCAGCCATCAGCTCATCGCTAATCGGCGCATAGCCTTCGTCTTCGTCTTTTTTCAGCCAGGCTACCACCTGCTCTTTGCTAACCGTTACGCCAGTCAGGGCGAAAATATCTATCATGCCATAGTCGTGCACGTTCAGGCTGTAGCGCAGACTGCGCAGTACGTCATTCGGAGTCAAAGGGATATCCTGTGTTAAAAGATGATAAAACGGCGGCAAGCATACCACAGCACACCGTTAATCGCAGCCATAACCGCTTTATGGCAAATGCCCCAGTTTACTGGCTTTTGTTGCCAGATAACGGTGGCTGTGCGCACTGGTTTTAACCCTGTGCTGCACCCGCTCCAACACATTAACACCGGCATCGGTCAAGGCTTTTAGCTTACGCGGGTTGTTGGTCAATAGGCGTATTTGCTTAATGCCTAATTGCTCGAACATTTGCGCGGCAATGTCATACTCGCGCATATCCGGTAAAAAACCGAGGATCTCATTCGCTTCTACCGTATCCAGGCCTTTATCCTGCTCGGCATAAGCACGGATCTTATTAATTAGCCCTATGCCACGGCCTTCCTGACGCAAATATAAAATACAGCCGCGGCCTAAATCGGCAATTTTACGCATCGCCGCTTCCAATTGTGGGCCGCAGTCACAGCGCAGGCTAAATAATGCATCACCGGTTAAGCACTCAGAGTGCACGCGGGCTAAAACGGGTTCAGCACCGCTGACATCACCTAGGGTCAGCGCGACATGCTCTTTGCCATTGGGCGCCTCAAAGCCGTGTAAACGAAACTCGGCAAAAGGCGTAGGCAACAGCGTTGAGGTTACAAGTTTTAATTTCATAATACGTCTCAATAAAACAGCCGCACAGTCCACAGCACAGGCTTAATTGGGCCGCCACAGCAACAATTCAAGCTGGCAACGGCAAAGGTGACAGCAATGCTGGCATTATAGCAGCGTTCATCGCCGCAGCGTGCAACAAAATGTGACAATATAACAAAAAGCAGGCTGATCGCATCGCAGCACAGCCGAGAACTAGCGCAGTTAACCACACTTTTTCCGCTAAAACGGCTACAATAGCCGCTCTTTTTGTTAGCGGTTAACTGTCATGCTAAGTTTCTTCGAGCGTATTATTAAACCTTTTCCGGCCATTGAGCCCAGCCAACCGCCCAAAGGCATACTGGCGTTTTGCCGGCATTACACTAAGGGTATGGAAGCGTCACTTATTCTGATGTCCCTCAGCACAGCCTTACTGGCAATGCTGGAGGTATCACTGTTCAGCTTTATGGGCCAGTTAGTTGACTGGCTGGTGCAAAATGAGCCCGAGGCCTTATTCACCACTGAGCGGGCAACCTTAATCAAAATGGCGGTCGTCACCGTAATCTTATTACCGGCATTAAGCTTTTTTCACGCTGCTATCGTGCATCAAACTTTACTGGGCAATTACCCAATGTCAATCCGCTGGTTGGCGCATCGCTATTTACTGCGCCAGAGCATCAGTTTTTATCAGAATGATTTTGCCGGTCGTATTGCCACTAAAGTGATGCAAACCTCCTTAGCCGTGCGTGAAACGGTCATGAAGCTGCTCGATGTTATGGTATATATCCTGGTGTATTTCGGCTCCATGTTATTTTTTATTGCCGACGCCGATCTGCGGCTTATTATTCCGATGCTGGTGTGGTTAGCTATTTATATCGCGATGCAGTTTTACTTTGTGCCCCGGCTAAAAGCGGCGTCAACCCGCCAGGCCGATGCCCGCTCTGAGATGACAGGCCGCATTGTCGATAGCTACACCAACATCACGACCATTAAGCTGTTTTCGCATACTAACCGTGAAGAAGCCTATGCCCGTGACAGTATGGAAGTATTCTTAAAACCGGTGTACCGGCAAATGCGTTTAGCCACCGGCCTGAGCGTATCGGTGCAAACCCTGAATTACTTGTTGGTGTTCAGCATCGCCGCGCTCTCTATTTATTTATGGGCCGACAGTGCGATAAGCGTTGGTGCCATTGCTATAGCGGTAAGTCTGGCGCTGCGCTTAAACGGTATGGCGCAGTGGATCATGTGGGAAATCAGCAGCCTGTTTGAAAATATCGGCACAGTGGCCGATGGCATTACCACTTTGTCGCAACCGGCACAGGTTCTGGATGCACCAGATGCCAAACCGCTTGCGGTACAACACGGCGCAATCAGCTTTAATAATGTTTGTTTTAATTACGGTAAAGCTGGCAGCGACAACGGCAAGGCTCCGGTACTACAGCAGCTGAACCTGCAGATTAAACCAGGTGAAAAAGTCGGTTTAGTTGGCCGCTCCGGCGCCGGTAAATCGACGCTGGTTAACCTGTTATTGCGGTTTTATGATGTCGAAAGCGGCAATATTCTGATCGATGGCCAGGATATCAGCCAAGTCAGCCAGGAAAGCCTGCGCCAGCATATTGCCATGGTAACCCAGGACACCTCTTTGCTACACCGCTCGGTGCGAGACAACATTGTTTATGGCAAACCTGATGCGACAGAGGCTGAACTGATACAAGCGGCGGAACAGGCTGAGGCCATTGATTTTATTCATGATTTAACCGATCCTAAAGGTAATATCGGCTTTGATGCGCAGGTGGGCGAACGCGGTGTAAAACTGTCCGGCGGCCAACGCCAGCGTATTGCTATTGCCCGGGTGCTGCTGAAAAATGCGCCCATTCTTATTCTGGATGAAGCCACCTCAGCGCTGGACTCTGAAGTAGAAGCGGCAATACAAGCCAGTTTAAATACGCTAATGCACGGCAAAACCGTGATCGCCATCGCCCACCGCTTATCCACTATCGCCCAGATGGACCGGCTTATCGTGTTAGATCAGGGCCGCATTGTAGAGCAAGGCAGCCACAGCGAGCTGATTGCCAGCGGCGGTATTTACGCCCAGCTATGGGCGCATCAAACCGGTGGTTTTATCGGTGTAGATTAACGCCGCCAACCCCCAAAAAAGCCCGGCATTTATGCCGGGCTTTTTTGTCCTAAATGTTGCCTGCAACATGCCCTACCTGACTAAGGTAAATGCTTATCCTGCTCAGCCTGCGCTTTAGCCAGTTTTTTCTCCCAGAAGGTGGCATTGGTAATGCCAAGTTTAACCGGATCAAAACTGATAGCCCCACCGGCTTTTTTCTGCTGCTCGAAATCACGCAGGCAGCGCATGGTTGGCTTGTACATAAAGAAAATCGCCAATATACCCAGTACGTTAACCCAGGCCATTAACCCAACGCCAATATCGCCGATATTCCAAATGTAGCCTGCACTGTTTACTGTGCCATAGGCCACCATAAACATCAGTAGCAGCTTAAACACTAAAGTTGGCAGCTTGTTATTAAACACCCGGTTTAAGTAAGCGACATTGGTTTCGGTAATGTAGTAGTAGGCCAAAATGGTGGTGAAAGCGAAGAAAAACAGCGCCAGACCGACAAACACCTGACCAAAGTTACCAAATACGCTTAAAAGCGCCATTTGGGTAAAGGCCGCAGAGCCTATTTCAGTCGCAGCGTCTACATTTTGCACGATAAAACTGCCATCTGTCAGCTCACCGACCACATTGTATTGTTGGGTAATTAAAATCATCAGTGCCGTCGCGGTACAAACAAATAATGTATCAACATATACCGAAAACGCTTGTACCAGGCCCTGCTGTGATGGATGCTCGACTTCTGCGGCGGCTGCGGCATGTGGCCCTGTGCCCTGACCCGCTTCGTTGGAATAAATACCCCGTTTTACCCCCCAGCCTATGGCAGCACCAAAACCGGCTTGTGCAGTAAAGGCATCGGATAAAATTAAGCTGAAAATGCCTGGCACTTTATCCATATTCAGAAACACAACAATCAGCGCCATCACGATGTAACCCAGCGCCATAAAAGGCACCACTATCTGGGTAAAATGCGCAATCCGCTTAATACCACCGAAAATGATAAACGCCAGTACTATCAGGATCACCGCCAGCGCGATCAGCTTATAGGTGCCTACCTCGCCAAAAGTAGTGACAACCATAGCCCCTTCGCCGAAAATCTGCGTCACCGCATTACCTACTGCATTGGCCTGTACACCGGGTAAAAAGATACCGCAGCCTATAATAGCCGATACCGCAAACAAAATGCCCAACCAACGCCACCCCAGGCAGCGTTCAAAATAGTACGCCGGGCCACCGCGGTACTGGCCATTTTCTTCCACTTTATACAGTTGCCCCAGTGTCGATTCGACATAAGCAGTACTGGCGCCTAAAAACGCGACGACCCACATCCAAAAAATGGCGCCCGGGCCACCAAAACCTATAGCAGCCGCTACACCGGCAATATTACCAACGCCAACCCGGCCAGATAACGATACCGCCAGCGCCTGAAATGACGAGATGCCTTTTTCAGATTCGCTGTTGTTTAGCAGCAACTTACACATTTCTTTGAAATGCCGTACCTGGGCAAACCGGGTTAAAATTGAATAAAACAAACCAGCACCCAGACACAGATAGATCAGTGCCGGGCTCCAGATAATGCCATTTAGCGCACTTATAAAGCCTTCCATTTCCCTTCCTTATAGTTATTTTTACATGATGTTTGTTATACGGCGCTTAATTTGCCATATTGAACGGCGAATAGCCACGTTGTCAGCTGCCTTGCCGTCTGTCTGCGATAATTTTCCCATGGCGGCTTATTTCTTCATCATGGGCTTCATCTAACCAGGGCTCAGCTAAAGCCTGTTGATACCAGTCCTGCATAGCCGGTAACGCCAGCAAGTGCTGCAGGTACGCCACAGCGCGCTCGCTAAAGGGTAAATCGTAGCTTTGCATCCGAAACGCCACCGGAGCAAAAAAGGCATCTGCGGCACTAAAAGCCTCACCGCATAAAAAAGGGCCGCCAAACTCCGTCAGTCCCTGCTCAAATAACTCGCTTAACCGGTCAAGATCTTGCTGCAACGCAGCAGAAATCTGATGCAGCTTCACACTATGCCGGCAACTCATACCACAAATATTGCGCAGCGCGCTAAACCCCGAGTGCATCTCTGCTGCGACACAGCGTGCAAAGGCACGGGCTTTGGTCTGTTTTGGCCAAACGTCGGTATGGTGCTCATATAAAAATTCCGTTATCGCTAAAGAGTCCCACACCACCACGTCTTGCTGCACCAGACAAGGTACTTTACCACTGGGTGAAAAAGTGCGGAATTTTTCAAAATTGCCCTGTTGGCTAAACGGCACCAGTTGCTCAATAAAAGGGATATTAAGCACCCGCATCAACAGCCAGGGCCTGAGCGACCAGGATGAATAATTTTTATTGGCGATATATAGCTCACGCATAGTGTTCTCCATATAAAAGGGGTTATTACAAAGGCCAGATCCAGGCAATAGCTGGCGCTGCAGTGGCAATAACCAGTATTGACAACGGCAAGCCCATCCGCCAGTAATCGCCAAACTTATAACCACCTGGCGCCATAACCAACGCATTAGACTGATGCCCTATGGGCGTTAAGAATGCACAAGAGGCGCCAATTGCCACCGCCATTAAAAAGGGGTCTGCAGATAAACCAAGCCCCTGCGCTAACTTAATGGCTATCGGTGCCGTCAGGATAGCAGTGGCAGCATTATTAATGACATTAGACAGTAACATGGTCGCGGCGATTAACATCGCGATAACCGCCAGCGGCGGCAAGTCTGAGGCCAGCACTAACAGCAACTGTGCTATCAGTGCCGAGCCGCCCGAACTTTCCAGCGCAATGCCTAAAGGTAACATCGCTGCCAGCAGCACGATAACCGGCATATCAATGCTGTGGTATATCTCGCCGGTTTTGATAATACCGGCAAACAGCATCGCCACCGCCGCCGCCACCAAAGCGGTAGCCGCTGGCAACACGTCAAAGGCCATCAGCAACAAAGCGCTGATAAAAATACTACTGGCCAGCGCAACTTGCCGTGGTTTACCGATACGCAAACCACGGGCCGCCAGTGGCAAACAGCCCAGTGCAGATAAATTTGCTGCGGCCGCTTCATCATTGCCCTGCACCAGTAAAATGTCGCCCGCGACAAATTGTACTTTGCTTAGCCTCTTGCGCAATTGTTTACCCTGCCGCGCTACGGCCAGTACGTTGATGCCCGAGCGCTCACGCAGGTCCAGGGTAGCCGCACTACGGCCAATTAAACTTGATGCCGTCGTGATAATCACCTCCATCAATTCCGAGGTGGCCGCGTTGCGATCTGTGGATGTTTTCTCGTCGCTGTCAGCTTTTGCCGCTAAGCTAAACGCAGATTTTTCTAACAATAATTGCAAACTGTCCGGGTCGGCTTCCAGCAGCAACGTATCGCCGGGCCGCATAATAGAGTACGTCGACGGCGAATTACGCCGGGTGTCGCCGCGGATCTGCGCCAACACCACGATATCAGCGTTGTCTTTTAACGCCGTGAGCAGCTCATGCAAGGTTTTACCGCTAAACTGGCTGTCAGCCGTCACTGTCACTTCGGTAAAATAATCACTGATTTCAAATAAGCCATCACGGTTTGCTGCTTGCTGCCGTGTTGGTGTTAACCGCCAGCCCAACAGTACAATAAACAGCACCCCTGCCAGCGTAACCGCAAGCCCCACCGGCATAAAGTCAAACATCGAAAACGCCGCAGCGTCGGTTTGCTTCCGGTATGACGCCACGATGATATTGGTTGGCGTACCGATTAATGTAATCGTGCCACCGAGTAAAGAGCCAAACGCCAGCGGCATCAGCAAAATAGAGGGTGAACGATTATGCTGGCGCGACATCCAGATAGCCACGGGCATCAATAACGCCAGCGCACCGACATTGTTCATAAAAGCCGAGGCCAGCGCTACGATGACGGTCAGTAAGCTTATCTGCAACAACAGATTATCACCGGCACGTAACAGCTGCCGTGCTATCGTGTCTACCACTCCGGCGTTCATCAGGCCACGGCTTAGCACTAATACCGCCGCTACGGTCACCACCGCCGGGTGACCAAAGCCACTAAAGAGCTGATCAGACGGCACTAAACCACTAATCGCCAGCGTAAGTAACGCTAACAGTGCCACGATATCGTAACGCCAGCGGTTCCAGATAAACAGCAACAAGGTCACTGCCAGCACCGTGAAAACCATCATTTGTTCAGCTGTGATCACCGCGCTACACTCCCCAGAACAGGTGCAGATAGTGCCGCGCTATGCCAGCCAGGGCCGCCAGCAACACCACCAGATACGGCGGCCAACGCCAAACGGCTAACGCTACAAACGCCAGTACTACGCCAGCCATATCATAGCTATGCTTTACCGCACTGCTAAACACAGGGTTATACAGTGCCGCCAATAAAATGCCCACCACTGCCGCGTTAATGCCGGCAATGGCACGACGCATACCGGCTTGGCGGCTAAGCTGCAGCCACAAAGGCAAAGCGGCAAACAGCAGTAAAAATGCAGGTAAGAAAATGGCCAGTGTAGCGACAAAAGCCCCCTGCCAGGCAGGTAACGGCGTCACGGCGCCAAGATAGGTTGCCAGGGTAAATAATGGGCCCGGTACGGCCTGTGCCATACCATAACCGGCTAAAAACGCATCCTGATTTACCCACGCCGGGACCAGCTCTGCCTGCAGCAATGGCAGCACAACATGACCACCGCCAAAAACCAGAGCACCGGCGCGGTAGAAGTGATCAAACAACTTAAGCATACTGCTGTCGCTATCGGCTGCCAGCGCCGGTAATAACACTAACAAACCGGCAAAAACGGCAAACATCAGCACAGGTGCAACGCCTGTGGGTTTAGCCGCTGCTGCGCTCGCCTGCTCAGCCATCACCGCCTGCGCGCGGATAAAACGCCAGCCAATTAACGCCGCGATTAGCATCAGCAGTAATTGCACCACAACACCAGATAGTAATAACAAGCTGATTGCTGTTAACAAGGCGATTGCGACACGCAGCTTGTCAGGGCACAGGCTTTTGGCCATCGACCAGACCGCCTGTGCGACAACAGCTACTGCGACCAGCTTAAGCGCCGCTATCCAGTGATAGCCCACACTGTCGCCAACGCCGACAAACACATAGGCAAAGGCCAGCAGCAACAGCGCCGAAGGTAAAGTAAAACCAAGCCAGGACAGCAGTGCTCCACAATAACCGCCGCGTTCCATACCAATAGCAATACCCACCTGAGAGCTGGCCGGGCCGGGTAAAAACTGACACAACGCCACCGTTTGTGCATAGTGTTGCTCACTATACCAGCGACGCTTTTCTACAAATTCATGGCGAAAATAGGCCAGATGCGCCACCGGGCCACCAAAGCTGGTGCAGCCCAGACGCAGAAAAATAACAAATAATTGCCAGAGTGAAACAGCGGATTTAGCAGACATCACGGCCGGTTTCGTAAAAAAACGTAAGGCTATGCTAGTGTTATATCCGTGCCCGGTGCAAGCGCTTTTGCCAACCGTAGGTTATTCGTGTGCCGCAGGCGCTTGTAGCAGCGTCTCCAGACAGTGCTCTTTAACGCCGTAAAACTGTTTAATGTCGGCAATTTGCTGCAATATCGCGCTATTATCCCGCGGTGTTTTGCGCTTTGTCGCCAAAATCATTTTATTTTTACTGGTATGCTCCAGCGAAATAAACTCAAACACCTTAGTATCGTAACCATGCGCCTGCAATAACAAGGCCCGCAGGCTGTCGGTCAGCATTTCCGCTTCCTGTCCTAGATGAATACCATGGATTAACATTGGGGCCAGCACCGCAGGCAGTGTCATCTGTGGCCGGATCTGCTTATGGCAACACGGCGAGCACATAATAATGTCAGCCCCGGTCGCTATTCCCATATGGATAGCATAGTCGGTGGCGGTATCACAGGCGTGCAGCGCTATCATGACGTTAATGCCACGGGCTTTAAAGTGTTTAACATCACCCTGCTCAAAATGTAAACCTGCCAGCTCAAGGCTAGATGCAGTGCTGTTACACAGCTCAACCAGATGTTGTCTGAGCTCTACCCCGGTGACTTTGGCGTCCAGTTGTAACGTGTTGGTAAGATAGTCGTGTACCGCAAAGGTTAAATAGGCTTTACCTGAGCCAAAGTCTGCAACATGCACCTGCTGCTGTTGCGACAAACCGGTCTCTTGCAAGGCTGAGGCAAAAATCTCAATAAACTTATTAATTTGCTTCCACTTGCGTGACATCGCCGGAATAAGCTGTTGCTTTGCATCGGTTACCCCAAGCGCTTGCAGATAAGGGCGTTGCAGGGTTAAAAAACGTTGTTTCTGCCGATTATGGCTAACCGCCGTCTCTGGTATTTGTGTCTGTACTTTTTTTAACTGATACAGCACCTTACCCTTTTTACTGACGCTCAGCTGTGCTTCGGCCTGGCTGCTGAACAGATTAACAGCAAAAAACTGTGTTCCCAGTAACTGCCGCACTTCTTCGCACGCCGCTGCCGGTAACAAGTTACGTGTTACGTCATTAGTCTGATATTTATAAACAAAACTGAGTTGCCACTGCCCTTTTAATACGACCGGCTTAACCTGTATCTGTTTTAGTGGCTCGGTACCCTGATATTTACTCAGTACCAGCTTTATCAGTTGCTGCGCACTGACCGCGTTATCAAGCAGCTGATAGAAAGCGTCCAGCTCGGCAGAAACAGCAACAATGGTGGGCATAGCAAAACATCCTAGACAACAAAATTGCTGCTAGTGTAGTCGGATCAGCAGTTAAGGGAAATAACAGCGGTTAAAATCAGGCGCTATAACGATAAGCAACATCGGTTTGCAGCGGGGTTACACGGTTTCTCAGTACGCGTAGCCATTGTAGCCGTGGTAAGGTTTTGCCGCTCAATGTCACTATATCACCTAACAATAAGCAGCTGACACAGTCAGCATCGCCGCCTAGCACCAAAGCATACTGCTGGCTTTGACCAGACAGGCTCACCAGCTCAAACGGCTGCGCGGCATAAGACTGCCCTGGCTGAAAATACCAGCTTTTGTGTGCCGTTTGCTGTAAAAAGGGCGCACAAAGTGCGGTCAGGCATAGCTCCAAGCGCAGCGCTGCCGGTAAAGCCAGTATCTGCAGGCTGTCATCAATGGCCCAGAATGCTTCAGCTTCAGCCATGGATAACGCTTGCTGGCGCGGTAAGCAATTGAGTTGTGCAGCACTAAAAGGCGCACAGAACTGGGCTTCGTCACTGATATCCAGTAACAAACGGTCTTTTTGTGGACAATATGTCCAAAACCAGCGCTCTGATGGCCTTAACATGCAATTCCCTGGCTGAGATAAATGATGGCGTTATTACGGCGTCTAATATTTAAACAAAAATAGAAATACACTAAGCTGATCAAGATGTTAAAGACTGTTTTGTTCTAACAGTACAAGATCAGCTACGGATCCTTATAAGCTGTTGACGATCTGCTTGATCAACGCCGGGCCGTGATAAATAAAGCCGGTGTAGACCTGCAGTAAATTGGCGCCCGCCTGCAATTTTTCCTGTGCCGATGCCACATCGCTGATCCCCCCTACGCCAATAATCGGCATATCCGCTCCCACTGCAGCCCTGAGCTGACGCAGCACCTCAGTGCTTTTGTCTCTTACCGGTAAGCCGCTTAAGCCACCGGCTTCATCGGCATAGCGCTGGCCTTGTACCAGGCTTCTGTCCAGCGTAGTGTTAGTAGCAATAACGCCATCCATCTTACTTTTTAACAGCGTTTCAGCCACTTGCTGCACCGCCACTGTATCCATGTCTGGCGCAATTTTAACAAATACCGGTACATATTTATCATGCTGCGCCTGCAAATCAAGTTGTTCATTTTTAACGCTTTGCAGTAAGTCATACAAGGCATCGCCAAATTGTAAATCGCGCAGCCCCGGCGTGTTGGGTGACGAAATATTCACCGTGATATAGCTGGCATGGGCATACACTTTACGCATGCAATGCACATAATCATCTTTACCCTGCTCATTCGGGGTATCTTTGTTTTTACCAATATTAATACCCAGTACGCCTTTGTAGCTGGCGTTTTTCACGTTTTCTACCAGATAATCAACACCTTTATTATTAAACCCCATACGGTTAATAATGGCTTGCGATTGCGGCAAACGAAATATGCGCGGTTTGTCGTTCCCCTGCTGCGGCCGTGGCGTCACAGTGCCTACTTCAATAAAACCAAAGCCCATTTGGCCAAAGGCATCAATACAGTCAGCATTTTTATCCAGGCCGGCCGCTAACCCCAGCGGGTTATCAAAACGAATGCCCGCAACGGTAACCGGCTTGTGCGGCAGCTCCTGTTGCCAAAGCCCACTCAGCGGCGTATGGGCAAAGCGTTTTAAGCTGCCCAGCGCAAAATTATGTGACCATTCAGCATCACAGGCGAACATTAATTTCTGTGCTATCGGATAAAACATAGATTGCCTTCTCAATACAAAAAAATACCCCGGACCAGCCGGGGTATTGTAGCCACTGATAATATTATTTTACAGGGTCACAGTGATGACTTAACAGCATTAATTCACGCAGTGCCACCGAGAATTTAGCAAATTCATGGCTCTTGGTGGTTTTAAACTCTGCCAACATTAAACGCCAACGCTCCAGCAGCGCATCATGCTCCGTGATCCAGCTGTTAATCACCTCATCGGCGGCACACACTTTACCACAGCTGCGAACCACAACGGCTGACAGCGCGCGCTGTTGCCAGTCCAGCTCTTCACGGTAAGACGCCCGCGCCAACGCCTGCCAGTGGTTCGCCACCGGTTGGTTGGTGATTTGCTCGAGGAACCAGTGCAGATCCAGTTTGTCACCCAGTTTAAAGTAAATTTCAGCCACCATGGCCAGCGGCACTTTTTCCGCATCGGCAACCTGGGCAATATCCATTACGGAGAACACGGTGCTGAGCTGAGCCAGATACTGCGCAATCTCCTCTGGCACGCCTTGTTCGGTCAGCGTAGTTTGCTTCTGCTGCAACTGCTCTACCTCAGCCGTAGCCAGGTACTGATCTAACGCTTTGCTCAATTGCTGGTAAGCCGGTTTGAAGAAATCTACCGTTTGCTGAATGTCCAGCGCCTTGTTGCGATGACGCAGGAACCAACGGGTCGCCCGGCGCATAGTGCGGCGTAACTGGTGCAACAACTTGCTTTGCAATGCGGCCGGGATCAGGTTGTCCAGCTGCTCCAGCTTGCGCCATACCGCCGACATATCAAACAAGTCACGGGCAATGGCGTAGCATAATGTCACTTCGCCAACACCGGCGCCGGTTTCTTCCTGCATCCGCTGGGCAAAGTTTGGTCCCATCTCATTTACCAGCATATTCGCCAGCTTAGTGGCAATAATTTCAGCTTTAAGCGGATGGCTTTCCATCTGCGCAGCGTACTGGTCTTGCAACATTTGCGGGAAGTTAGCAAACAACTGACGCTTGAAGTACGGGTTCTCAAAAATTTCCGGTAACACCAGGCGCTCTTTTAACACCATCTTACCGTACGCGGTCAGAATTGACAGCTCAGGCCGGGTTAAGCCCTGCCCTTTAGCCATCCGCTCGGCCAGTTCATCATCAGACGGCAAAAACTCCAGTTCACGATTTAGCTTGCCTTCTTTTTCCAGCGTGTGGATAAAGCGGGTGTACTCTTTTAACTGCTCTGCGCCAAGCAACGACGAAATGCTGATGCTTTGAGTCTGACGGTAGCAGTCTTTCAATACAATGGCTGTCACATCGTCTGTCATGTCCAGCAGCAGTTTGTTACGCTGCTTCAGCGTTAAATCGCCGGCGGCAACCAGGGTATTAAGCAAAATCTTGATATTAACTTCGTTATCTGAACAGGTAACACCACCGACGTTATCAACAAAGTCAGTGTTGATTAGACCACCGTTCATCGCAAACTCAATCCGTCCGCGTTGGGTAGCACCTAAGTTACCGCCCTCACCGAAGATTTTAGCTTTTACATCTTTACCGTTAACCCGTAATGGCTCTGAACCGCGATCGCCGACTTCGGCATGGCTCTCGTTGCTGGCTTTAACGTAAGTACCGATACCGCCGTTCCAAATCAGATCAACCGGCATCATCAAGGCTTCACGGATCAGCTCGTTTGGCGTCATGCTGGCTTTGCTGGTGCCGAGCATTTCTTTCATTTGCGGTGACAGTTTGATGGCTTTGGCACTGCGCAGGAAAATACCACCACCTTCAGAAATCAGTGACTTGTCATAGTCGTCCCAGGTTGAGGTTGGCAGGTTAAACATGCGCTCGCGCTCTTGCCAGCTCTTTGCCGCATCCGGATTAGGGTCAATAAAGATGTGCATATGGTTAAACGCCACCTGCAAGCGGATATGTTTTGACAACAACATACCGTTACCGAACACGTCACCGGCCATATCACCTATGCCAACACAGGTAAAATCAGTGCTTTGGCAATCAATTCCAATTTCGCGGAAGTGACGTTTTACTGATTCCCAACCACCACGGGCGGTAATGCCCATTTTCTTGTGGTCGTAACCGTTAGAGCCACCTGATGCAAAGGCATCGCCTAACCAGAAGCCATACTCTTCAGAAATACCATTAGAAATATCTGAGAAGGTAGCAGTACCTTTGTCGGCGGCAACCACTAAATACGGGTCATCTTCGTCCAGTCGCACCACATCTTTTGGCGGCACTATCGCGCCCTGCACGATGTTGTCGGTAACATCCAGCAAGCCACGGATAAAGGTGCGGTAGCAGTCTTTACCTTCATTTAAGAAGGCTTCGCGGCCACCGGTTTCCGGTAGCTTTTTGCAGACAAAACCGCCTTTAGAGCCGGTTGGCACTATAACGGTATTTTTTACCTGCTGCGCCTTTACTAACCCCAGTACTTCAGTGCGGAAGTCTTCTCGCCGGTCAGACCAACGCAAACCACCACGGGCAACTTTACCAAAGCGTAAATGCACACCTTCTACCCTTGGCGAGTAGACAAAGATTTCAAACATCGGTGTTGGCAGTGGCATGTCCGGAATTAAATCCGACTTAATTTTAAACGAGATATACGCTTTATCTGTGCCATCGCTATGCTTCTGGAAGTAGTTCGTGCGCAAGGTTGCATTGATCATGTCGACAAAGCGGCGAATAATACGGTCATCATCAAGGTTTGCCACGTGTTCCAGCTGGCTGGCGATCTGCTCTTCCAGTTTCTCAATCGCTTTGGCGTTGGCTTTACTGTCCGGCGCAAACTTGCTGTTAAACAACTGCACCAGCAAATTAGCCAGCTCGGCATAGCGGGCAAAGGTGCTTTCAACATAGGCCTGGCTGAAAGTACCGCCAATTTGGCGTTTGTACTTAGCATAAGCCCGCAGTAAAGACGCTTCGCGTCCGGTCAGGCCGGCACCTAACAGCAGACGGTTAAAGCCGTCATCTTCCAGCTGCCCATTCCATACTTTGGCAAACGACTCCTGGAACGATTGCTGCGCGGCAGCAAAATCAGCAGGTAGCGCACAGTTCAGTTCCATGGCAAAGTTTAAAATCCAACTGACTGAACCATCTGCACATTTAACCGCATAAGGGGTTTCACCTATCACGCGCAGGCCGAAGTTTTCCAACATCGGTAACACATCGGATAAGTGAATCGGATGATCTTTATGAAATAAGTTTAACCGCACGGCTTTGCTGTCGGCTTTTTCTTCCTGTGGCCGGTAGAACAGCATCTCCAGCTTGTGGTCATCGTTTAATGCTTCCAGCTTGCCTATGTCCACTAACGCATCGTTAGGCAGCATCTCTTCTTTATAACTGCGTGGGAAAGCATTCACATATTTGCCGATTAATTCGCGGCCCCTCGCTTCGCCGTAAACACCAATCAGGGCACTTTCTAATTTGTCTTCCCAGGTTCTGGCCGCTTCTACCAGATTACGCTCGATATCTTTCACTTTATACTCGACATGGCTATCGTTGATCCGCACCAGATAATGGGTGCGCGCCAACACAGATTCAGAAAAATAGGTGGTAAACTCTACCGGCTCATCGCTACCCAGGGCACGTTGTAAAATCGCCTGAGTATCTTTTCGCAGCTGGGTGTTGTAGCGCTCGCGCGGTACATACACCATCGCCGTAACAAAGCGGCCAAAGCTGTCTTTGCGCATAAACAGGCGTGTCATATCACGTTCCTGCATTTGCAATACGCCCATGGCAACATGCAGTAATTCGTCTGCTGTCGCCTGAATAAGCTCATCCCGCGGGTAGGTTTCAAGAATATTTAATAGTGCTTTGTAGGCGTGAGTGCCGGCCGCAAACTCCGACTTATCCATTACTGTCGCCAGTTTGTTCTTAAGCAGAGGAATATCAGCCGCGCTGTTATTGTACAACGACGACGAATATAAGCCGATAAAACGGTCTTCGCCAATCACCTTGCCGTCTTTATCAAACTTTTTTACCCCGATGTAATCGATATAGGCTGGCCGGTGTACCCGTGATTTATTATTGGTTTTGGTCAGGATCAGTAAAGCACTGTTAACGGCCTGCTTGCGACCAGACTCCGGCAACTCTGATAACATCAGATCGCGTGACGCTGAGCGGCGCATCAACCCCAGCGAAGTATCGTCGATACCGCTGATCTTATAATCACCTTTAACCGGATTAATACTGTATTGCCGGTATCCCAGTAAGGTGAAGTTGTCTTTTGCCAGCCAGTTCAAAAATTCTGTCGCTTGTTGCAGTTCTTCCGCCGAGGCTTTACCGCAGGTTTTAGGCAGATCTTTAATCACTTGCTGTAATTTTTCGCGCGCTGGCTGCCAGTCTTGTACCGCTAACGACACATCTTCCATCACCGAATGCAACTCTTCTGTCAGCGTCGCAATGGCATTTTTATCTGTCAGCCGATCGATCTCAATATGAAATACCGTTTGCTGCATGCTGGCATTAGCTTGACTACCCAGCTTATAGAAATCGCTGATCCGGCCCTGGCTATCACGCTCGGTCTGCAGTGGGTAATGCAGCAATAAATGCGCGGTAATACTTTGCCGGCTTAATGCCATACGCACAGAATCAACTAAAAATGGCATGTCCTGTACCACTATTTCTACGATAGTGTGCTTAGACTCCCAACCAAATTTAGCAATTTCCGGATTAAATACGCGTATTTTAGCGCCTGGCTCAGCATGGCTGTTAAACGTCTGCCACAGGCTTAATGCTGCACCATACAGATCGCTGTCATTACGGCCAACCAGATCTTCGTTAGACATGTTGCCATACAGGGTGTGTGCAAATTTTTCGACCAGCGCGGGCTGATCTTTCACTTTTTGTTTTATCAGTTTATTTACGTTTTGTAGTAGTACAGAGGGTTGACCGTCTATCAGTGCCATTTTTGTATCCTTTTTGCAGTCACTGCTTTTAACAGCAGGCGCTACCGAACAAACCAGAGCGTGTCAGGTGCGCAGTGTAGTGCCTATTGTAGCGCTTTTCGAGCACTATTTTTGGCTTTTGTGCTGGTTAAACCAGTGATTTTTAAGGCCTCTGACAACTTATTCATCTGCCGTAAATAGAAAATGGCCTTTCGGCCATTTTCGTGTTTATTCATGCAAAAAAAGTTTTTAATTTTTACGCCATAAAAAGGCCGCTAACGCCGGCAACACCACTATGGCACCTAACATATTTACAATAAACATAAAGGTAAGCAGTATGCCCATGTCAACCTGGAATTTCAGCGCCGAGAATACCCAGGTACTCACACCAATTGCTAAGGTAATACCAGTGAACAAGACTGCACTGCCCCGTTCTTTTAAGGCTTCAAAGTACGCCTGACGCAGTGGCGCGCCGTCACGCAACATCTGTGTCATATTTGACAGAATATAAATACCATAATCGACACCTATACCTACACCCAGTGCTATCACCGGTAGTGTTGACACTGTTAAGCCAATTTGCAGCTTGGTCATTAAGGCGGTTGCCAATACAGACACCACATACAGCGGCACTATGACCGAAATCGTCGCACGCAGCGAGCGGAAACTCAGTAAACATAAGATGATGACTGCACCATAGACATACCACATCATTGGCTGTTGCGCTTCTGACACGGCTTCGTTGGTTGCTGCCATTACCCCGGCAGGCCCCGACGCCAGCATAAAACGGGTTTGCTCATCGCCAAGCTCAGCACCGTATTTTTTTGCTGCAGCAACAACGCGCTCTATCGTTTCCGCTTTGTGATCTTCTAAAAATAAGATCACCGGCATCACAGAGCAGTCGGCATTTAATAAGCCCGTGCTGGTCTCTACCCGTGACGAGGCCTGCACCAATGACTGGGTATTACGTGGCAGCACGCGCCATTTTACGTTGCCTTCATTAAAGGCCGCGTTTATCGACTTAGATACAGAAGCCAGTGACACCGCTGATTGCACACCTTCGACGTTTTCCATTAGCCACTGGAAGTTATCTATGCGGGCCATAATGCTGTGTTCAGTACAGGCACTGGGAAGCGTTTCCACCATCACGTTCAGATAATCCACCGAAATAGCATAACGCTCTGTAATAAGCTTAGTGTCCAGGTTATAGCGCGAGTCTTCATGCAGTGCCGGTGCGCCTTCATGTAAATCGCCTATTTTCAGCTGTTGGCTTTGCAGGTAACCAAAGCCAAACAGTACAGCGGTTACCAGCAAAATAATTGCCGCATACTTACGTGTCGCAAACGCCGACAGGGCAAACCAGACTTTATCAGCACCTGGCGATGGCGCGGCGACCCGTGCTTTGTAACCCCGGCTAAAGCGGACAAAGGACATCAGTACCGGCAGTAAAATAAGGTTAGTTAAAATAATGACCGCCACACCTAAACTCGCGGTAATGGCCAGCTCCCGGATCACACCAATTTCAATAATCAACAAGGTTAAAAAGCCAACGGTGTCGGATAACAGCGCTACGCCACCGGGTACTAATAACTTACGAAAACTGGCTTGGGCTGCCGTTTTAGCGTCCATACCCGCAGCAACCCGCTTACCGGTAGAGTTAATCATCTGCACACCATGGCTTACGCCAATGGCAAACACCAGAAACGGCACCAGTATCGACATAGGATCAATGCCAAAGCCCATCACAGACAATAGTCCCATCTGCCAAACCACCGCAATAAGCGAGCAGGCAATCGGTAATAGCGTCAGCATTAACGAGCGGCAAAAGAAAAACACCATCACTGATGTCACCGCTATGGCAATGGCAAAGAACACCAACACGCCTTTAGCGCCATCGGCTACATCGCCGACCATTTTGGCAAAACCGATGATATGTATACTAATACTGTCTGACTGGAACTTAGCACGGATATTCTGCTCCAGTGTACTGGCAAACCCTATGGTATCCAGTTTCTCACCTGTATCCGGGTCAACTTCCAGTAACTGAGCAGAGATCATTGCACAACTATAATCATCGGCCACCATACGACCAACGATACCGGCTTTCTCGGTATTTTCTTTTACTTTAGCCAGTCCATCGCTATTGGCGATAAAATCCGCCGGAATAACCGGGCCGCCGGCAAAACCGTCTTCGACCACTTCAACAAAACGGGTACTGGGGCTAAACAGCGACTTAACCTGTACCCTATCTACTCCAGAGGTATATAACAACTCATCATGTGCTTTGCGTAGCGTATCGAAAAAATTAGCGTTAAAAATATCGCCGCTTTCATCACATAACGAAATTAAAATATTATTGGCACCACCAAAGTCCTGCGCATGACGTAAATAAGTCTGCATGTACTGGTGCTGCAGCGGAATGTTTTTTGTAAAAGCAGCATCCAGCTTAATGCTGGTTGCTTTAAACAGTAGAAATACCGTAGCGAGTAAAAAAGCGACTATCACCAGCGCACGATGGCGGAATAACGCGTACTCGAACTTATTAACCAGTCGATTTACAGTCATTTTATTCTAATTCACTCAATTTAATCGTTTTTATGCCTGTCTCGGTCACCAACAATAAGTGTTCGCGCCAAACAAGACCATTAACTATCGCCTTACCGTCCGCACGCGACAAATCAGCGAAAGACGCAGCATTATCTTTGCTTACCAACAAGCTACCGGCGTTACCGACGATAAACAAGCGGCCGGCTTGGTCGGAAAACACACTGTTAAGGGTGGCGGTTTCATCAAGCTCAAGTTGTTGCCAGCTTGCCCCCTGATCTGTACTTTGAAAAGCGTGGCCACGCAGCCCTACTGCCAGCAATGTCATAGCGGATGTGCGGGTAATATCAAACAGAGAGCCATTATAAAACTCATCCAGGCGCTGCCAGTTGCGGCCGTTATCTGAGCTTTTCGCTGCCAGACCGGCCTCGCCTACCATATACAACACATTGCCATCGGCATATAAACGATTGAAATGCGGCAATATTGCCCCTAGCTCTATCTGATATAGCTCAGGGTCGGTTTCCTGTAATTCTTCCAGATATAACTGATCGTCTTCGGATAGCAATTCGGGGTGAAATTCACGTTGCCAACTGACACCACCGTCCTCTGTACGGTAGAACAAGCCATAGGCGCCCACGGCCACACCGTCTTTGCTATTGGTAAAATAGACGTCAAACAACGGTTTATCCTGCTCTGGCGCATAATGTTGAAGCTGCCAGCTGCTACCACCGTCTTGTGTCGCCAGAATGCTGGCATCGTGGCCCACCGCCCAGCCTTGTTGCTTATTTAAAAAATAAACACTGTTTAAATTAGCCTGCAGTGGCACCTCAGCCTGTTGCCAGTTCACACCGTCCTGGCTCAGTAAAATATGCCCCCGCTCACCAACAGCGACCAGGTTTTGCTCGGCAACATTAATAATGTCGGTCAGCAGCGCTTTTTCTGCCATAGCAGCGATATAGGCAGGTTCGGGCTGGCTTTGTGTTGTATTGCCTACGACTGCACCGCTGCTCAACGCCGTGTAAAGCAGCACCAGACAAATCATTTTTTTACCCATAGTCTGAGTTATTACTCTATAAAATAGTTAAAATAAAAACGGTTGGCACCAGGCCAACCGTCGTCACTACACGTTAAGATTACCGTGTTCCCTCACGACGCAAAGCGGCAGGGGTAAAATCAGCATCTGTCAGACTAACCGAGAAATCATACATCTTATCCTCGTTATCCAGACCAATCGCGATATAACGGCGCGAGTTCAGGTCATGATAAACTTCCAGCGTGCTCCAGTGCGTTGGCACTTCATAATAGTTCAGACCATGCGCCACCGCGACCCGATACAACTCATTACGGTTGTCATACAGATCGGCAACATGAATTTGCCAGCTATCCTCATCAATGTAAAACACGCGTTTTCCGTACACATGGCGGGTGTTATCTTTTAATGTTGCTTCTACAACCCATACACGGTGTTTTTCCCAGCGTACATATTCAGGGTTAATATGTCCGGCCATCAATAAATCGGCATATTTCACATCGTTGCTGTGCAGTTTGTAGCTGTTGTACGGAATATACAGCTCCTGTTTGCCTTTTAACTCCCAGTTATAACGGTCTGGTGAGCCGTTAAACATATCGAAGTCATCCGTCGTACGCAAACCGTCTGACGCCGTACCAGGTGCATCATAGGCAACGTTAGGCGCGCGGCGGACGCGGCGCTGGCCAGTATTATAAGTCCAGGCCTGACGTGGCGTTTTTACCTGATCCATCGTTTCATGCACTAACAAGGCTGTACCGGCCAAACGCGCAGGCGATGTTACGCCCTGCTTAAAGCGGAACAAGATATTCTCAGCCGTTAACGCTTCAGCGGTGGCATTAGGTTCAGAATACTTAAACATGATCTGCTCATCGAAGCCGATAATAGTATAAGCGCCTGACGCTGTCGGTGCCGCCTGACCACCATTACGGCTGGCCGCTACGCCACGAAAACGCAGTAAATGGTTCCACACCGCTTCCAAACCATTTTGCGGGATCGGGAACGGAATACCAATGGCTGCGTTGACAATACCGTTACCGCCTTCGATTAGCTCGGCTTTGGTAGCAATATTTTTAGTAGCATCATATACATATTGTGGGTAGGACGCAGTACGCCGCGACTGATACACATTCATCTTGAAAGTATCAGGATAAATATCAAACAATTTAACCTGGCCCGGTGTTAACAGGCTTTGATACTGTTCCAGATTAGACTTATCAATGGTCAGCAGCACCTTGTCATCTTTAAATGGATCCAGGTGATGCATACCCGCACTGTAGCCTGCTGGTGCAGCCGTAATACCGCCTGTCCACTCGGGAATAGAGCCATCGGCATTACCTGCTTTTTCGGCGCCTAACGGCGTTAAATCGTTACCTAGTCTTGCGGCCTGCTCCGGCGTAATTTTAGCGGCTACTGAGCAGCTTAATACCAGTGCAATAGCTGATGAAATTAGGGTGAGTTTTTTCATAATTAGTGCTCGTCCCTTAAATAGAGTACTTAATGTTAAAAGAGATAAAGTCACGGTCTGCTACGTTGTTGGTTGTGCCCTGACCGCCCCAGAATACGTTGTATGACAGTTCGCCAGACCATTTGCTCAGGTAGTCAAAGCTGATGGCATAAGCCAGAGACTTACGATCTTCAACGAACATAAATAACGGATCCGGTGTAATACCATTGACGTCGTGAGAAAACACAGCACGTTGCGACAGGTTAACGCCAGCAAAAACGTTATTGTAATCCATCTTCGCCAGTAAACGATAACCCCAGGCAGAAGCTGTCGGGAACGGGTTGGTTTCAGCACCATCAGATAAGCCAGTATGTAAACCGTCTTTATTTACCAACTCGCCGTTTGTTAAACCACGTAAAGGTGCTCCGCTGCGGTCAGTGTTAGGACCATTTAAACGCAGTACGCTCTGTTCCGGCATATCCTGAATACGGATACCGCCAATCTCAGCCAATAAACTGACGTTGTCAGAGCCAAGTGCCGGCCCAACTAAATGGGTAAAGGTCATCTGTGCCTGAAGGGTATCCGCCAGAATAAAGCCATTGGCTTTTTGCCCGGAGCCCACTTTCGTGCCGATTACACGGCCAATTTGAGATATGCCTGCTAAGTCTGGCCGTAAGCCGGCATTAGCCAACTGTTCAGGCATACCGGCATACAATATTTCAACGTCATCAATCTGTAAGGGCTCGTCCTGACGGTAGGCAATTTCACCGGCAACGGAGGTTTCGCCTAAAGTAGTATTAAAGCTGAAGCCATAAAGTTTAATATCTTCTGGATACTCTAATAAAGCTTTGGAGAACATTGGCAAGTCGCCGATATTATCCGCCGTTACACCACCCGGGTTTGCTGCAAGAATTTGCAGAGACTGCAATAAGCCACCCGCTATAGGCATATTCTGATCATTTAACATCAGGCTACCATCGGCATTGCGACGATAAACTTCAAAATCTGAGGCGATACCCGAAATTACCGGCACGCGGCTATGGTAATTCATGTAGTACAGGGCAAATTCGGTATCATTTAACTCTGGTGAGAAATACTCAAGCTTAATACCGTATTGACCACCATCCTTAGGTTTAATCTCACCCTCGCTACCGTTTGGCCTAAGCGTAACTTTCGTTGAGTACGCTGTCGCCAGGCTAACAGCTAACGCCCTGTCAGCGGCGGACGTAGCCGGGTTAGCGATCAGTGCATAAAGGTCGCCGGCAATGCTTGACAGAGTATTCATTTCACCTACCAAAAACGGCAGGTCTATATCTGGATTACCAGCAAAGCCTAGCTGCACGTTCTGACTAAAGCCGCCTTTCCCGGCAAAGTCATTCGTCGAAAAATAGCTGCCAGGAACCGGTAGATAACTATTTTCCCACTCGTACTGATAAAATAGCTCTGTAGACAGATTTTCTGTCAGACCGATATTCAATGTCAGCATACCCACAGGGATATAAGCTTCTTTAAGCTCTGCACCCGGTGCACGGGCAACACCAACATCAATAGGGGTAATATTAATACCATGCTGAATTAATGTGCTTTCACCCCAGCTTAGTACCTGTTGGCCTAACTTCACGGTAACCGGGTTCATACCATCGTTAAAACTGAAGTTGCCGTAAATGTAAGCGTCTAATAAACGTATATCACGGCAGGCTAAGTCACGGGCTTCTTCGTCTGCGCAAGGGTCAACACGATTGCCTGATAACGGATTAGTGTAAGCGCCGTCTTTGTCCATCAGCGCAAAATCGTAGAAGTACATAAAGCGGGTAAACAAGCCGATATTATCTTTGGTAATAGATAACTCGTGTAAACCTTTAAACAGGCTGCTAAACATATCGCCGCGATCGTAGTTCAGATTACCGCTGTCGCCGTTGCTGGAATAAGAGCCATATTCTTTCCAGATGTCGGCGCTGGTATAAACCGGATTAAACCGCTTCATCGGGTCCGCATTTGCCAAATCATAACCATAACCAGCCCAATTCAGGCCTGGGTTATTCGCTTTGCTGATCGTATCCCAATTACGGTCTTCCATACGGACACTGCCGCCATAGGAAAACGTTGAATCAAACGTAATGCTGACATCACCCAGATCCCAGCTTGCTGCTTGTGCCGGAGCCATTGACAAGGCAAACAGCGCTGAAGCAACACCTAGCGCTAAGGGTTTCTTAGCAAAGGTTATCGACCTTTTATTCATCTTGTTATCTCCCCCCCTGTCCCTGCAGGATTTATAAGTGTTTTTTTAGTTATATTACCAAGCCAACTGATCCGAGCTCAGCTTACTTAGCTAAAATAATTACATCATTTCAGGCTACAGGCAAGGCCTGGTGCAACGTAAATCTGTTGATTTGTATTCAGTTTTTACAATTTTGGCGCAACTTTTGCCCGTTTTAATCTGTCAGTGGTTTAACATATGCCTAATGCTATAACACGCCTTGCTATAAGCTAATGAAATTAAAGGTCAAACCAGAGATATAAGCAAGCCATTGTTTTAATTCAGTGTTTAAAGTATAAACTCTAATTAATTTTTTCCAGACGCTGAAACGCACCTTGTTCACTGACACTCAGGCGAAAACGGCCCCTCAAACCGGCACTGTCGATAAAGGGGCGCAAATGATGAAATTGCAGTTGCACCCGCTCGCCACTGTCTGCGGTCACCACAACATATTTCACCGCGCCGCGGTAATACGCCTCGCATTGCTCTGTTGTCAGATAGGCATTGAAATAATACTGTCGCATCAGTCCAGGCTTCTACTGACCTTTTCATACAGATCATTGCTAAGTGTTGCACTACCTGCAAGTTGACGCAGAGCCTGTTGCATTAGCTGTTGCCGCGTACTGTCATAGCGGCGCCAACTTAATAACGGCGTCACTAACCGGGCAGCAACCTGCGGGTTAATCACATCTACCCGGGCTACCGTTTGCTGCAGCAGCTGATAACCTTTGCCATCAACGCGATGAAACTGCTTTGGATTACGTAAACTAAAAGCGCTGAATAAAGCACGGATCCGGTTTGGGTTTTTCCAGCTAAATTGCGGATGCTGCAACATGGCATCAATACCGCTAAATACTTGCTCTGAAGGGTTAGATGCCACCAACGCAAAAGCTTTATCTGTTGCCAGCACATCCTGCTGCCAACGCGCGGTAAAGTCACTTATAAGCTCACTAAACAGGACGGCATCAGTTTGCTGCGCTGCGCTAAGGGCAGCAATAGTGTCGGTCATATTGTCAGCTTGCTGATAATGCGACCTGACGGTCAAACCGGCATCTGAATCAACCCGAGCCAGATAACGCAGGCACAAAGCCCGCAATCGGCGGCTAGCGACGGCGTATTCGCTGTACTGATAGGCTTGTCCGGCCAGCTGGTCGTAGCAGTGTCGTAACGCCGTCTGCAAAGTTGTCGCCAGTAAATGTTCGAATTGCTGTAAAGCCTGCCAAATGCCGTCTACCGGTATTTGCTGATACTGCTCCGCTAAGCTATCAAAATCCGGCAGCATTAATAACTCTGCTGTAAGCGCCAGGTCAGCACCAGGCTGATGTAGCCACTGCTTCATCATATCAAATAGCTGTGTTGGTAACACGGTTTCAGCGCTGTGCCCTGCGATAACCTGTGCTACTTTGCCACTCCAAAATTGTTGCATCGCATCCCAGCGCGCCACGCCATCACTGGCCATTGCAGCAATCTGTAGCAAACTGTCGTCACTGCTGTTGGCATGCAGCTTTACCGGCGCAGAAAAATGCTCCAGCCACACCACAACAGGCTCAGCGCTGATATTGTCAAACACAAACTGCTGGCTGGCTTGCGTTAACTGCAGTACATGTTGTTGTTTGGTCGCGTCGGGCAGTAAAAACTCGATGCGTATTGGCATCAGTAAAGCCTGCTTGTCGGTTTGATCTGCCGTTGGCGGCGTGTGCTGCTTAACGGTTAATGTCAAACGCGCGGCTGCACTATCATAATGCTGCCTGACGGTCAGTTCGGGTGAACCCGATTGACTGTACCACAGTGAAAACTGGCTTAAATCCACGCCACTGGCATCTTGCATGGCACGGACAAAATCATCACAGGTTACCGCCTGCCCGTCATGGCGGTTAAGGTACAAGGCCAGGCCATCGGCAAAGCGCTCCCGCCCCAGTAGGGTTTGCAGCATGCGGATCACTTCAGCACCTTTATCATACACGGTAACGGTGTAAAAATTATTCATTTCCAGCACCTGCTCCGGCCGGATCGGATGCGACATCGGGCTGGCGTCTTCGGCAAACTGCGCGGTGCGGATAAGCTTGACTGCGTCAATGCGACACAGTGTGGCCGAGCTCATATCAGCACTAAACTCCTGATCACGAAACACCGTTAAGCCCTCTTTCAGGCTTAGTTGAAACCAATCGCGGCAGGTCACCCGGTTACCGGTCCAGTTGTGGAAATACTCATGGCCAATAATGGACTCAATATTAAAGTAATCACGATCTGTTGCGGTAGCAGGGTCGGCCAGCACATATTTGCTGTTAAACACATTCAGGCCTTTGTTCTCCATCGCGCCCATATTAAAGAAGTCCACCGCGACCACCATGTAGATGTCCAGATCATATTCCAGATTAAAACGCTGCTCATCCCAGGCCATCGCCCTTTTCAATGCGTCCAGCGCGAACTGACCTTTATGCCCCTGACCTTTTTCAACAAACAACTGCAAGCTAACATCACGGCCACTGCGAGTAATAAAATTACCCATTAACACATCAAAATCACCGGCAACCAATGCAAATAAGTAACAAGGCTTAGGAAAGGGGTCATGCCACTGCACTACTCTGCGGCCTTGCTGATCGAGGTGTTCCGATACCTTGTTGCCATTAGACAACAGATAAGGATAACGCCGGGCATCGGCTTTAATCGTAACCTGGTATTCGGCCAGCACATCCGGCCGGTCTAAAAAATAGCTAATACGGCGAAAGCCCTGAGCTTCACACTGGGTACAGTAGGTATCATCCGCCAGATACAAACCTTCAAGCGCAGTATTCGTTTGTGGTGATATTTCCGTCACAATGCGCAGTTCAAAACACAGTGGCAAGTCGGTTAAGGTCAGGCTGTGCTCGTCCAGTTGATAAGCCTCTGCGCTGAGCTGTTGCTCATTTACTGCTACACTGATCAAGCGCAGCTGCTGGCCATCCAGCTTCAGGCAGGTCGCCTCACTTTGCCGTTGCACCTGCATCACGGATGTCACCCGGGTAGCCTTGGGATCCAGTTCAAAGGTTAGCGCTACCTGCGTTATCAAAAATGCCGGAGGTTGATAATCATGTCGTGATGTTGCCGTCCGGTTCATAGTTTGCTGAGCCATATCATGTCCTGCTGAATCGTTTAATCTAAGTATACGGATAAAAAAGCCTGAACGAATCAGGCTTTTTGTCAGTTATTTATGGTTTAGGCTTTGCTGGCCACATCCCTTATCACAGAGTCTGGCGGCGTCAGCTTTAATACCTTGATACCGCAGTAAGCATAAATAATCGCCAGCACCGGATTAATCAGGTTAAAAAACGCGTACATGGCATAATCCAGCGGGCTAACCTGCAACACGCTGTGCATATAAGCGCCGCAGGTATTCCACGGGATCAGCGGGCTGGTGATGGTACCGCCATCTTCCAGGGTGCGCGACAAATTAACCGGGGCCAAATTACGCCGTTCATACTCTTCTTTAAACATCCGGCCAGGCATGACAATCGACATATACTGATCAGCGGTCAGCACATTGGTCACAAAACAGGTGGCAATAGTACTGGTAATCAGCGAGCCTGTGCTGCGGGCAAAGAACAAAATAGAGGTGACAAACTTGCGCAGTAAGCCTATCTTTTCGATGGTCGCGCCAAACATCATAGCGCTGAACACCAGCCATATGGTATTTAGCATACTGGACATACCGCCGCCGCTTAGCAGATCGTTCAGGCTGGCGTTACCGGTGTCAATGCTAAAACCGGCATGTAAAATATGCCAAATCAGCTTGGTGATCCCCAAAGCAGCTGGCACGTCGGTTTCAATCAACTTTGACAGCAAATCCTGCTGGAACAGCACTGCCCACAAAGCGCCCAATAGCGCGCCGATAAATACCGTGGGAAAGGCCGGTACTTTCTTTATCGCCATCGTCAGCAGCACAAATAAGGGTACCAGCGCCAACACACTAATTGAAAAATTAGCCTGCAGTACCTGGCTTATTTCATCAATACGGGCCAAATCTGCACTTACATCAGAATTAAAACCAATCACTGTAAACAAAACAAGCGCCAACAAAAAGCTCGGCACAGTCGTCCATAACATATGGCGGATATGATCAAATAAGTCAGCCCCGGCAACGGCCGGTGCCAGGTTGGTCGTTTCACTTAACGGCGAGATCTTATCGCCAAAGTAAGCCCCGGAAACGATAGCCCCTGCGGTAATAGCCGGTGACAGGCCAAGACCGGCCGCGACACCAATCAAAGCCACACCGATAGTCGCCGCCGTTGTCCAGGAACTACCAATACTCATCGCTACGATACCGCACAGTAAACAAGAGGCCGCATAAAACCAGCTTGGGCTGAGGATCTGCAAACCATAGTAAATCAGCGTAGGTACGGTACCGGACAGCATCCAGGTGCCAATCAGTGCCCCGACAGACAGCAGGATCAGCACAGCGCCCAGCGACAGCGAAATGCCCTTCACCATGGCTTTTTCCATCACCGACCAGCGATAACCATTTTTTAACCCGATAACCACGGCAACCGCGGTGGCCATAAACAGTGCTATCTGGTTTGGCCCGTAAGATGAGTTATCTCCGAATAAGTACACAGAAGCTGAAAGCAGCACAACCAGTACCAGTAAGGGCACAGAGGCATCCAGAAAACTGGGTTGTTTTTCAGACATAAAATTGATGCTCCGGTTGGAACAGGGCGTGACTACCGCCCTGTATTTTTATTGTTATATAAAGGCTTAAGTCGCACTTACAGTGAGCGGTAAAACATCAGCGCGATAATTAATGGGCAGACAAACTTGACATACCAGGGCCAAATTCGCCAGAAAATTCCTTGCTCTGCCAACTTGTCACCACTTTTCAACTCTTTGAGTATTTCATTACGATGCCAAATCCAGCCGGCAAAAATACACAGCATTAAACCAAGTAATGGCTGGCTGTAACGGGTGGTTAGCGCAATAACCAAACCAAACAGGGTGTCAAAGTTGACAATGATCAAACAGCTAAGGGCAAAAATGATGGCAGCGATCAACCACACCGCTTTATGCCGGTTCAGGTTGCGTTTTTCGACCACATAAGACACCGGGACTTCCAGCATTGAAATGGAAGACGTCAATGCGGCTATCGACATTAGCAGAAAGAAAGCAAAAGCCACCACGCCACCAACAGCGCCCATAGTGGTAAATAGTGACGGTAACACGGTAAAGATCAGCGTATCTTCCGACAGTAACTGCCCGTTTTCACCGAAAATTTGCACGCCGTTGTGCAGCGCCACATACATCGCCGGAATAATCAATAATCCTGCCAAAACAGCTACGCCAATGTCTACCAACGATACCGCAGCACCTAACCTTGGCAGGTTTTCACTGTGGCTGACGTAAGAGCCATAAATCAACATAGTGCCGACACCCAGTGACATAGAGAAAAACGCCTGCCCCATCGCGCTGATCAGTAAATCCGGGTTTAATGCCTGACTAAAATCAGGTAACAAATACACTTTCAGGCCGTCCATTGCGCCTTGCTGCGTCATAACATAAGCAAACAGCATTATCATAATGACAAACAAGGTGGGCATTAACCGTACCGACCAGCGCTCTATACCGTCGACCACACCACCACTGACAATGCCAACAGTAAGCGCCATAAATACGGCGCAAAACAACAAATTACGTTCTAAAGAGAAGGAGATTAACCACTGTGCTAAGTGCTCAAAGCCAGCCAGATTGACCAAGGCTTCGACGGTATGCGATAGCATCCAACCGCCGACAATACTGTAAAACGCCAGAATTAATGACACTGTCATTATGCCCCAGGCACCCACTACCCGGCCGGATAGGCCTCGCGATACCTGGCCCAGCGCATCTACCACATTGGATTTTGTCGCCCGGCCTATTAACAATTCCGCCATTAACACCGGATACGCCAATAAAAATGCCAGGATCAGATACATTATGACAAATGCTGCCCCACCATTACTGGCAACCTGGGTCGGGAAGCCCCAGATATTGCCCAAGCCAACTGCTGAACCGGAAGCGGCCAGAATAAAGCCGATCCTCGAAGAGAACTCACCACGTGTAGCCATTAGTTAACCTTTATAATTATTATGTTTTATCATCTTACATTAACAAAAGGCGGTAATAATACCGCCTTATTGCTCTGATGAAACCCTGTTTGTTACTTTTTTGCCAAACGGCTGACCATTTTAAAATCAGCCGTGATATTGGCAGCTTCTTCTAAAAAGGGATCAATTTTCTCAAGTTTCTCTGGTACATCGTCCAGCGACGTCACAACAGGCAGACCAAAACGCTTTAGCCGTGCATTAACCCGGGCCAATTGTTGCGCTTTATTTATATCGCGCTCAGCAATACGCTCGGCTTCTTTCAGTGATACCGTTTTGTCATCCAGTTGTTCTTTGTACTGCGCGATATCATCCAGTAAATACTGAAACTCCTGCTCGCTACTGATCCTTGCATGATGCTTTTCCCGCAGCACGGGCACCAGGGGGGTGATATCAGTCAGGCTGTTATAACGGGCAGCATTAATCGAATCCCACGGTAATGCGTATTCCTCTTTGCTTTCGCCCCACTCGGCCGGATCTATTGCGGTAGGAAACTGGATATCCGGAATTACGCCTTTATGCTGAGTACTACCACCGTTAATACGGTAAAACTTAGCAATGGTATATTGCACACTGCCAAGCGGGTTATCGAACATATCATAAATACGCCCCAGCCCGCGGTGTTGCTGCACAGTGCCTTTACCAAAGGTTTGCTCACCCACTACCAAAGCTCTGCCGTAATCCTGCATGGCGGCGGCAAAAATCTCTGACGCCGAAGCACTGTATCGGTCTACCATCACCGTTAACGGCCCTTCGTAATAACTGACGCCATCGTTGTCCTGTGACACAGACACCTTGCCATCACCCTCACGAATTTGCACCACCGGGCCGCTGTCAATAAACAAACCGGTCAGTAAGGTCGCTTCCTGTAGCGAACCACCGCCGTTGCCGCGTAAATCAATAATGATGCCATCAACCTTGCTATCTTTTAGCTCGACCAATAGCTTTTTCACATCTTCGGCTAAATTGTTATAAAAGCCCGGGATGCTGATCACGCCAATTTTCTGATCCAGTTCTGATAGTTGCGGTTGAAACACCTCGGCTTTTGCCGCCCGGTCTTCCAGTCGGATCTTGTCACGCACGATACTGATAACCTGGGCCTGACTGGTACCAATATCGTTAGCGCCAACGACCTGTAACCGAACGGTACTGCCCTTAGGCCCCTTGATCAGATCGACCACATCGTCCAGCCGCCAGCCAATCACATCAACAAATTCCGCTTTGTCCTGGGCAACACCGATGATTTTATCTTTTGGTTTTAACTTCTGGGTTAAATCTGCCGGCCCACCGGGCACCAGGCTTTGAATAACAGTGTAATCTTCGTCTGCGCGCAATACGGCGCCAATACCTTCCAGAGACAGGTTCATTTCCTGTTGAAAACGGTCAGCATTACGTGGCGATAAATAAGAGGTATGCGCTTCGATACTGCGGGCAAATGAATTCATCACCAGTTGAAACACATCTTCGCTTTCGGTCTGGGTTAAACGCTTTTGCGTATTACGGTAGCGCTTTGTCAGTATGGTTTTAATTTCATCATCTTTTTTACCGGCCAGCTTCAGGTTCAGCGCATCAAACTTCACCCGTTGCCGCCAAATCTCATTTAGTTCTGCCGTCGTTGCAGGCCAGGCCGCATTTTCGCGGTCATAAAGGTACTGGTCATCACGGGTAAAGTCGAAGTCTTTCTCCAGCAGCGCCAGCGCATAATCAAACCGTTCAGCCCGGCGCTTTAACGTCAGGTTGAACATGTCAAACGCGAAGCTCAGGTTGCCTTTGTTAATCGCATCATCAAATTTATCGCGATACGGCTCGAAGGCATCTACGTCAGCTTTTATCAGTACATTGCGGTAATAATCCAGGTTTTTCAGATAGGTATCAAACATTCTGGATGATAACGCATCATCAAGTTGCACAGCATTATAATGGCCACGGGTAAACAACGCTGTTATGCGTTTTGTTGCCGTCGCATGTTGCGCGTCCTGTGTAATAACCGGCAGCGTCAGCGCCTCTGCCGCATTTTCAGCATACACATTGATGCTAAAAGCTGTGACAAAAGCTGTCGCTAGTACTGATAATTTATTCATAAGCTACTCTGCGTTAGTCAGGCTAAATACAAACTGTCCTGACGGGTTTTGATCACCATACCAGATCCCAATTGTACCGTGACATCATCTTTACTGACTTCAAGCACTGTTACCGGCATCGGACTTTGCCCAAGCTTTAACAGCACCTTGGCACCAACAACAACCTCTGCAGCACTGGCCGCTTGCAGTGCTTTACTGCTTTGTTGCGGTGCGTCAGCGGTTTTAACCGGTTTCTGGTTAACCTTAGTGCTTTTAGAGGCCGGAGAAACTTTTTTGTTCGGATTTTTTTTGTAACCAGGTTTGTCAGCATTAGCCGTACTGGCTGCCTTTGCTTTGGCTTCTGCAATTTTGGCTTTACGCTTTTCTGCTGCTTTGGCTTTGCTTTCTTCCAGCGTTTTTGCTGCATGCTCAGCTTGTGAGGCGTCAATTACCTCTGCTGCAGTCCCTTCCAGATCAACCCGGGCAACACCTTCTTTTGTTGCTTCCAAATAACGCCAGCTTGAGGTGTAAACTCTAAGCGCTTGACGTAATTGCGTTTTACTTACCACTACGTCATCTTTCAGTCGCTCAGCCAGGTCCTGAAAAATGCCTATTTTCAGTGGCTTTGCTTCACCAGCAGCACTAAAGCACGCCGGAAACTGCTGTACCAGATACGCCAGTACCTCTTTGACGTTAGTTGCTTTTACATTTTGTTCAGTTGGGGTGGTCATTAACGCTTCACTCTTCTTCATCTGTGGTATCCGCTTCGGGCGTACCTTCTTCCAGCTGTTGGCGCACATAGGCCAACGCCCAATCTATCAGTTCATCTTCATCAGCTTCCAGCAGCACAGTGCCGCCACGCAGTTCATCCCAGATAGCCGGTAATAACTGCTCTACCTGTTCACTGCTGATGTCATCCGGCAACGCCTGCCAAACAGCATGATAAACCGCATTAACCTTGTCGGTAACCAGTTCTTCATCACCTTCCCAATCACCAATATCGGCAATATCAAACAGATAATCGTGAACTGAAAGCGCATCTTTCATAAAGTGGCTGCCAGGTGCTGCTCAAACAGGCTAATAATTTGTTCAAGACCTGCCTGATCCTCGGCATCAAAGCGTGCCAGGCTCGGACTGTCGATATCTAACACCGCAATAATGTCACCGTTGTGACGCAGCGGTAACACAATTTCTGAGTTACTGGCGGCATCGCAGGCAATGTGGCCCGGAAATTCATGCACATCGGTTACCAACTGCACCTGCCCGGTTGCCACGGCCGTGCCACATACGCCCTTGCCGACAGGGATACGCACACACGCTACCTGGCCCTGAAACGGCCCCAACACCAGCTCACCGGCACGCATAATGTAAAAGCCGGCCCAGTTTAAATCGGGCAACTGGTTAAACAGCAGCGCACTGATATTCGCCATATTGGCAATAAGATCGGTTTCCTGGGCAATTAAAGCCTGTGCCTGCTGCTTTAGCAGGCCGTACAACGCGGTTTTCTCACTAGACATGAAATATGGAATTCTGATTAAAGCTTAAAACCCGTACATTACTCGTTTTACCTGAGAATTTAAACTCCTTGGCGGCAAAGTTTTCTCCGCCACAGCGTATTTAACACCGGCATCGGCCTGATTGGCGGTTATTTAAGCTATCTACAGGGCAGAGCTGACCACTTGATGGGGATTGGGCGGATAAAAACATGCCGGTTGTTGCCCCTGATGGCTGAAAAAGCGCGTATCTTTGAACGGTAGCTTCATAAAACCACCTACGCCTTCGCCACTGATTAACGCCACATTACGCAATATGTTGTCTAATAAAGCACTAAACGCTTGCTCAGCCGCCGGATCCAGTAAGCGGTAATAACTGTGAATTTTCATATACAAACTGCTGACTTCAAAAATAATGCAGCCGGTATGGCGGATTAAATTCAGCTTGGCAATGTCTGCCATGATGGCATCCGGTAACACCAATTGCTCATCAGGATCTTTACCATCTTCAAAGTAAGAATGCTGTTTGCTGGCCTCTTCCAGACTTAAAACCGGTGCCAGCTGATAAGGTATCACCGCACCAGATGGCACAGTAAACGGCTGCGCTGTGCTGGTCCGGCTGATATGCAAAGTATTGCGGGCATTAAACAAGCAGGCCTTAAAAATACCTACTTTGGCGATAGCGCGTGCCAGCGTCACCACATTGTTTACCGACAACGCGAAGGATGTTGCCAGTGCCGCATCATATAAATTCAGGCTGGAATCGATGTAAACGCCATTGGTTTGCCAGTGAATGGCCAAGCCGCCGACGACCGGATAACGTGCCAGCCGGCTTACTGCTGCGACAAAGGCTTTTTCGGTCTCCCCCATGCCTTCGAGATAATTCTTGTAATAGCGCTCTAACTGAACGTCATCAACATAAGCAATGCCGTCTTCTTCGCTGTGCTCGCGTAAAAAAGATTTACGTGAGGAATACACCACAGTATCCAGCTCCCGTACGTCGGGGCTTACCCATACCGGCAGCAAAGGGCTATCATCAAATAACGGCAGCGCTGGCAGTACCAACTGCTTTAATCTGGGCATCTGTTGCAAAAAATAATCGCCAGCCTGAGCGCGTAGCTGCACGTCATCTGACAGCATGCTATCGAGCAAAGTGGCAAATTCTACCGGTAAACCTAAACTGCGCGCCGGTATCGCTTTGCGACCAAAGCGGCACGACTGGCCGGATGCCAGCGCATATAACGTACCGGCAACCCCCTGCTCGTCAAACCGTGGGCTGGACAAGGCACCGCTGCGCTGCTCGGCACCGATAAAATACACATCGCCCATGCGGGCGTTAGAGCTTTGCAAATCTGCCGACATTAACTGCATTACATTGTTCGACAGATACTGGCCCTGTGCATCCAACTGGGCAAATACCGACGATCCCCAGTCAATCACACTGATCCGGCCGCTCTGCTCGTCATATACCAGGTTCGATGGCTTGATATCCCCATGCACTATAGGTTGCAGTTCACCCTCTTTACGGTACCCCCTTAAAAACAACAACACATCCGCCAGCTGACAGGCGATGTCGATCAGTAAACGGGCACTTAACCGGCCATGCTTCAGGCTATATTGTTCCAAATCGATGCCTTTACCGCGCTGCATCATTAAAATGCCCTGCTTTCTCACGACCTGATAGGTAATGTACGCCGGCACATTAGGGTGCTTTACCTGCGACAACATATAGGCCTCGTCGGCCAGCCGCTCCTGAATATGCAACGGCAAATTAATACGCGAAAATTTAAACACGCAGCTTTGACCACTGGCATCCAAGCCGGCAAAGGCAAAACCATAAGCGCCCTTGCCGATAAGTTCGATGCTTTTATACCCGAGTTTTTCCAGCTCAGAAATACATAATGCCACCCAGTCTTTTAGCTTTTTCGCATCATTGGCATTAAGCAAATAGATAGACTGCTCTTCCGGAATATAAAAATTACGCAGCTGGTTTTTATCTTGCATCGCTTATGCCTTCACACAGCGCTCAAGCGCCCATTGGCGCAGCGCAGTAATTTGCTCAGCCATGACCACCGATAACGGCTGTGTTGCCGCTAATTCGTCGATTAAATGCGTAATGCTAAAGGTGCTATTACCGGCGCGGGCACGAAAGCCGGCTCCGACTACAGCCTGCTCCAGCTCCGCGCCGGAAAAGCCGTGGCATAATGCCAGCACAGAGCCAAGCTCCGCCTCGCTTAGCGGCAATTGCCGCTTTGTCAGGTGCAATTGCAGTAACTGCAGTCTTTCCTGTTCATCGGGCAAATCAACAAAAAAGATTTCATCAAAGCGGCCTTTACGCAGCAGCTCCGGCGCCAAATCATGGATATTATTTGCCGTAGCAACCAAAAACACCTGCGACTTGCGCTCAGACAACCAGGTTAAAAAACTGCCCAGTAAGCGCCGCGATACACCATTGTCGTTATCACCTGACGACAAGCCTTTTTCAATTTCATCTATCCACAACACGCACGGCGACATGGCATCAGCCAGTGCCAGCGCCTGGGTAAGGTTCTTTTCGGTTTCACCAATGTATTTGTTGTAGAGCGCGGCCATATCCAGGCGCAATAACGGCAAATGCCAGCTTCCGGCAATGGCTTTGGCGGCCAGACTTTTACCTGTGCCTTGCACCCCGGTTAACATTAGCCCTTTGGGGGTATCTTTGGCCTGCTCTATAAATGACTGCTGGCGCTGTGCTAACCAGTGTTTTAAGTGTGTCAGGCCAATCACATTAGTAAAACTGACGCTATCAAAAACCTGGCTTAACACGCCATCGGTTTGCAGCAAGCTAAATTTGGCGCGGTTAATCCGTGGAATATCGGCTTGGGTAATGGCGCCATCGTCGGCAATGGCTTTGTACGCCAGCCGTTTTACTTCATCGAAGGTCAAGCCCCGTAAGTTTTGTAGCAGCAAGCTGACATTCTCTGCGGTCAGTTCTGCCAGCATGCCGGTTTTTGCGGCATAGCTGTCAGCCATATCATGAATAAGCTGACGAATTTGCTGATCAGATGGCAAGCTTAACGTAAAACGGTAACACAGCCGGCTTAGCTCTGGCGGCACATCAATGGCATGGCTGAGCAAAATCAGGGTATGGCCCAGCTGCTCATGCGCCTGGGCTATCTCTTTGATATAACGCACATGCTTAGGCTCAGCCAAAAATGGGTGAAAGTCACACAACACATAGATACCGCTGTTGCGGGTGCTTTTGATTTGCGCCAGCAAATTGGTCGGCTCAGCATTAAACGCCTGGGCGCCCTGCTCGCTATCTAGCCGCTGCAGGCCATCGGTAATGGTCCATTTAAACACCGGTCGCATCAGGTTAACAGCCAGACGTTTAATCAGCATCAGCGCCCGCGGCTCTTCATAGCTTTCAATAACAATCAGTGGGCTGTGTGCCTGAACTAATACCCGTAAATCATCAAACTCGTGCATCTGCGCCCTTAAACAAAAACCCACTACAATGAGTGGGTTTTAGCAGAAAGCAAGGGTAAATCCAAGCAGCAAATCATGCTTAGCGCATGGCGACTAACATAGCCGATGGTTGCTCCAGATACTGCTTCCACAGGTTGGTAAAGCGCGCTATGGTACCGCCGTCTATCACCCGGTGATCGCCAGACCAGCTTATTTGCATCAGCTGACGCGCCTCTACCTCACTTTTGCTGTTAAAGCGTGGCAGCGTTTGCACCTTACCCAATGCCACTATCGCCACCTCAGGCTTGTTGATAATAGGTGTAGCCACAGTACCACCGAGCGCACCAATATTGGAAATGCTTATGGTGCCGCCTTTTAAATCGGCCGGGCTAACACGGCCTTCGCGGGCTTGCTCGGTTAAACGGGTCAGATCATTGGCAATATCAATAATTGACTTACGCTGACAGCCTTTAATATTCGGCACCAACAGGCCAATTTTTGAGTCTACCGCTATGCCGATATTGTGATCCTCAAAGTACGTCAGCTCAGTGCAGTCACTGTTAACCTGAGCGTTCATAATGGGGAATTCATTGATGGCCAATGATAATGCCTTGATAAAAAACGGCATCATCGTCAGCTTAACACCCTGCTTGGCATATTGATCTTTTAAACTTAAGCGCAAGGCGATCAGCTCAGTTAAATCAATCTCCTCGCAGTAGGTAAAGTGCGGTATGGTCGATACCGACTCTACCATCTGCCGCGCCATCGCCGCCTTAATGCCTTTAATCGGCTCAACGCGGCTCCCCCCGGCAACGGCGGGTTGCGCTGCTACCGGTTGTTGTGCTGGCGCAGGTGCGGCTGGCTTGCCTTGTGCAAAAGCGCGTACATCTTCTTTGTACACGCGGCCTTTCTCGCCGCTGCCAGGCACTTTGCTTAAATCAATATTCAGCTCACGGGCTAAGCGGCGTACGGCCGGGCTGGCCAACGCTTTGCCCTGTGCTGCGGGTGTTGTCACCGCTGCTGCAGGCTTAGCCTGTGTTGTTGTCACAGCAGTAACCTCAGCAGGCTGCGCTGCTGCCGTGCCGGCATGGCTCATGGCAAACAAGGGGGAGTGTACCTTAGCAATATCGCCTTTGGCATAATACAGCTTGGTAACTTTACCTGAGTATTTAGCCGGAATTTGCACCAGAGCTTTGTCGGTCATCACATCGCACACCGGTTGGTCTTCAACGATGTCATCGCCTTCTTTTACCAGCCAGTCGACGATTTCACATTCGACAATGCCTTCGCCAATATCCGGCAGAATAAAGTCCTCGCTGGCACTGTCACTTACAGCGGCAGCAACAGGTGCTGGTGCGACCGTTTCAACGGCTACCGCGGCGGCTTCGCTGCCACCGGCCAGCTGCATTTCAAACAGCGGCGCATGCACTTTAGCAATATCGCCTTTAGCGTAGTAAAGCTTACTGACGATACCATCATGCACCGCCGGAATTTGTACCAGAGCTTTGTCGGTCATCACATCGCATACCGGCTGATCTTCTTTAATGGTATCGCCTTCGGCGACTAGCCATTCAACAATTTCGCACTCAACGATACCTTCACCGATATCCGGCAGAATAAAATCTTTTTTCATCTCTGCCTCCGTTAAAAGTTGACTGAGCGTTTAATCGCTTCATAGGTTTTTAAATGATCAGCAACATATTCTTTTTCCAGCGCCAACGGGTATGGTGTATCCATACCACAAACGCGCTCAATCGGGCTTTCCAGATGTAAAAAGCACATTTTCTGAATAGTCGCGGCAATTTCACCGGCAAAGCCACCGGTTAACGGTGCTTCATGGTTGATCACCAGACGGCCGGTTTTCTTTACCGAAGCCGCCACAGTATCAGCATCCCAAGGCAGTATGCTGCGAAGGTCAATCACTTCACAGGAGATGCCGTCTTGCTCAGCCATTTCTACGGCTTTTTGTACGATTTCCATCTGCGCGCCCCAGGCCAGCACGGTAATATCTTTACCCTGCTGCGTCACTTCGGCTTTGCCCAGTTCAATTTCGTAGTAGTCTTCGGGCACTTCGCCAGTAGATGCGCGATACAGCTTTTTCGGTTCGAAGAAAATAACCGGATCCGGGTCGGCAATAGACGCCAGCAGCAAGCCTTTCGCCTGATAAGGGTCACGTGGGATCACCACTTTTAATCCCGGTGTATGGGCGAAATACGCCTCGGGTGACTGGCTGTGATAATGGCCGCCTGCTATACCACCGCCGTAAGGGCTGCGAAATACAATACCGCCGACGTTGAACTCGTTACCCGAGCGGTAGCGAAACTTCGCCGTTTCATTGACGATCTGATCAAAGGCCGGGAAAATGTAATCAGCAAACTGAATTTCTGCCACCGGCTTCATGCCCTGCGCTGCCATACCATTCGCAAAACCGGCAATGCCCTGCTCCGTTAAAGGCGTATTAAAGCAGCGCGCCTTGCCGTATTTTTCCTGCAATTTGCTGGTGGCGCGAAATACCCCGCCAAAATGGCCAACGTCTTCACCAAAACACACCACGCCATCATCTTTGGCCATCGCTAAATCAAGCGCATTATTAATGGCCTGTAACATATTCATTTTTGCCATTAGTCTAGTCTCCCCGCCGTCACCGGATACGCATCCGGGTATTTACGGATATGCGCTTTTAACTCATCTAGTTGTTGTTGTAATGCCGCAATAGGCTCGGCGTATACGTCTGAAATCAAATGCTCTATGCCCGGCTTAGCGACTTTTTCGGCCACTTTTAACGCATCAAGAATTTCTGTACGCAGCTTTTCAATCGTCGCCTTATCGTCAGCCTCATTCAGCCAGCCTTTTTCCAGCAACCATAAACGGAAACGGGCAATAGGATCGTTCTGCCGCCACTTTTCTTCTTCTTCTTTAGAGCGGTAGCCGCTTGGATCATCTGACGACGAATGCGCCCCTAAGCGATAAGCAATAGACTCAATTAACACCGGTTCGTTGGTCGCCAGCGCATGTTCACGCGCCATCTTTGTCGCCTGATACACCGCTAAAATATCAGCACCGTCTACCCGCAGCGCTTTCATGCCATAACCCACCGCTCTGCAGGCAATACCGTCACCAACAAACTGTTCATTCGCTGGGGTGGAGATGGCATAACCATTATTGCGGCAGAAAAAAATCACCGGCGCTTTATGCACCGCAGCCATATTCAGCCCAGCGTGGAAGTCGCCTTCAGAGGCGGCGCCTTCACCAAAGTAGCAGATAGTCGTATTGCTTAAACCACGCAGTTTTTGTGCGTAAGCATAACCACTGGCCTGCGGAATTTGCGTGCCCAGCGGTGAAGAAATCGTCATGTAATAAATGTCTTTGCTGCCATAATGCACCGGCATCTGGCGGCCTTTACCCAAATCTTTCTCGTTGGAAAACAGCTGATTCATAAACTGCTCCAGCGTAAAACCACGATACCTAAGCGCCCCCTGCTCCCGGTACTGCGCCATAATCATGTCTTTATCATCCAGTGCCGCAGCGCTGCCAACGGTAGCCGCTTCTTCGCCTAAACACTGCATATAAAAGCTGATCCGGCCCTGACGCTGTGCAGCCAGCATGCGCTCGTCCAGCACCCGGATAAACACCATGGTATCGTACATTTTCAGTGCCGTGGCTTTGTCCAGCTCTGGTGCTACGGCACCTTCGTAAAGGCTGCCGTCGTCACGCAGGATGCGCAGCGTCGGAATTTTTAACGCATCACCGGCAGTAAACTCTGCAGTGTGCACCGTGGTGATGGTGGCGTTATTTGGGTTATTCATAGGGTGTCTCTTGTTTGTTATACGTGTTAGACATGTAGCCGGATAGCGCAACCTGCGGTGTGTTGCAGGTTATCGCAGCTTGGGTTTACCGGCTTAGTATAGCGGTTTTACCGCGCTCCCCGTTTTGTACAAGCCATAGGCCGGTACCGGATTGTTCTGTTTCTTATCGGCGGCAACTTTACCTTTACGTAAACTGCATTGCAACCTAAGCTGCCGTTTGCTCTGTGCAGCAGAGCAAACGACTGTCAGGTTAAATTTACTGTTGTTGTCACTCTTGCTGTCACTAGCGCTAAGTTTACGCCAGATTATGCGCGACGGTAGTCGGTACCACCATCAGCATGGCGCGTTGACCAATGGCCACTTTGGCGTTAGGGAAAATTATCGCCTCGCCTTCACGCTCTACCCGGTACTCAGTATCGCCATCGGTGGCCAACAAGGTGCCAAGCGGGTAACTGGTAAAGTTTTCGACATCATCGGCAAAATGCAGTTTAAACTCCTGCGTTTGTTTATTAATGGCGCGGTACACCTGATACAGCTGAAACTGCTGCTCATCGAAGCGCTGCGTTTGCACAGTGTCACTACTAACCAGTTGGCGCAGCGCTGCGCGGGCTTTGCTAAAACGGCTCATATCATTTTTGCCAAACGGCTGCACTTTCCCCAGCTCTATGGTAAACGCATCGGCACCATGGCTATTGGACGCATAGTAGCTAAAAGTAGAGGCCGGTGTTTGCATTAACAATACCGTGGTCACATCGCAAGCCTGTAAAAATTCAAATTCAGCTTTTTGCCAGGGCTTGTCGTGTAAGAATGGATAAACGGCAAATTTTTCAAAGCGCGAGCCGCGAATAGCGGTGTGCAAGTCATACAAATAACGGTTACGCGTAGTCGCACCGGTTATGCGTACCTGACTATAAAACCGGCTGACATATTCCTCTAACGCCTTGGCGCGCTTGCGCTCGGCGTTAATTAACCCGGCGCCCAAACTATGATGGCCGGAAAACAGCCGGTTTAAGTTTTCGCTGACTTCCCGCGTGCCGGCATTTATCGCCGGCGGGTTGCCAAATAACACCAGTAGGCGGTGTTTCAGCGTTAACTTACCGGTGAGCAGATCTTTTACCAGCTCGGCACAGATTTCGATAGGTGCGGTTTCATTGCCATGCACGCCGCAAGACAGCACGATGTCTTTTGCAGTGGCGGTTTTCGGTTCAAAACAAATAACGCCGGTATCCCATATGCTGGCTGTCGTGCCATCGGCAAGGCTAAACTGTGCCGGGGCTAAACCGTCCGGATTGGCTAAGGTAAGGGTTAAGAAATCGCCATCTTGTTGCAGCGGTAGTAAGGTTTGCGCCATGCGCCTGCTCCCTGTTGTCAGATTGCGGCAAATTCTAACCCATTAACACCACAGACAAAACGGCACTGGACACTTTAGCCGGAAAAAGCCACCACTTTGTCACGCCCTGCCGCTTTAGCCTGATACATGGCGTGGTCGGCATCCGCCAGCAGTTGCTTTAACAAATACCCTGAACTGTCCGAGCCGCTAACGCCAAAACTGGCGCTTAACCTAAAGTGGTAACCACTGTCGTGGCTATTAATACTGGCAATGGCGTCACGGCAAATCTCCGCCAGTAACACCGCTTTGTCGCTTTGGCAGCCTGGCAACACGACGGCAAATTCTTCACCGCCAATTCGGCCAAATATATCATTATTGCGCATAAAGTTACGGCAGGTTTTCACCACCGCCTGCAACGCCCAGTCACCGGCAGCATGGCCGTGGATATCGTTAATCTGCTTAAAGTGGTCCAGATCAAATAACATCACGGCCACCGGCTTGGCATTTTTTTCGCAGTACTCCAGCGCCAGCGAGGCCTGATTAGTAAAGTGATAACGGTTACTGATACCAGTAAGCTGGTCATACTCGGCAATTTTCTTAAAGCGCTGCCGGCCGGTAATACCCCGGTAGGCCGCCATGCTGGCCAGTAACAAGATAACGCCCAGCACGAATACCAGCAGCTTATTCTGCCGTGCGTCCTGGCCGTATAAATCACGCTGTAATGCCAACAGCTCATTGTCTTTATCCAGTAGCGCAATACGTTGGTTTTTTACTTCAACCTCGGCTCTGGCCAGGTAATAAGCTTGTTGCTGTGCAAAACGGTTATCACTGTGTGCTTTTAACGCTTCCGTGTATTTGCGCTGAAAATGCAGCGCCGTTTTATAGTTTTGTTGCGCTTCGTGTGCGCTATACAACGCTTGATAGGTGTTTATCAGCGGCAGGCTATAGTCTTCAGTATCCAGCATATTTAAGGCAGCATTGGCCAGGTTTAAAGCGTCATCATACTTACCCCGTTTTACTTCTCCTTGTGCAGCCAAAGCTGACGCACTGGCAACCAGCAGCGGATAACTAATAGCGTTAAGTTCGTCTTTATAACTGTGGAAATATTGGCTGGCTTGTTCAACGTCGCCTAGGTTTAGCAGATAATTGTGCCGCTTAATTCGGATCAGGTTGGCAAATACCTGTTCGTTAAGCTGCAAACAATGGGCAATAGCCTCGGTAACCCGTTCGTTAAATGCCGGCCAATCTTTCAGGCCATACAAGGACTCCAAAAGATGATGCTTTGCATGACACCTGGCGCGCTCTGATACGGCACTATTTATCAGCATTTGTGAATAAAACTTGCCGGTTTCAAACTGTTCCAGTTGGTTGTAGCTGTATGCCATGACACTAAGGCCATGCTCCTTTGCACGCGCATTTTGAATATCTGGTAACTGGCGGGTAATATCCTGCAGTAACGAAAAAGCGGAGTGATAGTTGCGGGAGACGGCCTGCACATTAATCAGCAATGCTTTAACCCGAAACAACAGCTCTGGCGCGATCGGGCTGTGCAACATTGAGGTTAAATGCAATTGTGCAGCTTTAAGATCGCCTGACAGCATCAGATTATAGCCTTGCAATAGCTGCAGATAGTCCCGCTCTGCCGCAGACAAGCTGGTGCTGTCGCGTTCAATAATCGCAAGCTGTTGTTTAAAAGCTCCGACATCGGCAACTTTCAACTCATCAAGGCGTTCTAAACGTGCACTGGCGCTGGCGTCTGCTATCAGCAACATAAAAAAACCAGCAAACAATATGATTGCTGGTTTGTGCCAGACCGCCTTGCGGACTGTTTTAGCGTTAGCCGCGCCCAGAAACGGCGTACTAGCTTTTAGCGCCAGATTCATAATGACACGACTCCAGTTCAAAACTAATCACCGTGTCGCGCCCTGCTGCTTTAGCCTGATACATGGCATTATCGGCATCGGCCAGCAGTTGTTTTAACGAATAGCCAGACGTGTCAGAGCCACTGACGCCAAAGCTGGCACTTAGCGGAAAATCAAAACCGCTGTCGCTACAATCAATGCTGGCAATGGCGTCGCGGCAAATCTCGGCCAATAACGCCGCTTTATCACTTTGGCAGCCGGGCAGCAGCACGGCAAACTCTTCGCCGCCAATACGGCCGAACACATCGTTGTTGCGCATAAAGTTGCGGCAGGTTTTTACCACCGCCTGCAGTGCCCAGTCACCGGCAGCATGACCATGGGCGTCGTTAATTTGTTTAAAGTGGTCTAAATCAAACAGAATAAGCGCTGCAGGTTTAGCGTTCTTATCGCAATATTCCAGCGCTATCTGTGCCTGGTTATTAAAGTGGTACCTGTTACTGACACCGGTAAGCTGATCATATTCCGCAATTTTCTTAAAGCGCCGCCGGCCAGAGATACCGCGATAAGCCAAAGCGCTGGCAAAGATAAGTACCGCAGCCAATGTCAATACCATCAGCTGGTTTTGCCGGGCTTCCTGCTCGTATAAGTCACGTTGTAACGCCAGCACCTCATTGTCTTTATCCAGCAAAGCTATCCGCTGATTTTTTATAGCAAGTTCGCCCTCTGCCTGATGATAGGCAAGTTGCTGGCTAATTTTATTATTGGTGTACTGTTTTTGTAGTACGGCTAGTTGCTCAAAAAACGCCAAGGCTGTTTGGTAGTCTCCTTGTCGTTTTTCCAACTCAGCTAATAACGAATAAAGCTCAACATGCGCCAGACTTACATCAATGTGATCAATTTGTTTTAAAGCCTGATATGCAAGTTGCTCGGCTTCGTTAAGCATACCGGAGTTCAGATAAGATTTTGCGGCTTCGGTCCAGACACCGGCGATCAATATTGGATACCCGGTCTGTTGCACAGCGGTTTTGTTAGCATTGAATACCGTGATCACATCATCATAGCGTCCCTGTTCAGCAATGGCTTGCATTTTGTAATGCTGAATAATCAACTCAGGGATCTTTTCATTACTACGCTGACAATCGGCTAGCGCGCCATCAACATCATTTAAAAAAGTTGCTGTTTTTTCCAGTCTTAACAGCGACAGCATACGATGAACCTGTACCCGGCAGGCCATTTTGGCTGCAACTGAAGACTGCATAAAACGCTCAGTGTAAAACAACGAAATATCGTAACGCTCAATTTCGTTGTAAAGCATAGCAATGTTGGCTATTGCCTGGGTTTTTGCGACTTCATCATTGATATTATCAAGCTGCTCATTAATGTTCCCCAACATGATAAAAGCTTTTAAGTAATCTCTGGATAAGATATACAAATTAACAGCCAGAACACGGGCTCTAAATGAAAATACGCTATCATCACCAGAACTAACTAGTGGATCTATTGTTTTCAACGCATGATTATAGTCTCCTGAAAGGGTACTTTCGTATCCTTTCAGGAGTGTGTAATACACCGTTTCTTCGTTACTAAATCTGGGTTGTTCTATCGCTAATTCATGTAGTCCACTGCTGAAACCTTGAAAATCCGTCAGACGAATATCTTCCAGCTTTTGCAATCTATCCAAGATCTCTGAATTCGAGGCGCGAGCACATGGTAATGCAAAGAGCGTCAACAATAGCAAAATAGAAAGTTTCTGCAGTAACATTAATACGGCTTACCAATTAGCAATATATTTACTGGATTCCGGTTGCTTATCCGGTTGTTCTTCTTCCTGCTCGGGAGTATCTTCAGGTGCGTCATCAGGTTCGGGTTTATTCACCATACACACAATTTTATTTCGAACATCAAGCATCATTTCAAGTGCTGTGGTGTCTTTGCTGACAATGGCCTGTTGCACTGCGACATCAAGATCCAACGGGTTAAGAACCTGCTTTACCTCGTCTGCAGATAAAGACTGCAAAGAGGCTGTTTTTCCTAATAACTCTATTGCTCTTATAATGTTATCCATTTGTATCCCCTACTCAGAACTTAATAAAATATACTGATCCAAGACATATCTGTTTTTAATCTCTGTTGCTATAAAGCCGAGTTTTAATGCCCGTCGTCTTGCAGCTGCGTTATCGCCATTAATCTCACAACAGATCCGACAACCAGAGTACCGCGTTAATAACTTTACACAAACACTTTTTACCACAGCAGCACTCAAGCCGGTACTTTGAAATAGAGGCAGCAGCATAATACCGATCTCGAAGCTACTGCATTCTTTATTGGCTATAACAGAAAGCAAACCTGCAGGGAGTCCATCAGCTGAAGCAATGCGAAGATATAACTGGCGTGTTCTAACTCTGTTGCTAACTTGACTAGCAGTGACAGCATCGTTCACGGCATCGTCAATATGAAGCGGATGAGCAATATGCTTCATAATATCGGCAGTCGTGAACAGCTGAACAAAGGTGTCAACATCAGATAACTGAAATACACTAAGCTGGAAATCTGCAGATATATCAATAAAGTCAGTCGGTATTAGCATCATCATCTACCAAAAATAACTCAAGCTTACTTAGCAATTCTTCATTTTTCTCAAGTTTCTTAGCGGGTGGTATCACCAGCGTCGTCTTCATATCCAGTTGCGCTGCAGGTAATTCGCTGAGTTTTAATTCAACAATTCTTGGGCTTTGAACAGGCAACGTTTTTGCTTCATATAAAAAGACGCTATGATCATGGCTGTACCAGTTAGACAAGAGCTCAACTAATACTTCAAGATATTGCCGGCAGGCTGAAAATCTGGCCAAAGATTTATCACCAGCAGCAAGTACCTGCCATAACACCAGATACGCAGCAGTATCGATAGTGCGTTTATAAAACATAAACTGGCTGGTTTCATAGTGCTGGCAGCCATAGGTACCGGGGTCTATGCCTAAATCGGCATAAAGGCAGTCTTCGGCAGAAATGCCCGGCTCCATATGGGCGTTATAGCCAAGCTCACGGGCTTGCTTAATGGCATTGTGCGGCACCCATGCAAATACGCCGGGGTGGCCGTAAAAAGCGCCGACCACGTTTTTACCGGCGGTAACTTCAGCCAGCATAGCGGCCACCATTTCGCGGTAAGTGATCATGCGTGATTTACCTTCCAGGTAATACGGCTGCAACGAACGCACATCGGCGTTCATCTGCTCTATCCATTTCTCGGTAATGCCATCGGCCACCAGCACGAACACGACGTCGGCCTGTTCAATATAACTGCGGGAAAGCGGGCTGATATGGCTGCCCAGGGTGATGCCGGTGCCTATGCACACTAAACTGCCTTGCACTGTCTGTCCTTGTGCTGTTTTTCCGCCACTATAAAGGGTTGTTTATCGTGCTGGCAAGCGTGCTTAGCGTTTTAATTTAGCTAACTGTTGTTTGTTGTAGCGAAGATAGGCGCGGTTGTTATCTGTCTCAAACCAAAACTGCAGACTTTGCACAAATTCAGCATCGGCATGAATTTGTGGCATTATTGCATTTATCTGCTCAATCACGCTTTTGCCCCAGGCACTGTTGCTGCAGCCGATAGCCCCGACGACAGCCTGTTGATGGTTCTCGGCGATGGGCAATAGCGTAAGCGACGCGCCGTTGGTGAGCTGGTAATAACGGCTAATCATGCTGTAATCGACAGTGTAATCAAGCCGTTCTGAGGCAATCATCTGCAAAATGGCCAGTGGGCCATTATCGCCCGAGCGCACCAGCCGGTTGCCGGGCCGGTTATACTGGCCTTCTATTAATGGCTGTAACACGCCGTAGCGCCGCCCGGCCGGGTAACCAAACTGCAGCTGCTCGTCGGCCAGTAAATCGGCCAGCGGCACCGGAAGTGGGTAACGCTGTTTAATCAGGCTGGCGGTCTTGTCGTTGGTAATGATCTGATGCGGGGTATACACATGGGTAGGCAAGCTATAATAAGCGCCCTGCTCGCCCTGCGGTTTGGCAATCATGCAGGCAAAACACAGGTTTTCAGAACGTTCCAGGGCCCGGCCTATGCGTGGCTGTGGCAATATTTCACGGCGTTTTTTCAGTTCTGGCAAATAGCGGTGTACTGTGTCTATCAGCACATCACACAGCCCTTGTTGTTTGAAATCGCCATCTACAATATGAAAAGGTGGTGCCGTGTTCACCGCCCAGTTTATCTGGCTGTCAACCGCCCGGGCATCAGGCCAGATCACCGCGCAGAAAAAAAGCATAGTAAGCCGCAAAGTGGCTGCAGATAACGTCATAGCTACCCGACAATATTCAGTTTTACTGCACTATAGAAAACGGCTGCCGGTTCGGCCTAAGCATTTACTGATATTAATCTGATAAAAAAGCCTGTCGATGACAGGCTTTTAAATAACGACACGCTAGCGCTTAACAGGGCATTTTTCCAGTTGCCATACCCGGCTGACATAGTCTTCAATAGAGCGGTCAGAGGTAAACTTTCCTACAGATGCCGTATTTAAGATGGCTTTTTGTGCCCACAGTGCTTTATCGCGGTACCACTGGTCAATTTTTTCATGTGCTTTGGTATAGCTGTCAAAGTCAGCCAGTACCAGATAAGGGTCGCCGCCTTCAAGCAGGCTGCGCTTAATTGCTGACAGCTCGCCTGGTCTACCCGGGGTAAAATAATCGGTTTCCAGCCAGTCTAAAATGGCTTTGATTTCAGGATTCGCATAGTAATAGTCCATGCTGTTGTAACCCTTGGCATGCAGAGCTTTAACCTCTTCCACCGTTAAACCAAAAATAGCAATATTGTCGCTGCCTACTTCTTCGGCGATTTCAATATTGGCGCCATCCAGGGTACCAACCGTAATAGCGCCGTTCAGCGCCAGTTTCATATTGCCGGTGCCAGAGGCTTCTTTACCCGCGGTAGAGATTTGCTCTGACACATCGGCCGCCGGGATCATCTTCTCAGCCAAGGTTACCCGGTAGTTAGGCATAAACACGACTTTCAGGCGGTTTTTCACCCTTTTATCATGGTTAATTTTCTCAGCCACTTTATTAATGGCATAGATAATTTCTTTCGCCAATTTGTAGCCCGGCGCTGCTTTGGCTCCAAACAGGAACACCCGCGGCACCATGTCATAATCCGGTTCCTGCAAAATGCGGCGATACAGTGCGAGGATATGCAGTAAATTTAAGTGCTGGCGCTTATATTCATGTAAACGCTTAATTTGAATATCAAAAATCGCATGGGGGTCAATATCGATCTGGGTCAGCTTTTTAACCACAGAGGCCAAATCTGCTTTGTTTTGCTGCTTAATTGCCATAAAGGCATCCTGCACCCTGGCATCATCAGCGTAGGCGGCAAATTTAGACAGCTGCTTTAGATCGGTTGGCCAGGCTGTGCCTATGTGCTTATCCAGCAAGTTAGCCAGCTTAGGGTTACAGGCTTTTAACCAGCGTCGCGGCGTAACACCATTAGTTACATTGGTAAATTTATCCGGCCACAGGGCTACCATCTCCGGAAACAAATCAGATTTTACCAGCTGCGAGTGGATCTCGGCCACGCCGTTGACGCGGAACGATCCCACCACGGATAAATGCCCCATCCGCACCATCGGCTCGTGGCCTTCTTCGATAATAGACAACTTACGTTTCTTGTCATTGTCATTTGGCCACAGCACATCCACCTGCTCCACCAGGAAGCGGCGGTTAATCTCGTAGATAATTTCCAGGTGACGCGGCAATACCTTTTCAAACAAGCGAACCGGCCACTTTTCCAGTGCCTCAGGCAACAGCGTATGGTTAGTATAAGCAAATACCTGCTGACAGATACTCCAGGCCTGGTCCCACTGCATCTCGGCACGGTCAACCAGAATACGCATCAGTTCCGGTATCGCCACCGCAGGGTGCGTATCATTTAACTGCACCACCACCTGCTTGGTGAAATCGCTCCAGTCATCGCCGTGCGTCCGCTTATAACGGCGGATAATGTCTTTTAACGAACAGGAAACAAAGAAGTACTGCTGAATAAGCCGCAGCTCTTTACCAGCATCGGTTTCATCATTGGGATACAGCACTTTGGAGATGGTCTCGGCTTCAATATTCTCCCGCGCCGCGTCAATATAACCGCCGGAATTAAATACATCCCAGTTAAAGAAATCGCTGGCCCGGCTTTCCCATAAGCGCAAGACATTTACTGAACTGCCATGGTAGCCGACCACCGGGATGTCCCACGGCACGCCTTTGATAATGCGGCCCGGGTGCCAGACCTTTTTCATTCGGCCTTGTAAATCGTATACGGTTTCAACATAACCATACACCGAGATTTCCTGTACTGATTCTGGCCGGCAAATTTCCCATGGGTTGCCGTATTCACGCCAGCTGTCTGGCCGCTCTATCTGGCGGCCGTCCTGAAAGCTTTGTTGAAACAAGCCATGCTCGTAGTGAATGCCGTAGCCAATGGCCGGATAGTTTAATGTCGCCAGTGAATCAATAAAGCAGGCCGCCAACCGGCCCAGACCGCCGTTGCCCAGCGCCATGTCTTCTTCCTGATCTTCCAGATCAGCGATGTTTAGCCCCAGCTCAGCCAGCGCTTGTTTTGCCGGCTCGTACAAGCCCAGATTGTGCAGATTATTGCTAAACAACCGGCCCATTAAATATTCCAGGCTGAAATAATGTAAGGCGCGGGTGTTGTTCTCATAGTGCGTACGCTGGGTATTGCGCAGGCCATCAAACACCTGCTCATTGACTGCTGCACAGGTAGCACGCCACCAGGCTTGAGGGCTGGCTTTATTGACATCAGTACCCAGGGTTGAATGCAGGTGGCGGACGATCTGCTCTTTGAGCTGCTCAGTACTAATTTGCCCAACACCGTTGCTGGCTGTTGCGTTATGTTTTTTCATGACAGATCCTGATAATGCGCTGCCAGAGACGGCAGCAGGAATGCGCTAAATGTAAAAATATTACAAAAACATACCTTAAATCAGCCGTTATAGCAAAAACAAAGGCTATGAATGTAGTTTAATTACAACTAAATTCATAACCTTTTCAGTGCCTTACATCTGACTGAATACGTATTCAACGAAAGCCTTAGCATCTTGCTCTAACTGTAGTAAATGCGTTTCGCCAACAAAACTTTCCAGGTAAATTTTATAGGCATTTTCAGTGCCCGATGGCCGGGCGGCAAACCAACCGTTGCGCGTAACCACTTTCACGCCGCCAATCTCAGCATCATTACCCGGCGCCCTGGTTAGCACCGCTAAAATGTCATCACCGGCCAGTGTCGTCTGTTGTACACTTTTTACATCCAGTTTTTTCAGCGCCGCTTTTTGCTCACTGCTGGCCGGTGCATCCAACCGCCGGTACAACGGCGAGCCCAGCTCTTTGGTCAGCGCCTGATACTGCTGATAAGGGTCTACCCCGGTTTTAGCCAGCATTTCTGCCGCTAACAGGCCTAAAATAATGCCATCCTTGTCGGTAGACCAGGCCGAGCCATCAAAACGTAAAAAGCTGGCACCAGCGCTTTCTTCACCGCCAAAAGCGATACGGCCCTGATGTAAACCTTCTACAAACCATTTAAAACCTACCGGCACTTCTAATAAGTTGCGGCCACGCGCTGCGACTACACGGTCAATCAAGGCGCTGGATACCAGTGTCTTTCCTATCGCCAGCTCTGGTGCCCAATCTGGCCGGTTCGCCAGCAAATAATTTATTGCCACCGCCAGGTAATGGTTAGGGTTCATCAGACCACCACTGCGGGTCACAATGCCGTGGCGGTCAAAATCCGGGTCATTGCCAATAGCGATATCAAACTGATCTTTGAGCTGAATTAAATTGGCCATCGCATAAGCTGATGAGCAGTCCATGCGGATTTGGCCATCTTTGTCCAGCGGCATAAAGGCAAACGCCGGATCTACTCTGTCGTTTACTACGGTAATGTTCAGGCCGTAACGCTCAGCAATGCGCGGCCAGTAAGCCATACCCGAGCCGCCTAGTGGGTCTACACCAATGCGAATACCGGCTTTGGCAATGGCGGCCATGTCGATAACATTTTCTAAATCATCAACATAATGTTGAATATAATCAATGTGCTGGCAATAGCCCGATTGCAGCGCTAATGCATACGGCTGCATTTTAACGCCGTCCAGATCCTTGCTCAGCAGTTCATTAGCGCGCTGCTCTATCCAATTGGTTACGTCGGTATCGGCCGGGCCGCCATGCGGCGGGTTGTACTTTATACCGCCATCTTCAGGCGGATTATGCGATGGCGTAATGACAATACCGTCGGCCAACTGCGCGCTGGCGCCTTTATTTTGCGTTAAGATGGCATGTGAAATCACCGGCGTTGGTGTGTAGCCAAGGTCTTTTTGAATACATACCTGTATTTTATTGGCAATAAGCACTTCCAGTGCACTGGCAAAAGCCGCTTCTGACAAGGCATGGGTATCTTTACCTAAAAAGAGTGGCCCGGTAATGCCCGCTTTTTTACGATAATCTGCAATGGCCTGGCAAATAGCCAGCACGTGGGGTTCGTTAAACGAGCAGTTCAGTGCACTGCCACGGTGGCCCGAAGTACCAAAGCTGACTTTGTGCTCACTTTGCGTGTGTACATCTGGCTCTAGTACGTAGTATGCCGTCATCAACCGGCTGATATTAGGAAGTTGCGATGTAGGCACCTGTTGTCCGGCCAGCGGGTGTAAAGACATATCCTTTCCTTTTATAACAAATCGCGAATTCGTTCTGCATCCTGTTCACTATAGCCGAGTTTCATCGCTGTCTCGGTTAGCATCATTTTTTTACGTGTGGTGTTGGAATTAGTAATCACCCAAAACTCGGTATTAGGAATTGGTTTCGGGTTGGTACTGCTGCCAGCTTCTGATAGCTCTGCCGCGCTACGGCCAAAGTACAGCCGGTTACGGCCTTTAATATCAAGTACTTTGGTAAACTGTTTTTTATGCGCCCGTGCCAGTGCAGACAGAATAAACAAAAAGCGTCCCACCACACTTTGCTCTGCCTGTAGATCCTGCCGGTTTATTAAGTCAAAAATATTACTGCTAACCGCAGGTGCCGCTGTTGCTGTTGCCACTTCCACTGGGGCCGGCGCTGTAGTGTTGTCGTCACCCAGCAACAGCCGGCGCAGTATTTCCGAGGCACTTTCGCCAATTTTTTGCGTCTGCCCGGCAATGTATTGGTATAGCTCGTCATCTATTTCGATGGTTTTCATATATTTATTCCACGCGCCAAAAGTGGCCTCATTATATAAAGCCTTATCGACTGACGCCAGCAACATGATTTGCTAGACTATTGCCCTTAGTTAACCGAATGAGTTGTTTATGCTTTTACATTGCCACTGCGCCGGCCAGCCGGACCTGCCTCCGTTGGTGCTTATTCACGGTTTATTTGGCAGTTATGAAAACCTTGGTGTGATTGAGCGTGGCTTAAGCGGGCAGTATTACACCATCAATATCGATGTGCGCAACCATGGCCGTTCAGGCCACAGTGCGACGATGTCCTATGCTGAAATGGCCGAAGATTTGGCGCAAACGCTGGATCACCTTGCAGTGCCGCAGGCCGCTTTGCTGGGCCATTCCATGGGCGGCAAGCTGGCGATGGCCTTTGCCCTGAAATATCCACACCGCGTCAGCAAACTTATTCTGGCCGACATCGCGCCAGTAGCTTATCCGCCACGACACGACAGTATTTTTGCCGGTTTACATGCCGTTGATTTGGCCACTATCAGCAACCGTGCTGATGCCGATAAACAACTGTCAGCCTATATTAACGAAGCGGGCGTACGGCAGTTTTTGCTAAAAAGCCTGATAAAACAAGATGACACCTTTCAGTGGCGTTTTAACCTTAAGGCATTACAGGCCAATTACCCGGCGCTGATTGCAGAGCCTATGCTTAATGGCCGGTTTACAGGCCCGGTGCTGTTTATTAAAGGCGCCGATTCAGACTACATTCTGCCTGAGCACCGACCGGCAATACTGCAGCTATTTCCTGCAGCCCAGGCAAAAATTATTCAGGGCACCGGCCATTGGTTACATGCGGAAAAACCCGCCGCTTTTATCAAACTGGTGCAAGACTTTTTATTGAGCTAACGCACTAAAATTTTATCGCTTTTGTGCTATAGTGCGCGCACTTTTTCTCAGTCGGGTAACATAGGATGTCTTTTGAGCAGTTCGAGACGCTGAGTTTATGGCTAGGATTAGGTATTTTGTACCTTTTTATAGTACTGGCAATACGCGATGTGTTGAAAAAGAGTAATGCGCCAAAACTGGGACAGTTTTTTGTCTGGCTGGTGCTGTTTCTGTCGCCAGCGGTGTTTATCATAAAAAGCGTAGTGTCTTATTTTTTAGAGTAGTAAGGTTAAGATTAATGGCGAAGATTGCCACTGATCGCACCACGATTGATTTATTTGCTCAGGAAAAGCGCCCCGGACGGCCAAAAACCAATCCGCTGCCACGGGAAGAGCAGCTTAAACTGAATAAACGTAATCAAATCAAACGTGATCGTAGTAAAGGTTTAAAGCGCATTGAGTTTAAAGTGTCTGACCAGCTATATGCGGCCTTAAGTCAGCAGGCCGACCAAGCCGACATGACACGCAGTGCGTATATAGAACATATTCTGACACAAGTTTTAACCAGGTAAGAAGGTTAGATTAATGGCAACTGTAGGCATTTTTTTCGGTAGTGATACCGGTAACACTGAACATATCGCCAAGATGATCCAGAAAGAACTGGGTAAACACTTATTCGACGTACGCGATATTGCCAAAAGCAGCAAAGAAGATATTGCCGCTTTTGATTTACTGCTACTGGGTATTCCTACCTGGTACTACGGTGAAGCCCAGTGTGACTGGGATGACTTTTTCCCTGAACTGGAAAATATCGATTTCAGCAACAAGCTGGTAGCGATTTTCGGCTGTGGTGATCAGGAAGATTATGCTGAGTACTTCCTTGATGCTATGGGCACCCTGCGCGATATTATCGAGCCTAAAGGCGCTATCATTGTTGGCCACTGGCCAACGGCAGGTTACAACTTTGTCGCCTCTAAAGCGCTGGCTGACGACAACCATTTTATCGGCCTGGGTATCGACGAAGATCGCCAGCCGGAGCTGACCGAACAGCGTGTGAAACAGTGGTGCAAGCAAATTTACGACGAGATGAGCTTAAAAGAATTCGAAGGCTTGTAACTCAAAAAAAACCGGCTTAATCGCCGGTTTTTTTATGCCGTGAATGGCCTACTTAATCAGGCCGGTATTTGGCTTTTTTGCGCACATACACTGTGCGGTTTACCTCTGCCACGATCTGATTACGACTGTCTTTTATATGCACGACAAATTGCGGAAAATGCTTATCGCCCTCTGCTGTGGCGGCTTTAATCGTATCGACACTGTCATCTGATAACCAAAACTCTGCCGTCAGCTTGCCTTTACCAGGCTTGATAAAGTCGATATCAGCCTGTTTGTCCCACACCAGATATTCTTTGCCCAGTGCACCCATTAACATTAACGGATATATCGGATCGGTCATGGCGAACATGCTGCCGCCAAATTGGCTGCTATTAATATTGCGTGTCCAGCGCCGGGATTTCAGCTCTACCCGGCAATAGCGATAATCATGGCTCAGCTCAGCCACTTTGATTCCGGGAAATAAAAACGGTGGCCAAAAGTTCAGTAAGTGGCGCATGACCGCCGGATTAAATGCCCATTTCATCAAAAAACCTCTGGTATGACCTGTTTCACCCTATTGTACTGCACCGCACACTAAGCACAAGGCCGCCTTGATACACCGCAATAAACTTTGCCATTTCATTCTCGTGCTAATGTCTTTATAATCTTTCACATATCTAAGCCAGAGTCAGAATATTTATGTCAGATCACAACAGCGAATTACGTAAAGCCGGCCTTAAAGTGACCCTGCCACGGGTAAAAATCCTTGAGATCCTACAGGATCCCAAAAACCAGCATATCAGTGCCGAAGACGTATATAAGTTGCTGTTAGAGATTGGCGAAGATATTGGCCTGGCTACCGTGTACCGGGTGCTTAACCAGTTTGATGATGCCGGCATTTTAACCCGCCATCATTTTGAAGGCGGTAAATCCGTGTTTGAACTGACCGGCGGTAGTCACCATGACCATCTGGTCTGTTTAAAGTGTGGCAAAGTCATTGAGTTTGAAGATGATGTGATAGAAGCCAAGCAGCTGGAAATTGCTGAGAAAAACGGCATTAAACTCACCCATCACAGTTTGTATCTGTACGGCGAGTGTAAAGACACTGTACAGTGTAAGAAAAACAGCGAAATGAATTAAGCCGCTAAGGGCGCAATCACAACGGCACCGGCAGGTGCCGTTTTCGTTTGCTCTGTTGCTTAGGTTGAGGCGGTATTAATGCGCGCCATACACAGGGCACTGACGTACTTACCATACTGAAAAGCAAAGTCAGACAGCTCAGCTTCTACCTCAAAACCAAAGCGTTCATATAACGCCACCGCAACTTCGTTACTGCTGTATACCGTTAATTCCAAACGGCGGATATTCAGCCATTGATCGGCCAGTTCCAATGCAGAGCGCAATAATGCCGACCCTATACCCTGGCCCTGATAATCTTCAGCCACGCCCATGCCAAGTTCAGCCACATGGCGTCGCCTTGGATTCTGGCATACTTGCAGCCCAAGTTGCCCTACCACTTTGCCCTCTACTTCGGCCACCAGATTATAAAAACCACTACCGGCATTATACAGTCTTTGCCAGTTCGCCACCGGCTGATACGGCAACTGCAGCGTATTGGCATAGACACTGCTCTGATCGTAAATAGCTTTAATAGCTTCAATATCAGCAGGTTCGGCATGACGGATAACAGCGGGCATAATAATGTCCTTTAACGTAACTGAAGATTATATTAAGTCGGATTATTCGCTGGCCACAAGGGCCTAAACGTAAAAAGCCAGCAAGATGCTGGCTTTTTAGCACACTTGCTAAGCTTACAGCTGCTGCTCGAGCTCCGGTAATACACTAAACAAGTCAGCTACCAGACCGTAATCAGCAATTTGGAAGATTGGCGCTTCGGCGTCTTTGTTGATGGCAACAATCACTTTAGAGTCTTTCATACCGGCTAAGTGCTGGATCGCACCGGAAATACCTACCGCAATATACAGCTCCGGCGCAACAATTTTACCGGTCTGGCCAACCTGCATGTCGTTAGGCACGAAACCCGCATCAACCGCAGCACGCGAGGCACCAATTGCCGCGCCCAACTTATCCGCTATACCATTTAACAACGCAAAATTTTCGCCATTTTGCATGCCACGGCCACCGGAAATGACCACCCGGGCCGCTGTAAGCTCTGGTCGCTCTGATTTGGTCAGCTCTTCACTGATAAAGGTTGACACGCCTGCATCATGCGCACCAGTGATGGCTTCAACGGGAGCACTGTTGCCAGTTGGCGCTGCCCGAAATGCCGCCGGACGCACCGTCAGCACTTTGATACGATCCGCCGATTGCACTGTCGCAATAGCGTTACCGGCATAAATTGGCCGTACAAAGGTATCAGCGCTTTCAATGGCAATCACATCAGAAATTTGAGCCACATCCAGCATAGCTGCAACCCGTGGCAGAAAGTTTTTGCCGGTGGTGGTCGCTGCTGCCAGGATATGGCTGTAATCAGCACCCAGTTCCGCAACCAGCTTAGCAACATTTTCTGCCAGCTGATGCTGGTAAACCGCGTTATCCGCCAGCAGCACCTTATTCACGCCGGCAATCGTTGCCGCTTCATCGGCCACCGCCTGGCAATTGGCACCGGCAACCAGCAGCGTAATCTCACCTCCGATAGCAGTGGCAGCCTGTACGACTTTATGCGTTTCGCTTTTCAGGCTTTGATTGTTATGCTCTGCAATAATTAAAATCGCCATTAGATCACCTTCGCTTCATGCTTTAACTTGTCAACCAGCTCAGCAACTGACTCTACTTTGATACCGCCCTGACGCGTGGCCGGTGTGCTGACTTTCAGCACCTTCACATTTGAGCTTAAACTGACGCCGTAGCTGTCAGCCGCTTTAACGTCCAATGGCTTTTTCTTGGCTTTCATGATGTTTGGCAGTGAGGCATAACGCGGTTCGTTCAGCCGCAGGTCGGTAGACACGACCGCAGGCAATGTCAGGGCAACCGTTTGCAAACCACCGTCAATCTCACGGGTCACCTGAACCTTACCGTCCGCTAGGGCCACTTTTGAAGCAAAGGTTCCCTGCCCCATGCCCGTTAATGCCGCCAGCATCTGGCCGGTTTGATTATTGTCTGAGTCGATTGCCTGCTTACCAAGAATAACCAGAGAAGGCTGCTCGTCTGCCACGACGTTGGCTAACAGTTTGGCAACCTGCAGAGAATCCAGATTCAGCTCAGTCTCAAGGTGCAGCGCCCGGTCAGCACCCAAGGCTAACGCCGTGCGTAATTGTTCCTGCACCGCGGCCGGACCTATAGATACCACGACCACTTCTGTCGCCACGCCCGCCTCTTTCAGACGCACCGCTTCTTCGACGGCAATTTCACAAAACGGATTCAGCGCCATTTTTACGTTAGCCAAATCAACACCGCTTTGATCGGCTTTTACCCGCACTTTGACGTTGTAGTCGATTACCCGTTTTACCGGTACCAGTATTTTCATAAGATCCTCATTCTTTTCCTGCAAAATACCCCGTATTCGCTGCAGGTTTACGTTAAGGTAAAGCTATAATAGTGTGGTTTGCCACAATCTACTTACTGTTGACGTTAACGTCAACCTGCAATACCCTAAACAGCATGATAAAAGCAGCAAATGCTGTAAATAATAAACTCCAAGAGGTCAGTGCGGTGGAAAGAGAATCAATGGAATTCGATGTAGTGATCGTGGGTGCCGGTCCGGCCGGACTGTCAACGGCCATCAGATTGATGCAACAAGCCAAAGCGGCGGCCAAAGAACTGACTGTCTGTGTGGTAGAAAAAGGCTCTGAAGTGGGCGCGCACATTTTATCCGGTGCCGTGTTTGAACCCCGCGCCCTCAACGAATTACTGCCTGACTGGCAACAATTAGGTGCTCCGGTCAGCACCGCCGTAACCCAGGATGATATTTACCTGTTTCGCAGCAGCGATAGCGCGACTAAATTGCCTGGCTTGCTGGTGCCGAAAACCATGCATAACCACGGCAACTATATTGTATCTGCCGCTAATTTGTGTCGCTGGCTGGCACAGCAGGCAGAGCAATTGGGCGTTGAAATCTTCCCGGGTTTTGCCGCCAGTGAAGTATTAATTGAAGACAATATTGTCAAAGGCATACTGATTGGCGATATGGGGCTGGATAGACACGGTAAGCCCAAAGACAGCTTTGTCCCCGGCATGGAGCTGCGTGCTAAATATACCGTGTTCGCTGAAGGTTGCCGCGGCCATTTAGGTAAACAGCTTATTCAGCACTTTGCGCTGGATAAAGACAAGTCGCCACAGCATTATGCGCTGGGTTTTAAAGAGATCTGGGATGTGCCGGCACAGCAGCATCAGGCCGGTTTGGTAGTGCACTCTGCCGGCTGGCCGCTAAACAACGACGCCTATGGTGGCGGCTATCTGTACCATGCTGAAAACCAGCAAATTGTCGTAGGCCTGATTGTTGACCTGAACTATAGTAACCCGCATCTGAGCCCGTTTGAAGAGTTTCAACGCTATAAACACCACCCGGTGATAAGCCAGTATCTGAAAAACGGTAAAAGGGTAAGCTATGGCGCCAGGGCTATTGCCAAAGGCGGTTTAAACAGCTTGCCGAAAATGAGCTTTAATGGCGGTTTATTAGTGGGCTGTGATGCCGGCACGTTAAATTTTGCCAAAATAAAGGGCAACCATACCGCGATGAAATCCGGCATGCTGGCTGCTGACACCCTGTTTGACGCGCTAATGCAGGATGATACCGGCGGGCGCGATTTAACCGCCTTTGCCGATGCAATAAAAAGCAGCTGGTTATATGACGAGCTGTACCGCTCGCGTAACTTTGGCGCAGCGATCCATAAATTCGGCACCTTTTGGGGTGGAGCCTTTAACACGCTGGAACAAAACTGGTTTGCCGGCAAATTGCCGTTTACGCTAAAAGACGAACGTCCTGATCATGCGCAGTTAAAACTGGCCAGCGAAGCGGCACCCATTAATTACCCAAAACCGGATAATGTATTAAGTTTTGACCGCTTATCTTCTGTGTATTTGTCCAATACGAATCATGAAGAAGAGCAGCCTTGTCATTTAAAACTAAAAGATGCGCAAATTCCGATCAGCGTCAATCTGGCAAAATACAATGAACCGGCGCAGCGCTATTGTCCGGCGGGCGTATACGAAATTGTGCAGGATGAAAACGACGAACCTAAGTTGCAAATAAACGCGCAAAATTGCATACATTGTAAAACCTGTGATATTAAAGATCCGTCACAGAATATCATCTGGGTAACCCCGGAAGGCGCCGGTGGCCCGAACTATCCGAATATGTAAGTAAGATATAATAATGCCCGGTGCAGCCAGCAGCTGTTATCGGGCATACTATGCTAAGTCTTTGTTTTAAAACCGCACTTTATAGCCTTTCATCGTTGTATCAACGCACATTTTTGTTTTTTTCATTGCCTTAATTTTCGCCAGCAACTACCTTTAGTACTGACCGTATTTGATTAACGTGCAGTAACGCCTCGCCAGAGACAGGAAGTAGCCAAATGAACAATAAAATAAAAACCGAACTTAATCCGCAAGATGATGTAGTTGTAAAAACGGCAATTAAAAAGTCTCCGGCAACGGCGCTAACTCCTTCTTTTGCCAGTGATCGTTATATGTACTTTACCGAACGTGATCTGAATAAAATCCTGACTAATCTTGATGCACTGCGTAGCAGCGTGTTTCCGGTGACCAATCCTGATAACGAGATCCAAAGCCGCAAACAACAGCATTTTCCGTCTGTTTGCTTAATTGGCCTTGGCCGTTGCGGTTCCAATATCGCGCTGGATGTCGCGTCTTTGGTATACAACGCCCGCAATTTTTATCTCAGCGAATTCAACAATGAAGAAAAGCAAACGCGGGAACAGGAATACCGGCCGATGCGTTGGATAAAACGCAGCCTGCACCTGTCGAGTGAACAAGCGGTTAAGCCGGTATTTTTAATTGAACCGCTGGTGATGCTCGGCGATCTGGATAAAGACATTGAAGGCCGCATTCGCTTTTCGCATAAAGGCGAAAAAAGCGGCTTTTTGCACGACTACACCAAAATGAAAATTATGGATTTATCAGAGGTGCATGCCGGTGGTGCCGGTAACGCCCCTATTTTGGGCCAGTATCTGGCTAAAATTATCCTTAATAAAGACACCCAGCGTTTTGCCAACACCGACTGGAAGTTTATCCACTCTTACCTGATAGATTCTTGCGGTATTAAAGCCAATCAGTCACGGCTGTACTTTTATATTTTTAGTGCTGGTGGGGGTACCGGCTCAGGTATGGCATCCGAGTTTGGCCTGGCGCAGCAATATGCTTACATGAGCAAAACCTTCGACACCCGTATGCTGGCCGAAGACGAAGAAAACCGCGGCCACTCCTTTGTATTCGAACCTATCTTTACCAGTGGCATCTGCATTTTACCGAATATTTCTGACCACGGCGTTGAGATGTCTGAAGCACTGCATATCAATGCCGGCCGCTTACTATGTAAATATCTGGCTGAAGAGTGGGATTTCTCTTATAACTTCGACAACGAAGACAGCAGTGAATCAAGCGTTATGCACCGCATCCGGCCCTGGAATGCAATGATGCTGATATCCAATGATATTATGCGCTACGCCGAAGAAACCGACGATGGCGGTATTCAGCATATTGATGTCAACGCTATGGAGAAATACGCTAACCAATATATTTCGCAGCAGATTTTTAATATTTTAACGGCCCAGGCAGTAACCACCGATTATGACGAAAACTACTTCCGTCGTGCCGGTATTGATATTGGTGAAACAATACGGCTGGATGCCAATGATTTATTTATGAGCCTGGCCGGCCCGGTTGCCGTGGCGTATGCCGAATCGGTGGTACCGTCCGACAATGGTAGCGCAGAGAAGCTGAAAATGTTTGATAAAAGCGCAGGCGGGCTAAACATTGATGACTTATTTTTCCGCTCAATTGACTTGCCGCATTTTAATAAAGTGACCCAGGCAATTGAAGGCATTAGCTTGCTGCCAATAGAGTCTGGCCGCTACCGGGAAACCCTGGCCAATTACGTAAAAAATGGCTATAACGCTGCCGAGTTAAAAGACTTACACTTTTTCAAAAACTGCTCGTCGGTAGTGTCTATTGTATCGCTGCCGAAAGACTACAAATTATCGTACATGGATTTAAACCGGCTAAAATCGCATCTCAATGCGCTGTTCCCTAACACCACCTTAAAACGCTATGCTCTGGTTATCGGTGCCTCTGCCAATATATCGCTGACCACCCTGATCGTAAAAAGCCCTTGTTTAAGTGATGATTTTTTAACCTTAATTGTCGCCTTTATTAAGCGCTGTTTTGCCAAAGACAACTACCGTTTTGATGAGCAACTTGATCAGGCAATGCTAGAATTTATTCGTTCCGATCAATTTGACGAAAACAGCTTGGATGAGATGCTACATGAATTTGAAAATCCGGCCAAAATTCTCGACACCAACTGGTATGCCATTAAACCAATGTACGAGAAAAAGTACCGCGAACTTATTCATAATAAAGATAAATTTGTCTCTATTAATGACATTCGTTTAAGCCGTGACAGTGTGAAAAAGGCGATTAAATACCTACGCGAAATTTACCGGCACAAAATCAGCAAAACAAAAGTTATTTCGCTTAATCCGCAAAGCCAGAAAAAAACGGCGGCGACAGACTAACCAACGGGACTCTGGATACAGGCTTAGCGATGCTAAGCCTGTATCCGAGCTGCATTACGGCAGCGGTTGCCCGCGCCGGCTAACGTACAGCTGATACCAATGTTCGCGGCTAAGGCTAATGGTTGTTGCTTCTGCACAAGCCGCTATTCGGGCAGCATTGGCCGTACCTATCACCGGTTGCACCGCAGCGGGATGGCGCATTAGCCAGGCCAGCACTATGGCTTCACGGCTGCACCGATACTGCTCAGCCAGTTGTGCAACCAAAGCGGCGGTCGCTTGCTGTGCGGCTGTTTGGCAGGATGCACCACTATAAATACCTTTTGCCAGACTGCCCCAACTTTGCAGCTGTATGCCGTGCTGCTGGCAATATTCCACCGTGCCATAACCAAAGTGATGTTGCTGCCCCTGTGGCATGCCGGTCAGCACCGTTTCCTCCAGCCAGTCGATATCTGCCAGGCTCATTTGTAACTGATTAACTAACAACGGCTGTCCCAGCGCAGTTTGTAACCACTGCATCTGTGCCCAGCCCATATTAGAGACACCAAAATGGCGCACCTTGCCTTGTTGTTGCAGTTGCGTAAACGCCTGGGCGACCTGCTCCGGTTGCATCAGAGGATCGGGCCGGTGTAATAATAATAAATCCAGATAGTCAGTGTTTAGCCGGCGCAGGCTCTGCTCTACTGAGTGGATAATATAGTCAGCTGAAAAGTCGTAGCGCCCGGGGCCCTGTTCATCGGCAAAGCGAATGGCGCATTTGGTTTGAATAAACATCTTAGCCCGGGCCGCCGGAGCCTGCTGCAGATAACGGCCAAACACCTGCTCTGCCTTACCCCGGGTGTAAATATCGGCATGATCAAAAAAATTGATACCGTGCGTTAACGCAGCATCAATAGCAGAATACGCATGCCGCTGGCTCTGTTCGGTGATAACGCTGTCATCCCAGCTACCGCCCAGCCCCATACAGCCAAATGCCAGTGAACTGACACCAGGAAGGTGTTGTGCTAAAGGGATCATAGGGTCTCCTAATAATGAAATTCGCCGCCAGTGTAGCGAAAAAAAGCCTGAACCCCTACACTATCGGCATTATTAGCCCGCTACGGATTGTTGTTCCCCTATGTCTGATACCCAATTATACCGACTAAACAAATTTATCAGTGATACCGGCCTGTGTTCACGGCGTGAAGCAGATAAATTGATTGAAACCGGTCAGGTTAGCGTAAACGGCGCCGTTGCGCCGGTCGGCCTGAAAGTCGGCGAGCACGATCAGGTTTTAGTACAGGGGAAGCCACTAAAGGCTAAACCGAAAAGAGTCTATCTGGCATACCATAAGCCGGTCGGCATTACCTGTACCACAGAGCGGCATATCCATGGCAATATTATTGATGCTATCCGCTACCCCGAACGTATTTTCCCCATCGGCCGCCTGGATAAGCCCTCGGAAGGCTTAATTTTTCTGACCAATGATGGCGATATCGTCAATAAAATTCTGCGTGCCGGTAATGCCCATGACAAGGAATATGTTGTCACCGTCAATAAACCGATTACTGAACGCTTTATTCAGCAGATGAGCCGCGGAGTGCCTATTTTAGACACCGTCACCCTGCCCTGCAGCGTGGTACAAAAATCAAAACAGAGCTTCAATATTACTTTAACGCAGGGGCTTAACCGCCAGATCCGCCGGATGTGTGAATATCTGGGTTACGAGGTGCAAACGCTTAAACGCACCCGCATTATGCATATCCGTCTGGCCGGGCTAAAGCCAGGCCAATGGCGTTTATTGGACGATGTCGAAATCCGTATGCTCGAGGCACAGCTACTCAGCTCCAGCAAAACCGCTGAGCCAGGTACGAGCAACCATAGCTTTGATGACTAACAGTGACAGGTAAAACGACTTATGCAATTCAAGCTGCCGTTCTATGTTGCTTTGCTGACCGGCCCGGCACTATTTCTGCTGGTGCTGTTAACTGAACCCGCCTTTAACGGCATGTCAGAAAATGCCTGGCTGATCAGCGGACTGACAGCCTGGATGGCGCTATGGTGGATCACCGAGCCGGTACCAATACCGGTTACTGCTCTGCTGCCAATTGTCATCGTTCCGTTATTAAGCCTCGACAGTATTGGCAATGTCACGGCACCTTATGCCCATCCGCTGATTTTTTTGTTCCTTGGTGGTTTTATGTTATCCATCGCCATGGAACGCTGGAACCTGCATAAACGCATCGCGCTTTTGACCATGCTATTGGTTGGCAGCAAACCCAGCCAACAAATTGCCGGTATTATGCTGGTTACCGCATTCTTGTCGATGTGGATGTCAAATACCGCCACAGCAGTAATGATGTTACCCATTGGCTTATCCATTATTGCCATGCAACAGGAACAAGGCATCAGCGAAGATAATTTTGCCAAAGCCATATTATTGGCCATCGCCTATGCTGCCAGTATTGGCGGCGTAGCAACCTTAATAGGCACTCCGCCTAATGCGTTATTAGCCGCCTATCTGGAGCGTAGCTATCAGCTGCAACTTAGCTTTAGCGACTGGATGTTGTTTGGTGTGCCGCTGTCGGTAAGTTTATTGCTGGTGTGCTGGTTTTGGCTAACGCAGCTGCATTTTAGACTGGATAAGGTTAAAACCCTTGACAGTCGCAGCTTATACCGGCAAAAACTCAGTGCCCTTGGTGCTATGCATAACGCCGAGAAACTGGTGTTGCTGGTCTTTATACTGGCAGCCTGTTGCTGGATCTTTCGCAGCCCGCTGAGCAGCCTAAGTGGCATTAAACTGGACGATACGCTGATCGCTGTGTTTGCCGGCAGTTTATTGTTTATTTTGCCGGTGTCGTTAAAAACCGGTCAACGCATTTTGCAATGGGAAGACTGCCATAAATTACCCTGGGGTGTGCTATTACTGTTTGGCGGCGGCCTGACGCTGGCCAGCCAAATTGATAACTCAGGATTATCAGCTTATATCGCGTCACAAATTGGTATGCTTGGCAGCGTTAATCTGTTGCTATTGATTGTGCTAGTGACCAGCGTCATTATTTTCCTGACCGAGATCACCAGTAATACGGCCACTGCGGCGGCCTTTTTACCGCTGTTAGGCCCGGTAGCCGTGTCGCTGGATACCTCTGCCGCTATGTTGGTGATCCCCGCGGCTGTGGCAGCCAGTTGCGCTTTTATGATGCCGGTCGCTACGCCGCCCAATGCCATCATTTTTGCTTCAGGCAAATTAAAAATTGTCGACATGGTAAAAGCCGGCCTGGTGTTGAACCTGGTAGCCATAGCGCTGATCACGCTGGCGGTGTGGTATTTAGCACGTTTTATCTTTAACTTTTAAGAACTTACGGCAATAAAAAACGCAGCTCATCGGCTGCGTTTTTTATTTGGAGCGAGTAACGAGGTTCGAACTCGTGACCTCGACCTTGGCAAGGTCGCGCTCTACCAGCTGAGCTATACTCGCATAATTCTGGTATTTACTCTTACTGAGTAATGGTGCCCGGGGCCGGACTTGAACCGGCACGAGGTTTCCCTCGAGGGATTTTAAATCCCTTGTGTCTACCGATTTCACCACCCGGGCAGACAACTTTTTGTTACGCTATTGTACTGTGTTATGGAGGCGGGTCCCGGAGTCGAACCGAGGTGGACGGATTTGCAATCCGCTGCATGGCCACTCTGCCAACCCGCCAATCAAACAATGCACTCTCTTTGAAAGAGTTGGAGCGAGTAACGAGGTTCGAACTCGTGACCTCGACCTTGGCAAGGTCGCGCTCTACCAGCTGAGCTATACTCGCGATGCTTATGGCCATGTGCCTTAACACGAGACGCATTCTACTGTTTTAATTGTGGCAGTCAATAATAAATTTTTGCTTTTATGACTGACTGATTAAAATTTGACTGAGTTGCACTAATTAGCAACAAAAACAGCCATTAATGCAGCAGATCGCGCCAGGCCGCTTTTAAATAAACGTACATAGACCAGAGCGTTAATAACGTAGCCAGGTACAGTAACAGCATGCCCGCCGGGGTAAACCAGCTGACCAGCCAGTGCTCAGGCCGCCAAATCAAACCAATAAGTGCCAGCATCTGCGCTATAGTTTTATATTTACCAAGATTAGATACCGCAACATTAGCCCGCTTACCCAACTGCGCCATCCATTCCCGCAGCGCTGAGATCACTATCTCACGGCTGATCATAATGATGGCCGGGATGGTAACCCACAGTGACACACTGTCTGTTGCCACCAATACCAGCGCCACTGCCACCATCACTTTGTCCGCCACCGGGTCCAGAAAAGCGCCAAAGGGTGTGGACTGCTGCAGCCGCCGCGCCAGATAACCATCCAACGCATCGGTAATCGCCGCCAACCAGAACACAAATGCAGCCCAGAAACGGGCATTGTCAGCACCTGAGTAAAAACACAGGATAAAAACCGGGATCAAAAACAATCGGAACAGGGTTAACAGATTGGGAATATTCCACATCTTATTATTCTCTACAGCATTTATGCCGCTATGCTACTTGTTATGGCAAGCATGGTAAATCTTTTCTGCCTGCGCCTTTGATATCCCCGGCACTGAACACAGCTCAGTAACTGATGCGCGCATCACCCCCTGCAGCCCGCCAAGATACTGCAACAAGGCTTGCCGGCGCTTTTCGCCGATCCCTTTTACCTGCTCCAGTGGGCTTTTAAGCAGCGCTTTGCCTCTTTTATTACGATGACCGGTAATCGCAAAGCGGTGCGCTTCGTCTCGAATTTGCTGGATTAAATGCAAAGCCGGCGCATCTTCAGCCAGATTTATACTGCGGCCATTGTGTGCCAGGATCAACGTCTCCAGCCCGGGTTTGCGACTGGTGCCCTTCGCCACGCCCACCAGCAATGGCCGCTTGGCATGCGGCCAGTTGCTAAACTGTTCAATCGCGATATTCAGCTGGCCCTGGCCACCGTCAATAAAAATAATATCCGGAATGTTGTCAGTGTCCTGCAATTTGCTATAGCGTTTGTCCAATGCAAACTGCATGGCGGCATAGTCATCGCCGGCTGTGATACCGCTGACATTATAGCGCCGATACTGTGCTTTGTGCGGCCCCTGACCGTCAAACACCACACAGGACGCGATAGTCGCCTGGCCCATGGTATGGCTGATATCAAAGCATTCCATTCGTTCAATCGGCTGAGGTAGCGCCAGCAACTGCTGTAACTGCTGATAACGCAGCGCCATTTTTTGTGCCAGTGATTGTTTGTTGTCACAAGACTGCTGGGCGTTTTTCTGTGCCAGGCTCAAATACTGCGCCTTTTCACCCCGCTGTGCATACGTAATACGTACTTTACGCCCTGCCACCTCACTGATCGCATCGGTAACACTGTCTATGTCGGGCAGTGGCCGGGCAATCACAATTTCACGCGGCATCTGCTGCGCACCATAACCATCAAGATAAAACTGCAGCAAAAATGCGGTTAAGATTTCCGCCTCAGAGGTATCTGCCGGCACTTTTGGGAAATACGCTTTTGAACCCAGTACTTTTTGCTCACGCACAAACAGCACATGCACCGCAGCCACGCCATGCGAATAGACAAAACCAATAATATCCATTTCATCGTGCTGCCCGCTAACACTTTGCTGCTCCTGCACTTTTCTTAGCGCGATGATCTTGTCGCGCAACTGTGCGGCTTGCTCAAACTGCAAATTATCACTGGCCTGACTCATTTGCTGCACTAAGTCATCTATCACCTGCTGATTTTTGCCCTGCAAAAATAACCCCGCCAGCGCAACCTGTTGCTGATATTCGGCATCGGATATTTTGCCAACACAGGGGGCTGAGCACAGTTTTAGCTGATACTGCAGACAAGGCCGGGTACGGGCACGATAAAAGCCATCCTCGCACTGGCGAATGGGAAAGATCTTCTGCAAGGTTTTCAGGCTTTGCCAAACAGCACTGGCATTGGGGTAAGGACCAAAATACTGCCCTGCGGTTTTACGCGGCCCACGGTGCGAACTGATACGCGGATGCTTGTGGCTACTGATCAAAATGTAGGGGTAAGACTTATCATCGCGCAGCAAAACGTTATAGCGCGGTAAAAACTGCTTGATCAGATTATTTTCCAGGATCAACGCTTCCGTTTCACTGTGTGTCAGCGTGTATTCAACCTGTGCAATCTGGCTTACCAGAGAGCGGGTTTTAATACTATCGACCTGGGAGCGAAAATAGCTGCTGAGCCGGGCGCGTAAATCTTTGGCTTTACCAACGTAGATGACCTGCTCGGCGGCGTTTAGCATACGGTAAACGCCGGGCTGATGCGGTACAGACTTTAAAAAGCTTTTAGCGTCGAACATCAGGCTTTAGCGATGTCAATCATGCCGTGGCGTAACGCCAGATGTGTTAACTCGACATCACCGCTGATGGCCAGTTTTTCAAACATGCGGTAACGATAGGAATTCACCGTTTTGGCGCTAACATTGAGCTGCTCGGCAATATCCGTCACTTTTTGCCCCTGAGTAATCATCATCATGATTTGCAGCTCACGATCAGATAAATCATCAAACGGGTTCTGACTGTGGTTATTGACCTTACTCAGCGCCATTTTTTGTGCCACTTCATCCGATATATGCCTTACGCCGGAGTAGACTTTACGGATCGCCGACACCATTTCGCGCGGTGGTGAATTTTTTGAAATAAAACCTGCTGCGCCCAATTGCATTACCTTAGTAGGCACCGGTTCTTCACAAGACACCGACAACGCCAATACTTTGATATCAGGGCAGTAATGTAATATACGTTTGGTTGCTGTCATGCCACCCATACCGGGCATGTTCATATCCATCAGCACGACATCAGGTTCGTGTTGACGGCAAAATTGTAATGCTTCTTCGCCAGAGCCAGCTTCGCCTATCACCTTGATACCGCGCTCATCCATTAGTATGCGACTGATCCCAGTACGTACAAGCTCGTGGTCATCAACTAACAAGACGTTAATCAATTTCGCTTCTCCGTTCACTGGTTTTTAGAATTATTATTGCCGTTTAGCATAGCCGACCTACAGCGTTTTTGCTAAACATATTGCGCCGATAATATTAGTTTTGACCGGTTGACGTTAAGTGTGCCAGAAAGGTTAACAATTTGAAACAATAGAATTGTGTTTTAGGCGGTAATTTGTGCTTTTAGCTTTAACAGCAGGCTTTAGTGAAGTGGCGGAGGGAGAGAGATTCGAACTCTCGGTGGGCTATTAACCCACGCCGGTTTTCAAGACCGGTGCATTAAACCGCTCTGCCATCCCTCCGGCGACGCGTATATTAATCAGTTAACCCGATAAAAGAAAGCTTTTAATAGAAAAAATTGTCATGCCGCTGAAATTGTCGCAGCAGAGACTGGTCTGTATGGAACTAACTGCGTATGATGTTATCCAAAGCAACATTAAACCTTTGTATCAGGAGAACATAACGATGTCATACAGAGAAACGTCAACCCTCAGTACTGCCGGACGCAGCATAGAGATTAATAAAGTTCTGCGCAACACCTACTTTTTGCTAGCGATGACACTGGCGTTTAGTGCCGTCGCCGCAGGCATCGCAATGGCGCTTAACATGTCACCGGTGATGTCACTGGTATGTTTTGTCGCCGGCTTTATTATGTTATTCGTGGTCAATAAAAAGGCAGATTCAGCCAGCGGTATTTTCTGGGTGTTTGCTTTTGCCGGTGCCATGGGCGCGTCGCTTGGCCCAATGTTGAACTACTACGCTGGTCTGGCAAATGGCCCGGCGCTGATTATGCAAGCCTTAGGCGGTACAGCACTGATCTTCTTCAGTCTGTCAGCTTATGCACTGACCACCCGCAAAGACTTCTCATTTATGGGCGGCTTTTTAATGGTTGGTCTTATCGTGGTACTGGTTGCCGCGCTGGCAAATATCTTTCTAGCCATCCCGGCGCTTAGCCTGACCATCAGTGCTGCTATCATCCTGATCATGTCCGCCCTGATCCTGTTTGATACCAGCCGTATCATCAATGGCGGCGAGACCAACTACATCCGTGCTACCGTAAGTTTATACCTAAATGTTTTTAACATTTTCGTTAACCTGCTGCAGCTGCTGGGTGTGTTTGGTGGTGATGATTAACGTCACCACTTTGCGTCACAGCTGATATTCGATAGAATGCCCCGCCTGCCGGGGCATTTTTTATATGGAACAGCAAATGACTCGTTTTGCATTACTGATCACCAGCGCCGCCTTTTGCAACCAGACTCTGGCCAGTGTGCTAGTGTTTGCAAAAGCCGCCATTAACAGCGGACACGCTATTGATCATATTTTCCTGTATCAGGACGCCGTGTACAGTGTGGCCGCCAATACCGATTTACCCGCAGATGAACCTGACTTAAGTACAGCGCTGGCACAGTTTTGTCAGCAACATCAGATAGATTTGTTATTCTGCGTCACGGCGGCAGAAAAACGCGGTGTAATAAGTGCCGCCCAGCCTGCAAAATCAGGTTATGTCGCAGCTGGCCTGGCCGAGTTTGCCATGCGCCAGGCCAATATTGATAGGCTGGTACAGTTCTGATGCGTAACATTTTAGTGATACAACAACATAGCCCCTTTAGTAGCAGCCATGGCCGTGAAGCGCTGGACATGATATTGGCACTGGCCGCCGTGGAGCACAACGTCAGCGTGTTATTTCGCGGCGATGCCGTCTATCAGCTGCTGGCCACTGAGCAGCATGCCGATTTTAACCTTAAAGCCTATCCACGCAGTTTTAAGCTGTTTACGTTGTACGACATTGAACAGCTTTATGTCTGCCGGCAGGCATTAACAGAGCGTGGTATTGCCCCTTCGACACTGACAATCGACGTACAGTTACTCGATACGACACAACAGGCAACATTGTTATCGCAGCAAGATCAGGTGATAAACAGCTAATGAAACTGATTAATCTGGTAGCCCCCAACATTAACTTCAGCGAGCTGCGTGCTTTGTGTCAGCCAGAAGATGCCATTTTGCTGCGCCAGGACGCTGTGCTGCTGTGTTTAAATAACACTATTACCTGGCCAACGGCAAAAGTGTACGTGTTGCAGATGGATGCACAGGTAAGACAGCTTACTATGCCTTCGGGTTTTGAACTGATTAGCGCTGAGCGCTGGGTGGAGCTGGCAATAGCCGCTAAGGTGAGTTTGCTATGGCAAAGCTAACACTGAATGGCCAGTGTCTGGCGCTGGATAAGCATGGCTACCTGGCACAGCTGTCTGACTGGAACGAGCAGGTTGCCGCGGAGTTTGCCCGTTTGGAAAACATCAGCCTAACGTCAGCTCACTGGGAAGTGGTCTATTTTGTCCGGCAGTTTTATCTGGAATTTAACACCTCACCGGCCATGCGTATTCTGGTTAAAGCAATGGCACAACAACTCGGACCGGAAAAAGGCAACAGTAAATACCTGTTTATGCTGTTCCCACAGGGCCCGGCTAAACAAGCCACCCGTATTGCTGGCTTACCGAAACCGGCTAAGTGTTTGTAAACTAAGCAAACGCCTCTTTGACGATGCCAATAATGGCTTCAAGGGTGACGATAGCAAATATGGCGACAATACCAATAATAATGGCCCAGTAAATGGCCCGCATTAACGCCGGGTTGGCATGCTTACTACGCTTAGGCGGCTTCTGTGCCATTTCACTGTCCTTGTGCTGTGTATAACGCGCTTTATCAAGTATAGCGCCACGTTATATAGGGACAACGTGGCGCACCACCAACGTAGCTTAGCCAAGCTTGTTCAAGCCACCCATATAGCTGCGCAGTACTTCAGGCACCTCTATACTGCCATCAGCCTGTTGATAGTTTTCCAGGATTGCCACCAAAGTACGGCCTACGGCTAATGCCGAACCATTCAGGGTATGAATAAGCTCTGGCTTTTTCATCTCCGGGCTACGATAACGGGCCTGCATTCGCCGCGCCTGGAAATCGCCCATGTTACTGCACGATGAGATTTCCCGGTAAGTCTGTTGTGCGGGTAGCCAGACTTCTAAATCATAGGTTTTACTGGAACCAAAACCCATATCGCCGGTGCACAGTAGCATGACCCGGTACGGTAAACCCAGTAGCTGCAGCACTTTTTCAGCATGGCTGGTTAACTCTTCCAGTGCCTGCATGGAGTGTTCAGGCTTAACTAACTGCACCAGTTCAACTTTATCAAACTGATGCTGACGAATTAACCCTCGGGTATCGCGACCATAAGAACCGGCTTCACTTCTGAAACACGGTGTGTGTGCGGTATATTTCAGCGGTAATTCAGCAGCGTCAAAGATAGTATCGCGGGCTAAATTGGTTACCGGCACCTCAGCGGTTGGAATGAGCGCCATTCCCTGCCCCTCTTCCGTTGCCGGTTGAGTGTGGAATAAATCGGCACCAAACTTCGGTAACTGCCCGGTACCATACAGGCTGGCATGGTTTACCAGATAAGGCACATACAGCTCAGTGTAACCATGCTCGCTGGTATGTAAATCCAGCATAAACTGGGTGAGAGCCCGGTGCAATTTCGCTACCTGACCACGCATAACCACAAAGCGCGAGCCGGCTACCTTAACTGCACTTTCAAAATCCAACCCCTTGTCCAACGCTTCGCCCAGCGCAACATGGTCTTGTATCTCAAACTCAAACTGGCGTGGCTGACCAAAACGGCGCACTTCTACATTCTGCGTTTCATCTTTACCTTCAGGCACAGACTGATCCGGTAAATTGGGTATGGTCAGCGCCAGTTGCTCAACGTCAGACAGCACGGCATCCAGCTGCTGTTTCGCCGCATCCAGCTGTGCGCCCAGGCCGTCGACCTCGGCCAGCAAAGGGGCGATGTCTTCACCACGGGCTTTCGCCTGTCCGATGGCTTTTGATTTGGTGTTACGCAGATTTTGCAGCTCCTGCGTATCAACCTGCAATTGGCGACGCTGTGTTTCCAGCTCGGTTAAGCGGGCGACGTCTAATACAAAGCCGCGTGTTGCTAAGCGCGCAGCAGTTTCAGTTAATTCGGTACGTAAAAATTTCGCATCTAGCATAGTAGTTACTTCATTGAACCCAGTTTAAGCCCTAACCAGGCAAGCGTTAAACATAACAACACATTTAATAATACGTTGGCGATTGCTTTTAGCCAGTCGCCTTGCTGCAACAGCAAAACGGTGTCCAGCGAAAAAGTAGAAAAGGTGGTGAAGGCACCAATCAGGCCGATAGCAATAAGTGCCCGCCATGGCGATGCCGCCAGCACACCCGTACTAAACAGGCCATATAACAGCCCCAATACAAATGAGCCGAGAATATTAACCAGCAAAGTAGCAAAAGGGAATGATTTACCAAAAACATTCAATGCTATCTCGTTCACGCCATAACGCAAACAAGCGCCGACTGCGCCGCCAAGTGCAACAGCCAAATAGCTTAACATGGCTTGTCTCTTTTGTTTGGGCTTTGCGCATCAAGCGCGCGCAGGTAGCGCAGCTTTTCAGCCAGCTGTTTCTCCATGCCGCGTTCAGCCGGTTGATAAAACTGCTGCCCGGCAAGCTCTGCCGGCAAATAACGCTCGCCAGCAGCGTAAGCGCCCGGTTCATCGTGTGCATAACGGTACCCTTTGCCCATACCCAACTGCTGCATTAATTTTGTTGGTGCATTACGCAAATGCAGCGGCACCTCATAGGCAGGCTGCTCTGCCACCAGCTGCTTTAGCTGGTTAAAAGCGCTGTACACGGCATTACTTTTCGGTGCCAGCGCCAGATAAACTGCCGCCTGGGCGATAGCCCGTTCGCCCTCAGCCGGCCCGACCCGTTCAAACGTATCCCAGGCATTTAGTGCCAATGTCAGCGCACGCGGATCGGCATTGCCGATATCTTCACTGGCAATTGCCAGCAAGCGTCTGGCGACGTATAAAGGGTCTCCGCCCCCGGCTAAGATACGACAGTACCAGTACAGCGCAGCATCAGGATCTGAACCGCGCACCGACTTATGCAAAGCAGAAATCAGGTCGTAAAACATATCGCCCTGATTATCAAAGCCCGGCAACTGCTTAGGTACCAGGTTTTTCAGGGTGTCAAACCGGATCAGTTTAGCGCCATTGCTATCTGCATCGGTCAGCTCCGCCGCTTGCTCCAGCAAATTTAACAGCTTACGGGCATCGCCGGCGGCCAGCTGCAGCAACAACTGCTGTGCATCGTCCGCCAGGCTAATGGCCTCACGGCCGAGGCCACGTTCGTTATCGGCCAGCGCTTGCGCTAATACCTGTTGCAAATCGGCATCGCTCAGCGCTTTGAGCACACACACCCGGGCGCGCGATAAAATGGCGTTGTTCAGCGCAAAGGAAGGGTTTTCGGTGGTGGCGCCGATAAAAATAATGGTGCCATCCTCAATAAAAGGTAAAAATGCATCCTGCTGGCTTTTGTTAAAACGATGTACCTCATCAACAAATAACAAGGTACGCTGCTGATACTGTTGCTGGCGCTGCTGCGCCTGCGTAATGGCCTCACGAATATCTTTAATGCCACAGGTTACTGCTGACAATTTGCTGATCGCAGCATCCGCGTGTTTGGCTATCACTTCAGCCAGCGTGGTTTTACCGGTACCGGGCGGCCCCCACAAAATCAATGAATACACCCTGCCGGCTTCAATGGCTTTTCTCAGCGCACTACCCGCCCCAATAAGATGTTGTTGGCCGGCATACTCGGCTAAGGTGCGCGGCCGCATCCGCGCGGCCAGCGGGCGAAAATCATCATTAAAATCAAGTGGCAAAGAAGTCACAGTGGTTATCGCTGGCGTTGGTCGTCAATGTCGGTGTGCTCAGGCGGTGTGAAACGAAATAAGCTGTCCGCCAACTGCACATTTAGCTGCATCAAGGTAAAGTTAAATTCGCTGTGCTGCTGGTTAATATCCAGCACCTGCATCTGAGATAACGCATCGCCGGAAAAACGCAGTGTCAGCTGCTTCACCGGGCTGTCAGGCTGTTTAGAGCGGATAATAAATTGCTCTCCCTGTTGCGTCACTTCATACTGCGCCCACAGCTCAGCTTTGGTTGAGGTTAGCAGTACAAAAGGCGTACGATTTACCTCATTGGCAGCATCATAAATGGTGAGCTGCTCAAGAGCTTCATTGTAAAACCACAAGCTGTCGCCATCACCAATAAACAAGTTGGCTTCCGGCTCGGTGGTTTCAAAACGAAACAATGCCGGCTGCTTGATCATCAGCTCGCCCTTACCTTGTTGCAACAGCTGTTGGTTAGCATCGAACACCTGTTGCTCAAAACTGGCAGCAAAAGTTTTAATGGTTGCCAGTTTACGCTGCAAGCTTTGCTCAGCGTTTTGCGCCCACGCAGTGCCAACACAACACATCAGCACTACGGCATACAAACTACGTAACATTTAGCATCCTTTTAATAGTTTTTCGGTGGCGGTGGCGCCATCACTTCCCGGTTACCGTTGTGACCGGGTCCACTGACAATACCACTATGCTCCATTTGCTCTACCAAACGGGCCGCACGGTTGTAACCAATCCGAAACTTGCGCTGAACGCCGGACACTGATGCCCGGCGGCTCTCGGTAACAAAGGCGACCGCCTGGTCGTACAATGGGTCGGCCTCACCATCCTCGCCTTCCATGGTCTCACCGGGTAACAGGTTTTCCTCTGTGGTTTCACCGCTTAAAATTTCCGGAATATAATTGGGCCGGCCGCGCTTTTTCCAGTCAGCAACCACGGCATGCACTTCATGATCGTCGACAAAGGCACCGTGCACCCGGTTAGGGACACCAGAGCCCGGTGGCAGATACAGCATATCACCCTGCCCTAACAGGCTCTCTGCACCTTGTTGATCTAAAATCGTGCGTGAGTCAATTTTCGATGACACCTGAAAGGCAATCCGGGTGGGAATATTAGCTTTAATCAAGCCGGTTATTACATCGACTGACGGCCGCTGGGTAGCTAAAATCAGGTGGATCCCCGCCGCCCGGGCTTTTTGCGCGATACGGGCGATCAGCTCTTCTACCTTTTTACCGACAATCATCATCATATCGGCAAATTCGTCGATGACCACAACGATAGACGGCAGTTTTTCCAGCAGTGGCGGCTCAGTGCGCATATCATCAGATGGCCGCCATAGCGGGTCTTTTAGCGGTGTGCCATCGGCTATCGCTTCTTTTACCTTGGCATTGTAGCCTTTTAAATTACGCACGCCGAGCGCCGACATCAGCTTGTACCGGCGCTCCATCTCACCGACACACCAACGCAGGCCGTTGGCGGCGTCTTTCATATCGGTAACCACTTCGGTTAGCAAATGCGGTATGCCTTCGTAAATAGACAGCTCCAGCATTTTCGGGTCAATCATTAAAAAGCGCACATCATCCGGTGTCGACTTATACAGCAGGCTGCAGATCATCACGTTAACACCAACCGACTTACCAGAGCCGGTGGTACCGGCCACCAGCAAGTGGGGCATTTTAGCTAAATCGGCCACCACCGACTTACCGGCAATATCTTTACCCAACACCATCGTCAGCGGTGATTTTGAGTTGTCGAACACCTCATCCCCAATCACTTCCGATAAACGCACAATTTCACGGTGCTGATTCGGCAGTTCTAAACCGATAAAAGATTTACCCGGAATAACCTCCACTACCCTGACGCTAATGGCCGATAACGAACGGGCTAAATCTTTTGACAAGCCGGTAATTTTACTGACTTTAACCCCAGGCGCTAAATCCAGTTCAAACCGCGTAACAACCGGCCCGGGATGCACCCCCACCACTTTAGCTTCTACATTAAAATCCAGCAGTTTGGCTTCAACCAGGCGCGATACCCGTTCTAAATCGGCAGGGTCTATCGGGTTTATTGCTTTATCCGGCCGGTCCAGTAGCGCCAGTGACGGCAGTTCTTCCAGTTGATGGCACACTTCTTCGCCATCATCCTCTTCGTCTTCGGGCGTTGTTATTTCCGCTTCAAAGCTATCCTGTGGCGGTAAATCCAGCTGTTTGAGGGTATCGGCCCAACGCTCGTTATCACTGTCATCAATAGCACTGAACGACAACTGCTCATCGGCCAGGGTGTCGACACTGTAAAATGCCTTGGCCTGCGTTTTAACATCCAAGGGGGTTATTGGCAGGTTGTCAGCTGCAGGCTTACTCAGCTGGGCTGGTTTGCGCGGCTTTTCTATCGCCGCGGCACTCGTTTCTGGCTCGTCTACTGCGGTTTCTTGCGCGAAAGGATCATAATCATCGTTATTGCGCGCTTTTAAACGCTGCGGCACAGTTAGCAAATATTGAAAGCCATTAAAGCAAGCGGCGCCCAGTGCATCGGCCACGGTTAACCAGGAAATACCTGTCATCAGGGTCAGGCCGGTCGCAAAACCGCACAGCAAAAGCAAAATAGTGCCAATAAAATTAAAATACGGCAGTAAACTACTGCTGACGACATCGCCAATCACCCCGCCGGATGAAAAATAAAAAATATCATTAAAATTCATACTGCTGATTGCTGTGGCCGTCAGCAAGGTTAACACCAGGCCAATAAGGCGCAGCCCCAGTATCAGATAATCCAACTGCAGCAGATCATGAAAGCGTTTAAATAACAGATAGCCAGCCAACGCGACTAAAAACGGCAGCAGATAGGCTATCCAGCCAAAACTAAATAGCAATAAATCGGCCAGCCAGGCGCCGATCGGCCCGGCATAATTATGTATGCTGGTTTGGTAACCGGTCTGCGACCAGCTGGGGTCAGCCGGGTCAAACGACAATAACGCCAACAGCAAAAATAACGCGAAGCCAGAAAAGACGATTAAACCGACCTCCAGCAAACGCTGCACACCGTTTAGCGGAAAATACACTCTGTTCTGCAAATGAAAAGCCCTACCTATTTATCATCGTTTTTGTTCAAGCACTTCAGGCCATGCTATTGCGGTTAAGATACCAGAGACACTGTAAAAGTGCATCCGTGAAGCTTGGCTGAACCGGTAATTAGCAGTTAAAGCCGTGTTTAACTGCTAATTGTGACAAAGGTGGTTTGTTTTACTTCTTCCATCACGACATAGGTGCGGCTTTCACGCACACTGGGCAAACGCAATAAGGTTTCGCCCAGCAACTCGCGATACGCCGCCATATTGGCCACCCGGGTTTTCAGCAAGAAGTCAAAGCTACCGGAGACTAAATGACACTCCTGAATTTCTTCCAGCTTTTGTACCGCCTTACTAAACTCGTCGAAATCTTCCGGCGAGGTTTTACTTAAGGTAATTTCGACAAACACCAGCAAAGCAGCGCCCACTTTGTGCGGGTCGACCTGCGCGGTATAGCCTAAGATAACCCCCTCGGCCTCCAACTTGCGTACCCGCTCCAGGCAAGGTGTCGGGCTTAACCCCACCCGGCGCGCCAGTTCGACATTGGCCAAACGGCCGTCACGCTGTAGTTCAGCCAGAATTTTGCGGTCTATTCTATCTAACTTCTTGATACTTTTACTTAAAGAATACATAGCAGGCAAAAAATCGCTTTTTAATATTTAAACAGAATTTTGCACTACCAAACCAAGTTAAAACAAGCATTAATTCTAGATAATTAGCAGTATACTGCGCACAAATTTTACTCAAGCCGACTAAAACCTGATAAAAGGGCATAAAACGATGATAATTGGCGTACCAAAAGAGATTAAAAACCACGAGTACCGTGTAGGTATGACTCCGGCCAGCGTGCGTGAGCTGGTAAACCACAAGCATAGCGTAGTGGTAGAAACCAACGCCGGTATTGGCATTGGCTTTACCGATGAAGACTACATCGCTGCAGGTGCTACAGTATTGGCCAGCGCTGCTGAAGTATTTGCCCAGGCCGACATGATTGTGAAGGTAAAAGAGCCGCAGGCCGTTGAGCGCGCTATGCTGCGCGAAGGCCAGGTGTTATTTACTTACCTGCACCTGGCACCGGATCTGCCACAAACTGAAGACTTAATTAAATCAAAAGCAATTTGTATCGCCTATGAAACCGTTACCGATGCCCGCGGTGGTTTACCGCTGCTGGCGCCGATGTCGGAAGTGGCCGGCCGGATGTCAATTCAGGCTGGTGCGCGCGCATTGGAGAAATCCTGTGCCGGCCGTGGCATGCTGTTAGGCGGTGTGCCGGGTGTGGCACCGGCTAAAGTGGTGGTGATTGGTGGCGGCATGGTTGGCACCAATGCGGCACAAATGGCGCTGGGCTTAGGCGCTGATGTAACCGTGCTGGATCGCAGCGTCGATGTGCTGCGCCGTATCAACGCTCAGTTTAACGGTGCCGTTAAAGCAATTTACTCCACTGCAGATGCCTTGGAGCAGGAAGTACTGGCGGCAGACTTGGTTATCGGCGGTGTACTGGTGCCAGGCGCTGCAGCACCTAAACTGGTCACTAAAGAGCATATCAAGCGGATGAAGCCGGGCTCTGCCATTGTTGACGTTGCGATTGACCAGGGCGGCTGTGTGGAAACCTCTAAGCCAACGACCCACGCCGATCCAACCTATATTGTTGATGATGTGGTGCACTACTGCGTTGCTAATATGCCAGGCGCTGTGCCGCGCACCTCTACGTTTGCGCTGAACAACGCGACACTGCCGTTTATTATCCGCTTAGCGAACAAAGGCTATAAACAGGCCTTACTGGATGATAAACACTTAATGAATGGTTTAAACGTAATTAATGGCCAGGTCACCAATGAAAGCGTGGCAGAAGCCCTGGGGTTTGCTTTCGTTGCCCCTGAAGTGGCATTAAACGCTTAGTGTTCAATAAATAAGCAACACCGTATTAAGGCCGCTTCTGCGGCCTTTTTTAATTTTTGTGCTTTTTTATTGTCTGACAACGGTTTATTTGCATTTTACTATATACATTCGTGCCAGACCTGTTATAGTGCTCTCCGGCCTGTAAAGCAGACCTATGTAACAAAATGTTTATGAAAACTTCGCTACACAGCTTCATTGTAAGTCATGTCCTGAAGATTCACGCACGTTTGGCCGCATAAGTAAGGTAACAGTCAGGCTAAAAGCGCAATTAAGCGTCAATTAGTTTATTAAAATTTTTAGGAGTCATTCATGGCTAAAGTAACTGGTGTAGTTAAGTGGTTCAACGCTGATAAAGGTTTCGGTTTCATTACTCAGGATAACGGCGGCGCTGACGCATTCGTTCACTTCCGTGCTATCCAAACTGAAGGTTACAAAACCTTAAACGAAGGCCAACGCGTTGCTTTCGAAATCGAACAAGGCCAAAAAGGCCCACAAGCTGCTAACGTTACAGTTCTGTAATTTAAGCACTTGCTAAAAAAAGGACACCGCGGTGTCCTTTTTTATTGCCTGCAATTTAGCGCCGGCGTATTTAATCAGTAGCCTCCCCCTTGCCACAACTCAGGATCAGCCTTTTTCTTCTCTGACAAAAGCGATATCGGCAAAGCCCATGCGGGCAAATTCTTGCTGGCGGTAGTTCTTTACCGCAGCGCCTCGCTTGGCTGTCATAGCCACCTGTTGCTCCATCGCCAAAAAGCGGCTTAAATCTATCCCCTCTGCCGCCGCAACAGCTTCGTACATATCACGGTGCTTGTCATAGCTAAAGTTAATCACTTTACGCTGCTTGTTAAAGGTATAGCTAACTTGTCTGGCCATCAGCCTCTCCACGTTGTTGCGCTGTGTTGCTACACAGTTTACAGGATAATACGAGCAGTACTGAACCCAATGCCAGCATAGTCAGGTTTTCCTGCCGGTTCCACAGCAGAATGTTGACCACCAGGCCAGCTGGAATAAGCATGTTATTCATCACCGCCAGCACACCACTGCTTACTTGTGTTGCGCCTTTATTCCACCAGTAATAGCCACCGCCAGACGCCACCAACGCCAGCCATAGCAAAACACCCCATTGCAGCGCTGACTGCGGGTATTGTGGAGCCCCCAGCAACCACCAGGCCGGCAACGCAACAAGCAGCGCCCCCAGATAAAACCAGGCAAAAATCTGATGTTGTGGCAGCGTTGCCGGTTGCCGCGCCAGCAACAGCTTGTAACCGACCTGACCGACAGCGAAACACAAGTTAGCCCCCTGCACAACGGCAAACCCCAACCAGTAGTCTGACGTTAAGCCCTGATAACGCATGATGGCGGCGGCCAGCACCGCGACTATAGCCGCCAGTAAATACCGGTAATGAAAGCGCCGCTGCAACAGATCGTACAGCAAGGTGATATACACCGGCGTAAAAATGGTAAACACCAGCACCTCGGGCACGCTAAGCAGTAAAAACGACTGATAGTAAAACAGATACATTAATCCTAACTGCACGGCCCCCAGTGCAATCAGTTTTAAGGCTAGTGCCAGCGGTTGCGGCCGCAGAAAAGGTAAAAACAGCAATAATGCCAGAGCTACCCGCAGCAACACAGCAAAATACGCATCTACCTGCCCGGCCAGATAGACGCCAATTAAACTAAATGAGAACGCCCACAGTATGGTTACCGCTATCAGATACTTCAACCAGCGTTATCCTGCTGTTTAATTAAGGGGGCGGCATACAACCCCGACAACATAGGCGCCGCTGATGCCGGTAGCGCTTGCAGTCTTTGTTGCCACAGTTCAGCCACTTTGACATCCACTTGCGCCTGTTGCTGGCCAGCCGCAAGATAATTCACCGGATATAACCGGTATTGCTGCCAGATCTGCTGGTCAATTAACGCGGCAAGCTGTTCCGGTTCAGCCGGGATCTCTGTTAAGGGTTTAGCAAAAGCAACATGCACCCGGCCTTTATAGCCAACAATACCTTTGATAATGCTGTCGATATCCTCAAACTCGCCTTTTTGATAGCTGCCCTGGGTTTGCTTTTGCCACAGCTCGTTAATTTTATCGATGTCACAAGGGTCATACTCGTAGGATAAGCATACCGGCACGATATTCAGACCGGCCATATAGCTGGCAAAATCTTCACCACGCTTTTTACCTTCCATATAAAACATTTTTAAAATGGCCGGATCAGTCTCGTCATTGCCGTCTTTAGCCCGGCCTTCTTTTTGCGCAATCCAAACCGAGTGCTGCTCAGACAACGAATGCTTAATATAGCCAGACAATTGTGAGAAGTTTTTCAGCATTTCACGCGGCCCTTTAGCACCGCGTTTTACAATAAAGCTTTTGTTTAATTTCATCAGCTCAGTTGCACAGGGCTTACGCAGCAAATTATCCCCAATTGCAATACGCACTGTATCAAAGCCGTGATGGTGCAAACACCAGTTTACCAGCGCCGGGTCCATAGCAATATCGCGATGGTTAGACACAAATAAATAGGCTTTACCTGGCGTTAAATGCTCAAGACCCGACACGCTTATAGTATCGGTTGTGCTGTCTATCATCCGATCCATAAAACCGGCCACCTGCTGTTGCACGGCCAATACCGTATTTAACTTAGACCAGCGCCGTTTTAAGGCAAATTTCACCAGAGGCGACAGTAACCAGCCAAAGGGACCGGATAAATGCGGAAAACGATAATGCAAAATTGCCTGAATAAATTCGTCATCAGCAATTAAACGGGCAATGGCCGGTGCCACTTCGTCATCATTATAGGGCCGGATATCGGCATAAATATCTTGGTCTGACACAAAAACCACTACGCTTGCTGTTTTAAAGAGCGGCCTATTTTACTGAGATAACAGAATTTCACCAGCACCTTTGCTTATCAGGCCCAGATTACCGCTATCGCAGCCAGTACAATTAGCAGTAAGCCCCAATGGTCAGCGCGTTGTAGCCTTTCTTTAAACACCAGCGCTGAAATCAGTAGCATAAACAACACTTCTATTTGCCCCAGAGTTTTTACCAGCGCCACCGATTCCAGACTCATCGCGGTGAACCAGCCGACAGAGCCAACACAGCTGCAGACACTCACCGCCAGCGTCAGTTTGGGTCGCTGCCAAAGCGCGGCTAATGTCGGCCGCTCAGATACTAATATATAAACGGTTAAGATCAGCGTTTGCAGCAGAATGACCAGCAGCAATACCCAGGCAGCGCCATGAGGGAAAGGCAACCCCAGTACCAGGCTGGCCTGACGTACCCACAATGATGTCAGCGCAAACGCCAAACCACTTAACAAGCCAAGTAGTAATACCGGCCAGGATAACTGACGCCAGCTGGCACCACTGAGCAAAAATACCGCCACCGCGCCAAGCCCCACCCCACACCAGGCCAGCAAACTTAACGACTCACTAAAAAACGCCACCCCAAGTACCGCGGCTAAGATGGCTTCACTTTTCGCCAGGCCTGCGCCAATAGCATAGTTTCGTAGTTTAAACAGCTTCACCATCAGCGCTGTGGCCAGTATTTGTGCCAGTGCCGCCGCGATAATAAAACCGGTAAACGCTAAGCTGAATTCAGGCCATACCACCGGCTGCCACTGATACAAACTAAACAGATAAATGGCAGCCAGCGGCGATGCCCATAAAAACCGCGCCAATGTCACACCCGCGACGCTAACATCTTTGCTCAGTTGTTTTTGAAACGCATTGCGCCAGGCCTGCATAAACGCAGCCAGCAAGGTAAAGGGGATCCACAGCACAATAATTAACTCTGAAAGACGTAAAGATGGCTAGGATATCAAGGCAGCGAAAAAGTAGATAGCGGCTAAAAGCGATAGTGAGTATACAGAGGGCTAATTAGCGCTAGCCCTCTGTATTTTTACGTAGTGTTACTCAGTAAAGTTAAGCTCTACTGCAGTGTTGCTGGCGGGGATCTCAACATTTTGCGTTTGCAAAAATTCAATAGCATCAGCCGCTTCAGGGTCGTCGCTAATATCACAGCTTAACGCTGCGGTATAACTGTCAGCATCTATATAGCCAATGCTGTAGTTGTACTCACTAACACCGTCAAAATACACATTGGTGCTGGCATAAGGCTGGTAGGTATTATCACCGCCGTTATCTGATAGCTCGTCAATTGGCCGGTCTGCACCTTGGTATAAATACACGGTTGCAACCGGCACTGTAGCATCGGCTGGCGCTACAGTGCAGTTGTTGTTAATCAGTAAGCCTTCATCAACCTGGCCGTTTAAATGACCAATTTCACTGTTATTGACCAGACGCAAGCCAGTTGGTTTTAGCAGATAACCGTCTTGCCCAACAGGATCGACCATGGCTTTACGCAGGTCAAACTCCAGGGTGTAGTTAAACGTGCCACCGGCAGATAAAGTTACTCCGCCCAGTTTCAGCTCATTAGACGGCACCCGCAGCGGCTCGCGCATGCCATCTTCCAGCTCAACATAGCTGCCTTCAGCAATTTCCAGCCGCAGCTGGCCATAATTACCGGCTTCAAATTCGGCGCCGGTCACCAGGGCTTCCGATTTAGCACCATCCAGCAGCAGTAAATCGATACCGCGGGTATTGGGGATCACATTGCCCTGGCCATCACGGCAATTATCATTCGCCTCGGCGGCAACATCGTCATCGCCGATGGTAAAGCTCTGACTACCGACACCATTGCCGCTAAGCTCAATTTCATTAAAGCAAACCATCACCACTTTAGCGCCATTTACCGGCGCATCGCTTACGCCCAGGCTAAACTTGGCAAACATAGGTTCACTGTCAGACGAACCGCCACAAGCGGTTAAAACCGATACCGACGCAACCACTGCGCTGGCTAAGAGTGCTTTTTTCATTATGTTACCCTCCGTAAACTCCCCTTAAGTTATAACAAGCCAGCCTGAACCGCGACTTAATTCATTAGCCGCCGGCTAAGGTTGGCGAAAATTGCAACAGTCAGGTATTACAGCATTGCATTCTGGCCGGGAATCATTATGATACGCCCTACGTCGGTACGTAGCGCAGCTTGGTAGCGCACTGTCATGGGGTGTCAGGGGTCGGAGGTTCAAATCCTCTCGTACCGACCATTAAATTCCCTAAAATAAAGCCTCGCAAACGCGAGGCTTTGTTATTTCAGCGCTTGCTAAGCAGAACGATAGTTTTGCTAGGGGCATGACACCATTAAAAGCTATTTAACTGCTCGGTTAGCCGGTCTATCTCTACGTCTATTGATCTGATATCAGTATCATATTGGGAGGCCACAGCGGCCATCTCTTCTGACAGGCTTTCTTGCCGTACCGCACCAGCCAGATTGTTGGCCGAAAGCTGCTTCGAGTTTTTCAGCTCGGCTAGCTTTTCATCACGCTCCGCCTGTTTATTGGTTTTATCCGATTTCAGCCGGTTGATGGCTATTTGCATATCACGCTTTTTAATTGACTCGCTCAGCCTGTCGATAGTGGCGCTAGCACTGTTGGCTTGTTTAGCCTCTGCTGCCGGCAATGACGACTGAGGCGGCTCTGTTGCATAAGCGGTCACTTCCGCATCTTCGCTGCACGGTAGCTGACTGTAGGTAACAACGCCGTCAACTTCACATTTATACACCTTTGCTGATACGAAAAACGGCAGCAACAAAACAATTAACACCGGCTTCATCTTAATTTCCTTAACATTAACGTAAAGCCATAATAGATAATTAGGTACAAAATTGCATCCTAAAACATGGAATCCATCGTTTTTCAATGTCTGGTTATTTTTACGGCTTACAACTTAAAGCCACTAAGTGATGTTTTCATTTCGCTGGCCATCTGCCGCAGTTGCTGGCTGGCGGTAGATAACTCTGCGGATTTTACCGTAGTGCTTTCTACGGCATTGGCAATATTCTCCATATTCTCGTTGATAGTGCCGGATACCACAGCCAGCTCTTCGGTGGCACTGGCCAATTGATCATTAACATCGGTGATGCTGGATACGGCAGCGTTAATCCGGCTTAGCGCTGCATTGGCCTGCTGTGAGCATTGAATGGTTTGCTCGGTTTCCGTTTTACTTTGCGCCATCGACTCAACAGCATTGGCCGAGTCTTGCTGTATCCCCTGAATACGCTGATTAATATCCTGCGTAGAGGCCTGAGAGCGGCTGGCCAGAGTACGGACTTCGTCAGCGACCACCGCAAAACCACGGCCCATTTCGCCGGCGCGGGCCGCTTCTATTGCCGCATTAAGCGCAAGCAGGTTGGTTTGCTCGGCGATAGCACCAATCACATCAGTTACCGCACCGACCTCCTCTCCACGCTTCGATAACTGGGCAATGACCTCGGACACTTGCTCCAACTTCAGTTTCAGCGCATCTATTGCACTGATCGTTTGCTGCACTGAGGTCACCCCGCTTTGGGTTTCCTGATCAGCCTCCCGGGCGGCTTTGGCTGCGGTGGTGGCGCTGCGCGCCATATCCTCACAGGTCGCTGTCATTTCATTTACTGCCGTTGCGACCTGCGCAGTCTGATCGGTAACGTTTTGCAAAATATGCTGCGTATGCTGGCTGGTGTCGTCTAATGCTTCAGATTGCAGCGCTAACTGCTCTGCCATCGCAGATTGCTGGCGAATAATGGTCCTTAACTGGCTGACTAAACCACTGAGGGCAGCCAATAAGCTGTCATTGTCATTTGCTGCCAGTTCAAAGCGCACAGAAAAGTCACCGGCAGCCACTTGTTGCACCAAGGCTTTGGTTGAGGCCACTTCGCCGCCAAGGGCTCGCAATAACCAGCGGCGGATATACAACGACATGCCCACGGTAAGCAAAATGACAAGTAACACAACCACACTAATTTGGGTTGCGACCGCCCAAAACGCGGCTTTGACATCGTCAATATAAATACCTGAACCGAGCACCCAGCCCCAGTTATCATCTTTGGCCACATAAGACAGCTTGGTGAAGCGCTGCTCGGTAACACCGCCGCCTTTTAGCGGTTTCGGCCATTGATACTCAACAAAACCGCTGCCGTAGCGCGTGATAACATCGACAAAGCTAACAAACAGGTTGGCGTTTTCAAGCTGTTGCTGCGCGCTGCCATCGCGGTTACGCATCAGGGTAGCGTGATTAAAGTTGGGCCTGTCCAGCACAGTGCCATCCAATGCCGGCACTGTCGGGTGCATGATCATGGTCGGAATAGGCCGGCCGGTATCGTTGATCCAAATGTACTCAGTGCCATCATAACGAATGGCCTTAATGGCTGCCATCGCCTGCTGTTGTGCCTGCTGTTGGCTTAACTGGCCACTTTGCTGCAATTGTTGATAGTGCTTCACTACACTGAGCGCACTATCGATTACCGCCACCACGCGGTTCTCCCGCCCTTCAATCAGACTGTGCTGTAACGCATTTAACGCCACTACCGCCAATATAATAAAGCCGGTTAATGCCAGCAAAGGGATACTGAGCAAACGTCCGCCTACCGTTTTCCATAATGCCATGATGTCACCTATTTTAGTTATTGTTTTTACGACCACCTGATAAAACCTAAGCTCAAGCAAAGTGTTATCAGTAACATCAACAGCATAGTTGGCCGTGACAGTGTTGTCACATCTTGTAATTGCGCTTCGGTCGCGGTAGAACAGGTATCTGGTTTAAATGGAGAGCCTTATGTCTTGTCAGAAAGTCACCGCATTATTTGTCTTACTGTTGTCGCTAAGTTGCCTGGCCAGTGCCGCGCCCGAAGGCACTGGCGCTGTCGCCTCACCCGATCAGTACGGGGCGGCAACGGCAGAGCTGATACTGCGCAAAGGCGGTAATGCCGTTGATGCCGCTGTAGCCACAGCGTTTACGCTGGCCGTCACCTACCCTGAGGCCGGCAATATAGGTGGTGGTGGCTTTATGACACTCTGGTTTGCTGGTAAACCGTACTTTCTGGATTACCGTGAAACCGCGCCGGGCAAAGCGCACCGCGATATGTATCTGGATGAAGATCAGCAGCTTATTGAGAATTTAAGCCTGATTGGCCACAAAGCCAGCGGCGTGCCAGGCACAGTGATGGGCCTGTGGCAGGCGCATCAGCGTTTTGGCACCCTGCCCTGGGCTGAGCTGTTAAAGCCTGCCATTCTCTATGCCAAAACCGGTTTTACCGTAGCCGAAAATCAGTACCAATATCGCGCCGACTTATTGCAGCAGCTTGAAGGCAAAACCAATTTTGCCCGCTATTTTGCGCCGATGCAGCCAGGTAAAAACTTTGTACAGGCTGAACTGGCCGCCACGCTTGAACGCATTGCCGCGCAAGGGCCAAGCGATTTTTATCAGGGCGAGACGGCAAAATTACTGGTCGCGCAAATGCAGCGTGGCGGTGGCCTGATCACCCTGGACGATTTAGCCGGTTATAAAGCCGGCTGGCGTGAACCGGTTATTACCCCCTGGCGGGATAAACAGCTGCTAACAACAGCCCCACCCAGCTCTGGTGGTATCGCATTGAGCCAACTGTTAGGGTTAAAACAGCGTCGCGCGGCAGACTTTGACGCAGTTGCACTGAACAGTGCGCAATATGTGCATTTAATGGCCGAAATTGAAAAGCGGGTTTATGCCGACCGCGCTGATTATTTAGGCGATCCCGACTTTACCACTGTGCCCCAGCAGCAATTGCTGGACAGCGGCTATCTGGATAAAAGGGCCAAAGAAATTAACCCCAGCGCCATTTCGGATACAGCGGCGGTTAAACCGGGGCTGGAAGGTTATCACACCACCCATTTTTCTATTTTAGATAAACACGGCAATGCGGTATCAAATACCTACACCTTGAACCTGGATTTTGGCAGTGGTGTGGTGGTAGAAGGCGCAGGTTTTTTACTGAATAACGAAATGGATGATTTCTCTGCCAAAGCGGGTGTGCCAAATGCCTTTGGCGTAGTAGGCAGTGCTGCCAATGCGATAGCGCCAGGCAAACGGATGCTGTCATCGATGACCCCCAGTATTTTGCTCAAGGACAACAAAGTAGAACTGATCATTGGCACACCGGGCGGTTCAACCATTTTTACGTCTATTTTTCAGGTAATTTCCAACCTGTATGATTATCAACTGTCGTTAGCAGATGCGGTCGCCGCACCGCGCTTTCATCATCAGTTATTGCCCAAAGATCAGATCACCATGGAGCCTTATGCGCCCTTGCCAGTGACCGTACAACAGCAACTGCAGCAAAAAGGCTATACGCTTTACACGCAAAGCTGGAACTTAGGGGATATACAGGCGATCCGGATTATCGGCGACAACGTCGAAGCCGTAGCCGACCCGCGCTCCCGGGGTGTTGCCCGTGTTTTTCGTTATTAAAGAGTGAACATCATGCCGGTTTTACCCGCTCTGCTTAGCTTAAGCCTGTTAAGTACGGTTGCAATTGCCGATGTTCTTCAGACCAAAGCGGGTTTAGCTGGCCCTACGCCAGTAAGTCTCAGGTTTTGCTACGAGGACAAACAACTTCTGCCCTACTATGTTGGTAACAGTGCGACAGTGCCTGAACAACCGGGAGCGACAATTGAGCACTTAACCCGCGCTACCACCGCAGTGGGTATTGAGCTTGAACTAATCAGACTGCCCTGGCTGCGCTGTTTGCAGCAGCTGCAGGACAACAGCGTTGATGCTCTGGTAGCCGCTTATGACGAAAGCCGTGCCCATTACACCCGCTTTCCGGCAACAGCCGATGGTACGCCAGACCCGGCTCGGGCCATCAACCAGCTGGGCCTGTGTCTGGCCTACCGCTACGACAATGCTTTGCCACAAAAGCTACAGGACAACCGGCCTATCACGGTATCCAGGCCTTTGGGTTACCGACCTATCCCGTTTCCGCCGCATACCGCATTGGTGCCGGCACACTCCCCTGACCAAGCCTTAGAGCTGGTGGTTTCCGGCCGTGTCGATGCCACTACCGTGTTGTGTCAATTGAATGGTGTCGATGCCAAAGAGCAACACCTGAACCGTATCCCGGTGTTGCTGCTTTACCCACCACTGTATCAAAGCGATGGCTATCTGATGCTAAGTAAGCAATTTTATCAGCAGTATCCACAACTCTCAGCGCGTTTATGGCAAGCTCTACCGGCAACGCTGGATAAATCCCGTTACTTGTATTATTTAACGCCGCCTTTTGAATAACGCCGATACCCCCTGCGGATACAGCCATTGTTAGCGGTTACTGAGTTTTTTTTGCTCTTTGTGTAACAGCCAGTAGGTCACACCAAGCGCCAGCACTGTTGCCGCAATGGCCAAAATATAATCCGGCGTCATTTTTTCCACATCCAGCACTATAACTTTTCGTGCAATTGCCATTAAGGCGGTAGCCACCACCAGTTTTACCGGAAAATCATTAGACTCCAGATACAAACGAATATTGATAAAGATTTCAATGGCAATCAACACCGCCATAAAAGCGCCAAAGGTATAAAAAATATCATTGATATTGAGCAAAAACACTGGCGGTGTAATGAGCCGCTGATACAACACATAGAGAACATCGCCAATCCCCCAGATAATGACCGCTACCATTAATACGGCTAAAACGCGCACGCATTGGCGTATTACACTGTGCAAATGCTTAATGAGCGGATCTATGTGCTCTTCAGGCAATTCTTTGTGTTGCCCGTTATTACGCTCAGTCATTAAACTCTCCTTTTTTGGCACTGTTATCAGCTGTACTAAAGCCTTATTGTCGCAACACTATTATTTTGTCATGGTATAGCAGACTATCATTTTTGCCGGGAGTTGCCATGCGCCTATCTAGATTAGCTTATCTGACAACCGCAGTGCTTAGCCTGCCACTTCAGGCCGCTGAAGCCTTACCTTCACTTAAACTGGACGACGCTATCACCCTGTCGGGCTTATCCAGCGGCGGCTATATGGCAGGCCAGTATCATCTGGCGTTTGCCGAGCAGGTAAATGGCGTAGCAATGCTGGCTGCCGGGCCGGTTTATTGCGCGCAAAATAGCCTGGGGCTGGCATTAGAACATTGCTTTAATAAAGCGACCAGTGCACCGGATATGGCCAGCATTAATGCTTACATTAAGCAGCAGCAAAGCCTTGGCACCCTGGCACCGGCGGAAGCCCTGGCCGGTGATAAAGTGTGGATATTTCATGGCACAAAAGACGCCACCGTCTATCCGGCGTTGTCGGCGACCCTGCATCAGCAATACCAGCAATGGCTTAACGCTGACAATATAGTGCTGGTTAACGACCACGCTTTTGGTCATACCTTTCCTACCGATCGCACCGATTTAGGCCGTTGCGACGTATCTGAAGCGCCCTATCTGGCCAGCTGCGGCTATGATGCGGCCGGTGCATTGCTACAGCATTTGTTAGGTGAGGTTAAACCGAAAACGGGCCATACCACCGGGCAATTACTGGCCATAAATCAGCACCAGTTAGCACCAGCGGCAGCAGATACCCTGGCGCAAACCGGCTATTTATATGTGCCACAAAGCTGTACGAACGGCCAAAGCTGTCGCCTGCACGTTAGTTTTCATGGCTGCAAGCAAAATGCCGACAGCGTTGGCGAAGCCTTTGTTAGCGGTACCGGATTGAATAATTATGCCGACACTAATCAGCTGGTGGTGTTTTACCCGCAAACCAGCGCCAGCAGTATCAACCCGTTTAACCCCAATGCCTGCTGGGATTGGTGGGGCTATACCGGACCGGACTATGCAACCCGAAACGGCCGCCAGCTGCAGGCCGTGCAACAACTGGTTAATGCCCTGCGCCAGCGCTAAACCAGCATAATACTGATAATGCCGGCGGCAAGGATCGCCGCCGTGCCCAGCAATACTTTATTTGCCAGCGCACGCGCACCCAGCGTATACACCAGCGCACATTTGACTAGCGTATTACTCAGCGCCGCGATACTGATCGCCACTGCCGCCGTTGTTAAGGCGTCTTTTGACTGCTGCGCATACTCGGCCATCGACAACGTAATTGCATCGACATCGGTTAACCCGGCCACTGCGGCCAGCAAATACAAGCCCTCCTCGGCAGCATAATGCCCGGTCAGTTTTACCAGCAATAAAATCGCCGCGAACAAAGCGCCAAACTTGATCGCTGCCAGCAAACTAAAAGGGTTAGTCACTTTTACACTGCTTTGCTGCGGTGCCTGATAACGCCGGCTGCCGCGCCAGTAAAATATTGCCGCCACAACGGCAGTGGTTAGCGCCATCACAGTAAAGGGCAACAAAAGTGATGCGATTAACGGCTTAAATACAATAGCCACCGTTACCAGCACCCGGATAAACATCACCAGCCAGGCAAGCAGCACACCACAGGCCTGGGTGTCGGCCGCCAACGGGTCGCTTTCTACTTTACTGCTACGGGCAAAACTTAAGGTAACTGCCGTTGACGACGCCAGCCCACCTGCGATCCCGGTGATCACCGCACCATGTGCCGCCCCCAGCCAACGCACCGCCACATAGCCAAGCAACGACATAGACGAGATCAGGATCACCAGCAGCCAGAGTTTATAAGGGTTAAGCGCCTGCCAGGGGTCAATAGGTGCATCGGGCAGCAGCGGCAGTACGATAAAGCTTGCTATCAGCAATTTTAAGCCGGCATACAAATCATCCATACCCATTTTACTGACCAGGCCATGCAACGGCTGTTTAAACGTCAGCACAGCCGAGGTCAGAATACCCAGCATCACGGCAAGCTCAGCGTGGCCAAACATTACCGCGCCACCAAGCAGACATACTGTAATGGCACTAACTTCGCTGGTTAACCCCAATGAGCTTGGGCTGTTACGGTTTTCCAGCACATAGGCAGTTAATACCGCCAGGGCTATCACCAGCACCGTCACGACAAATAACCACGGCGCTTGCAGATGCAACGACAGCCAGGCTGATACCGCACCGGCCTGCGCAAACAGAATATAGGTGCGCAGCCCGCCAAAGCTGTTGGGGTGTTCGTCACGGCGGTGCTTTTCCCGCTCAATGCCAACTAAAGCCCCCAGCAACAGCGCAATTAAAAAGTTTTGCACCATGGCAAAATCAAACTCAGACATATTATGTAAACTCAATTACTTAAGCCGACTTTCCTCAGCATAGCGCAGTTTATTAGCAGATGGCAGCGACAACAGCTGTAAACAGTAAAATTGAGCCTGACCCCGCTTCGCGCTACACTTCGCGCTTCAAATTTTCCAGCAGGTATTGTTATGGCATTAAAAGCCACCGTGTTTAAAGTACAGTTACACATTGCCGACATGGACCGGCATTATTACCACAACCATAGCCTTACCCTGGCGCAGCACCCATCAGAGAATGATCAACGTATGATGGTACGTTTACTGGCATTTGCACTGAACGCCAGCGACACCTTAGCCTTTACCAAAGGTTTAAGTGCCGACGATGATGAGCCTGAACTGTGGGACAAAAGCCTGGGCGGCGAGATCAACCTTTGGGTAGAGTTTGGCCAAAGCGATGAAAAGTGGTTACGCAAAGCCGCAGGCCGCGCTAAGCAGGTGCAGCTGTTTTGCTACGGCGGGCGCAGTGTACCTGTATGGTGGAAGCAAAATGAACAAGCGCTGCAGCGCTATCAAAACCTGAGTGTTGTGGAAATAAACGACAGCGCCGTGGCAGAGATGGCGAAACTGGTTGACCGCACTATGAACCTGCAATGCAATATCAGCGAAGGCCAGGTGTGGCTGTCTGATGCGCAGCACAGCGTATTAATTGAACCTGTGCTGCTAAAAACGGCGCAGTAATTCAGCCGCTTATGCCAGACGCGGATCGCTTAATGCTACCGCGCCCTGGCTGGCATTAGCCGTAACACATGCCAGCAGCGCCGGATAGTCATCCAGTTCAATCAACTGGCGAAACAAGGTCCAGTCAATCAGGCTGTAAAGCGCCATCGTAATGTAATTCCACTGCTTAAATTCACCATTGGCCGCTTGTTGCTCCAGCACATACAAACAGGTGGCTATGCGCTCTTTTTGCAGGTTAAAAAACAGCTTATCGTCATTGGTGTCAAAACCACTACGACTGCACTGCAATAGCATCACCAGCGAGTCGTTCACGGCATTGATCACCGTCAGCTGATTTTCCTGATACCAACTCAGCGCCGGCAAGCCCTGTTTCACCGCCAGATAGCGGTAGATCACACCAGAGTCGAAAATGACCTCGCCGTTATCATCCAGCATTGGAATGCGTAAGGTGGGGTTTAGCGCCGCCAGCGTATCGCGGCCCGCGGCAGAGAAAATATCCAGGTTAATAAAGTCATGTGCCGTATTAGCCAGCAATAAACGAATGCGACGGACATAGGGTGAGGTTTGTGATCCATAAAGTTTCATACTTGCTCCTTAACCGGCGCACGCAGCGCACTAACACTAAAACCGGTAACCAGCATGGTACCGGCGATAACGATGGCAGCACCAAACAACGTATGCCAGCCGACAGTTTCCTGCAAAAACAAATGGCCCCACAGCACCCCAAACACCGGGATCAAAAAGGTGACCGTTAGGGTTGGCGTTGCGCCCAGGTCCTGCACCAAACGAAAATACAACAGATAGGCGACGCCGGTACAAATTATCCCCAGCGTCAGTACGGCAAGCAAGCTGGCTGTCGAGGGTGCTGACACAGGTAACGGTATAATCCACAGTAACGGCATTAGCCATAAACTGGCCGCCCACATACTGCCATGCGCATTAATAAACGCCGGTACCGGCTTAGCCAGCCGGGTATACCAGGTAGCAATACCATAACAACATGCGGCAGCGGCAGCCGCTGCAATGGCTACCAGTGCGGCGCTATCGGCCAGCATCGCATCAAAACCCACTAATATCGCCACACCGCTAACACCGAGCAGTAAACCCAGCGCCAGCTTCCCTGACATCGGCTGGCGAAAAAACACCCAGCCAATCAATGCACCCCATAGCGGTGCCGTAGCATTAAGGACGGCCAACAAGGATGCGGTAAGAGTTTGGGCGGCATAAGCAAACAGTAAAAACGGCAACGCAGTATTAAAAAAGCTTAGCAGCATAAAATGACCGGCATACTGGCGCAGCGGTAGCTGACGTTTAAACGCCAGCGCCGCCAGCGCTAAAAACAGCGCAGCAGTAAACACCCGGCCAAACATTAACCAGGCTGGCCCCAGCTCTGGCACCCCAAGGCGCATAAATAAAAACGACGCGCCCCAGATGGCGGCCAAACTTAACAAACGGACAATACTGCCAGCTGACACGCCGAGCTCCTGTGGTTGGCGCGAATAAGGTTAACGCGCTGCAAAAAATGAGCAAAAATGTAACAGTTTGATATTGCCAAGCTATGCAGCTTTATTGCATAATCATCCCGCTTCATTTTTGCTTTATAGCTTTTGGCCCACGCTCTGCGTGGGCTTTTTAATTTTTATCAGCTGCAAAGCCCTTAGCTTTTATCATCATGGCCAATACGGCTAGCAACGGCACCGGTTTGCTGCTGATACTTCGCATCAGTTCTTTTGTTATAAGGCCGCGCGGCCGGGCCCGTCATTAACTCAAAGTTCAGCGCACCAATTTTCATCTTTGGCCGCAGCGCCAACGGCAATTTACCGCTGTTATAAAATTCCAGCACGATATTACCCGACCAGCCCGGGTCGATACGATGAGCCGTGACATGCACCATCAACCCTAAACGCGCCAGTGACGAGCGCCCATCTAACCAGCCGACAATATCGTCCGGCAAGGTTACCGACTCCAGCGTCATCGCCAGTGCCAACTCCCCCGGATGCAGAATAAACTTATCGCCATCAGCAATAAAAATTTCATCACTCATCACGCTGTTTAATGCCTTGTCCGTTTCCGCACGAGGCCCACTTAAATCAATGTAAGCCGCGGCATGCGCCTGAAACACGCGGAATTTATTGCCCAGCCGAATATCGACACTGACACCGCTAATCATGTCGGTGTCAGGCTGCGGTGTAATGTTTATTTTGCCTTCGGCTAAGTAGCGCTCTATATCGCGGTCACACAATCTCATCTCAATCGTCCGTTATGATAATTTCAGGTTGGCTTGCCTGCTGCGCACTGGCTTGCCAGTGCAGCGCCAGCATCATTTGCCGGCTGATTGTACGGTAAATTTGTGCCACTGGCTGCTGTTTTAATACCACAGGAACACCGGCATCGGCTTGCTCGCGGATTTGTTTTTGCAGCGGCAGCTGCCCCAGCACCGGCACCTGATAGCGCGCGGCCAGCTCAACGCCTCCGTCGCTGCCAAAAATATCATCTTCTGCACCGCAGTGGCTGCACTGATAAAAGCTCATATTCTCCACCAGCCCCAGTAAGGGAATATTCACCTGGCGAAACATACTTATCGCCTTTTGCGCATCGGCCAGTGCCACATCCTGCGGCGTGGTAACGACAACGGCACCGGTTACCGGCAGTTTTTGCGCCATCGTCAGCTGAATATCGCCGGTACCGGGTGGCATATCAACAATCAGATAGTCCAGCTCTGGCCACAGGGTTTCTTTCAACAGCTGTAGCAGTGCCTGGCTGGCCATCGGACCACGCCACACCGACGCCTGCTGCGGATCCACTAAAAAGCCAATTGATTGCAAATACACGCCGTGGGCGACTTTCGGCTGCATCAGTTTATTATCCGGCGAACTGATTTTCTCGCCATTTAGCCCCAGCATGGTCGGAATAGACGGGCCGTAAATATCGGCATCTAGCAGACCGACTTTAGCGCCTTCCAGCGCCAGCGCAGCAGCAATATTAACCGCCGTTGTCGACTTACCCACGCCCCCTTTGCCTGAGGCGATCAAAATAATCTGCTTAATATTGTTAAACACCGGCGCTGCGGTTAACTGATAATCCAGCAGCAAGCTGTAATCAAAACCGGCATCGGTCAGTGCCTGCTGCAATGCTGGTTTTATGGATAACAACGGCAGCTGCAGGCTCACCTGCAGGGTGTCTTTCTGCAGGCTGGCGCTGTGTAACAGCAAGGACAACGGCGCACCGCTGTCCGGTAATTGCCACTGCTGTAAAAACTGCTGTAGCGTCTCTGGCAGCGGCTGCAATTGGTTTGATTTAAACCAGTTAAACATCAGCAAATTTCCATTTCAGTATTAAATGCGTTTTTTTGCCCAATCCGCCGCTTGGCGGGTGCGCAACGATGGCGGCTAGTGTATCATTTAGCGAAATTTTTTCAGTTATTTATGCAAAAGAGCACCGCTTAATGTCGACACGAAAAATACTGGTAACCAGCGCTTTACCCTATGCCAATGGCCCTATCCATTTAGGCCACTTACTGGAATATATTCAAACCGATATCTGGGCCCGCTTTCAAAAAGGGCGCGGCCATCAGTGTTACTACGTGTGTGCTGATGACGCCCACGGCACGCCCATTATGTTAAAGGCGCAGGAACAGGGCATTACCCCCGAGCAAATGATTGCCAAAACCAATATTGAACACCAGGCTGATTTTGCCGGTTTCGGCATTGGCTTTGACAATTACTATTCGACTCACAGCGAAGAAAACCGCCAGTTTGCCAGCCAGATTTATAACAAACTCAATGCAGGCGGCTACATTAAGCGTAAAACCATCAGCCAGCTGTTTGACCCGCAAAAACAGATGTTTTTGCCAGATCGTTTTGTTAAAGGTGACTGTCCTAAATGCGGCGCGCTGGATCAAAACGGTGACAGCTGTGATGTCTGTGGTGCCACTTACAGCCCGACCGAAGTAAAAAACGCCCGCTCTGTGGTATCAGGCGCCACGCCGGTACTTAAAGACTCAGAGCATTACTTCTTTGATTTACCCGCCTTTGGCCAGATGCTGCAAGACTGGACCCGTAGCGGTAGCTTACAGGACGAGATGGCTAACAAACTGCAGGAATGGTTTAAAGACGGCCTGCAAATGTGGGATATCAGCCGTGATGCGCCCTACTTCGGCTTTGAAATACCGGATGCACCGGGAAAATTCTTTTATGTTTGGTTAGATGCCCCTATTGGCTATCTGGCTAGCTTTAAAAACTTCTGTGATAAAACCGGTATCAACTTTGATGACTTCTGGCGTTTAGACTCCGATGCCGAGGTGTATCACTTTATCGGCAAAGATATTATTTATTTTCACAGCCTGTTTTGGCCGGCCATGCTGCACGGCGCCGGTTTTAGAAAACCTAATGCTATCTTTGCCCATGGTTTTGTCACGGTTAACGGCGCCAAGATGTCCAAGTCACGCGGTACCTTTATTAAAGCCAGCACTTATCTTGAGCATTTAAACCCGGAATACCTGCGCTATTACTTTGCCTCTAAGCTCAGCAGCAGCATTATCGATCTGGATCTTAACCTGGATGATTTCAGCCAGAAGGTAAACGCCGATTTAGTCGGTAAAGTGGTCAACATTGCCAGCCGCTGCGCCAGCTTTATAACCAAACGCTTTGACGGCAAGCTGGCGGCAACCGTCGCTGAACCTGCACTGTTAGCTGAATTTGTGGCTATGGGCGAGAGCATTGCCGACAGCTTTGAAAAACGTGAATTTGCCCGTGCTATCCGCGATATTATGGCGCTGGCCGATAAAGCTAACCAGTATATCGATGCCAAAGCGCCCTGGGTGCTGGTAAAAGATGACAACAAACAGCAAGAGGCGCACGATGTCTGCTCAATGGGCATCAACCTGTTTCGCGTATTAATGCACTACTTAAAGCCGGTGCTGCCGCTGATGGCCAGTGAGACAGAAGCCTTTTTAAACAGTGAGCTAAGCTGGAGCAACTATCAGCAGCCGCTGCTTAACCATGCGATAAACCCGTTTAAAGCGCTGATGCAGCGGGTTGACCCGCTAAAAGTTACGGCAATGCTGGCGGCGTCGAAAGAGAATTTACAACCGCAGGCCGACAGCAAACCGACAGCTGAAAAAGTTAGTAAAGCTGAGGTCAAAGCCGCTGACAACGAACGCGAGCCGATTAGTGACACCATCAGCATCGATGATTTTGCTAAAATCGATTTGCGGGTAGCGAAAATTATTAAAGCCAGTGCCGTTGAAGGTGCCGATAAACTGGTGCAGCTGCAGCTGGATATTGGCGGTGGCGAAGTGCGTCAGGTGTTTGCCGGTATTAAAGCCGCCTATGCGCCAGAGCAACTTGAAGGCCGCTTAACGGTGATGGTGGCTAATTTAGCGCCGCGTAAAATGCGCTTTGGCCTGTCTGAAGGCATGGTGCTGGCAGCTGGCCCTGGCGGCAGTGATATTTTTATCCTGTCACCGGATGACGGTGCTACACCAGGTATGCGGGTAAAATAGTACGCAGGCAGCCTTGGCTGCCTGTATTTTTTTAAAAAGGCAACGGATGTCCGGCAAACACCCCTATCGTAGTTTTAGTGCGCTGTTTTTAACCACTTTATTAATGCTGGTGGCCCAGGGGTCGTTATCGACCTATTTGGGCTTGTCGCTGGCGCAGCAAAGTGTCGACTCCACCTGGATAGGCGCACTGATGTCGTGCTATTACCTGGGGCTGGTGCTGGGGTCTAAACTCGGGCATAAAGTCATCGCCCGGGTGGGCCATATCCGCGCCTTTGTCGCCAGCGCCGCCATTGTCAGCGCTTGTGCCATGAGCCATGTGCTGATTGATGAGTTAGCAATTTGGTTAGTACTGCGGGTCATCGTCGGTATGGGCATGATGTGTCAATACATGGTGCTCGAAAGCTGGCTGAATGAGCAAACCGAAAGCACACAGCGCGGCACTGTGTTTGCTTTTTATATGATTACCTCTTACCTGGGCATGATTGGTGGCCAGGCTATGCTTAGCCAATTCCCTGAGCTTGGCACAGCGCCGTTACTGATTATCAGCATGTGCTATTCGTTATGTATCGTGCCAATAGCGCTGACCCGCCGTATTCACCCGGCGCCGCTACAACCGGCACCGTTAAAGATCCTGGCATTCTGGAAACAGGTGCCGCAGTCGCTGACTGCCATTACCGTAGCGGGTATGATGGCGGGCTCCTTCTACGGCCTGGCTCCGGCTTATGCTGCCAGTAAAGGTATGGATACCGGACAGGTTACGCTGTTTATGTCAGTCACGATACTGGCCGGTTTGCTGGCGCAGTGGCCGATGGGAAAAATCTCGGATCGCATTCCACGTAGCCGTATTTTGCGTTTTAACGCAGCTGTACTGACCGTATTAACCTTACTCATTGCCTTGTTGCCGTTAAACGGGTTGTTACTCCTGCTGGCGACGTTTTGCTATGGCATTCTCGCCTTTACGCTTTACCCTATTGCGTCTGCCTTTGCCAACCAAAATGTCGAACAAAACGACCGGGTAGCACTGTCAGCGACTGTGCTGCTGACTTTTGGTTTGGGCGCCTGCTTCGGCCCGCTCATCGCCTCGGCGTTAATGCAGCTTGTCGGCCCGGCCATGTTATATGCCTTTATCAGTTGCTGTGCTCTGGCGCTGTTTTTACGCTTATTACGGGTGAATTACACGCAAAAACACGTCAAACGCATGATGGACGAACAGCAAAATGCCCAGTTTAAAATGGGCTCTGGCGATTTGGTATCATCGCCGCTAGGTGCCGCACTTGATCCTCGGGTCGATGAAGAAACCGTGTTGTCCCAGATGCGCGATGAGGAATTTCAGACCGCCCGGCAACAGGTGCCCCCAGGCTATGACGAAGATGTAGAGTGGGACAAAGCGGATGACGGCTTCGATGTAGCACCAGTAGCAGAGCCTGAAAACGCCCCTGCCACCGATGTGAAACAGCAGACCTAGGGCGTTGTAATGACGCCAGCGCCCTGCCAGCTGAGCAGCTAGTTGCTGTGCATCACCACTTTATTCCACAGGTTTTGGTTTTTCACATAAGAGAAATATTCATCCGGGTGCCAGCACCTGGGCAACAGCGGCATATTTTTGCGCTCTTCAAAGTTTGATACCAACTTACTGAGAATTTCCAGCAAACGCTCTTCGCTGATTTTTTCCAGTTTTTTCCGGGCCGGCGCATAATACAGATTATTTTCCACACTAATAACACAGCCCTGAGCCGATACGTTATAGGTTAAGTTGCGTGTGACCATACGACAGATAGGCTGACGAATATCGGCAGGATACAAGCCGGTGACAATGGCATATTCATAGCGGTCAAGATCTTGCCGATCTGAGTCTTTTGGAATGTAAGTGACACCAAAGCCCTGCGGAAAGACACCGGTAATGCAGAGCAACGCATCAACGGCCACTTTACTGTATACGCCCTTTTCTACGCCCTTCTCTAACACCAGCGCCACCTTGGGCAAGGTATCATAGGCAAAGCTGCTTTTGGTTGATAACACTACAGAGGTGTAAATTTGAGGAATTTTCAGTAAGTTACCTATACCATGCTCTGGCTTTACCGCATTTTTAAGTAGCATAACGACAAAATTTTGCCGCTCGGTTTCCTGCTGCTTAAAGTTATCTCGTTCTTGTTTAGAGTTACCGCTATATTTTTCCAGCCCTAATCCCTGAACGACGTATTTCAGGCTTTCCCGATAGCTAATTTGCAGTAATGCCATCCGCTCATCGTTGTCCAGCACCCTAAACTCATCCGCGTCGCCATCTGCGCCTTTTAAAATTAACTGCGCATCGGGATGGCAACTACCAATGTCTTGCAATATGGCCGCCATTAACAGCGGGATCTGCACATCATCACGAAAGGGATCGTACTCATCTTTTGCTGCCTTTTTCCCCTTACTGGCAGCAAAGCGCTGCTGTACATAGGCATTATTCAGCTCGCCATCCGCCAGCAGTTTGTCCAGCAAACGCAGCGATAACACCGCTTTGTACAAGTGTTTACTTTTTTGATTGCTGGCAGCAACATTTTTGCCTTCGGTCGGCGACAATAGCTGAATGGTGCCAAGCAATTTGGCACTGAGCAGATTGGTTTCGTCGACAGTGTCGCCCTGACATAAATCTAAAATATCCCGGCATAGCCGTTTTAATGCGCTAATTCGGATATTGGCTTCATCATCTCGCGCTTGCTGAAAACTCTGTTGCTCGCCCTGCGCCTGCTTTAAATTACGCTCTACCAGCGCCATATCCCGCTGGCTTACTTGTTGCTGGCGGTTTTCAAACAGCATCACCTGCTGCGCCAGCTCTATTTTTTCGTCTTGCTGCGCTATCGCTTGCTGAAAATACGCCGTCGCCTGCTCGTAAACCGAGTCGGCCACCGCAGTCGAATCATAAATACGGTTAACCAAAGCGCTAACCGCTTTGCTGTATGTGGATTTACCAATACTACCTAATGTCATTCGGGCCTGTTGTCCTGCATAAAATGATACCGCGCTGGCGGGATTCTGCCATAAGGTCAGAATGTTAACACAAGCTTGCCAACTGTCGCATTAGAGGCCATCAACTGATGTGCCTGCTCTGCCTGCTGCCAGTAAAATTGTTGCTGCAGTACCGGTTGCAGTTGCCGCTGCGCCAACGCTTTGCCAAAAGCATGGCTAAATGCCTGTGTCAGATTAGTTTTATACCGATTGCTACGATTACGCAAGGTAGAACAAATTAGCTGGCCACGCCGTTTAAACAGCGCCGCTAAATCCAGGCTGGGTATGTCGCGCCCGCCCATCATGGCATAAATGACCACTTTAGCGTCCATCGCCAGCAGCGGTATTTCCCGGCTAATATAATCACCTGCTACCGGATCGAGTATCAGATTAATGCCCTCCGGCCACTGCTGCGCCAGAACTTGCGCAAAGTCAGTCGTGGTGTAATTAATAGTAAGCCCGGCACCAAGCTTACGACAGGCGCTAAGCTTTTCTTCGCTACTGGCCGTGACGGCTACCTCTGCACCTAAAGCGCACGCCAGTTGAATAGCGGCAGTACCGACACCACTGGCGCCGGCATGGATCAGCACTCGCTGGCCGGTCTGTAAATTTCCGATACTACACAGTAACTGGTAGGCGGTTAAAAACACTTCGGCCACCGCCGCTGCCTCTGCCATCGCATAACCATTTGGCACCGCCATAGCGTGACCAGCCTGCATCAGCGCGTATTCGGCATAACCTCCGCCGTTTACCAGACCAAACACCGCTTTACCCAGCCAGTGTTTGTGCTGTGGCCCGGCCGCTACCACCATGCCCGCCACTTCCAGGCCGAGAATATCGCTATCGCCCGGCGGCGGCGGGTACAAACCGCGGCGCTGCATTAAGTCAGCACGGTTGATGCCCGCTGCGGCCACTTTAACTAACAACTGATCTGGCCCTGGCTGTGGCATCTGGCACTGTGTCAGCTGTAACTTACTGTCTTTGCCGGCATTTACAACGGTTATCGCCTGCATCATATCGGGAATGGTCGCCAAAGGTTGCTCCTTTATCAAGCACACTAAACAGCAGAAGCTGAGCGTTGGCTGAAATTCTGCTTTAGCTTTAGGCACTGCTTCACTACAATGCGGCCTTTAGTCTAGCACAGTGTAAAAATGACCATGAACCAACCTGACATCAATCACGCTTTACCCATTATCACGCTGCAGGACAGCCGCGAAAAATCGTTGAAACGGCACCATCCGTGGGTGTTTTCCAAAGCGGTGAAACATGTCAGCGGTAAGCCTGAAAACGGTCAGACCGTTTCGATCGTCAGCAGCAAAGGCGAATGGTTGTGCTATGCCGCCTACTCTGGCCAGTCACAAATTCGGGCCCGCGCCTGGAGTTTTCAGCAGAGCGAAAATATTGATCAGGCGTTTTTTCAGCGCCGCATTGCCCGTGCCTGGCAACTACGTACTGAGTTATACGATTTAAACCTAACGACCGGCCTGCGCGTGGTCGCGGCAGAATCTGACGGCTTACCCGGCGTCACTATCGACAAATACGACGACATTCTGGTATGCCAGCTGTTATCGGCCGGTGCCGAGCTCTGGCGCGATGCAATAGTGCAGGCGTTGAAGGCAGTTTTCCCCGGCCACAGTATTTATGAGCGCTCCGATGTTGATGTGCGTAAAAAAGAAGGCTTACAGCCCACCACCGGCTGGCTGCATTTACCGCGTGATAATGGTGAAGTGGTTATCAAAGAGCACGGTATGTCACTGTTGGTAGACGTAATACAGGGGCACAAAACCGGTTTTTATCTCGACCAGCGCGCCAGCCGCGCTGCGGCCAAACGTTATGCTAAAGATAAAACCGTGCTGAACTGCTTTAGTTATACCGGTACCTTTGGCGTGGCGGCACTGCAAGGTGGAGCCTTGTCGGTCACGAATGCCGATTTATCTGAACTGGCACTGGCCACAGCGCTGAAAAATGCTGAACTCAATCAGTTAGATTTAACCAAGATCGATAACGTAAAATTTGACGTATTCAAATTGCTACGCCAGTACCGCGAGCAAGGTAAGCAATTTGATATGGTGATTTTAGACCCGCCAAAGTTTGCTGAAAGCAAAGCACAGCTGATGGGTGCCTGCCGTGGCTACAAAGATATTAATATGGTGGCAATGCAGATTGTTAAACCCGGTGGTTTGCTGCTAACGTTCTCCTGCTCCGGCTTGATGGAAGACAGCCTGTTTCAGAAAATCGTTGCCGATGCGGCGCTGGATGCCAAACGGGATTGTTTATTTGTTGAAAAGCTCAGTCAGGACAGTGACCACCCAGTGGCCAGCTTTTATCCGGAAGGTAGCTATCTGAAAGGCCTGGTGTGTAAAATTTATTAACAACGTAAATTTGGTGCTGACAGCGCATTGCGCTATGCTGGCACTACTTTGTAACTAACGGAGAAATCACGTGAAAGTATTTGCTCTGGCTTTGGCCTTAACCAGCACCATGGCGTCTGCCTCCCAGTGGCAACTGGATAGCAACCAGTCAAGCTTGCATTTTGTCTCAGTAAAAAATGATGTCGTGGCAGAAACCCACCAGTTTAAGCAGTTATCCGGTAGCTGGGATGGTAACAGCGCCGTTATCAGCATTGCCGTTAACAGCCTGGAAACCAACATTCCTATTCGCAACGAGCGTATTTGGCAATACGTGTTACAGGCAGATAAATTCGCCGCAATTAGCGTAACAGCAGCGCTTGCCGAAGCAGAAACCGCAACACTGTCAATAGGTCAGTCCAAAGTCATCACACTGCCGCTTAACGTGACTATCGGCGCCGAAACCTCCGAGCTAAATGCTAAGGTACGTCTGACAAAACTAAGCGACAGCATTATTGCAGCCAGCAGTGAGACGCCGTTAATGTTAAATACAAATAGCTATAAGCTCAGCGCTGGCGTAGCTAAGTTGCAGGAATTAGCCGGTTTAAAACGTATCGACCCTTTGCTGCCGGTTAGCTTTAGCGTGCAATTTACGCAGCAGTAAACGCCGTTTTGCTCTACTCGAAATAAAAAAGCAGCCTAAGCTGCTTTTTTATTTGTTTAACTAGTTTAGCTCCATAAAAGCTAACCCTAACTGATAAATCTCTTCGCTTTCCTGTGCACAGCGCATGACTTTAGCGCTGGCGTCCAGCGGTGGAATGCTGGCGTTAGCGGAATCCAGTCTTACCCGGATCAGTGTGCCCATTTCCAGTGGTTCATCTATTTCAACCGCCATGCCAGTGGCACTTAAGTCACGGCAAATGCCGTCAATAGTGCGCCCTGCTTCAGGATCGTTAATCATCAGCTTAACATCTGCATTAACCATCATCCTGAAATAATGCCGGTTATCTCCTTTAGTTAACATAACGCCTCCCCTAGCTACATCAGGCTTAAGTTATAGAACTTTCCGCTGTTGCTGTAAAGCCCGGTAACCTTTACCGCAGCGCTTAAACCTGCGCTAGGCTTTTATCTCCTGCACCGCATGCAGTATTCTTTTTACCGAGATCGGATAAGGCGTACCCAGTTGCTGTGCGTGCAGTGAAACTTTCAGCTCCTGCAGCATCCAATAAATCGCCTGCACCGGTTCGGGTAGTATTTTGCTACCGGCAAATTTACCTAACAACTTGTGATAGGCATCAAACGCTTTTTGATACTCGTGCATCAATAAACGATCACGTTGTGGGTCGACCGGCAATTTTTCCAACCGTTTTTGCATCGCCTGTAAATAGCGCAGCAAATCATCCAGCCTGTTTGCGCCGTGACTGCTGACAAAGCCTTTAAAAATCAGCTCATTCAGTTGCTGCTTAATATCACCCTGTGATTGGACATGGGCTAAATCGACCTTGCCTTTTAAACGTTTTTGAATGTCATGGCACAGGGTTAAAATTTGCTCGACTTTCAGCGCTATGGCCAGCACTGTATCACCAAGCTCAGAGCGCACTTTTTCCCGCAGCACCGTAAAATCCTGCTCATTCTGTGGCAGTTGCCCCTGATTAATCAGCACATCTACACCAGCAGCAATGCAGTCATCAATCAGCTCCAATACCCGGCCAAAGGGGTTAAAGTACAAGCCAAGCTTAGCTTTATTGGGTAAGGACTCCTGCAGGTACTTAACCGGTGACGGTATATTCAGCAGCAATAGGCGTCGCAGCCCTTGTTTAGTGGTATCTAGCGCCTGTTGCGGGTTATCCAGCAGTTTGATGGCTACTGAATCACGCTCGTCAACTAACGCCGGGAAGGCTTTAATTTCGTAACCGGCCTGCAATTTGACGTATTCACGCGGCAGCACACCAAAGCTCCATTGCGTAAGCTTATCCTGCTCTATGCCCTGCTCGGCTACCTGACTCAAGCTTTGTTGCACTTCCCCCTGCAGGCCTTGCTGCAACACACTTAACGAGCGGCTTTGCTGTAAGGTGGTGCCTTTATCATCCACCACTTTAAAGTTCATTTTTAAATGTGCCGGTATGCTGGCCAGATCCCAGGCATCTTCTGGTATGGTGACGCCAGACATCCGTTTTAACCGGTTACTGATGACATCAAGTAATTTGCCCTCGTCCGGGCTAATGGTTTGCATTAACGCATCAGCATAGTTGGGCGCCGGCACAAAGTTACGCCGGTATTGCTTAGGTAACGATTTAATCAGTGCCACCAGCAATTCGTGCCGCAGCGCCGGGATCAGCCAGTCAAAACCATTGTCGTCCAGTTGGTTTAACAGCGCCAGCGGTATGATGAGGCTTACGCCATCATCCACTTCGCCGGGGGCAAAGTGATATTCCAGTGGCAGGGTTAAATTGCCCTGACGCCAACTTTCAGGGAATTTATCGGCGGTAATATCACTGGCATCACGGTTAAACAGGCTACTTGGGTCAAAATTCAGGTAGCTGGCATCTTCGCTGCGTTTTTTCTTCCACCACTTGGCAAAATCAATACGATTATTCGCCCACTGCGGCACCCGCTCTGCGTAAAACGCCGCCAGCGTATCTTCATCGACCAGAATATCGCGCCGGCGGGACTTTTCTTCCAGTGCGGTAATATTGTCAATCAGCTGTTGATTATGCTGTAAAAACGCCTCTTTGCTACCGAGTTCCTGATTAACCAACGCCTCACGCACAAACAGCGTATGGCATACTGCCGGATCAATTTTGCTGTACAGCACAGCGCGTTTGGGCACGATCACCAGCCCGTATAAGCTTACCTGCTCGTAGGCAATGACAGCACCACGTTTTTTCTCCCAGTGTGGCTCACTGTAGCTGCGCGTAACCAAATGCTCTGCTAAAGGCTCTATCCACTCCGGCTCAATTTTGGCCAGAGTGCGGGCGTACAACTTACTGGTTTCAACCCATTCTGCTGCCGCCACCCACTTGGGTTTACGTTTAAACAGATGGCTGCCGGGGAACACATAAAACCGTGTTTGCCGTGGGCCTAAATAATCGGCCTCACTGTCTTTAAAGCCAACCTGGCCCAGCAAACCGCTCAGCACCGCCTGATGAATGGCTTGATAACCGGCAGGCTGGCTGGTTAAGCGGTAGCCTTGCTCTTGAATTAATTGCGTTAATTGGCCGGTTAAGTCCTGCCATTCGCGCACCCGCAGGTAGTTTAAAAACTCCTGCCGGCATAAACGACGAAACTGGTTATTGCTCAGCTGCTCTTGCTGCTCCTGCAAGTACTGCCAGAGTTTTAGCCAACTGGCAAAGTCAGAGTCCGGATCGGCAAAACGACTGTGACACTGATCGGCTTTTTGCTGCTTATCTAACGGCCGCTCGCGCGGGTCCTGAATGGATAACGCCGCTGCCAACACCAGCACATCAGCCAAACTGCCATTGTCTGCGGCAAACAACACCATGCGGGCCAGGCGCGGATCTATTGGCAAGCGCGCCAGCTTTTTGCCCAGTTCAGTGAGTTTCAAGCCGCTTTTATCGCGCTTAAGCGGTATGGCGCCAAGCTCTTCGAGCAATTTAATACCGTCGTTTATAAAGCGGCTATCCGGCTTTTGCAAAAACGGAAAAGCGGCAATATCGCCCAGTCCCAGTGCCAGCATTTGCATAATGACCGAGGCTAAGTTAGTGCGCAGGATTTCCGGATCGGTAAACTCTGGCCGGCTGTTAAAATCTTCTTCGCTGTACAAGCGAATACAGATACCGGCTGCCACCCGGCCACAACGGCCTTTACGCTGGTTGGCACTGGCCTGACTAATCGCTTCTATCGGCAGTTGCTGCACCTTTGAGCGATAACTGTAGCGTGATAACCGTGCAGTGCCGGGGTCAATAACATAACGAATGCCCGGTACCGTTAGCGACGTTTCGGCGACATTAGTTGCCAGTACGATGCGCCGGCCGGCATGGCTTTGGAAGATACGGTTTTGCTCAGCTGCACTTAAACGGGCATACAACGGCAGCACTTCGGTATGCGGCAACTTGAGTTTTTCCAGCGCATCGGCAGTGTCGCGTATTTCGCGTTCGCCGTTTAAAAAGATCAGAATATCACCCGCAGGCTCACGGTATAGCTCTTCTACCGCATCAAAAATGCCCTGCAGCTGATCGGCATCTTTATCGTCCTGCTCTGATACAGGCCGGTAACGGGTTTCAACCGGAAAAGTACGGCCGGACACTTCAATCACCGGCGCATTAAAAAAGTGCCGCGAAAAGCGCTGTGGATCGATGGTGGCCGAGGTAATAATCAGTTTTAAATCGGGCCGTTTTGGCAGTAGCTGCTTTAAATACCCCAGCAGAAAGTCGATATTCAAACTGCGCTCATGCGCTTCATCGATAATTAAAGTGTCATACTGGTTTAAAAACCTGTCCTGCTGAATTTCAGCCAGCAGGATACCGTCGGTCATCAGCTTGACAAAGGTATTATCACCGGTGTGATCGCCAAAGCGGATTTTATAACCCACCTGATTGCCCACCTGACATTGCAGCTCTTCGGCGATACGGTCACAGACACTACGCGCGGCTAAGCGCCGTGGTTGGGTATGGCCTATCATTCCGGCTACGCCACGACCTAACTCCAGGCAGATTTTCGGAATTTGCGTGGTTTTACCCGAGCCGGTTTCACCGGCAATGATCACGACCTGATTGGCAGCAATGGCAGCTTTTATATCCTCTTTTTTCTCAGATACCGGCAGTTGCGGCGGATAACTGACGTTAGGTAACCCTTGTGCCCGTTGCGCACGCAATGCCTCAGAGCGCTGGATATCGGCAGCGATACGCTGCAACTGGGTAGTTTTGGCATCATCGGCTAACGTTTTGCAATTGTGCAAGCGCCGGCGCAGGCGAAACTGGTCTTTTAACAGACAATGCGTAATACGGGAATGCAGTTCAGATACAGAGATAACAGCTTCAGACAAAACAACGCCCTCATTAACAGAGGGCGCCATGCTACCAAGAGCAACAGGTAAAGATCCAGCGTTAACGCTAACCTACTTTGCCGTAGTGCGAATGCAGCTCTTTATCTATCGCTCCCAGCACATCAGAGCGGGTAATAATACCGAGCAAATAACCATCATCATCTACTACCGGGTACAACTTGGGCTTGGCTTTAAGCATAATTTGCGCTAAATCGATAATACCGTCATAACCTTTTACCGTTAGCACCGCAGGGTTCATCACATCCGCTACTCTGGCGGCCTGCTGGTCGTGGTAAGTCGACATTAACATCCGTTGTAAGCAGTCCTGCTCGGAAAGAAAACCAATAATTTTTTTATGGTTATCAATAACAGGGCCACCGGTCTGGCGGCCTTTAATCAGCCGATCAACTGCCATCTCAACCGGCATGTCGGCGGTAAAGGTTACCGGATGCCGGTTCATATAATCTGCCACTTTGAGTAAATCCATGCTTCCCCCTGCACTGTCGTTCTGAGCTTAAGGCTCTTGTTAAGGTTAGCTGAATTTAGCCGCTTTGCTGCAAAATCAATGACTACTGGCAAAGATTTCGCTAAGCACTTCACCACCTTCGGTTTTGCGTGCACGATACATGCCTTCGGTGTTAAATACCCAGCTAAGCTGGCCTTTACTATCGACAACAATAACACCGCCATCACCACCGACAGCTTTTAACTCAGCTAACACCTCTGTTGCTGCAGCCTGAGCGGATTTTTGCTGATATTTAACGCGGGCACAGATATCACTGGCCACCTGGTAACGGATAAAAAACTCACCATGGCCGGTTGCTGACACCGCACATTGCTGATCAGCAAAATTACCCGCGCCGATTACCGGTGCATCACCAATACGGCCATAACGTTTGGCCGTCATACCGCCGGTTGAGGTGGCCGCCGCCAAATTGCCGTTGCGATCAATCGCTACCGCGCCAACGGTGCCCATTTTCCATGCCGGATCATAAGGCAATGCCGCCTGATGCGGCTGTGGTGCTATCGCTTGTTTGGCGCGCTTTAATGCCTCATAGCGAAATTCGGTATTAAAATAGTTGTTGTCAACCAGTTCCAGTTGCTGCTCTTTGGCAAACTGTTCAGCTCCCTTGCCTGCTAACATCACATGCACTGATTTTTCCATCACCGCCCGCGCTAACAGTATCGGATTCTTTACATTAGTAACACCGGCCACAGCCCCGGCGGCGCGGTTGCGGCCATCCATAATAGAGGCATCCAGTTCATGGCTTTCATCAAAGGTATAAACGGCACCTTTACCCGCATTAAATAACGGTGAGTCTTCCAGCACTGTAACGGCTGCGGTAACCGCATCTAAACTGTTACCGCCACGTTCCAGTACCTTGTACCCCTGGTTCACCGCATGTGCCAGCATGGCGTGATAAGCCTGCTCTTGCGCCGGGTTCATGCTATCACGGCTTATGGTGCCGGCACCGCCATGGATCACTATACCAATAGGCGCTTTCGCCAGCGCGGTAGCAGAAAAAACGCTTATTACAGCAGCAAATATTATTGTTTTCATCGTAAGTTCCTGTGCTGTTGGACACTTCTTTGTACTTGATCCACCACAAAATCACAACCGGCTGTCACATTCACGCATCGCCCCGACAACTCTGCGTGCTAAAAAAATGCTTATTCAAAGCTGTAGACTATATTTAATAAGTAGCAGTACCATTGAGGTTGATATGAAGTTAAGGCTGTTGGCATATGCTTTTCTAACCGTTATAACGCTCAGTGCATGTCAAACGATGCACCAGACTTCCGTGTCTACGCCTGAAGGTCTTCTACCCGACATCACTTTTAACGGCACCGTCCAACAACCTGAAACCCCCGAGCAAATTTTTGCATTGCCTGAACAAACTAAAGTTGAGTTAGCGCGCATCCTTACAAACACTCAATCTGTCGAAGAACGGACCAAGTCAGCACTTAAACTGATTTTTTCTTACGCCAAAGATGGATTATTGTATGACAATGCGGCAACCAAAACAGCGAGCGAAACGATTGCATCGGGTAAGGCTAATTGTTTAAGCCTGTCTATTCTCGCTTATAGCATGGCAAAAGAGCTTGGCATGAGCGCAACGTTTCAGGATATTCAAATTCCGGAATACTGGACAAGCGCTCTGAGTCAAACCTGGTTAAATGGACATATTAATGTCCGGTTGCAGCAACATCGGGTCTCGCGAGATTTTTCTGGCATGGTGATATTAGGCAGTGATTTTGTCGTTGATTTTGACCCCTACAGCCTTAAACAACAGTTTCCTGAACGTTCAATTGATACAGATACCGTAGTTGCGATGTTTTACAACAATAAAGCGGCACTGGCATTTGCCATAGACAATTATGCCGCGGCATATTCCTATTATAAAGCTGCGGCGAAAGTTGCACCGAACTATGCTGTAACCTGGTCTAACCTTGGTGTGCTATATCGGGTAAATGGCATGTACGATCTGGCAGAACTAAGCTATCAACACAGTTTGGCACTTAAACCGGATGCAACTAATACCCTGGCCAATTTAGCTGTGTTATACCGGCAAACCGGCAGGCCGACAGAGGCACAAAGGCTGGAGCAAACAGTCTTGGCCAAACGAAGCCGTAATCCATACTACTTCCTGATGCTCGGTAATGAAGCATTTAGTCATCATGACTATATTGATGCAATCGAAAAATATAAGAATGCCGTCTCGCTGGATAACAAAAACCATGAGGCCTATTTTGGGTTAGCCAGAACTTATTATGTGCTGAACGAAAATGAGCAAGCCGTAAAATATATGAAGAAAGCTCGCCGCAACGCGCCTTCAAATGAAGACCAGCAACGCTATGAACATAAGCTTTCTATTTTAAATCAATTGGCGAGGGTGCATTAATTAACAGACCTCGTGATGTCGCTGCTCTGGCAGCCCCATACTCAACACATAGGGCCGATCACTTTGCTGCGCGGTCACAAAATCTTGTTTGGATTTAAGCCCCTGCCAGCCAATTTGAATCAGGCTTTGTGCCACAGCGCCGCCCAGACTGGCCCCCGGGCCCAACAAAATAATATGCTCGGGCGCAAATTCTTTTACCGCCACTTGCAGCGCTTTACTAAAATCATAGGTCTGACATACCTGATGTTGCAGTGTATAACGCTGCAGCGCCGCTAAATCACTGCCAAAATTTGGCCAGACCTGGCCGCGCCCATCAATCATTGGCAGTTGTGGCTGGTTAAAGCGTGTTGCCGGCCAAAGCGCCAGAGCGTTATCTGATGCCGCCTGCATAAAGCGGGTATGAAAAGCAGCATGGCTCGGCAACAGCAGCGGAAAGCGATCATCGCAAGGGGGTAATGCTGCCATGGCGGCCTTTACCGCCGCTTCACTACCAGCCAGCACGGCATAGCCACCATAGACAATCGACATAAACAGATCGCCATGATGTTTAGTCAGTTGTTGCTGCACTAAAGCAGACCGCGTCGGATCCGGACACCAGTTTTCATCAATAACCGGATAAATAAACTGTGCACCGGCACCAGTGGCCGTTAACAGCGCCATGTCAGTAACTAACTGCATACCGCTATCCGCAGCCAATACCCCGGCGCAACCCAGCGCGGTATACCAGCCCATCGAATTGCCGGTTACCGCCACCACGTCAAACTGCTCAGGGTTAATACTGCGATAATCCACCATGCCGGCGGCAAATATCAGGGCGGCGGCATTTTCTGCTTTTAAATGCGTACTGCGGCTAAATAGGGTCTGGCTATCAAGTTCAGTGACTGTTGCTAAACCGGCATCAGCCCTTACTGCGTCAAACTGCGCCAGCAAAGCACGGTCTTTAGCATGTTGGCTGATGTAACCCAGCTCGGCTTTATTGTAAGTGCCCCGTCCCGGACACACCACCAACGCCGTCTTCTTCATAACATCACCTGTTCAGTTGAAACCGTTAGCAGGCTAAGTGCCTGTTGCACAATTTGCTGCTTCGATGGCAATACGGCATAAGCCGCCGCCCCTAACGGAATAAAGCTGTCTTCAGCGCACAACCGCGAAATGCTAAAATGCCCTGGTTTAGCCTCATGTAAGGCAGTAAACAGCTCTTCACTTAACGAGCCTCGACGGCGGCATTCATCGACAATCAGTACCTTGCGACACCCCCTAAGCGCTTTGACAATCAGTTCAGTGTGCAGCGGCACTAAGGTGCGTAAATCCAGCAGCCGGATCTGATAGCCCTGCGCTGCCAGCTCTTGCTCGGCCTGGCGGCTTAAGTAATAACCATTGCCGTAGCTGATAATGGCCAGCTCATCACCATTGCCATACACAGCCGGTTCACCAAGCTCTGGTAGCGGCGTATCGGGTGTAGGGTAATCGTGTAACCATAAGCCATCGCCTGCGGCTAAATCACGCGTCATATAAAGCGCTATCGGCTCCAGGAAAATAACCAGCCGTTTTTGCTGATGCGCAAGCGCAACGGCCTGACGCAATAACAAGGCCGCGTCATAACCGTTAGATGGACAAAACAGGATCACACCGGGAATATCGCGAAACACAGCAAAGGAGTTGTCATTATGAAAATGGCCGCCAAAGCCGCGCTGATAGGCCAGACCGGCAATACGGATCACCATCGCATTGTGATACTGGCCGTTAGAGAAAAACGGCAAGGTCGCTGCTTCGCCGCGAATTTGATCTTCAGCATTGTGCACATAGGCCAGAAACTGAATTTCCGGTATCGAAATAAAGCCCTGCTGCGACAGGCCTATCGCCATGCCGAGAATACTTTGCTCATCCAGCAGGGTATTAATCACCCTGTTACTGCCAAAAGCATGGACTAAGTGCTGGGTAACACCATAAACACCGCCCTTTTTGCCGACATCTTCGCCAAACACCACAGTATTTTTATATTGTGCCAGCACATCATGCAGTGCCCAGTTCAGTAATTTCGCCAGGTGTTGTTTTTTGCCGATGTTATGCTGATCAAAAGCAAACAGTTGCTGGCGTGCTTCAACATCCGGCAGCAGTGGTACCGGCACCGCAGCACGCTGTGGCGCGATAGACGCCATCACCTGCGCCGCCGTGGTCAGCTTGGGCTGGTTGCTGGCTACCGCAGCCACCCGGGCAATTTGCGCTACCAGCGCGTTTAACTGCGCCAACAACTGCTCTGCGGTAATGTCACCGCTGGCAAGCAGTGCTGCCGTGCTGCTAAGCAAGGGGTCCAGCTCCAGCTCGGCTTCAATTTGCGTTTTGGTGCGATACGCCACTTCCGCATCAGCGCCGGCATGGCCAAATAACCGTACGGTCGATAAATGCAATACCGCCGGTTTACGCTTGCTGCGCACATAGTCGGCCGCACGGCGGGCAACATGATAGGTTTGCGCTAAATCACGGCTGTCAGCGGCAAAGTATTTCAGCGCCGGTCTGTCGGCTAAATCCTGTTCTATCCAGCCGCTGGGCGTAGGCGTGGAAATACCCAGGCCATTATCTTCACAGACAAACAACACCGGCACCGGCACTTGCTGATAAGCGGCCCAGCAGGCAGAATTAATTGCCCCTTGTGCCGTAGAATGGTTGGCCGAGGCATCGCCAAAGCTGCACAGCACTATGGCATCGGCCGGCCACTGACCATCCAGCCCCAGCCGTTTAGCTAAATCGACCGCAAAAGCCGCCCCCACTGCTTTGGGTAACTGTGATGCTATAGTGCTGGTTTGCGGCGGTATGTTCAGCGCCAGACTGCCCAGCACTTTATGCCGGCCTCCGGAGATCGGGTCGTCGCTACTGGCACAAAACGACAGCAACATATCGTACAGCGGGGTACTGCCAGGCAGTTGCTTACTGCGCTCAATAAAAAAAGCACCACTGCGATAATGCAAAAACGCCGGATCAGTAAGCCTTAACGCCGCCGCCACAGCTGCATTGCCCTCATGCCCGGCGCTGCCGATGGTGTAAAAACTCTGGCCTTTGGCTTGCAGTAAGCGCGACTGCAAGTCCAGCAGCCGGCTGCACAGCTGACTATGCCATAGCTGGTAAAGCGTTGAAAAATCAATACTGTGACTGCTGCTATGCGCCGGCAGCTTGCCACTGCTTAACCGCGCCCGGTATTCATTAACCCAAGGATGTACGGCTTCTGACATTAGGCTGACTCCGTTGCTATTGCTGCTGATGTTGCTTAAAAGCGGCTGGCTGTTAACAAACGGCGCTCTAAGCGCCGCTAAACGCCTGTAAACCGGTTTGCGCCCGGCCTAAAATCAGCGCATGCACATCGTGGGTGCCCTCGTAGGTGTTGACCGCTTCCAGGTTCATCACATGGCGTATTACGTGGTATTCGTCAGCGATACCATTGCCGCCGTGCATATCACGGGCAAGCCGGGCAATATCCAGCGCCTTGCCACAAGAGTTACGCTTAATCAGCGAAATCGTCTCCGGCGCCAATAGATTTTGATCCATCAAACGCCCGGCCTGCAGACAAGACAGTAAGCCTATGCTGATCTCCGTTTGCATATCCGCTAATTTTTTCTGGATAAGCTGATTAGCCGCCAGCGGCCGGCCAAATTGCAGCCTGTCCAGCGTATACTGCCGTGCCGCATGCCAGCAAAACTCCGCCGCGCCCAGCGCGCCCCAGGCAATGCCGTAACGGGCTTTATTTAAGCAGCCAAACGGGCCTTTTAAGCCGCTGACATTCGGCAATAAGGCGTCTTCAGGTACCTCAACGTTATCCATTACAATTTCGCCGGTAATAGAGGCGCGCAGCGAAAATTTGCCTTCAATTTTTGGTGCCGATAAACCCTTCATGCCTTTTTCCAGCACAAAGCCGCGAATTTCACCGTCTAACTTAGCCCACACCACAAATACATCGGCAATCGGTGAATTGGTGATCCACATTTTGCTGCCGTTTAACACGTAACCGCTGGCGGTTTTCTTTGCGGTAGTGCGCATACCGGCCGGATCTGAACCGGCATCCGGCTCAGTTAAACCAAAGCAGCCCACCCACTCGCCGCTGGCCAGTTTAGGTAAATATTTCAGCCGCTGTGCTTCGCTGCCGTATTCATGAATAGGATGCATCACTAAGGATGACTGCACACTCATGGCGCTGCGATAACCGCTGTCTACCCGCTCTACTTCGCGTGCCACTAAGCCATAACAGACATAATTGACCGCCGAGCAACCGTATTTTTCCGGTAAGGTGGCCCCCAGCAGGCCAAGCTCGCCCAGCTCGTTCATAATTTCGCGATGAAAATGCTCTTCGCGGTTGGCCATTAACACCCGCGGCTGCAGCTTTTCCTGACAATACTGGTGAGCGGTATCGCGGATCATCCGTTCTTCCTCGCTTAGCATGTTGCTAAATGCAAAAGGGTCCTGCCAATCAAAATGTGCACGTGCCATAGCAAATTCCTCAATAAAACCAGCGAAATATTTTAGTTATCGCCAGATTAGCCTGCTTTAATGTACAGTTAAAATATAATAATTCTGTATCAGGTATAGTTTATAACTATGGATATTCGCCAACTAAGTTACTTCGTTGCCGTATATGAACAAGGCAGCGTCAGCGCTGCAGCGCGCCAATGCTGCGTTGCCCAGCCATCGCTGTCAGCGGCACTGCGCCAACTGGAGCAGGAACTGGGCGTCACCTTGTTTATCCGCCTGCCCAAAGGGGTAACTCCAACGGAGGATGGTGAAAAACTGTACGGCCACGCCGGGCGCTTACTCAGCCAGTTGCAATCGCTTAAAGCCTCCTTTACCGAGCCGGTGGCACGGGTAAAGTTCCGCTTGGGTCTGATCAGAGCTTTAGGTGTAGAGCGGATGAGCCAACTGTTACGAGAGTTCAGTAACAGCCTGCCTGGGTTAGAGCTGCATTTGGTCGAGCCGGATGAGCCATGTGATGCACGCATTATTACGCCGCAATTGCTCAAAGCCGGTGAAGCCTTTGCCCCCATATGGCATGACAACTACCTGCTGGCGCTGCCACCCGGCGCGCCCCTGAGTTTGCAACAACAGATAGCTTTAGAGGATTTTGAGCAGCTGCCGCTGATTAAACGTACGCCCTGTGACGCCTGGAATACCTTGTATCCGGAATTAGTGCGCCGGGGCATTAAAGCGGATATCCGCGCTGATATTCAAACCATTGAATATGCGCTGGGCTTAGTTTCTGCTGGTGTTGGCTGTGCTTTGGTGCCTAATTTTGATTCATTGCTGCAGCGTCAGGATATCGTATTACGCCCGGTAGCACAGCTAAGGCTGCAACGTGAAATTGGCCTGGCCTATGCAAAAAATCAGGATTCTGCGTCTCTGGCCATACTGCGGCAACTTTGCCAGCCAGCCCGATAATTATTACTCTTGGCGTACCCATTTAATCTCATCTTGATCTGACACAAAATACGCTGAGCGGCTAACGGTTATAGTCGCGGCTTTATTTTTCGTGTCAGGTGCGCTATGTCTGCAGTATCACAATTAAGCCATGATGATAACGATCCGATCGTTGCGGCTATTCTGGGTAAAAAGCCGGTGTGTTGCAGTGCCAGACAGAGTGTGCGTGATGCCTCAAGGCTGATGCGGCAATACGCTATCAGCTGTATTTTGATTACCGAAGATGACGGTACTGTATGTGGCATCTGGACAGCTGCCGATGCCCGTAAGCTGGATTTCAACCAACCGGATACGGCAGAGACACCACTTAGCCGGGTAATGAGCTCGCCGGTACGCAGTATTAGCGACACCACCAGGCTAAGCAGTGCCACCAGCACCATGTTGCAATACGGTATACGCCGCTTGCTGGTAACCGATAAACACAACCGCGCTGTAGGCCTGGTGACACAAACAGATATTATTCGCCAGCAAAAAATTGAATTTTATCTGCAATTTCGTGATGTTGGCTCTTGCCTGAACGTGGCGCCACTGCAACTGAGCGCTCAGTTATCTCTGGGCGACGCCGTAAAGCAAATGCAACAACAGGATGTCGATGCTGCTGTCGTGATCTTTGCTGACGGCAGTCAGGGCATTGTGACTGAGCATGATCTGATCCATTATCTGGCTCAGCAAAAAAATTGTCACACTGTCGGCGAGCTGGCCAGCCGGTCTGTACTCACGGTAGATAACACCACTACCTTGGTGCAGGCGGTAAAATTATTAACCGAGCACCAGCTAAGGCATATAGCGGTAAAACAAGGCTCGGCGCTGCAAGGCATTTTGTCCTTTACCGATATTCTGCGAAATGTTGAACACGCCTATGTGGATCAGCTGCGAACAGCCTTAGTTGCGCGCGACGCCGCGCTGCGTACCTCGGCAGATTATTTACGCTTAGCCCATAAAGTGATTGATGCCTCCCTGGACGGTATTATGATTACCGACAGCAAAGGCGTTATTCAGTCAGTTAACCCCAGCTTTAGCCAAATCACCGGCTACAGCCCTCATGAGGTTATCGGTCAGAGCCCACGGCTGCTTAGCTCGGGCCGGCATCAGGCTGAATTCTATCAGCAAATGTGGCGGGTATTGCTGCAGCAGGGGCGCTGGCAAGGTGAGATCTGGAACCGGCGTAAAAACGGCGATATTTATCCGCAGTGGTTAACCATTACCGCTATTCGCGACGAACAGCAGCAAATCAGTCAGTTTGCTGCCATTTTCAGTGATATCACCACGCGCAAGCAGCAAGAGCAGAAAATTCACCAGCTGGCGTATATTGATGAGCTTACCGGCCTAGCCAACCGGCGGATGTTTTTTGACCGCCTGCAGCTCAGCCTGGCCAATGCTCACCGCCATCAGCATAAGCTAGCGGTGATGTTTCTTGATCTGGATTTATTTAAGCGTATTAATGACACCCTGGGCCATTTGGCCGGCGATCAGGCGTTAAAAGAAGTTGCCAGGCGCATTTGTGCAACAGTACGCGAAGGTGAATCTGTCGCCAGGCTGGGCGGCGACGAGTTCACCATTTTATTGCCTGAACTGGATGAACACACCTCCCTAGCGCAACTGGCCAGACGCATCATTGCGCAGATTGAGCAACCGGTTAATTTGCTTGGCCAGGAATTTTTTCTTACCACCAGCATTGGTATCGCAATTTATCCACAAGATGGCGAAAGTGCCGAACAACTGGTAAAACACGCTGATGTGGCAATGTATCAGGCCAAAAGCAGTGGTCGTAACCAGTTTTGTTTTTACCAGGCCAGTGCCGGTCAGCAAAATGCCGATGAACTAAAACTAGAGCAGGCCCTGCGTGAAGCATTAAAACTACAGCAGTTGCAAGTGCATTATCAGCCAAAATTCGCCCTGGCCAGTAACCACATAGTAGGGTTTGAAGCGCTCGTACGGTGGCAGCACCCTCAGTTGGGCCAGGTCTCGCCTGCCCGTTTTATTCCACTGGCAGAGAAGCTGGGCTTAATTTCTGCGCTGGGGGAGCAAGTATTGCAGCAGGTATGCCAGCAGCAACAACAATGGCAGCATTTGGCACTGCCGGTGTCGGTCAATATCTCAGCCCTGCAACTGGCCGATACTGACTTTGTCTCGCGCTTGCAGCATATAGTGCAGCAAGCCGGCATAGCACCCGAGTTGCTTGAACTTGAACTTACCGAAAGCTGCTTAATTCCAGCGCAAGCCGAGCAAACGTTAGCCCAGCTTACCGCTTTAAAAGCGCTGGGGTTTAGCCTGTCAATTGACGATTTTGGCACCGGCTATTCGTCATTGTCTTATTTACGTCGGCTACCGCTGGATACCTTAAAAATTGACCAGAGTTTTGTCCGCGATTTACCCGGCAATACCGGAGCCTGCCAAATCGCCAGTGCTATTATTGCCATGGCCAAAGCGCTGGGCTTAAATGTGATAGCCGAAGGTATAGAAACCCCGCAACAACGGGGCTTTTTACTCAACGCAGGCTGCGATCAAGGGCAAGGTTATCTGGTATCTGCGCCGCTACCCGCTGCACAAATAACAGCTTTGTTAAGCCGCTAATCGCCTGGCTGTCATAGCGAAAACCGTGAGTATCCAAGCAGATGCTGCTACACTGGCGACATGTCTGCAGCGTCAACTTACGTATAAAAACACATGACTCAACACGCCAGTTTTTACTTTCACGACTATGAAACCTGGGGTGCCGATCCCAAACGCGACCGCCCGGCGCAGTTTGCCGGCATTCGCACCGACTTAGACCTTAATATTATCGGCGAGCCCGACGTCTGGTATTGCCAGCTGGCCAATGATTATCTGCCGCACCCGCAGGCGGCACTGATCACCGGCCTAACACCACAGCTGTGCAATAAAAAAGGCCTAAGCGAAACTGACTTTATGCAGCGCATTCTCTCACGCTTCAGTGCGCCAAACAGCTGTGTGCTGGGTTACAACAACCTGCGCTTTGACGATGAAGTGACCCGTTACAGCCTGTACCGCAACTTTTACGAACCCTACGGCCGCGAGTGGCAAAACGGCAACAGCCGCTGGGACTTAATCGACATGGTTCGCGCCTGCTATGCGCTGCGCCCGGACGGCATCAACTGGCCACTGCGCGAGGACGGCAGCCCCAGCTTTAAACTGGAAGAGTTAACCCGCGCGAACGGCTTAGCGCATGAAAACGCCCATGATGCGTTATCCGATGTGTATGCCACCATTGCTATGGCAAAACTGATCAAACAAAAGCAGCCGAAACTATTTGGTTATTTATTTGAACTACGTAAAAAAGCCAAAGTGGCCGAGCTGATTGATGTCGCAGGTATGACGCCGCTGGTGCACGTGTCGTCTAAATTTCCTGCTACCCAAGGCTGTGTTAGCTGGATAGTGCCGCTGGCGTTTCACCCAAGTAATAAAAACGCGTTGATTTGCTACAACTTACAGGCTGATCCGACACCGCTGCTGGAAGACGATATCGCCACCTTGCAGCAAAAGCTTTACACCAAAACAGCCGATCTGGCCGATGGCGAGCACAGGCTGGGTTTAAAGCTAATACATTTGAATAAATGCCCGGTATTGGCACCGGCAAAAACCTTAACTGAAGAGCGCGCCGCCCAGTTTGGTATTGACCGTACCCAATGCCTGAAACATCTGGATTTTTTACGCCAGCATCGTGCTACCCAGGCCAAAGTCATTGAATTGTATCAGCAGCTCAATGAGTTCCCAGCCGAAACCAACCCGGATTATCAGCTGTACAATGGTTTTATCAGCGATGGCGATAAACAAAAAATGGCGCGGCTGCATCAGCTCACACCGGAGCAGTTAGCGGTGGATGCGCCGGTATTTAGTGACGAACGCTTAAATAGCCTGCTGTTTTTATACCGTGCCCGTAATTACCCCTACAGCCTGACCGACAGCGAACAGCAAAAGTGGCAGCGCTATCGTACAGATAAACTCATGCACGGCCTTGATAACCCCAATTTAACTATGGAAGATTTTAGCCTGGCATTGGAAAATTTGGCGCATGAACATGCCAGTGATGAGCATAAGATGAAAATTCTTAAATCACTTTATCTGTATGTGCAGGGCTTATAACGCTATCCATCATGCTGCGCAAAGCGAAGCCGGTAACCCCGTTTGCGCAGCCACAGAGTGTCTGAGCCCTGCCGTAGGCATTAGGGCGAGTTGCTGTGGCGAGCACAACGGGTGTTAGCGGCTCAAGCTTTTAAACATCGCTATTGAATTTCGTTAGTAATAAGTGAATACTTAGCGCCATCTTGTCGGAGTGCCCAGCTGTTTGCAGCGGGCTGAGACCGTGAAAACGGGATCCGTTGAACCTGATCAGGCTAATACCTGCGAAGGGAAACAAGGGGAAATACAGCATTTAACCCAAGCCAAATCCGCCCGTCGGATTGACTGACTGTTATAACCTGCCCCCACTCCGGACAAGCAACCTCAACTTGTTAACCGGAGCTTGCTATGTCTGCTACACCTTTATCAAAACGTGATTTACGCGCCCATGCCCGAGCCTATATTCAGGCGCTGCAAGGCGAAACCTTTCCCGGCTCCAGCCGTCGTTACCTTGAATGCGGGCAAAGTGGCGTTAAAGTGCCGGTGCGCGACATCCACCTTAGCCCCAGCCGTTTAGCCGATGGCCGTGAGCTGCCTAATCCTTGCCTGCCGGTGTATGACACCTCAGGCCCTTATGGCGACCCCATGCAGCCGTTAGATGTGCTTAAAGGCTTGCCTAAATTACGGCTAAACTGGATTCACGCCCGCGGTGATGTAACACCCTCGCCTGAGTTACCGTTTGCAGATATTGCGCTGGACGAGCAAATAACCGAATTCGACCATCAGCCGCTTAAAGCTAAGCCTGGCAAAACAGTGACCCAATTGCACTATGCCCGTGCCGGTATTATTACACCGGAAATGCACTTTATTGCGCTGAGGGAAAACATGGCCGCAGCAGATGATGGCGTAAGACACCATAAGGGCGAAAGTTTTGGCGCTGCAATTCCTAAACAGATCACGGCAGAGTTTGTGCGGCAGGAAGTCGCAGCCGGACGGGCAATAATTCCGGCCAATATAAATCATCCGGAAGCTGAACCAATGATTATTGGCCGCAACTTTAAAGTAAAAGTAAATGCCAATATCGGTAACTCGTCCGTGACCTCAAGCATTGAAGAAGAAGTGGAAAAGCTGGTATGGGCCACCCGCTGGGGCGCCGATACGGTAATGGATCTGTCCACCGGCCGGCGTATTCATCAAACCCGTGATTGGATTTTACGTAACAGCCCGGTCCCCATTGGCACAGTGCCGATTTATCAGGCGCTGGAAAAAGTAAATGGCGATGTCAGCCGGCTGAACTGGCAGGTATTTTACAACACCCTGATAGAGCAAGCCGAACAAGGCGTAGATTACTTTACTATTCATGCCGGCGTACTAAAAGACTATGTCGCACTAACCGCCAATCGCGTTACTGGTATCGTTTCGCGTGGCGGCGCTATTATGGCGCAGTGGACCCGGTTATATAACCAGGAAAGCTTTTTATATCAGCACTTTGAGCAAATTTGCCAGCTTTGTGCGGCCTACGATATTTCACTCTCCTTAGGTGATGGCTTGCGCCCGGGCAGCATTGCCGACGCTAACGATGCGGCGCAGTTTGCCGAACTGCGCACCTTAGGCGAGCTGACCAAAATTGCCTGGCGCTATGATGTGCAGGTTATGATTGAAGGCCCTGGCCATGTGCCCATGCAGCTTATTCAAGAGAATATGACCGAGCAGTTAAAACACTGCCACGAAGCCCCGTTCTATACGCTTGGCCCATTAACTACGGATATTGCGCCGGGTTATGATCATATTACCTCTGGCATAGGTGCAGCGATGATTGGCTGGTTTGGCTGCGCCATGCTGTGTTATGTCACGCCAAAAGAGCATTTAGGCCTGCCAAATAAAGAAGATGTTAAACAAGGCCTTATTGCCTACAAAATTGCTGCCCATGCCGCAGATCTGGCCAAAGGCCATCCGGCGGCTCAGCTTAGGGACAATGCCCTATCCAAGGCGCGCTACGAGTTTCGCTGGCAGGATCAGTACAACCTGGCGCTGGACCCGTTTACCGCCAAAGCTTATCACGATGAAACGCTAAGCCATGAGGGTGCCGACAGCGAACCATTTTGCTCGATGTGCGGGCCAAAATTTTGCTCAATGCGGCTTAACCAGCAAATTCAGCAGGAAGAGGCATTAAATGATGCCTGAGTCGCTATCTGACAGCAAACCGATCGTCTGGACCATCGCCAGCTCCGACAGTGCTGGTGGCGCTGGCATTCAGGCCGACTTACTCACTTTCAATGCTTTGGGCTGCCATGGCTGCAGCATTATTGCGGCGGTGACAGCGCAAAACAGCACTGAGGTGGTCGGCTATGAAAGCATAAGTCCGGCGCTGTTTATTACGCAACTGAACTGCCTGTTGCAGGATATGCCGCCCAAGGCGATTAAAATCGGCCTTATTCCTGATGCAGAGCTATTGGTAAAGCTGGCGCTTTGGCTGGCACAACACAAAGCTGAGTATCAGTTTGTCGTTATCGCCGATCCGGTGCTCAGTAGCAGCACCGGCTACAACTTTGTCCGGCAAAGCACCCTGCAGATCTGGCGGCAACAGCTGCTGCCGCAGGTAGATTTACTCACGCCCAATCTGCCGGAACTGGCCTTGCTAAGTAATACGCCGCAACAAAGTAACGATCTGCAGGCCCGGCAACTGCTGCTCTTTGGTTGTCAGACTGTGCTGGTAAAAGGCGGCCACAGTGCAGAGTCCAATACCGTCACCGATCAGTTTATTGCGACAACTGGGCACTTTTGGCTGAAGCTGCCCCGGCTTAACACAGTACATAACCACGGCACAGGTTGCGTACTGTCCAGCGCCATAGCTGCAGCCTGCGCTCATGGCTATGCGCTTGCTGACAGCACTATTATCGGCAGGGCGTACCTGCAGCAGGCACTAAGCTGCAGCTACGCTACCGGTAAAGGTGCCGGTAGCTTACAGCACCACGGCTGGCCTGTTACACCCGGCTATTTCCCGCAGTTACAACAGGCAGCTGAAACAATAGATGACAACCTGAGCTTTGCCGGCATCACTGCACCTATTGGCTTTTATCCGGTGATTGACAGTGTAGCCTGGCTAAAACGTTTATTGCCGCTTGAGCCTGATGTTATCCAATTGCGCATCAAAAATGGAACCGCAGATGAAATTGAACAACAGATCGCCGAAGCTGTGCTGTTAAGCCGCGACTATAAACTAAGGCTGTTTATTAACGATCATTGGCAACTGGCCATTAAATATAGTGCTTACGGCGTGCATCTGGGACAGGAAGATTTAGCACAAGCTGATTTAGTCGCCATTGCAGCCGCCGGTCTACGCCTGGGAGTTTCTACCCATAGCTATAGCGAGCTACTGCGGGCCAGGCAGATTAAGCCATCTTATATCGCGCTGGGGCATGTATTTGCCACCCAAACCAAGCAAATGCCATCCCAACCTCAAGGGCTCACCCGCTTAAAACGTTATGCCGCCCTGTGCAACGACATTCCTACCGTGGCCATCGGCGGTATTAATGCTGAGCGACTGGATATGGTTCTGTCTTGCGGTGTAGCCGGTGTCGCTGTGGTGTCTGCCATAACGGCACAACAACAGCCTGAACAGGCTTTTTTAGCCCTTAAACAGCGTGTGGAGCAACACTATGCACATCAAATTTAATGACCAGTTGCTGCAACTCACTGCCAATTGCACCGTAGCAGAGTTGCTGATACAGCAGCAAATACAACCACAAGGGCTGGCAGTGGCAATAAATAATACTGTTATTGCAAAACAGCAATGGCCACAGCATCAGCTACGAGACAATGACTGTGTAAACCTATTTCACATCGTAACCGGGGGCTGAAAATGCTACGCATAGCAGATAAAACCTTTAACAGCCGTCTGCTACTTGGCAGCGGTAAATTTGCCAGCCCACAACTGATGCAACAAGCTGTAGCAGCCAGTAATTGCCAGCTGGTCACGTTAGCGTTAAAACGGCTTGAGCTTGATAAACCACAGGATGACTTACTATCGCCACTTAGAGCTATGAATGTTCAGCTACTGCCGAATACCTCAGGCGCGAAGAGCGCGAAAGAGGCTGTTTTTGCCGCAGAATTAGCACGTGAAGCCTTGCAAACGCCTTGGCTAAAGCTGGAGATTCATCCCGATCCTCGCTATTTAATGCCGGATCCTATCGAAACCTTACGGGCGGCAGAGCAACTGGTTAAATTAGGTTTTGTCGTACTGCCTTACTGCAGTGCCGACCCGGTACTGTGTAAACGGCTGCAACAAGTTGGCTGCGCTGCCGTGATGCCGCTTGGCGCTGCTATTGGCTCAAACCAAGGCTTACAAACCCGCGCTATGCTGGAGATTATTATCGAACAAGCCACAGTGCCGGTGATCATAGACGCCGGCCTTGGTGCCCCCTCGCATGCATCAGCGGCAATGGAGCTGGGCGCATCGGCTGTACTGGTAAATACAGCTATTGCCAGCAGTGACAACCCGGTAGCAATGGCGCACGCCTTTGCTCTGGCAGTTGAGGCCGGGCACAGTGCCTTTACAGCTGGCTTGGCGCATAACAGCAGCCAGGCGATCGCTTCCAGTCCTTTTACCGACTTTCTGGCGGCACTATGATAGCAGTAGCCGACATAACAACGTCCTGCGACGGTGGCTTTATTGCGCAGTGGCAGCATCAGAATTGGCAGCAGCTACAGCTGTATAGCCGTAGCTTTAGTGCCATACAGGTACAGCATGCGCTGCAAAAGCAGCAGCTTAATCTCAGTGATTTGCAAACCTTGCTCTCGCCAGCTGCGGCACCTTTTCTGCCGCAACTGGCAAATAAAGCGCAGTACTTAACCCGACAGCGCTTTGGCCGCACCGTTCAGTTATTTGCGCCACTTTACCTGTCCAACCTTTGCGCTAATGAATGCACTTACTGTGGCTTTTCGTTAAGTCAAAAAGTTAAACGTCGTACTCTTACAACCGCCGAGGTTGAGCAGGAGTGCCGCGCTATTAAAGCAATGGGGATTGATCAGGTACTGCTGGTCAGTGGTGAGCATGAACGTAAAGTGGGTATCGACTATTTCTGTAAGATCCTACCGGTTGTCAGACGTCACTTTAGCCAGGTACAACTGGAAGTTCAGCCGTTGAGTACTGATGAATACCGCCTCCTGAAACAGGCCGGCGTTGATGCGGTGATGCTGTATCAGGAAACCTACAACCAATTGGCTTATCAACAATATCATCTAAAAGGTAAAAAAAGTGATATTCACTGGCGCATAGATGCCCCGGATCGGGTCGGACGTGCAGGCATTGACAAAATTGGCCTGGGCATATTGCTGGGGCTGACCGATTGGCGCACCGATGCTATCTTACTGGCCCAGCATATCCGTTACCTGCAAAAGCATTATTGGCAGAGCCGTTTTAGTTTATCTGTGCCAAGGATCAGGCCATGTAGCGGTGGCGCTACTGTTGCTAACCCCATTAGCGATAAAGAACTGATCCAATTAATTTGCGCCTTTCGCCTATTTGCGCCAGAGCTGGAAATTAGCCTGTCGACTCGTGAGTCTGCACAGTTTCGCCAGCATGTGGTGCCACTGGCTATCAGCAGCATCAGCGCCGGCTCGAAAACCCAGCCAGGCGGTTACAGCGTCGAACCGGAAAACCTCGAGCAATTTAGTATTGATGATAACCGCTCACCGCAACAGGTAGCAGAGGCCTTGTTGCGGCAAGGCCTGCAACCTGTTTGGAAAGATTGGGAAAGCTTTTTAGGAAGATAAAACGCAAAAAGCCCGACTCTTACGAGGCGGGCTTTGCTTGAATGAGGAGGCTGCGGGGATGGCCATCCAGCGGTGAACTGCCTAGTGTGCTGACTTCGCATAGCGACAAAGGTGTTCCTGACACCTTTGGACGTTGCAACGCAACGGTCCGCAGGACGAAACACAGGAGGTGTTTCGCCATGCTACACGCGCAGCGCTGTAGCTGTTATGTAACGGTAGTGCGCCGCCAGGATGGCCTGCCCCGAGGCGCGTCAACGCAAAAAGGCCTACCGTTTAGGGTAGGCCTTTTGCTTGAATGAGGAGCCTGGCGGTGAACTACTCTCGC
>NZ_SIRR01000011.1 GCF_011634895.1 Rheinheimera pleomorphica | reverse complement strand
CTGCCGCTGGCGGTCGAGTTTGGCAAGCATTACCCGACGTTGGGGTTTGACATCAACCAAGCGCGGATAAAAGAGCTAAACCAGGGCGAAGACCATACGCTGGAAGTGAGCGCTGAAGAGCTGGCGCAGGCGACACAGCTAAGCTACAGCGCGGATATAGCAGATTTGCGCCGGGCGAATGTGTTTATTGTCACTGTACCCACGCCAATAGACGCGCACCGCCAGCCAGATTTAACGCCGCTGATTAAAGCCTCAGAAACCTTAGGCAAAGTGATGAAAGCCGGCGATGTGGTCATTTATGAGTCTACCGTTTACCCGGGTGCAACCGAGGAAGACTGCATCCCGGTTATCGAGCGTGTATCGGGGCTTAAATACAATGTCGATTTTTTTGCCGGTTACAGCCCGGAGCGGATAAACCCGGGCGATAAAGAGCACCGGGTCACGACGATAAAAAAAGTCACCTCGGGTTCTACGCCTGACATCGCCGAATTTGTTGATGGCTTATACCGCAGCATTATTACCGCCGGTACCTATAAAGCCAGCTCAATCCGGGTGGCAGAAGCGGCCAAAGTTATCGAAAATACCCAGCGCGATTTAAACATCGCGCTGATAAACGAGCTGGCGGTAATTTTTAACAAACTGGGCATTGATACTGAAGAAGTGCTGCTAGCCGCTGGCACCAAATGGAACTTTCTGCCGTTTCGGCCGGGTTTAGTCGGCGGCCACTGTATCGGGGTAGACCCGTACTATTTAACGCATAAAGCGCAATCGATTGGTTATCACCCTGAAGTGATACTGGCAGGAAGACGCATCAACGACAGCATGGGACGTTATGTGGTCAGCGAACTGGTAAAGGCGATGGTCAAGCGGCGTATCCATGTGGCCGGTGCCAAAGTGCTGGTCATGGGCTTAACCTTTAAAGAAAACTGCCCGGATATCCGCAACACCAAGGTGGTGGATATTTTAGCTGAGCTAAAAGAATACGGCGTAGCGGCAGACGTGTTTGACCCCTGGGTAAATAGCGACGAAGCACAGCACGAATACGGCATAACGCCGCTGAGCACGCCAGAGCAGGGCGCTTATGATGCGGTTATCCTGGCGGTGGGGCATCAGCAATTCCG
>NZ_SIRR01000010.1 GCF_011634895.1 Rheinheimera pleomorphica | reverse complement strand
TTTAGCTCTTTTATCCGCGCTTGGTTGATGTCAAACCCCAACGTCGGGTAATGCTTGCCAAACTCGACCGCCAGCGGCAGGCCGACATAGCCCAGCCCGATAATGGCGATATTGGCCTTTGCTAAATCTAACTTCATATTACTTTGTTACTCTTTTGACTGTGCCGAATATAATGCCGCAATATCACTGCAAAAACGGCAATAAAACCGCCTAAGAAGGTCACAACGATAACGATTACCACCCGCCCTGGCCTGGCTTTTTGCTCCGGTGCTATAGCACTGTCAATAGTCTTAAAAATGTACTCATCTCGCACATTGGCCAACATTAATTTTTTGGTTTGCTCTTCGATAAGGCCAAACAAAGCAGTCTTCACTTCAGATAGCTGAGTGTTGCCGATTTGTTGCTCCAGATAGGCAATGCTGCTTTGCGCTTCGCTGATATCGCGGCGTTTCATTTCGCTGTTTATCTCGGCAATTAACCAGCGCACCCACTGCGCTGCAATATGAGGTGACAAATGCTCAACGCTTAATCTAATCATCGACGTTGACGGATCTTGCTCTATCAGCATAATTTCACTAAACACTTCATAGGCTTCTTGCAAGCTTGGCTTAGCGCCGCGACCATCTTTGGGCTCACGCACCCATTTTTTGTTGTCTGCCAGGTAGATATCCGTATCGTACGTCAGGCTATTATCCTGTTGGTTCCAGTTCTTCGCCGCGATCAAATCTGGTAGAAGCTGATATTTATCAACAAACTTCGCAAGAAACTCGCGTGAGCTTAAGATCTCGATTGCCAGTACGGTGTCATCAACCCCGCCCGCGCTGGCAAGATTTACTCCCGCTAGTGCTGCCAAACCACCCAACTGACCGGACAAGCCCGCCCCGGCCTGCTCAGATGCAGGTGCCAGCAAGGCTTCACTTTTATAAATGTTTGGCAAACTCAAGGCGTATATCACCGCCGTTACCGCAAAAATAACAGTAGTGATGATAACGACCCACTTGCCACGCCAGATAACAGAAAACAGCTCGCGCAGGTCGATTTCGTCATCGGCCGCAGCATATTGCGGCCGGTTTAGATGGTCAGACATAGTATTCCTTGTTAACTCTTACTCAAACCAGGCACACACTCAGCACTTAAAATGAATTCAGCGCGGCTATCGTAATGGCCGTTTGATAGAAAATTTGCGTAACCTGCGACCACAGGCTCAAATTGTCTTTGTATTCGGTATCCAGCGGCACAATAATAGTGTCGCCCGGTTTTAACTGGCTGCGCGATACACTAAACCAACTGCTGGTGGGCACCATTACTGAACCGTCAGCGCGAATAACATAGGTGCGCTCGTCATCTGCACGCTTACGTAAGCCGCCGGCTAACTGTAGGTATTGTGGTAACGTCAAACTGTCATCGAACCTGTGTGTGCCTGCGTGCTGTACTTCGCCCAACACTGTTATAGCCCGGTTGGTACGCGGCACAAATAACCGGTCACCGTGTTCTACTGTCAGATCGTAGGCCGGGTTAGATGCCATCACCTGGGCCAGGTCAACCACTAAGCGTCCCATTGGTTGCAGCTTTTCCAATTCCTGGATCATTTTCATCGCATCTGCCGGAGACACATTAGAGCGTTCAGCAGATAACGCCCGGGTGGCAACATCCGACTTTAGCTGTTCTACCAGCTTGGCATACTGCATAATTTCTTTTTCTTTAACTTGCTCACGGGTAAATACGGCACCAAACACGAAAGCGCTGTCTGTTACGCCGCCGGCACGGGCAATCAACTGTGACAAGGTTTCGCCCTGCTGAATAATATAGGTGCCAGGGAATCTCACTTCGCCCTCGATCACGACTTCACGCTTATCTTCCCAGCCCGGTGTGCTAAACACATTTAAGCGGTCACGGTTATGCAGCGCGATATTGTCATCACTGCCGTTTAACGCCTGCTGCAGATTAAGATTAATATGCTTTACTTCTATGCCATTACTCTGGGAGTTATGGCGAACAGTGCGGCTAAGCTCGGCCCGGCTGATATAAGTGGCATCATTCAGTCCGCCTGCAGCGTTGAGCAAGTCGACAACTTTTGCCCCTGTGGTTAGCGGATACTCTCCGGGCACACGCACAGCACCGGTCACCGAAACCAGCGCCAGATTATTGTCCACCCGGCTTTGCAGCTTCACTTGCCGTAGCACCGGATATAACAACTCCGTGCGGCTAAGTTGCGGGCTTAATTGCAGCTTATCGTTACTGGTGAAAATATCGCTATATAATGCTTTGAGCTCATCTAACAGCAGGTCATCCTGCTGTTGCTTGGTTAAACTGGTTTTAGTCGCTGCGGCTTTTTCTGTTGCCTCAGGCTCTGCAACTAATGACGGTGGCAACTCAGTAGTCAGTACTTTTTCCAGTGCGCCAGCAGACAAATCACGCATCAACCACTGCTGGTCCTGGTTATCATCTATTTTGGTCAGGATAGTATCGCGCAAATATTTATTCAGTTTGCTACGGTCAAATGTCTGATCGGCATAATGGAACAACAGGATTTTATCACGCGGTGCCAGCACCAGATCATCTGAACCACCAGGCTGCGCCAGCGCACGCGCCGGGCTAAAGTGCAGTAGCTCGCTGATAGTGCCGGGAGTGTTTTCCCGGACAATTAGCGCATAATTTAGATCAGCAGTGGGCAGTAAATCAGACCAATGATGACGAATAAGATCGGTAAAACGGCTATTTTGCTGCCAGGCATAAAACCCCGGCCGCGCCACAGCGCCGGCAACAACGATTTGGTTCGCAATCTGATCTGAGGTTGCAGCGATACGTAACACATCACCATTTTTTGCCGGCAGCTGCTGTACCGACTTCCGGGTTAAATCAAGGTTTTGCAGGCTGCGTAAATTGTTATCAAAACGCTCCAGCACCGCAGCACGCGGGTAAGCACCGGCACTGGTGCCGCCAGCCATATTCAGCAGGCTAGCCAGGGTGTCATTGGCTTGTAACTCATACAAAGCTGGCCGCTTAACTTCGCCTTTTACTTCTGCCATCGCCATCACTGGGGCGATAAACACGACGTCGCCATGTTGCAGATGAATATCGTTACGGTTATCACCCCTGAGTAGCAAATCATATAAATCAAACTGACTGACCGTTTTACCGCCACGTTTTACGCTGATATTACGCAGACTGCCGATATCCGATACGCCGCCGGCAACAAACAGTGCCTGAGTAACAGAGGTAAGAGCTGACACAGCATAGGCGCCGGGGAATTTGGCTTCGCCGACAACAAAAATATTAATGGTGCGCAAAGCTCCCATGCTAACCGCGGCATCAACACCAATCATGGCCTGGCGCACTTTAGAGACAATAAGGTCTCTGGCTTGGCTAAAACCCAGCCCCGCCACCGTAACAGGGCCAACATCGGCAATAAACACCGTGCCATCACGGCTTACCGTTAATATTAATTCACTGTTTTGCTTACCAAACAGCTGCAAGGTAAGTTGATCGTCGACACCCAGAATATAATTGTCAGGTACCGGCATCACCGATACCGGCGCAAAGGTGCTGATACTGGCATCGAATAAATTCAGACCAAAACGCTGTGGCTCGCCGGCTTTAATCTTTTCTGCCTGGATTTGCTGTGCTGCTAACTCGGCTTCCAGCCGTGGCTGGTTAAGGGGTTGTACGGTGCTGTTTTTATCTACCAATGTGCCTGTACCGGTGCTACTTTGCTGCAAAGTGGCAGGGTCAATACCGTATTGTCTCGCTAAACGCTCTTGTTCAGCACGCGGTAACAGCCTGAATTGCTCCAGCATGGCCGGTGAAATAGCCTGTGCCAGCGCCTCTGCCTGGGGCAAAGCCACGATGAGGGCAAGGAAGAGACATTTTACAAATTTAAGCACCCGTAAACTCCAGTGTTGTTATTTATCCTGACGGCTTAATGCAGTTTTTCTGGCATGCTAACGGCATTAGGTTACTGCAACCTAATGCCCGATAGTAAAAACCCGTATAGCATCCCGCCGTTGTACTAACAGCGATAACTGCGGCGTAGCTACAAAACCGCAAAATATTACCGTTTTTTTGCAGATTAATCGAATGTTATTCCGTGTCTGTAACAATACAGGCAGCGTTTGTATCTTTTTTAGCCACATCGATACCCCGCAAAATGTGATCGGCAAAATGGGGTCAGAGAGCTCTGCCCCCATTTTTGTGGTTACAAGCGTAAATCAGCGTCGTCGCTGTTAAGCACGTACTTTAAGTCGTACACTACGCTGTCGCGCTTGGTTAGTGCGCGGATACCGGCAGCACCCATGGCGCGGAATTGCTGATGCCCCACCGCCAGGATAACCGCATCATAAGCGCCCTGCTCTGGCGTGCTCAGCGGCGTTATGCCGTA
>NZ_SIRR01000009.1 GCF_011634895.1 Rheinheimera pleomorphica | reverse complement strand
CGTACTGTAGGTGCTGGCGTAGTATCAAAAATCCTGGCTTAATAAGCTGAGATTGAAAAAGGCCCTGCGGGGCCTTTTTTATTGCCTGAAATTTGTCCTGTTGCAGCTTTCAAACACTTGTTTGAAAAGACAAGCTGTGCCATGCTTAAACTCATCCGTCCAGTTTAAGAGGCACTTAGTATGAGCCAGTATCAGGCCCCGATCGACGATATTTGTTTTAACTTATTTAACGTATGGCAGTTAGATCAGTACTGGCAACAGCAAACTGAATTAAAAGAGCTGATTGAGGCCGATACCGCTAAAGCGATTCTGCAGGAGGCGGCAAAGATCTGCGAACAACAGATAGCGCCCTTTGCCAGTGTTGCTGATCAGCAGGGTGCCCAGTTAAAAGACGGTGCCGTCATCTTACCGCAGCATTACTATGCGGCTTATCAAAGCCTGAGTGAAGGTGGTTGGACTGGCCTGAGTGGCGATGCAGAATTTGGTGGCATGGGCATGCCCAAAGCGTTGTCGATGATGGTCGACGAAATGCTGTGCAGTGCCGACATTGCGTTTTCACTCTATCCGGGCTTAACCGCGGGAGCCTGTGTTGCACTATTGCAACATGCTGACGATGAAACCAAAGCGCTGTACTTACCTAAGATGTACAGCGGTGAGTGGTCGGGCACCATGTGCCTGACCGAAGCCCATGCCGGCTCGGATCTGGGTATAATGCGCACCTCAGCCAGGCCTCTCGATGATGGCAGCTATGCAATTAGTGGCAGCAAAATTTTTATCACCGCTGGTGAGCATAATCTGACAAGCAACATTATCCATTTAGTACTGGCCAAATTGCCGGGTGCCCCGGCCGGCAGCCGCGGTATCTCTCTATTTTTAGTGCCTAAGTATCTACCCGATGCTGACGGTGAGCCGGGTAAACGCAATGCAGTAAGTGTTGGCTCAATCGAGCATAAAATGGGTATTAATGGGTCAGCTACCTGTGTACTGAATTTTGATGATGCCAAAGGTTATCTAATAGGCGAGGAGCATCGTGGCTTAGCCTGCATGTTCACCATGATGAATTACGAGCGTTTATCAATGGGTAGCCAAGGGCTGGGGGCCGCAGAGCGGGCTTACCAGAATGCGCTGAGCTACGCTAAAGAAAGGTTACAAGGCCGTATCAGTGAAAAAGATACCAATAAAGCAGAACCCATTATTGGTCATGCCGATGTGCGCCGCATGCTACTTAACATTAAAGCGATGAATGAAGCGGGGCGTACTTTTGCCACCTGGGTAGCGTCACTGCTGGATAAAGCCAAATACGATAACTGTGCGCTATCGGCCCAAAGAGCCAATTTACTCACCCCGATCACCAAAGCTTTTATGACCGACCAGGGCTTTGATGCTTGTGTCACCGCGCAGCAAGTGTTTGGCGGCCATGGATATATCAAAGAGTGGGGAATGGAGCAGTTAGTGCGTGATGTGCGTATCGCTCAGATCTACGAGGGAACCAACGGTATACAGGCGGCTGACTTTATGTTGCGTAAAGTAGCCGCAGATCAAGGTGCTGCCCTTATCGGTTTGTTGAACGAAATTAACGCTGAGATTGCTAGCGCACCGCAAGCTGGATCTGCGCAACTGGCAGAGTACATTACCGAATTACTGCAACTTACCGCCGATATAATGGCACATGACTTCAGAGCACAAAGCGCTAACGCTTGTGATTATTTAGCTGCCGTGTCATATGTGCTGTATGGCTACATGTGGTATAAAAACCTGCGCGCCTTGGATAGCGCTGAAGTCAGTGATAGCTTTAAACACGCCAAGCACAGCACTGCAGCTTATTATTTTGCCCGGGTACTCCCTAAAGCAAAAGGTTTGTTTGCTGTGTTAAGCGAGGATACAGCCGGTATTGATACCCTAAGCCCGGCGCATTTTTAACAGGACAAGCTTATGCGATTATTGCTCGGTTTACTTTTACTCGTTGGCTTTCAGCTACAGGCTGCAGATGCGCTGGATAAACGTTTAAAAGCCGAGCAATGGGACGCTTACCGCCCGTTTACGCTTATTCCCCACAACAATAATTATCTGCTGCCCGTCAGTTATGTTGATGGTATCGCGCCGGTGCTGCAGCGTGATGACGTTATTGCACCGTCGGATAATATTGAAGCCAAGTTTCAGTTAAGCCTAAAAACGCCGGTATGGAGCAAGATATATAACGATAATGGTTATTTGTTTTTTGCTTTCACTCAGCAAGCATACTGGCAGGCGTATAACAGCGATATTTCCTCCCCGTTTCGTGAGACCAACTACGAGCCGGAGCTGATTCTGCTGTTACCGCATTACAAAAACTATGAGGAAGCGGCCAGCCGCATTATTGGTATAAGTTTATCGCACCAGTCGAATGGCCGTGCCGGCGAGCTGTCCCGCAGTTGGAACCGGTTAAAGCTGAGCTGGGTTACCTCTATCGGTAATGTTTTTATTAATTTTGAACCCTGGTACCGCTTTAAAGAAAAACGCAAAGACGCGCCCAGTGACCCGGAAGGGGACGACAACCCTGACATTACCAAATATATGGGCTGGTTTGAGCTTTCTGCAGCTTATAAAGACGAGGACGCCACCTGGCGTATGATGGTGCGTAATAATCTTCGCAGCGATAACAAGGGCGCTATTCGCTTGTCATACTCGCGGCCATTTAATAAGCACGTGCGTTTTTACGCCGAGCTGTTCAATGGTTATGGCGAAAGTCTGATTGATTACAATCGTTCAGTTACCCGTGTTGGCATCGGCTTTGAATTAAACGATATTCTGTAGCGTAATATTTAACCAATGCTTGCGTTATCGGTTGAATTCAGTATAATGCGCGGCCAGTCGATACAATTCTGACTGGCTCGTTAGCCGCCAACTTAGGCGAACTAACGCTTACAGTGCTCCCGATTGGGGAGCAAACGTAACTTTGGTGCATGGGCATCCCCCTTTATTGGGTTGGATAGCTTGTGTTTATTTTTGCTCTTTTTGCTCTTTAGAGGCTTTGATACATGAGTAATCAAAGGATTCGCATCCGTCTGAAAGCGTTCGATCACCGTTTGATCGATCAGTCAACTATGGAAATCGTTGACACAGCTAAGCGTACGGGCGCACAGGTTCGTGGTCCTATCCCACTTCCTACTCGCCAGGAACGTTTCACTGTATTGATTTCTCCTCACGTAAACAAAGATGCGCGTGATCAGTACGAAATCCGTACCCACAAGCGTTTAATCGACATCGTTGAGCCAACCGAGAAAACGGTTGATGCGCTGATGCGTTTAGATCTGCCTGCTGGTGTTGACGTTCAAATCAGCCTGGGCTAATCAGACAGGTTTATAGAGAGGTTTAGGAAATGGCTATCGGTCTTATCGGTCGTAAAGTGGGAATGACCCGCATCTTCACTGAAGATGGCGTTTCAATTCCAGTAACCGTAATCGAAGCGACACCAAACCGTGTAACTGCAGTTAAGACTGCAGAAACAAACGGTTACAGCGCACTGCAAGTGACTGCTGGCACTGTGAAGGCAAGCCGCCTGAACAAGCCGGAAGCAGGTCATTTTGCCAAAGTTGGCGTTGACGCGGGTCGTGGTCTGTGGGAATTCCGCCTGGCAGATAACGAAGGTGCTGACATCACTGTTGGCAGCGAGATTACGGTTGAAATCTTCGCAGAAACGAAGAAAGTAGATGTAGTTGGTACATCAAAAGGTAAAGGTTTTGCTGGTGCTGTTAAGCGCTGGAATTTCCGTACTCAGGATGCTACTCACGGTAACTCTTTATCACACCGTGCACCTGGTTCAATTGGTCAGAACCAATCACCAGGTAAAGTATTCAAGGGTAAAAAAATGGCTGGTCACTTAGGTGCTGAGCGCGTAACCGTGCAGTCACTGGAAGTGGTTCGTGTAGACGCAGAGCGTAACATCCTGTTAGTAAAAGGTGCAGTACCTGGTGCTATCGGCGGTGACGTGATCGTTAAACCAGCTGTTAAAAGCTAACGTCTGAGGAGATAAGTGATGGAATTAGCATTACGAGACGCTCAAGGCGTTCTTGAAGTTTCCGAAGCTACCTTTGGACGTGAGTTTAATGAAGCTTTGGTTCATCAGGTCGTTGTAGCTTATGCTGCCGGCGCCCGTCAGGGTACCCGCGCTCAGCTGACACGTTCTGAAGTACGCGGTGGCGGCAAGAAGCCATGGCGTCAAAAAGGTACTGGCCGCGCGCGTGCTGGTACTATCCGCAGCCCAATCTGGCGCGGAGGCGGTGTGACATTTGCGGCTAAGCCACAAGATCACAGCCAGAAAGTAAACCGTAAAATGTATCGTGGTGCGATCCAAAGCATCCTGTCAGAATTAGTACGTCAAGAGCGTTTAATCGTGGTGGAAAATTTCGCCGTTGATACGCCTAAGACCAAAGATTTAACTGCTAAGTTAAAGGCAATGGACTTAAAAGACGTGTTAATCGTGACTAACGAAGTGGATGAGAACCTGTTCTTATCTGCACGTAACCTGTACAAGGTAGACGTGCGTGACGTACACGGTATCGACCCGGTCAGCTTAATCGCATTCGACAAAGTGTTAATGACTGCTGCTGCAGTTAAGCAACTTGAGGAGCTGTTAGCATGATCCGCGAAGAACGTTTACTGAAAGTTATTCTGGCACCACACGTTTCTGAAAAGAGCACCGTGTCTGCTGAAAAACACAATACAGTCGTTTTCAAGGTAGCCACTACTGCGACTAAAGCTGATGTTAAAGCAGCAGTTGAAAAACTGTTCGAAACAGAAGTAGTCGGTGTGCGTACTGTTAACGTTAAGGGTAAGACCAAGCGCACTGGTGCGCGTATGGGCAAGCGTAGCGATTGGAAAAAAGCTTACGTGACTCTTAAAGAAGGCAGCGAAATCGATTTCGTTGGCGGCGCTGAGTAAGAAGAGGAGTTAGGAAATGGCACTTGTAAAGTGTAAACCTACGTCACCAGGTCGTCGCCACGTATTAAAAGTGGTTAACCCAGACCTGTACAAAGGCAAGCCTTATGCCCCTTTGTTAGAGAAAAATTCAAAATCTGGTGGTCGTAACAACAACGGTCGTATCACTACCCGTCATATCGGTGGTGGTCACAAGCAGCATTACCGTTTAGTTGACTTCAAACGCAACAAAGATGGCATTCCAGCCAAAGTTGAGCGTTTAGAGTACGATCCAAACCGTACTGCTAACATCGCACTGGTGTTATACGCAGACGGCGAGCGTCGTTACATTCTGGCCCCTAAAGGCCTGAAAGCGGGTGATAGCGTGATCTCTGGTATGGAATCACCAATCAAAGCCGGTAACACGCTGCCACTGCGCAACATCCCAGTGGGTCAGGTAGTACACAACATTGAAATGAAGCCTGGTAAAGGTGGTCAGCTGGTTCGTTCAGCTGGTGCTTTCGCTCAGATCCTGGCTCGTGACGGTGAGTACGTAACCCTGCGTTTACGCAGTGGCGAAGTACGTAAAGTATTAGCAGATTGTCGCGCGACTATCGGTGAGATCGGCAACGCGGAACATATGTTACGTCAATACGGTAAAGCTGGTGCTATGCGCTGGCGTGGCATTCGCCCAACCGTACGTGGTGTGGTAATGAACCCGGTTGATCACCCACACGGTGGTGGTGAAGGTAAAACTTCTGGTGGTCGTCACCCAGTTACACCATGGGGCGTTCCAACGAAGGGTTACAAAACTCGTTCAAACAAGCGTACTGATAAACTTATCGTACGTCGTCGTGATAAATAATTTGTGAGGAATTGCCATGCCACGTTCTCTCAAGAAAGGTCCATTTATTGACCTTCACTTGCTGAAGAAGGTAGAGAAAGCGTTGGAAAGCGGTGACAAGAAGCCTATTAAGACTTGGAGCCGTCGTTCAATGATCATACCTGATATGATCGGTTTGACCATCGCTGTCCATAATGGTCGTCAACATGTACCTGTGTTCGTCTCTGAAGAGATGATTGGTCACAAGTTAGGTGAATTTGCACCTACTCGTACCTACCGTGGTCATGCAGCCGACAAAAAGGCCAAGAAGCGCTAAGGGGTAAATGATGCAAGCATTAGCTAAACACAAATTTGCCCGTTCTTCTGCACAAAAAACTCGTCTGGTTGCTGACCAGGTGCGTGGTTTGTCAGTAGATAAGGCGTTGAATGTATTAACTTACAGCCCGAAAAAGGCCGCAGAGTTAGTCAAAAAGGTACTTTTATCAGCCATTGCTAACGCGGAGCACAATGAAGGTGCGGATATTGACACGCTGAAAGTAAAGACCATCTTCGTTGATGAAGGTCCGTCTATGAAGCGTATCAAGCCACGTGCCAAAGGTCGTGCTGACCGTATCGTCAAGCGCACCAGCCACATCACTGTGGTTGTAGCTGATAACTAGGAGATAGAAATGGGACAGAAAGTACATCCTAATGGTATTCGCCTAGGTATCACTAAGCCATGGAGCTCTACCTGGTTCGCGAATACGAAAGACTTCCCGGATTTCTTAAACGGTGACTTTAAAGTTCGTCAGTACCTGACAAAAGAACTGAAAGCAGCGTCAGTAAGCCGGATCGATATTGAACGCCCTGCGAAAAGCATCCGTGTGACCATTCACACTGCGCGTCCAGGCGTAATCATCGGTAAAAAAGGTGAAGATGTTGAGAAAATCCGCAAGCAAGTAGCCGCCATCGCTGGCGTACCTGCGCAGATTAACATCTCTGAAATCCGCAAGCCTGAGCTGGACGCTAAGTTAGTTGCTGATTCGATCAGCAGCCAGTTAGAGCGTCGTGTTATGTTCCGTCGCGCGATGAAGCGTGCGGTACAAAACGCCATGCGTATCGGTGCCAAGGGTATCAAAGTTGAAGTTAGCGGCCGTTTAGGCGGCGCAGAAATCGCTCGTTCAGAGTGGTATCGCGAAGGCCGTGTGCCTCTGCACACCCTGCGTGCTGACATTGACTACAATACCTCAGAAGCACTGACTACTTACGGTATCATTGGTGTGAAAGTTTGGATTTTCAAAGGCGAGATCTTAGGTGCTCTGCCATTGAACAACAACACCAACAACGCCAACAATAACAACCAGCCTAAAGCGCCGAAAAAACCGGCACGTAAGGCTAAGTAGGGGTATTGAGCGATGTTGCAACCAAAACGTACAAAATTTCGTAAAGTGCACAAAGGTCGTAACCGTGGTTTAGCCCTGGTTGGCGACAAAGTATCTTTCGGTACTTACGCACTGAAATCTGTAGAACGTGGTCAGATGACTTCACGTCAAATCGAATCTGCACGTCGTGCTATGACGCGCGCTGTTAAGCGTGTTGGTAAAATCTGGATCCGTGTGTTCCCAGACAAGCCAATGACTGCTAAGCCGCTGGAAGTACGTATGGGTAGTGGTAAAGGTTCTGTTGAGTACTGGGTATGTCAGATTAAACCTGGCAAAGTTCTGTATGAAATGGACGGTGTGTCTGAAGAGTTAGCGCGTCACGCTTTTTCACTGGCGGCCGCTAAGCTACCATTTAAGACAACCTTTGTAACGCGGACGGTAATGTGATGAAAGCCAGCGAATTAAAAGCGAAAAGTGTTGAAGAGTTAAACACTGAATTACTGGGCTTGTTACGTGAGCAGTTTAACCTGCGCATGCAACTGGCTACCGGTCAGTTAGCTCAAACGCATTTATTCAAGCAGGTGCGTCGTGATATCGCGCGCGTTAAGACCATCTTAACCGAGAAGGCAGGTGCGTAATGACCGAAACTAATATTCGTACACTGCAAGGTAAAGTGATCAGCAACAAAATGGACAAGTCTATTACTGTTGCGATCGAGCGTTCGGTGAAACACCCAATTTACGGGAAGTTCATCAAGCGTACTACCAAGCTGCACGTACATGACGAAACCAATCAGTGTAAAGAAGGCGATGTAGTCACTATTCGTGAATGCCGCCCTCTGTCTAAGACTAAGTCTTGGACTCTGGTTGCTGTAGTCGAATCAGCATCTTAATTCGTTAAGATGTGAAAAGCGGCTCCATCTGGGGCCGCTTTTATTTTGCGCTACCTTTTTGGTAAGAGTGCTGTTATAATCACGCGCCCTCTTGTCAGGGGGTAGTTTATATCGTAAGCAGCGTAACCCGTGAGGGTTATTTAGTAGAATAGCGGAGCACTAAGATGATCCAGATGCAATCTATGCTGGAAGTCGCAGACAACAGCGGCGCGCGCAGCGTAATGTGTATTAAGGTCTTAGGTGGTTCACATCGCCGTTATGCTGCAATTGGTGACGTCATCAAAGTTACTGTTAAGGAAGCAATTCCGCGCGGTAAAGTTAAAAAAGGTGATGTACTGAATGCAGTGGTGGTGCGTACACGCAAAGGCGTACGCCGTCAGGACGGGTCATTAATCCGTTTTGATCGCAATGCAGCAGTGTTGTTAAACAGCAAGCTGGAACCGATCGGCACTCGTATTTTCGGGCCTGTTACACGTGAACTTCGTGGCGATAAGTTTATGAAGATCGTGTCTCTGGCACCAGAAGTACTGTAAGGAGTCACCATGGCTAGTAAAATCCGTCGTGATGACGAGGTTATTGTTCTTACTGGTAAGGACAAAGGTAAGCGCGGCAAAGTTACTAAAGTTTTAGTGGCTGAAGGCCGTGTTTATGTTTCCGGCGTTAACCTGGTTAAAAAGCATCAGAAGCCTGTACCGGCTCTGAATCAGCCAGGTGGTATCGTTGAGAAAGAAGCCTCAATTCATGTTTCAAACGTAGCGATCTTTAACTCTAAAACGGGTAAAGCGGATCGTGTAGGTTTCCGAGTTGAAGACGGCAAAAAAGTCCGTTTCTTCAAATCGAATAACGAAGTAATTTAATTGCTATTGGAGTAATACGATGGCGAAACTGCATGAAATTTATAAAGACACCGTAGTCCCAGAACTGTTTAAGCAGTTCGGCTACACCAGCGTCATGCAAGTCCCTCGGATTGTTAAAATCACGCTCAATATGGGTGTGGGTGAAGCCGTAGCTGACAAAAAGATCCTTGAAAACGCCGTAGCTGATTTAACAGCTATTGCCGGCCAGAAACCTCTGGTTACTAAGGCACGTAAGTCAGTCGCTGGTTTCAAAATCCGTGAAGGCTACCCTATTGGCGCAAAAGTGACCCTGCGCGGCGAGCGTATGTGGGAATTCTTAGAGCGTTTAGTCTCTATTGCTATCCCGCGTATCCGTGACTTCCGTGGTGTAAACCCGAAGTCATTCGATGGCCGTGGTAACTACAGCATGGGTGTACGTGAGCAAATCATTTTCCCGGAAATCGAATACGATAAAGTAGATGCAGTACGTGGTTTAGATATCACTATTACGACTACCGCGCGTACCGATGACGAAGGACGTGCTTTACTTGCCGCGTTTAACTTCCCATTCAAGAAATAAGGTGTAGGGTCATGGCAAAACAATCAATGAAAGCCCGCGAGTTAAAGCGTGCACAACTGGTAGCCAAATTCGCTGCAAAGCGTCATGAACTGAAAGATGCGATTGCTAATCCAGCGACTTCTGACGAAGACCGTTGGGCAGCCGTTCTGAAGTTACAGGCGTTGCCGCGTGATTCAAGCCCTTCGCGTCAACGTAATCGTTGTCGTGTAACTGGTCGTCCACACGGTTACCTGCGTAAGTTCGGCATGAGCCGGATCAAGGTCCGTGAAGCGGCGATGCGCGGTGAAATTCCTGGCCTTCGTAAGGCTAGCTGGTAAGAATCACGGGAGTAACGAGCTATGAGTTTGCAAGATCCAGTAGCGGATATGTTTACTCGCATTCGCAACGGCCAGTCAGCCAATAAAGTTGCGGTTAAGATGCCATCTTCAAAACTGAAGGTATCTATTGCGAAAGTATTAAAAGACGAAGGTTACATCGCTGATTTCGCGGTTTCTGGTGATGCTAAGCCAGAATTGGAAGTTACTTTAAAGTACTTCCAGGGCAAATCTGTCATTGAAACTATCGATCGTGTTAGTCGTCCAGGCCTGCGCATTTATAAGAAGCGTGGCGAATTACCTAAGGTAATGGGCGGTTTAGGTGTGGCCATCGTGTCAACATCTAAAGGACTAATGACTGACCGCGCCGCGCGCAAGGTTGGTATCGGTGGCGAAATCATCGGCTACGTAGCGTAACGGAGGTAGTAATCTATGTCTCGTGTTGCTAAAGCCCCAGTCACTATTCCAGCCGGCGTTACTGTAACGCAAAACGGCCAGGTAGTGTCTTTTAAGGGCAAGAACGGCGAGTTAGCACTAGATGTTAACCCAGCGGTTGAAGTCGTGGTTGATGGTAACGTTTTACGTACCAACCCACGTGATGGCTTCGAAGGCGCTGACGCGCAAGCGGGTACTGCCCGTGCGCTGATCAATAACCTGGTTACCGGTGTTACTGAAGGTTTCGCTCAGAAACTGGAACTGGTAGGTGTTGGTTACCGTGCGAAAGCAGAAGGTAAAGTATTAAACCTGAGCCTGGGCTTTTCTCACCCAGTGGTGTTTCAGGTACCTAACGGTATCACTATCGAAACACCAAGCCAGACTGAAGTCGTGGTAAAAGGTGCTGACAAGCAATTAGTTGGTCAGGTTGCCGCTAACATCCGGGCATACCGTAAACCAGAGCCTTACAAAGGCAAAGGTGTGCGCTATGCAAATGAAAACGTGCGTCGTAAAGAAGCGAAGAAAAAGTAGGGTAGGACGATGGATAAGAAACTTGCTCGTCTGCGCCGTGCCAAACGCACTCGCAGAAACATTATCGAACAAGGTGCGAATCGCCTGGTTGTACACCGTACACCACGTCACATCTACGCCCAGCTTATCGCACCAAATGCTGAAGTGATTGCTGCAGCTTCTACCGTAGAAGCTTCAATCAAAGACTCACTGAAGTACACTGGTAACGTAGACGCTGCTAAGGCTGTAGGTAAAGCGATTGCCGAACGCGCAGTAGCCAAAGGCGTTACTGCTTGTGCTTTTGACCGCAGTGGCTTCCAGTATCATGGTCGCGTACAAGCTCTGGCTGACGCGGCGCGTGAAGCCGGTCTTCAGTTCTAGGAGTAGCTCATGGCTAACGAAGAAGCTAAACAACAATCTGATTTACAAGAGAAGCTTGTTGCAGTAAACCGCGTGTCAAAAGTTGTTAAGGGTGGTCGGATTTTCTCCTTCACCGCTTTGACTGTGGTTGGTGACGGTAATGGTCGCGTTGGTTTTGGTTATGGTAAAGCACGTGAAGTTCCAGCTGCTATTCAAAAAGCAATGGAAAAAGCACGTCGCAACATGACCCAGGTTGAGTTAAATGGTAACACCTTACACCACCCAACCCGTGGTGTTCACTCAGGTTCAAATGTTTACATGCAGCCTGCTGCTGAAGGTACTGGCTTGATCGCCGGTGGTGCAATGCGCGCCGTACTGGAAGTTGCTGGTGTACAGAACATTCTGTCTAAGTGTTACGGCTCAACCAACCCAATCAACGTAGTTCGCGCAACTATCAATGCACTGGCGTCTGTTAAGTCGCCTGCACAGGTAGCTGCTAAACGCGGTTTACGCGTTGACGACATTCTGGGGTAATCTGCCATGGCGAAGAAGACAATTAAAGTAACCCAAACGAAGTCAAGCATCGGTCGTTTACCGAAGCATAAGGCCTCGTTAACCGGGTTAGGTTTACGCCGCATCGGTCACACTGTTGAAGTTGAAGATACACCTTCAGTTCGCGGTATGATCAACGCTGTGTATTACATGGTTAAAGTGGAGGAGTAACAGATGTTATTAAATACTCTTGCTCCGGCACCTGGTGCTAAGAAAGAAAAGCGCCGCCTTGGCCGTGGTATCGGCTCAGGCTTAGGTAAAACCGGTGGCCGTGGTCACAAAGGTTTAAAATCACGCTCTGGCGGTAAAGTTCGTCCAGGTTTCGAAGGCGGTCAAATGCCTCTGAAACAGCGTTTACCTAAGTTCGGTTTCACTTCACAGAAATCTCTGGTTTCTGCTGAAGTTCGTCTGCACGAACTGGCAGCGGTGAAAGGTGATGTAGTTGATCTGGCTAGCCTGATGGAAGCTAACATCATCGCCCGTACTGTTAAGTTTGCTAAAGTTGTGCTGTCAGGTGAGATCACTCGCCCGGTAACCGTTAAAGGTTTAGGTGCAACCAAAGGCGCGCGTGCTGCAATCGAAGCCGCTGGCGGTAAAGTCGAAGAATAATAAGGATAGTACGCGATGGCTAAACCAGGTTCGGACTCAAGAAGTGCAAAAGGCGGTTTCAGCGAGCTGAAGGCCCGTTTGTTATTTGTACTTTTGGCCATAATCGTATTTCGGTTAGGCTCCTTTGTGCCAATTCCTGGAATTGACGCCGCCGTGCTGGCTCAATTATTCGAGCAACAAAAGGGCACCATCGTTGAAATGTTTAACATGTTCAGCGGTGGCGCACTTGAGCGTGCTTCGGTGTTTGCGTTGGGTATTATGCCCTACATCTCTGCCTCTATTATTGTGCAGTTATTGACGGTAATGCATCCGGCAATGGCTGAGCTGAAAAAAGAAGGCGAAGCTGGAAAGCGTAAAATCAACCAGATGACACGCTACGGTACTTTAGTATTAGCAACACTTCAGGCCATTGGTATTGCCACTGGCCTGCCTAATATGATGCAAGGGTTAGTGATTAACCCTGGCTTTGCATTTTACTTCACTGCGGTAATCAGTTTGGTTACCGGCACCATGTTTTTAATGTGGTTGGGTGAGCAAATTACAGAGCGTGGCATTGGTAATGGTATCTCGTTGCTAATCTTTACCGGTATTGTTGCCGGCTTCCCGTCGGCTATTGGCCAGACGATAGAGCAGGCACGTCAAGGCGATTTGCACTTTTTACTGTTAGTAGCAATAGGCGCAATCGTAATTGCGATTACCTGGTTTGTGGTGTTCTTTGAACGTGGCCAGCGTCGGATTGTGGTTAATTACGCCAAGCGTCAGCAGGGCCGTCAGGTGTTTGCCGCGCAAAGCAGCCATTTACCGTTAAAGGTCAATATGGCCGGTGTAATTCCGCCGATCTTTGCTTCTAGCATTATTCTGTTCCCTGGAACGATAGCCAGTTGGTTTGGTTCGGGTGAAGGCGTGGTGGCTAATTTTCTGCAGGAATTAGCATTAACATTATCTCCGGGACAACCGTTGTATATGATGTTATACTCCGCGGCCATTATTTTCTTCTGTTTCTTCTATACCGCGTTGGTGTTTAACCCGCGTGATACAGCAGACAACCTGAAGAAATCCGGTGCCTTTATCCCTGGGATCCGTCCTGGTGAGCAGACATCAAAATACATTGATAAAGTGATGACGCGGTTAACCTTAGCAGGTGCCTTGTATATAACCTTTATCTGTTTAGTTCCTGAGTTCATGATGGTTGCGTGGGACGTTCAGTTCTACTTCGGCGGTACATCGTTACTGATTATCGTTGTCGTCATTATGGACTTTATGGCACAGGTACAGACCCATCTGATGTCGCATCAGTATGATTCTGTGCTTAAAAAGGCAAATCTTAAAGGCTTTAGCCGTTAAGATAGTTTGCGGAGTTAAGTTATGAAAGTACGAGCTTCCGTTAAGAAGATCTGCCGTAACTGCAAAGTGATCAAGCGTAATAACGTAGTTCGCGTAATTTGCAGTGAGCCAAAGCATAAACAGCGCCAAGGCTAATAGCAGAATAAGATGATACTGCGGGCTGAACTGATTGGTTTAGCCCCTTTATCGTTTGCAATATCAGCGCCATTTGAGTATCCTTACGGGCTTTTCAAATTGGCATCTTTAAACTCTATTAAAGGAGAACGTTAGTGGCCCGTATCGCTGGCATTAACATCCCCGATAATAAGCATGCGGTCATCTCTTTGACCTATGTTTATGGTATCGGTAAAACCCGCGCTAAATCGATTTTAGCTGCAGTGGGTATCGAAGAAAGTACAAAAATTGCTGCGTTAACCGACGCACAGTTAGATACGCTTCGTGACGAAGTTGCAAAATACACCGTTGAAGGTGACTTGCGCCGTGAAGTTACATTAAATATTAAGCGTTTAATGGACCTGGGTTGCTACCGTGGCCTGCGCCACCGTCGTAGTCTGCCGGTTCGTGGTCAGCGCACTAAGACAAATGCGCGTACCCGTAAGGGCCCACGTAAAGCGATTAAGAAATAAGGTGATTCAACATGGCTAAAGCACCAGTTCGTACTCGTAAACGGGTAAAAAAGCAAGTTTCTGACGGTATGGCTCATATCCATGCTTCTTTCAACAACACCATCGTGACGATCACTGATCGTCAGGGCAATGCACTATGCTGGGCGACTGCCGGCGGTTCAGGTTTCCGTGGTTCACGTAAATCTACTCCGTTTGCTGCTCAGGTAGCTGCAGAGCGTGCAGGTACTGCTGCACTGGAATATGGTCTGAAGAACCTTGAAGTGTTTGTGAATGGCCCAGGCCCAGGCCGCGAATCAGCGATTCGTGCTCTGAACGCCGCTGGTTACAAGATCACAAATATCACCGACGTGACGCCTATCCCGCATAACGGATGCCGTCCACCTAAAAAACGTCGCGTGTAATTACAGCGCTTCACGGATTATTGGAGAAAGAAGATGGCAAGATATTTGGGTCCTAAGCTCAAACTAAGTCGTCGCGAAGGTACAGATCTGTTCCTGAAGAGCGGCGTAAGAGCAATCGATTCAAAGTGTAACTTAACTACCGCTCCTGGTCAGCACGGCGCTCGTCGCGGTCGCTTATCAGACTACGGTTTACAGTTACGCGAGAAACAAAAAGTACGTCGTATTTACGGCGTATTAGAAAAGCAGTTCCGTAACTATTACAAGGAAGCTGCTCGTTTGAAAGGTAATACAGGTGAAAACCTGTTAGCGTTGTTAGAGTCACGCTTAGACAACGTGGTATACCGTATGGGTCTGGCCAGTACACGCGCTGAAGCACGTCAGCTGGTAAGCCACAAAGCTATCATGTTAAATGGTCGCGTGGTTAATGTTCCATCACATACTGTATTACCTGAACAAGTGATCTCTGTTCGTGAAAAAGCGAAAAAGCAAGCCCGTATCGGTGCTGCGCTTGAAGTAGCTGCACAACGTGAGAAGCCAACTTGGATTGAAGTAGACACCACGAAGCTTGAAGGCGTGTTTAAGCGTCTGCCAGAGCGTTCAGACCTGTCTGCGGACATCAACGAACAGTTAATCGTCGAGCTTTACTCTAAGTAAAGCTAATTGTTAAGAGAGGATACAATGCAGGGTTCTGTCACCGAATTCCTTAAGCCGAGATTAGTTGGTATCGAAAAAATCAACCCAACTCGTGCCAAAGTTACTTTGGAACCACTTGAGCGCGGTTTCGGGCATACCTTGGGCAACGCGTTACGTCGTATTCTGCTATCGTCAATGCCAGGTTGTGCAGTGACTGAAGTTGAGATAGACGGCGTGCTCCATGAGTACAGTGCCAAAGAGGGTGTACAGGAAGATATTATTGATATCCTTCTGAACCTGAAAGGCCTTGCCGTTCGCCTGGAAGACAAAGATGAAGTCACGCTGACTTTGACGAAGAAAGGTGCTGGCCCTGTAACAGCTGGAGACATCCAGCATGGCGACGGTGTGGTTATTACCAACCCTGAGCACGTTATTTGCAACCTGACTGGCGAAACTGAATTCAGTATGCGCCTGAAAGTTGAACGTGGTCGCGGTTATGTGCCTGCATCAGCGCGTTTGTCCTCAGATGATGACGAGCGTCCTATTGGTCGTCTGTTACTGGATGCCTCTTTCAGCCCGGTAGAGCGTATAGCCTACTCAGTTGAAGCTGCGCGGGTAGAACAGCGTACCGACCTGGACAAACTGATCATCGATATGGAAACCAACGGCACAGTAGAGCCAGAGGAAGCCATTCGCCGTGCAGCAACAATTCTGGCTGAACAGCTGGAGTTCTTCGTCGAGCTGCGCGATAAGAGCGAACCGGAAAAACGCGAAGAGAAGCCGGAGTTTGATCCGATTCTGTTACGTCCGGTCGATGATTTGGAATTAACAGTTCGTTCTGCTAACTGCTTGAAGGCAGAGCAGATTCAGTACATTGGTGATCTGGTTCAGCGTACCGAGGTGGAGTTACTTAAAACACCTAACCTGGGTAAAAAGTCGCTTACCGAAATCAAAGACGTGCTGGCTTCACGCGGTTTATCCCTGGGCATGCGCCTGGAGAACTGGCCGCCAGCGAGTCTGGTAAATAAAGACTAATCAGATACCAGTTTCTGGTTTAGTGAGAAGGAATAGATCATGCGCCATCGCAAGAGTGGTCGTCAATTAAACAGGAACAGCAGCCACCGTACGGCAATGTTCCGCAACATGGCAAGCTCGTTGGTGAAGCACGAAATCATCAAAACGACTTTGCCTAAAGCTAAAGAGTTACGTCGTGTGATCGAGCCATTGATCACGCTGGCAAAGAACGACAGCGTTGCAAACCGCCGTTTAGCTTTCGCCCGTACTCGTGATAAAGAAGTAGTAGGTTTGTTATTCAACGTGCTGGGCCCGCGTTACAACGCGCGTCCAGGTGGTTACACTCGTATTCTGAAGTGTGGCTTCCGTGCCGGTGATAACGCACCTATGGCTTACATCGAATTAGTCGATCGTCCAGAAGTGGACGCACTGCCAGTTGAAGAAACGGCAGCTGAGTAAGCACTAAAGAATTAAAAAGCCGGGCTAAGCCCGGTTTTTTTATGCCTGTTTGTTTTTTAGTCGTCACAGCCGTACTATGATGCTTTAAGCAGATGATGGCATCGGAACATGCAAAAGGCGTTGTTATTTTTGTTGCTACTGAATAGCGCTCAGGCGTTTCAGGCTAGCAGTCAAACTTTCACTGATATACCACCTTTAGAACCCATCTTGTCTCAGGTCCCGCATGATTACCCGGTATTACAGCAGGTACTCCGCGATCCCAAGCCCTACCGGGTACAAATTTTGTATACGCAGATTGACCGCGATGCTAATAACGAACCAAGCTTGGCTTATTATCAATATGGTTTGGATGAACAGCGTTACTTTTATCCTGCCAGTACGGTAAAACTGCCAATAGCACTATTGGCGCTGGAATGGTTAGCTGAGCAGCAGGTACCTGGTTTAACAGCCGAAACCACTATGTTGACCGGCGCAGCCACGGACTGGCAAACCGAAAGAACGATAGATCCCTCAGCGAATAGCGGTTTACCCAGTATTGCGCACGATATTAAGAAGATTTTCTTAGTAAGTGACAATGAAGGCAGTAATAGACTGTACGAATTATTAGGGCCTGCTTATATCAATCAGCGCTTTACCGACAAAGGATTACTGCGCAGTTTGATAAATCACCGGCTCAGCGTCAGCTTAAGCAATGAGCAGAACCGGCAGGTAAACCCGGTGCGCTTTATTGACAGCAGCGGCAAAGAATTGCTGCGGCTGCCGGCGCGGACGTCAGCGCATTCATATTTAAACAGTGACAAGCCCAGCTTAGGCAGAGCATATATCAGAGCGGGTAAACTTATTACAGCGCCAATGGACTTTAGCGATAAGAACCGTTTTAGTTTGGCAGACTTTGATAGCACTATCAAACGCCTGGTGTTTCCGCAGCTGTTTGCTCCAGAGCAAAGGTTTAATTTGCGCCCCAGTGATCGCGATTTGGTGCTGCGCTACATGGCGATGTTACCACCTGATAGCATTAACCCTTCATACGATGCAGAACAATACCCGGGCAACTATGCCAAGTTTTTTATGTTTGGTGGTAAGGCGCAGCAGATCCCGGAGCATATCCGCCTTTTCAGTAAATCCGGTTGGGCTTATGGCCACATTATCGATGGCGCCTATATTGTCGACCTGCAAAATCAGATCGAGTTTTTTATTACAGCGGTGATCTATGCTAACGAGAATGACATCTTAAATGACGATCTGTATCAGCGCGAACAGATAGCTATCCCGTTTTTACAGCAATTAGGACAATACTTGTATCAATATGAGCTGCAGCGGCCACGTAAATTCAGCCCGGATCTAACTGAAGTGCGCCAACTCAGCGCTGCAGAGCCAGAATTTGATTAATTTATCGCCAAAAAACAGTCGTTTTGCAGAGGATCGTTTAAAAACTGTGCGGTCGATCATCTTTCTGTAAAAAAGATCTTGATCACTTTTCGACGATCTCTATAATGCGCACCACACAGACGGCAGCAAGCGAAAGCAGAAAGCGTCTGACTGAGACGAAAGTCTCGTACCATGGAGCTCTGCTCTGGTACAAGCTCTTTAACAATTCGCAATCAATCATCTGTGTGGGCACTTATGATGGATTTCACAAAAAATGAAATTTATCGGTTGAGT